>JBFXBS010000002.1:0-310266 GCA_050182995.1 Phycisphaerales bacterium | reverse complement strand
GACGCCGCCGATGCTCGGCTCGTCGCCGCGCATCTGCGCATCCCGTTCTACGTCGTGAACTTCAAGAATGATTTCGGACGCATCATCGACTATTTCGTGGACGAGTACGCCTCGGGGCGGACGCCCAATCCCTGCGTGCGCTGCAACGACTGGCTGAAGTTCGGCAAGCTCCGCGAGTACGCGAAGCAGATCGGCGCCGAGTTCGTCGCCAGCGGGCACTACGCCCGCGTCGCGCCGCTCCCGGGCGATGACGCTCCTCGCCTGCGCCGCGCCATCGACCCCGACAAGGATCAGTCGTACGTGCTCTTCGGCGTGCCGCGCGAGCACTTGCCGCGCATGCTCCTGCCCATCGGCGCAATGCGCAAGCCCGACGTGCGTGCCCTCGCACGCAACCTCGGCCTGCCGGTCTCGGAGAAGCCCGACTCGCAGGAAATCTGCTTCGTCCCTGACAACGACTACGCGGGGCTGGTCGAGCGCCGCCGCCCCGATCTCGCCCGCGAAGGCCCCATCCTCGATTCCGCCGGGCGCGTCGTCGGCTCCCACGCCGGGCAGCACCGCTTCACGCTCGGACAGCGCCGCGGCGTCGGCGTCGCCCTCGGTCACCCGATCTACGTCGTCGCCAAGGACCCCGTCGCCAACTCCGTCACCGTCGGCTCGCCCGAGGAACTCCTCTCCGATTCGTGCGTCGTGGGCGAAGCCAACTGGCTCGTGCCCGATCCGAGCGCGACGGATTCCGCCTGGCGCCCGGCTCTGGCCAAGTACCGCTACAACAGCGACCCGGCGCCGGCGCGCTTCCGCCCGCTTCCGCCCGGCGACGGCCCCACGCCCTCCGGACGGCGCGGGCGCTTCGAGGTGCGCTTCGACCACCCTCAATCGGCCGTCACGCCGGGACAGGCGCTGGTGCTCTACGGCTCCGACCACCCCGATGCCGTCATCGGCGGCGGATGGATCGAAGGCGTCGAATGACCGCGTCTACTTGATGTTCTCAGTCTTGATCGAGAGCGATCCCATGCCCGCCGGGGGCGCGGGGGTCTCATTCGGCGGCGGCGGCACCAGCGGAATGTACTCGACCCACTTGCGGTCGCGCGAGAACGCCGGGTACAGGTACTCGCGCCGCTCGGAGAACGGATCGTTGTTCCCGGCAAGCCACGTGAGCCAGCGGCGCTGATCCTCGCCGAACTCCTGGCCCGTGAGCGTGCTGAGCGACGCGCTCGCCGCCCGTGTCACGGAGAGCTGCTGATCATCGAGCGCGCCGATGAGCGCCTGCAGCACGCGCGGCTCGGCATACTGCCCGAGGGCCGTGCAGCACTCCGCCCGCACCATCGCCTCGCTCTCGCCCACGCGTGTCCCCACAAGGTCCACGCGTGTCGTGTCGACAAACCGTTCCGGCCGCGTGTGCTTGATCAGCTCCTCGATCGCCGCCGGGTTGTGGATCCGCTGCAGCGCCCGCGCCGCCTCCAGACGCACGTTCCGGTCCGGGTTGTCCAGCAGCGGCACAATCAGCGGCGCGTGCTCGGGGCTCCCGTGAAAGCTCAGCGCCCGGGCAGCCACCGCCCGCACGCCCGGATCTTCGTCGGTCTGAATCTGGTTCACGTAGTACTTGACGTACAGCTCTTCCCCGCCGAAGGGCGCAAACGCCACCAGCGCCGTGCCTCGCAGGCGCCGATCCGGGTCATGCGGATCGACCATGGCCTCGACCGCATCGGCGGGCGTCGGCCCGGAGAAGATCGCCAGGATCGAATCCGACTCCTCGGCTTTCTTGAGCGACCCGCTTTCGCACCCGCCACACGCAACGGCCACGGCCAACCCCCCCACTCCAGCCCAGATCACCCTCCCGTCCGTTCGCACCATCTGACCGCCACGATTGCCGACGACAAGGGTTCCACCCACGATGCGGCCTCCTGAATCCACCCCCGATCCATCGCCTTCGTCCCCAAAGGATAGCGGGTTGGGTGTTCGTCTCCGGCCCGCTCCGGCCGGGCTTATCCACACCACCCGACAGTGATATCGGGCCTCGCGCCCGAGAATTCGTGAATCTTCCGCGAACGTCCCGGCCGGGTTGCTGCCGCGCGGGCATGATCCGTATCATCTTTCCTTCGCGGTTCTGGTCCGTTCGGCGGGGCGAAACCGGCTCCGGTGCCCGCCAGGGACGCGGCTTCGACCGCGTCCCGCACACGGGGTGTGTGTCGTCACGGTTTCGAGAGTCGAGCGGCAGCCCGAAGGAGCGCGTCCATGAACCCTCAGCCTCTTCCCCGCTCCCGCCCCAGGGCCTTCACGCTCGTCGAGCTCCTCGTCGTCATCGCCATCATCGCCCTGCTTGTGAGCATCCTGCTGCCGGCGCTTTCCGCCGCACGCGATGCCGCACGCACGCTCGTCTGCGGCAACAACGTCCGTCAGCTCGCCCAGCTTCAGGCAAGCTACGCGACCGACAACAAGGAATACCTCGCTGGTTCTCCCGCCACCAGCGGATTTGACTGCCTGCCCGCGCAAACCCAGTCTGCCAACGTCGCGACTGCGGGTTACCTCAAGTTCACGCCCGCGCAGTTCAACGGAATCAGCGTGCAGACGTTCGATTTCTATGGCCCACTCGCGTACACCGCCGGGTACACCGCCCCCAACGACGGCGCGGCAACTCAAGGCGACCAGGAGCGCCGCGATCGCTACAACTTCTATCGCAACTTCCCGGCGTTTCAGTGCCCGAGCAACGCCATCATCTCCGTGCCCTATCCCAACGAAAGCGATCCTGTCGGCTCCGGCCTGATGCTCTCGTACAACTCCGCCGCAAACTTCCTGACGGCATCGAGAAGCCCCGAGAACGGCGCCGCGCGTGCGTATTCGCAGCCCTTCGGTGGCGGGACCGCAAGCGCCAACCAGGATCGCGGCGGATTCACTCCCCAGATCTCGCGCGTCGGTTCGCCCGCCACCAAGGTCATCTTCTTTGAAGGTCATCGCTTCGCCACTCCTTCGGTCCAGCCCGACTTCGAGTGGGAAATCAGCGCGTCCTACGGCGGCGCGTTCGGCGGCATCGGCGCATGGTGGCGTGACTCCAAGGAGCTGAATCGCCAGAGCGCGCCGGGTGAATCCGGCCGCCTCGCCCACACGCTCCAGCCGGGCACGTTCAAGGACGCTCGCCGATGGGCCTTCCGTCACGGCAGCGGACGCCAGGCAACCGCGACCGACACCGCCTACACCAAGCAGACCGCCCCCATCGGCAACCTCGCCTTCTTCGACGGGCACGTCATCGCAACCAACGACGGCGACGCCACCAATCCCGATTACTGGTTCCCGTCGGGCACGGTGCTTCGCACGCCGCTCGATACGTGGAACTACACCCGCAACGAATGGCCCACCAAGTGTGCCGTGGGCTACGTGATTCCTTGACTTCCCACACAGCGATGAGCCGCGGGACCATCAACTCCGGATCGCTTGTTGAAGACATCGACCATGCCCCCGCGGCCGGTCGAGCCCGGGCGCGCCCGAACGACCCGAATCGCGCCCAGCGATTCAAGATCGCCTTCAGCATCGCCGCGCTCCTCGTGGCGCTCTGCCTTCTCGCCTGGCAAACGCTCGGCGGCGGACCCAGCGCGGCCGAGGAGAGCGTTCGCCGAACCGTTGTTGATTCGCAGACCGGCGAAGTCTTCATCGACTTCCGCATCCCCAAGACCGGGATGTACCCGTGGAAGAATCCCAAGACCGGCACCGACACGCTCTGGCCCGCCGAAAAATGCTTCTGGACCAAAGACGGCAAGGCCAAGATCGAGCCGACGTATGTGCTGCTCAACCGATTCGCGGGCAAGCCCGGCGACACGATCTGCCCTGACTGCGGCCGCAAGATCGTTCCGCACAACCCCATGCCCCCGATGAGCCTCATGAACGAGGCGCTGGGGATCACCGAGCAGGACGCACCGCCGCCGCCATGAGCGTTCGTGTTCACCCGATCGGCCGCAGGTTGCGCGCCACGCTCGTGCGATAGGCTGATACCGCCGGGATGATCCCCGCGATCGCCGCGAGCAGGACCGTCCCCACGCCGACGCTCAGCGCCAGATCAAACGGAAGTCCCGCGTCGAGCAGAATGCCCAGCCGCTCCTTGAGCACCGCGGCGACCAGCCTCACGCCCAGCAGGCAGAGCGCCACCCCCGAGATCGCTCCCAGCGCTCCCACCACCGCCGACTCGGTCAGCACCAGCCCGAAGATGCGCCCCCGGCTCGCGCCCAGCACGCGCAGCACGGCGATCTGCCGGCGACGCTGCTCCATCGAGTTGTACAGCGCCAGCATGATCGCGATCGCGCTCGACACGAGCACCACCGCCGCCATCGCCACGAAAATCTGGTCGATGTTCGAGACGATGACGAAGAGTTGCCGCACCTGCTCGGCGGGATTGGCCACCGTCAGGTCGGGCTGGCGGCGCAGCGCATCAAACACCGGGCCGATCGCGGCGGAGGCGTCGCTCCCCGGGCGCCCCTTCACGCGCACGTACACCCCCGTGATGAGCTTGTCGCTCTCGATCAGGTCGGCCTCGCTCGTCGTCGTCACGCCCGGGTCGTCGCGCTCGCGCCGGTCATGCGCGTGGAGAATCCACGAGCTCGCCAGGTCGCTGAAGATCGCGCGATCGTGTGCCGTGCCCGTCGCCCGCAGCACGCCGACGACCGTGAAGGGGAACTCGCGATGCACGTGCCCGGCATGCTCGTCGGCATGCACGTGATCGTCGTGCCCGTGGTCGTGGCCTTCCTCGTCATGCGCGTGGTCGTCGTGATCGGCGTGATCATCGTGCCCGGCTTCTTCATCGTGGGCATGATCGTGTTCATCTTCGCCCGCCGGCTCGGGCTCACCCGCCCCGCCGCGAGAGGCCGATGTGCCGTGCGTCAGGTACAGGCGGTCGCCGACCTTCAGCCTCGTGCCCGCCGCGGCCTTGGCGCCGAGCACCACCTCAAACGGCTTCTCGAAGAACCGCCCGTCGGCAAGCTGCCAGCGCCGTTCCGGATCGCGCTCGCCTTCAGGATCGGGCTGAAAGCGCGAGAAGAACTCCGGCGTGGTCGCCATTGTCGGCCACCCCGCGTAGCTGTCCCCCTGCTGCGTGGGAATGGCCCAGTCGATCGGCAGGGGCGGACCCGCCGCCATGTCTCGCTCCGACCCGAAGAGTTGCTGGTACCGCGCCCAGGTGAGCGGGCGTGCGGGCGAGCGGGCGTAGAAGATCGCGTTGAGCACCGAGGGCAGCGCCCCCGAATCGGCCGACACGAGCACGTGCATGTTGCCCGGGCCGCGCTCGAACGTGCGCCGCCCGGCGTCGCGCATCGCCAGCAGCGAGAGCAGCATCGCCACCGACACCCCGACCATGAGCACGGTCGTGACGGTCGAGAACAGCCGCACGCGCAGACTGCGGTTGATGATCGTGAAGTCGGTCAGGGCCATGCACGCTCCCGCGAGGTCTTCATGAGGTCGCCGCCGGCGAACCGGCCCGCGCCAGCTCCACCGGTCCCAGCGGCGCGCGATGCTCGAACCGCTCGCGCATCGACGGGTCGTGGCTCACGCACAGAAGCGCCGCCCCGGCTTCCCGGCAACTCGACTGGATCAGGTCCATCGCTCCCGCGGCATTCTCGGGGTCCAGGCTCGCCGTCGGTTCGTCGGCAAGCACGATGGCCGGCCGGCAGGCGATCGCTCGAGCCACGGCCACGCGCTGCTGCTGCCCGACGCTCAACTCTTCCGCCGGGGCGCGCCAGCGCTCGCGCTCGATCCCCAGCTCCTCGAGCAGCGACTGCGCCCGCGCCTGGTGCTCGCGCACGGGGATCGTGCTGAACATGAGCGGGGCCATGACGTTCTCGAGCGCCGAAAAGCCCTGCAGCAGGTTGAACGTCTGGAAGATCATGCCGATGCGTCGCCCGCGAAAGGCGTCGCGCACGGCGCCGCGCATCGCGTGCAGGTCGCGCCCTTCGACCCGCACCTGCCCCGCCTGCGGATCGAGCAGCCCGGCGATCAGGTGCAGGAGCGTGCTCTTGCCGCGGCCCGACGGCGCTTCGAGAAGCCACTGCTGGCCCGCGTCGATGCGCAGCCCCGGCAGATCGACCACCAGCGCCCCGCCCGGGCGATACGCGAATCGGAGCCCGGTGATTTCGAGCGCGGGGTTCATTCGGGGGCGTTCGGAGGCGGATCGGCAGCACCAGCCGCTGGATCTTGAGGATAGCGCCGTGCGCGGTCGGACCCGACGACCGACGCAGTCCCGCGCCCGCACAGCCAAGAGGGTGAACCTGCCTTGCGAAACCCCTGGTCCTATCTCTCGCCCGACTGTCGCTGATGCACCGCGCGCTCCAGTGCGTCGCACGATTGTCGCTCAAGGTCGGTGGTGGCCAACTCGCGCAGTCGCCGGATCGCCCAAAGCGCCAAGTCCGGCCTTCCGCTTCGGTCGGCTGTCGCAAGCGACGACAGGGCCGAGAGTCGCGCTGCTTCAAGATTCGATCGGACGGCAAAGCCCACATCGCCGGCGTGAACGACCCATTGCACCATGCTGTGGTCAATGAGTTCAGCAACCTCTTGAAGCGTTGCTGCCGCTCGACCTGGGTCGCGTTCGGCGTGCAACGCCTCGGCAAGCCTGAGGCCCGCAGACACGACTTCAGGGCGCGTTCGAAGACTCGGATCCCGCCAAGCGAGTTCGACGTGCCGTCGAGCCAAGCTCGCCGATTCGTTGGGAACGCGAAGCTGGGATCGCCAGAGACGTAGAGCGATCGCGGACCCATCGGCGAGCCCGTAGCCCGGAAAGCGATCAAAGAGCGCGTCGATCATGGCCGCAGCGCCCGCCTGATCGTTCGATTGTTGCAACATCTGCGCTTGGTGTGCCATCGCGGCCGGAACAACGGACCGATCGGTGAGAGCATTCGCTAACTCGTTGAGCCGGAGCAGCCGCTCATTGATGTCGAGCGCTTCGGCAGTTCGTCCCTCTCGCCATAGAAGCATGGCGTAGAGATTCACGCAGCTTGCGTACATGTCGAGCCTTGAAACGACAAGCTCGGGACTCGCGTCAAACTCCGCGATCGCAAGAACGAATGCGTCCTCCGCCTCGGCGCGCCGCCCGACCTTGAGCAAAATGTCGGCCATCATCTTCGCGGATGTCGCCCGATCTCGGGCATGCGAGGAATGGCGCATTCCGGATTCGAGCATTTCGAGCGCGAGTTCGGGATCACTTGTCGCCAATCGCTCAGCAATCATGATCAATCCCGGCCCAGCCTGCGTCTGAGCTCGCATCGCCGATTCTACAAGGACGTCTCGAGCATCGTGTTCGAGTCCCCCGTGTTCGGCAACCCCCCGATCCGCTTCAACCGCACGGGTGCTGGCTGCGCGAGGCGCGTCGATACATGACTTGCCAACGGTGAGCACGCTTGAAATCACGACGCCCGCCGCCAGGACGGCCGTCGCGGCAAGGATCATGAATCGACGCGGACGATCGCAGCGCGTCATTGGCTCAGCCTCCCCCATAGCAGCCGCAGCACGGGCTCATGCCCTGTGGGATCTGATCGCATGGCGGAAGGGGCGCACAGCAAGGCAACGCGCGCTGGCCGTCGAAGGGATCAGGAATCGGCTGCTCCGGTGCACCGCATTCCTCGGGATATGGCGCGTGCTGAACGCCCCTCGCGGTGGTCAGCCAGGCTGTTCCGTTTCCTGAAGACCCGCCGCACTGCGTCCAGCCCATGCTCACCGGCTGGCCCTGCCCCGAACTCGGGTACTTGTACCAGTGCCAAGACCTCGGGGTCTCCGTGATCGTCCCATGCACTCTTGACTCAACCCACGTTTGTCGCGTGAACGTCGTGAAGCAGTTGGAGACCTGCGTAAAGAACGTGAACGACTCGCCGAGCGTCCGGCAACCTGAAAGCTGGCTGTTCAATCCTCCGCTGACGCCGAGTTCAACCAGCAGTTCGACTCCGATTTCGAATCCCAACTCCCCACCCAGGCTCCAGCAGACCTCCTCTTCCTTGCTGTGCGTGAGTTGCGCCGGGGTGCATGTGGCCAGCATTCCGCATGGGAGCATGGCACAGTTGCACGCCGCGTGCGATACCCACGCACCCTTGTACGCTGTGCTGACCACGGGAACAACCGTCACCGTTCGCTGTGGCGGGACGTATTCGTGAATCACGCACCAGTCGTCGCATCCGGCGGCCATGCAACAGTCCCATGGACTGTCGCACGGGTCGATCGGCGTCGACTGCTGCGCATCAGTAGGCGAAGCGATGCCCACGCTGATCGCGACAAGCCGAATCAGACTCGAACCTTGCTTGATTCCCATGCGTGGCTCCAAAGGCACCGATCGCGCGTAAGTCTACCCCCCCCCCCCCCCCCGGACTTGTCAATGGCAATCTGGTAAGTGTGGCGCCAATGCTTATTCGTCGTCGCGCGGCTCGCCTTCGCGCCGCGTCCGCGGCATCTGGCGCAGCACCTTGTCGACCAGGCCGTATTCGAGCATCTCCCGCTCGTCCAGCCACTTGTTGCGGTCGCAGTCGGCCTTGATGCGATCGACCGACTGGCCCGTCGCCTCGGAGTAGATCGAGTACAGCCGGTCGCGGATGCGGAGCATCTCGCGCGCTTCGATCTCGAGATCGGTCGCCTGTCCTTCCATCACGCCGCCGATGAGCGGTTGGTGCATGAGGTTCCGCGCGTTGGGCAGCGAGAACCGCTTGCCCTTGGTGCCCGAGGCGGCGATCACCGACCCCATGCTCGCCGCCTGACCGATGATGTACGTGCACACGTCGCACTGGATGAACTTCATCGTGTCGATGATGCCCATCCCGGCCGAAACCGACCCGCCGGGCGAGTTCACGTAGAAATGCACGTCGCTCTTGCTGTCCTCGTTGGCGAGGAACAGGAGCTGCGCGATGACCAGCGAGGCGATCTCGTCGTTCACGGGCCCCCCCATGAAGATGATCCGGTCCTTGAGCAGCCGGGAGTAGATGTCGTACGACCGCTCGCCGCGGCCGGTCTTTTCGATCACGATGGGAACGAGGTAGCCGGACATGGGGGCTCCAGAAAGGCCAGGGGTCGGTTGCCCGTGGGCCAAAGTTTCGGACGGGGGACTCGAACCTGTCGAGCGTCACGGCACGCTCTGTTTGGCCGCGGGGCGTTTGCCCGCCTGGCCATTGCACCTGCTTACTTCTTGGGCTCCGCCACGATCTCGTCGACGAGCCCGTAGTTCTTGGCCTGCTCCGCGTCGAAGTACTTGTCGCGCTCGCCGTCGAGCCGGACGCGGTCTTCGCTCTGGCCCGTGTGCTTGGCGAGGATCTGGATGAGCTGGTTCTTGCTCTTGATGATCTGCTCGGCCTGGATGCGGATGTCCTCGGCCTGCCCGCCGACGCCGCCGTAGGGCTGGTGAATCATCACCTTCGCGTGGGGGAGGATGAATCGCTTGCCTTTCTGTCCGGCAGTAAGAAGAACGGCCCCCCCGGAATAGGCACGTCCGATGCAGTACGTGCTCACGGGGCTCGAAAGGAACCGCATGGTGTCGTAGATGGCGAGGGTGTCGTCGACGGCCCCCCCGGGGGAGTTGATGTAGAAGTGAATGTCCTGGCCCTTCTTCTGGTTCTCAAGATAGAGCATCTGCATCATGAGGCGAGCGGCGGAGGCGTGATTGATCTCCCCCACCAGAAAGACCACGCGATTCTCCAAAAGGAGCTCGTCGATGGTCATCTCGCGGGTGCGCTGGTAGGCAATGCTCACGGTGATTCCTTCTAGAGGGTCGGTGGCGAGGGATGGGTCAAAGCGAGGGGTCTCGGGCGCGTCGGGCGGACTCAATCGGGGTGGACTGGCTCTCCGGGGACCCTTGTCAACGGGGCATGGTACCCGCGGGGGTATCGGCAATCTTCGTGCCCGCCGTGAACCGCGGCCGCCCGCCCCGGAGGCGGGGAGCTCGCGCCCGGATCGGTTGCGTGAGGGGGACGGTCCGCCAAGATGACAGGGGAGCCGATCAGCACGCATTGCGCTTCGGGAACACCCTGGCTTTCGCCTGAAGTGGTCTGGATTGCGAAAGTTCCGTAGCATGTCCACCCGCGGAAATCGCATTAGCTCCTGGAGCGACTCTTCTCGTGCCCGACACCCCCCCCGCCACGACCCCGCCCGCCTCGTCACCCCATGGGGCCTCCCACGTGACGGCGGTGGTGAGCGATATTCACGGGAACGCCGAGGCCCTCACGGCGGTGCTCGCCGACATCGACGCGCGCAAGGTCGGGCGCGTCGTCTGCCTGGGCGACATCATCGGGTATGGTCCCGATCCGCTCCGGTGCATCGACCTGATCCGGTCGCGCTGCCAGTGGTCGCTCATGGGCAACCACGACTTCGGCGTGCTCTACGAACCCACGAACTTCAACCCCGGGGCCGAGTCGGCGGCGTTCTGGACGCGCGACCGCCTGGACAGCGAGCCCGACGACGCGCAGCGCCGCGAGCGCTACGAGTTTCTCGGGCGCCTGCGCGTGCGGATCGTCGAGATGGCCTCCGACGGCCGGACGCAACTGCTCTTTGTGCACGGTTCGCCGCGCCGGCCGATCAACGAGTACATCTTTCCGGATGACGTCCGCAACGCGCCGGACAAGCTGACGACGATCTTCGAGCGCGTGCCGCGCTTGTGCATGGTGGGTCACACGCACGTGCCGGGCGTTTTCACCGACGAGCCCGATTTCTATCCGCCCGGCGAACTCACCGACTCGGTGTACAAGGTGAGCAACGACGAGCGGGCGATCATCAACGTGGGGTCGGTGGGGCAGCCGCGTGATCTTGACCCGCGGGCGGCGTATGCGATCGTCGAGCCGATCGGGGGCGACGGGACGGGGACATCGCACGCCGCGACCAACGGCGCGCACCCGGGCGTGCAGGTGCGGTTTGTGCGCGTGCCGTACGACATTGACTCGTGCGCGCGGAAGATCAAGGCGGTGCCGCAGCTCAGCGATTGGCTGGCGGATCGGCTGTACGAAGGCCGGTAGTGGGAAAATCGCGCGCTGGGCGGGCCCGGAAGAGGGTCGCGTCGCGCGGGATGCACCTATTGTTGCGACTTCATGGCTCAAGAAAAGAACACGGTTCTGCGGGTGATCGTCCCGATCGTGCTGTTCGCCGGCGCGATCGTCGTCGGGTGGGCGGTGATGCGGAACACGTCGAGCCATCAGCAGCGGCCCCCGGCGGTCGCCGACGGCGGACACGCCGCCACGCCCGGCCCTGCCCATGAAGGCCGACCGCCCGCGGCGCCCGCGAGCCCCAACGAGCCCACGACCGGATCGGCGAGCACGCCCACCGCGAACACCCCTTCGCCCGCATCGGCGGCGGCCGGAGCCTCGCCGGCGCCCGCCCTTCAACCGCCGGCGGGCAATGCCCTGGCTGCGACGAGTTCGGGGCCGACGGGGGTGAAGGCCTTGCCGTGGCCCGCGCTGACGCCCCAGGAGTTCACGCCCATCGGGAGCCTGTCGGCGCCGAGCGGGCCGCTGTCGCCGTTGGCGCGGGTGACGTTTTCGACCATCGGCGCCGGGATCGAGCAGATCGAAATGGCCGACCACTTCGTGGCGGCGCGTCCGGGGTCGGCGAGCGTGAAGGTTCAGGAGGCGGCGCGGCTGGTGGTGCGCGGTCGGACGCTTGCGCTCGTGCCGTTTTCGCTGCTGGGCGTGACGATCGACGGGACCTTCGTGAACCTGTCGGCGTCGTCCGACGGGCCGTTGTGGCGTGAGACGGCGCCGGGCGCCTTCGAAGCGATCATTGTCGATGACGCGGGCACACCGGTGGCGCGCGTGCGGCGCGCCTTTCTGCTTGTCCCCGG
The DNA here is from genome assembly GCA_050182995.1 of Phycisphaerales bacterium. Classification (GTDB taxonomy): domain Bacteria; phylum Planctomycetota; class Phycisphaerae; order Phycisphaerales; family UBA1924; genus JAEUIX01. The sequence goes on along the minus strand of JBFXBS010000002.1, from coordinate 298,496 downwards.
TTCGCACGAGATCACGCTCGACCAGTCGCTGGAGAACCTGAGCGGCGCGGCGTTCACGGTGCAGTGGGTGCAGATGGGGCCGGTCGATCCGCCGTCGGACTCGCACAACACCTCGGACCTTCGGCGCGTGCGGCTTGGGTATCTCTCGCCCCCCGCGATCGATCCGGAGCAGACGACGGTGCTCGCGGATACGCGGTTTCTGCTCGAGCGTCCGAACATCCTGGGTGAGCCGTCGTGGAACCAGTCGCTGTCGCGGTTTGAGTTTGCGACGCGCGTGATCTGGCCCGATCCGAGCGGGCGGAGCGAACGGTACTCGCTGGCGTGGATTTCGACGACGAACCACTACTTTGCCGCGGTGCTGCACGCAGCCCCGGATCGCTCGCCGCCGCGGACCGACACGCCCTCGGGCTCGGCGCTGGACAAGCGGCTGCCGGCGGGGGGCGGGGCGACGGTGGACCGGATCGCGATCACGAGCGAGACGCTGGACGCCCAGGCGGCGCTGCGCGACGCGCGCTTCGGGCTTCGGTTCACGAGTGCGCCGACGAGCGTCGCGCCGGGCGCGACGCATGTCCAGGCGCTGGGCATCTATGCCGGTCCGATGGACAAGGGCGATACGAAGTCGCCGCCGGTGCTGGCGGAGATGGGTCTCGGCGGGCTGGTGATCTATTACCTGGGCGGCCCGTGCGCCTGGTGCATGTTCCAGCCGGTGGCCGCGTCGCTGCACTGGTACCTGCAGTTCCTGCACGACTACGTGGTGTTCGACTGGGCGATCGGCATCACGCTGCTCGTGCTCACCCTGCGCACGCTCCTGCACCCGATGACCAAGTGGTCGCAGCGGAGCATGATCGTGATGGGCAAGAAGATGTCGGGCCTGGCGCCCAAGCAGAAGAAGCTGCAGGAGAAGTTCGGCGGCGATCCGAAGCGACTCCGCGAGGAGCAGGCCAAGCTCATGCAGGAAGAGGGCGTCGGGGCGTCGAGCGTCCTCGGGTGCGCCCCCATGTTCGTGCAGATGCTCGTGAACACGCCCATCTGGATCGGCCTGAGCGGGGCGATCTTCACGGCGTTCGACCTTCGGCACGAGGCGGCGTTCTACGGCGTGTTCCAGAAGATCGGAGCGATGTTCGGCGGCTACTGGCCGTTCCTGGCCGACCTCTCCGACCAGGACCGCTTCATTCCGCTCCCCTTCAAGATCTCCCTGTGGGTGATCAACATCGATTCGGTCAACATCCTGCCGTTCGTGCTCGGGTTCGTCTTCTACTTCCAGCAGAAGTACCTGACGCCCCCCCCGACGACGCAGCTCACGCCCGAGCAGGAACAGCAGCAGAAGATCATGAAGATCATGATGGTCGTGCTGTTCCCGGTGATGATGTACAACCAGCCGGCGGCGCTGGTGCTGTACTTCGCGGTCAACTCGATCTTCGGGAGCCTCGAGGCGGCGCACATCCGCAAGCAGTTTGAGGTGGAGCTCAAGGAGCGCGAGGCGCGGGGGGCCACCGAAGTCCGGCGGCGGGCGCCCGACCGGGGCGTGCCTGCCGCCCACTCACCCGCTCCGGCCACCGGGTTCTTCGCGCGCCTTCGCCAGCAGCTTGAGCTCGCCCAGAAGATGCGCGAAGAGCGGCAGCGTCAGCAGCAGCGCGACAGCAAGCGCACGCGCTAGCCCCCGGGGGCAAGAGTGACCACGGTTCGAAGCACGCCGACGAGTTCTCCGGACGCACTGGGCGACACCATCGTCGCATGGGCGAGCGGGCACGGGCGCTCGGCGCGGGCGCTGATTCGCGTGTCGGGCCCGCAGGTGCCGCGGCTCGCGGAGCGCCTGTTGCCGGGGCTGGCGATCGAGCGCGGCGCGGGGCGGAGCGTGCTGGCGCTCGAAGCCGGACGGACGCTTCCGGTGCTCGTGGTGCGATCGCCCGCGGGCCGCTCATACACCGGCGAGGAATCGCTGGAAGTGCTGCTGCCCGGAAACCCGGCGCTGGCAGATCGCGCGCTGGGTGCGATGCTCGCGGTGCCGGGGGTGCGCGAGGCGAACCCGGGCGAGTTCTCGGCGCGGGCATATCTGGCCGGCCGGCTCACGCTCACGCAGGCCGAGGGTGTGGCGGCGATCATCGCGGCGGGCAGCCACGAAGAACTCGAGGCGGCGCGGCGACTGCTCCGCGGGGGGCACCGCGGCGACGGAGCGCGGGGTGCCGCGTTTGAGCGCTGGAGCGATGAGATCACCAATCTGCTGGCGCTCGTCGAGGCGGGGATCGACTTTGCCGACCAGGAGGACGTTGTGCCGATCGCCCCCGCGTCGCTGTCGCGGCGGCTGTCGGAGCTCGAAAGCGAGATGGCCGCGGTGCTGGGCAGCCGGCGCGGCAGCGAGTCGGAACGGTGGCTCCCGACGGTCGTGCTCGCGGGCCGGCCCAACGCGGGCAAGTCCACCCTCTTCAACGCGCTGCTCGGGCGGCGACGCGCGATCACGTCCGCCCGCGCGGGCACGACGCGCGACGTGCTTCGCGAGGTGCTGGCGCTCACGGCGGGCGCCTCGATCGAGGTCGAACTGGTTGACCTGGCAGGGCTGGATGAGCCGGGCGCTTCCGCTGCCGACGATGCCCAGGGCGCGATCGACCGCGAGGCGCAGGTGCTCGCGCGAGCGGCGCTTCGAGAGGCCGACGTGGTGATCTGGTGCGACCCGAAGGGTGCGTTTGATCCGCGCAGCCTGCCCGCACCTCGACCGGAGGCGGCGATCATCCGCGTGCGGCCCAAGGCGGACCAGACGCGCTGCGGGCAGGCGCCGACCTCGGCCGAGCCGTCGGATGGGGCCGAGGCGACGATCGACGTGTGCGCACTCGATGGGTTCGGCCTGGGCGCGCTGCGGGAGCGGATTCTCGATGCGGCATGGGGTTCGAATGCTCGCGGCGAGCGCGCCGGCGGGGGCGCGCAGGGAGCGACCGGCGGCCGGGCCGTCCTGCTGCCGCGGCACCGGCGCGCCCTGCTGCGCGCTCTGCACGCGACGATCGAAGCGCGCGCCGCGTTTGAAGCGGAGGCCGATCGGCTGGCGCGGCCGGAGGTCGTGGCGCACCACCTGCGCGCGGCACTCGACGACGCGGGCGAACTGGTGGGCCGGGTTCATCCCGATGAAGTGCTCGGACGCGTGTTTGCGACGTTCTGCGTCGGGAAGTAGGCGGGCGACGCGGCGGCCAGCGGTCGGGCGGTCCGGTCTACGATGGGGCATGAGCGCCGCCGACACGCCAACGTCTCCGCAGGCAGAGCCGGCCGAGCAGGCCCATCCCCGTGCGCCCGCGCCAGCGGCGGCGAATCGCCCGGCACCGTCGCCGCAGCCCCCGGCGACCGACCGGTTGCCGCCGTTCAGGGTGCTGCTGCACAACGATGATGTGCATGACACGGTGTACGTGGTGGAGACGCTGGTGCGTGTGACGCCGCTGGAGGCGCGGAGCGCGTACAAGGTGATGATGGAGGCGCACATCCGCGGCGTGTCGCTGGTGATGACGACGCACCGAGAGCGCGCGGAGCTGTACGCCGAGCGGCTGGTGAGCCGGGGGCTGACGGCGACCGTCGAGCCCGACCGATAACGCGGCGCGGGCGAGCATTGAGGATGATCGCGACAGGCGGACGGCCGCGGGGCCGGCGCGGGGCGTCAAGGCCGCAGGCGCGATTTTGACGCGCGGCGACGACTTACGGACGCGCCCGGTTGCCGCAGCTCGCGGAGCCCGCTCCCCCGTCCGGGTTGATGGCCGATAACCGCGCGCGGGCGCACATTCTGCTCGTCGGCAAGAGAATCGAATCCGATCCTTGGGTGCCCGCCTGGGTTGGGCGGGGTATCTGAGGAGGCACGCCGCATGCGTTTGCGAATCGGGGAACTGCTGGTCAAACGAGGGGTGCTCACGCCCGACCAGCGCGACCGGGTGCTGCTGGAGCAGCGGGTGCGGCACCGGCCCTTCGGGGTTCTGGCCGAACATCTCTTCGGGCTCGACGCGCGGGTGCTGAACTCGGCGTGGGCCGAGCAGTTTGAAGCCGACACGAAGAAGATCGACCCGCGGCGCGAGCCGATCGATCACGACGCGCTGCGGCAACTCACGCGCCGGCAGGCATGGCAGTTCAAGCTCTTTCCAATGCGGTTTGAGTCGGAGGAGCTGCTCCTGTGCACCACGCGCGAGCATCTGCCTCGCGCCCTGAACTTCGCGTATCGACACATCGGCCCGGCGTGCGCGTTCGTGCTCGCCGAGCCGGCGAGCCTCGCCGAGGCGCTGCAGTCCCACTACCCCTGGAACGGGCCGGTGGACATGCTCACGGGCGATCCGACGTTTGAGGGCGGCGCCCGGGAGGTCGCGGCATGAGGTAAAGGTCTTCGTTCCTGGGTGCACCGGCCGGGGCGCTTCGGCGGCGGCCGGATGATCCGGGGCTTTTTTCGGGGAGCGGGTGATGCAGCCTGCTCCCGCGGCTGGCGGAGGGTCGGCAACGGGCCCGGGCAACCGGCGCTCGATCGAGTCCGCCCGAGTCGCGTCGACCGGGAGTCGCGCCACCGATCACCCCTGGGTGGCGACTGGGTCGCACCGAGCATGCAAGGCCGTCCCGCGTTACACGATCGCGGGACGGTCTTGCCGTTTTTGGCCCTCAACGGCAACTGATATTCGCATTCCGTTTCCCCCGGTGGAACTGGCGAACAGCGAATTGCGGTATAGCTTTGGTGTGGGCCGTTCTGGCTCGCGCGGGCCGCGGGGATCGGGTGGAGTTCGCTCACCTTTCATTCCACCCATCTTGACGCGGCAAAGGGGAAGCAGGATGAGCAGATCGGTCTTTGTCTGGGGTGCGGCCTGTCTGATGTTCGCGTCGACCTTGCCCGGTGCTGACAACCGGCAGGTCGATCTGCCGATCGAGACGGGGCGGCTGGGACGATTGCACGTCACGCGCGACGGCCGGGTGCTGGCGAACATTCCGCCGGCGGCCGGCAAGGCGCCGGAGCAGGGCGAGCCGCTCGAAACGCCCGAGGGTCAGGGCAACTGCAACGTCATTTCGACGCACACGAGCGGGTCGTTCGAGGGCGGGTCGTACACCCTCCAGGCCGGGTTTGCCCAGATGGAAATCGCGGCCGCTCAGTACGTTGTGCCGGCGGCGGCGTTCCCGATCAAGCTTGACCTCTTCGAGATGATCTTCGGCACGCAGGCCACGAACATCTCGACGACGACCGAGTACACGATTCTGATCTGGGAAGGCAGCCCGGCGACGGGCAACCTCATCTTTCAGGTTTCTTCCGACAACGAGCTGTTGCCGCACATCGTGATTCCTCCGGGCACCAACGGCGTGAACCTGCAGTTCTCGGTCGATCCGGGCGATCCTGAGCAGATCATCATCAACGACAACGGAACGCACACTTTTTCGATCGGTGTGCGTGTCGACCGGCATCAGCAGCAGACGCAGGACCCGTGCTTCACCGCGCCGCCGTCGAATCGCAACGCGTTCCCGGCGACGGACAACACGGTCAGCCCTGCGCCGTGCGGGCAGTTTCCGCAGCTCCAGCAGCCGAATCGCAACTGGCTGTTCGGGGTGAACTGCGGACCGGACGGATGCCCGGCCAACGGCGGATGGTCGACGTTTGCAGGTCTGCGGCCGGAGCTGAACGTTCTCGGCGAGTGCATTCCGGGGACGGGGTGCCGCCCACACGGCGATTGGGTGATGCGCGCGACGTGGAGCTCGCTTTCGTGCACGCCGGGCGTCGGCGCGTGCTGTTTCCCTGATGGAACGTGCCAGGTGCTGGCAGTGAATGACTGCACGGGACTGGGCGGGGACTACGCGGGCGACGGGCTCGATTGTGCGTCGGCGAACTGCCCGCAGCCCACGGGCGGGTGCTGCTTTGCCAACGGATCATGCATCGTGCTCACGGCGAGTGACTGCGGCGTGGCTCAGGGAACGTACGTGGGTGACGGCACGACGTGTGCCGCGGGGAGCCAGTGCCCGCTCGGGGCGTGCTGCCTGCCCGATGGCACGTGCGTGAGCCTGACGTCGGGACAATGCTCGACGCAGCAGGGCGTGTTCCGCGGCGCGGGGGTATCGTGCGCGAACGCGAACTGCCCGCCGCCGACGGGCGCGTGCTGCCTCTCGACGGGCGGGTGCATCCGCGTGACGATGAGTGACTGCGGGACCATCGGCGGGACGTTCCTGGGCGTGGGGATTGCGTGCGGCGCGGGGAGCTCATGCCCGACGGGCGCGTGCTGCTTCGAGGACGGGACGTGCATGCTGCTCAACTCGGTGGCGTGCGCGAGCGCGGGCGGCTCGTTCGCGGGCTTCGGCGTGAGCTGCAATGCCGCGGGCTGCCCTCAGCCCACCGGCGCGTGCTGCCTGGAAAGCGGCAACTGCCTGGTGCTGGCTCGGAGCGATTGCCTGCTCATCCCCGGCGCGGCGTTTGCCGGGCCGGACACGGGATGCGATGCGTGCGCCCCCGCCTGTGCGGCCGACTTCAATCAGGACGGTGCGCTCGATCCTGATGACCTGGGAGATTACATCAACTGCTACTTTGCGAACCCGGCCTGTGCCGGGGCGGATTTCAACTCCGACGGGGGGGTTGACCCCGACGATCTGGGGGATTTCATCAACGCGTACTTCGCGGGCTGCTAAGGATTGAGCACCAGCCTCGGGGACAGACCCGCGGGGCCGATTCGAGAGACGATCGACATTTCCCAGGAGGAATCAGATGAGATTCGCGACGCTCACGGCGTGTTCCGCGCTGGCTCTGGCCGCCGGCGCTTCGGCGCAGACGATGACCCCGCTGATCATTCAGGGGGACGTCGTGCTCAACGCGGGCGGGGCGATTTTCCGCATTGATGCGCTCGCGGTGAACAACAGCGGGACGTGGCTGGTGGAGGCCGACACTTCGAGCACCGACGTCGACGCCGACGTGGTCGTGCTCAAGAACGACCTGAACATGATCTTCGGGCAGGAGAACCGGGCGCTCACGCTGCCCGCCGGCGCGAACATCAGTTCGTTCGACTCGGTGGGCCTCAACAACAACGGGGACACGGGGTGGAACCTGTTCCTGCGCAACCTGACGACGTCGACCGACTCGGGCATCTTCTTCAACTATGACCTGGTGCTCCAGGAGAGCACGGTGTCGATGTCGCCGGTCTTCGGCGTGCCGACGCCCTATATCGGGTTCTTCGAAGTGAAGATGAACGATTCGAACCAGTTGATGGCGATGTCGTCGGTGGACGATCCCAACCTCGCGACGACGGTCGATCGGGCGATCGTGATTTTCGACTACGACGCGACGATGGGCACGTTCACGGAGAACGTGCTGTTCAAGGAGGGTGATGTTCTGCCCGGTCAGACCGAGGCCGTGACGGATTTCGGCACCAACACGCACGCGATGGCGTTCAACAACGCCGGGACGGTGATGTTCGTCGCCGACCTGACGGGCGACACCACGCTCGACGGCGCCATCTACATCGGCAGCACGCTCGTGGCGCAGGAGGGGCAGCCATCCATCGTGACCGGCCGCAACTGGCGCGTGCTGGGGACGAGCACGAGGCTCGACGTCAACAACTCCGGCGAGGGCGCCTGGATCGGCACGCTAGACGGTGACACTGCCACCGACCTCATTGTCGCCACGACCACGCGCAAGGTGATCGGCGAGGGCGAATCGCTCCCCGCGATCGGCGGCGTGTTCACGTTCACCGGCTTCGGGAGCGCGCCCGTCGCGATCGATGACAACGGAAACGTGCTGTGGTACGGCGATTGGAACGACCCCGACACGACCCGCGACACGGGCTTCTTCCTCAATGACCAGCTTCTCGTGCAGGAGGGCGTGACGAGCGTGCTCGTCGGCGGGACCCCGACGCTCATCCAGGCCATCTCGGGCGTCGAGGGCGCCTTCGCCATGAGCGACAACGGGCGCTTCATCATCTTTGAGTGCACGCTGGCGATCGGCGCGGGCGTCAATGCCGCGATCCTCATCGACCTGGGTGACACGGGCTGCCTTGCCGACTTCAACGCTGACGGGAACGTCGACCCCGACGACCTGGGCGACTACATCAACTGCTACTTCGGCGTCCCGCCGTGCGATCAGGCGGACTTCAACAACGACGGCAACGTTGACCCGGATGACCTGGGCGATTTCATCAATACATACTTTGCGGGCTGCTGAATGGCCCTGTGCGCGCCGCCGCGTTGGCCTCACACCGGACACACTCATCGAGAAGGAGATCGATCCATGAACCGAATTGACCGGAAGACCGTCGGCGTCGCCGCTCCCGCGCTCCTGGCGATGCTGGCGGGCTCATCCGCGCTGGCGCAGCCCGTGAACGCGGTGCTGGTCGTGGCGCAGGGAGACGCGATCGCGGGCTCAACCGTCTCGGCGGTGAATGCGCCGTTCATGGACAGCACCGGGGCAGTGGGGATGGTGGTGTCGCTGGCCGACGCGCGCCGGGCCATCATCCGCGGGACGCCGGGGAACTTCGTATCGATCTTCGACAGCGGAATGGCGCTTCCCGATGCGCTCACGGGCGGTGAATCCACGATGGGCATCTCGGCGGCGAACGGGTTCATCTACAGCCCGAGCTTCAACGGCGGCGACGCGGTGTACACGCAGGCGGGCAAGCTGCTCGTGGATGACGATGGCGCTCCGGGCTTCCCCGGACTTTTCAGCACGTTCAACAGCCGACCGCGGATGATCTCGAACGGGACGGCGTACTGGGTGGGCGGGACCGCCACCACCCTCGGCGGCGCCACGTCGATGCGCGTGCTCTATCGCTGCACGGATCCGGCCAACCCCGCGACCATTTCCGCACTCATCGGCGGAGGCGACGAGCTCGCCCCCGGGTTTGTCATCACGGCGCAGGGAATCGGCTTCGACTACGACGTCTCCGACGACGGAATGCACCTGATGGGCCAGTTCATCCGCACGGGCGCGACCACCACGACCGACGACTTCATCTGGGCTGATGATGTCGTGGTCGCCGTCGAGGGCGGGCCTGTCGGCGACGGGAGCAACTGGGTCTCGTTTGACCTCGCCGGAATCAACAACTCCGGCACGACGCTCTTCAGCGCCGACACCAGCGCCGCGACGAACATGGATCGCGTCCTCGCGCTCAATGGCGCGGTCATCCTTCGCGAGGGCGACGTCGCGGGCGGGCTCACGCTCGGGGCCGCGATTGACGCGGCGGCCATCGGCAACGCGGGCGATTGCGTCTTTATCTGGGACGTCACGGAAGCGACTGAAGCGCTGTTCCACCGCTCGGCGGACGGCACGGTCACGCGGCTGGCGGCGGTCGGCGACGAGCTCAACATCGACGCCACGCCCGAGGCGGAGTTCACCCTCACCGACTTCAACGCGTCGGGCGCCGTGGGACCGGGCCTTGATCTCGAAGGCAACGGCCTGGTCTATGCGCACGTCGATCTTGTGCCCATCGGCGGCGGCGCGACGATCCAGGCCGCGGTCGGGTTCGCCCGCCCCGGCGTCGTGCCCCCGTGCCCGGCCGACTTCAACGGCGACGGCAATGTCGACCCCGACGATCTCGGCGACTTCATCAACTGCTACTTCTCCGTGCCGCCGTGCGACGGCGCTGATTTCAACGGCGACGGCAACATCGACCCCGACGACCTGGGTGACTTCATCAACGTGTACTTCACGACGGTCGGCGCCGGAGGATGCTGAACATGACCTTTTCACGCGATCGGGGAATGCGGGAGCGCACAGGGCTTCCGCGAGGCGTGCCCGCCGCGGCGGCCGGCGTGCTCGCCTGGGCGGGCGTCGCGGTCGCACAGCCCACGATGCCGGATCCGCGGCTCGTGGCGGAGGTGGTCGCGACCGGGCTGGGAGACTCGCAGCTCACCTGCAGCACGGGGTTCTTCTTCCCTGCCCGGGACACGATCCTGGCGGTGTCGCGCGCCGATGGGCGCGTGCGCCGCGTCGATCTTCAGCCCGAAACCATCGCCATGCCCGGCGCCACGGTGCTCGATCTCGACATCGTCTTCGGGACGCTCAACGACCAGACCGAGTATGGCGTGCAGGCGCTCGAGCCGCACCCCTCGTTCGCCAGCACGGGCTGGGTCTACGCGCGCTACGACCAGACCAAGTTTCCCGGTCGCGACACCGACCAGATCGAATTTCATAACTTCAACGACCCCGCCGCCAACGTCATCGAGCGATACGTGTGGGATCCCCAGGCCAACGACGGCGACGGGGCGCTCGTCTTCGACACGCTCATCCGCTCGATGCTTACTTACACGCACTTTCATCACGGCGGGCCGATCGCGTTCGATCATGCGTCGCCGCCGCACTTGTTCACGCTCCATGGCGATCAGCGCCACGGCAATCTGATCTCGAACAACGTGCTCAACGGGTTCGTCATCGGCGACGCCGGGACGATCATCCGCATCAACGATGACGGGAGCATTCCCGAAGACAACCCGTTCGGCGTCGTCAACGGCGCGCCGGCCGGCACGGAGGCGTGGTTCGCCTACGGGACGCGCAACTCGTTCGGGCTCACGATCGACCCGGTCACGGGCGATCTGTGGCAAACCGACAACGGCGAGTTCCTCTACGACGAGGTCAACCGCGTCTCCATGAGCGACAACCTCGGCTGGCTCCGCATCATGGGCCCGACCGATCACTTCCGCCAGACCGGCAGCATCGACCAGATCGTGAATCTCCCGGGCGATCCGCCCGCGGCGTACCACGATCCGCAGTTCGCGTGGTTCCAGGCCACGGGTGCGACGGCCATTCACTTCCTCTACGGCTCCGCGCTCGGCGCGCCATGGGACGACGCCGTGATCGTTGCCAATTACAACACCGGGTTCGTGTGGATCCTGCGCCTCAACGAGACGCGCACGGGCTTTGTCTTCCAGCATCCCGGCCTTCAGGACCGCGTCGATGATCGTTCGAGCTTCCTCAGCAATCCGGTCGGCACCGAGGCCGCCGAGCTGCTCTGGGGCCGTTCGTTCGCGCCCAACTTCCGCGGGGTGCTGGCGATCGAGCGCGGGCCCGACGGGCTGCCGTACTTCCTCAATGCCGCGGGACAGATCATCCGCGTGCGCCGCGCCTGCCCGCAGGACTTCAACGGCGACGGGTTCCTCGACCCCGACGATCTGGGTGATTACATCAACTGCTTCTTTGGGAACATGGGCGATCCGGGCGCGTGCGGGCTCGCCGATTTCAACAAGGACGGCAGCGTCGATCCAGACGACCTGGGCGATTTCATCGACCAGTACTTCGCGGGCTGCTGAACGGCAAGCATCGCGCGCCGGGCAAAGAACATTCGCGCGGCGAGCCGGCTACGCTCCGCGCGATGGCTCGCGACCCTGGGTCCTCGCCGCCCACGCTCTACCTGATTGACGGGTACGCGCAGTTCTTCCGCGCGTATCACGCCATCCGCACGCCGATGACTTCGCCGGTCACGAAGGAACCCACGAACATGACCTTCGGGTTCGTGGGGATGCTGCTCAAGCTGCTGCGCGCCGGCGCCGGCGGCGGAGCGGGCGCGGCAGTTCCCGCGGCGTCGCGCATGGAGCGCCCGCCCGATTTCCTCGCCGTTGCGCTCGACGTCAGCGGCGACACCGAGACCTTTCGCTCGACGATCGATCCGCAATACAAGGCCCAGCGCCCGCCGCCGCCCGAGGATCTCTTCCCGCAGGTTGAACGCTGCCTGAAGCTGCTGGAGGCGATCGGCGTGCCGACGGTGGGCGTCGAGGGGTTCGAGGCTGACGACGCGATCGCCACGATCGTCGAGCGGCTCAAGCGCGAGCGCCCCGACGTGCGCATCCGCATCGTGAGCAAGGACAAGGATCTCAAGCAGCTCCTCGAACCCGGGCGCGTCGAGCTGTACGACGTGCACACCGACACGCTCATTGACACGGAGGCGCTCAGGGCCGAGACCGGCCTGGCCCCGCGCCAGGTGATCGACATGCTCGCGCTCATGGGCGACACGGTCGACAATGTCAAGGGCGTCGAGGGCGTGGGGCCCAAGACCGCGGCGGAGCTCATCGCCAGGTACGGCTCGCTCGACGCGCTCATCGAGCACGCGGTCGAGGTGAAGGGCAAGCGCGGCGAAGCCCTGCGGGCGTCGCTCGATCGCCTTCCGATCAACGTCAAGCTCGTCTCGCTCGTGCATGACGCGCCGATCACGTTCGCACTCGACGACGCCGCGACGAGCCGCCTGCGGCTGGAGGCGCTGCTGCCGATTCTGCGGGAGCTGGGGTTCAATCGCTACCAGGACGAGGTCAAGGCGCTCCTCGGGCGTCCGCCCGATGCGCCAGACGAAGCGGTGCAGGCGGCGATGAACGCGGCTTCGAACCCGCCGGCCGCGGCACCCGCGCGTGCCGTCCGACCCCGGGACGGCGACCTCGCCGACGGGCTGTTTGCCGGGCTGGGCGGAAGCGGCTTCAACGGAGCACCGAGCTCGGTGCGACCCGCGCACGCGGGCTATCGGGCGGTGCGCACGCCGCGCGAGCTTGGCGCGCTGGTGAAGACGCTGGCCGCGGCCGAGGTCTTCGCTCTCGACACGGAAACGACGAGCCTTCATCCGCACGACGCGCGCCTGTGCGGCCTGTCGTTTTCGGTAGAGGCGAACGCCGGGTGGTATGTGCCGGTGCGCTCGCCCGAGCCGGGATCGCATCTCGACGAAGCGACGGTGCTCGCAGCGCTTCGCCCGCTCCTGGAGGACACCGGGCGGCCCAAGTGCGGGCACAATCTCAAGTATGACCTGCTCGTGCTGCGGAACGCCGGGATCAGGCTGCGCGGTCTCGCGTTCGATTCGATGGTCGCTTCATACGTGATCGACGCGTCGCGCTCATCGCACGCGCTCGACGCGCTCGCCCTCGCTCTGCTCGGGCACACGAACATCTCGCTCAGCGAGCTCATCGGCAGCGGTGCGAACCAGCGCTCGTTCGAGACCGTGCCGGTCGATGCGGCGACGCAGTACGCCGCGGAGGACGCCGACGTCGCCTTCCGCCTGCGCGAGGTGATGCTCCCGCAGCTCCGCGCCACCGGCCTGATCGACCTGTTCGTCAGCGTCGAGATGCCCCTGGTCGAAGTCCTCGCCGATCTTGAATGGAACGGCGTGCTGGTCGATCCGGCGGAGCTGGATCGGCAGCGCGGCCGGCTGGAAACACGCATCAAGACGCTGCGCGCCCAGATTGACGACGCCGCCTTCGCCGCCATCGGCCGCACGTTCAACCCCGATTCGCCCAAGCAGCTCGCGGCGGCGCTCTTCGGAAAGAAGTCCGACTCCGAGCCCGGGCTTGGCCTCAAGCCCGTGAAAAAAACCAAGACGGGCAACAGCACCGACATCGAGGTGCTCGAAACGCTGGCCGACGACGCCAGCATCACGACGCCCATCCCCCGGCTCATCGTCGACTATCGCCAGCTCACCAAGCTCGTCTCGACCTACCTCGTGGCGCTCAAGGAGGCGATCCACCCGCGCACCGGGCGCATCCACGCCAGTTTCAATCAGACGGTCGCCGTCACGGGGCGGCTGGCCAGCAGCGACCCGAACCTGCAGAACATCCCCATCCGCTCCGAAGTCGGGCGGGAAATCCGGCGCGCGTTCGTCGCCCCGGCGGGCGCGCCCGGCGCCGGCCCGGCGCGCGTCTTCATCAGCGCCGATTACTCGCAGATCGAGCTGCGCCTGCTCGGGCACCTTTCGCGCGACCCGGCGCTCATCGAGGCCTTCCACCAGGGGCAGGACATCCACAGCGCCGTCGCCGCCCAGATCAATCGCGTCCCGCTCGATCAGGTCACGCGCGCTCAGCGCGACGGCGCGAAGATGGTGAACTTCGGGATCGTCTACGGCATCACGCCTTTCGGCCTTGCGCGCCGGCTCGGCATCCCCAATGACGAAGCCGCGAGCATCATCGATGCCTACAAGCGCCGCTTCGCCGGGATCACCACGTTCCTCCAGGAGTGCATCGAACAGGCACGCCGGCACGGCTACGTCGAGACGATCCTCAAGCGCCGCCGGCCGATCCCCGACATCGACTCGAGCAACCCGGCGCGCCGATCGTTTGCGGAGCGCACCGCGATCAACTCCGTCGTGCAGGGCTCCGCCGCCGACCTCATCAAGCTCGCGATGATCAACATTCATCGGCTGCTCCCCGAGCCGCCCCTGCCGGTCGAGCACGGGGAGCCTGGCGGCGCATCGACCCGCGGCACCGACCCCGCGCGCCGGCCCGACCCCGCGCTCCACGATGTGCTCATGCTTCTGCAGATTCACGACGAGCTGGTCTTCGAGGCCCCGCGCGACACCGCCGAGGGCGCCCAAGCCGTGATCGTCCGCGAGATGGAGCAGGCCCTGACCCTGTCCGTCCCGCTCAAGGTTGACTCAGGTATTGCCCCGACCTGGTTCGACGGCGAGTAGATCCGCACCCGCGGACCTCGCGGCCACGCTCGTCCCTTTTGACCGAACCCTGCCCGGCGTGGGCCGTAAACTCCCTGATGCTCATCCGTCCCTGGCCGCGGCTCCTCGTGCTTGTTCTGTCGTTCCTGGCCCTGTGGGCCCATCCGGCACCGCTCGCCGCCCAGTTCGGCGGAGACGAGTCGCGGCTGGCCATCTCGGCGCACGCGCAGCGTCGGGCGGTCTATCCGAACGACCATTTCGCGATCGCGGTCGTGATCGAATATCAGCCGGGCTGGCACAGTTGGCCCAACTTCAAGCCGCCTCTGCCGGAGGACCTGGCGGACCTGGATATCCGCCTGACGACGGTGACCGCCGCACCGGTTGCGGGGCTCGCGCTGCATGTGCCGTTTGCGCAGTGGCCCGAGCCGCACGAGGAGCTCGTGGCCGGCTCGAGGGTCCGCGTCTTCTCGGGTCGCACGATTGTGTACATCCCGGTGATCGTCGCGCCCGACGCGGCGCCGGGGCCGCGCACGATCTCGCTCGAAGTCGCGTACCAGGCGTGCGACGCTACGACCTGCGAGGCGCCCACCGCGGTGAACGTGAGCGTGCCCGTCACCGTTCATCCGCTCGGCGAGGTGATTGAACCGGGCACGCCGAACGACGCCGAGTCGGCCAGGCTCTTCGCGGCCTTTCAGCCGGCCGTCTTCGCGCAGATCCTGTCGGGTCAGGAGCCGGCGCCGGGCGTGCGGAGCCAGGAGTTCGACTTCCTCGGCGCCAAGTTCTCTCTCCGCTCCGACGCGTACGTGCTCATCATGCTCATCGCGTTTGTGGCAGGCGTGCTCATGAACTTCACGCCCTGCGTGCTGCCGGTGATCCCCATCAAGATCCTGTCGATCCAGAGTCACGCCAAGTCGCCCGGAAAGCTGCTGTACCTCGGCACGATCTACTGCGCGGGGATCGTGCTGCTCTACCTGGTGCTGGGCCTCCTGGCGTTCGGGCTGATCACCGGCGGCCGGCGCTTCGACTGGGGTCAGCTCTTCTCGCTGCCGTGGTTCACGCTCTCGATGGCCGTGATTGTCGCGGGGCTGGGCCTGGCCATGATCGGCGGGTGGTCTCTGCGACTGCCCAACTTTGTCTACAGCATCAACCCGACCGGCGATCGTCCGCTGGGCAACCTGCTCGGCGGCTTGTTGACGGGCGTGCTCGCCACGCCCTGCACCGGGCCGCTGCTGGGCGCGAGCTTTGCGTGGTCGGTCACGCAGCCGCCGCTGGTGGGGCTCTCGGCCATCACCATGCTCGGCGTGGGCATGGCCGCGCCTTATGCGCTGCTGATCCTGTTCCCCAGGCTCATCGACCGATTGCCCCGCGGGGGCGCCGGGGGCGAACTCCTCAAGCAGGTGCTCGGGGGCTTCATGCTCGCCGTCGCGGCGTATCTCGCCGGCAATCTCTTCGAAGGTACGTGGCCCTGGTGGGTCGTCGGCGGCGTGGCGATGGTCTCCAGCGCGTGGCTGGTGATCGGCGCGTGGCGGATGCTCTCCACGCGCCGGACGCAGGTCATCTGCACCGTGCTGGGGCTCTGCGGCGTCGTCGGGTTCTTCGCCATGTCGCGAGCGCTCACCCGCGAAGGCCCGCTCTCGTGGACCGTCTTCAAGGACCGGCCCGAGTCGGAGATCAGCGCCGCCATCAACTCGGCCCGCGCCCGCGGCGACGTCGTGGTCATCGACTTCACGGCCAAATGGTGCGTGAACTGCCACGTGATCGAGCGCACGACACTCAACAGCGACGCCGGGATCGCGCTGCTCACAGCCAAGGGCATCACGCTTCTGAAGGTCGATCTGACCAACGCCGTGAACGAAGATGCCGCGGAACCGCCCGCGCCGGGCACGTCCGCCGGCAGCGGGGGCACGGCCGCGCCGGGCGGAACTTCGGGCGGATGGGGCCTGGTGCGCGACATCTCCGGCGGCGGGGGCATTCCGCTCATCGCCGTCTTCGGCCCGGGAATCGACCGGCCCATCTACTTCCAGAGCTTCTTCCCGATCTCGGCGCTGGAGCAAGCGGTGAGCACGGCGCGGGGAACCGGCGCTCGCCCCGGCTGAGGCGCGGGCCGAACCCGTCGTGACCGCTCACCATCCGCCCCGGATGATCACTTCCCCTTGGCCTTGTATTCGGCCAGGACTTCCTCGAGCTGCGCCTTCATCTCGTCCTTGGCGAGCCCGACGGCCTTGGTCTGGATCTCGATCGCCTTGGCCACGTCGCCCTTGAGGAAGTGCACCCGGGCGAGCGTGTCGAGGATCGCGGCATCCTTGTGTTCGCTCGCGTCGGCGGCCTTCACCGCCGCCCGCATCGCCAGATCGAGGTCGCGGGTGGTGACCGGTCCCTCGGGGTCAACGATCGTCCACGCGATCATGTTCATCATGCCGGCCGAGTCGCCCATCTTGTCCACCAGGGCTGTGCCGTACTCAGTGATCTTGGCGGCGTCGTTGGCGACCGCGGCGCGGCGGAAGTTGGTCATGAGCGCCTTGCTCGCGTGCTCGGCGCGATACGCCTTGGCGAACTTCTCGGTGTCGAACGTGCCGTTGACGACCTGCTTGAGGTTCTCGTCAATCTCGAAGGGGCTGCCGATCCAGGCGATCATGCCGTTCTTGTCGACGATGAACGAGCTGGGGATGCCGTCGCGGCCCGCGGCCTTCATCCACGTCTGCGACATCTTGCCGTGCTCGAACGCGTGCATCTGCGCCGCGCGCGTGCCCGCCGTCACGCCCTCGGGGAACGCGGAAACCTGGTCGTACGCGACCGTGTAGCCCATCCGGTCGCCCTGCTTGGTGACGAAGGGCTCAACCTTGGCCTGGTCGTTCTCCCAGACGCTCACGCCCACGAATGTCGCCTTGCCGGCATACTCCTGCGCCAGGTCCGTGAGATGCGGGATCGCCTTGATGCACGGCCCGCACCACGTCGCCCAGAACTCGACCACGTAGACGCGCCCCTTTTCAAAGCTCGTCACGGGCTCGCCCTTGACGAACTTGCCGACCTGCATCGCCGGCGCCTTGAGGCCGGGGTACAGCGTCAGCTCGTCGCCCGCGGGCGGGCTCTTCGCTTCCTTCTTGGCGCCGTCCTGCTTCGCTTCCTGGTACCCGGGAACGATCGACGCCGGCTCAAACGTCGGGAAAGCCTGCGCGCGGGGTGCCGGGGCCTTCTTCACGGCGGCGGCCAGCGCCTTGTCCATGCTCATCGGGTGACCGATCCACGCGATCTTGCCCTCGTGATCGACGATGAACGCCGCGGGGATGCCGGTCTGGTTCGCGGGCTCCATCCAGGTCTTGGACATCGAGCGATCCGCGTCGAACGCGACGCGGTAATCCATCTTGGAGCCCTGCTTGCTCACGAAGGATTGGACGGTGCGGAGCTTGTCATCGCTCGTGTCGCCGCGCTCGGAGCCCGCGACGCCGATGAACACCACCTGGGGGTTGTCTTTCTGGAGCTGCGAGAGGTGCGGGATCGACTTGACGCACGGCGGGCACCAGGTCGCCCAGAACTCGACGACGTACACCGTGCCCTTCTCGAAGCCCTTGACTTCGTCGCCCTTGACCCACTTCTCGATCGAAAGCTCCGGAGCGGGCGCGCCCTTCTTGAGAACGCCCGCCGGCTTCTTCTCCTTTTCCTTGCCGGCCTGCTTCGGCTCGGGCTTGGCCTCCTGCTTCTGCTTCTGGTCCTGGCTGGGGCGCGATTCCTGGGCGAGGATGGCGCCCGCGGAAAGCAGGAGCGCGGCCGTCGCACTCAACGCACCGAACCGGATCGAATCACGCGACGCGGAGGCAACGAGACGAGTCATGCGAGGCTCCTGAATGGGAGGAATCAGCCACGAGAAACAAGGGCCCGTGTGGCGGTGACCATCGTAGGCGAAGACACCGGATGCAGGGGGGCATGTTGATGGGGCCGGGTGCGGAAGCGTCGGAAGGGGTCTTGCCAGTCGTGTCTTACCCGTACACTCCGGCCTGGGTTCACCCGACGGCAGGTTCTCCCGCATTTCCCCACGGAGCACTCCTTGACCCACGCCAAGCCTGGAGCTTCGCATTTGACCCGGCCATCGGTCGGAGAGGTGACCCGGATTCCCCGCGTGCCTTGGCGTCTCGCGCGTGGGGCACGGGCCTTGATCGGCATGGTCCACCTTGGCCCTCTCCCGGGGACCCCGAGATGGGGGAAGGACGGACGCGGCGCCGCCGGCGGGGGCATCAGCCGGCTGGCGATGCAGGCCGCGGCGGAAGCGGCGATCCTGGCCCGGGCCGGGTTCGACGGCGTGCTGATCGAGAACATGCACGATGCCCCGTATGTCATGGGCCCGCAGGACCCGATCGTCGTGGGCGCGATGACCGCGTGCGCCCTCGCGGTCCAGGAGGTGCTGGACGACTTCCGCCGCCCGGGACGCGCTCTGCCGCTGGGCGTGCAGGTGCTCGCGGGGGCGAACGAAGAGGCCCTCGCGGTGGCAATGGCGTCGGGCGCGGCGTTCATCCGCGCGGAGAACTTCGTGTTTGCGCATGTCGCCGATGAGGGCTTGATGGCCCGGGCGTCGGCGGGGCCGCTGCTCCGGGTGCGACGCTCGATCGGGGCCGAGCACGTGGCGATCTGGGCGGACATCAAGAAGAAGCATGCCGCTCATGCCGTCTCGGCGGATGTGTCGCTGGCTGAAACGGCGGCGGCGGCGGGGTTCTTCGGGGCCGATGCGCTGGTGGTCACCGGGCGCGCGACCGGGCGTCCGACCGACCCCGATGACGTGAGCGACGCGCGGCGCGGGACCGACGAAGCCGGCGATCGCAAACCGATCGTCGTCGGATCGGGCGTGACAGCCGCAACCGTGCGCGGGCTGCTGGAGAGGGCCGACGCGCTCATCGTCGGGTCGGCGATCAAGCGCGGCGGTTCGTGGCGCAACCCGATCGACGAGGGCCGGGCGGCGGCGATCGTCGCGGCACGCGATGGGCAAGCTGAAGCCGCGCGGGCGAAGCGCGGAATCTAGGACGCGGCTCAACCCGCGGCGGCGGAAAGCGGGGCGGGTCAGGAAGCCGGATGAGGCAGCAACGGGCCGCGCTCGATCGAATCGCGAAAAATGGCCGGGTACGCCGCCACGAGCGGAGCCGGCCCCTTGACCGCCACGCAGCCCACGCGCCGGCCGTCGGCGGTGGGGAGCGCGACGCTGCCCACAGCGATGAATCCGAAAGCGTGTCCGGCCGATGCGAGCGGCGCGCCGAAGACCTTCGCATCCTTGAGCATGGTCAGGGCCAGTTGCCCGAAGGCTCGGGGCGACTCGCGGAGCGCATGCTCCAGAAGGGCGGTGGCCGAGGCGGGGTCGAGGCGTGCCGCGGCATCCAGTGTCCGGCACGACGTCGCGTCGCGAAGGCGGGTGCGCTCCATCTGCCGGTTGAAGGCACGGACGTAGGCGACCAGCCCCTCCGGACGATGGAAAAAATCGGCAGGGCGAACAACCACCACCCCGACGCCGCGATCCAGTCCGAACCGCTCGGCGATTTCGACGGTCGTGCCCATGTGGAGCCTGTCCAGGGCGGAGTGGCGGGCCAGGCACCAGAGGGTCGCGGCGGCAAGGGTCATGGGCTCGGGAAGACGGGCGTTGTGAGCGCGGCGCCAGTCGAGCAGTCGCGTGAAGTCCGCGAAGAACTGAACCTCGTGCGCCGCGGAACCGCCGGCGATCGGCCTCGTCACAACCAGCGGTGCGAAGGGGTCTGGATCGGGGAAACGCACCTCCTCGATGAAGCCCCACTCGCTTTCGAGCTGCGTCAGGACTTCCTGCATTGGCGCTCCGTCGGCGCCAACGTGGTTCACTCGCAACCAAAGATCGAGGCCGCCACGCTGGCACGCGCGGCAGACGATGCGCAGGAGCGGCTTGTCGACGGCGGACGCGCAGCCGAACGGCTCGCCCTCCCAGCGCGATGGAGCAAGGAACCTCTCAGGCCCCGGCGATGCCGGCTCAACGGCGAGGGTGAACGCGGCACGTTCGACCGCGACGATGCGATCCTCGAGGGCTCCGGGGCGGATGACTCGACGGCAGAGGGGCCGCGCGTCGAAGAACTCGGCCAGGCGCAAGGCCAGGCTCACCCGGGCGGCCGGATCGGCGTGGGAAAAACCGCTCTCGAAGGCACCCGGCGCGCGGAGGCCGAACGCGGAGAGAACGAAGTTCGATTCGTCGCCGCGGAGCACCAGGCCGGCCGCCCGGCGCCAGCCGTCGACTCGTCGGCGTGCACCGATGCGAAGGAGCGCACGCTGGATCAGGAGCGAGCACCCGGCGGCGAATAGCGATAGTCGAGAAGGCCGTGGCGGGTGCATGGAGCGGGAACGCCTGAACACTCGAACGTCGCCGAGCGAGCAACCAAAGTGCCCCCGCTCGGATTCGAACCGAGGACCGAGCGATTATGAGTCGCCAGCTCTAGACCGCTGAGCTACGGGGGCCTCGGGCGAGTCTAGTCGCGGGCGGGGAGGTGGACCGAAGCAGCGCGGGCGGCGACTACGCTTGGCCATGGAGCGACCGCCAGAGCGTGCCGAGCGCTGCGAGGACACCCCCCCTGCTGCCGCTGCGCCAACCGTGGGCGGAACGCGCCGGTCGTCAAGATTCATGAACCGTCTGGCGATGGTGCTGGTGCCTGTGGCGCTCGTGTCGCTGTATCTGGCATTCGTGCACGAGCCGCGGCGCACGGGCGGCCAGAGCGGTGGCTCGCTGAACATGTCCGCGATCGAGGAGGAGCACGGCGAGGACGCCATGGACCGCACGGACGCGTACGCCGAGCCGAAGGCGGAGCCCGGGACAACCAAAGAACCCGCAAAGCCGGTCGAATCCAGGGAGAATGTCAAGCCGGCATCACCCGAGGCCGAACCGCCTGCGGGCGAGCCGAAACCGCTTGGCGAATCCGGGCGGGGAGGCTAGAGTTGGCCCACGCCGACATGAGCGGCGACCCGCACGCCGGGAACGAAGGGCGTCCATACAGGGGTATGGTGTAACGGTAGCACGACTGACTCTGACTCAGTTAGTCTAGGTTCAAATCCTAGTACCCCTGCTTTTTTCCTTGCAACCAAGCTGTTGTGGTTGACGCGCCGCGTCCATGCGTCGCGTGTGGAGCGGTATGCTCTGCCCAACGCTTGAGGCGACTGCATGATCGACGTGCTCACGAGCGAGCGGCTGGAGATCCGCGTGGCCGCTCCCGCTGAGCTGCGGGCGTCACTCGGCGCGCCGGGCGAACTGGCGGCGGCGCTGGGGCGCGATGTTGCCGAGGCGTGGCCGATCGAGCATTGGGACGCGGGGGCCGTCAACTGGATGCTCGAGCGCCTGGGGCGGGAGCCCAATGAGCCGTTCTGGCGGGCGTGGTTCGTGTACGTGCGCAACGGTGCGCTGATCGGTACGTGCGGCTGCAAAGGACCGCCGGACCCGGCCGCGGGCGATGGAGTCGTGGAGATCGGGTACGGCATTGTGACGTCACACCGGCGTCGCGGGTTCGCAAGTGAGGCGGCGCGCACGCTGTCGGAATGGGTGCTGCGCGACCCGCGCGTGCGACGCGTCCGCGCCCATACGCTCGCGGGCGATCCGGCATCCTCGGGCGTCCTGCGGCGGAGCGGGTTCACCTTCGTCGGCACGTTCGACGACCCGTCCGACGGGCGGATCGACCGGTTTGAACGCGGGCCGTGAGCGGTCCCCCGCATTCGCGTATACTGTGTTTTCCGCGGCGCGGACGCGTCGCCGGCCGGTTCGAATCCCGATCTCTGCAGTCTTTTCACACCCGGAGTGGTCCATGACGATGCGTTTTGAGCGTGCCGAGGAGCGTTCGGCGAGTCGGCGGGGTTTTCTGTCGCGCGTGCTGGCGGCGGGGCTGATCGTCGCGTCGGGCGTTGCGCTGGCGTGCTCGGGCGGGGCGACGGCGCCTCCCAAGAAGAGCTACGTCATCGGCCTCGTCGCCAAGAGCACGACCAACCCGGTGTTCATCGCCGCCAAGACCGGGGCGGATGATGCGGCCAAGGCCCTGGGGCAGAAGCTGGGCGTGAAGATCACCGTCGAGTGGCGCACGCCGACGAACGAAGACGCCCAGAAGCAGGCCGAGAACATCACCGCGCTGGTCGCCAGCGGGGCGGACGGAATCGCGGTGTCGGCGTCGGATGCCAAGCTTCTTCAGTCGGCGATCGACGCGGCCGTCGCCAAGGGCGTGCCGGTCGTGACGTTTGACTCCGACGTGCCCGGGTCCAAGCGCTTCGCGTATTACGGGACCGACGACTACGCCTGCGGGCAGCAACTCGCGGGCGAGCTGGCCAAGGCGATGGGCAACAAGGGCGTGGTGGCGATCCTGGCGGGGAACCAGAATGCCCCGAACCTGCAGTCGCGCGTGCGCGGCGTGCGCGACGCGATCGGCAAGATCCCGGGGATGTCGATCATCGACACGTACTATCACCCCGAGACGCCGCAGGACGCCGTCGCGAAGGTCGAGAGCATGCAGGCGGCGAACCCGCAGATCACCGGGTGGGCGATGGTGGGCGGGTGGCCGCTGTTCACGGAGAAGGCGCTCGACAAGGTGGCGGGCAAGGCGAAGGTGGTGGCCGTCGACGCGCTCGAAGAGCAGCTTGCGTACGTGAAGTCGGGGCAGGTCGAAGTGCTGCTCGGGCAGAAGGTCTACGAGTGGGGGTATGAGTCGGTGACGCTGCTCATCGACAAGCTCGTGAACAACAAGACGCCCAAGGATCCGATCATCAAGGCGGAGCTGGTGCCCGTGACGGCCTCCAACGCGGAGGAATACGGCAAGAACTGGAAGAAGTGGCTGGGGAAGAACTGACGCACGTTCCGGCGCGCAGGCTGCTTGCCTGTGCCGCTGCTCCTGGGGATCGAAACGCACGCGCACGGGCATGTCGCCTGTGCCACTTGGCACGCGGGCATGCGAGAACTGGTGCTGTCGATGATGGCGGCGGGTTTCGCGGTGGCCCTGCCGATGACCTGGATCATGCGCGCTGTGGGGGTGCGGGCCGGGGCGCTGGATGGCGCGGGCGTGGCCGGGCAGGTGAAGGCCGCACCGCGACGCGTGCCCAACACCGGGGGCGTCGCGATCTTCCTGGGCGTGGCGGCGCCGATGGCGATCGGCCTCGCGGCGATCCACACGCCCTGGGCGGCGGACCTGGCACGGGCGCTGCCCCTGGGCGTCACGGAAGAATCGCTCGAATCCCACCTGCCCGGCTTGCGTCAGACCACGCCCGCCGCGGCAGCGCTCCTGCTCGCGCTGCTCATCCTGCACGTGCTCGGCGTCATCGACGACCGCAAGCCGCTCGGCCCCGGGATCAAGATGGCGGTGATGGCGCTGCTCGCGTTGGGCGTGACGTGGTTCACTGACACGCGCCTGTTCACGGTGCTCGATGCGTACGCCGGCGGGTCGTGGGCGTCGATCGCCGTCACGGTCGCGTGGATCGTCCTCATCACCAACGCGATGAACTTCCTCGACAACATGGACGGGCTCTGCGGCGGCGTGGGCGTGATCGCGTCGGGCTGCTTCCTGGTCGCGGCGCTGGGACAGAGCCCGCCGCAATGGTTCATCGGCGCCGCGTTGGCGCTCCTCGTCGGGTCGCTGCTGGGGTTCCTGTGCTTCAACTTCCCCTGGCGCGAGGGCCGCTCCGCGTCGATCTTCATGGGCGACGGCGGCTCGCTCGTGGTCGGCTTCCTGCTGGGGTTTCTCACGGTGCGGACGACCTTCTACGCGCCCGACGCGGCGGGCGGGTGGTACGGCGTCTTCATGCCGCTGGTGGTGCTGGCGATCCCGCTCTACGACCTGCTCTCGGTCTGCACGATCCGCATTTCGCAGGGCCGCTCGCCTTTCGTCGGCGATCTGCAGCACTTCAGTCACAGGCTCGTGAAGCGCGGCTTGACGCGGCGCGATGCCGTGCTCGTGATCTGCGGCCTGACGGGAATGACGTCGATCGGCGGCATCTGGCTCGGGAAGCTCGAACCGTGGCAGGCGATCCTTGTGGGCGTGCAGACGATGCTGGCGCTGCTCGTGCTCGCGGTGTTTGAGAGCCGAGCGCGAGTCGAGCGCGGCGACGGACCGTCGGCGTGATCGCGAAGGCGCGAGCGAACGCGTCGGTGCCTGCCATTTCCCCAATTGCTCTTGCCCTCGCCTCAGAACGGTCAGGTCGCGACGCGCGCGGGCAGGAGCAACTCGACCACGGCGCCGGAAGGATGCGCGGGCGAGGTTGGGCGCGCGTTGCGGACGGCTGCGCGCCCGCCGTGGGCGTCCATGATTCGGTGGACAATGGCCAGGCCCAGGCCCGTGCCGGCGGCGCGCGTGGTGAAGAACGGGTTGAACATGCGCTCCATGACGTCGGTCGGAATGCCCGGGCCGGTGTCGCGCACGCTCAGGCAGATCATCGGCTCGGCGCCGCCCCGCGGGTCGCGGGCGCGGCGGATGCGCGCATCGAGCGTGAGCACGCGCGGCGCTTCGGGCGGAAGGTCGCTCATCGCCTCGAGCGCGTTGCGGATCACGTTCAGCAGCGCCTGATGAACGAGCAGCGGATCGCACTCGACGTGCGGGGCTTCGTTCCGCGGCGACGCCCAACGCGTTTCGACGCGCGTCCACAGGCTCGGGTCGCCACGCGCCGAATCGAGCGCATCGCTCAGCAGCTCACCCGCGCACACGCGCGTGGGGCGGAGCCTGAGCTCGCGCGCGAAGGTGAGCACATCGCCGACGACGGCGTTGAGCCGCGACACGGCGTCGCTGATCTTGCGGGCCACGCCTGATTGCTCGGGCATCTGCGTGAGATCCTGCTGGAGCATGCGCGCGTAGAGCCCGATCGAGCCCAGCGGATTGCGGATTTCGTGGGCGATGCCCGCGGCCATTTCACCCAGGGCGGCAAGCCGACGCGAGCGATCGACCTGCTCCTTGGCCTCGTTCAACTCGGCCTTGAGCGAACGAACTTCTTCGTGCAGGGCCTCGTGCGTCGCCTGCAGCCGCGCGGCGGCGTCGTTGAACGAGCTGATGAACTCGGCCAGGTCGACCGGCGACAGCGCGGCGGGGCCCGGAATCCCGGCAGCAGCGGTCGGCGGTCTCGAAGCGAGGGCGCTCATGGTTCAGCCCTCCCGGTCCTGAAAGCGAGGCTCGTCGGCCGGCACGCTGGCGTCGGTGTACGCGCCGAGCGCGCTGCGGCCGCGATCGACACCCGCGAGCTCGTCACCGAGGGCGCGCCGGTGCGTCTCGAGGCCGGAGCGGTCGAGGTCGTCCTGCGCGCCGACGTCGTCGAGAAGACGCGAAAGCTGATCGACGCGCGAGGTGAGGAGATCACGCTGGGCCGGGGTGAGGGCGGGCCAGATCTCGCCCATGCCGCCCGCGAGCGGCGCGAGCGCGACGGAGAGCTCCTGCAGCCGATCGACGATCGGCTGGCGGTCGTCGAGCACGCCCGCGACGCTCTCGAAGTCCTTGGCCGCGACGAACTCGGCCTGACGGCGGCTGTGCTCGCGGAGAGACTCGGCCAGTTGGATCTGCTCGTCGAGCGCGCGCGTGATCGCGGGGAGCCAGCCCACGTGCGCCGGGTCGTCCACGAGCGGGCGCGGCGGACGAGCAGCGGGGTTCTTCAGTTCGTGCGAGTGCATCCACGCCTCCTGCGCGGCGGCCCCACCCGCACGACGCGGGCGAGGCCAGGGTCTTCGGGTCAATCCCAACCCGGGTCGGTCGCGGCGCGGGCGCGCCGCTGTGCATCGAGCAAGTTCGTCGAATCGAGCCAGCGCTGCCAGTGACGCTGATCCATGGGCAGATCGGGCGCGTCCCAGGCCTCCTTGGGAAGCGCGGCGAGCTGCTGGCGGGCACGCTCGTTGGCCGTGAGCGCCTCGGTCCACTTCTTCTGCGCGACGTAGCAGTTCACGATCTGCACCATCGCCACGAGCGACGCCGGATCGTCGATGAACATCTGCCGGGCGGCGTCATAGCGCTCGATGGCGGCGTCGTAGTCGCGCAGCTCGAAGGCGCAGTCGCCCAGGTAGAACATGCTGTTGCGCCGCGCCAGTCGCTCGAGGTGCGTCACGCGACGCCGATCCTTCGCGTTCACGCCCTGGATCACGCCCTGGTAGATCGAGAGCGCCGTCGTCAGGCGCTCCAGGCGCAGGCGCTCCAGCTCCGCCCGGCGGGTCTGCGGCATCGCGTCCTGAAGCTCGCGGTCGATCTGGGCCGCGGAAAGGCGGCACGAATCGGCAAGCTTGTAGTTGATCTCGTTGATGCGCGCATGCTGCGGATAGCGCGACGACGCCTCGCGCAGGCGCGCGATCGCCGGGGCATAGCGCCCGGCGCGGTGCAGGTACTCCCCCAGCTCGATGAGCGCGTCGCGGTAGATCGTCGATTCGGGCTCGAGCGTTGCGCCGCTCACGGCGCTTTCGAGCAGTTGCTCCCCCGTGCGGTCGTTGTCGGCAACGTCATCCTGGAAGTAGCAGCGCGCCAGCGGGACGATGCTCCGGTCGGCCACGGGTCCGACCCCGCTGCCTGAGAGCCCGCGCGCCTCGAGCAGCTTGGCATACTCCTCCGCCGCCCCACCGAAGTTGCGCTGACCCTCCAGCACCTGCGCGTAGCGGAACGAGGCTTCGGCGTGTCGCGGATCATCCGGAGGGGTGTCCTGCACGTACTGGCGGAACGTCATGAGCGCGTTCTGCGAGTCGCCCCCGAGATCGAACGAATCCGCGGCGTTCCAGAGCGATTCGCGGTAGGCGCCCACGTCCTTGATGAGGATGCGCTGCGCGTGCTCGTGGAAGTAGCCGCCCGCGTCGAGCAGGTGCCGCTTGGCCTCCGCCTGCGTCACGGGGCTCACTTCGTCGATGGGCAGGCGGCCCGATTCAGAGTTGCGCGCGTCGTTGAGCATGGTCTCGGCGATCACCCGGTTGGTCCGCGCCAGCGCATCGAGCACCTCCGGGGGAACCGCCGACGGACCGCCGCCGTTTCGATAGGCTTCTTCCGACATCTGCGCGAAGCGCAGCGCCGCGCGCGTCTCGCCCGCGGCATCGCGATCGCTGAAGCGCTCGAGCAGGCTCTGCCCCGCGCCCGGCCAGGTCACTCCGACGCGTCGCCCCTCCTCCTGCTTGAGCCTGTCGAAGAGCTCGCGGTACGAAGCGAACGCGCCGTCATCATCGTGCTCGGCGGCGGCGGTCTCCGCGAGACCCAGCAGCGCGGGGATGATCGCGGGTGTATTGGCGAACTGCTCCTTCACCGACACGAACCGGTCGCGGGCGCGCTCGGTGTGCCCGCTGGCCTGGAGGATCTGCCCCGACAGCACCAGCGCGTCGCCGCGAAGCGGGTCGTTCTCCGGCAGAATCGTCTCGGCAGCTTCGAGCTGGCTCGATGCGGCGGCGAACTGTTCGAGCTCGAAGTACGCCTTCCCAAGCAGGTACAGCAGCTCGCCGCGGCGAGAGGGTGACAGCCCCTCAAGGCGCGGGAGGGCGCGGAGCAGGCGGCTGATGGCTTCTTCATGAAACCCGGCGGCGAGCCGAAGATCGGTCTGTCGCGCCAGCGCCCAGGCGCGGTCGTCAGTGTCGAGACCGGTTCCTTCCAGCAACTCGCTGAGCAGGCCGAGCGTCTGGTCGAACTTGAGGTCCTCGGACTTGAGATTGGCGTCGACGATGCGCTTGAAGATCGCGATTCGGCGCGATCCTTCACTGTCGGGCAGGCTCTTGGCCAGGGCGATGGCCTCATCGACTTCGCCCAGCGCGAGGTGGCTGTCCGCGAGGTCGCTGATGTCCTGCGTGCCCAGGTGGGCGCCGCGCTCCTGGGCATAGGCAAAGTCATTGATGATGGCGCGATGGTTCTCCGGGTGGCTGATCCCCAGCTTGGCCTGGGCGCCGACGATGGCCCGGGCGCGCGTGAGCATCACCTCGCCCTGGTCCTCGGGGCTCAGCTTCCCCGCGGAGATCGCGTGGAGCATCTTCGTGTTGATGATCTCGACGGCCTGCTGAAACTCGCTGGCCTCGATCGCCCGCCGCGCATCGGCCAGAGGGGTCATCGGGTCGGCGACGGGGGCGCGCTTCGCCGCGACGATCAGCCCGCCCACGAGCAGGAGGCCGCCCGCAATGAGGACGAGTGCAGGAGCGAGCACGCGCCATTTCAGCCGGGGACGCGGACCCGCGGGCGCCGCAAGCGCCGGCGCCGAACCGGCGCTCGCCGGCGAGTGCTGCTCAGGCGCAGGCCCACCCGTCGCCGCGGCGGCGCTCTTCGAATCGCTCCCGTGCTGATGAGGCTCCGCCACTGCTTTGACCCCTGACGCGGCGCGCCATGCCGCCTGCCTCGGTCATCGGCCGTTCCACGACCGGTCCCGATCGAGCCGCTTCAGACCCGAACGGTTGGTGGTTTATCGGAGGTCCGCGATCGAACGCTGCACACATCACCCCAAACAAAAACCGCCTAATCCTCTTCGCCCGGCGATTCAGCCCGCGTGACCACGACGGTCCGCGACAGCACATCACCCGGG
Source organism: Phycisphaerales bacterium (assembly GCA_050182995.1). Classification (GTDB taxonomy): domain Bacteria; phylum Planctomycetota; class Phycisphaerae; order Phycisphaerales; family UBA1924; genus JAEUIX01. The sequence continues at coordinate 269,715 of JBFXBS010000002.1, read as the reverse complement.
TGACGCCGATTGGGATCGAGCAGGATCAGAACCGTCGTGGGCCACGCGAGCCAGCGGAGGACGTTGCGGATCGTTGACTGCACGAGCGTCGGCGGGCCCGCCAGAAGCTGGCCAACGCGGATGCCGCGGGGCACCGTGCCCGGCCGCGGTTGGCGATAACCGAGCACGCCGAGGCCCATGAGTCGTTTGCCGAGCGTTCGGCCCGTGACCCATTCCTGAAGGATGGTCGTGCCCAGCAGGATGCCCGCCAGCGTGGCGAGCGGGAACCATTCCGCGGGTGAACGTCCCGAGAGGGGAATCGCCAGGATTTCCGACGGCGCGGCGTCGTGAATCGCCGCTGCAAAGATCGTGGGAATCACAAAGTCAATGGCGGCCGCGGCCAGGCGCCGACCCGGCGGCGCCAGGGCCAGTCCTTCCGGCAACGGCACCGACGTATCCGCCTCGCTCCGCAGCACGAACAGGAGCAGCGCCACCACCACGAGGCTGATGACCACCACGAGCACCTGCAACTGCCACGCGGCAAAGAGCTTGCCCGAGGCAGGCCCCTTGTGCAGCACGTGACCTGTGAACGCGGAGAACTCGGCAATCTGGAACCCCGGAGAATCACGCGCCGGTGCTCCGATCCCCAGCGGACCCGCGGGGCCGGATGTCGGGCCGCCGGTCGGTGTCACCCAGACCGAGGCAAGCCGGCCGATGCCATCGATTCCCGTCAGCGAGTGGGGCTCGGGCACCTCGAGCGAAGCGAGCGGCAGGACCGCCGCGCCGGTCTCGGGAGGGATGCAGAAGAGGCGCAGCAGCATCGGGCCGGAGCGCTCCGCGACGATCGTCTGCCCGTCGACGTGAAGAAGCAGGCGGGAGACGGGGACGGAGAGTTCGGGGCCGTCGGGTCGCGGAAGCGAAAGTGCCGCGGCCGACACGCTGCGCACGTCCCAGTCGGCGGTGATGCCTGAGTCAGGATCGGCGCGGAGGGTGCCGAGCGCGACGCGGAGGTCACCGGCGGGGGTGACCCATGCAACCACCGGACCCCGGCGCCCCGGAGAAGCACCGATCCAGCCCGGCGGACGAAAGTCACCCACGCCCGACGCCGGCGGGCTCAGCCCGTCGGGAACGCGCACGGGGCGCCATTCACTCCCGCGAAGGAGCATCATTGCTGCTCGTCCGTTCTGGCGCAGGATCACCAGCGGGCCGAGGCTCGTGCCCGCTGCCGCTTCGATGTCTCCTTCGTGCTCCAAAGAGGCCTTGGTGGCGAGCCCGCCGGTCGAGACGAACTCACCGGCGACGGCGGAAACGAGCAACTCCAGGTGAGCGACTCGGCGTCGCGGCAAGCCGGTCTCGCCGCGGGCGTCGGGCGGAAAGATGAGCCAGACCTGCCCCTCCCAGGCAGCGAGCGCGTCGGGAAGGCTGCCGACACGGGCGGCCAGGCGCAGCGTGCCGGGCGAGCCCCCGCTGATTGCCCTCCGGGGCGGAAGATGCATGAGGGCATACTGCGGGCGTCCGTCGGCGAGCGGCTCGCCCGACGTGATAAACCAACCGTGCCCCGAGCGCAGGTCGGCCCGACCCATCCACGGCGAAGATGCGGACGGAAGCCACGGCCCGGAGATGTCGCCGGCGAGAACGGGGAACGCCGCGATCAGGATCGACGCGCACCACACGAAGCAGAGCCGAACGGATGCGAAACTCATCGGGTGATTCTTCGCACGCCGCCCCGCTCGGCCCGGCGAAATCGCCCGGATCGCGACCGGCGGGCGGCTGCGCCCCACGTTCCCGCGGCTACGCTCTGAGTCCAAAGTGGAGTGCGCACATGATGCTCTCGGTCCGAAACGTCGCGCTGGTGGTCGGCCTGTTCGCCTGGCTCTTGACGGGCAGCGGATGCGTCAAAAACGCCGCGACCGGGGACCGATTCTTTTCGCTCTACGGCGGGAACCGGCAGGCGGAAATCGCGCTCGGCGCGCAAGCGGCGCCCGGCATGGCCAACGAGTTCGGCGGTGCGGTCGCCAGCCCCGCCCTTCAGGCATTCGTGCGCGACATCGGCTCGCGGCTGGCCGCGGTCACCGAAGCGGATAACCCGGGCCTGCCTTGGGAGTTCACGCTCCTCGACTCGGCTGTCATCAACGCCTTTGCGCTCCCCGGCGGCAAGGTCTATATCACCCGCGGACTCTGCGAGCGCATGTCGAACGAGGCCCAGCTCGCCGGCGTGCTCGGACACGAAGTCGGACACGTCACCGCTCAGCACACCATGCGGCGGATCGGACAGCAGCAGCTCGTGACGGCTGGCGTGGTCGCGTCGTCCGTCGCGGTGGCCGCGGCCGACCGCGAGGGCGGCACCGCCCAGACCATCGTGCCCGCGCTGAGCATCGGCGGGTCGCTCGTCCTGCTCAAGTTCGGACGCGATGAGGAATCGCAGGCCGACACGCTCGGCATGCGCTACATGTCGCGGATCGGCTACAACCCGCGCGGGCAGCTCCAGGTCATGGAGATCCTGCGCGATGCTTCGGGCGGCTCGCGGCAGATCGAGTTTCTCGCGACGCACCCGCTGCCCGAAACGCGCATCCAGCGGGTGTCGGCCCAACTCGCCGGCGAGTTCAAGCCCGCCGTCGATGATCCGAACAACCAGTTGCACGAGGAGCGGTTCCAGCGCCAGTTCCTCGCGGCGCTGCGGCAACTGCCCCCGCCGACACAGACCTCCGAGGCCAGGGTCGAAGCGCTCATGCGCCTCGCGCAGGTCTGCGGGCCCGCGTGCGGACACGCTCACTGAGCGACCAGGCACAGGCGACTTCAGCCCGGCGGCTGCGCGCCGGACGGCTCCTGCCCCGGCGGGGTCAATCGACCCTCGCTCCCCGCGACCGCCACCGCCGTCGACGCGTCCCCCGTCACGTTCACGATCGTCCGGCACATGTCGAGAATGCGATCGACGGCGAGGATCATGGCGATCCCCTCCGGGTTGACGCCGTAGGTCTGCAGAACGATCACGAGCATGACCATGCCGCCGGAGGGGATGCCCGGCGTGCCGATCGCGGCGACCACCGCCGTGAGGACGATGGAAAGCTGCTGCGCGATCGAAAGCTCGGTCTGATAGAACTGTGCGAGGAAAACGACCGCGACCGACTGCATCATCGCGGTGCCGTCCATGTTCATCTTCGCGCCCATCGCGCACACGAAGCTGGTGATGTCGCCCGGGACGCCGAGCCGATCGCGGACGTTCTGAATCGTGACGGGCAGCGTGGCGGCCGAACTGCTGCTGCTGAACGCCACCACCTGCACCTGGGCGATCCCGCGGAAGAACGTGCGCAGCGGCATGCGCGAGAAGATCCTGACCACCGACGGATAGACCACCAGTTGAATCGTCGCCAGGCCCAGCAGCACCGTCGCGCAGTACGCCCCCAGCGAGAGCAGCACGTCGAACCCGAGCGTCGCGACGATCGGGGTGATCAGGCAGAAGACGCCGATCGGCGCCAGGTGCATGATCCCGCGCACGATCATCGTGAACGCCTCCGCCAGCCCGCGCACCAGGTCGAGCACCGGCTTCGAGACGCTGGCCGGCATCAGCGAGAGCGCGACCCCCAGCAGCAGCGCCAGGACCACGATCTGCAGCATGTCCCCGCGCGCCAGTGAGTCGAAGGGGTTTGTCGGCATGATGTCGCGCACGAGATCCCACGGGCGAGTCGATTTGGCGACCGTCGTGAGGCGTGCCGCGGCCTCGGGGTCCATCTTCGCCTTGAGCGCCTCGCGTGCCTCGGGGCTGATGAACCGCGGGCCCCCCGGCTCGATGACGTTGACGAGCGTCAGGCCGATGCCGACGGCGATGAATGCCGTGCAGAAGAAGATCCCGAACGTCTTCGCCCCGATGCGACCCAGCGCCCGCAGATCGCCCAGCGACCCGATTGCCAGAATGAGCGCAAACAGAATGATCGGGGCGGCGATGAACTGCAGCGAACGCTTGAAGAGCTCGCCCGCGACGCGATTCAGGTTCGACAGAAAGTCCATCGCCGAAACGGCAAAGCCGGTGCCCGCGCCCGCGGGGTCGGCCCATGTTCGCAGCGACCCGCCCCATGCATTGAGCGCGAGGCCGACGCCGACGCCCAGGCCGAGTCCGATCAGAATCTTCCAGTGCAGGGCGAGCTTCAAGGATCGCTCCGGAGTGAGAGTTCGCGTTCAGCGGAGAATCTATCAGAAAGACCGCAGGGGCGCAGCCCTGCCGCCGGTGCGCTCAGCTCTCGCGCCGGTCGCCAAACAGCTCCGCGCCAGCCCGCCCGCCCCCGCGCCGGCGGGTGCACGCGCGCACGCTCTCAGCGAACCCCTCGCCGCCGCACCTCGCGCGGCTTCTCGCCCTCGGCAGCGCCGGACGTCTCGCGCACGAGCGATCGCGGCGCGGCATTCTCCCACGCGAGACGAAGCGCCGCGGCGACAAGCGACGCACCCGCTGCCCCGCGGCCGCGAAGGCGAATGAATGTCGCGCCCTGCGCGCCCCACGTCCCCGCGACCGGCTCAAACACGCCGGCGTGAGTTTCAACGTGATCGTCCTGCTGCTCGGGCGTGAGCTTGACCATGGCCTTGCCGTCGTCCGCCCAGAGCGTCGAAAAAATCCGGCCGCGGACGCGGAAGGAAGGTCGGCCCCAATGGTCCTGCTCGTCGGCCTCCGGGAGCGCGAGCGCCATGGCACGAAAGCGGGTGAGCCAGGAAGGATCGCCGGAGTCTGGCGGTTTGCCCGTTGTGGAGATTCGCCGCGACATGCGCCCCCGTGCATCCGCGCCATTGCAGCGCCTTGAACCGATCGCTACTTCGCCGCCTTCCCCAGCACCTTGGCGATATCGAAGTCGATGAAATCCGCGTGATGGAAGATCCACGACTCGATCGTGCGTTCGACCTTGTCCCCCTCGTGGCTGTGCGTCGCCACGATGTGCATGACCTCGGCGGGGATGGCATGCTTGTAGCAGAGCGCCACGCCGCTGAACGGGTGGCGGAGCATGTCGCCGAAGTGACCCTTCACCGGCACCGGCTTGCCGTCCGGCCCGGCCTTCTTGTCGAACTCGAGCATCTTGCCCACGTCGGCCAGCAGCGACCCGGCGATGAGCGTGTCGAGATTCACCGGGATGCGCGCGCCGAAGACCTCCTTCAGCACGCCGGCGATGGCGATGCACTGCTTGCAGCAGGAGTTCAGGTGCTCGACGAAACGCAGGTCGATCTTGCCCGCCAGGAGCGTGAACGGGATCGCGCGGATCTCGTCAAACGTCCACCCCTTGCCGCCGCAGCCGACGGTCAGGGCTTCGTTCCACACCGCGGCAACCTTGTCGCGCAGGCCGGCGTCCTTGATGTCCATGAGGTTCGGGAAGAGCTGAGCGATGTCGGCAGTGGTGTGCGGCATGGAGCCGATGGTATCACTCGCGCACAACGTCACGTGGGCCGGCGATCACCCCAATCCCGCGATCGATGACATGCTCGGCAAGGCGCACGCATGGGCGGGTGCCCGGCCGATGGGCTCAGCGGGTGTGCCCGACGGACACGCAATCGCGGGCGTCGGTGCCTCGGGCATCGACGCAGCCGCAGGCCGCGGTCCGGGCATTCGACAGCCGCGGCAAGGCGCTGCAGCGGATCTGTCGCCACGTCAGCGATCCGTCCGGAGCGGCCTGGGCGGCCGGTACACTTGCACGGACTGAAGCGCCGTCATGGGCGTGAGCATCACAACCGCATGCCGAATGCTGGAGCTGTTCTGACGTTGCCGACAAGTCCATCTTCTTTTCCCCACGGTCCGGGCGGCGAGCGCCAAGAGCCGGTGTCTGTTCCTCGCGGCGGTCCTGCACCGGGCGGCCGCATGCTGATCACTGCTGGTCCGACGCACGAGCCCATCGACCGCGTGCGTTTCATCGGGAATCGGTCATCCGGCCGGGTCGGGATCGCCCTGGCTGAGGCGGCCGCGGCGGCCGGCTGGCAGGTGACGCTCCTGCTCGGTCCGACGAGCCGCCTTTGTAGTGATTCGCGGGTTCATGTAGAGCGGTTTCAGAGCACATCGGATTTGCAGGCCCTTCTGGCCCATCATTTCCCGATAACCGATGTGCTGATCATGGCCGCCGCCGTGGCCGACTATCGGCCCCTCACCTCGGCCGCAGCCTCGGAGGCTGATGGCAAGCTGCGTCGACTCGGCGAAGGCGGCAAGGCCAGCGGCGACAGCAGCGGCAAAGGCAGCCTCACGATCCATCTTGAATCGACGCCCGACCTGCTCGCGGGGTGTGCCCGTTCGCGTCGCCCGGCGCAGGTGCTTGTGGGCTTTGCGCTCGAGCCCCGGAGCCGCCTGCTCGAATCGGCCCGCGCCAAGCTCGCGCGGAAGGATGTCGACATGATCGTCGCCAATCCGCTCGAATCGATGGAGGGCGAAACGATCGAGGCGACGCTCGTCGCGCGCGACGGACGCGAGGCGCGCACGCCGGGAACCATCTCGAAGGTTGAGTTCGCGCACTGGCTTCTCGGACAGATCGTCCCTGCCGGCGCTTCCCGGAGCGCCCAGCCGCCCGCTCCTTCGGCCTGAAGTCAGTGCATTCGAGCGAATCGGGCCGGATCGGTGTGGCATGGAAGGGCGCTTGGGCTATGCTAGTGAGACCGCTTACTTCCGAAGGATATCCCCATTTGATGACCCGCCCGCGCCTCCGGTGTCTCGCGCTCGCTGTCACCGCTTTCTGCGGGGCGGCCGGGCCGCTGTGCGCGCAGCCCGTGGAGGACCCGTGGGCGGTCACCGGCCCTGATCGGCCCTTCGCCGTGGCGGCCGCGGCACTGGCCGGCGTGCACGCCGTCGCCGACGTTGAGCAGGATCGCGTCGAAGTCCGCGACACCCGCGGCACGCTCATCCGCGCGCTCACGCGTGCCGATTTCGCCGCGTTGTTCCCGTGGATGTCTCTCGACGAGAGCGACGACGGGCCCGTCGCGATCGCTCTCTCCGACTCCGGCCGCCTGGTCTTCATCGGCGTCCGCGACACCAACACCGCGCCCGACGGGCAGCCCAACGACGGAATCGTCCGCTGTGAAATCGACACGGGCGAGATGCAACTCTTCGCCCGTCTCGACCTGGGCGCCGCCACGACCGCCGCGCGCCCGGCACTCGCACACTTCCGCGGGCGCCTGCACGTCGGCACGCCCTTCGACACGCGCGTCTACAACGCCCAGGCCAACGTGATCGCGGGTTCCCTCGTCACCACCACGCCGACGCCCGCCTCGTCGCTTGCGGTCGACCGCGACGTGGGCATGCTCTACGCGATCGACGCGGGTGCGGGGCCGGGCGGGTCAACGCTTCGCCGCGCCCCCACAGGCCAGGCGACGCTCACCTATTCCACGGTCGCCCTCTCTCCCGCGATCACGACCATGCGCTCGCTCGCCTGGAGCGACCATTTCGGCAACAACCAGTCGGGCCTCTTCATCCTTGCCGCAGGGTCGGGAGGCGCCGGCCCCTCGCTCTGGCGCTACCCCGCCGCGAATATCCGCGCCCTTACAGGCGGTCCGGCTCAATACATCTCCGACACGGTGCAGGCGCTCGGCGCGCCGATCGACCTGCTCGCGAGCACGGCGGACGGCCGGCTCTTCGCCGCCCCCGGCCCCACAGGCGACGCCCTCACGATCCGCGATGCGAGCGACACACGCCTCGCCTTTGATGCCTGGGCCGCTGATGAGTTCGCCCAGCACGTGCGCTTCGCCAAGGGGCTGATCTCGCCCGACGGCGAGCCGCCCGGATGGGTCATCGACGCAGACGTGCAACTCGGCTGGACGCGCTTTCACCCCGCGACCGCCGACGGCGCGTGCTGGGTGATCCTCACGCTCCTGATGAACGACGAGTTGAACGCCGATCCGCAGGCCCAGCCGCTCGTCCGCACGATCCTGCAGCGCTACGCGGGACGCGCGCCCGACGGCATCCGTCCGCTCCGCTCGGCCGACGGCATCTACTGGCACTGGCTCGACCCGTTCACCGGCAACGCCAAAGCGGGCTGGGGGGACAGTTACGCCACGCTCTCGACCATGAAGATTGTGCTCGCCGCCGCGCGGGCCGTGCAGCGCTGGCCCAGTGACGCCGAGATCCGCGCCTCGGCCCACGACATCATCTGCGGCATCAGCAACTGGGATCCGTACATCAGCGCCGCCGGCAACCGACCGCTCGCGTTCCTCGGTCTCGCCGGCGGCAACCCGCAAGCCAACTCGTTCTCGAATCCCTTCCACGAGGGGATCATTTTTGTCGAGCAGGCCGCGGCCTACGGCGGAGCAAGCTCTCAATCAGCCTTTGACCACTGGCTCAACCGCGCCAATCTGCCGATTGCCGTGTCGCTCACGGCCAAGCCCGTCACGACGGGCGCGTTCGGCGCGTTCCAGCCGGCGTTCGTAAGCCTCTATTCGCTCCTCGCGCAATCAAGCGTGCGGGCGAGGCCGGACTGGCAGTCTCACTACCAGAATCTGCGCCTCTCGAACGCCGCCTGGACCGATGACAACGGCCCGCGATACAACACCGTGTTCTCCGCGGGTACGACCCGAAGCGATTGGGGCGGCTACCACGCCGACTCGCTTTCAAATCACCCAGGCGACGTGACCACGTTCCCCTCGCTGCTGGCCCAGGTGGCCGGGAACGGGTCGATCGCCTCGGCGCCGCACGTGCCATCGGCGGTCGCCGGCTACCAGGCCTATCGGCGCGGCGCTCGGCAGACGTTCCTCTCCGGCGCGAGCATTCTCTATCGGCGCTCCCAGATCGACCTCGCCTACCAGCCCAACTCCGCCGGTCTTCCCGACGTTTCCCTCGGCGCCCTCGGCCTGGCGGAGTTGCTCTCTCCCGGGAGCGTCGCGCGCGTCCTCGCCGGCGCCTACCCGACCTGCGAGGCCCTCGCAACGCCTCCCTGCCCCGCCGATTTCAATCAGGACGGCAACGTCGACCCCGACGACCTCGGCGATTTCATCAACTGCTTCTTCGCCGTTCCTTCGTGCCCGGGGGCCGATTTCAACCAGGACGGGAACATCGATCCCGACGACCTGGGCGACTACATCAACACGTTCTTCGGCCCCGGATGCTGAAGCCGCGACGCCCGGCGCCGGGCTCGTTCCCCCGTCGACACGGGGGGGTGAGCGCCGGCAGCGTGCACACTCCAAGTCCGCCCGCGTCTTTGCTACCCTCCCCGCATGCGACACTGTGACTTGTGCGTGATCGGTTCGGGGCCCGGCGGACAAAAAGCCGCCATTCAGGCCGCCAAGCTCGGCAAGGACGTCGTCATCATCGAACGCATGGAGTTCGTGGGCGGCGTGGCGATCAACACGGGGACGATCCCCTCCAAGGCGCTGCGCGAGGCCGTGCTCGCGGTGATGGGCGCCAACCAGCACATCACCGGCGCCACCGAGATGCTCGTGGGCCGCGACGCGCGCCTCTCCCGCGTGGTCGACTACTGCAACCGCGTCATCAAGGCCGAGATCGAAGTCGTCCGCTCGCAGCTCATCTCCAACGGCATCGAGATCCTCAACGGCAACGGCTCCTTCGTCGACGCCAACACCGTCATCTGCGACGGCCCGCGCGGGGTGGAGCGCATCAACGCCGAGCGCATTCTCGTCGGCGTCGGCACCACCCCGGCCAAGCCCGAATCCATCCCCTTCGACCGCGAGACCATCATCACCTCCGACGAGGTCCTCAAGCTCCAGAAGCTCCCGCGCACGATGATCATCGTCGGCGGCGGCGTCATCGGGACCGAGTACGCCTCCATGCTCGCGTCCCTCGGCGTGCGCGTCACGCTCATCGAAGGCCGCGCCCGCCTCCTCGACTTCATCGATCAGGAAGTCTGCGAGGCCCTCCAGTATCACCTGCGCCAGATGGGCTGCACGCTCCGCCTCGGCGAAAAGGTCGTCAAGATCGAAAAGGTCCGCGCTCCAACCGGCTCGCGCGCGGGCGAAGAGCCCATCGTCGAGGCCATGCTCGAGTCGGGCAAGACCATCCGCGCCGATTGCCTGCTCTTTGCCATCGGCCGCCAGGGCGCCACCGGCTCGCTCAACCTGTCGGCCGCCGGTCTCGCGACCGACGATCGGGGGCGCATCAAGGTCAACGAGTTCTATCAGACCTCCGTCCCGCACATCTACGCCGTGGGCGATGTCATCGGCTTCCCCGCCCTCGCCTCCACCTCCATGGAGCAGGGACGCCTCGCTTCCAACCACATGTTCGGCGGGCTCTTCCAGCGCTCCGACGAGCTCATCCCCTACGGCATCTACTCCATCCCCGAAATCTCCATGGTCGGCTGGACCGAGGAACGCCTTACCAAGGAAGGCGTCCCCTATGAGGCCGGCATCGCCCAGTACAAGGAGATCGCCCGCGGCAAGCTCCTCGGCGACGACATCGGCATGCTCAAGATGCTCATCCACCAGGAGAGCCACAACATCCTCGGCGTCCACGCCATCGGCACCCACGCCACCGAGATCATCCACATCGGCCAGGCCGTCATGGCCTTCAAGGGCACCGTCGACTACTTCGTCAACACGGTCTTCAACTACCCCACGCTCGCCGAGTGCTACAAGGTCGCGGCGTTCAACGGGATCAACAAGCTCCGGCACGTGTAGCCGCGAGGGGCGCCGGCGTGCGCGACACCCGCCGGCGATCACGCCCGTCCCTACCCTTGCCCGATGCCCCCCACTCCCTCCATCGCCGTCGTCGGCGCCACCGGCGCCGTCGGGCGCGAAATGCTCGAAGTGCTCTCGCAGCGCCGCTTTCCGCACGCCTCGATCCGTCTGTTCGGCTCTGAGCGTTCCGCCGGAACATCCATCACGTATCGAGGCGAGCAGGTCCGGGTCGAAGCCCTGCGCGAAGGGATGCTCCGCGGACCGGGCATCGCGCTGTTCTCGGCAGGGTCGGCGATCAGCAAGCTTCACGCGCCCGCCGCCGTCGCACAGGGCATGTTCGTCGTCGACAATTCGTCGGCGTTCCGCGCCGAGCCCTCGTGCCCGCTCATCGTGCCCGAGGTCAACCCCGATGATCTCGGCTCGCGCGCTGAGGGCGCCGCGCCGCTGGCCCCGATGATCGCCGCCGTTCCCAACTGCTCGGCGATCATCATGCTCGTGGCGCTCAATCCGCTTCGACTCGCGTTCGGCGTCAAGCGAATCGTCGTATCGACCTACCAGGCCGCCTCGGGCGCCGGCGCCGCCGCGATGGAGGAACTGCTCACCCAGTCGCGCGACGTGCTCGCCGGGCGACCGGCCGTTCCGCGCGTCTTCACCGAGCCCTACGCCTTCAACCTCTTCAGCCACAACGCCGCGGTCGACCCGGCGAGCGGATACAACGGCGAGGAACTCAAGGTGATCAGCGAGAGCCGGCGCATCTGGCACGACGCGGGGCTGCTGATCTCGCCGACGTGCGTGCGCGTCCCGGTTCTTCGCGCGCACTGCGAGTCGATCAATGTCACCCTCTCTCGCGCGGCGACCCGCGCCGAGATCACCGCGGCACTCTCCGCCGCTCCCAGCCTCCGACTCGTCGACGACCGCGAACGCAACGCCTTCCCGACGCCGCTCAAGGCCAGCGGCGGCGACGACGTGCTCGTCGGGCGCCTCCGCCCCGACCTCTCTCGCGTGCATGAGCTGCTCGGGCCCGACGTCACGCCGACGGCTGAAACGCCCTGCGATCGCTGGGAGCTTTTCGTCGCGGGCGATCAACTGCGGACCGGCGCCGCGCTCACGGCGGTGAAGATCGCCGAGCTCATGCTCGCCCGCATGTAGTTTCAGCCTCGATGTTCGACCTCGATGCCTTGATGCCGCGTGCCTCGATGCCTTCTTCGTCAACCAACCCACCCGCAGATCCTGATCAATCGCGCGAAGCACGCGCGATGCTTGATCTCGCCGCACGGCTCGGGTTCCGCGGCATCGGACACGTCGAGCCCAACCCGCCCGTGGGGTGCGTCATCGTCCGGCCTGGCACGAGCCCGGCGCATGAGCGAATCATCGGCATGGGCCACCATCGGCGCGCGGGCGGCGTACACGCCGAGGTCGATGCGCTCGCCGACTGCCGGGCGCGAGGGCACGACCCCGCCGGCGCGACGGTCTATGTCACGCTCGAACCGTGCAACGCGCCCGGGCGGCAGCCGGCCTGTGTCGATGCGCTTCTCGCCGCGCGGGTCGCACGCGTGGTCTTCGCGCGGACCGATCCACATGCGCCCAAGTCGGGCGGCGCGGCGCGCTTGCGCGCGGCGGGCGTGCGCGCCGAGTTGAGCGCGGCGAGCCCCGCGGCGCGGGCTCTCGCCCAACCGTTCGCCAGGCGGATCGCGACCGGGTTGCCCTGGGTCATCGTCAAGTGGGCCCAGACCATCGACGGACGGATCGCGACGCGCACGGGCGAGAGCCGGTGGATCAGCAGCGAACGCTCGCGCCGCCTCGTGCACCTCACCCGCGCCCGCGTCGACGCCGTGCTCACCGGCATCGGCACGGCCAAGGCCGACGACCCGCGCCTCACGGCCCGCGATGTGCCGCTCCGTCGACGCGCTCTCCGCGCGCTCATCGACCCCGCGGGCGAGCTCTCCCACTCCAGCCGACTCGCTCGCGACACCGGCGCGCCGGAGCTCGTGCAGTTCGTGAGTGAATCGGGCACGCACGTACCGGCCGCTCCGGGTGCGACGGCCGTCCGCATCGCCGATGGGCTCGACAAGGGCATCGCGGCAGCGCTCCGTTGGCTGCACGACGCGCGCGGCGTATCGACGGTGCTGTGCGAGTGCGGGCCGGGCATCACCAGCCGCCTGATCACCCTCGGCCTCGCCGATGAGCTTCACGTCTACATCGCGCCGATGCTCATGGGCGACCTCGAGGCCCGGCCCGCCGTGCGCGGGTTTGAGCCAGCGCCGCTGGCGCGCGTGCCGCAATGGCGACAGGTCTACTCGCGGAGCATCGGCGACGATCGCCTGATCGTGTATCGGCGCGGCGAGTCAAGTCCTGAGTGCTGATGGATCAAGCACCGCGCACAGTCGCGACGCAAGACGCCGCCGCCGACCGAGTGTTCAATGCCGAAACGTGATCCGCGCCTTGGTCAGGTCGTACGGCGACATCTCGACCGTGACGCGATCGCCCGGAAGGATCTTGATGTAGTTCATCCGCATCTTCCCGCTCACGTAGCCGAGCACCGTGTGCTGATTCGGAAGCTTCACCCGGAACATGGCGTTCGGGAGCGCCTCGACCACTTCGGCTTCCATCGTGAGCTTGTCGTCTTGCTTGGGCATACGGGAATGATGCTCCGGGAGGGCCGCACGAACGGGGCATTGTAGGGCGATCGCGCGGGCGACGAGGGTTGCGACTGGTTGATGACCGGCGAGCAGTCGCCGCGGGCCGGCGACGTCACATGGACCGCGCGCTCTGAATCTTCGGACCCGATCCGCCCTCGGCCCCGAGGAAGCCGGCGTAGTTGCGCATGAGCAGGTTCGCCTCGATCCGCTGGACGAAATCGAGCACGACCGACACCACGATGAGCATGCCCGTGCCGCCCAGGAACTGCGTGATGCCGTAGTCCACGCCGAGGCCCTTGGAGATCGCGCTCGGGAGCACGGCGATCACGGCGAGCATGGTGGCGCCGACGAAGGTGATGCGCTCCATGACCGCTTCGAGATACTCCGCCGTGCGCGGGCCGGGCCGGAGCCCGGGGATGAACGACCCGTGGTCGCGGAGCTGCTTGGCCATCTCTTCGGGGTTGAACTGGACGGTGATCCAGAAGTAGGCGAAGAAGTAGATCATCACGGTCTCGCCGACCATGAACGGAAACTCGCCGTTCTGGAAGTTGTCGGAGAGCCAACTGAACGCGCGGGTGAGCCAGTTGCCGAAGCCCAGCGATTGCGCCGTCTGGTTGTAGAGCATCCCGAAGATGACCGACGGGAAGATCATGAGCGACGAAGCGAAGATGATCGGCATCACGCCGGCGTGATTCACGCGCAGCGGGAGATAGGAGCGCTGCCCGCCGAAGACCTTCTTCCCCTTCATGTGCTTGGCCTGCTGCACGGGGATGCGCCGCTGCGCCACGGTCATGATCACCGACCCGGCAACCACCCCGACGAACGCGCACACGAGGAAGATGACCCCGGCCCAGCCCATCTTGGTCTCATCGCCCGGGCCGAAGTTGGTATAGACATCGCCGATCGCGAAGGGAATCCGCGCGACGATGCCCGCCATGATGATCATGGAGACGCCGTTGCCGATCCCGTACTTGTCGATCTGCTCGCCGAGCCACATCAGGAACACGGTGCCCGCGGTGAGGGCCGAGAGGGCCATGACCCACCAGAGCGGGTGGCCCGCCCAGTTGGCATAGACGAGATTCTGCCCGCTGCCGGTGATGAACTTCAGCCACCCCATCCCCTGGATGATGCACAGGGCGATGGTGAGGTAGCGGGTCCACTCGAGGATCTTCTGGCGGCCCGTCGGCCCCTCTTCCTGGATCTTCTTGAGTCGCGGGTACACCGACGTGAGGAGCTGGATGATGATCGACGCCGAGATGTACGGCATGATCCCCAGCCCGAACACCGTGGACTGCGAGAACGTGCCGCCGGAGAACATGGCGATGAAGTTCGCCGCTCGCCCGAAGGGGCCGCCGTCCTGGGACGACTGCTCGAAAAGGCGCGCGAGTTCTTCCTGGTTCACGCCGGGAAGCGGAATCCAGTGGCCGATTCGATAGATCGCCAGCAAGCCGAGCGTGAACAGGATCTTGCTTCGCAGCTCGGCGATGCGGAAGACATTGATGAGGGCTTGCAGCATGGGGAGACGCGGTCCGTTCTGCGACGCGAAAAGGATTCTAGGCGAACCCGGCGTTCTGGAAACAGACCCGGCACGGGCCGGGTCTGCGGGGGATCACACGTTCAGGGCCTGGCCGATCCGGGATCAGGCCTCGGCGTCGCCGGCGGGCTTGGTCGGGGCGGCGCCCGACTTGCGCCCGCGCTTGAGCTTGCGGGTGAGATTCTTGGGCCGGCGGTCCTCGCTGTTGCGATCGACGCCGCGGACGAAGTCGCGCCGCGTGCCGGTCTCGTTGACCGCGCCGCCGGCGTCGATGACCGCCTTGCGCGCGCCGGCGGAGAGGCGGTTGGCCGTCACGTCGAGCTTGGTCTTGAGCCCGCCCTCGGGGAGCGAGCCGAGAATCTTGAGATTGCGGGAGTCATCGCGGACGAGGCCGGCCTTGACGAGCGACGCCGTGTCGACCTTGCCGCCCTTGGCGAAGTCCTTGTGCGCGACGATGTCGCTGAGGTTGACGGTCCAGAAGAGGGTCTCAAAGCGGGCGTTGGAGAACCCGAACTTGCGGAGTCGCCGGAAGAGCGGCATCTGCCCGCCTTCGAAGCCGGGGCGACGCGTGGTGCCGGAGCGCGAACCCGCGCCCTTCTGTCCGCGGCCGCCCGTCTTGCCGAGGCCCGAGCCGCGACCGCGCCCGATGCGCTTGCGGGCGGGATAGGAGCCGGCCTTCGCGGTGATATCGTGAATCATCATGGGAGCGAACCTTCTTCCGTCGAGAGTCTGCTGGTCGTACGTCGATCGTCGATCGCGGCGGTGATCGTGCCGTCAGTTCGGAGTGCCGGAGGATGCGGGCGCATCGCCGGAGGCAGGTGGCGTATCGCTGCTGGGCGGCGCACCGGCGGGCGCTCCGCCGCGGGGTCCGCGATCGCCGCCGCCGCGCGGGCCGCCGCGGCCGCCGCGACCACCCTTCCCGCCGCGCTCGTTGCCGAGCGTGTTGACAGGACCCTTGGGCCGGTCGCTCTTGCGGGCGACGGGCATGAACGCCTTGCCGGCCTCGACTTTCTTCTCGGTCTCGGACTGATCGAGCTTGGTCCCTCGGAGCGCGGCAATCTGCGCCGGGCTGCGGAGCTGGTCGATGGCGTCGAACACGGCCTTGAGGACGTTCTGCGGGTTGGTCGAGCCGTAGCACTTGGTCAGGCAGTCGCGCACGCCGGCGAGTTCGAGCACCGCGCGGACGACCGTGCCCGCGACGACGCCCGTCCCGGGCGACGCGGGGATCAACCGCACCTTGGCCGAGGAGAATCGCCCCTCGACCGCGTGGTGGATGGTCGTGCCGACGCGGCTGAGGTTCACGAGCTTCTTCTGCCCGTCCTTCTGCGCCTTTTCGATGGCGTTGGGCACTTCGTTGCCCTTGGCATAGCCGAAGCCGACCCGCCCGTTCTTGTCGCCCACGACGACGATGGCGCCGAAGGAGAACCGGCGTCCGCCCTTGACGGTGGCCGACGTGCGATAGACGCCGATCGTGGTGGATTCGATCGATGATTTTTCGTCGAGGAGTTCAGGCATGGGAGATCTCAGTGAGCGAGCGGAGAGTCACGAATGACTCAAAACTTCAGTCCTTCCTTGCGGGCCGCGTCTGCGAGCGCCTTCACGCGCCCATGGAACCGGAAGCCCCCACGATCGAACGCGACTTCACCCACCCCCTTGGCCTTGGCCCGCTGGGCGATGAGCGCGCCGACGGCGGCGGCCGCCGACGAGTTGCCCGTCTTGGCGCTGAGCTTGGTCTTGAGCTCGGCATCAAGGGTCGAGGCCGCGGCCAGCGTCGAGCCGGCGAGGTCATCGATCACCTGCGCGTAGATGTGGTTGAGCGACTTGTAGACGCTCAGGCGGGGCTTGCCCGGTACACCCTGCACGCGCTTGCGGATGCCGATGTGCCGTCGCGCTCGCCGGGCCACCTTGTGCTTGGACTTGTCCATGAGAACCTCTGGAGACGCGGAACGTGAATCGTGTAAGTCGAAACTCTGGCCCGGGGCCGTGTGCCTGATGCCTGCTTAGGCGCTCGCGCCGAACTGCTTGCCGGCCTTGCGCTTGATGGTTTCGGTCGTGTACTTGACGCCCTTGCCCTGGTACGGCTCGGGCTTGCGGGAGGCGCGGCACTGTGCCGCGAGCTGCCCCACCGACTGCTTGTTCGGACCGCTGATCCGGATGATCTGCTTGTCGACAACGACTTTGACGTCCTTGGGGATGTCGAGCATGATCGGGTTGGCGTACCCGACCACGAGCTTGAGCTTGGTCCCGGTGACCGCGGCGGTCCAGCCGACCCCCACCACTTCCATCTCCTTCAGGTACCCCTTGGTCACCCCGATGATCGCCGAGAAGATGAGCGCCCGGGTCGTGCCCCAGAGGGCCAGGACCGTGTCGTTCTCTTCGTCGGCAGGCTTGGCCGGCGCGACGCTGACCGACTTCTCGCTCTCGGTCCAGGTGACCTTGAGCGAAGGCTTGAAGGGCACGTCGATGGCGCCTCCAGGTCCGCTCACGTTGACGACGTTGCCCTTGATGGCGATCTTGACGCCGGCGGGCACGGTGATGGGTTTGCGTCCGATTCGAGACATGTGAGGAATCCGGTTAAGACGTGAGACAGGAGACGCGAGACGCGCGAAGCGGGGATCAATCGACGACGCAGAGCAGCTCGCCCCCGACGCGCTCGGTGCGGGCCTTGCGGTCCGACATCACGCCCTTGGAGGTCGAAACAATGGCGATCCCCAGCCCCTGGAGCGGACGCGGGAGGGCGTCGACGCCCGAATACACGCGCCGGCCCGGCTTGCTCTCGCGGTGCACGTGGTTCAGGATCTGCTCCCCGCGCGGGCCGTACTTCAGCTTGAGCACGATCTTGCCCGAGCGACCGTCGTCCTTGAGGTCGTACCCGTCGATGTAGCCCTCGTCGCGCAGAACCTCGGCGATGCCGCGGCACACACGCGAGTTGATGCACTCGACGGTCTTGGCCTTGTTCCGCAGGGAGTTGCGGATGCGGGTGAGCATGTCGGAGATGGGGTCGTTGACGAACATGGTGGTTTCCGACGAGACTTGAGTGACGTATGACGCGGGACGCGGGAGCGGAACTGGGCGGGTGCCTGGTGCCTGGAGCAAGTGCCTACCACGAGGACTTGCGCATGCCCGGGATCTTGCCCTCGAGGGCGAGCTTGCGCAGCATGATGCGGCTGATGCGGAACTTGCGGTACACGCCGCGGGCCCGACCGGTGAGCTGGCAGCGCCGCACCGTGCGCGAGCTGAACTTCGGAGGACGGTTGCTCTTGCTGAACTGAGCCTTGGTCGCCATGCGGTGGTCCTTACTGCGAAAGAAACTTCGTGAACGGCGGTGGTGCGGTCGTGGTCGGGGTCACTTCTTGGCCGGCGCCGCCGGCTCGGCCCGGCGGAAGGGGAAGCCGAGCTCCCCGAGGATGAAGCGGCTGATCTCGGGCTTGGAGTTGCCGGTGAAGGCGATGTTGATGTTCATGCCGTGCGTGAACGTGGCGTCGGCCATGTTGATCTCGGGAAAGACGCCCTGCTCGGTGATGCCGCAGGAGTAGTTGCCCTGGCGGTCGAAGGCGTTCTCGTTGAGCCCGCGGAAGTCCTTGATACGCGGGCAGGCGAGGTTGATGAAGCGATCGAGGAAGTGCCACATGCGGTCGCGGCGGAGCGTGACCATCACGGCCGTCTCAGCACCCTCGCGGACCTTGAAGTTCGAGACGCTCTTCTTGGCCTTGAGGATGATGGGCTTCTGACCCGTGACCTTCTGGACCGTGTCGATGACCGTGGTCTTGACGTTGGCCGGGACCTTGTTGTTCTCGAGGTGCCGCCCGACGTTCACGTTGACCACGATGTGGCTGATGCGCGGGCGCTGCATCGGATTCTTGAGCGCGAAGGCCGCCTCGAGCTTGGGCGCGACTTCCTTCTTGAATCGCGTCTGGAGGCGCGGCTCGACGCGCGGACCGCGCGGAGCGTCGTCGTCGCCGCCGCCCTTGGCGTCGCCGCCCTTGGGCTTGCCGCCGCCGCTCTTGGCGGGCCTGTCACTCTTGGGCTTTTCGCCCTGAGGCTTGTTCTGCTTGGGTTCTTTCTCGGACATGGGAGTTCTCGATTCCGTGACGCTCGCTCAGGTTCGCGTGTTCAGAACGCTCGCTCAGCTCGCGCTTCGTTGGTTACTTGCCCTTTCGAACCACGCCGAGTTCGCCGCCGCCGCGCACCGCGACGCGCACCTTGGCGCCGCTGGGCTTGGAGACGAATCGGACCCGTGTCGGCTTGCCGTCGGCGACGGGGCTGACGTTGGAGATGTGGATCGACGCCTCGCGCGTGATGATCCCGCCCTGCGGGTTCAGCCGCGTGGGCTTCTGATGCTTGGTGACGAGGTTGATCCCCTCGACGATGACGCGATCGGTCTTGGTGATGACCTCGCGGATGCGGCCGGTCTTGCCCCGGTGCGACCCGCTCGTCACCATCACCGTATCGCCCTTACGCACGTGCCTGGCCATGTTCAGACCACCTCCGGAGCGAGGCTCACGATCTTCATGTAGTTCTTGTCGCGCAGCTCGCGGGCCACCGGCCCGAAGATGCGCGTGCCCTTGGGATTGCCGTCGTCCTGGATCAGCACGACGGCGTTCGAATCAAACTTCACGTACGAGCCGTCGGCCCGACGCGTCGCCTTGGTCGTGCGGACGACCACGGCCTTGGACATGTCCCCGGCCTTCACGTCCGCCCCGGGGAGCGCCCGCTTGATCGACACGAAGACCCGGTCGCCCACGCCCGCCATGCGGCGCGTGAACTTCCCGCTCGCCGTCGATCCGCCGTACACGCGGATCACGTACGCGATCTTCGCGCCGCTGTTGTCGGCGACCTCACATCGTGTTTCTTGCTGCAGCATGGTCAGTCTTCCGTCCGGTTCGCCGGTGTATCAGGCCTTCTTCGCTTCGTCATTCGCTTCTTCGCCCGGGGCCGCCACGGCCTGGAATCGCTTCGCCGCGTTCTTCTTCACCACGCGCACAAGCGCCCAGCGCTTCGACCGGCTCATCGGGCGGCACGGCGCAATCTCCACGAGGTCCCCGCTCTTGCTCGTGTTCTTCTCATCATGCACGTGCAGCACCGTGCGGCTGCGCATGATCTTGCCGTACTTCGGATGCGTCGACAGAATCGGCACGACCACCTGGCGGGTGCGGTCGCGCTTGTCCGACTCGACGATCCCGACTTTCGTCGAGACCTTGGACGCCTTCTTCTTGTTGCTGGTGGTCGCGGTCATGGGAATCCTGGGCGAGTGTGCGTTCCTGAGTTCCGAAGTTCTGCTTACCTGGTCGTGGCCTTCGCGCGCCGGGCAGTCTGCTCAGTGAGCAGGCGGGCAATGTTGCGGCGGGTCTTGCGGAAGAGCGAGAGGTCCTCGACCTTCTCCGTCGCCGCCTGGGTGCGAAGCGTGTACAGCTTCCCGCGCTGGCTCTCCACCTCGGCGCGGAGTTGCTCGTCGCTCAGCTTGCGCGCGTCGGTCAGAAACTGCTTTTCTTTCTTGCTGGCCATTGGAATACTCGCTTGAGCAAGCCGAATCTGTTCTTCCGTCTCCGCAAACACGGCGTTCAAACCACTTCTCAAACCGCCACGCGCCGGCTCACGAGGCGGCACTTCACCGGCATCTTCATCGCCACGCGCGTCAGCGCCGCCCGGGCCGTCGCCTCATCCACACCCGCGATCTCGAACAGGATCGTCCCGGGCTTCACCCGGGCCGCCCAATACTCGACCTCGGCCTTGCCCGTACCCATGCGCGTCTCCAGCGGCTTCTTGGAGATCGGCTTGTCCGGGAAGACCCGCGTGATGAGCTTGCCCGTGCGCTTGAGATAGTGCATGCACGCGACGCGGCCGGCTTCGAGCACCTTGCCCGGCACCCAGTCGCCTTCGAGCGCCTGGAGTCCGAAGTCGCCATAGGCAACGTAGTTGCCCTTGGTGGCCTTCCGATCGCGCACGCGCCGGAACTCCTTGCGGTGCTTCACTCTTTTGGGCATCAAGGCCATGCGTAGATCCTTCGAAACGGTTGATCAGACATTCACGCCCGCGACGCGACAGGAACGATTTACCGCCGACCACGGGCCCGCACGCGCGTGCCCGCCGCCTCCGCCGCCGTCGGCTGGTCCTTCTCGGCCTCGTACAGGCCCTTGAACAGCCACACCTTGACCCCGATGGCGCCGTAGCTCATGAACGCTTCCGCGAACCCGTAGTCAATGTTCGCCTGGAACGTCGAGAGCGGGAGCGACCCCTGCCGCACCTGGGCGCTGCGGCTCATTTCGGCCCCGCCGAGGCGGCCCGCCATGACGATCCACACGCCCTTGGCCCCGGCCTGCATCGCCGCGTCGGCCTTCATCTTCATCGCGCGACGGAACGCCACGCGCTTGCGGAGCTGCTCGGCCACACCCTCGGCGACAAGCTGCGCCTCGGTGTCGGGGTTCTTGATCTCGATGATCGAGATCGACACCTTGCGCCCGGTCATGTACTGCAGCTCTTCGGTGATCCGCTCGACCTCGGCGCCCTTGGGCCCGATCACCAGGCCCGGCCGCGCCGTCTTGATGATCACCTTCAGCTCTTCGCGCGTGCGCTCGATGTGCACGTCCGACACGGCGGCGTACGGCGGCTTGCGATTCAGCCGCTGATCAATGAACCGCCGGATCTTGTAGTCCTCGACGAGCAGCTCGCCGAAGAGCGCCTTGGGCGCGTACCACCGGCTCTTGTGCGGCTCGGTGATGCCCACGCGGAGCCCGTATGGATGCGTCTTCTGTCCCATTTACACGCGCTCCTCGAGGGCGACGGTGATGTGCGAGAACGGCTTGAGAATCGGGTGCGCCCGACCTCGGTCCTTTTCCTTGATCCGCTTCATGACCGGGCCCCCGTCCACCCGGCTGTCGCAGACCACCAGCGCGGTCGCGTCCGCCTGGGCCTGCTCGGCGTCGGCAATCGCGGCCTTCAGCGCCTTGAACACCCCCACCGCCGCGCGCTTGGTGTTGAACCGCAGCAGGTTCTCCGCCGTGAGCACGTCCTTCCCGCGGATCAGGTCCGTGAGCAGCTTCGCCTTGCGGGGGCTGCCCTTCTGATACTTGAGAATGCACTCGAAGCGCGCGATCTTCGACGACTCGACGCCCAGCACCTCGGCCATCTTCCCGATGTCCGACGCCTTGCAGCGCGGATGGTCGTTGTCGCGCATCCAGTTGCTCACCGCCCGCACGGCGTTGGCGCCCTTGAGCCCCGTCCGCTGCACCGCCTCGGCGAGCCGCTCGGGCTCCACGCCCTTGTCGCCGGCGAGCCTCTTGAGATTGGGTCCGTGAATACGCATGGTGAAGTCTCGAATGCAGTCGTCGATCACTCAGTCCGGTTCGATCACTTCTTCGGGGCCGCCGCCGCCGTCGGCGCGCCCGTCTTGGCGCCCTCGGCGATCCCTTCCTTCTTGTTGGTGTGACCCTTGAACGTGCGGGTCGGGCTGAACTCCCCCAGCTTGTGCCCGACCATGTCCTCGGTCACGAACACGTCGATGAATCCCTTGCCGTTGTGCACCTTGAAGGCGTGCCCGATGAACTCGGGCACGATGGTGCACGCACGCCGCCACGTCTTGAGCGGCTCCTTCTTGTTCGTCTGGTTGAGCCGCTCCACCTTGCGGTAGAGCCGCTCATCAACGTACGGGCCTTTCTTCGTGCTTCGTGACATGGTGGTCTCTGCTGTTGCCTGGTGCCCAGTGCCTGCTCTTACTTGCTCACGACGCCGTACCGCGTGCTCACGCGGCGACGGATGATCATCTTGGTCGAGTGCTTCCGCTTGTTGCGGGTGCGTCCGCCCTTGGCCAGCACGCCCGTCGGACCGCACGGCGGACGGTTGCCCTTGCTGCGACCCGAGCCGCCGCCCAGCGGGTGCGCGTTGTGGCTCTTGGCGACGCCGCGGGTGATCGGCCGACGCCCCAGGTGCCGCATGCGCCCGGCCTTGCCCCAGCGCACGTTCACCTGCTCGGTGTTTCCGACTTCCCCGATCGTCGCCCGGCAATCCACGTGCACCATCCGCGTCTCGCCCGACGGCAGGATGAGCGTCGCGTAATTCCCTTCCTTGTTGCTCAGACGGGCGTACATCCCCGCCGAGCGGCACATCTGCGCCCCGCGGCCCGGCTTCAGCTCCACGCAGTGGATCGAAAGCCCGGTGGGGATCAGCTTCAGCGGCATGCAGTTGCCGACCTTGGGGTCGACCGCCGTCGTCGCCGATGACACGATCGTGTCGCCGGTCTTCAGCCCGACCGGCGCGATGATGTAGCGGCGAATCTTGTCGGTGTACTCGATGAGCGCAATGTGGCTCGTGCGGTTGGGGTCGTACTCGATGCCGATGACCTTGCCGACGACCCCGTCGCGATCGAGACGCTTGAAGTCGATCTGGCGATAGAGGCGCTTGGCCCCGCCGCCGCGGCCTCGCATCGTGATCTTGCCGCTGTGGTTCCGCCCGCCCGACTTGGGCAGCGGGGTCGTCAGCGACCGCTCGGGCGAAAACTTCGTCACCTCTTCGTTGGTGACCACCGAGCTGAAGCGTCGGCCGGCGCTCGTCTTGTCGTAAATGCGAATGCCCATGGGCGTCTTTCCCTGCTGGTGCCTGTGCCTGATGCCTTCTCAGAACAACTCGATCGTCTCGCCTTCCTTGAGCCGGACGGTGGCCTTCTTGGTGAGGTCGCCGCGGAGCATGCCGAACTTGTACCGCCGGTCACGCGACTTGGTGACCGACGTGTTCACGCCCTCGACGTGGACCTTGTAGAGCTTCTCGATCGCCGCCTTGATCTGCGGCTTGGTCGCCGTGCGGAGCACCTCGAAGCTGTACCGGCCCTGCTCGTTCATCGCCCAGGTGTTCTTCTCCGTGAGAAGCGGGCGACGGATGATGTAAATGGGATTGTGCTGGCTCATGTCACTTCACCTCCGCCTTGACGGCGCCCAGCGGCGCGATCTTGGCGACCTTGCCCGTCTGCGACGACGGCCCGCTCAGCCACGCCTCGAGATCCGCCTTGCCGATCACCAGGTAGCGGTGGTTGAGCATGTCGAACGCGGTGAGCTGGTCCGGCCGGCAGGTCTTGATCGAGGGCAGGTTCTGAGCCGCCAGCCGCGTGTTCATGTTCGCCGCATCCACGGCCACGAGCGCCGTGTGGTCGACCTTGATGGCCGAGAGGAACCCGGCAAACTCGCTCGTCTTGGGCGCCGCGAAGGTGATCCCGTCGATCACGCGCACCTCGTTGTCGACGAGCTTGGCGAGCAGCGCGTTGCGGTTCGCCTTGCGCTTCATCTTCTTCGGCATCGTGAGCCGGTAGTCCTCGCGCGTGCGCTTCTTGCTGTGCGCGTGCCCGCCGCCCTTCATCAGGTTGACCTTGCGGTCGCCGTGACGCGCCCGGCCGGTGCCCTTCTGCTTGTAGAGCTTCTTCGTCGAGCCCGAAACGGCTTCGCGGTTCTTCGTCCGCGACGAACCCTGGCGCAGGTTCGCGTGGTACATCACGTACGCCTGCTTGATCAGCGACGGCTTCACCTCGCCGCCGAGGGAGCTCTCGTCAATCTTCAGAGAGCCGATCTTGGCTCCCTTCATGTTCAGGACGGGGACATCCATGGGGTGTCTTCCTTCGTCAGACGCCTTCCCCGAGGCTCGTGGCCTCCGCGGGCTTTGCTTCGCCTATCCACCGGGCTCTCGCGTCCGCGGCTGGAATCGACTCGGCTGTCTCTTGACCGGGGTCCTTTGCCCCGGTCTCGTTTCGCTTGTGTGCGCCCGGCGGTTGTCTTGCGACCCTTCCGGGCCCGTCGTTCACGCGTCCGCGTCAGCGACGGCTCACTTCTTCAAATCTCCACGCCGGCGCCGAGCCGGGGGGAGGTGATTATTGGCTCACTTGCTCGCCGCGGCCACTCGCTTGGCCTTCGACTTGTACAAACGCACCGCTCTCCGCACCATGACCATCCCCCGGGCCGCCCCGGGCACCGACCCCTTCACCAGCATCAGCCCCGCCTCAGGGTTCAACTGAATCACGTCCAGCGACCGGTTGGTGACGCGAACCGCACCCATGTGCCCGGCCATGCGCTTGCCCTTCTTGAGGCCGCCGCCGTAGCCGCGGTTTGAGCAGAGCGAGCCGATCGAGCCGGGCGAGCGATGCTTGCGCTCGGTGCCGTGCGACGCGAACATTCCCTTGAAGTGGTGACGCTTCATCGTCCCCTGGAAGCCCTTGCCCTTGCTCGTCCCGATCACATCGACGAACATGGTGCCCTCGAAGTCCTTGACCGTCAGGACCTGCCCCAGGGAGAAGCCCTCGGCCTCCTTGGGCGTGCAGCGGAACTCGCGGTGAAACCGCTTGGCCTCGATGCCCGCCTTGGCGTCGTGGGCAATCACCGGCTGGGTCGCATTCCGCTGCTTCATGTCGCCGAAGGCGACCTGAATCGCGGAGTAGCCGTCCTTCTCGACGGTCCGGATCTGCGTGACGACGCAGGGCCCGAGCTGGATGGCCGTCACCGGGACCGAGACGCCCTCGGGCGTATAGAACCGGGTCATGCCCAGCTTGGTCCCCAGCATCGTGAACAATCGTGTCGTGCTTGCTGACATGGTGCGTTCCTACCTGAGGGTCGAGGGATCAGGGTTTGAAGAGTTCCGGGCACGCGCCCGGCACAAACGACGAGACCCGCACGACAGGGTGCGGGTCTTCCAGTGCGAATCAGGCCTTGATCTTGATGAACACGCCCGCGGGGACGACGAGTCGGTTCAGCGCTTCAACCGTGCGGGCGTTGGGTTCGACGATGTCGATGATGCGCTTGTACGTGCGGATCTCAAACTGCTCGCGCGACTTCTTGTCAATGAACGGGCTGCGAAGCACCGTGTAGCGTTCAATCCGCGTCGGGAGCGGAATCGGACCGGCGACCTTCGCGTTGGTCCGTTTCGCCTGGTCCACGATCTCTTTCGCGGAAGCGTCAAGGGCGACGTGGTCGTAGGCCTCCATGCGGATTCGAATCTTGTTGCCGGTCATGCGTTTCCTTCTTCAGCGACTCGGTGCCTTCGATCATCCGCGGCGGCCGCCACGGTCCGCTTCAACTCCCGGTCCAACCGGCTCGTCGCACGGGGGGGGGAGGAGGGCGGGGGTGGGCGTAGTGCCCGACGCCTCTTCGATTGCCACCTCCGCGCCGGCCATCCGCCGCGGAGACGCGGGCCGACATTTCACCCCGCCGGTGCCCGCACACCCGCCGGGGAAGGATCGCCGAGCGATCCGCTTCTGCTCGTTCCACGAGCGCTGCCTCGTGTCGCCGCGGGAAGCCCGCCGCGAACACGAAACTCATCCCTGAAACGACCGCGCGCCAAAGCCCCAGCAGGCCTCAGGCCGGTCGAAGGACCACAAGAGTACTCCCCCGGCGTTGGATGTCAAGAAGTCGCGAAAGAGGGCAAGACACCAATGAAATACCAACTTCCAAGCCTCTTCCACACCCGGGCTGCCGACGATGGCTTGGCATGGCCGGTGTTCTTCAACGCCTTCAAGTCACCGACCGCGCAAAACCGCGGTTGGTGACACACCCCCTCAAACTCAAGCGCACCCGCCATCGCCTTGCGGCAGAAAGTACAAGTTGATCCCGTCACCAAGGTCGTCGGCATCAACCTGCCCATTTCCATCGAGATCGGAACACTCACTCATCGAGAAATAGGCATTGATGAAATCACCGAAATCATCGACGTCAACGTTGCCGTCCGCGTTGAAGTCGCAACGCAACCGAACCGGGTCGGCGGGACTGATCACGTACCACCCCCGCTCGATCAGCCCGCCATTTCCGTCGTCAACGAATCCTTGGCCGGAGATTATGAGCACACCATCCAGTGTCGATGTCACGCCCGTCGCCCGAGTGAGATGCCAGCCAACCAAGCGCGGGCCAAGAGTTGGATTCCGGCACGGGAAAAAAGTCGAAACTGCTCGTGGGCTGTAACCCAGTGGTTCCTCGAACCATACCGTCGCCACGTTTCCGACATGGGCCACCCCTGTGGGCACAGTGCCATCGTCGTCGGACTGCCCAACGTGCACAAATTGACCCGTAACGTACAATGCTTCCGTTTCGAATGCCGCCCCAAATGGCAGCGCATCGACTGGCTCTAGCTCTTCGATTTCACCTGGATCGCAGTTGAAGTCGGGATTGTCGGGAACAAAATTGGCCAACGCAAAAAATGGCCGGCGAGCGCCGCCTTTGGTGGTCGCCCATCCAACCAAAGTTGACACATCTGTGCCCAGGCCGAGCACCCTCGACGGCAGTCCCGGCTCAAACCCAACCTTCCCAGGACGACCGGAACACATCGGCACCCAACAAAACCCCTCGTCAATCGTTGCCTCGCCTTCCAAATGGCGATGTCAGCCCCCGCAGAACTTCGAATAGCCATCAATTGCTTCGGTCGCGCCAGCGAGTGCAACAGAATCTACGAAGTTCGGAACACGAACGTAATCCTGCCCGGGGAGGCGACACTGGATCGTTTCGGGATGGTTCCAAACGCAAGCGAATCGAGATCCGTTCTCGTCGACTTCTCCTGCGTACCCTGGGCTAGTCGCGGTCTGCGTAACGTCGATAACGCGCCCGGCGACGTCATTTGGTCTGGGGAACACTACTCCGAAATGACTCAATGGTCCCGGGGGTAGTCCAGCCGCGCCAAGCAGCAGCCAGTCGGCAGCAACTCCGTCGACGCTTCCCACAGCGTGAGCGATTGCTGATGGACTCGACGAGCCCGGCAGCACCGCCACTGCTTCGGAAAGGCTCAGCTCGGTATCCGTCGTGCCGTCGTACAAAAGGTACAGTTGCTGATCGCTCAGGGTGTAAACGAATGCGACTTGACGTGACCCCAGGGATGGCGGAGCCACCGCAGTTCCGCAAATAGCCCTACCAGAGTAATCGATGCCCTGCGCAACGGTACGAATCGATTCTGCTCCGGGACCGAACGTTGCTGGGAGCGAATAAAACTCGTATGTGTCTTGCCCCCCGCTCGACGCGGCCAAGAAGGTCCAGCACATCAGTGCCAATCGAGTTCGATCCATAGAACGCCTCCAAGGCAAAATGGAAACAATGACACTGGCCGTGAGAGCGGCCCGGCGCGACGAACACCGAATCGCAGCAGGAGAATCAGCGCCCGACGAAGTTCCAGTCGGCTCGGTCAGCGTAGTTGGACCAGCGTCGCATGTCGCGCAGGTCATCGAGACCGAGGACTTCGACGTGCCCGTCCATCATCCCCACGACCGTCTTCTTGAAATGCCGCGGGTGGATCATGCCCCACGAGCCTGGGGCGAGGCGATCCTCATAGGTGTTGCTCGCAATCCAGCCCCCACTCAGGGAATAGGCGCCCGTTCCACGACCCGTCGGGTGGGGACGGGGAGGACGAACGAGCCAGTAGCCCGGATGAATTGTGTTGACGTTGGGGTCATCGAGCCCATAGCCCCACCAACTACCGGCGGTGCCACTTGAGCCGTTGACATCCCCGCCGCGGGCGCCCGAGTAACAGATCAGGCGGTCGGTAAATCTGACATCGGAGATCTTGGTGACGTAATAATCACCGCCGCTGATGCGCGGGTTTGGACCCGGTAACGCGGTGCGAAACGCGCCAAACTGATACGCACCGCCGACGTAGACGCCGTTGTAGCCGAATGAAGGGTGGAACGCCATCGCGACCTGATAGAAGTTGCGCCCAGGCGTGAAGAAACTACCCGGCGCGAGTCCCGCCTGTTCCTTGGGGCGACGATCAAACTCAGCGAGCGTGCGCGGGTCGAACTGCATGTGCTCCGCCTTGAATCCCGTCTGACCAATCCACGACCAAAACCACACCTTGCAGATTGACCCTTCAAGGAACACGGGGCGGAAGGGATCAGGCGGGAGCATGTCGTCGGACCGCGGCGGCGTCGGGTGAGCCCAGTTCCAGTGGGGGCCGGCGGGCACAAACTTGTCGTGCTGGTCCTGGGTATAGCCGTAGTTCGCCAGCAACTGCTGGTTCATGGCCGCCATTTCCTTGAGCATCTTGGCGGTCAACTTGGCGTTTTTCAGCGCCGGAAGCAGCACGCTTACGAGCAGCGCGATGATCGCGATGACGACGAGCAGCTCGACCAACGTGAAACCGGTACTCTTGCGTCGTTGCATGCAGGGCTCCCTGGGCTACAAGGTCGCGGCTCTGCCGAGCCGTGGGCCGAAGCCCCCCCCACCGAAACCACTAGGATGATGCCAGGGAATCGGTCCTCCGTCAAGTTTCGCTCCAGAGGATTCTGCAACGATTGGGCAGATTTGGTTGTTCTGTATGTGTTCGCATATGCGCCGGCCGTTGTCTGCCCGCCCAAGTTTTCTGGCTAATCTTCTTCATCTATGCCACAGTCAGGCCCGCGCGAATCCGACCGCACTAACGCCCGCATTCAGAAGATCAAGCTCGTCACCGCTTCGACAGTCGTTGTTCTGTGCTCGATTTGGATCGCCTACGTGCTGCTCAGTGGGGGCGGCGAGACGGTTCTTGTCCCGCAATCGCCGTGTGCCAAACTGCTCGCGGGGACCGCCGAATTGTTTGATGACGAGGCCTTTGAGTTCGTGCATTTTCAGCCCAGCGAGGATGGCAGGACGATGACGATCCGCGGCACAGTCAAGAATCAGAAAGAACTCGCGCAGATCAAGGAACACGTTGAGGCCGCGAGCGCGGAGATCGCCAGAACCGGCGAGCCGGTGCAGGTTCAGTGGGAGCTGTCAGTCGGGCCCTGAGGAATCAGCCGAATCCGGGCGACTGGCTCATCACCCCGTCCACCGCCTCAATCACCGCCCGCGTCTCGATCAACTCAATCCGGCATCGCCGCGGGTGATCGTCGGCGATCTCCTCCGTCGGCAGCGTCGGGTCCGCCACGAGGATCACCTCTCTCGGAACGCGCCGCGCGTTCCCCGCGTCCACATCCGCCTCCGGCAGCGCCGTCCAGCGCGGATCAGTCGGGCCGAAGAGCGTGACGCACGGCCGCCCGAACGCCGCCGCCACGTGCCTCGGACCCGTGTCGTTGGTCACCATCAGCCGGCACCTCTTCACGATGCCCTTGAGCGAACCGATGGTGCCGCCCAGCTCCGGGAGGCACGCCACGCGCGGAGCGTCCGCGGGGTTATCCAGCACGATCACATCGCGGATGAGCGCCACGAGCTCCGCCTCGGTCGGCGAGCCGTTGATCACCGCCATCATCCCGTGCTGCGCGATCAGGTGATGCGCCACGGCCGCAAAGCGCTCGACGGGCCAGCGCTTCGCCGGGTTGTTCCCGCCGGGGTTGAGCAGGGCGAAGGGCTGACCCTCAGGCACGCCGGCGGCGGCGAGAATCTCGCGCGCCTGTCGATCCTGCGACTCGGTGATCCCCAGCTCGAGCTTCGGCGCGGCGATCAATGATCCCGGCGTGGGGGCGCCGAGTGCGCTGAGGCACGCGCGCCCGGCGGCGAGGTAGTACTCCACCGCGGAAATCGGCGCCCAGCCATCGTGCGGCGGCGCACGCCGGGGCGCCTGCAACTTGTGCGTGAGGAGCGCGCCGCGTCCGTCGCGGTCGTAGCCCACGCGGATCGGTATGCCCGCGAGCCGAACCGTGATCGCCGACGAGAACGAGTTGGGCAGCAGCAGGGCCGCGTCGAAGCGGAACTTGGTGAGGCGCCCGGCGACCTTCGCAGGCCCGAGCACGGCGGTCCGATCCGCAAGGATCACGTCATCGAGCAGGTCATCGCCCGCGAGGAGCTCATCGATCCCTGCGCGCGCGAGGCCGACGATGGTGGAGCGGGGGAGCGCGCCGCGGAGCAGGCGGAGCGTCGGCGTCGCCATCACCGTGTCGCCGAGCCAACTGGGCAGCACGACGAGCACGCGCGGCGGGGGCGGGGTCGTGGGCGGTTCGTCAGGATTCACGAGCGCGGCCTCGTGCCGGCGGCGATGACCTCCGCGGCGGCCTTGACGTCGGGGTACCAGATGCCGTGGCCCTTGCCGACGATGATCGCCCGCGCCGACTCGATCCCCGCGGTGACGCCCGACATCACGTCGCGCGCCGCGTCGCCGATCGCCCAGCAATCCTTGATCGAGAGGTCCAGTTCGGCGCACGCGGCGAGGTACATGCCCGGCCGCGGCTTGCGCCAGGCGTGGTCGCCATGAAACGCCGGCACCACGGCCTCGGGGTGATGCGGGCAGAAGTAGATGCCCGCGAGTCGGACGCCCCGGCCTTCGTCAAAGAGCAGCGCGCGCACGCGGTCGTTGACGGCTTCGACCTGGCGGATGGTCGCGCGCCCGCGCGCCACGCACCCCTGGTTGCTGATGAGCACGAGGAGAAAGCCGAGATCGCGCAGGAGGCGGCAGCCTTCGATCGCGTTGGGCAGGAGGCGCACCTTCGCCGGGTCCACCAGGTCGCCGGCGTGCGCGGTGCCGGCCGTGGCGCCCTTGGTGTCGATGAGCGTGTCGTCGCGATCGAGAAAAATGGCCGCACGCCGGGACATGCGCCCAGAGCATACCCGGAACGCCCGGACGAAGTCATCCCTGATCGGCGGCGCGCTCGCTGCGCCGGAGCACAATGCGCCCGTTGATGCGGTCCTGGAGCGCCTCGACGCGCCGCTCGCGCACAAGTTCGAGCAGCGCAAGAAAGAGCCCGATCGCCTCGGCCCGCGTGCGACCCGCGAAGATCTCGCGGAACTCGAGCTCGGGCGGCGCCGTCGTCGCCGAACCATCCGGCGAGCCCGCCCCGTCCAGCCGCGACAGGCGATCGAGGATGTCGGTGGCGTGCAGCGCGATCGGCGTTTCGTCGTCGGTGACGTGATGCTCGCCCACGCGCGAGAGATCGACCGTCTCCATGATCGACGCAAACGCCCGCGTCAGGTCGACAATGTCAACTTCGCCAAGCTCGACCGCGGCGTCGTCATCCTCGGCTCGCGCAGGCGCCTCCGGCACCCCCGCCCCCCCGCCGGGGAAGCGATGGTCCCATTCCCCGAGCCGCTGATCGAGGGCGCGGGCGGCGTCGCGGTACTTCTTGTACGCCAGGAGCTGGCGAACCAGATCGGCACGCGGGTCGACGCCGGGGGCGGGTTCGCCCGCGTCGGTCTCGCCCGTCGCGGAATCGCCCTCTGCGCCCACGGCCGGCGCAGGCATGAGCATCCGCGACTTGATCTCCATGAGCGTCGCCGCCATCACGAGGAACTCGCCGGCCGTTTCGATATCGATGTGCTCCATCCCGGCGGCCGCGAGCGTCGCCATGTACTGCTCGGTGAGCCTCGAGATGGGGATGTCGGCGATGTCGACCTCGTCGCGCCGGATGAGGAACAGGAGGAGGTCCAGCGGGCCTTCAAACGCGTCAAGCTGGATGCGCACGTCGTCGAGGGGCATGAACACCTGGGCCCGTGGGGGCGCTGCCGCGGCCGAGATTCGGGCACACGGATCGCGAGCGGCACAAAGCGTAGACTCGCCCGTGCCGCGGCACAAAGCCAACGCCCAGACCCGGCCCGATGCCCCCTGATCCCCCCCACCTTTCCGACCTCGCCTTCGCCGAACGCGTGATCGCCGCCGAGAGCCGCGCCGTGTCGCAGCTTTCGGCACGACTGGGCGAGCCGTTCGTCCGCGCGGTCGATCGCCTCGAGCAGTGCGCCCGCAACGGCGGGACGGTGCTCGTGAGCGGGCTGGGCAAGTCCGGGCTCATCGGCGCCAAGATTTCCGCCACCCTCGCCTCCCTCGGAGTCACCTCGCACTTCGTCCACCCTTCCGAAGCGGCCCACGGCGACCTCGGCCGCTTTCGCCCGCAGGATGCCTGCATCGCCCTTTCGTACTCCGGCGAAACCGACGAGATCGTGAACCTCGCGGCCGTGCTCAAGCAGGACGGCATCCCGGTGATCGCGCTCACCCGGGGCGAATCGGGCGATGGCGACGAGTCGCCGGGCACGTCGTCGCTGGCGCGACTCGCGGCGGTGGTCCTGGCGCTGGGAACCCTCCCCGAAGAAACGGACATTTCCCCCGCACCCACGCTCTCGACCACGGCGTCGCTGGCACTCGGAGACGCCCTGGCCCTGTGCGCCTCCCGCCGCCTGGGCTTCGGCGAGCACGACTTCGCCAAGCGCCACCCGGGCGGAACGCTCGGCGTGCTCCTGCGCCCCGTCGTCGAGGCGCTGCGCTTCCGCGTGGGCCGGAATCTCGCGACCGCGTTTGATGACCTCACCGTCGGCGAAGCGCTGCGCATGGCCGAGGCCGCCGGCCGCCGGCCCGGGGCGCTGCTTCTCACCGATCGCGCCACCGGTGTGCTCACCGGCATCTTCACCGACGCCGACCTGCGCCGGCACGTGCTCGAAGACCCGCAGGCGATCGCGCGCCCCGTGCGGAGCGTGATGACGCGCGGGCCGGGCACGCTCGGGGCCGAGGCGCTCGTCCGCGACGCCGTGCGCATGGTCCGCGAATTCCGGCGCGACGAGATCCCCGTGGTCGATGCCGACGGCAGGCCCGTCGGCCTGCTCGACGTGCAGGACCTGATCGCCATGCGCCTGGTCAAGGAGTGAGGCATTTCGAGCATTCCATCCACCCCGAAGCCCACCCCCGCCACCTCCGGCCCCGCCGCGGTCCAACTCCTCGTTCTCGATGTCGACGGCGTCATGACCGACGGCGGAATCTACGTCGATGACGCCGGCCGGGAGTTCAAGCGCTTTGACGTCACCGACGGCGCGGGGATCCGCGTGTGGCTGAAGATGGGACGGCAGGCCGCGATCATCACCGGCCGCGGGGGCGACACCGTGATGCACCGCGCGTCGTACCTGGGAATTGAGCACGTCGTCCGCGAATCGCGCGACAAGGCCGCCGACCTCACAAGACTCGCTTCGTCCCTGGGCCTGCCGCTGGGGGCTACCGCCTTCCTCGCCGATGACTGGCCCGACCTGGCGGCGTTGCGCGTCTGCGGATATCCGATGGCGGTGGCCAACGCCGAGCCGGCGGTGCGGGCCCTGGCCCGGTTTGCGACGTCCCGCCCGGGCGGCCGCGGAGCCGTGCGCGAGGCGATCGAGCATCTGCTTTCGGCCCAGGGTCTGCTCGATCACGCCGTGCGCCTGTACGATCCCGCTCATGCCTAGCCGGTCGCGATCCAGGCTTTCGTTGCGCTCGACGGGATTGATCGTCGCGGCCGGGGTGTTCCTGATCGCCTCGGGCATCGTCGGGCTGGTCGCGGTGTGGAATCGCCAGACCCCGGGCGACGGTCCGGCACGGTCGCTCAAACCCCCGGCCGTCATGCCGCCCGTGCCGGTGGATATCGACTCCGAAGGCTTGCGCGGCGCCGGCCGAGCGCGCGTGCAGTTCGTCTCGCGGAGCGATCCGGGCAAAGCGATCGGGCACCTGGGCTGGGCGTCTTTGGAGCCGAGCGGGCCGGGACGAGCTCGGGTCGTCGACCCCAGGGGCGAGATCTACGTGCGCGCCGGAGGGTCGATCCGCATCGCCGCGGCCCGGGGCACCATCCTCTACCCCGCCGGCCTCCAGCAACTCGAATCGGGCACGTTTGAAGGAGGCGTAACGGTTGAATATGTGCCGGGCGGACAGGCGGATGAAGCGGCGCCGGCGACGCTGCGAATCTTCGCGCCCACGATCACGTTCAGCGCGGTCAGCGGCGAAGTCTCGACCAACGAACGCTTCCGCGCCAGCGCCGAGCAATTCGAAGTCGCCGCTCGCGGCCTGCGCTTGATCGGCAACCAGGTGGACAACACGCTCGAACTGCTTGAGATGGGCCCGCCCGAGTACGTGTGGCTGGCGCCGCACCGGCGATCCCCCGCCGACGCCGCAGCGGCCGGTGCAGGCACGCCCTCCCGTGAGGGCGGCGTGTCCCGCGGCGATCTCCCTCCGGCCGTGACTGACGCCGCGAAAAGCGTGCGCGAGACGTTCTATCACGCCGTGGCGCGCGAGGAGTTCCGCGTCACCCGCCGCGGCCTGCGCGTCGATGCCGATCGCCTCGAACTCTGGGCACGATTCGTCAACGGCGCACTCGCGCCAGGCGCCATCGGACAGGCGGGGAACACCTCCGGCGTGCGCGACGGCCTCCGCGCGGCGACAGCCCCCGCTCCCGAGGTCGCACCGCCGGGTGAGCCGCTCATGCGCACCCCGCCCATCTCCGGAGAGCCGCCCAGCCTCTTCACCGGGCTGGACGACCCCGACGTCTTCGTCGCGCGCTGGGGCGGGCCGCTCGTGGTGCGACCCATGGAGACTCGGCCGCCCGAGCTCACAGAAGAAGAAATCGCGGCGGCGTTCCGTTCCAGCGCTCAGCGGCGCGTGGAGATCATCGAGCGCGATGTCGGCGCGGCCATCAGCGCCGCGGCGATCGACTACGCCGCCACAAGCATGACCCTCGGCGTCGCCGGCTCACGGGGGTCGCCCGCGCGACTCGAACTCGCCGGCAAGGGGCGGCTGCAGACCGACTTCTCCCGCCTGAGCCTGCGCACCGGCGTCGGGCTGGCCCGCGGCCCTTCCCGTCTCGAAGCGGCGGCGTCGACGGCGGATCGGCCCACCGACATCGCCTGGACCGACCAGGCTGATTTCGAGTTCCACGCCCCGGACGCCGCGATCTCCGACCGCTTGAAGTCGGCGCGGTTCAACGGCAACGTCACGGCACGTGACGGCTCGGCCTCCCTTCAGGCCGACTCGGCCGCCGCTGAGTTCGCGTCCTTCGAGCATCCCGAGGGTCCGCTCGAGGCGCTGCTTTCGCGCGTGCAGGCGCAGGGACGCGTTCGCGCCCGCGATGCCGGGGGCGGCACGCTCGAGGCCGACGCGCTCACGCTCGAGCTCGAACCGGTCGGGCGCTCCGCCGATCCGCGCGACCTCTCGGCCCGCGGCAACGTGCGCGCCTCCCGCGGAGCGTGGACAATCGCCGGGGGCGCACTCGACGCGACGCTGGCGCGCGACGAGCGCGGGCAGGTGGTCGTCTCCCGCGCCGAAGTACGCGAGCGGGCGATCGTCGAATCGACCCCCGCCGAGCGCGCGATCGACCGCTCGGGCGACCAGGCCGGGCGCGTCCGCGCCGAGGCCGACCAGATCATCGCCGACGTCGATCACCTGCTCGTCGACCTGCTCGGCGAGCGCGTCACGATCACCCGCGACGAAGGCTCGATCACCGGCACGCAGATGCGCCTCGACGGCGAACGCCAGGAACTGTTCGTCTTCGGCGCGGGCGAACTCACGCTCCGGCCTGAACCCAGGACCGATCCGCTCGGCACGGTGAGCCCGCCCGCCGACCCGCTCGTCACGGCACGCTGGGATCGCTCCATGTCGTTCAACAACCTCGAGGGGAGCGCCGAATGCGTGGGCAACGCGCGGGCCGTGGCGATCACCTCGCCCGTCGAGGAAACCACGCTCCTCTCCGAAGTGATCCGTTTGCGCTTTACGCCGGAGGAGCCCGCGTCGCCCGGCGCGATCGAAACGCCCGGAAGCGGAGCGCTCGGCGCGCTCGCCGCCTCGCGGGAAGGGTCAAAGGCCCGTCGGCTGCTCCGTGCCGAGGCCATCGGCGCGTCGTTCGAGCGCGAGGGCGGGGCGCGGGCCTCGATCGAATCGCGCCGGTTCGCCCCGGCAGGTTCGCCGATCGCGGCACGACCGGGCGAATCACGCCCCATCGAGCGCCTGTTCTACATCGAGGGTGATCGGCTCATCGCCGATGAAACCGAGCACCTGATCGAAGTGCCCGGGCCGGGCCGCCTGCTTGTCGATGATCGCCGGACCGCCGGCACGCCGGCACTCCCGGCGCCGCAGCCCGGTGCGCTCCCGGCCGACCTCTCGGGCGTTCGCGGGACCACCCTGTTTCACTGGACCACCGGCCTTCGCTATGACCGCGACGAAGGGCTCATCCGCCTGCTCGGCGGCGTGCGCGCCCTGCACCGCGACGCGCCCGACCAGCCGGTCATCAGCATCGATGCCGACGACGCCACCGCACGCGTGCTCGCGCCCACGTCACCGGTCCCCGCCGAACCAGACACGCTGCCGAGCGCCTTTGCGCCGGGCAGGCAGGCCGAGCTGCTCTCGGCGACGTGCGAAGGCAACGTGGTCATCAGCCTTCCCGAGGGGGCGAGAGTCGAGGCACGCCGAGCAAGCCTCGACACGCGCGCGGGCGAACGCGGCGTCATCGAGGCCTCCGCCACCGAGCCCGACTGGGTCATCTTCACCACGCCCGACAATCCCAGCGCCACGCAGTGCCGCGCCATCTTCTATGACCTCGCGCGCCGCCAGCCACGGATCGTCGGCCCGGCGCCCGTGGTCGTCCCTCGCTGATGACGCCGCGCGCGGCTCACGCTCCCGCCGGCGCCCCGAGCCCGGCATCACGCTGCACGAGATACACACCCGCCACCAGCAGGCCGATCCCAAGCACGCGCGTCGGCGTGATCGCCCGCACCGCGTGCCCCAGCAGGCCGAACTGATCGACCACGAGCGAGCAGAGCAACTGCCCCGCCACGATCGCCGCGACCAGGCCCACCGAGCCGATGCGCGACACCGCGATCGTCGCCGTGAGCACGAGCGTGCACCCGCACACGCCGCCGAGCCAGCTCCACCAGGGCGCGGCAGACACGCCGGCGGGCGTGAACCGGGCCCACCCAAACGCGCCGGCGAGCGCACACGCCACCACCATGAGCGCCGTGCCGCCGACAAAATTGTTGAGCGTCGCATAAAGCGGCGACCCCAGCCGCGCCCCGAGCTCGCGGTTCATGCCCGCCTGGATCGGCATGACCATTCCGCCGAGCATCGCCAGCGCCACGTAGACAAGATTCATCTTCAGCCTCCGGAGTGAGGCCGATGGTACGGGGAGCGCCGAGACGTGCGAGGTCAGGCGTGAAACCGGTCAGGCCGCTTCGCGCTCGCGCACGCGCCTGCACGCCATGATCAGATCCTTGATCGCCTTCTCCGATTCGATCGCGCTCATCGACGCGGTGACCTGCCGGAGCGCTTCGCCCGCGATCCGGCCGACGGGCTCGAGCCCGAGCGATGACGAAGCCCCCATCACCTGGAAGCATTCGGTGCGTATGAGCTCGATCTCCTGCTTCGTGAGCGCTTCGCTGAGGCGCTTGGCCGTGTCCTGGAGCTCCCCGATGAACTCGGGAACAAACTTGAAGAGCGGATCCTCGGGCTTGATGGTCGAGTAGATCGGGCCGCTCCCGTCCATGCTCGGGGGCGTCAGCAGCAGGAACTCCGCGACCGCGGCGAGCAGCAGCTCGCGCCCGAAGGGCTTCCGAAGCAGCGCGCTGGCGCCGGCCTCGCGCGCCTCTTCCGCCGCCGAGTCCGTCTGATCGGTCGACGTGAGCACGATCGGCGCCTGCACCCCGTCGGCGCGGAGCGCCCGGCACAAGTCCTGCCCGTCGGAGCACTTCAGGTGCGTCGTGGCAATCACGAGATCAAAGTTCTCCGCCGCGCGCGTCCGCCCTTCGTCGGCGCTCTCGGCCGAGACAATGCCCAGTTGCGTCTCTTCGAGCAGGTGACGGATGAGCTTGCGCTCGATGGATGAGTCGTCCACGTGCAGGACTCCGCCCTTGAGCGACGAAGGGTCGATGCGCTCGAGCGAGAACTTGCCCTGCAGCGGGTCAAGGTCGACAAAGTTCCGCACCGTGATCGGCGTGCGGAACTTGATCCCGACTTCGTGGATGCCCCGGCCCATCAGCCGGCAGCGCTGCACGACGCCCGGCACGAGCGTGGCCCGTCGCCCCTCCTGACCCACGTGCACGACGCAGCGCGTGCCCGGATGCACATACGCGCTGTGCAGCACGCCCACCCCGCTGCCCGAAAGGTCGCGGCACACATACCGCAGACTCGTCACCGTGCCGCCGGGCTGATGCATGTCGACACGCACCTCCGACATCGCGCGAATGGTCCAGCGGCGAAAATCGCGCTTCACCTCTTCCGCGGTCTGTCGACTCGCGACGGCGTCGAGTTCATCCAGCAATCGCTGCAGCGTCGCGCCCTGCAGGCGAAGCGTATTGGGATGCTTGGCTGGCTGGATGCCGGTGAGCTTGGTCATGGGTCGGCCGTGCCGGCACGGTGCGGTCTGCCGGGCGCGCCACGGTTTCCATCGGTCCTCCGGGCCGGCGCGCCGAGCGCCCGCCCGCCGAATGCCCCTGACTGGCGCCGGAGGCATCATCCGCGGGGACTTGCCGCGGTTATCGCCCCAGGCCGGCCCCGTCCGCCAACGCCCGAATCGCTGCAACCGCCGACTCGCGGTGGCGGGCCTCGGTCCAGAGGTCCACGTGCCCGGCCCCGGGAACCTCGACCAGGGCTCCGCTCGCGCAGGACTCCGCAATTGCCTGCGCATCCGCTCGCGGCACGATGTCGTCGAGCGATCCGCGCAGCACGAGCAGCGGACATCGCACGCCGTGCGCAAGCCGCGCCCGATCGAAGGCCCGGTCGTCAAGACCCGAGCCCAGCATCCACCGCGCCGCCCGCAGCGCTCCTGAGAGCACGAGCCGGCCGACGACGCCCCGCGCGATCCCCGCGCGGGCCATCACCGCCGCCGCCGGCGTTCGCGGAACGCGGTACGGCGCTTCAGCGATCACCGCCGACACGCGCCCGTCCCGCCCCGCCGCCGCGATCGACACGCCGGCGCCCAGGGAAAAACCGTGCAGCACGACGCCGCGCGCCCCGCCGCTCGTCGGTCCGCCCGTGGTGGTCTCCGGCCGCGCGCTCACCGCATCGATCAGCGCGAGCAGATCCTCCACCTCCGTCGTCCCCAGCGCGCACCGCCCGCTCGCCTCGCCGTGACCGCGAAGATCCCACGCGATTACGCGCGACGCCGCACCATTCCACGCGGCGACCCGCGGCAGGCTGTGCACGCGCGACTCGCCCCACCCGTGCGTCAGGATGACCACCGGGCCGTCGGCACGAGCGCCGTCGATCTCCCACACCGGCATCCGCGCCCCGGCGTGCCGAAGCTCCCACGCACGCCACCGCGGTGCATTCCCCGTCCACCCCTGCGCCGGCCCCAGCTCGTCGGGCGCGCCGGGCATCCCTCTCGCCAGCGCAAACGCGTACCCGCGCCGCGGCGGGTTCAAAAGCACCCACGCCGCCCGGCCCATGCCAAGAGCAAGCACGCTCATGAGCCCGCCCGCCAGCAGCCACAACACGCCCAGCCACGCCATAGGACGCGAGCATAGTGAGACGCGCACCGTGCCTACCTCACCGGCCCGGGTCTGAGCCAGCGCGTGAGAAACTCCAGTTGGATGTTCTTGGCTTCGTTGGCGAGAAGACCGAAGCCGTTGTGCTCGTGGGGCGCGCCCGTGCGCTCCCACGTGCGCAGCTCAATCTCGGCCGGGTTCTCACCCCGTGCTCGCGCCCGCGCCCGCAGCGCTTCGACAAACGACTCGATGCACGCCACCGGCACGACTTCATCCGCCCGCGAATGCAGCGCGAGCAGGCCGATGTGCCGCCAACCCTCAATGTGCCGCATCGGATCGACAGGGGCGATTCGCTCGGCCGAATGCCGCACGCGCCCGGGAGCCGCCGCGCCGCCCGCCGGCACGTGCCCGTAGAGCATCCCCAGGTTGCCCGCCGTCGCTTCGACCGCGCCGCACACGAACGGGTGCGGCGGGTTCGTCTCACACAGCCTGCGGAGCGCCACCATCCCCCCCGCCGACATCCCGCCGATCGCCAGCCGCCCCAGATCAATCACCCCCTCGAAGCGTCGATCAGAGAGCGCCTCGATGACTTCGTCGACCTCGCGCAAGCCCTGGGCAATCAGGTCCGGGGTGCGCTCCGGCGTCTGCCACGCCTCGTCGCGCCGCTCGCCGTGCCCGGGCAGGTCAATCGCGCACGCCGCGATCCCCGCGCGAATCCACCGCAAGTACCGCCCGTTGTCCAGCTCCTTGCTCACGGTGCGCCCGTGCATCCACAGCACCAGCGGCGCCGGACGCTCCCAGTCCGGATGGGCAAGCAGCGCCGGCACCCCGCTCGGTCCCAGCCGCTCAAACCGAGCCTGGCGCTGCAGTGCCGCGGGCAACCTGGTGGCGAAGTCGTTCATGGTCTCACGCCGGCGTCGTCGGGCAGGGGATCGGCGAAGCGTCGTATTCTTCCCCGTGCCGCAGCGCCGAGAGCTTCACGATCACTACTTCCGCAAGGCCAAGTCGGAGGGGTACGCCGCGCGCTCGGCGTACAAACTGCTTGAGATCCAGGAGCGCCGTCGCGTGTTGCACCCGGGCGACCGCGTGCTCGACCTCGGCTGCGCCCCCGGGTCCTGGCTCCAGGTCGCCGCCCGGATCGTCGGCCCGCGCGGCGTCGTGCTCGGGATCGACCTCCTTCCCGTCTCGCTCGATCTCCCCCCTCACGTGCACACGTTCGTCGCCGACGCCTTCGACGTGCGCCCCGAGTCGCTCCTCGAAACGCCCGACGCGCCGCGATTCGACACCCTCCTCAGCGACATGGCCCCTTCGACCACGGGCGACCCGGGGGGTGATCACTTCCGCTCGGTGGCGCTCTGCCGGCGCGTGCTCGCGCTCGCGCCCGCGCTCCTCGCGCCGGGCGGCTGCCTCGTGATGAAAGTCTTCGAGGGCGAGCAATACCCCGCGCTGCTCCGCGAGACGCAGCGCGCCTTCGCCGACGCCAAGGGCCTCAAGCCCGACGCCACGCGCGACGTCTCCCGCGAAATGTTCATCATCGCCCGCGGGTTTCAGGCTCGCCAAGCGCCCACACGCCCCGCGCCGACGCGCCCCGCCCGCGGCGGCCCGCCGGCGCCCCCGCCCGGTTGGGGCGAATCGCCTGCCGCTCCTTCAAACCCGCCGCCCAAGTCCCCCTCGCGCCGAAAGGGCACGCGCCGCGACGCATGACCTTTCTCAGCCCCATCGCCGGCCTCATCGCCGCGGGGTTGGCGCTCCCCGCGGTCGTCGCGCTCTACTTCCTCAAGCTCCGCCGACGCCCCCTCCGCGTCAGTTCCACGCTCCTGTGGGAGCGCGCGCTGCTCGATCTCGAAGTCAATGTCCCCTTCCGCTGGCTCAGGCTGTCCTGGCCGCTCGTCCTGCAGGTGCTCGCCGCCGCGCTGCTGGCCGGCGCGATCGGCCGGCCCACCGTCAGGAACCTCGGCGGCGCGGGCGACGCCGGCCGCGTGCTGGTGCTCATCGACCGCTCCGCGTCGATGTCGGCGCTCGATGGTCCCGCCGGAGCCGACGCCCTGCCCACGAGCCGGCTCGACGAGGCCCGTCGCGCCGCCGGCGCGCTCATCGAGGGCTTCCGGCGCGCCGGCGAGTCTCCCGAAGTGACGGTCGCCGCGTTCGCCGCCCGCGCGGTCGTGCAGGCCGCGCCGACTTCCAACCTGC
This sequence comes from Phycisphaerales bacterium, assembly GCA_050182995.1. GTDB lineage: Bacteria > Planctomycetota > Phycisphaerae > Phycisphaerales > UBA1924 > JAEUIX01. The sequence goes on along the minus strand of JBFXBS010000002.1, from coordinate 227,758 downwards.
GCCTGGCGCGCGAGTCGCTCGACGCGATCCGGCCTTCCGACCAGGCCGCCAGGCTCGATGCCGCCGCGGACCTCCTCACCGCCTTCGCGGGCGACGCCGCCTCCCACCCCGACGCGCCGCCCGCCGTCGTCCACGTCTTCACCGACGGGTGCAACGACCCGCTCGACCATCCGCTCGTCATTCCGGGCCTCAGCATCATCACCCATCGCGTCGCCCCCGCGCCCGCGACAGACCCGCCGCGCGCCCCCAACTCGGGCATCGTCGCCCTCAGCGCCCGCCGCGATTACGACGACCCCGCGACCGTGCGCCTCCTCGTCCGCATCCTCGCTGACGACCCCGCCTCGCCGCGCTCCGCCCTGCAGGTGCTCCTCGACGGCGTGCCCATCGGCTCCGCGTCCATCGAGACTCGACCCGCGCCGGGTCTGCCCGGCGCCAGCGAGGCGACCAGCACCTTCGCCCTCCCCATCACCCGCGGCGGCGTGCTCACCGCGATGCTCCCCTCGGGCGATCCGCTCCGCGCCGATGACGCCGCGTCGCTCGTGCTCAGCCCGCCCGTCGCCGCCCGGGTGGTCGTCATCGGCCCCGGCAGTCCCGACGATCGCGACGCCGGCGTGAACCCGCTCATCCGCTCCTGCCTGCGCGCCATGAATCTGGACCGGGTCGAATTCCTCACGCGCGCCGACGCCGAGGCACGCTACTCGACGCCGGGCGCCGCCCGTCCCGATCTGTTCATCTTCGATCGCGTGCGCCCGCCCGGGTTGCTCCCCGTTCCCTCCATCACCTTCGGCGCCCCTCTCCCCATCCCCGGCCTGCGCATCGAACCCGCACCCCAGCCCGGTCCAACCCGCATCGTCTCCTGGCGGCGCACACACCCGCTGCTCCGCGGCGTCCCTCTCGAAGCCGTGGTCGCCGACGAGCCCAGCATCATCGCGCTCGACGCCAACGCCGCGGGCGGCGCACCGCCCGGGTTCGAACCCCTCGCCGAAGGGTTTGACGGCCCCCTCTTCGCCCTCGTCGAGCACCTGGGCGTCCGGCGAATCGTCATCGGCTTCGACCTCGGCAAGTCGAACTGGGGCCCGACGGCATCCTTCCCCGTGTTTCTCGCCGGCGCGGTCGATTTCCTCACGCTCCGCGCCGAAGGGCAGAGCGGACGCGCCCTCACGACCAGCGACCCGCTCACCCTTCGCCCGGCGCCGGGGTCAACGCGCGTCATCGCCCGCGCCATCGGGATCGACGACGCCGTCCTCGCCGCGCCCGTGCTCCCCGACGCGCCGACGGTCCTCGGGTTCCCCGAGCGGGCGGCGGTCTACCGCTGCGAAGGAACCGTTCCGGAGGATTCGATCGCCGCGGTCAATCTGCTCGCGCCGCCCGAATCGCTCCTGACGCTCGACCCCCAGGTGCTCCAGCGCGACCCGCTCGCCGCCTTTCCCATCGCCGGCGCTCCCGGCGCGGGCGAACGCCCGTCGCTCGAACCCGCCCGCGGCGAGGTCTGGCACTACTTCGTCGCTCTCGCCCTGCTCCTGCTCACCCTCGAATGGTTCCTGGTGGCATGGCGCATGCGCGTGCCGACACCGGCGATGTGACACGCTCCCGCCCGAACGGCTCTTCGCTCACGCCTTCGGGCGAGCTCGACCGCCGCCGCCGCCGCCCCACAACTCGCCCACGAGCGCGGCGAGTCCCTTCACGTCCCGTCGTGCCGCGAGATCGTCGATCCGCTGGCCATCAACGCCGGCTCGCGCCAGGGCCGTGCGCGCCCGCACCCACAGTTTCTCCGCGCTCTTGGGCGACTCCGCCACCGCCAGCTCCGAGACAATCTCCCCCAGCGCGCTCACCGCGAGCGTGTCGGCGTGCTCGTAATACCGCTTGACGATCCCCTGCTGATACGCCGACAGATGCTGACCCTTTGCCACGATGTGCCTCCATGCCCTGCGGTCCCGCCTTGCGGCCGAATAATGTTCCGAAACGCCCGGCGCACCGGACGCATCTGAAGCCTAGCCCACGGTGCCCGCGCCGCCGCGCCTTGAGCCTTCTCGCCAGCATGCACACAAACCAAGGACCTCCCATGCCCTCGACCCGCTTGGCGCGCCACGCCACCCTGCTCTGCGCCGCCCTCTTCCTCACCGCCCCGGCGCCCGCTCAGGAAGAGAAGCCCTCGCTCCCTTCCAGCCCCGCCCCCCAATCCGCCCCTGAGCGACCCGCCAAGCCCGGCCTCGCCGTCGGCGACAAAGTCCCCGACTCCATCCTCCTCAACGAGCAGGGCAAGGAGGTCAAGCTCAGCTCCCTCTGGAAGGAAGGCCCCGTCGTCATTACCTTCTACCGCGGCGGATGGTGCCCCTATTGCAACCTCGCCCTCGCGGCCTGGCACGACAAGACGCCCGAGCTCAAAGCCGCGGGCGCCTCGCTTGTCGCCATCTCCCCCGAGACGCCCGAGCACCTGCACAAGACCCGCGGCAAGGCCAAGTCCGACTACGTCGCCCTCTGCGACGCCAAGGGCGACGCCGCCCGCGGCATGAAGGTCATCTTTCGCCTCGATGCCGAGACCCAGCAGAAATACCGAGGCTTCGGCGTCGACCTGCACAAGCGCAATCAATCAGGAGAGTGGGATCTCCCCGCCCCGGCAACCTTCATTGTCGACCGCGAAGGTGTCGTCCGCTGGGTGTTCGCCGAGTGGGACTACAAGAAACGCGCCGAACCCGCCGAAGTGATCGCTGCGGTCAAGGCTCTGAAGACTTCCACCCCCACCAAGCCCGCCGAGGCAACCCCGTCCGCCGCCAAGCCCGAGTCGAAGTGACGGGCGGACCTGCCAACGATCGCGGAGCCGAGCGACCCCAGGGTTGGCGAAATCCAACCGGATGCAGCGTCCTCGGCGCTTCATGAACAGTTCCCCCAAATCCTCGCCGGGCGCAGCGCCCTCGGATGGCGCTCAGGATGGTTCGCAGGCGCCCGCTTCACCGGTCGCCGCCACGCTTCCCCCGCCGCCCGCCCGCACCGTGCCCTGGCGGCTCTTCCTCGCGCACACGGTCTCCGTCGTGCTCATCCAGTCGAGCATGAACGCGGCTCAGTTCATGCTGCCCTACCTGGCCAAGCGGCACTACCAGGCCGACGAGTGGCTCGTCCTCCTTTTTACCGCCGCGCCCCTCGTCCTCCCGGGGCTCTCAGTCTTCTGGCAGCCCGCCGTACGCCGCCTCTCGCCCGCCGCGTTCCTCATCCTCTTCTGGCTCATCACCTATCTCCCCTGGGCCGGCGCGTGGTTCGTCACCTCCGTCTGGCAGCTCGCGGCCATCCACGTCGTCTCCGCCATCGGCTACTCCGCCTGGGCGCCCGTCAACGGCGAATACCTCTCCCGCCTCTACCCCGCTTCCATTCGCGGCCGCCTCTTCGGATTCATGTCCATGGCAATCCTCGTCGCCGCGGGGCTCGCCGGGCTCTTCTTCGGCTCGCGCCTCCAGGCCGATCCCGAACTCTTCCGCACCGTGCTCCTGGCCGGTTCGCTCCTCACCCTCGTCGGCATCGGGCTCCTCATCGCGCTCCATCGGCACATGCCCCCCTCGCCGCCGCGCGGCCAGGCGGGAAGTCAGGGCCTCTTCGCCCTCGTCCTCGAACCGCTCCTGCACATGCGGCAGATCCTCCGCGCCGACCGCGTCTTCTTCCGCTACGAAGCCGCGTACATGACCTACGGCATCGGCTGGATGATCGTCTGGGTCATGCTCCCGCTCATCGGCGAGAGCAAGCTCAAGCTCGACTACGTTGAGTATCCCAAGGCCACGAGCTTCCCCCTCCAGGCCGTCATGGCGGCATGCGTCATCCCCTTCGGGTTCATCAACGATCGACTCGGCGCCGCCCGGGTCAGCACGCTCGCCTTCGCGGTCTACACGATCTTCCCCATCGGCCTGCTCCTCTCGCGCAACGCCCTCGAACTCGGCGCGTCCTGCGCGCTGTGGGGCGTCTGCTCCGCCGCCGTGCAGATGGGCTGGACCCTCGGGCCCGTCGGCCTTGCCCCCTCGCCCGATCGCGTCTCGCAATACATGGCCATCCACGCCACGCTCGTCGGCCTGCGCGGCGCGCTCTTCCAGACCGTCGGCGTCGCGCTCCTCAAGCTCACCGACTCCTACGCCCCACCCCTCATCCTCGCCTCCCTCGGCTTCGCCTGGGCCGCCTGGCAGATGTGGTCCCTCGAACCCGCCTTCGCCGAGCGCCTCCGCGGCAAGGCCTCCACACAGCCCGAACCAAGCCCCGGCCCCGCCCCCGGCCGCACGCCCCCCCGATGATCCGTGTGCCCCTCCTCGCCCACCACCCCTGCCGCTACCATCCGCCCATGCTCGCCAGCGTCGACCTCAACTCCTACCTGCCGATCCTCCTCCTCATCACCATGGCGGTGCTGTTCGGGATCGGCAACGTCGTGGCGTCGCTCATGCTCGGCCCGCGCCGCCAGGGCGCCGTCAAGGGCTTGACCTACGAGTCGGGCATGAACGCCATCGGGAACGCCCGCAAGCGATTCAACATCCGCTTCTACCTCATCGCCATGGTCTTCCTCGTCTTCGACATCGAAATCATCTTCCTCTACCCCTGGGCCGTCACCTTCCCCAGCCTCGATCACTCCCTCGGCCACGGCGGATTGTGGCTCGCCCGAATCCTCTTCTTCATCTTCACCACCCTCGTCGCCTACATCTACGGCTACCGCAAGGGCGTCTTCCGCTTCGATTGACCAAGCGACCCACAACCAAAAACAGTCGCGCCGACCCGCAGGCCGCGCGACCGTTGACCGTGCTCTGATTGAGCGCTCCGGCGTCCGCCCGCCGCTCAGTGACCCGAAAGATCCTGGAAGAACATCGAGACGTTCTCATCAGGGTCGAAGAACGTCGCCAGCATCACCATCCCGGGATACGTCACCGTCGGGCCGTCAAACTTGACGCCCTTGGCTTCGAGCATCGAACGCGCCGCGCCGACATCCTTGACCCCGAAGGTCAGCTTCACGTTGCCGCGGGCCGTGATCTTCTCGACCTGCCCGAGCCCGAGATTCACGCCGGGCACTTCCGTGGCAAGCTCGGCCCAGCCGATCTGGTCGACCTTGTAGAGGAGCTTGAACCCGAGCTTCTCCTCGTACCACTTGATCGACCGGGCAAGGTCCGTGACCTGCATGCTGCACGTGAGCCCGCCGTTGTACCCGAGCGCCGACTTGCTGTTCGACATCGCCGTCTCCTTGTGATCGTTGATTGCCGCCATGCTTCGCGCGAGCGCCTTGCCCGCCCATGGTCCTGTTTGTATACTAAGTGCAGGAGTCTGTCAACCCCTTCGCGCGGAATTCCGCCCGAATCGCCCCTCGCCCCTTCCCCCGCTTCCCATGACCCGTCGGCCCCCACCCAACCCGCGCGACCCCGTCTCGCCCGCCCGCCTCGCCGCCCTCGCCTCGCTCACCCACCACCGCTGGGCGATCCCGCTCCTGGGCGAGTGTGCCGCCTCGCCCGTCGGCGGGTGGAAGTACGTCACGTTCCTGCATCGCCTGGGCATCTCGCGCGATTCGCTGGGACGCACGCTCGCGGCCCTCGCCGCTCTGGGCTGGGTGCACTCCAACCCCGGCGTCCCCCACGCCCTGCGCCCGGAGTACGTGCTCACCAGCCCCGGCACGCGCGTCGCGCCGGCGTGCGCTCGCCTGATGAAAGAACTCCGCCGGCTCGATCTCGAAGACATCGGACTCCAGAAGTGGTCGCTCCCGGTGCTCCTGGCGCTCTCCAGCGGCCCGCGCCGCTTCCGCGACCTGCGTGCCGCCCTGCCCGACGCCAGTCCGCGCGCACTCTCCCTGGCCCTCCGCGATCTCGAATCCGCCGGGCTCATCACCCGCACGCTCCTCGACACGCACCCGCCCGCCGCGGAGTACCTCGCCACGCGCCGCGCCCTGCGCCTCGCCGCCGGCACGCGCGTTCTGGCCTTCTCCCTCGGCCTCCGCACGCCCGGGGCGGCCACCGACCCCGACCAGACCGCCCGCCCGCAGACCCGCGCCCGGGCTTCGTGAGCCTCGGCTTTCCTCGTGGCTCTCAGGCCAATACCATTGGCCCGCGCGCCCTCCCGGCGCCTGAATCACCCTCAGCCTCTCACCGCCCGAGGAACCGCATGGAAGCCGGCATCGTCGGCTTGCCCAACGTCGGCAAGTCCACCCTGTTCAACGCCCTCACCAACGCCGGCGCCCTCGCCGCCAACTACCCCTTCGCCACCATCGAGCCCAACGTCGGGATCGTCGCCATCCCTGACCCGCGCCTGAAGGTCATCCAGAGCTTCATCAAAACGCAGAAAGTCATCCCCGCAAGCCTCCGCCTCGTCGACATCGCCGGCATCGTCAAGGGCGCCAGCGAAGGCGAGGGCCTCGGCAACAAGTTCCTCTCCCACATCCGCGAGGTCGATGCCATCCTCCACGTCGTGCGCTGCTTCGACAAGGCGCCGGGCGGCGAAGACATCACCCACGTCGACGGCAGCGTGAACCCCACGCGCGACATCGAAACCATCGAAACCGAGCTCATCCTCGCCGACCTCCAGACCGTCGACGGCGCCCTGCCCAAGGCCGAGCGCGCCGCCAAGACCCAGAAAAAAGAAGACATCGCCCGCTTCAACGTCCTCAAAAAGCTCCGCCCCGTCCTCGACGCCGGCAAGCCCGCGCGAACCGTCCTCCCCGACATCACCGACCCCGAAGAAGCACGCCAGCTCAAGCCCCTCGGCATGCTCTCGGCCAAACGCGTCCTCTACGTCGCCAACGTCGACGAGTCCGACGTCCACGGCACCGGCCCGCTCGCCCGGCAGGTCCGCGACATCGCCGCCGCCGAACACATGGAAGTCGTCCCCGTCTGCGCCAAGGTCGAGGCCGAGCTCGCCGAACTCCCCGAGGCCGACCGCCTCGAACTCCTCGGCTCCCTCGGCATGTCCGAACCGGCGCTCGCAACCCTCAGCCGCGCGGCGTACCGCCTGCTCGGCCTCCAGTCCTACTACACCGCCGGCGAAAAAGAAGTCCGCGCCTGGCCCATCCCCGTCGGCGCAACCGCGCCGCAGGCCGCCGGCGTCATCCACACCGACTTCGAGCGCGGGTTCATCCGCGCCGAGATCTACTCCGTCAGCGACCTCGAAAAGCACCACTCCGAAAAAGCCATCCGCGACGCGGGCAAGCTCCGCCAGGAGGGCAAGTCCTACGTCATGCAGGACGCCGACGTCTGCCACTTCCTCTTCAACGTGTGAGCCGCGCCGCGTAAGGCCCGCGCGCCCGCATCCCGCGCCGCGCCGGGCCTAACCTCGACCGTGGCGAAGTCCTCCACCAGGTCTCCCGCGTCCGCCGCCTCCAAAGCCCCCGCCTCTCCCGCGGCCGCTCCGCCCATCGCCCTCTTTCACGGGCCCGATCGATTCCAGCAGATTGAACAGACCGAAGAGCTCCGGACGCGCCTCCGCGCGCTCCACGGCGAGCTTGCCGCCACCGTCTTCGACGGCGCCTCCGCTTCGCCCGCCGACATTCTCGATGAATGCCGCTCGCTCAGCCTGATGCAGCAGCACCGCTTCGTCGTCGTCGACAACGCCGATGCGCTGGTCAAAGGCGCCGACGAGGACCAGGCCGCGGGCGCGCCCGCCGCGCCGAGCGCCTCCGGCGGACGCTCCGATCGCGGGTCTTCCGGCAAGACTCCCCGCGAAATCCTCGAGAGCTACGCCGCCGCACCCGATGCCTCCGCGACCCTCGTCCTCCGCGCCGGCGTTTTCCGCGGGCCGAAGCTCGAAAAAGCCATCCTCGCCGCCGGCGGCGTCGTCCGCAAGTGCGAGCCGCTCAAGCCCGCCGAGGCCGTCGCCTGGGCCATCTCGCGCGCCACGTCGCACCACGCCACCACCCTCGAACGCCCCGCCGCGCTCGCCCTCCTCGACGCCATCGGCCCCGAACTCGGTCGCATCGATTGCGAACTCGCCAAGCTCGCCCTCATGGTCGCCTCGACCGACACCCGCGCCGACAAGCGCTCCATCAACGACGCCCTCGTCCGACAGTGCGTCGGCATCACCCGCGAAGAAGAGTTCTGGGCCATCCAGGGTTCGCTCCTCTCGGGCGATCCCAGCATCGCCCTCACGCACCTGCGCAGTCTCCTCGACATCTCCCGCCACGACCCTACGCCGCTCTTCTTCACCTTCGGCGACCTCGCGCGAAAACTCCACGCCGCCTCCCAGGGGCTCGCTTCCCGCGAAAACCCCTTCGCCGTCAGGAACCGCCTTCGCCTGTGGGGGCCGGACGTCGACACGCTCATGCAGCGCGCTTCGCGCATCCGTCCGGGCGACGCCGCCGAGCTCGTCCGCGACACCGTGCAAGCCATGGTCCGCCAGCGGACCGGCGACGGCGACCCCGAGCACATCCTCGAAGGCCTCACCCTGCGTTTTGCGAGTGCCTGCCGGGTCTGAGCCGATACTCCCTTCAGGCAGGATGCCCGCGCAGATTCTGCGCTCGGTCGGCTCGCACACCCGACACCGGCAGGAGGCCACGCTCATGGTCACGACGAGCACGATGCCGCGAATGAACTGGATGCGTCGCCGAGGCGCGGGGCTCGTCGCCCCGGTCCTCGCGGCTCTCGCCGGATGCGCCGGCACCTCCGAGCGGCGATCCGACGCGTCCGGCCGAGCGCAGTGGGACGAGATCGCCGCGGCCGCCGCCCGGCTTGATGACGCGCTCAAGCGCGTTCCGCCGGAGCACCAAGCACCGCTCGCCGCTCGGCCCAGCCCCCTTCTGCCCGAGCCGGGCTCGCAGGAGCCCGAAGCACCCGCGCTGCTCGTCGGCCCCGATCCCGCCTCGGCCCTCGTGGTTGCTGGCGCCCCGCCCGCCGAGCCGCAGACACCCGCGCCCCACGCGCTCGAGACGCCCGAGGTCGCCGACGCGGCCGCCTCGATGGCCGGTGAAGATCGCCCGCTCGCCGACGCGCTGCGCCTGGCGCTCTCGGAGGCGCTGGGTGATCGCGACGCGGCGGGACGGCTCTCGATGCTCGAACCCTCGCTCACGCCGGCCCAGCGCACGCGCCTGGAGGCCTTTCGCGCGCTCATCGCCGAGCTGGTGCGCGACGACGACCTCACGCCCGACGCGCTCGTCGCCACGCTCCTCGATCGCGCCCGCGCCCTCGAGCCGGCGCGCCCGCTCTCGATCCCCACGGCGACGCTCGCCCGCCGCGTCACCGGGTTCGGTCGCTTCGTCCCCTTCGAAAGCTCGCGCTTCCTCGCCGGCAAGGCCCACGCCGCACTCGTCTACGTCGAAGTCGCGGACTTCGCTCATCGCCCCGCCGTGAGCAGCTCCCCCATCGGTTTCCGCCACCTCGACGCCCCCGAGCCCGCCTCGGAAGGCGCCGCCGAGTACGTCATCGAACTCACGCAGGAGCTTCGCCTCTACCACCGCGCCGACGGCGTGCTCGCGTGGATGAGCCGCGAGCAGCCCAGCCGAGATGTCTCCCGCCGCAAGCGCACCGATCACTACCTCGTCCAGCGCATCTCCCTCCCGGCAACCCTCACCGTGGGCGGATACTCGCTCAAGGTGCTCCTCCGCGACACCACCACCGGCGCAACGGCGGAAGCGATCATCCCGATCGAAATGGTGGCGGACGAATCCCTTACACGCGCCGATCTCCCCTGATCTCGCTCGCGCCCCCGGCACGGATCACCCAATCTATCATGCTTTCGACGCGCCCGCGGGTGCCGGCCCACGGCCCCGAGGTACACTCCACATGGGGTTGCCCAGGCGGGGGTTGGGGTCATTGATCATGCCAAACAACACAAGACCGTTCCTCACCGCCTCCCTGGCACTCGGGCTCGGCGCGCCGATCGGCGCTTTCGCCCAGCAACCGAGCACGCCCCAGGCCGCAACCACCCAGGCCCCGACGCCCGCCGCGGTCTCCAGCGCCGCCGGCACCACCCAGTCCGTCAGCGCCACCCCCATCGTCGTCCGCGCCGTCAAGGGACGCGTTTCCCACCGCCTTCTCCCCGACGGCGCCCGCACCACCACCAAGGCCGGCGACGTGCTCAGCGAAGGCGCCGAGATCACCACCGGCATCAACTCCGCCATCGAAATCCAGATCGGCGCGGGACAGGTCTTCGTCATCGACCGCGTCTCGCGCGTCATCCTCCGCGAAGCGATCTCCAACATCGGCGTCGAAAAGACCACCCTCGCCGTGCCCTACGGGCGCGTGCAGTTCGAAGTCGCCACCGCCACCGTCGCCAACGACGTCCAGATCCAGGCCCCCGACGCCACCCTCGCCGTCAAGGGCACCCTCGGCGGGCTCGAAGTCTCCCCGGGATTCCCCACGCTCGGCTTCGGCGGCGACCTCAACCGCGGCGTCTTCGACGTCGCCTTCGAGCAGAACATCATCGCCACGTTCCGCGCCAACGAACGCGCCTCGCGCAAAATCCCCAACACCGCCCGCTACACCCTCGAAGAGCAGTTCGTCGACATCAACGACCTCTGGTCCCACGAAGGCGACGAGCAGTTCATCATCCGCGACTTCCAGACCAACCTCTTCCTCCTCCTCGAAATCAACATCCGCGAACGCGACCGTAACCAGCCCCTCGACCTCTTCTTCCTCGACGAAGACTCCCTCGACCTCTACCGCGCCGACATCTTCGGCTCCGGCGGTCGCCTCGGCCCCACCCTCGGCGCCGATCCCTTCTCCGGAAACGGACTCGCCCTGATCGTCGACCAGGAAGGCTCCTTCCTCTTCCGCCTCGAAGATCAGAAAGGCCCCATCCTCTTCGTCCTCGACCTCAACGACCCCGAACGCATCTTCAACTTCGTCGACTTCATCTCCAGCGACGGCCCCCTCCGCGGCCTCGGCGCCATCGGCGGCGATCTCTACACCGTCGAATCCAACTCCGGCTTCGGCGGCAGCGACACCATCAACATCATCACCAGCGAAGAGGGCAGCCTCGGCTTCGGCCTCTTCGCCGACCCCGTCATGGATCTCGGCGTTCAGTTCGAAGGCGACTTCGCCGGCGTCACCGGCGCCGGCACCCTCGTCGTCGCAGGACGCCTGCCCTCCATCAACGGCTTCAGCAACGGCACGCCGGGAATCCTCGGCGACGACGCCGTCATCTTCACCGTCGATCCGCGCGTCAACTACCTGCGCGGCGCCGTGAGCGACCTCACCGCCGATTTCGAAATCCTCGACTCCACCATCGTCGAGGCCGGGCTCGCGATCGACTCGATCGACCAGGTCACCGGCATCGCCCTCGTCTCCTCCCCCGCGGGCGATCCGATCCTCGTCGTCACCACCCGCGCCACCGTCAACGGCGTCCCGGGCGTCACGCTCTTCAACGTCTTCCGCATCCAGGACGACGGGCAGACGCGCCTTTCCAGCGTCGGACGCTCCGCATTCACCATCAACGCCCTCGCCAGCGAAACCGGCGGATCGCCCCCGGGACAGCCCGACCTCGCCATCGCCCCCTCACCGTCCGAAATCGACGACTCCGCCGGCGAACTCTTCGCCGAGCTCGCCTACTCGCAGGCCGCGGTCGATTCCGGCGTCGTCGAGCGGCTCATCGCCAACCAGATCGTGCAGACCGCGATGGACCCCACCGGGTGCGCCGCCAGCATGGAACTCGCCACCCAGCTCGCCGCCGCCATCAGCGCTCACATCGATCAGCGCTTCGGCGCAGGCGCCGCCATGTTCGACTTCCGCCTCGGCCTGCCCCCGGCTCACCCCTGTCTCCTCCCCGGAACCGGCCCCAGCGGTTCGAGCTCAACCTCCCTCCTCTACTACGACGCCTTCACCGGCGATCTCCACGCCCGCACCCTCGCCGGCGTCGACGCCGTCATCGCCCCCGGCCAGGGCGAGCTCAAGCCCATCCTCGGCGCCGCCACCACGCCCCTCGATGGCGGCGGCCGCTCCCTCTTCACCCTCGTCAACCAGCGCGGCAACGACGATTTCGAGTCCCCCGTCCTCCGCCAGCGCAACCTCGGATCCGACGGCACCGTCGGCGCCGAATTCGAAGTCGACGCCTTCCGACCCATCGATCTCCAGAACGGTCTCACCCGCTCCTTCGCGCTCGCCGGTCTCGGCGCCATCGGCTCCCAGCTCTACGCCGGCGGCCGCTCGTCGGACGCCGACAACCAGTCCGGCCAGGTCGTCAACGTTTCCGACACCACGATCTACGAACTCCTGAATCTCGAGGGCACGCCCGTCGAGCGCATGGTCCTGCCCTTTGACATGCAGTCGGGCGCGCTCGCCGGCGCGCCCACCCGCGGCTCCATCTTCGCGCTCGGCAGCCTCATCGGGACCTCGGGCGAAACCGGCCCCTTCCAGCTCGCCGGCTCGGGCGCCAACGCCGTCCTGCTCGAAATGGACCCCCGAACCAACTACCTCGTCGCCGCCCATTCCGCCGACGACGGCAGCTTCGACGTCCAGCCCGGTACCGCCATCGGCCCCGGCGTCGATCCCACGGCCCTCACCCGCGTCACCGGCATGACCTACGTCGGCGACACGCTCGTCATGCTCGGCGTCGACGCCCAGGGCAACCAGGTCATCGTCCAGTATCAACCCGGCGCCACCAATGCGCCGGGCGACCCGCGCCTCCGCCGACTCAACGGTCTCGCCCCCGATGTCCGCATCGCCGAGCTCGGCGGCGAAACCGTCGGACCCGTCCCCGGGCCCGTCGGACTCGGCGCGCCAATCTCCCCCATCGACACCTCCTCGATCAACCGCACCTTCGCACAGATGGCCTACAGCGCGCAGGCCGCGGGTTCCGCCGCCCTCATCTCCATGGTCCGCGAGCACATCGCCGCCACCGCCATCGATCCCGCCGGGTGCAGGGCCAGCGCCGAGCTCAACGGCCCCATGATCCCCGGTTTCCTCGGGCAGCACATCAACCAGCAGTCAGGCATCGGGCAGTCAGTCTTCCAGTTCCGCAACGGATTGGAACCGCAGCACCCCTGCCGCCCGAACGGCGGACCGGGTTGATCCGGCTCCCGTCCCGAAATTGAGGTTTCCCCCTGTGAACGGGGCGGTGATAACTGAGGACTTGACAGCTTGCAGAAGTTCGGTACCTTGGCGGGATGACTACCGCACCTGCCGCTCCTGGTTCTGCCGCACCTCACGCCCCGGGTCCGATCCTCCGTGACGCCGAGATGCACGTCTACCGCCCGACCGATCCGGTCGAGGCCGTCGTCGTCAAGAACGAAATCTGCATGTTCAAGAAGTCCGCCAGCGTCGTGCGCGACATTCAAATCGACGTCACCGGCACCAAGCTCGCCGGCGGCAAGTGCCAGCCCGGCCAGGCCCTCGGCGTCCTCCCCGACCAGCGCTCCTTCAACAACGGCGTCGATCCCAAGACCGGCAAGCCTCACAAGCTCCGCCTCTACTCCTTCTCTCACCCCACTCGCGGGCACGACGGCAAGGGCAACATCGTCTCCGTCACCGTCAAACGCACCATCGACGAACACTGGGACAATCACACCCTCTTCGTCGGCGTCGCCTCCAACTGGCTCTGCGATCGCCAGCCCGGCGACAAGATCAAGGTCTCCGGGCCCAACGGCAAGAAGTTCCTCCTGCCCAAGGATCCCAACAAGCACGATTACGTCTTCGTCGCCACCGGCACCGGCATCGCCCCGTTCCGCGGCATGATCATCGACCTCCTCGAAGCCAAGGTGAAGAGCCGCATCTTCCTCATCATGGGCGTGCCCTACAGCACCGACCTCCTCTATCACGACCAGATGCTCGGCTTCGCCAAGGACCACCCCAACTTCTCCTATATCACCGCCGTCAGCCGCGAGAAGAACGGCCAGTACGACCGCCTCTACGTCCAGGAACGCATCCGCACCGAACGCGACATGCTCCTCCCCTATCTCGCCAATGACCGCACCCTCATCTACATGTGCGGCCTCGCCGGCATGGAACTCGGCGTCTTCCAGGAACTCGCCCTCAACCTCAACGGCTCCGCCCTCGAACGCTACCTCCAGGTCGACAACGAGGCCATGCGCGACATCCGCCGCTGGAACCGGCAGATGATCCACAAGCAGGTCCGTCCGACCCACAACATCCTCATGGAGGTCTACGCCTAAAGGACTGCTTGGGGCACGCGGGTCGGCAAGCCGCTCAGCCCCTGCAACGTTCGCCCAACTCTGGAGTACCATCGGCGTGGGCGCCACCCCCGGCTGAGACCCGGGGATACGCGGGCAGCCCCACGCGGCACAGCGCATCGTTGATCACGGCTCAACCCGCCGGCGCCCGGCGGACATGCGGGGCCATCCCTCTTTCGTGACGCTCTCAGGAACAGGAGTCCCCCATGGCACACGTCATCACCGATCCCTGCGCAGGCCCCGGCGGCAAGGTCGTCGCCTGCGCCGCCGTCTGCCCCGTCGACTGCATCCACCCCAAGAAGGACGAGGCCGGCTTCGACACCGTCAAGCACCTCTCCATCGACGCCGGCACCTGCATCGACTGCGGCCTCTGCGTCGATGAGTGCCCCGTCAAGGCCATCTTCCCCGAGGCCAGCGTCCCCGGCGAGTGGAACAACTACATCCAGCTCAACGCCGATTACTACAAGAACCGCTGAGTCGCCGCGGTTCATCCTCTCCCCTTCTTGTCCCTTCCGTGCGCGACGTGCACTCGCTGTGACCGCGCGTTCCTGAGCCGCTCGGCCCCGGTTCACTCGCTCGCCCGCCCGCGCTCCGCCCCGCGCGGATACGCTCCCGCGTGATCGCCGGCGCTTCCACCAGGCCCCCTGCTTCCACCGCCGACCTGCTCCCCCCGGCGCTCTCGGCTCGTCTCGACGCCCTCGACGTCCTCTCACGCCGCGTCTTCGCCGGCAAGCTCCAGGGCGAGCGCCGCTCCAAACGCCGCGGCCGCTCCATCGAATTCGAGGAACACCGCGAGTACGTCCCCGGCGACGACCTCCGGCACATCGACTGGAACGTCTACGCGCGACTCGATCGCTTCTTCATCAAGCTCTTCCAGGAAGAGGAAGACCTCGGCCTCGAAATCGTCCTCGACGCATCCGCGTCGATGCACGCCGGCTCGCCCTCCAAGCTGCTCTTCGCCGCCCGGCTCGCCGCCGCCCTCGGCTACACCGGGCTCGTGCGGAACAACCGCGTCTCGCTCACGATCATCGGCCTGCCCGGCGCGGGGGCGGGCGCGATCCGCCGCCTCAACCCGCTCCGCGGACGCCGAAGCGTGCAGCGCTTCGTGTCGTTCCTGCTTGAGCACGCCTTCGCCGCCGGCACAAGCGCGCCGAACGCCGACCCTGAACTCGGCCCGCGCGGCAGCGCCTCGTCCTCCCCCGGCGCCGCGTTCACCACCGGATGCCGTCGCGTCGTCGCCGCGCGCCAGGGCAAGGGCATCGTCGTGCTCCTCTCCGACCTGCTCATCCCGCCGCCGGAGAGCTACCAGCCCGGCCTGCGGTTGCTCGCCGCGCCTTCGGCCACCGGCACGGCGTACGACGTTCACTGCCTCCAGATCCTCTCGCCGGGCGAACTCGACCCCGCGCGCGAAGGGCGCGCCGATCCCGGGACGGCGACCGACGAGGCGGCCCCGGACCGCTCCCCGCGACTGGTCATGGGCGACCTTGCCCTCACCGACGTCGAGACCGGCCGCGTCTCCGAAGTCACCGTCACGCCCGACGTGCTCGACGCCTATCGGCGCGCCGCGCAACGCTTTGTCAGTGAGGCGTCGGCGTTCTGCCGGGCGCGGAGCGCGTCCCACCTGATTCTGTCGAGCGATGCCGACGTCGCAACCGTCATGCTCGAATCGCTCCGCCGCGGCGGTCTGCTCACCTGACGCGCTCGCGCGCCGCTCAGGAAATTCCGTCCTTCTGGGCCATCAGCCGGATCATGTCGACGCACCGGGCCGCGTAGCCCGCCTCGTTGTCGTACCAGCTCACGATCTTGAAGAAGTTCTTGTTGAGTTCGATGCCCGCGAGCGCGTCGTAGATGCTCGAGCGCCGATCCCCGATGAAGTCGCTGCTCACGACCTCGTCGCTCGTGTACCCGAGCACGCCCTTCATCGGCCCTTCGCTCGCGGCCTTCATCGCCGCGTCGATGTCCTTGATCGTCGTCGCTTTCGACGTGCGGAACGTCAGGTCGACCGCGGAGACATCGGCCGTGGGGACGCGGAACGACATGCCCGTGAGCCTGCCCTTGAGCGCGGGGATGCAGAGCGTCACGGCCTTGGCGGCGCCGGTCGATGAGGGGATGATGTTCTGGTAGGCGTTGCGCCCGCCGCGCCAGTCCTTCTTGGACGGCCCGTCCTGCGTGGGCTGCGTGGCGGTGACGGCGTGGATCGTGGTCATGAGGCCTTCTTCGAGGCCGAAGGCGTCCTGAATGACCTTGGCGATCGGCGCGAGGCAGTTGGTGGTGCAGCTCGCGTTGCTCACGACGGTGTGCTTTGCGGGGTCAAAGTTTCCGTGATTCACGCCCAGGCACAGCGTGGGGACCTGCTCGGTGCTCTTGGTCGGCGCCGAGATGAGCACGCGCTTGGCCCCGGCCTGCACGTGCAGGCTCGCCTTCTCAAAGTCGGTGAAGAGCCCCGTCGACTCGAGCACGTAGTGGACGCCCAGGTCCTTCCACGGGAGCTGCGCGGGGTCCTTGAGCGCCGTGGTGCGCGTGGTCTTCCCGTTCACGCTGAACGACCCGCCCGTGTCGCTCGCCGTCGCGCTGATCTCGGCCGGCCGCCCGTTGAGCATGAACTGCCGGTGCATCGTGTCGTACTTGAGCAGGTACGCGAGGTTGTCGGCGGGGACGAGGTCGTTCACCGCGACGAACTCCAGGCCCTGCTCGAGGCCCATGCGGTAGACGAGGCGTCCGATGCGACCGAAACCGTTGATGCCGACGCGGATGGCCATGGGAAACGTCCTTCAAACGTGGTGCGAGTCGATGAACGAGGGACGGCCACAGGATAGGGGCGTCATCGCGGGCCGTGAAGGGACGCGGCGCGCGCCGTGAGCCCGCGCGGCACGAAGCGGAGCCGCCCCGCATACGCTTGAACCCGTGCGAAAACAGGTCCGATACACCGGGCGCGTCCAGGGCGTCGGCTTCCGCGCCACCGCCCGCCAGTGTGCCGCGCGCCTCGGCGCCACCGGCTGGGTCCGCAATGAGCCCGACGGATCCGTGCTCATGGAAGTCCAGGGCACGCCCGAAACCGTTGACGGCGTGCTCGTCTCGATCCTCGGCGCGATGGGCCGCAACATCGCCGGCGCCGACGCGATCGATCTTCCCGATGCGCCCGCCGCGGCCGAGACCGGTTTCCGCATCGATCGCGGGCTTCCCGAGGCGTGGAAGAGCAAGCGAGGCCCGGCGTGAGCGCGGAACTGGTGCTCTTCGACATTGACGGGACGATTCTGCGGAGCGAAGGCGCCGGGATCGCCGCGATGGTGGATGCGGGCCGCTCGCTCTTCGGGCCGCGGCTTTCCGCCGAGGGCATTCCCATCGCGGGCCGTCTCGATCCGCTCATCATGGCGGAGATACTCGCGCGGGCCGGGGTGGAAGTCACGCGCGAACATCTCGGCGCGTTTCGCGCGGCGTACACGCGCGAGCTCGAGCGGCGCCTCGGTCTCGCCGAGACCCGCGTGCGCATCATGCCCGGCGTCCACGCGCTCATCGCCGCCCTGGCGGATCACGCGCCCGCCTCTCTCGGCCTGCTCACCGGCAATTTCGAAGAGACCGGGTGCATGAAACTCCGCGCCGGCGGCGTGGACCCCGCGCCGTTTATCTTCAACGCCTGGGGCGATGATTCGCCGTCTTCGCCGCCGACGCGCAATGACCTGCCGCGAATGTCCATGAACCGGTACCAGGACGCCCGGGGCCGGTCTCTCGATCCGGCGCGCGTCGTGGTGATCGGCGACACGCCCCACGACGTTGCCTGTGCCCGTGCCCACGGCTGCCGCTCGCTCGGCGTGGGCACGGGGGCGTTCGCGCCCGAAGCGCTCGCCGCCGCCGGCGCAACGCTCGCGGTGCCCGACCTGAGCGACACGGTCGCCGTGGTCCGCTGGCTGCTGGATTGAAGCTCGCTCGCGGGCTCAGGCTCGACCCCACGTACAATCGGCCCGATGTCCGGCTCACCGCACCGCACCCGCGCGATCCTCTTCGTGTGCCTCGGCAACATCTGCCGCTCGCCGCTCGCCAAGGCGGTCTTCGCGCAGCAGGCCCGCGCCCGCGGCGTCATCGACCGGTTCGAGATCGACTCGTGCGGGACCGGGAGCTGGCACGCGGGCGGTCCGGCCGACCCGCGCACGCTCGCGGTCGCCAAGCGCTTCGGCATCCCGATGGTGCACACTGCGCGACAATTCGACCCGGGCGCCGACGCCGGGCGATTTGAGCTGATTCTCGCGATGGACCGCGACAATGCCGCGGCGCTGCGGTCGATGGGCGCCCCGCGCGAGCGCGTGCGCCTGTTCCGCAGCTTCGACCCCGAGCTGCGCGGCGAGGACGGCGCGGCGATCGACGTTCCCGACCCATACCTGGGCGGACCGGAAGGCTTTGAGCACATGTACCACCTCATCAGCCGCGCGTCCGCCGGGCTGCTCGATCATCTCCAGGAGCCTGCGAAATGAAGCTCGCCCGCCGGCGCCGAATCGCGTTCACGCTCATCGAGCTCCTCGTGGTCATCGCCATCATTGCGCTGCTCGTCGGGCTGCTGCTGCCGGCGCTGGGCAAGGCCCGGTGGGCGGCCAAGGCCAGCGTGTGCGCGTCGCGCCTCCAGCAGCTCGGCATCGGCATCGAGCTGTATTTCCGCGATTTTCCCGATCAGCTTCCGCAGGTCCGGATCCCCCTCGGCTCCGACACCGCCAATATCGGCGCGCTCTTCGGCGGCAAGAAGGGCACGCTCCCGGTGTACGGCATCAACGAGTACGGCGCGGAGCGGCGCCCGCTGAACCGGTACATCATCGATGCCGATGTGCCACCCGACGCGTCCGATGAGAATGTCGAACTCGAAGCGTTTCGATGCCCAGGCGACACCGGCGGGATCATTCCCGGCATCGGGCCGGTCACGAGCATGTACGACCTGCTGGGTTCGAGCTACACGCTCAACGATCACACGCTCACGGGCGAGCACGAAACCACGCTCATTCCGCAGCAGGGCGGGCGGATGCCCCCGGTCCTCACGCCGACCAAAACGTGGCTGCTGGGCGCTCACCCGATCTACAACTACCAGCAGGACGGCGACCGCGGGCATCGCTGGTACGGGCACAAGGACGTCATCGCCAACCTGCTCTTCGTCGACCTGCACGTGGGCACGCAACTGCGTGTTCCGCCGGGCGTGGTGAACACGACGGATGACTACACGTTCCACGCGCGCCCGACGCCGTGAGCGGTGGTTGACTTGCGTGCCGCGACTTGGTGAAACGTGGCTGCACGAGAGGTCGGACGGTCCGCGATCGACGTCCGGAGGCACTCCTCCGCCGGCACGAGCCGCGCGCGCGCCACCTCCGCCGTCGGGGGAGGGGGAAAGTGAAGAATGGTCGGGCGGGTCGGGCGGGGTGCCGGGCGGCGGGGCGGGCGGGGTGTCGGGCGGGTCGATCTTGGGTTGACGTGATTGCGGGCCGACGGGCGGGCGCGGCAGTGTTGAGCAGCGCGCGACGGTGCAGAGGCACTGCGCGGCAAGACGCGGGTTGCCGGCGTTGATGGATTCATCGGCGAGGCTCAGCAAGTGACTCATCGCCTGAAGGCGCGCCTTGACGAGGCGAAGATGCGCGTCGGAGAGCGGGTCGAGCGGATCGAGCGGCGCGGTGAGCGGCGACGCGAGGATGCGCACGCCCCAGGTATTGAGGTCTTCGGGCGGGACATCGTCCGGCTGGCGGGAGGGATGAGCGATCATGGTTTGCTCCGAGCGTGCGGTGAGTGCACGGGGAGCAGTGTGCGATCGCGGCGGGGTCGCCGCCAGTGAACGCGGGGCGAGTACCGCCATTTCGCGCGCAAACGTGGTAGATCGAGGCGGGAATAGGGAAGGGGACCGGGGCGCAGCCCTTGCCAGTTTCAGACGCGTTGCGTCACGCTGAAGTCTCTGTGATTATCTCGTCGCCCGAGCCGCGCGTTCGGCTTCGGTCACCGGGCTTGCGAGGCCGAAGGCCTGGTGCATGGCGCGGAGGGCCCGCTCGCCGTCCTTCTCGGCCACGACGCAGGAGATGCGGATCTCGCTGGTGGTGATGTTTTCGATCTGGATCTTCTCCGCCGCCATCGCGTCGAAGAGCATGGCCGCGACGCCGGCGCTTGTGCGCATACCTGCGCCGACGGCCGAGACGGTTGAGAGGCCCACGTCAAAGCGCACGGCCTGGGGCGGCGCGCCGGAGCCCTCGGCCTCGGCAGCGGCGATCCTGTGGACGATCGGGGTCATTTCGGCGAGGTCGTGCCGGTCGAAGGTGAAGGTGAGGTTGATCGTTCCCGGGCCGTCATCTTCCTGGATGATGTCATCGACGCTGATGCCGGAAGCGGCGATGGGGCCGAAGACCGTCGCCTGCACGCCCGCGCGGTTGCGCAGCCCGCGGAGCGAGACGCGTCCGACGTTGCGCTTGAGGACCACCGAGCTGACGACGCGTGATTCCATGCTGGGGTCTTCGGGCAGGACGAGCGTTCCGGTGTCGGTGCCGCCGGGGCGATGGCTGTGGAGCACGCGGAGCGGGGCGCCGAATTTTTTCGCGAGCTCCACCGCCCGCGGGTGGATGACTTGCGCGCCGAGCGCCGCGGCCTCGAGCATTTCATCGTAGGTGACGACCTCGCGCCGGCGTGCCTCGGGCACGACGCGCGGGTCGGCGGTGTACACGCCCTCGACATCCTTGTAGATATCGCACGACGCGCTGTGCCCGCCTTCGATGAGGGCCGCGGCCAGGGCGACCGCGGTCGTGTCGGACCCGCCCCGGCCGAGCGTGGTGATTTCGCCGACGGCGGTGACGCCCTGGAACCCGCAGACGACCGGCACGCGTCCGCCGCGCAGTTCAGCGATGAGGCGCGTGGTGTCGACGCCCTCGATCATGGCGCGACCGAAGGCGGCGTCGGTGCGGATGCCCGCCTGCGCGCCGGTCAGGCTGACCGCGGGGACGCCCAGTCCCTGGAGCACGATCGCCATCATGCCGACGGAGACCTGCTCGCCGGTCGCGAGGATCTGGTCAAGCTCGCGCCGATCGGGAACGTCGGCGGCGGACCGCGTGAGCGCGATCAGGTCGTCGGTTGCGTCACCCATGGCCGAGACGACGACGACGACACACTTGCCCGCGCGGCGTTCTTCGATGACGCGCTGAGCGCAGAGGCGCATCTTGCCGGCGTCGCCCACGGACGAGCCGCCGAACTTCTGCACGACGACCGTCAGGCGCGAACCGGGTTGGCCCGTCTCGTGAACTTGCACCGCGAGTTTTCCTTCGAGCAGCGACGCCACGCCTGTGGTCGCGGCGCATCCTGGGGTGTCCACTCCGCCTCCTGTCATCCGTCATCGTGCCGCGGCGCGGGCAAGGCCCGTCGCGGCCGCCTGCACGGTAGGCGTCAGCCCGTGATGATTGACCGCGGGCATGGGCAAACCCGCCGACGCCAGCGCCGCGCGCCAGCGATCGCGCTCCGTGTCGGTCGTGCCGAAGAACGCCGATTCAATCGGCAGGTCCACGTCGGCCGCGAGGTCGGCGAGCTGCTCGTCGCTGAAGTCGACGAACGGCGTCTGGATAACGAGCCCCTCGCTTTCGGGAGGCGCGTCGATCGAGACGAGCCGCGCCGTCACGGCCGCCCGGTCGCAGGCGTCGATGATGTCGTCGAGCCGACTGCGTCCCGCGTCGCCCGTGCCGGTGACGCCGACGCCCTTCGCTCCGCCCAGGTGAATTGGCCAGACGACGCGCGCAAGCCCCCGGCGCACCGCCTCCGCTCCTGCGCTCAAGAGCAGCCGGGTGCGGTCGCTCCCGGCGGATTGAGTGGTTCGGGCGGGCGTGCCGGCATCGGCGGAATCGACCAGCTCGCCGAGGTGGCAGACCTGGGCGGCCCGCATCGCGGCGGCCCGGCGCCATTCGCGTTGTCCGAACTGGTCCGACGCCAGGCCGAGCCATGCCGCGCTTCGTGCTGCGCGCCGAGCGCCGGCTGAATCCGCCGCAGGGTCAAGCGTCGCGGCCGGCTTGCAGACCCCTTCGATGAAGCACGCGAGCAGCCCGGCCAGGCCGCCGTCGGTGATGACCAGCGCGGGATCGGCGTGAATGCTCATGCCCCGGGGTATCGGACCCCCGGCCCGGCGCGCTTGAAAAGCGCGGTCGGCCTCGCTTGGCGCGGGAGTGCGCAGCCCGTGCGCCACCCGCTGTGGCCCTCAGGGGACGGTCGAGATCCACCGGAAGGCCATGGTGCTTCCGCCACCTGACCCGTTCCCATCCAGCCCCTTGAGCCGCTTGATCCGGTCCTTGTGACCCGGGTGCGTGCTGAACGGCGAGCCGGCTCCGTGGTCGCCCCCGGCCTCGTTCAATCGTTCGAGGAACCGGCGCAGGCCCGCCGGGTCGTACCCCGCCGAGCGGGTGAGGGCGACGGCCATCGCGTCGGCCTTGTATTCGGTGTCCCGGTCATACCCCTTCTCGAGCACGACTTCGCGTCCGGCGTCGGCGAGCACGCCGAACTGCGCCTGGGCCTGGGTGCCCGCCGCCACCATGGCCCCGTCGACCAGCGCCTTCGAGATTTTTGCGTTCTTGACGGATTCGACGCCGTGCTTGCCGAAGACGTGCGCGATCTCGTGCGCCAGGACGCCGGCGAGTTCGCTTTCGTCGCGCATGAGCTTGAGGGACCCGGTGGAGATGAGGATCACGCCGTGCGGCGTCGCAAACGCGTTGGGCACGTCGGACTCGAGCAGGCCGAACTGAAACTCGTGGCTGGGGTTGTCCGAGGCCGCGACAATGGCCAACCCCACCATCGTCACGTACTTGTTCAGCGCCTCGTTGTTCGAGAGCGGATACTGCGAGAGTGCGCCCAGCGCGATCGCCTCGCCATACGCGCGTTCCGCCTGCGGGTCGGTTTCGAGCCCGACCGCCTCGATGAGCTTGAGCCCGGCGAACACGCCCTCGATGATCCGCCCGGCGTCGCCGCCGGGCTTGATGAAATCAAAGATGCTGGGCTGCTTCTCTTCAGCCGCCGGCGCGCTGGCCCTCGCGCCGGATACGCCGGCCAAGACGAGCGCGGTCGCCGCGATGGTCAGCGCCCCGATGGTCCGTTTCGTCGCTTGCGTCATGATTCAACCCCCTCCCTTGAGCGCTGCGAGAAACGCTTCGAATTCCTCGATGGTCACCGCTTCGCGCCGGCGCTTGAGCTCGACGAGCCCTTCGGCGTTCCAGCCGCGCGAGGAAATGTAGATCTGCGTCTGCGGCTGAATGCCCTTCGCCGCGGCCGCGGCCGACACCTGCGGGCCGTCGCTGCGTCCCTCGAGCGCCTCGCTCAGGTTGCCCTTCCCCGGCTTGCTGGCCTTGACGTCGAGGGCCCGCTGGTGGACGTAGCCCTTCTGACCGCCCAGCGCCGGCGCCCGCTGCACGTGCAGCCATCCTTTGGCGTCCTGCTCGAGCACGGTCACCTTCTCACCCTGCGTCGCCACGGCGACGATCCGGTGCACGGGGCTCTTGCCCTCCCGCAACTCCACCCGCAGCGGCGTGAGCGTGCGCTCGACCGCCGCCAGCCCTCCGGCGGCGACGGCGCTCCCGGCGATCATGCACGCCAGCACCGTCGGCACTCCCGCATTCCGTCTGATGCTCATGATGCTCAGGGTGCGTCTCCTGATCGGCTCGCCCGGCGAGGCGCTGCCTTCATTTTGCGCGATGTCAGTCGTTTCGGACCGCTCGATGCGGCCGGCCTTCCCGTTCAATGCGCGCGCGTGCGTGGTTACTTGTCCGTTGCCGTGTAGCTTCCGTCCCAGTCGGCTGGCGGCGGGTGCACGCGCAGGCGCGCGGTCCGCTCGCGGAGCATGTTCGCGGGCCCATCATCCGGCGCGCGTGCAAGCAAGCTGGAGATGGCGGCCTCGGCCCCGTCCCAATCCCGGTGGGCGTAACGCTCGAACGCCAGATCGTACGCCGCGACGACCGCGCGCTGCGCGTCGGTCCCCGGGCCCTCCGCGATCAACTCGAAGACGCCGATGGCGCGCGATTTTCCCTTCACGCGCAGCAGGTCGACGCGGCGCATTACAAACGCCCCGCGTACCAGCTCCGCGGTGGTCTCGGCGATGATGATCCGCGTCCCGTAGCGCTTGTTCGAAGGCTCGAGCCTCGCGGCGGCGTTGACCGCATCGCCGATCACCGTGTACTGGAACTTCCGCGCCGATCCCCAGTTGCCGACGTTCATGGGCCCGGTGTTCACTCCGAAGCGCGTGTAGAGCGCCGATTCGCCCAGCCCGCGCACGCTCGCGGCGACGCTCGACCCCTGTCCGGCGCGCTCGAGCAGCGCCGTCAGCTCGGCATCGGCCAGCAGCGTTTCCCGCACGTCGCGCTCGGCCTGGCGCATGCGCAGCGCCGCCCGGCACGCCCGCGCCGCGTGATCGGCCTGCTCGAGCGGGGCATTCCAGAACGCCATGATCGCGTCGCCGATGTACTTGTCGATTGTCCCGCCCTCTTCAAGCACCACGCGCGACATGCGCTCCATGTAGGCGTTGAGCACGCGCGTGAGCACCTTGATCTCGGCCGCCTCGCTGAAATCGGTGAAGCCCGCCATGTCGGAGAACAGCACGGTCATCACGCGCTGCTCGGCATCGAGCCGCAACTGGTCGGGCCGGCGCTCGATCTGCCTGGTCACTTCGGGCGAGACGTACTGCGCCATCGCGCGCGTCATGAGCCGGCGGCGTGCGTCCTCCGACAGGTAGTTCCGCGCGAATCCGCCGATGGTTCCGAGCGCCCCGGCGACCATCGGTGACGCCAGCGGGAGCCAATCCACCTCTGCACCGCCGAAGTGAATGACCGCGGCGCCGGTGAGCAGGCCCAGCACCGTGAAGCCCGCCCCCAGCCGCAGCCACAACCCCACGGGGAAAATCGTCACCATCGCCGTCGCACCGGCTGTGCAGACGATCGCCAGCAGGATCGCCCACTCCGGCGTGCGCTCCGTGCGCTCGGCCCGCAGCAGGTTTTCGATTGCCGTCGCGTGCATCTCCACGCCCGGGAAGAGCTTGGCCAGCGGCGTGGAATACAGGTCATACGTCGCCGCCGACGTGCCCCCGATGATCACGATCCTGCCTTTGAGCCGGGCGAGGTCTTCGCGTGTCGCCGGGTTGGCGGGGACCGGCGCGCCCTCGGCGTCGCCGGCCTTCCACGCGTTGGCGGCGTTCATGTGATAGAACGCCGAGCTGTAGCGAAACGTGTCGCCGTCGCGCGTGACGCTCGGGCCGTACCAGTGCAGCAGGAAGGGAGACTCGGCCCAATCGGGGAGGTCAACCTTGAGGGCCCGCAGCACCGCGAGCCCCAGGCTGGGCTCCCCCGACACCACCGGCCGATACTCTCGCAGGAGCGTTCCCTGCTCGACGGTCACCACGCCGCGCGGGAACGAACGCAGCGGGCCCGCCAGCTCTTCCAGCATCGGCGCGGCGTCGCCCGCGTCGCGCACGAGCTTGGCCGCGAGCACGACCGGCACGCGGCGCGCCTGTGCCTGCTGGATTGACGCCGCGAAGGCTTCGTCGTCCGGCCACAGGCGGTTGTAGACGCTTGTTTCGCTGAACTGCACGTCGAACACGATTGCGCGGGCGCCCGCCGCGGCGAGATACTCGACGAGGTTGCCCCACATCAGCCGGGGCCAGGGCCAACCCCAGGCGTCGCGTGCCTCGGTTTCTGATTGCACCGCGGTGTTCATGAGCCGCAGGTCTTCGTCCGCGACGCGCAAGATCGCGACGGCGCCGTCGCGCATGTTCGCGTGCGCCCGCGTGCGCCACAACTGGTCGTAGATGAACCAATCCGCATCGCTGGTCACGCCGCGGAGGGGCGGCATGCGGATGAGCAGCGCCCCCGCCGACGCGAGCACGGTCACGAACACCGCGCCCGCGGCCTTTCGCGCCCAGTGATGGGCGCTGAGCTCGAAGAATCGAGGGAGGAGTCGCAGAAGGCCGAGAGGGCTCATCAAAAGCACAGATCGGCCCATCGCGGGCCGATCCGTGCAGATTGCTCAAGATGTGACGTCGGGCGTGACGCCCGGCGCTCGAACAGGGCGGAAGTCGGGCTCACTGACCGGTGTAGTGCCCACCTTCGCCGCCGTGACCGCCGCCACCGCCACCGTGGCCGCCGCCGCCACTGTGACCGCCGCCGTGGCCGTCGCCGTGCCCGCGACCGCCGCCGCCGCCGCCGCCGCCGCCGTGGCCTCGACCACCGCGGTCGCCGCCCCGGTCGCCGCCGCGATCACCGCGGTCGCCGCGATATCCGCCGCCGCCGCCACCGCCACCGCCGCGACCGCGGCCACCCCCGCCGCCGCCGCCGCGATAGCCACCGCCACCGCCACCGCCGTGCTCTTCACCGCCCGCGGGCGCCGCTGCGGCCGCTGCGGCCATGGCCGCGTCGTATTCCTCGGGGGTGAGCGCCTGCTTGGCGGAGAGCTTGATCCGGCCCTGGTCATCCACGAGGATCACCTTGACCTTGAGGGAGTCGCCGATCTTGACGACATCGGTGACGCTGCGGACGTATCCGACGGCGAGCTCGGAGATGTGGCACATGCCGTCGGTTCCGGGGGCGAGCTCGACGAACGCGCCGAAGTCCTTGGTCGACACGACACGTCCGGTGTAGATCGTTCCGACCTTGATCTCCTCGGTGAGGGCTTCGATCTCGGAGCGTGCCTGCGCGATGGTCTCGCCGCTGGGCGAGGCGATCATGACGCTGCCGTCGTCCTCGACCTCGATGGTGACGCCGTGCTTTTCCTGCAGCGAGCGGATGGTCTTTCCGCCGGGGCCGATGAGCTTGCCGATCTTCTCGGGGTTGATGTGGATGGTGACGAGCCGCGGCGCGAGCACGGAGATCTCGGCCCGGGGCTTGGCGATGCAGCGCTCCATGATGTCGATGATCTCGAGGCGACCCTGGCGTGCCTGCCTGAAGATCGGTTCGATCTCGTCGAGCGTGAGACCGCGGGCCTTGAGGTCGAGCTGGATTCCCGTGATCCCCTCGCGCGTCCCCGAGACCTTGAAGTCCATGTCGCCGAAGAAGTCCTCTTCGCCGATGATGTCGGTCACGTGGATCACGTTCTTGCCGTCGTCATCGGTGAATCGTCCGACGGAGATGCCGGCGCAGGTCGCCTTGATCGGCACGCCGGCGTCCATGAGGGCCAGGCACCCGCCGCAGACCGAGGCCATCGACGAGGAGCCGTTTGACTCGGTGATGTCGGAGACGATGCGGATGGTGTAGGGGAACTCTTCGGGGCTGGGCAGGATGCCCAGGAGGGACCGCTCGGCCAGCGCTCCGTGCCCGATCTCGCGGCGGCCGGGACCCATGACGCGCTTCACTTCGCCCGTGCAGAACGGGGGGAAGTTGTAGTGAAGCATGAACTTCTTGGAGTACTCGGGGAGGAGCCCGTCGACGATCTGCTCGTCGCGCCCGGTGCCGAGCGAGCAGGTGACCAGCGACTGCGTCTCGCCGCGCTGGAAGAGCGCCGAGCCGTGGGTGCGCTGGAAGACGCCGACTTCACAGGTGATGGGCCGCAACTGGGTGGGCGCGCGACCGTCGGCCCGGGCCTTGCTTTCGACGATCAGCCGGCGGGTGATGCGCTCCTCGAGCCGCTTGAAGGCGTCCTTGGCCATGAGGCGCCGCTTGACGCTTTCCTGGTGCTGCGCCACGGTGCCGTCGGTCTTTTCGGCGAAGTTCGTGTCGAGGAACTGCTTGCGCAGCGCGTCGATCTTGTCGCCGCGCTCGTGCTTGGACTTGACCTGCCGCAGCGCGGTCATTTCCTTCTCGCACAGGCGCGCCGTGAGCGCGGTGATCTCTTCCGACGGCAGGAAGCGCTCGCCTTCGACCTTGGGCTGTCCGGCCTTGCCGGCGAGCTCGCCGATGAGGGCGAGGGTCTGGTGGATGTGCTCGTTGCCGAACCTGATCGCATCGAGGACGACGGCCTCGGGCACTTCGGCGGCGCCGACTTCGATCATGTTGACCCCGTCCTTGTGCCCGGAGAGCACCAGGTCGAGATCGCTGTACTCCATCTGCGTGACGGTCGGGTTGATGACGAACTTGGGACCGTCGTCGGTGTGAATGCGTGCGACGCGCACGGTGGCGATCGGCCCCTCGAAGGGGAGGTCCGAGAGCGCCAGCGCGGCCGACGCCGCGGTGCCTGCGAGCACGTCGGAGTCGTTCTCGCCGTCGTGGCTCATGACCCAGCACTGGATCAGGATTTCATCAAAGAGCCCATCGGGAAACAGCGGCCTGATGGGCCGGTCGATGAGCCGCATGGTGAGGATTTCCTTTTCGCTGGGCGCGCCTTCGCGCTTGCGGAAGCCGCCGGGGAACTTGCCCGCCGCCGAGAGCTTCTCGCGATAGTCCACCGCGAGCCCAAGGAAGTCGGTCCCCGGGCGCGGGGCGCCGCGGGTCACGGTCGCGAGCACGGTGGTCCCGGCGTACGACGCCATGACGGCCGCGTTGCACAGCTTGGCGATCTTGCCGGTCTCAAACCGAAGAACGCGCCCGCCGATCTCCTTCTCCACGATGATCTGATTGGACATTGCATTTCCCTTCCGCGGACCTCCCCCGCACATGCCCGCGCCGCGAATCGATCGCGCGTGGGCCCGGGGTGGTCAACCACTGAAACAGCCTCGGGCGCTCGCGATACATCATCGCGCGCCGCCCGTCGATCCGGCTGCCAGAGCCGACGAATCGCCGAAGGTTGAGGGCAGATGGCAGCTCGCTCGACGCACCCGCACCGGCGACCGCTTCGATCGCCCTCGCGCAGAGCCCGCTGCCCACTGCCGCCGACACTCGGCGGCTCTGTCTGAAAACAAACAGGCCCGCGGGGTTCATCCCGCGGGCCTGCAATAGTCGCTTACTTGCGGAGCCCGAGGCGGCTGATGAGCGCGGTGTACCGCTCCCGGTGCGCCTTCGACAAATACCGGAGCAGCCGGTTCCGCTTTGCCGCCATCAGCACCAGCCCGCGCCGGCTGTGGTAATCCTTCCGGTGCTGCTTGAGATGCTCGCTCAGGTCGTTGATGCTCTCAGTCAGGAGCGCCACCTGCACCTCGGGCGACCCGGTGTCTCCCGGCTTGACCGCGTAATCCTGGACAATCTTCGCTCGATGCTGGGTGGAAACGGGCATGTTGGTTCAATTCCTGCGTTGCGCCGGGCCATCCCCGGCTGAGTCGGCTCCTGTGCGGCAACCATAGCGGGCCCGCCCCGCCGAAGCAAGACCCGCTCCCGCGATCCCGTCACCTCCCAGTTCCCGAACCGCTGCCGCAGCGGTACCGCGCTCGGTACCATCTCATTCTCCCCCGCGTCTTCGCCACTCACGCCTCCGGAACCGCGCCATGGGCCTGTTTTCTCAACCTGCCGACCCTGCTCTCCTGTTTCGCCTCGCCCGCGTCGAGCGCAAGCTCGACGCCCTGCTCGCGCATCTCCAGGTGCCGGTCGAAGGCGACGACTTCGACGACATCCGCGCCCTCATTGCCGAGGGCCGGAAGATCGAAGCGATGAAGCTCTATCGGGAGCGCACCGGCGCCGGCCTGGCGGAGGCCAAGGACGCCGTCGATCGCGGCCTCTAGCTCCGGACCGATCCGCCGTTCCACCCCACTATCCTCCCGTCCCATGCATCTTTCGCGGCGCGTCCAGGCGCTCAAACCCTCGTCCACCGTCGCCGTGATGAACAAGGCCGCCGCGCTCGCACGCGAGGGGGTGCCGGTCATCTCCTTCGCCGCGGGCGAGCCGGACTTCGACACGCCCAAGGTCATCAAGGACGCGGCCAAGGCCGCCCTCGACGCCGGGCAGACCAAGTACATGCCCACGCCCGGCGACGCCGCCACCCGTGCCGTCATCGCCGACAAGCTCTCCCGCGAGAACGGCATCCCCAACTGCACCGCCGATCACGTCGTCATTTCCGCGGGCGGCAAGAACTCCCTCTACCTCGTCTTCCAGGCGCTCCTCGATCGGCCGATCGCCGGGGAGCCTCCGTGCGAGGTTCTGCTCCCGGTCCCGGCATGGGTTTCCTACGCGCCCATGGCTGACATGTGCGGCGCCAGGATCGTCGAGCTTCCCACGTCCGCCGCCGACGGCTTCAAGATCACGCCCGCGCAGCTCCAGGCCGCCATCACGCCGCGCTCGCGGCTCCTCGTCCTCAACAGCCCCGGCAACCCCACCGCCGCGATGTACACACCGGATGATCTCCGCGCGCTCGCCGCGGTCGTCGAGCGCGCCGCCGCCACCGTCGCCCCCGACCTGGTCATCGTCTCCGACGAGATCTACGAGAAGATCATCTACGGCGGCCCCGACCTCTCTGCCCAGACGCCTCATTGCTCCATCGGCTCCATCCCCGGCGTCGCGGAGCGAACCGTCACCGTCAACGGCCTCAGCAAGGCCTTCGCCATGACCGGGTGGCGCGTCGGGTACGCCGCGGGCAGCGGCGACTTCGGCCGCACGCTCGCCTCCGGGCTCATCAAGCTGCAGGGCCAGATGACCACGTGCATCAGCGCGTTCATCTACCCGGCCATCCGCGCGGCCCTCACCCAGTGCGCGCCCGACGTCGAGCACATGCGCCGCGCCTTTGCGCAGCGCGCCCACCTCATTCACGACCTCATCTCAAGAATCCCCGAAACGCCCTGCTCCCGGCCCGTCGGCGCCTTCTACCTCTTCCCCGACGTCTCCGCCCACCTCGGCAAATCCACGCCCCGCGGCACGCGACTCGATTCCCCCGCCCGCTTCGCCGAAGCCCTCCTCGATGAACACCGGGTCGCGCTCGTTCCGGGCGAAGACTTCGGCGGCTGCGGCGACCGGCACGTCCGCCTCAGCTTCGCCTGCAGCGAACCCCACATCCGCGACGGCATGTCTCGCCTCGGCACCTTCATCACCAGCCTCAAGTAGCCGCGAGCACGCCCATGGCCCCCGAGTTCACCGCCCTCTTCGCCTACTCCGACGCCTCCAACTCCCGCGTGCTCGATGCCGCCGCCGCGCTGTCTGATGCCGCGCTCGACACGCCCCTTGACATCGGCCCCGGCTGCCTTCGGCGAATCCTGCTCCATCTCTACAACGGCGAGTATGTCTGGCTGGCGCGCTGGAGCGGCGAGATCGAGACCCGCTGGCCCAGCGAGAGCGAACCGGCCCCGGTCGCCGCCATCGCTCAGCGCTTCCGCGAAGTCTGGTCCCGGCGCGACCAGTTCCTCTCGACCCTCGCGCCCGCCGCGATCGACCGCGCGCAGACCTACCGCGACTCCAAGGGCAGCCTCTTCCGGGCTTCGCTCCGCGACATGCTCCTCCAGGGACTCGTTCACTCCATCCACCACCGCGCGCAGGCCGTCAACGCCCTCCGCCGGCTCGGCGGGCCCATCGTCGAACTCGATTACATGATGCGCCTCCGGCAGCCCGCCTAACCGCGCACGAGTACCACCTCGACCACTTCGGGCGGCACCCCGATCCTCAGCGGCACCAGCGACACGCCCACACCCGCCGACGTGATCACCCGGCACGCCGGCCCCTCGTTCAACCCGTGCGCGTACTTGGCGCCGAACGCGCTCGGCACCAGCGGCGCGCCGATGATCGGCAGGCGCACCTGCCCCCCGTGCGTGTGACCCGACAGCATGAGGTCCACGCGCCGCGCGCGCCCGCTCGGCCCGCCGCGCATCAGCCCGGCGTCCTCGGCCGCGTCCGGGTTGTGCGAGAGCACCACCCGGGGCATTTCTTCCGGCACGCCGTCGAGCGCCGCCGCGAAGTCCACCCGATCGCGCTGCAGGTCTCCGACGCCCGCGAGGCACAGCGCGTCCGCGCACGGTTCATCCGCAAGCTGCCGGCGCTTCGGATCCCAGTAGACGCGCCCGTTGTCGATCATCCGCACGCCCAGGCGCGCCAGCGATTCGCTCATCGCCTTTCCGCCGGCGTACCAGTCGTGATTCCCCAGCACGCCCACCACGGGGATGTACGCATACACGTACCGAGAAAACAGCTCCACGGCCGGCGCGATCTGGTAGAACCCGTTGTGCACGTAGTCCCCCGTGAGCGCGACGAGGTCGGGCTGAAGATCAAGGGCCATCTGCATCGCCCGCTCCACGTGCCACGCCGGCACGCGCGGGCCCAGGTGCGTGTCGCTCACCTGCACGATCTTCAACCCCTCGAGCGCCTCGGGCAGCCCGCGGATCGGCACGCGATAGCGCCGCACGCGGAGGTCCCACGGCTCCACCGTGCTCCCGTACGCCGCCGCCCCCACGCCCGATACGCCCGCCGTCGCCAGCGCCGCGTTCACGATCAACCGCCGTCGTGACAGGTCAACCCGCGGCTCAGCCTTCACCGGCGCCGCGCCCGCGCGAATGTTCGCCCCGCCCCCGGCCCACCGCGCCACGCGCCACGCACCGGCCAGCGACGCCAGAACCAGCGCCCACCCAAGACCGTTGGCGATCGCCGTCACCCACACCGAATGCCCCGTGTCCCACAGCGTGAGCCCGAACACGCCGGCCACGCGCGTCACCACGATCCACCCCGGCGTCGCCCCGATGGTCATGAAGTTCGCGGCCTGCTTGAAGACCCCCACGCCCAGGATCGTCGGCACCGGCGGCTCCTCCGCCGGCGCGATCCACGTTCCCCAGTGCAGCGCCGTGCCCATCATGCTCAGCACCAACCACGCCGCCACCCACGCGAGCACGCGCCGAACCCGCCGCCCGCCCACCGGACTACCTGTTCCCATTTCAGCCTTGTCTCGACGCTCGTCCATCCGTCTCCTCGCTTGCCTCCGACTCCCTCAGAATATCGGCGGCGCCCCCCCCGGTCTCGGCGTCTCCTGCGCGCCCCCGCTCGCCGCGCGCCTGCCCATGCTTCCCGCTCGCTGCACCCGGCGCAATCGCCCGTCTGCTACGTCCGATTTTCCCGCCGGTTCGCCGCGCCCGCCCCGACCCCCGCTCGAGCGCTTTCCAATTCCGCCCGCGCCATCGCCTAGACTCCGACATGACCGCCTCCGCCGAGCCGGCCGCTTCCAACGCCCAGGTCATCATCGCCCTCGACGTCGCCGACCTCGACGCCTCCTCGGCGTTCTACGGCGAGGTGCTCGGCTTCACCCTCGAATCCACCGAACGCGCCG
Organism: Phycisphaerales bacterium; assembly: GCA_050182995.1. Classification (GTDB taxonomy): domain Bacteria; phylum Planctomycetota; class Phycisphaerae; order Phycisphaerales; family UBA1924; genus JAEUIX01. The sequence goes on along the minus strand of JBFXBS010000002.1, from coordinate 194,646 downwards.
GGCTCATCTTCGAGTCCCGCACCTTCGCCTCCAAGGACCACCCCGCTCTCCGGCTGCGCCTCCGCGCCGCCTTCGGCCGACGCCCCATCGGCTCCAGCGGCGGGATGCTCTCCCTCTCCCTGCGCGTCCCCCTCCAAGCCCTTCACGCGCGCGTGGCCCACCTCCTGCCGCGCGTCCGCTGGATCGGCACGCCGCCCGCCTCGCCGCCCGAGGGGAACCGCGTGCGCTTCGCCGACCCCGACGGCTACATCATCGAACTCTTCGCCTGAACTGTTCCCGGTCCCCTTCGCGGTTCATTCTTCGGGGGTTTCGCGCGCGAGCTGCCGCTCCAGCTCGATCCGCACGTTCCGCCGGGCCGCCGCCTCGAGGAGCGCGTGCATGTGCTCGGTGTGAAAGAGCCGCGGGCGCGAGAGCATCGCTTCCAGGAACTTCACGCGACCCGCGCGGTACGCGTCCGCCGGCACGTGCGAAAACTCGCGCGCGATCGACGCCGACCCGCGCGCAAAGTCCGCGCGCTTCGATCCCAGCGACGAAAGGTCGATGTCCGCCACCAGCGCCTCATCACCCTTCAGGGGCAGCCCGAGGTGCCGCGTCGCCATGATCATCCCCACCACCCGATCGGTCCGCTCATCGTTCAGCCCGAGCTGCACGCAGAACACCTTGGCCACCTCGGCGCTTTCCTCTTCGTTCACCTTCGATCCCGACACGTAGATGCAGTCGTGCAGCCACAGCGCCAGCTCCGCCGCGTCCGGGTCGTCCGCGGGGATCGTGGCGTGCAGATCGTGCAGCATCTGCACGCAGTCGGCCGCGTGCTCGATCGTGTGGTAGAACCGGCGCGGATGCCGGTAGAGCGCGTCGAGCAGGTGCCACAGCGCCGCCGCCGATTCGCCCTCGCCCAGGCGCTCGCACAGCGCTGTCCACGTTTCCTTGTTCTGCCTCGGACGCATCGAGCCTCCAGCACCGCGCCGGCGCGCCTAGTGGTGACTCGAATCCTTGCCGCTCCCCGCGCCGTGTCCAGCCGCCGCCTTGGTCCCGTGCCCCTCCGGGCCCGCGTGCGACGAACCCGCCGAGCCGCGCGTTGATGACTTCGGCTTCGCGCTCTTCGGCCTGATCGGCTCCCCGTCGGCGCCCGGCAGCCCCACCACCTCGTGCGCCATCTCGTGCTCACCCGTCGGCAGCTTGACCGGCCCCAGCATCGTCAGCGCGTAGATCCACACCGCCGCTCCCCAGAACACCGTGCACGCGCCCGCCCATCCGATCGTCTGTCGCACCGTGGGCGACCATCCGCCCATCTTCGCGGCGATCGGCAGCAGCGGCCGCTCCACCAGCGCCACCAGCACGCCCGGCTCCGGCGCCGCCGCCACGTTCCCCGGGCGCTCAGCACCCGCCCCCGCCTTCTCGCCCGCCGCCGTCGCGGCTGCGCGCTCCTCCACCGTGGCAGCGCTCTTTGCCGGCGCTTCAGACGCCGGGCTCACTTCGCTCTTGGCCGCAGGCGCGGGGTGCGCCGCGACCGGCTCGTTGGTCTCCGCCGGCGCGTGCGCCTCAGCCGCGGCCTCCACCCCCGTCACCGCCGGGTCGGCGAACTCGTCCGCCGCGGCCGCCGCCGCCTGCGCCGCCAGGGCCTGGTCCAACTCGCCGATCGTCTCCGGCTTGGCCGCCGGCGCTGCCCCGGAGCGCGCCGCCGCATCCGCCAGCGCCTCCTTCACCGCGCCGTCGATCGACGCGCTGGCTTCCGGCACCGCGGGTGTCTGCGCCTGTGTCGTCACCTGTTCATCCGTCCGGTCCGCGACCTTGAGTTCATCCGCCGACCCGCCGGCCGCCGTCGCGTCATGCACCTGCTCCGCGATCGACGCCGCGCCCGATTCCACCTGGTCCAGCAGCGCGTCCACATCTTCGACACTCGACGCGCCGGCCGCCGGGCCCGCCGGGGCATTCTTCGCCGCCGGCGCTCCGGCCTCAGGATTGGCAATCGCGTCGCCCATGATCCTTCTCACGCGTCGACGGCAGGTCCGCAGGGACTTCCCGCGACGCGCCTCACCCCACCCCGCCAGAGCTTACACTCGCCCGGGCCATCTCTCGATCATCGACGACGCCCCGCCCCCACTCCAGCCTCACGGTCCGGCCCATCCCGCTCCTCGCCCCGTTTCCCCCCGCCGCGAACCCTTTGCGTCCGATACCTCATGCTCCGCCTCTATCTTGATCCCGCCCACGCCGCGATCCCCCCCGTCGGCCACATTCTCCTCCTTCCCGTTGACGAGGCCGAGCACGCCGCCGTCCGCCGCGTCCGCATCGCCGAAGCCATCGAACTCCTCGACGGTCGCGGCACCATCGCCCGCGCCGCCGTCACCGCCTTCACGCCTCCGCGCGCCAAGCACGCCGCGCAACTCTCCGTCACCATCGAATCCGCGCGCACGCTTCCGCCGACGCGCCCGCATCTTGAGATCCGCGCCGCCACCCCCAAGGGCGATCGCTCCGCCGCGATGGTCGACCAGCTCGCGCAGCTCGGCGTCGCGTCGTGGCGCCCGCTCCTCAGCGCCCGCACCATCGTGGACCCGCACGCGCACAAGCTCGAGCGCCTGGCGCGTGTCGCCGTTGCCGCCGCCAAGCAATCCGGCCGGGCTCACCTCATGTCGATCGCCGCGCCGGTCACGCTCGACGCCACGCTCGCCGAGCACCGCGCCCGGACGGGCGAGTCGCCGCTGCTCTTCGCCGCCGACGCTGCCGGCTCGCCGCTTTCCTCCATCACGCTTCGGCCCGACGCGCCTGCTCTCACGCTCCTGATCGGCCCCGAGGGCGGCTGGACGCCCGAAGAGTCCGCCGCGCTTCAGGGTGCGGGCGTGCCGCTGGTTCGCCTCGGCCCGCACACGCTGCGCACCGAAACCGCCGCCGTCGCCGCCGCGGCCATCCTCCTTCGCAACGCGATCTGATCGCTCAGCCCCGGCGCGCTCCGCTCACCCGAGCGCTTCGGGCTCCGGCAGCGTCCGCAGAAACTCCACGAGCCGCTCGCGTGTCGGGCTCGTCGCGTCGCGCACATACGCCCCGCTCGCCGCGCACCCCAGCGCCAGCGATTCCGCCAGCGTCATGTCCAGCATCTGCCCCACGATGAACCCGGCGTTGAAGTGGTCGCCCGCGCCGGTCGACAGCTTCGGGCGCGCGCACAGCGGCCCATCAAACCACGCCGCTTCGCCCTCTCGCGCCGCCGCCGCCCCTTCGCGCGGATGCACCACCACCGTGTCGATCTTCAGCCGCCCGCGGATCGCCTCGGCCCCCCGGCGCACGCCGTCAGCGTCGTGCCCCGCCGCCATCTCACCCAGCCCCAGTGCCGTGCTCACGCCCCCCGCCTCCGCCAGGTTCATCGCCAGCGTGACCCGCGCCGCGCCTTCCGCGCGCGTGAGCACCTCGAGCACCCCGCGCACGTCCTCCGCCCGCCGCCGCGCCGGGTCCGACAGATCGACAAACAACCGTGCCGGCCGCTCCACCGTCGCCAGGAACTCCCGCGCCAGCGCCTCGATGATCGCCCGCGCCGCGTCCATGTTCGTCCAGTTCATCACCGCCACCACGCGCGCCGTTTCCACCATCTCCCGGATCCCCTCCACGCTCCGCACCCGCTCCCACGTCACGTCCCGCACGCTCCGCGGGTCGTTGAGCATGATCTTCCCGTCATCGAACTCCATCGCGTGCGTAAGCGCCGGCGGCGCGATCGGCGCCACCCGCCCGCCCGATCGCTCGCAGCGCCGCCGAACCTCGTCAAACAGCGGATGCAGCCCGCCGGCCCCGTCTCCCACGCACCCCACGAGCGTCGTGTACGCCCCGATCGAAGCCAGCGCGCCCGCCAGCAGCGGCGCGTTGCCCCCGAACCGCTCTTCGCGCACCGCGATTTCAAGGCTCGTGCTCAGCCCGGCCGCCGCGGCACACCGCCGGGCAAAATCCTCGATCCGCGCGCACCGCGAGTAGTCCCCCGCCGCCGGGGTGCGCCGCTCCGCCACCACGTCCATGATCGAATCGACGAATCCGTCGAAGCCGACCACCGTGCGCAGCGTCCGCAGCGTCGCCGCTTCCAGCCGATCGCCCGCTGATTTCGCGATGTCCGCGCGTGTTCCGTTCATGATCCCGGCAAGCCCGCGCCCGCCGAGCCTGATCCTACACGCTCGCGGCGACCTCGCGCTCGCTGACGCGCTCCACGCGCGCCCCGAGCTGCCGCAGCCGCTCGTCCATCCGGTCATACCCGCGGTCGAGGTGGTACACGCGGTGAATGGTCGTCTGCCCTTCCGCCGCCAGCCCCGCCAGCACGAGGCACGCCGACGCGCGCAGGTCGCTCGCCATCACCGGCGCGCCCACGAGCCGCCGCACTCCCGAGACCACCACCGTCGGCCCCTGGCGGAACAGCTTCGCCCCCATCCGCGAAAGCTCCGCCACGTGCAGGAACCGCTCCGTGAAGATCCGCTCGGTGATCACGCTGTTGCCTTCCGCCACCGTCAGCGCCGCCATGAACTGCGCCTGAAGGTCCGTCGGGAACCCCGGGTGCGGCTGCGTGGTGATCTCGACCGACCGCAGCGCGCGGCTCGCCGTCACCCGCGCCGTCGATCGCATCGGATCCGGCCCCTCTTCATGCGTCACGGTCACGCCCATGAACTCCAGCCGGTCGATCGCCGCCATGAGCGCATCCACCGGGCAGTTCTCCAGCCGGATGTCCCCATTGGTGATCGCCGCCGCGCACATGTACGTGCCCGCCTCGATCCGGTCCGGCATGACGCGATGGTCCGCCGCGCCGAGCTCTTCAACGCCCTCGATCGTGATCCGCGGCGACCCGGCCCCCTCGATCCGCGCGCCCATCTCGTTGAGCAGGTTCGCCAGGTCGACAATCTCCGGCTCGCACGCGGCAGACTCGATGATCGTGGTGCCCCGCGCCAGCGCCGCCGCGCTCATCACGTTCGCCGTCCCCAGGACCGTCGAGCCGAACGGCCCGCCGAGAAACACCTTCGCCCCGCGCAGCCGCCGCTTCCCCGCCGCCCCCGGCGCTCGCGCCACGATGTCCCCGCCCTCCAGCTCGATCTGCGCGCCCAGCGCCTCCAGCCCGCGCAGGTGCAGGTCCACCGGCCGCTCCCCGATCGAACATCCCCCCGGCATCGACACCCGCGCTTCCCCGCGCTTGGCCAGCATCGGCCCGAGCACGCAGATGCTCGCCCGCATCGTCCGCACGATCTCGTACCGCGCGTGGCTCGCGCTCCCATCCCCCACCCGCACGCGCAGCGTGCCCCCGGGCGTCTGCACACCCTCCGGCCCCTCATACTCCACCTGGCACCCGACCTCCTCCAGCAGCCGGCGCATGTTCGCGATGTCCGCAAGGTCCGGGACATCACGCAGCACAAACGGCTCGTCGGTCAGCAGCCCCGCCGCCATCATCGGCAGCGCGGCGTTCTTCGACCCTTTCACCACCACCCGCCCCGCCAGCCGCGCCCCGCCCTGGATCTCAAATCGGTCCATCGCGCCCATCCTCCTTGATGTGCCCCCGCCCCACAGGCCTCACGTCTCAATATACGTCGGTCCGAGAGCTTCAGCCTCCGCACATCCCGTTCCTTCCCATCCCGTCCACGCATCTTCGCCGGCCCGCACAGCCCGCATCGCTTCCCGCTCGTCTCGACCTCCCCCCTTGGCCGCCGTCCCTTCGTATCGGATGCTCCTTTCGTGCTCGAAGACCCGTCCGGCGCTGGAGCGGTTTCACCGCCGGGCGTAGGCGCGGGCCTGCCAGGAGCCTCGCATGCAAGTTCGTTCCTTCTCTCGCCTTGCCAAGCCCGCCGCGGTCTGCGCCCTTCTCGCCGGCGGGGCCGTCGCCTTCACCACCAGCTCGAGCGTCGGCCTCCCCGCCGTCGATCAGCAGTCCGCGCTCCCCGAGACTCTCGTCCTCACCGGCGTCGTGCGCGACTTCCGCTGGAAGACCGAGTCCGGCGGCCACGTCGACTTTGAACACGTCCCTTCCGCCGGTTACGGCCACTACGTCGGCATGGTCGCCGATGAGCTCGATCAGGACGGCAAGCCCGTCTTTGCCGCCACCGGCTACAAGGTCTCCGCCAACGCTCGCGACGCCCAGGGTCGCAACCGCATGCCCCGCAACAAGTCCTACATCGATTCCCGAGAAGGCGACATCAACGGCACCGTTTCGTCCTCCCTCGGCGGCGCCTGCCGCGGCGCGCCCGAGCTCGCCCAGTGGTTCCGCGACCAGTCCGGCGTGAACCTCTCGCGCTCGCTCCCCCTCACCCTCCGCCGCCAGTCCGGCAGCAACATCTACACCTTCGATGACCGCACCGATCCCCTCTACTCCTCCAAGGGCGGCTTCTTCCCCATCAACGCCGACCTCTTCGGCAACTCCCCGGGCCAGAGCAAGAACTTCGGCTTCACCTTCGAGCTCTCCACCAACTTCGTCTACCGCCGCGGCACGGGCCAGGCCTTCACCTTCACCGGTGACGACGACGTCTGGGTGTTCATCGGCGGCAAGCTCGTCATCGACATCGGCGGCGTCCACCCCGCCGTGAGCCAGACCATCGAGCTCGACCGCCTCAACCACCTCCAGGACGGCCAGCGCTACCCCCTCAAGTTCTTCTTCGCGGAGCGCCACACCAGCCAGTCCAACTTCCGCATCGACACCACCATCAACCTCGAAAACGCCGAAGTCCCCATGTCTTCGGCCCTCTTTGACTGATCCCCTCACGCCACACGTCACGTGACTTGACCGGGCCCACGTCGCCGCCCGCGGTTCACCCCGCGGGCGGCGCTTTCGTTTCGCCGCCGCGCCCTCCCACCAGCTCCTCCACCCGCAGCACCGAGCCCGGCGGCGGCGGGTCGAACTCCCGCGCCGTTCCGCCCTTCCGCGCCGCTTCGATCGCCGCGCGCAAGTCCCCCGGCAGCGGCGCGACAAACCGCATGGCCGCTCCCGTGATCGGATGGCGGAACCCCAGCACCGCCGCGTGCAGCGCCTGCCGTTCCAGCCGCGCTCCGCCCGCCAGCTCCACCGCCTTCCCGCCGTACATGTCATCGCCCAGCAGTGCAAAGCCCCGGTGCGAGAAGTGCACGCGGATCTGGTGCGTGCGCCCCGTCTTGAGCTCCACCTCCACGAGCGACATCGCCGGCGTCCCCACGCGCGCGCCGGCGCCGGTCCCGCGCTCCTCCCCGTACAGCCCCAGCACGCGATAGATCGTCACCGCCGCCTTCCCCAGGTGATCGTGCCGAACCACGTACTTCTCGCGATACCCTTTCTCGCGCGACGGATGCGGGCCGATCGGCTCATCAATGACATCGATCGCCGGCGACACGTGCCCGTGCGTCATCGCCACGTAGCGCTTGTCCACCGTCCGGTGCATGAACTGGTTGCCCAGTTGCCAGTGTGCCTCGTCGCTCTTGGCAAACACGATGCACCCGGTCGTGTGCCGGTCGAGCCGGTGCACCACGCCCGGCCGCGCAAACGCCGATCCCACCGTCGACAAGCCCCCGCCCATCTTCGAGCGAAACCGGAAGTGATACGCCAGCGCGTTGATCATCGTGCCGCGCGTGTGCGTCCGCGCCGGGTGCACGATGAAATCCGCCTGCTTGTTGAGCACGATCAGGTGCTCGTCCTCGTACATCACGTCGAGGGCGATGTCCTCCGGCTCGAAGTCCTCCGCCGCCGGCACCGGCACCCGCACCACCACGATGTCCCCCGCGCGCAGCTTTGTCGACGCCTTCCCCGCGCGCCCGTTCACCCGCACCCCGCCCGCGTCGATCAACTCCTGCAGCTTGTTGCGGCTCATGTACGTGATGCGATCCACCAGGTACTTGTCCAGCCGCTTGTCCAGGTCGCGCTGCAGCGTGAACGTCACCTCCGGCGCGCCCGACTCGCCCGCGCTCGGCGCCGCCGTGAGCGTCAGTTCCTCATCATCGCCGCCCTGCTCGTCCTCGGCGCCTGCGGCCGGCTCCGCCTCCTCGGCCGCGCGCTGCCGCTCCGCCGCGCGGTAGATCGCGGCCGGGTCCACGCGTCCGTCCTTCCTGAGCAGGCGCTCGCCGTGCTCCCGCTCCTGGCGCTGGGCTTCGTCCTTCGCGGCTGTCCTGCGTCGCGGCGCGCTCACGGCCCCTCAATCGCCCTTGGGCGTGTCCGGCTTCGGCTCCTCCGCCGACTTCGATTCGCCCGGCTCCGGCTTCGCCGGCGCCGCCGGCTTCACCGGCGCGTTGGGCGAGACATCCTGCGGGTCCAGAGGCTGCGCGGGCGTCAGCCCTTCGCTCCCCGGCGCGGGCGGCACCACCACCGGCGCGGGAATCGGCGTGAGCACGCCCGGCGCACCGGGCGCCGCACCCGCCGGCGCCGCCGGCGCCGCCGGCGCCGCGGGCCGCGTCACGATCGCCGAATCCGCGAACAAGCGCGGCGCGGTCTTCGCCTCCTCCATCGTGTCGATCAGCTTCTGCGCGGCGTCACCAATCTTCAGGTCGCGCGCCTTCGCCACCGCGATCACCTCTTCATACCGCGACTTCGCCTCGTCCCACTTCCCGCGCGTCTCCGCGATCGCCGCCAGGCCGAAGAGCGCCCGGATCCGGTGGATCGCCAGGTCGCCATTCCCCTGCGTGGCGGCGAGCACCTTGGCGTATTCCTCCGCCGCGCGGTCGATCTGCCGCTCCTTCTGCTCGGGGCTCAGCGCGTCCTCCGCATCCTCGAGCGAGCCGTCGGGCTTGAAGCCCGCGCCCGGGCGCACGCTCGCAAACGCCGCGTTGAGCAGGACCTCCGCCGCCTCGGTGCGCGCGATGAGCGGGATCCCCTTCTCCCCCGCGTGCTCCTGGGCGATGGCCAGCAGCGAATCCGGGCTGCGGCTCTGCACCGCCTTTTCGAGATCCAGCCATGCCGTGTCGAGAACCTGCTGCCGGTGCTTGGTGTACCGGTCCCACCCGACGTATCCCAGCGCCACGACGCAGACGATGAGCAGCACCGGCGTGGAGTACTTCTTGAGAAGATCGACAAACTCGCGGTTGACGCGCGACTCGGTCAGCCCCGCGCCTTCCTGAATCTCGGTATGCCTTTGCTCGATGGACATGAGCCCCAACTTTAGGTCATCGCGTCCGGGTATTCGACTCGGGTCGTTTCCGCCGCCGTTGCCAGCCAAAAAGGCCACGTGCCCGCCGCTCGCCGCGCCGCCCGCGGCACCAGCCGTTCGCCGATCGCCTCGACCAGCGCCTCCAGCCCCTCCTGCCGCGCCGCCGACACCGCCAGCTCCGGCCGTCCGCCCGGCCACGCCCGCGCCACCTTCGCCTCGCGGTCGGCGCGCAGCCCGACGCGCAGCACGTCCCCCGCGCCGCCCGGCAGCAGCGCCTCCACCGCCTCATGCTCCGGGTCCGACGCCGCCAGCACCAGGTCCGCGCGCTCGGCCATCCGCAGCGCCAGCGCCTGCGCTTCGGCGTCGATCTCGTCGATGCGGTTCGCCGAGCCCGGTCCGCCCGGCGCGCGCACGCCCGGCAGATCAAGGTACCGCACCACCACGCCGCCGAGATCGAGCAGCACGCCGACGTGGTCGCGCGTGGTTCCGGGCACATCGGCAACCAGGGCGACCGTGCGGCCCGCCAGCTCGTTGAGCAGGGTCGACTTGCCGATGTTGGGCGCGCCCAGCGCCACGACCAGCGCCGGGTCGATGAGCCGCGCGAGTTGCCACCACTGCTCGCGCTGCGCCGCGCTCGCTTGCGCGACGAGTGATGGGGCGTCCTCAGCCTCGAGCCCCGCCGCCGTCCAGCGCCCGGGCTGATCGAGCAGCAGGTCGATGGCCGCGGGGCTCGCCGCCCGCGCGAGCGTGTTGAGCATGAGCGCCTCGATGGTGGTCCGCGCCTCGGGGTGCCGGGCGCGCACCGCCGCAAAGTCCGCCGCGCTGAGCGCCGCGCCCGCGGCGGTCTCGATCGTGATCCCGGCCGATGCCGCGCGCTCGAGGATCGCCCGCACGACCGCCGGCCCCGCGTGCGGCATGATCGACGCCGAGTCCGCCGCCCACCGGGCGACGATGCCCTCGTCGATGCCGCCGAGGTTGCGCAATCGAGCGGCGCCGACCTCAACCGCGGCAATGCCCAACCCGCGCAGCGCCGCCGGCACGTCGCCGCGCACGCCGATCACCGCGATCGCTCCGCGCCCGGCGCCCTGCCCGGCGCTCGCCGCCGGCGTTTCGAGCCGGCACCACGCGGCGATGCGGCGCGGGCTCACGGCCCGCTCCGCGCCCGTCCCGCGCTCGGCCCGGCGCCGCGCCCGTCGGGGCTGCCTCCGTTCCACGCGGCGGCGAGGCCCATGAGCGTCAGGTCGGGCACGATGTGCTCGACGATGTCGTCGTCCTGCAGGATTAGCGGCGCGTCCCCGCCGGTGGCGATCACGCGGGGATAGCTCCCGTGCAGCTCGGCGTAGCGCTCGACGAGGTGGTGCACCATCCCGCGGATCGCCGCGGCACACCCGGCGAGCATCGCGTCGGGCGTGGTCTTGCCGGGCGGGGCCGGGAGCGTCTTCACTTCCGCGCTTCGCACCAGCGGGAGCGCCGCGGTCTGCTCGTGGAGCGCCCACAGGCTCAAACCGAGCCCCGGCGCGATGCACCCGCCGCGAAACACGCCCCATTGATCGACGAAATCGACGGTGACGGCGGTGCCGCAATCGATGACGACGCACGCCTCGCCCGAGCGCGAGTGCGCGGCGAGCGCGTTGAGCAGCCGATCCACGCCGACGGTCAGCGGCGGTGTCAGTTCCGTGCGGATCGGCACCTCCAGTTCGTCTGCGCCTTTCCCGGCGCCGGGCACGGCCAGTCGCACGACGCGCCGCCGGCCCGCGGCTCCGGCCGCTCCTCCCCTGAACATCTCGGCCACCTGCTTCGCCACGGGTTCGTTCACCGAGGCGAGCACGATCACCGAATCGCTCGCGGGCGCGAGCCTGGCCAATCCGTCCAGCATCGGCTGCGCGGCGCCGTGCTCATCGGCGTTGACCAGGAGCGTTGACGGCTGCATCTGCCCGGCGATCACGCCCGCGGCCCGCGTCCGCGTATTCCCGACTGAGACCAGCAGACACGTCGGCGGATTGGGCACCATGCCCGAGGGTAGCCGGGGCCCGTGCGCGCCCCGGCGCGAGCCGTGCCGCGCCCGCTGCGCGTGCCGCGCTGCACTAGTAGTCCCGTCGATCGGTCCTGTGCGGGCGATCGAGGGCGGCGACCAGGTAGCGCAGCGCGTCGACGGCGTGGTCGCTCCCGTCCTTCACCGGCTCGATCCGCTCGGGGTGGGATTCGTCGTAGTGATAGCGCGTGAGTGATTCGATCAGCGTGGTGCACATGGATGAGACGTAGAGCGTGGGCGTCGATCCGATCGAGGGGAGGGCGTCGGCGCCGGAGTTCTCGCCCGGATCGTGCGGCGCCTGGCCCGCGCTTTCGGGCGATTCGCTCGCGCCTTCACGCTGCGCGTGCGTGCGCATGGTTGCCGGCGCCAGGCGGGCGCGGATGAGGTTGAGCCCTTCGTGCAGGCCCAGGCGGCGCGCGTGGACGACGAGCCCGGCCTTGCGCAGCACCTCGACGCACGACTGCCCGGTCTGCAGGTCGTGCTGCCCGCCGGCGGGGTCGACTCCGACCCATTCGGGCACGCCCAGCGGGCTGGTGAGGATTGCCTGGATGTGCTCGTCGAGGCGGGTCTGCACGACGGAGCGCTCGGCGATCACGCGGAGCACGCCGTCGGCCATGCGGCGAACCCAGAGGATGACGGTGGGCGCGCGGAAGCCGAAGTCGATGCCGCAGAGGAGCGTGCCGATCGCCGCACGTGCGCTCGAGGGGCGGCGTTCGTGCTCGATCCGGTCGGCGGCGAGCGATTCGATGTCGCGCGGGGCTTCCGCCGCGCCGCGTCGCGCGGCCTGCGCGATCGCGTCGGCCGCTGATCGCTCGTCGGGCGCGGGCGTGAAGACATGCACCACGGGGTCGAACTCGGGCAGGACCGCGTGCCCTCGAAACGGCCGCAGGCAGAGCATCTCGGCATCCCACGCGGCGCGGCTCACGCGCGACTTCTGATGCACGGCATCGTCGATCGTGATGTGCCCCGCGCGCCCGGGCGGGCGCTCCTTGGCGCGCCCGGCGCACTCGGGGTTCAGCACGCACGTCGCGCATTGGCGCGCCGGCGGGCAGGACTCGAGCACGTCGACGATGCCCCAGCGGAAGAGGACGCGCGTCGGCGGCCGGGCGGCGGTGTGCTGCTCCTCGGCGCGCTCCTCGGCACGTCGGGCCGAGCCGACGACCTCCCACATCAGGCCGAGCGGCCTGTGCATGGTGCTGAGGGCCTCGATCGAGCCGCGCACCCAGCCGCTCCACGGCGCGCCGCACTGGATCGATCGCGTGGTGAGCTGGGCCGCGCGCCAGATTTCGGGATCGAAGAGATCGAGTTCGTCGCAGCGGAGTTTCTGGACGCGCGTGCCGCGGACGGCGGCCTCGGACTGCGCGAGGATCTGCACGCGCGAACCGGTGTGCAGGCGGATCTCGCGGCTCGTGACCCGTCCGCGCGGGCGGCGCACCAGCCCGCGGAAGGCGTCGCGCTCGAAGAACTCGCGGAGATGCTCATACATGCGGCGCGACTGCTCGAGCGAGCCGCCGAGAATCCGCACCTCGATCCCCGGCTTCCAGCAGAGGTCGAGGAGCGTCGCGACCGCGCCGAGAAAGGTCTTGCCGCCGCCGCGATTGGCCCAGACGACGCAGTCGGGATGCCGGGGAGGCGCGACCGGCGCGCCCGGGTTCTCCGAATCGAGGCCGCACGGTTGGTCCGACGATTCGCGTCGGATGTCCGCGCCGCCGACGGCCTGCGAATCCGGTGCGTCGCGGCGCGTCCCGACTGCACCCGCGCACTCGAACCCGCCCGCGCGTCCTTCGAAGAACGCGTGGCAGAGGTAGTCGAACGGCGCGGTGCTCGATTCGAGCAGGGCCGCGCGCGGCGCGAGCACGCCCAGGTGCTCGCGGAGCCACGCGTGCAGTTCTTCCGGCGTTCGCGGCATCCGGCCGGGCGGCGTCGGCGACGAACGCGGCTTCGACCCTCGACGGGTCCTCGTGGTGCGTGCCGCGCGCGTGGGCGCTGCGCGCCGTGAACGGGCGCGCGTGCCTGGGTTGCTGTTCGGCGTCTCTTCCATGGGTCGCTCCTGTGCGATTGGCGGGTGAGGCGTGGTGCGGGTGGGGAGGCATTCGCGGAGATCAGTTCCGGCACGCATGCGGTGATGCGCGGCGGGCTCTGCGCGGGCGCGCGGGGGCGGCGCTCCCGCGCTCATGAACGAACACGGCCATCGGGCAGAGCGCCGACGCCGCGCGGGCCATGAGAGTCTCGATCCGTTCGCGCGCGATCGCGCGCGTCGCGCGGCTCTGGCGGGCCCACGACCGCAGGGCGGGCGCGAGCGCTCGTCGCGCGCGCGTCGGCAGGGCCCAGGGCGCCGCGAGCGCCCACGCCTGAACGCCCGCGTCCGCGAGCGCCCGGCGCAGCGCCCGGTTTCGGCGCGGCTCGCGCCAGGGCACGCGCCGCATGCCGGCACGCGCGAACATCGGGCACGCCGCGCCCATCGCGGCGAGGGCTTCGGTGCGTCGCGTGAGCGGGCGGCGGAGGTATGCGCGCACGAGGCGCGACCCGAGCCCCATGGCCCGCGCCCGCGGGTCGATCACGACGCGCGAGATGACGCGGAGTTCCCGGTTCACGCGCCGCGCGCCGAGCCGCCGGTCGAGCGGGGAGAATCGCCCGGGCCAGGCGGCATCGCGCCACGGGCCGTTGAGCACCGGGCGCGACACGACGAGGACGCCGACGATTTCGCCGGGCGATGCTGCGCGGGGATCGGCGCGCGCGGCGCCGTTCGGCGCGCGTCGGCACACCCACACGCGCGAGCCCGGGGCCGGGTCGCCCGCGCGGTAGTGAAACCGCGCGAGCGCGCGGTAGTCGGCCATGCAGCCGCGCTCGATCGTCCAGCGCGCGCCGGGATCGCGCACGCGCCGGGATCGATGCGCCGAGTTGAGTCGCCGCGCCAGGCGCGCGCCCGCCGGTGTCACGCCATCAAGACCTCCGGCGACGCATCAAGGGGGATGTGCACGACCACGTCGGGGCAGAGCGGTTCGAGCACGTCGTCGTGAGCGGTGGCGGCGACCAGGCGCAGGCCGCTCGAAGGTCGGATGAGCCGACGGACGGCGCGAGAGAGACCCAGCGCCGTCAGCCGGTCGAGCACCGACGCGAACTCGTCGGCGAGGATGGTCGGCCCGCCCGGCCCGGTGTTTCCGGATCCCGAGCGCCTCGCGCGCGCGGGATCGGTTGCACGCGCGCCGCCTTGGTCGCCGCCGCGATCGTGACCGGCACCTCGAGCCGCACGGCTCAGGCAGCAGGCCAGCAGCACGCGCCAGCGCTGGCCCTCGGAGAGGACGCGCGCGGGGCTCGAGAGCAGGCGCGCCTCGGCCAGACCGGCGCGCGCGAGGTGGCCGAGCCACACGTCGAGCGGGCCGCGATCAAGATCGGCGAGCGGCAGCGCGTCCATCGAACTCAGCAGGCGCGGCCCGGCGACGATGCCTCGACCGCCCAGCCTCGCGGCGAGCGCGCGCATGAGCAGCGACTTGCCCGCGCCGCTCGGACCGACGACCAGCGCGATCTGCCCGGGGAGGAGCAGGCGATCAACCCGCGCGGCGAGCCGGGGCGCCCACGCATGGGAACTCGGCACTTCGCCCGCGCGCGGGCCGCGAGCGCCGGCGGAAGGTGCAGGGACGGTCAGGCCGAAGAGCGCGGCGCTGCGGAGGACGCGCTCGGAGGGCGCGCCGCCGGCCCGGCGGCGCGACGTGCGACGACGTTCGGGCACGCCCGCGGCGCGCGCGGTGGATGATGAACGGCACAAGGGCTTCACGCGACCTCCTCGCGCCAGTCGCGCGGGGCGTCGCGGCGGATGGTTGCCGCGCGAGAGTCGGCCGCGCTCGACGCCGGCGCCCGGCGCGCGGCGGCAGCGCTCAAGCCCTTCGGCGGGTGGGCGTTGACCATGCCGCGGATCGTGTCGCAGTGCCGACGGACGACGTGGTAGGTGAGACCGAGCTCGCGTGCGACGGCTCGGACCGAGCGCCCGCGGATGATGGTCTCGGTGGCGATGGCGCGAACCGTCGGGGTCCACTCGTGCCGGCGGCCGAGGACGAACGGGAAGGCCGGGTCGAGCAGGCGCCGGGTGATCGCTCGGACACGCCGCCCGAGGGTGCGCGGAGCGATGCCGGCGATCGCGGCGATCTCGCCAAGGCTGCGCCCGTGGTCGTAGACGGAGGTGATGATGGCCCGTTCCATGGGAGTAAGGTCTTGAGCCCTGGAGAGGATGAGTTCGGCAATTGTGTGGGAAAAGCGCTTGCGGAAGTCCGGAGGATGTTCTATATATGATTGGTACTGTTGAGTGCCGTTTCTTGAGGTTTTCATCGCACAATCCTGTGGGAACTGAATTCAGGTTGCCACACTGGCGAGTTTACCGTATGATCACACAGTAGAACGACAGTTTACCTGATGGAGAACATGCGAACAAGGAAAATGTTCGGTACTTCCACCTTTTCGCGCGCAAACCGTGTCGTTACCACGCCCCAACTCCACCTCTTCGGGCACGCGAACCACCGATGTCGGCGGGGTGGTGCGCGGCTGGAGACTCGCCACCGGCCTCACCCTGAGGCAGCTCGCCCAGCGCGCCGGGTGCACACCCGGGTTCCTCTCGGGGGTCGAGAACGGGCGGAAGCGGGCCTCGCCCGACCTGTTGGCACGGCTGGAATCGGCCCTGGGCCTGCATCCGGACGAACTGCGCGTCATTGCACACACCATGGACGCGCCGCCCGGCATGCGCCGCCGGGCGGAGGAGCAGCGACAGCAGCACGAAGCCGCGCGCGAGCTGGCCGAGTTGTTGCGCTCGGCGGGCGGGCGTCCCGGCGCGATCGACGGGCTGTTCCAGAGCGGGCGGCTGGCGCGGCTGATCGACCGCGTTGCGCCCGAGCCGGCGGCGTCCGTCGGCGCGGCGGGCAGCGGTTCAGCGGCCGGCCCGGTGCCGGGGTCGTCGGTGGAGCTGGCGTACACGCTGCCCGTGGAGGTGCCGGTGATCAACAGTGTCGCCGCGGGGTATCCGACGGAGTTCACCGACCTGGGCTATCCGGCGCGGGTGGCGGATTCGTACGTGCGTCAGCCGGACATCCGCGACCCGGATGCGTTCGGCGCGCGGGTGGTGGGCGACTCGATGGAGCCGGAGTATCACGAGGGCGACATCGTGGTGTTCAGCCCGGGCAAGCCGGTGCTGAGCGGGATGGACTGCTTCGTGCGGATCGAGCCGGACCACGAGACGACGTTCAAGCGCGTGTATTTTGAGCCCGACGCGGCGGACGCCGCGGCTCGGGGTCTGATTCGTCTGCAGCCGCTGAACTCGAAGTACGCGTCGCGCACGCTGCCGCGAGAGCAGGTGGCGGGCCTGTACGCGGCGGTGAGCGTCACGCGGATGATCGGGGGAGGGGGGTGAGGATCGGGAAGGCATCGAGGCACGCGGCATCGGGGCATCGAGGGGCGGGCGGGTGCTCACGTTTCGCCGATGGCTTTCAGCTCGTCGCGGAGGATGGCCGCGAGTTCGTAGTTTTCGGCGGCGATGGCGGCGTCGAGGCGTTTGCGGAGTTCGGACTTCTGGCTCACCGGAGCGGGCGGGAGCTTGGGGACGAGGGCGTCGCGCATCCCGCGGAGCTCCTGAACCGCGTTGGACTGGTCGAACGAGGCTTCCTGGCCGGTGTCGGCGAACTGGCGGCGGAGGGCTTCGAGGCCTTCATCGATGGCGAGGATGGCGGCCTTGGGCTCGTTGTCTTTCAGGGCCTGGCTGGCAAGCGCCCGCGCCCGCATCATGGTGATGTACGCGCGGAAGGGCTCGAGGGCCTGGCGGTCGTCGGCGTGCTCGGCGTGCTCGTGGCAAAGGTCGAGCACCCGGAGGTTGCGGGTCGTGTCGCGCACCACGCCCTCGAAATCCTCGAGCACGAGCAGGGCCATGTAGCGGTGGTAGTACTGCACCGCCTCATCACGCAGCTCGCGACACTCCTCGGCGTTGAGTACGAACACACCGCCTCCCCCACCCCCGCCGCTCCCTCCCCCACCACCTCCACCTGCCGCACCCCCACCACCCCCACCACCCCCACCACCCGCCGTACCCGGCTCACTTCCGGGAGAGGCGGTGCCGCCGCCGGCGAGGTCGTCGAGGGATTCGTCATCGAGATCGGGGGCGGAGCCCTTGGAGGGGGGGTTGTCCGGGGAGCCGGGTTCGCCGGGGAAACCGCCGGCCTGTGCGTCATCGAGGCGGGCCTCGTGGTATTCGAGGAGACTTTCGAAGCCGCGGGGCCGTTGGCCGTCGGGGCGGCCTTCGGTGTGCATCTGCAGGACGCCGAGGTCGAGTCGCATTTGGATGCGGGGTTCCCCGTCATCGCCTTCGACGAGGCGGACGTTGATCTTTCCGGGCTCGAAGGGCCAATCGCGAAGCAGCTTGCTGAGATCGAGGCTCATGGAGGGCCTGTGGAAAACCGAGCGGAAAGCGGTCCTTGATGGGTGAACTATACGAAGTTCGCACGAAGTGGATGAATGGGCTTCCTCTTGGGCGGGCGATCCGATAAGATCAGCCTCGGACCACGGTTCAAGCCCACCAGAGAGATTCCGAACTCAAGGACGAGGTTTGAGAGGTCGATGCATCCGCGGCAGGTTTGCAGGCGTACCGTCGTGCGGCTAGCCCACGCGGGCGAGTTCTTCGCCCCGCGCTGCCGAGCGACGTGACGCCTGAGAAAGTGGGTTCTCCTTTTGGCTTCGACGAGGTCTTCCACGCGCTCTGCGCCGTCCGCCGACCTGCAAACGGGCCTGCAGCTTTACCTGCGCCAGATCAACGAGATTCCGCTGCTGACGGCGGACGATGAGAAGGTGCTCGGGTGGGCGATCATCAATGACAACTGTGCGGCGGCGCGCGAGCGGATGATCCGGGCGAATCTCCGGCTGGTGGTGTCGATCGCGAAGAACTATGTGAATCGCGGGCTGACGCTGCAGGATCTGATCGAAGAGGGGAACGTGGGGCTGCTGCGGGCGGTGGAGGGGTTTGATCCCGCGCAGGGCGCGCGGTTCAGCACGTATGCGAGCTGGTGGATCAAGCAGGCGATCAAGCGGGCGCTGATCAACGCGGTGCAGCCGATTCACGTGCCGGCGTACATGGTGGAGCTGATCGCCAAGTGGAAGCAGGCGTCGCGCCGGCTGGAAGGAAAGCTGGGGCGGCCGCCGACGCTGGCGGAGCTTTCGGAGGAGATGCAGCTTCCGCTGAAGAAGCTGAGGATCATCCGGCGGGCGATCAAGGCGATCCGGACGCCGGCGCAGGCGCCGACGGATGAGCAGGGCGAGGTGATGAGCTTTGCGGAGATGCTGCCGGATCATCGCGGGGGATGCCCGAGCGAGACGATGGTGAAGGGGGACGAGTTGTCGACGATTCGTCGGCTGCTCGACGCGATTGACGAGCGCGAGGCGCGAATCCTGCGGATGCGGTTTGGGTTTGACGGGCAGGAGCCGCTGACGCTCAAGCAGATCGCGCAGGAGATCGGGATTTCGCGTGAACGGGTGCGGCAGATCGCCGACGAAGCGCTGCGCAAGCTCAACTCGCAGTTGAGCGACGATCGCCCGAGCCGGTTCTTTCGAGCCGGCATGGCGGACCTGAACGGCCCCGACGACGAAGACGGGTATCAGAGCCTGGCGGGATGAGGGTCGAGCGCGGGCGCATGGGGTCTGGGGCGGGGTGAGAGCACGAACATCGCTGGAAGGCTCGACGCGGGCGGAACCGCGGGCGGGGGCCGTTCGGAATTGCTACGATCCCGACCCTTCTCCAGCCGGCGAGCGGTGCTGCTCGCCCGGCGACGTTTCTTCGCACGGGAGCATCCATGCCCATGTCCGCCCTCATGCGGGTTCGAACGAGTCTTCGTGCCGGAGCGCTTTTGGCGTTGGCGGCGGTGAGCGTGGTGGCGAGCGTCGCCGCGGGTGATGAGTTTCAGGACCGCGTCAATGCGCCGTTCAAGCAGTATGCGCAGGACCGGCGCTCGGACACGATCCTGCTGCCGCTGCTGGCGAAGCTGACGGATCCGCCATCGGCGGCGAGCCCGGCGCTGCAGGCGGCGTTGCTGCCTTCGGAGGCGGCGGCGTTTGCGGGCGCGTCGGAGTGGTCGCAAAGCGAATCGTCGGCGGCGTTTTTTGAAGGCTTGAAGAAGGTGACGGGCGAGAAGGACTGGAAGCGTGCGTTCGGGTTTGCGCAGCCGTACGGCGTCGGGGGCGTGGAGCCGGAGATCATCGCGGCGCGAGCGTACACGGACCTGGGCGACCCGCCGCTGCTGGGACGGGCCAAGCACCTGTATCTGCCGATGCTGGACCGGGCGGAGTGCCTGGTGCATGTGGAGGCGACGCGTCTGCAATCGGCGGGGCAGCCGGACAAGGCGCTCGAGCTGTTGTGGCGCTGGGCGCACTTCTCACGGAGCATGTGCGACCGGGCGTTTTTCGCGGAAGTGACGTGGGGGCTGAAGGCGACGACGCTGGCGATCGAGCGGATGCGCGACGTGGCGTACGTGGACTCGCGGCTGGAGAAGCCGCTGCTCACGGCGGAGTACATCGTGCGCGAGGTGATCACGGACCGGCTGAAGGACCGATCGGGGATCCTGGAAGTGGACCGGATCACGTTTCCCGAGGGCAACCGGATTGCGGCGGAGCAGCTCATTGCGACGGTGTTCAAGCGCCGCGGCGACGCGGACACGGCGATCTACGCGAAGATCCTGGGCGAGGTGACGGCGAAGGGTCGCGCGATGCGCCTGTTCAGCGAGACGGCGCGGTGGGACAGCCTGTCGAAGCTCGCGGGCAACCAGCTCGAGACGAGCGAGAAGCTCGGGCATGTCCAGGGAGACTGGGTGCTGCGCTGGAAGCTTCCGCCGCTGGACCCGCTGCACCGTCTGCGGAGCGACTTTCAGAAGATGGACAAGGTGCGGTTTGCGATCATCCAGCTCATCGTGGGGGACATGGGCCCGCTGTTCGAGCAGCGGCATCGGCTGCAGATCGAGCTGAACGGGACGCGGATGGCGCTGGCGATGCAGGCGTATTACCTGGGGCAGCAGAACTATCCGCGGACGCTGGGGTCGGTGGCACCGGCGTATGCGCCGAAGCTCGATCCGGATCCGTTCAGTGCGGCGAAGCCGCCGAGGGATTTCTGGTTCTTCGTCCCGGTGCGCGACGCGGTGCGCGATCCGATCAACCCGGTGACGAAGCATGACGTGACGGTGTTCCCGGCGAACAACTTCCCGAGCTTCACCAAGAGCCTGGATGCGTCGCACTTTGTGATCTATTCGGTGGGACCGGACGGGGCGCAGCAGGGGTGCAGCCGGGCGACGCAGATGGTGGAGGACGACAAGGGCGACTACCTGATCTGGCCGCCGGTGATGAGCCTGGTGCGAGAGAATCTGGTGACGACCGGCGCGCTGAAGTGAGCGAACCCGGGCAGCCTCGAAGGGGTAGGTTGGGCATGAGCAGCGCGCATCGAGTGGTGATCATCGGGTCGGGGCCGGCGGGGTGGACGGCGGCGATCTATGCCGCGCGAGCCCAGCTCGAACCGGTGGTGTACGCGGGCGTGCCGAAGCAGGACCCGGGGCCGGTGCTGCCGGGCGGGCAGCTCATGCTCACGACGGAAGTGGAGAACTACCCGGGGTTTCGGCACGGGGTGAGCGGGCCGAAGATGATGGAGGAGTTCCAGGCGCAGGCGGAGCGCTTCGGGACGAAGGTGGTGGGCGAGGACGTGATGCGGTGCGATTTCTCGAAGCGCCCGTTCACGCTTACGACGAGCAACGACGGGGTGAACGCGACGGGGAGCGTGCGGGCGCAGAGCGTGATCATCGCGACGGGGGCGGTGGCGAACTGGATCGGGCTGGAGAACGAGATGCGGCTGGCGCGCGCGGGCGGGGGCGTGTCGGCGTGTGCCGTGTGCGACGGGGCGCTCCCGGCGTTCCGCGACCAGGTGCTCGCGGTGGTCGGCGGGGGCGACACGGCGATGGAGGAAGCGACGTATCTGACCAAGTTCGGGCGCGAGGTGATCGTGATTCACCGGCGCGACTCGCTCCGCGCGAGCAAGATCATGCAGGAGCGGTTCCTCTCGCGCCCCAACGCCAGGGTGATGTGGAACAAGGTGGTGATCGACGTCAAGGGCGAGAAGTCGATCGAGAGCGTGGAGCTCGAGGACACGGTGACCAAGGAGCGCAGCCGGCTGGCGTGCAAGGGGCTGTTTATCGCGATCGGGCATACGCCGGCGACGAAGTTTCTTGCGGGGTCGGGGGTTGAGCTGGATGACAAGGGGTATGTGCGCTTGCGGACGCGGAAGAGCGTGACGAACATTCCCGGGGTGTTCGCGGCGGGGGACCTCGCGGACGCGGAGTATCGGCAGGCGGTGACGGCGGCGGGGATGGGGTGTCAGGCGGCGCTGGACGCGGAGCGGTGGCTGGCGGCCGAGGGCGTGCATTGAGCGGCGCATGAGCGGAGTGATCGATCTCCATGACGTGGCGAAGACGTACCGGGGACGGGTGCGGGCGCTGCGGGGCGTGTCGATGCAGGTGCACGCGGGCGAAGTGTTCGGACTGCTGGGGCCGAACGGCGCGGGGAAGAGCACGCTGGTCAAGATCCTGATGACGGTGATCTCGCCGACGCGGTGCACGGGGACGATGCTGGGGCGGCCGGTGGGCGACAAGGGGGCGCTGTCGCGCGTCGGGTATCTGCCGGAGCACCATCGGTTCCCGGAATACCTGACGGGGCGGCAGGTGCTGGAGTTCTCGGCGGCGATGAACGGGATCACGCGGAACGTGCGCCGGCAGCGCTCGGGCGAGCTCATGGACCTGGTGGGGCTTTCGCGCTGGCAGGACCGGCGCGTGGGCGGGTACAGCAAGGGGATGCGGCAGCGCGTGGGGATCGCGCAGGCGCTCATGAACGATCCGGACCTCGTGCTGCTCGATGAGCCGACCGACGGGGTCGACCCCGTGGGGCGGCGCGATATCCGGGCGATCCTGATCGAGCAGCGGCGGCGCGGCAAGACGGTGTTTCTCAACTCGCATTTGCTCAGCGAGCTGGAGATGGTGTGCGACCGCGTGGCGATCATGGTGCAGGGGGCGGTGACGTCGCAGGGGACGCTGGGCGAGCTCACGGCGTATGGGCGGCGGTACGAGATCGAAACGATGCGCGCCGGGACGGGCGGGGCGGGTGCGGGCCACGGTGCGGCGGGCGGCCCTTTGGAAGACGAGACCGTGATCGCGGCGCTGCGCGGGCTCGTGAACGTTCGGGAGGAAAGCGGGCTGCCCGAGCGGGCGTGGGAGCCGGCGGAGCCGAACCGGGCGGTGCGGATCGGGGTGATGCCCGGGGGCGAGCGGGTGGAGATCGGACGCGGGATGATCCGCGTGGGGACGGATGATGCCGGGGCGGTGCAGGAGGTGATCGACGCGGTGCGGCGGGCGGGGCTGGTGCTGCGGTCGGCGCGGCCGGTGCGGCCGACGCTGGAGGATCTGTTCATGCGCGCGGTGGTCGACCCGGTGAGCGGGGCGGCGCTGGAGCCCGGGGCGGCGCCGGCGGAGCCGAAGCAGAGGAGCGCGACGTGATCCAGACGTGGGCGATGATCGTCGACGCGTATCGCGAGCTCAACGCGCGCAAGCTCTTCTGGGTGACGCTGGGGATCTCGGTGCTCGTGGTCGCGGCGCAGGCGTCGCTGGGCATCTCGGAAAAGGGCGTGACGCTCCTGTGGTTCGAGTTCCCGTTCCCGATCTTCAACAGCACGGTGGTCGAGCCGGCGGCGTTCCACAAGCTCGTGTTCTACACGTTCGGGTACTCGATCTGGCTCACGTGGGCGGCGACGATCCTGGCGCTCATCTCGACGGCGAGCATCATTCCCGACTTCGTGTCGTCGGGGTCGATCGAGCTCTCGCTCTCGAAGCCGGTCGGGCGGGCGCGGCTGTTCCTGACCAAGTACCTCACGGGCGTGCTCTTTGTGACGCTGCAGGTGGCGGTCTTTTCGGTGCTGAGCTTCCTGGTCATCGGGATCCGCGGCGGCGCGTGGGAGCTGAGCCTGTTCTGGAGCGTGCCGATCGTGGTGGTGTTCTTCAGTTATCTCTATGCGCTTTCGGCGCTCGTGGGGCTGCTCACGCGCTCGCCGATCACGGCGCTGCTGGCGACGGGGATCGTGTGGATCCTCATCGTGGCGATCCACGGGGTGGAGACGGGGTTCCTGCTGCAGTCGGTGACGGCGAACCGGCTGGGCGTGGCGGCACACGTGACGGAGATCGAGACGAAGCGCGGCGAGCTGGAGGCGGCGCGGAGGGCGGCGGAGGAAGGGGAGGCGAGCGCGCCGGACGCCGCGGGCGAGGTCGCGGCCGCGGAGCCGAAGAAGCCCGCGGTCGAGGGTGAGCCGGAGGCGCCGGCGTGGAGCGGAATGGACGCGCTGCTCGACGCGCAGGAGCAGCGGAAGGCGGCGGTGAAGAGGATCGAGACGGAACTGGCCGACCTGGAAGCGAAGAAGACGCTTGTTGAAGAGGAGCTGCGCACGCAGGAGCGGTATCACACGATCGCGCTGACGATCAAGACCATCTTGCCCAAGACGACGGAGACCTCGGACCTGCTGGGGCGCTGGCTGCTGACGGGCGATGAGCTTGAGGGCGTGCGCGACCGGGCGGAGCAGGAGGCGGCGAATCGCGTGCGGCGGCCGCGAGGGCGACCCATCGGCGCGGTGCGCGTGGCCGAGCGGGCGATCGAGCGTGAGCTGCAGGCGGAGCTGCGCCGGCGGACGGAGTTGTGGGTGGTGGGGACATCGCTGGGGTTTGAGGCGGCGGTGCTGGGCGTGGCGTGCCTGATCTTCTGCCGACGCGATTTTTGAGGTTTTTTTCGCGCGGGCGGGACGCCTGGGCGCCTGACGAACCGATCCGGCGTCGGCGCGGGAACGTACCATTGGGCGTGACGACGCTGGTGCGAGCCAGGGCGGTGGTGGCGCGGGCGCGGCGGCGCCGGCTGGCGGCCATGATGCTCGAGCACGTCGGGCAGTGGGCGCTGGTGGGCGCGGCGGGGGCGGGCGTCGCGGTGATCGCGGCGAAGGGCGTGGGGCTGAACGCGGGATGGATTCCGGCGCTCGTGGCGTTGCCGCTGGCGGGCGTGGTGTATGGGCTGGCGCGGGCGCTGGCGCATCGGCCGACGAACCTGGACGCGGCGCGCGAGCTTGACACGGCGCTGGACCTGCGCGGGCGGCTGGCGAATGCCGCGGACTGGAACGCGCGAGCGCCGCAGCGGCAGGACGAGGCGTTTGTGGCGCTGGCGCTGGCGGATGCGGAGCGTGCGGCGGGGAGCGTGCGCCCGGAGCAGGTGGTGGGCGTGCGCGCGGGGTGGCGCTGGGGCGCGTGGCCCGCGGCGATCGCGGCGGCGGCGCTGCTGGGGGTGTACCTGCCCGCGGGGCCGTGGTGGCGCTCGGGCGCGGCGCGGGAGACGATCGCGCGGGCTTCGGCGGAACGGCGAGCCGCGGTGGATCGGATCGAGCAGCTCCGGCAGGAACTCGCTCCGGCGCTGCGGGAGACGGCGCCGACCGGAGGCGCCGAAGCAACGGCGGCGGACCTGCGGTCGCTGGATGAGATTCAAAAGAGCGTGGAGCGCGGCGAGGCCGATCCGGCGCGGGCGGCGGCGGAAGTGGCGTCGACGCTGGAGCGCGCGGCGGATGAGGCCGAGGAGCGTGCCGTGCGGCAGCGGGACGAAGCGCGGGCGCTGCGGGACCGGGTGGCGCGGGCGACGCGGGAGGCGGCCACTGCGCGCGCGAACGCGGGCGCGGGCGGCGCGGAGCGCGCCGAAGCGGACGAACTCACGCAGACGATGGCGGACGGAGATTTTGCGGGAGCCGCGGACGCCGTCGAGCGGGCGCTCGAGCAGATGAAGGCGATGCCGGCGGCGGATCGGCAGCGCCTGGCGGAGGAGCTGGAGGCGCTGGCGCGCGGGTTGGAGCAGACGGAGCCGGGCGCGCGACGCGCCGAGGCGAAGGAGCCGCGTGCGGCAGACCCGGGCGTGCCGGCGGCAGCGGACGGTCAGCCCGGCGGCGCGAGTGAAGCGAGCGCCGCGGACGAGACTCCGACGGATGAAGCGGCGCGGGCGGCGAAGGAGGCGCTCCGCGAAGGTGGCGTTCCGGAGGCGCGGGCCGAGGAAGCGGCGCGCGGGGCGGATGAGCGGGCGCTGAACGAGGAGTTGCGGCAGGCGGGCGTGGAGGAATCGCGGGCGGCGGAACTGTCGCGGCAGGTGCGCGAGGAGCGGAAGCGGAACGAAACGAAGCGCGATGCTGAGCGGCGCGCGGAGGAGTTGAAGAAGGCGCTGGAGCAGGCGGCGGAAGAACTTCGGGAGACGCCGGGGGAGAACACGGGGAAGAAGCCGGGTGAGACGCCGCGGCCGGGCGAATCGAAGCGCGAGCCGGGCGGCACGAGTCAGACTTCGGGCGAGCAGCGCGAGCCAAGCGACGGCGGCGAGCAGGGTGAGCGCGGCGCGCAGAAGCCGTCGTCAACGCGGCCGACGGGCGCGCCGGCAAGAACAGCTCCGAGCGATTCGCCGCGGGCGCCTGCGAGCGGCGCGAAGCCGGAGCCCGCGCCCACGGGGAACGAAGCGAAGGGCACGCCGGGCGAGGCGAAGGAGACGAAGGAGTCGACGGAGGGCCCGCGTGAAGCGAGTGCGGGCGAGCGACGCGAGGCGAAGCCGGGTGAGCAGGCGAAGCCGCGTGAAGAGCCGAAGCCCGGCGAGCAGGTGAAGCCGGGGGAGCAGAAGACGCAGAGAGGTGCTCCCGACGCGGCCGGGGCGCGGCCGGATCAGTCGCCGCCGGGTGGACAGACTCAGCCAAGTCCGCCGAGCGAGCGGCCACAGCCCGGGCAGACACCGCAGTCGACGCCGCGAACACAGCCGTCGAAGCCGGGTCAGGCGCCGCCGTCGGGTCAGCCGAGTCAGCCTGATCGACCTGGGCAGCCTGGCGAGAGACCTGAGTCGCGCCCCGGGGTCGAACAGCAGCGGCAACCCGGGGAGGGGCCGCGGCCGGGCGTGCAGCCGGAGGGCGCGCCAGCGCCGGACGGAGCGCCGAGCGCCGGCGAACGATCGGGCCGCGAACCGGTGAAGTCGCCGACGCCGGGGGAAGCGCCGGGCGCTGGCGAGAAGCCGGGCGGCGAGCGGGCGCCGACGCCGGGAGCCGAGGGAGCGCCGGGCGCGCGGCCGGACCCAACCGGAATGCCGGAGGAGCGTCCGGGACGGATGCCGGAGTTGCCGGGCGACGAGCGCGGGATGGAACGGCTGGCGAAGCAGTTGCGCGAGATCGCGGAGCAGCAGCGTGGGGCGAAGCGTGATGAGGCGCAGGCGGAGCGGATGCGGAAGATGGCGCGGGAGTGGTGGGACGGGGCGAGCGCGGAGCAGCGCGAGCGGGCGGCGAAGCTGGCGCGGGAGCTGGCGCGCGAGGGGCGGCCGACGGGCGACGAAGGCGGCACGATGGGCGAGTCGACGGAGCGCGAGCCGGGGTCGCCGATGGGCGGCGCGCCGGTTGATCGGGAACGCCGGGCCGAGGGGAGCGGCGGCGCGGGAGCGGGCTCGGAGGCGGGTCGCGGCGCGACGGCGCGGGACGGAGAGCGCGTCGAGCCTGGGGCGAAGCGAGCGACGGAGACGGTGGATGCGCGGGCGGGGGATCGGCCGGGAGGCGCGCCGGACCGGGTGATTGCGGAGTGGCTGTCGGGCGCGCGGGGGACGGGTCGCGCGGGCGAGGGGCCGGCGCCGGAGGCGGTGCGGGCGGAGCTTCGCGAGGCGGCGCGGGCGGCGCAGCGCGCGGTGGATGATCGGCTGGTGCCGCGGCGGTTTGATCGGTTGATTCGAGAGTTTTTCCGGCGCGCGCCGGAGGAGCTGGGCGTTTCGCCGGCGGGGGCGCCGGGGCCGAGCGCGCCATCGGGCGGACCGGCGTCGAAGTAGGCCCGGGGGCGCGAGGGAGAGGCTTGGACCGCGCGGACGGCGCGCCGAATGATGCGGCAGGACATGCAGATCCGGTTCGATCAACCCGAGTGGCTCTGGCTGCTGATCGTGCTCATCCCGATGAGCGCGGCGCTGCTGCGCTGGTGCGTGACCATGAGCCTGCTGCGCCGATGGACGGCGGTGCTCGTTCGCGCGGCGCTGGTGCTGGCGATCGTGGCGATGCTCGCGGGCGCGTCGTCGGTGCGGACGACGGCGCGGCTGGCGGTGCTGGCGATCGTGGATGTATCGGGATCGGTGCGGGGCTTTGCGGGGGGAAAGGGCGATGGGCCGACACTGGACGCGGCGCGGCGCTGGCTGGCGACCGCCACGGCGACGCGGGGGCCCGAGGATCTGCTCGGGATGATCGCGTTCGACGGGCGCTCGGCGGTGGTGGCGACGCCGAGGCCGCCCGCGCGCGAAGAGGGCGAGCGGGTCGAGGCGTGGTTTGACCGCGCGCTCGAGAAGGAGCCGAGCGACGGGACGGACCTGGCGGCGGCGATCCGCCTGGCGCTCACGGCGTTTCCGCCCGACGCGGCGCGGCGCGCGGTGCTGTTTTCCGACGGCGTGCCCACGCGGGGGGACGCGCTGGCGGCGTCGCGTGAGGCGGCGGGCGGGTCCGCGGGCGACGCGGCCGCGGGGAGCGCCGAGGGCGTCGACCGCCTGGTTCGCGGGCCCGAGCGCGTCGCGATCGACGTGCTCCCGATCGAGTACGACGTGGCGCGCGAGGTGAGCGTTGAGACGGTTGACGCACCGACGCGCGCACCCGCCGACGCGGCGATCACGGTGCGGGTGGCGATCCGCTCGACGGGGGCGGCGCGGGGCACGCTGCGCCTGTATCACGAGGAGCGCGAGGTCGATCTCGGACGAGGGGCGGGCGCCGGGCTGGGCGTCGAGCTGGCCGCGGGGATGAACTCGATCGCGGCGCCGGTGACGCTCAGCGGGTCGCGCGTGCACCGCTTCCGCGCGGTCTTCGAGCCCGAGGCGGGCGAAGCCGGCGGCGACACGATCTCGGCCAACAACTCGGGCGAGGCCATCACCGTCACGCCCGGGCGCGGCGCGGTGCTCATCGTCGACGGCGTCGGGCGCGGCGACCCGCGCGGCGAAGGCTCGACCCTGCTCCGCACGCTGCGCGGTGAGGGCATCGAGGCGCAGATGGTCGCGCCGGAGGGTCTGCCGGTCGACATGCTCCGCCTGCAGGAGTTCGACCTGGTCGTGCTTCAGAACGTCGCGGCGGACACGCTCGGCGAAGCGGGGCAGGAGCGGCTCAAGCGGTATGTCACCGAGCTCGGCGGGGGGCTGGTGATGATCGGCGGGCCGGATTCGTTTGCCGCGGGCGGGTATCGCGGGTCGATCCTCGAGCCGATCCTGCCGGTGAAGCTCGATCTGCCGGAGCGGCTGGTGGTGCCGGCGACGGCGGTGGTGATCGTGCTCGACTGCTCGGGCTCGATGGGGTTCCGGGTGATGGGCTCGTCGCGCTCGCAGCAGGACGTGGCGAACGAGGGCGCGGCGCTGGCGGTGCGCTCGCTGGACAAGACGGACCTTGTCGGCGTCATCAAGTTCGACAACGCGATGCAGGTCGTCGTGCCGCTGTCGCGGAACACCGACTCGAAGGCGACGGCGGAGAAGATCATGGGCATCCGGCCCGACGGGGGGACGAACATGCCCCCGGCGATCGTCGAGGCGCATCGGCAGCTCAAGGCGGTCGACGCGAAGATCAAGCACGTGATCGCGCTCACCGACGGCGTATCGCAGGGCAAGTCGCGGCTGGCGGGTCTGGGTCGCGCGCTCGCGGCGGACGGGATCAAGCTCACGACGATCGCCGTGGGCGATGGAGCGGATACGGAGGGGCTGGCGGCGATGGCGGACGCGGCGGGCGGGCGGTACTACCGGGTGGTGGATCCGAACGTGTTGCCGCGGGTGTTCCTGCGGGCGGTGCGGGTGGTGCGGACGCCCCTGGTGCGCGAGGAGCCGTTCACGCCGATCGTGATTGATGCGACTTCGCCGCTGCTGGACGGGGTGATATCCGGGCAATCGGGCGCGATGCCGGCGCTGGGGGGGATCGCGCTCACGCAGGCGCGCGATGAGCCGACGGCGGTGCTGGTGCTTTCGACCTCGACGGGCGAGCCGGTGCTGGCGAGCTGGCAGGCGGGGCTGGGGCAGGTGGCGGCGTTCACCTCCGACGCGCACGACCGGTGGGCGTCGGCCTGGCTGGGGTGGCCCGGGTATCGCGCGCTGTGGACGCGGATCGTGCGGCAGATATCGCGCCCGACGGCGCAGCGCACGGCGGAGCTCTCGGCGGAAGTCGAAGGCGATGAGCTGCGCGTGCGGCTGGACGCGAGCGACGACGCCGGGCGGCCGATGGATGGGCTGTCGGTGCCGGCGGGCGTGTACTCGCCGCGGGGGGATCGGATCGACGTGACGCTGTCGCAAGTCGCACCGGGGGCGTATGAGGGGTCGGTGCGCGTGAGCGAGCCGGGCGGGTATGTGGTGACGGTGTCGCCGCGGGCGGGGGAGCGCCCGCTGGCGCCGGTGGTGGGCGGGGTGACGAAACCGGCGGGGCTGGAGTATCGCACGCTGAGATCGGACCGGGGGCTGCTGGAGCAGGTGGCGCGGCTGACGGGCGGGCGAGTCCTGGACTGGAGCGATCCGGCGGGAGCGCGGCTGTTTGATCGATCGCAGACGCAGGCGCGCGAGGCGCGCACGCCGCTGTGGCCGTTCCTGTTGCCGTGGGCGCTCGTGCTGGCGGTGGTGGATGTCGCGGTGCGACGGCTGGCGTGGGATCGGCTGTTGAGCACGCGGTTTGGGGAGGGGCTGCGCCGGCACGCCGAGCGGATGGTGCGGGATCGCGGCGCGCGGGCGGCGACGGCGGCGGGTCAGCTCCGTCGCGTGGGCGAGGCGCTGGCGGCGCGCGAGGCTCCCGTGCCGTCGGCGCAGCTCTCGACCGACGACGCGCGGCGGATCGTGCTCGAACGCCGGCGCGAGCGGGCGGCACGCGCGAAGCAGTCGGCGCGGGACACGTCGATTCAGCCCGGTGCGGAAAAGCGAGAGCCCCCGGCGCCGACGCGGGATGAGCCTTCGCCCGAGGGCGGGCTGGCGGCGGCCAAGCGCCGCGCGCGCGAGCGATTTGAAGGCGAGTGAGGCAACGAGCAGGTACTCGGACGTGCCCGGGTTTCCCATGCGTCGCGTGCGGCTGCGACGAGGCGGAAGAGGGGCGAAAGGCGCGAAGGCGCGTGCCGGTTCGGCCGCTTTGAGCGGGGGAGGAGCCCTGCATGCACACTGCGAAGTTGCTCGTGATCGGGTCGGTGGCGATGGTCCTGGGTCTGGGGGCGGGTGACGCCGCGGGCCAGTCGACGCGCGACGGGAAGGACTCGAAGCGCTCGAGCGTGCGATCGTCGACCCCGGCCCGCGCGAAGGCGGACGCGAAGCCCGCGCGCGACATCTCGCCCGAGGAGCAGGTGAAGCGCGAGCGGGCGCGGCAGGCCCGGCTGGTGAAGATCCGGCACAAGCTCGACGTGAACGGCGACGGGCGGATCTCCGAGATCGAGTGGCGTGCGGCCAGCGAGGAGTGGAAGGACTTCGACAAGGAGTTCGAGGTCACGCTGGCGCGGCTCGACGCGCAGGCACGCCGGGCGCTCATCAAGACGCTCGACGGCGACGGGGACGGGCGCCTGAGCGAGAGCGAACTGAGCGCGCTCCGCGAGCGCGTGGTGCAGTCGCGCCTGGAGATGATCGAGAAGTTTGACGGCGACGCCGACGGAAAGCTCAGCGGGGAGGAGCGCCGCGCGCTCGCCAAGGCGCTGGATGAGGCGAAGCAGGCGCCGGTGCGAAGGAAGGCGGCGTCGAAGCCGGAAGGGCGATCGGAGTCGCGGCCGATTCGCAATGAAGCCGAGGCGAAACGAGCCACGGAGGCCGAGCAACGCGGGAGAACGCGGAACTAAATCGCTTTCAGCGGTGGAAGTTTGACCTTCTCGCGCGTGCTGCAATACTCATCAGTCCCGACTCGGAATTGTCGAGACGCGCCGGCGCGGGCCTTCCCGTGCGGGTGATGATCGATGCGCACACCCAAACGCCGCCCGACCCCGCGGCGTGCAGAGTCGATGGCCTGAGCATGTGAGAGCAAGCAGACCAGCTTCGGCACGGGCGCGCTGTTGAGCGTTTCAACGCGGTCCCGGAAAGCCGGCATTGGAGAACCCATGAGCCTGATCCATTCCCGTTCCAACGCGATTGCCGCTGCGACCTCCTGGCGTCATGCCCCGAGCCAGTCGCAGCGTCAGCAGGAGCGGTATGAGGATCAGTTCGGGGAGGACGTGTTCTCGGAGCGGACGATGCGGGAGCGGCTCCCGAAGGACACGTTCCAGCGGTTCATGCGGACGGTGAAGAACGGCGAGCGGCTCGACGGGGAGCTGGCCGACGTGATTGCCGCCGCGATGAAGGACTGGGCCATCGACCGCGGCGCGACGCATTACACGCACTGGTTCCAGCCCCTGACGGGGCTGACGGCGGAGAAGCACGACTCATTCATCTCGCCGGACGGGAGCGGCGGGGCGCTGGCGCAGTTCTCCGGATCGGCGCTGGTGCAGGGCGAGCCGGACGCGTCGAGCTTTCCCTCGGGCGGGTTGCGGACGACGTTCGAGGCGCGCGGGTACACGGCGTGGGATCCGACGTCGCCCGTGTTCCTGAACCGCTCGGGCGACAACGTGACGCTGTGCATTCCCACGGGGTTCATCTCGTGGACGGGCGTGGCGCTGGACAAGAAGACGCCGCTGCTGCGGTCGGTGGAGGCGCTGAGCAAGCAGGCGATGCGGATTTTGCGGATTTTCGGGAACGACGCGGGCGTGACGCGGGTCGCGACGACGCTCGGGCCTGAGCAGGAGTACTTCCTGGTTGACCGGAACATGTACTACAACCGGCCGGACCTGCTGACGTGCGATCGCACGCTTTTCGGGGCCAAGCCGCCCAAGGGGCAGCAGCTCGAGGACCACTACTTCGGCGCGATTCCGGCGCGGGTGCTGGCGTTCATGGCCGAG
Organism: Phycisphaerales bacterium; assembly: GCA_050182995.1. Taxonomy (GTDB): domain Bacteria; phylum Planctomycetota; class Phycisphaerae; order Phycisphaerales; family UBA1924; genus JAEUIX01. The sequence continues at coordinate 162,598 of JBFXBS010000002.1, read as the reverse complement.
GCGGAGCGCGAGCTGTATCGGCTCGGGGTGCCGGTGAAGACGCGGCACAACGAGGTGGCGCCCGGGCAGTATGAGATCGCGCCGACGTTCGAGCTCACCAATGTCGCGTGCGATCACCAGATGATGCTCATGGAGACGCTCAAGCGCGTGGCGCCGACCTTCGGCCTGCAGTGCATCCTTCACGAGAAGCCCTTCGCGGGGATCAACGGGAGCGGGAAGCACAACAACTGGTCGATGGCGACCGACACGGGCGTCAACCTGCTCGACCCGCGGAGCGAAACGCACAACAACATGCAGTTCCTCGTGTACTGCGTGGCGGTCATCCGCGCCATCGACCTGCACGCCGACCTGCTCCGCGCGTCGATCGCGTCGGCGAGCAACGACCACCGGCTCGGCGCGAACGAGGCACCCCCGGCGATCATGTCGATCTTCCTGGGCGACATGCTCACCGACATCATGGACCAGCTCGAGAAGGGCAAGCCCACGCGGACGCTCAAGGGCGGGAAGCTCGAGCTGGGCGCGCCGTCGTTCCCGGAGCTGCCGCGTGACACGGGCGACCGCAACCGCACGTCGCCCTTCGCGTTCACGGGGAACAAGTTCGAGTTCCGCGCCGTCGGCTCATCGCAGGCGTCGGCGTGGCCCAACACGGTGCTCAACACCATCATCGCCGAGTCGATCGACTACATGGCGACGCAGATCGAGAAGGGCGTGGGGAAGAGCCCGACGCCCGAGAAGCTCAAGAGGGTCGTGGGCGAGCTGCTCAAGAGGACGGTGAAGCAGCACAAGCGCGTGATCTTCAACGGCGACGGGTACTCGGCCGCGTGGCACAAGGAGGCGGAGAAGCGCGGCCTTCCGCACCTGCGCGACAGCGTGGACGCGCTGCCGCTGATCAGGTCGAAGAAGGCGATCGGGCTGTTTGCGAAGTACGACGTGCTGAACCGCGAGGAGACGGAGAGCCGCGCGGTGATCTTCGTCGAGAAGTACGTGAAGCAGGTGACGATCGAGGCGGAGACGATGGTGAGCATGGCGCGGACGCTGATCATGCCGGCGGCGCTCAAGCATCAGAAGCGGATCGCCGACGCGGTGACCTCGACCCAGGGCGCGGGCGTCGACTGCGAGGAGCAGCGCGAGATGCTCGAGGAGTTCGTGGCGCTGGTGAGCGCGTTCCGCGCGGCGATGGTGCAGCTCGAGTCGGCGCTGGAGCACCACGCGGGCGACGACCCGATGGAGCACGCCAGGCACCTGCGCGGGAAGGTGAAGCCGGCGATGTCGGACCTGCGGGCGGCGGGCGACGCGCTCGAAACGCAGGTCGCCGACGACCTCTGGCCCATGCCGAAGTACCGGGACATGCTGTTCATCAAGTGAAGCGAGCGGACAATCCGTCAAGCACACGACCCCACGGGCCGGCCCGTGGGGTTTTTGCTGTTCACGGCCACGCGGCGTTGTCGATGAGGCGCGTGCTGCCCACCATCGCCGCGATGAGCGCCCGCGCCGGGCGGCCATCGATCGGCTGCCCGAGCGTGCCCGCGTCGCGCACGACGGCGTACTCGGGCGTGATGGCGGCCGACGCGAGCACCTCGCGCATGCGCGCTTCGGCTGCCGGCGCCGTCGTCAGGGCGCTGGCCGAACCTAGCGCGCGGGAAATGGCCAGCGCCCGCGCCCGATCCGCGGCGTTCAGAAAGACGTTTCGGCTGCTCATGGCGAGTCCATCGGCCTCGCGCACGGTGGGCTCGGGGATGATCTCGACGCCGAGGCGTTCCTGCCGGACCATCGCAAGGACGACGGCGAGCTGCTGCCAGTCTTTCTCGCCGAAGATCGCGGCCTGGGGCCGGCACAGGTCGAACATCCGCTTGACGACCTGGCAGACGCCGGCGAAGTGACCGGGGCGGAAGGCGTCTTCGAGTCGCGGCTGGGTGGCCACGCCGGGCAGGGGCGGCGTGGGGATGGTCGTGCCGGGCGGATAGACGAGATCGGCGCTGGGAGCGAAGATGGCCGAGGCGCCGGCCTCGCGGCAGAGGCGTGCATCTTGGTCGAGCGTGCGCGGGTAGCGCGCCAGGTCGCCGGGGCTGTTGAACTGCGTCGGGTTGACGAAGATCCAGACGAGACAGCCGGCGTGGAGCCCGCGCTGGCGGGCCTCGCGCGCGGCGCGGCGGATGAGGGCGGCGTGCCCGGCGTGGAGAGCGCCCATCGTCGGGACGAGCACGCTCGAACGGGCGGCGCGCCAGGCTTCGAACTCCGCGATGGTTCTCAGGATCGGCAGCACGGGTCGGTCATGTCAGCGCACGCTCGTCACCGGCCCGACGCGCAGCTTGAGCTGCGGCTGGCTCACGGGCACCTCGCTGCGCCGGCGGTCCATGCGCACGGCGCCGGCGACCACGACGGCCGAGGCCCGGCCCTTGACCTTCCGGCCCAGGAACGGCGTGTTGCGCGAGCGGCCGGCGAGCGCGTCGCGCGTGATCGTCCACGACTGGCCCGGGTCGATCACGGTGACATCGGCGGGTCCATCGACCGCCAGGCGTCCCAGCCCGAGGCCATCGAGCCGGCAGAGGCGCGCGGGCGCGATCGTCATCATCTCGATGAGGCGCATCCAGTCGATGACGCCGGGCGCGACGAGGGATTCGATGTAGAGCGCCAGCGCCGTTTCGAGGCCGACGATCCCGAACGCCGCGGCGTCGAACTCGAGCTCCTTGTCGCCCATCGGATGGGGCGCGTGATCGGTGCCGAGGATCGTGATGGTGCCGTCGGCGATGCCGTCCTTGAGGGCGTTGATGTCGCTCTGCTCGCGGAGCGGGGGGTTCATCTTGGCGTTGGTGTCGTACCCGCCGTTCTCGAGGATCGCATCGTGCGTAAGGATCAGGTGGTGCGGGGTGACTTCGGCGGTGACGGGGAGGCCGTCCTTGCGGGCGCGGCGGATGATGTTGACCGAGCCGCTCGAGGAGAGGTGCTGGGCGTGATACGGGCAGGCGATGTGCCGATTGAGACGGACGTCGCGCTCGATGATGACTTCCTCGGCGACGCGCGGCCAGCCTCCGAGGCCGAGGCGCACGGCGATGTCGCCCGCGTGCATGACCCCGCCGCGGGTGAGCGTCGCGTCCTGGCAGTGCTGCATGAGCGCCAGGCCGGTGATCCTGATGGTGGTGAGAGCGCGGGACATCATGCCCGCGGACTCGACGCAGTCGCCGTCGTCGGAGAACCCGACGACGCCCGCGCGGGCCATGAGCTGCACCTCGGCGAGTTCGGCGCCCGCGCGGCCCTTGGTGATGGCCCCGATGGGATAGGCCCGGCACTGCGCGGTCTTGGCGGCGCGGTCGAGCACCGCTTCGACGATCGAGTCGTTGTCGATCGCGGGGCTGGTGTTGGGCATGCAGCAGACGGTGGTGAAGCCTCCGGCGACGGCCGCGGCGGTGCCGGTGGCGATGGTTTCGGCGCGCTCGTTGCCCGGCTCGCGCAGGTGGACGTGCGGATCGATGAGGCCCGGGACGACGTAGCAGCCGTCGGCGTCGATCACGCGGTCGACGCCCTTTCGGGGCAGTTTCGGCGCGATGGCGACGATCCGGCCTTCCTGAATTCCCACGTCGGCGTCGCGGTCAAATCCCGAAGCGGGGTCCATCACGCGGCCGCCGGCGATCAACAGGGTGCTCATGAAGGGCAGGATACGGCGTGCAAGCGGGGCGTGCGGGCGAGACCGCGAAGCGAAATCGAGCACCTGCGGGGCGGGATTCGCGGGCCACGGGAAACCGGCTCGGAATTTGACCCAACCCGGCGTGCTTCGTATCGTTTCGGCTCGCGTACGGGGATGTCCCGTAGCGGTGCCAAGGACCCAGCCATGCTCCCTCCACAAAGAATCTCATACGGGCGCACCCGTCGTCGTCGAAACCACCACGCGCTCACGCCGATCGTGCCGACGGTCTGCCCGATCAGCGGGATGCCGAAGCTGCATCACCGGGTGTCGAAGGACTCGGGCTATGTGCGTCCGGGCCTGAAGATCAGCGTGCCGAAGCTCAAGATCGGGACGGACAACGTCTGAGCGCGGACGGTGGGACGCGGGCTCAGGGGCGCCGGGAAGGCCGGAGGGCCGCGAGCGTGGAGTGATGCCGGGCCTGGGTTTCCGGGCGGGCACGGAAGTGGTTCGGTCCCGAAGGGAACACCGCGACATGCGCATCGCCGTTGACGTCATGGGGGGCGATCACGCGCCCGACGCGATCCTGAACGGGTGCATTCAGGGTCTGGAAGTGCTCGATGCTCGCGATGAGCTGGTGCTGGTCGGGCCGCGCGAGCTGATCGAGGACGTGCTGCGCGAGCGCGGCGTGAACGATCCGCGCGTGCAGATTCACCATTGCACGCAGGTCATCGGGATGGAGGAGTCCCCGGTCGACGCGGTGCGCGGCAAGAAGGACTCGTCCATCGTGCAGATGGCGCTGCTCGGTTCGCACAAGGCCGAGAAACGCTGCGACGTGGTGCTCTCGGCGGGGAACACGGGCGCGTGCGTCGCGGCGGCGACGATGCACATGCGGCGTCTCCCGGGCGTGCACAGGCCGGGGATCGCCGTCACGATCCCGACGTTTCACGGGCCGGTGGTGATGTGCGACGTGGGCGGCAACCCGGAGCCGCGGTCAACGCATCTGTGGCAATACGGCATCATGGCCGACGCGATGGCGCGGCACGTGCACCATATCCAGTCGCCGCGGGTCGCGGTGATCAACATCGGCGCGGAAGAGGGCAAGGGCACGGAGCTCATCCGCCAGTCGGCCGAGCTGCTCCGCGCCACGCCCGGGCTGAATTACGTCGGGTATGTCGAAGGACGCGAAGTGTTCAACGGCGGATGCGACGTGGTCGTCACCGACGGGTTCATCGGCAACGCGCTCCTCAAGATGATCGAGGGCATGGCCAAGGCCATCGTCGAAGCCATCTTCCACGAGATCCTCACCTCGGCGCCCGATGCCATCGGTACGCTCGAACCCACCTTCAAGACGCTCATGAAGAAGATGGACTACCACGAATACGGCGGCGCGCCGCTCCTGGGCGTCAACGGCGTGTGCGTCATTTCGCACGGCTCATCGGTCGCCAAGACGATCCGCTCGGCGATCCGCAACGGGAAGGGCTTCCATGACGCCGGGTTCAACAGCGCCATCGTCGAGCGCGTCGCGCAGCTCGAGGCGGTGATGGGCAAGCAGCCGGCGGAAGCCTGATCCGCCGGAGCGGACCTGACCGCACGCCGAACAACCGTGTCAACCGACCGATATCCTGCGGCCTGGATGCGGGCTCGCGGGCATCCGCGTGCGTTGGTGGCTTTGACCTCGCCTTCGCCCCGAACCCGTGGCACACTCTCAGTGGCTTCCTGGGGAGTGAGACATGCGAAGACCGGCCGCGTGCGTGGGACTTTGCCTGCTTGGAGCGTCGGCGCTGATCGCGTCGGGGTGTGCCGTCTCGCCGCGCGTTGCCGAGGCGCCGCGGGCCGGCGCACCGGGCGCGGCCCTGTTCTTGCCGGGAGATCTCGCCGCGGGCGACCTGGGCTATGACGGGTTCGAGTACGCGCGTCGCGACGGCGAGATGAGCATCGCGAGCCATGAGCCGATCACCGCGGGAGACGAGTGGCCCGCACCGGCGGCGCCTTCGCTGGCGAATCGCCGAAGCGCCACGCTCCAGACGCGCTCGTTCGGCGAGATCGTCGTGTTCTTCGAGCCCGAGGGACGCGGGGGCCATTCGTACCGGCCCGGCCATCACGCGCGACACCTGTTCCGGCACCCGCGGCGATGACCGCGCTCCGGGCGGTTCAGGCGCGGGTCATCTCGCGCGCCATCGGTTGACGAGCGGGGGTTGTCGGCGGGTGCGCGGGCATCGCGGCCGAGACGGGCGCCGCGGTCGGATGATCTTCGTCATGCCGCGACTTGGTGTGCCGGCCCGCCAGCAGCATGTAGACCGACGGCACGACGAGGAGCGTGAAGAACGTGCCGATGAGCATGCCCGTGACGAGCATGATGCCGATGCTGTTGCGCGCCTCGGCGCCCGGACCGGTGACAAAGACCAGCGGCAAGTGTCCGCAGACGGTCGCGACCGAGGTCATGAGGATCGGCCGCAGACGCGTCACCGACGCCTCGCGGATCGCCTCCAGCTTCGAGTGCCCCTCGCGCTGCAGGTGATTCGCCCATTCGACCATCAGGATCCCGTTCTTCGCCACGAGCCCCACGAGCGTGATCAGCCCCACCTGCGAGTAGATGTTGATGGTCGTGAAGTCGAGGAACGTGAACGCGAGCGCGCCCGAGAGCGCCAGCGGCACCGACCCGAGGAGCACCACGAGCGGGTCGCGGAAGCTCCCGAACTGGGCCGCGAGCACGAGGTAGATGAGCACGACGGCGAAGGCAAGCGTGACCTGGAGCTTGGTTCCTTCGGTGCGAATCTGCCGCGACTCGCCCGCGTAATCGATCGAGTAGCCCGTCGGAAGAACGGCGCGGGCGGCGGCCTCGAGCGCGTCGAGCGCCTGCGTCTTGGTGACGCCCGGCACGATCGCCCCGCTGATCTTCACCGAGTTCTTCTGCTGGAACCGGTTGAGCGTCCGCGGACCGACTTCGCGCTGCAGCGAAGCGAACGTGGAGACCGGGATCATCTCGTCGTTGCGGCCTGAGACCTTGAGATCGAGCAGCGTCTCGGGCCCGCCCTGGAAGCGCCGGTCGATCTGCGGGATGACCTTGTACGAGCGGCCTTCGTAGTTGAAGCGGTTGGTGTACCCGCCCGCGAGGTAGACCGCCATTTCCGAGCCGGCGCTGGCGAGGTCGAGCCCGAGGTCGGCGACCTTGTCGCGATCGACCATCACGCGGACCTGCGGCATGTCGAGCTTGAGATCACTGTCGGCGTACATGAACATGCCGAGCTCAAAGGCCCTGCCGACGACCTGGTCGGCGATCCGCGCCATCTGCTCGGGCGGGTCGAACGAAGCGATGATGAGCTCGACGTCGAACTGCCCGGCGCCGGGCAGCGAGGCGGGCGTGATGGGGATGACGCGCACGCCCGGAATGGCCGCGAGGCGCGGGAACGCCTCGGCCTGGAGCTGCATCGTGGTGCGGTCGCGCTCCTTCCAGTCCTTGGTGATCATGCCGCCGAAGCCGCCCGCGGGGCTGAGGAGCTCGAACACGAACTTGGCCTCGGGGAAGCTCATGAGCGTGTCGGAGATCTGCTTGCCGTACTTCTCGGTGTAGGGGAGGGCCGAGTTGGGAGCGGCCTCGATGAACGCGAAGATGAAGCCCTGGTCTTCGACCGGCGCGAGCTCGCGCTTGGAGAACATTGAGAAGGGGATCGCCAGCACGATGATGAGCACGCCGCCCGTGATGATCGCCGGGCGAACCGAGAGCGTGAAATCGAGCACCCATGAATACAGACGCTTCACCTGGTCGAAGCGCCGGTTCACCCATCGCGTGAGGAAGCTCTGCCGCCCGCCCTCGGCGACGAGCTTGGCCGACATGATGGGCGAGAGCGTGACGGCGACGACGCCCGAGATCACCACGGCCGACGCGAGCGTGAACGCGAACTCCTTGAACAGCACGCCCGTCAGCCCGCCCTGGAAGCCGATGGGGGCGTAGACCGTCGCGAGCGTGATGGTCATGGCGATGATGGGGCTGACGAGCTCGCGGGCGCCGATGAGCGCCGCCTCGATCCGTCCCTTGCCTTCGCGCACGTGTCGCTCGACGTTTTCGACCACGACGATCGCATCGTCGACGACCAGCCCGACGCTGAGCACGATCGCCAGGATCGTGAGCAGGTTGAGCGAGAAGCCCAGGAGGATCATGAACGCCGCGGCCCCCGCGATCGAGATGGGGATCGCCACGAGCGGAACCAGGGCCGTGCGCAGCGACCCCATGAACAGGAAGACGACGACGGCGACGATGAGGATCGTCTCGCCGAGGGTCTTGGTGATCTCGCGGATCGAGTTGCGCATGTACATGGTCGCGTCAAAGGCCATGGACATGTGCACGCCCGCGGGGAGCGTGGGTTCGAGGCGCGCCATCGCCTCGGTCAGGCGGTCGGCGACGTCGATCTCGTTCACGCCCGGGAGCGGCCAGATCGAGATGAACGTCGCGTCGCGGTCATTTTTCTTGGTCGTGCTCTCGGCCTCTTCGGACCCGAGCTCGATCCGCGCCAGGTCGCCCAGCCGCACCACCGCCCCGTCACGCTCGCGGACGATGAGTTGCTCAAACTCGCGCACGCTGCGCAGGTCGGTGTCGGCGAGCAGGTCGAGCTGCACCGTCTGGCCCTTGGTGCGGCCCACGGCGGCGAGGTAGTTGTTGCGCTGCAGCGCCGCCCGCACTTCTTCCGGCGTAATGGCCAGTGCCGCGAGGCGGTCGGGGTTGAGCCAGATCCGCATCGCCAGGAGGCGCGGGCCTTCGAGCCCGGCGCGCTGCACGCCGGGGAGCGTTCCCAGTTCGGGCTGGATCACGCGCGAGAGATACTCGGTGAGCTGCGTGGGATCGAGCGTGTCGGAGACGAAACTGATGTAGAAGCTCGCGTACGGGCGGTCGGTCCGCTGCACCTCGATCTGCGGCGATTCAGCCTCGCGCGGGAGCTCGGACCGCACCTGGTCGAGGCGCGCCGAAATCTCCGCAAGGGCCTCGGGGCTCGGGTGATTCAGACGCAGGCGGATGGTGACGCGGCTCACGCCCGGGAGGCTCTGCGACTCGACGTAGTCGATGCCGTTGATGGCCGACACCGCCCGTTCAATCGGCGTCGTGATGAACCCGCGGATGCTCTCGGCCGACGCCCCGATGTAGATCGTGGTGATGATGATCGACGACGATTCGATCTTGGGGTATTGCTGGACGGGCAGCGACGTGGCGGCGCGCCAGCCGATGAGCGCAATGATCAGGTTGACCACCAGCGCCACGACGGGCTTCTTGATGAAGAGATCGGTGATGCTGCGCATGGCTCTCGCCGGGCTCCGGAGCGGGCGACTATAGGCGCTGCGCCGTGGGGGCGGCGTCGAATATTTCGATGACGGTGAAAGTGACGGAGCGGCGGCGCGGACTGTTTCAAGCGCCTGCGCGGGCCTGGCGCACCCAGCCTCGCCGCGACAGGTAGTACCACGCCGTCACTCCGCACACGAGCGTGACGCTGAGCGCCACCACGCCGTAGACGATCCCCGCGGCGAGCGGCAGGAGTGATCGCATGGCGTCGTCATACTCCGGGTCGCCCGTGCGCGATATCTCGAAGGCCTGCTGAATCACCGGGTTTGTGCCCGAGAGTGCCGCGAAGAAGCGCCACAGGCAGTAGGCCCACGCGAGCGTGATGAGTCCGAACTGGTTGGCCGCCAGCCGCCCGGGCGCGCCGGGATCGAGCCGGTCGAGCCCCGCGGCCCCGCGAAACTCAAGGGCCGTGCAGATCAGGAGCGCTGCGCCGAGCGCAAACCCCTCCCAATGCAGGAAGCCCAGCAGGGCGGCGAGCAGCGCGCCGATGAGCATGGTCCAGGCATTGATGCGCGCGAAGGTGGCGGCTGAGCGCACGCGCCGGCGTGCCGCCCGCACAGAGGATTCAGCGCTCGCCGAGCGTGGGGACGGGGAGGAGGGCGCGCTCATGGTTCACTGTCCACTCTATCGACCGCGCCGCCGACGGGTTTCACAGGGAGCCGGCCGCGTCGAGCTGGTTGATTCGGTCGATGAGGCGGCGGACGGTCCCGAAATCGCGCCGCGTGTGCGTGAAGACCAGCCGGGGAAGGTGCAGGTGGTCGTCCTCGACGTCGAGCGGCCCGCGCTGGGTCATCTTCCCGCTCTTGACAAGCTTGGCGAACTCGGTGTTGAGCGTGTCCACCGCCTGGTCGCTCAGCCGGCGCTGCATGCGGATCACCAGGTCGTCGCGCACGTACCGCGACGAGTGGTAGTTGCGGTAAAACCGGATGATGTGGTCGACCGCCTCCTGCGGCGTCGTGCAGACCTGGTACAGGTTGTGGTCCTCCGGGCTGATCCACCCGCGCGAGCCAAGCCCCCTGCGGATCAGGTGATCCCATTCCTGCCAATACGTCTCGCCCGCCCCCTCGCACAGAACGATGGGAATCATCGACGCCTTGCCTGTCTGCACCAGCGTGAGCACTTCGAAGGCCTCATCCATCGTCCCGAAGCCGCCCGGGAAGAGCGCCACGGCCTCGGCCTGCGAGATGAACATGAGCTTGCGCGTGAAGAAGTAGCGGAAGTGAATCAGCTTCTGGTCGCCCGCGATGACCTCGTTGGCCGTCGTCTCGAAGGGCAGGCGGATGGCCACGCCGAAGCTCGCTTCGCGACCCGGGCCCTGGTGCCCGGCTTCCATGATGCCCCCGCCCGCGCCCGTGATGATCATCCACCCCGCCTCGGCCATGAGCTTGCTGAACTCGACGCAGGCGGCGAAGTCGGGATGGTTCCGCGGCGTGCGCGCCGAGCCGAAGATGGTCACCTTGTGCGGCTCGGGGTATTGCCCGAAGACGCGAAAGGCGTATCGCAGTTCCTTCACGGCGGTCGTGATCAGTTTCAGTTCACCCGTGTGCCGCCCGTCGGGAATGAGCTTGAGCCCGGTGGCGATGAGGTCGCGAACGAGGCGGGCCTCGAACGACGCGGAGCCCCCGGCTGCTTCGAGGGCCGTGCCGCCGACGCGCTCGATGAGCTGATCGATCTGCGCGACGATCTCGGGGTTGTCAGTGATCGATCCACCGCCGGCGTCGCCGCCCGGTGCTGTGCGACCGGTTCGGGCAGCGCGAGCGCCTGCCCCCCCCGCGTTCGTGCCGGCGGCTGCGGTCCCCCCCGGTCGAACGGGGTCAGTGGACGCGGGCGGATCAAGTTCGTTGCGGTTAGCGGACATGGGGCGGAAGTCTAAACCCGTGCGATGAGCCGGGCCCGAAAAGCGCCGATGTTCGATGTGTGTTCGGAGCGCGCGAACACGGCGCGCCGGCAACGACCGGGAAACCTCGGGCACATAGGATCACCGCTCGTTCCGGACGCGAATGGTCGATACTTCCTGAGCGTGCCGCGAAACGCTCGGGCAGGACCAGGCGCGTGGGGTTGTCAGGGGGGCCCGGGGCGAAGAACGGGGACCGGACGGCCGGCCCGCGGGACTCGCCGAGATCGCGCCCTATTCATGATGCAGCCGAAGCCCTCAGCGACGAACTCGCCCGCCGGTGCACAGGGAGTTGCCGGGGGTCGTCCTGCGCACCGGCGCCGCCGGCGCGGGCGGGTGGTGATCTGGTTCCTGCTCGGGCTGGCCCTTGTCGTGGCGCTGGGGGCGTTCGCGACGCAGGGGCCTGGACTTCGCTGGGCGGCGGCGGAAGTGATCCGCGCGACCACCGGCTGCGAGCCGAGCTTCAAGGCGGCCCGTCTCCGCTTCGACGGGTCGCTGGTCATTCACGACCTGATGCTGCGCGCGCCCGACGTTCCCGGCCCGGGCGGCGACATCGTCCGGGCCGATCGCGTGCTCGTGTTCCTCGACTGGTCGCGCTGGCGTTCGGGAGAGCTCCGGCCGACGAGCGTGGTGGTGGACGGGGCGATCGTGCGCGTCAGCCAGTCGGCCGAAGGGAAGGTGAACCTCACCACGCTCCGCGCGCAGATCGAGCCGGTGAGCGGCCCGGTGCCGGTCTCGAACGAGCCGATGAGGCTCCCGTTCGTGACGCTTCATGCCGGGTTGATCGAAGTCGGCGAGCACACCGACCAGCAGTTCAACCTGCTGGGGCGCATGCCGGTCGAGGGGAGCATCACGCCCATCGGGCACGACACGACGAGCTACAAGATCGAGCTCGCGGAGATCGCTGTCGTGGGCGCCCCGCGCGCATCGGCGGTGCGCATCACCGGAGACGTGGACGTCGCGAAGGGGACAGGTGACGCCAAGCTCGAAGGCCTGGACCTGCGCGCCTGGACGCCCGAAGCCGTGCCCCTGGCGCTGCGGCGCGAGTGGCGCAGCCTTGCGCTCGACGGGGTCATTGACGGCGCTGCCGTCCACTACGACCCGGCGAACGGACTCCGCGGCGAGATCACCTTCCGCGACATCGCCATCAGCCTGCCCGTTCCCGGCGAGCCGGGGCAGAACGGCAACGGGTCTCGCGTGCGGATGCACGGCGTCTCGGGCGAAATCCGGCTCCTGCAGCAGGGTCCGCTCAAGACCGCCACCACGATGGGCAACATCGAGGCCAACCTGCGCGGCAGGATCGAAGACCTTCCCTGCGAAGTCAACCTGCGCGTCTCCGGGCTTGATCCCGACGCCGCGACCGTGGATTGTGAAATCTTTTCCGAATCGTTCAAGATGGAGAAGACCTCGGCGCTGCGCGCGTTCGCGCCCCCGCTCGTGCTGCACCGCCTCGAGCAGTTCGGCGGGCCGACGGCGGTCGTCGACGCCCGGGTCAAGGTGCGCCGGCACGACGGCCAATGGACCTCGCGCGGGTCGGTCCTCGTCCGCGACGGGCGTGCCGCCTTTGCGCAGTTCCCCTACCCCTTCATGGACATCACCGGCAGCGTCGAGTTCGACGAGGAGTCGGTGCGGATCGTCGGGCTCACCGGCGTCGGGCTCACCGGCGCCAAGCTCGTCGCGCACGGGAAGATCTGGCCCCCCAGCGACGGCACCGACGTGCGCATCACCATCGACGTGCGCGACGTGCCCGTGGATGAAGTGCTCGCCGCGGCGATCGACGAGAATCGCGAGCTCGGACGTGCCGCGCTCTGGAACGCCGATCCCACGCGACTCCGCGGGCTCGCCCAGCGCCCCGCCGACATCTACGAGTTTCTGCTCGGCGCCGATCGTGCCGTCGAGCTTCGCGGCGGCGAAGAGAACTGGCGCGGCGGGCTCTACAAGGCCCTGTTCTCCCAGGCGCGCTACGACGTGCTCGAGCGCGAAGGGCTCGTGCTCTCGCCGGCGAACCGTGCGGCGCTCAATGATGAGCGTGCCCGCCTCCGCGCCGACGTGGACGCCGCCCACGCCCCCGAGCGACGCGCCGAGATTCAGTCCCGCCTCCACGAGATCGAACGCCGCTTGAGCGCGCCCGATTTTGAGTTTGGCGGCAAGATCGAGCGGCTGGTCGTCAATGTCACTCGCGCTGAGGCAACCAAGGGTCATTACGACACCGACATTGATATTGAGTTCAATGCCGCGGGCATGGTTCCCGAGCCCTTCCCGCTTCCGATCCGCGCGCACGGGCTCAAGCTCCAGGTTCGCGAGCACGCGGTTTCCTTCGCCGGCGAAGGGTTCACGTCGCTCCGCGGCGGCGTCGCGTCGGTCTCGGGCTCGGTGGATATGACCAACCTTCCCGATTCGGCGCGCGTGCCGGCGATGACCATCGTCGCCCAGGGTCTGCCGGTCGACGATCTGCTCATTCACGCGATTCCCGAACGCCGCGCGCCGGACGACGCCGCCGCTCGCGACGACGAAGCGCTCCTGACCGCGTCCGCGCCGGACATCCTGACGGCGCTGGGGATCAGCGGCGTCGTCGACACCACCGCGCGCATCCGCCAGCTCGATGACGGCTCCGCGGGCTACGACGTCACGGTCAAGCTCTCGGGGCTCACCGCGCGTCCGCGGGCCGCGACCGCCGGGCTCGATGCGGGTCCGGGCGTCAGCCTTGACTCTCCCGAGTCCGCGGGGCTCATGCTCTCCGAGCTGCACGGGACGCTTCACGTCACCGAGCAACTGCTCGAAGTGCCCGAGCTGCGCGGGTTCATTCACGCCGGGGCCGATCCCGCGACGCGCGGCACCTTCAGCGCGCAGGCCTCCACGCAGTTCGCCGATGCCGCCCAGCAGCGCCCGGGCTCGCTCGCCGCGAGCGTCTCCGCCGCGGGCGTGAACCTGCAATGGCCGATTGAAGACCTGGCGGCGGCGTTCTCCGGGGTCGCGGCGTCGCGCCTGCTCGACCTGCGCCGCGAGCACGACCCGCGCGGCATGATCGACGGCGAAGTGCGCATCGAGCCGGCCATCGGCGACGCCGGCGCCGACGCCGGCCTGCGCGTGCTCGTCGGCGTGTCCAGGGCCGACGAAGTTTCCTTCGATATTCTCGGCGGTCGGCTCGCCTCCCGGCTGCTCGAAGGCGCCGTGCGCGTGCGCATCGATCCTTCGGCCGGGAACCATGAGGCCTCGACCTCGGTTCGGTTTCTCAACGCCCGGCTCGCAACCACCTACGAAGGCGCTCACGCCGGCGGGCTGACGCTTGACGGAATCGTCGGCGTGAACGCGGACGGGCGTCTCCGGCCCGTCGGCACGCTCGTCGTCGCCATCGCCGAGGGCGCGTTTGAATCCGGCCTCACGCGGGCCGTCGTTTCGTCGGGCGTGTCCGAATCGCTCGGGCGCTGGATGACTCGGCACGAGCTGAGCGGCGCGTTTGACGCCGACCTGCGGATCGCCGCCGCCCCCGAGCGGGTGAGCGATCGCGACTCGTGGAGCGTTGACGGCACGCTCACGCCGCGAAGCTTCGGACTCACCCGTCGCGGCGTGCGCACGCAGGGCGCGATCGAACGCGGCCGCGCCGTCATCGCGGGCCGCGAGATCCGCCTCGAGGGACTGCGCGCCGCGACGCCCAACTGGTCCACGACGGTTGATGGCACCCTCGTGCTCGACGAGCACGCCCCCGCGTGGACGCTCAACGTCGCGCTCAGCGGCGAGGGACAGTCTCTTGAGCCGACGCTGCTCTCGCTGCTGCCTCAGGCCGTGAGCGACGCCGCCAGCGCGACCACGCTGCGCGTCTCCGGTCCGTGGAGCATGCCGGTGGGGCGGCTGATGCTCGCGGGGCTGACCGACGGCGCCCCGGAGCCGACGCGTGCGCCGAGCGCGACAGGCTGGCGCGCCGTACCTCCATCGGAAGAGGAATCCATCACTCGCGCCGCCTTCGAAGGCGAACTGCAGTTCAGCCAGATGTCGGCGGACGTGGGTGTCGCGATCACCGACGCCACCGGCCGCGTGGTCGTGGATGCGCGTCTGAACGAAGGTGCTCCCGCTGCCGACGTGCGGCTTGACATCACGGCTCCGAGCCTGCTGGTCGCGGGCGTCCCGCTGAGCGAGGCGGGCGCCGTGATCGCCACGGGCCGATCGCCCGGCGAAGTGCTCGCGCCGACGATCTTCGGTCGCTGCGCGGACGGGTCGGTCTCCGGCGCCGCGTGGGTCCGCCCGCAGGAGCAGGGCGACAAGAAGGATTTCGGCGCGCGCGTCGAGCTCGGCGGCATCCGTCTCGGCGAGCTCCTCGCCGGCATTGACCGCGCTCGGCTCGGCGCTGACCTCGCCCTCGGCGTCGTGAGCGGGCGAGCCACTCCGTCGGACACGCCTGCTCCTCCCGAGCGCGGCACGCTCACCGCCCAGATCGCCATCGGCGGCATCGTCGGCAAGCCCGACTCCCGCCGCGGTCGCGGGTCGCTCACCATCGACGGCGGCGACGTCGTCGGCGTCCCCCTCATGGCCCCCATGCTCGAGCTCTCCAACATCATCCCGCCGCTGGGCGACAAGCTCAACTACATGCAGGCCGCGTTCTATCTCGACGGCGAACGGCTCACGTTCGAGGATCTGCGCCTGCAATCGAGCACGGTCGAGGTCGTCGGCAGCGGGACGATGCGCACCCCGGGGATGGAGCTCGACCTGGTCTTCAACAGCCGCGGACGGGCGCGCGTGCCCATCTGGTCCGATCTCTTCGAGGGCCTGCGCAACGAGTTCATCACGACGACCGTCAAGGGCACGCTGCGCGATCCGAAGTTCGACAGCGAATCGCTCCGCGGCACGCGCTCGCTCTTCTCGGGGCTGTTCGAGCCGCGAAGGCCCGCGGCAAGGGCCGCCGACCCCGCCCCTGTGCAGGCCGCCGCACCCACCGAGTAGCCCGCCTGCTCCGCTCGCCCGCACCGATCCGCCAATGATCGCCCTTCCATGCGGCGGGCCGTCTTCATCATCGCGGTGCTCTTCTGCCTTTCGCCGACCGCGTCAGCGCCGATCGCTCTCGCGCTCGGGCTCATCCTGGCGCTCCTGAATCTGACGGCGTGGGAGCCCCTCGCGAAGCGCTCCAGCCGCCTGCTCATCCAGGTGAGCATCGTGCTCCTCGGGTTCTCGATCGATCTGCACGAGGTCGTGCGCGCGGGCGCGACCGGGATGCTCTTTGCCGCGGGGACGATCGCCGGCTCGTTCGCGCTCGGGGCGCTTGTCGGCCGCTGGCTGAAGATTGACGCCAAGCTCACGACGCTGCTCTCATCGGGCACGGCCATCTGCGGCGGCTCCGCCATCGCCGCCACCGGCGCCGTCATCCGCGCCAGCGACGCGCAGATGTCGGTCGCGCTCGCGGCGGTCTTCCTGCTCAACGCCGTCGCGCTCTACCTCTTCCCGCCGATCGGGCATGCGCTCTCGCTCTCGCAGACGCAGTTTGGCGCCTGGGCCGCGATCGGGATTCACGACATGTCGTCCGTCGTCGGCGCCGGCCGCATGTACGGCGACGAGGCACTCGCGACCGCCACCGTCATCAAGCTCGCCCGCGTGCTCTGGATCGTGCCCGTCGGCCTGCTCGCGGGGTGGATCGTCCGCCGAGCCGAGCGCCGCGCTGCGACCGCCGGAACCACCGACCCCGCGCAACCCGCCTCACCCGCCGCCCCGCGATCGCTGCCGGCCATGCTCGGCGCGCTCGTCCCGTGGTTCATCGTGTTGTTCCTGGCGGCAAGCCTCGCACGCACCGCGCTGCCGTCGATCGCCGCGGCACGGTTCGACCTCTCCTGGGGCGATCAGGGCGTCGCCTCACCCGCCGACCTGCTCAAGACCATCGCCAAGCAGCTCATGGTCCTGGCCCTGTTCCTGATCGGCAGCGGGCTCTCACGCAAGGCCCTGGCCGAAGTCGGGTGGCGACCGTTCGCTCTGGGGATCATCCTCTGGGTCAGCCTGAGCACCGCGGCATTGGCATTGGTTCGAGCCACGATCTCCTGACGCCACCCGAAAACACCCCGGCTTCCCCCGAACACACACGAAACCCACTGGCCCCACCTCGGAACAAGGTCCGATACAATTGGGGTAGCGCAGTCCGGGGTCGCGGCGAAGCGGGTGTCTCCCTTCCCGGTTCACGACCCGGCGCCCCACGGAGGGTTCATTCATGGTGTTCAAGCTTGCCCAGGGTTGGACGGTCGCGGCGATCGTGTCGTCGGCGGCGCTGCTCGGCCCAGCGCCCGCGCTTGCGCAGTCATCCACCGAGCCGATGAACAAGGACGACGTGATCTCCGGCACGATGGAGATCCAGTTCACAACGCGCACGAACAAGGACTCATCGGGCGATTTCGTCGCCGGCTCGCCCGCCGTCGGCGCCAAGGACACCTACACCTTCAAGATCGCCGCGGTCGACACCCTCGAGTTCCAGGGGAAGATCACGCGTCAGCCCAACATCTTCACCAAGATCATCGGGCGCAAGAAGCAGTCGGCCCAGCTCTGGTATGACGCCAGCCTCATCGTCCGCAACCCCAGCGACCTCAAGCAGAGCAAGACCGTCGGCAAGTGGGTCGGCACCGTCCCCATCGACGAGGGCTCGGGCAAGTATGACCTCGCCGGCGGCAAGGCCCAGGACTCCGCCCTTCGCATCGACGTCGACGCCATCGGGCGCTCCGCCGCGTTCAAGGACTACTTCAGCGGGTACCTCGTCGGCAAGGCCGAGAAGAAGGAGAACCTGCTCGAACAGACGTACAAGCGCGTCATCGGCGGCAAGACCGTCGAGGTCAAGATTCTCAAGTCCGACCCGATGCGCTTCGAGGCGCTCACGCTCGCCAAGGGCCCGGTCGAGACCTATCCGCGCACGACCGTCAACGGCACGCTCAACTACGACTACGAAACCGGCAACTACTTCGCGGACAACATCACCTTCTCCTACAACCTCAACGGCAAGGACTACACCGACGTACTCACCGGGACGATCAAGTGGGTCGAGGATCCCAACCGCAAGACCAACGGCAAGGGGCACTACGAGTTCAATCTCCGCTTCAACGAAGAGAAGAACAAGGCCGCCGGGGGCGAGGGCGCCGCGTTCGCCGCGATGAGCGACGAAGAGGCCTTCTTCGCCGTCGACAACAGCGTGCCCACCCTCACCGGCAAGATCGTCTACGTCGACACGATGGGCGCCGATGAGCTGCCCACGGCGAGCAAGGTGACGTACAACCTCAACGCCAACAAGCTCACCAAGGTGCAGGTCGTGAACTTCTTCAAGCTCTGGCTGATCGCCGTCGGCCCGACCAACGACGAGTAATCACGCTGGGACTCGCTTCGGCGGGTCACCGAGCAGATCACACCCCTGAGCCCCGCTCAACGGCGGGGCTCGGGGATTCGCCGATGCACTCGCCTCCGCGCCATGATGGGCGGAGTTCCTGGAGTTCTCCATGTCACGATCGCTTGTGTCGATACTCCGATCCCGCTATGGTCCGCGCATCTCGCTCGAAGAACGCCGCGCGTTTCTCAAGGCGACCCTGGCCGCCTCGGCCGGGCTGCTGATTTCCGGTCCCGCGTACGCGGCGGCCCGCGCCGCGCAGGCCGGCAAGGGGCGGCGCATCGTCATTGTCGGCGCGGGCTTCGCCGGCCTCGCCGCGGCTCACGAACTCCACGCCCTGGGGTACGACGTCTCGCTGTTCGATGCGCGCGAACGCCTCGGCGGCCGCGTCCTCTCCTTCAACGCCGCGTTCAAGAACGAGTTCGTCCCCGGGCGCACGATCGAGGGCGGGGCCGAGCTCATCGGCTCCAACCACCCCGCGTGGGTCAACTACGTCGAGCAGAAGTTCGGCCTCGACTGGCTCGATGTCACCGAGGACGAAGGCGAAGAGACCGTCTACCCCGTCATCATCGACGGCAAGGCGCTGAGCGATGAAGAGGGCGGCGTGCTGTGGGAGGAGCTCGAAGCCGGGCTCAACCAGATGAACGCCCTCGCCGAGTCGATCGACGCCGATGAGCCCTGGAAGAGCCCCGACGCCGCCCGCCTCGACGCGATGTCGGTCAAGGACTGGATCGACAAGCTCGAGGTCTCGGACCTGTGCAAGAAGGCCCTGCTCATCAACCAGATGTCCGACAACGGGCAGGACCCGGCACGCCAGTCGTTCCTGGGTCAGCTCGCCTGCGTCAAGGGCGGCGGCCTGGGGGACTACTGGAGCAAGTCGGAGGTCTATCGCCTCAAGGGCGGCAACCAGCAGTTGGCGACCCGGCTCGCCGAGCCGCTGGGCAAGCGCGTGACGCTCGGCCTGCCCGTGACGTCGATCACGCAGAAGGGCTCGGGGATCGAGGTGCGCTGCAAGGACGGGCGCACGGTCGAGTGCGACGACGTGGTGTTCGCCACGCCGCCGAAGACGTGGAGCAAGTGCTCGATCACGCCCGCGCTGCCGGCGGAGATGAATCCGCAGACGGGCTTCAACGCCAAGTACCTCGCGGAGGTGCGCGGGCGCTTCTGGGAGAAGAGCACGCCGCGCCGCTCGCAGTACGCGCTCTCGAACGGACTGATCAACATGACCTGGGACGGGACCGACGCGCAGGAGCCGGCCGACGGCCCGGGGTGCATGGTCGGGTTTGCGGGCGGGCCGCCGTGCGAGCGCGCGCTGGCGATGAACGCCGGCGAGCGCGACAAGGCCTTCGCCGAGTTGTACGAGCAGTTCTACCCGGGCTTTGCCGAGCACTTCGTCCGGTCGCGCTACATGGACTGGCCCAAGGACGCCTGGGCGGGCGCGAGCTATTCCTTCCCCGCGCCCGGGCAGGTCACCACCGTCGGCCCGCTCATGGCCCAGCCGCACCTCGGCGGGCGCCTGCACCTGGCCGGCGAGCACACCTGCTACAAGTTCGTCGGGTACATGGAGGGCGCGCTCGATTCGGGCATCCGCGTCGCCAAGCGCATCGCCCTGCGTGACGGCGTCCTGAAGGGCTAAGCTCAAGGACACACCTTGAGCGGAGAAGAGGCCCATGCACAAGACCCGGCACGACCTGTCGAAGGACGTTCGCAAGAAGGCGATCGGGCTGCTTCAGGCCCGCCTCGCCGACGCTTTGAGCCTGGTCCTGGCCTGCAAGCAGGCGCACTGGACGACGCGAGGGCCGGGCTTCGCCTCGCTGCACAAGTTCTTCGATGAACTCGCCGACGGCGTCGAGGGCCACGCCGATGAAATCGCCGAGCGGATCACCGCCCTCGGCGGTCAGCCCCACGGCACCGTCGAAGCCGGCGCCGGGCAGTCCAGCCTCAAGCCCTACCCCCTCGATCTCGTGCAGGAAACGCGGCACCTCGAAGCCCTCGCCGACCGGTTCGCGGCCTTCGGCGCCTCGGTCCGGGCCGATATCGACCGGTCCGACAAGTTGGGCGAAGCGGGCACGGCCGACCTCTTCACGCAGGTGAGCCGGGCCGTCGACAAGGCCCTGTGGATGATCGAAGCCCACTCGGGCAAGAATCACTGACGAGCATCCGCTCACGCCCGGGCTGCGTAGACGACTCTGGAAAGAGCCGCGGATCGAGGCCTTGGGCATTGATTCGTGGTCGACGGGGTGGAACTTGGAATTGGAGGTTTGCATGCCGCGTGTCCGCACCGCCGTCGCGATGGCCTTCGGGCTCATGCTCATCGCCTCCCCCGTTCTGGGCCAGGCACCCGGCAGCGGCGACCCCAGTTTCCCGAAGGACATGCCCCCCGCTTCGCCGGGCAAGCCACGCCCCGACCCCAAGCCCGAGATGCCCCGGCGGGACATCAGCCCGCCCACCGGCGACCCCCGCGGCAACGCCGGCCTCATCGACCTGCGCCCCCGCTTCCGCCAGGGCCAGGAGACCCGCTACACCCTCAAGATGAGCTCGCAGAATCAGGTCTCTTCGCCAGCCATGCCCGGCCAGGGCGCCACCGACCAGGACATGAAGCAGGAAATCGGCTTCGTGCTCCGCGTGAAGGACACCACTCCCTCCGAGGGCGCCACCGTCGAACTCGTCTACGAGAGCGTCAAAGTCTCGATCAAGATCGGCGACACCGACATCTCCTACGACAGCACCGTGCCCCCCCGCCCGGGCGACGACACCGACATTCTCGCGCCGGCCTTCAAGGCGCTCGTCGGCTCGCGGCTCACGATCAAGTTCGACGCGACCGGCAACATCAAGAGCGTCGAGGGCGGTTCCGAGCTGGGCCTCCCGGGCATGATGGGCCAGGCGGGCATCGACCCCAAGTCCGTCGGTTCCCTCTTCGGGCCCATCCGCACCGAGGCTTCGGGCAAGGGCCTCTACCGCATCGGTGAAAAGTGGTCCAACGTCGACACCATCGACATGGGGCTCTTCGGACGCTTCCGCATGGTGACCGACCACACGCTCCAGATGGCCCGCGGCGGCACCGCCGACGTGCACTTCTCCGGCCGCATGGAGCCGGGAAGCGAATCGGGCACGCCGGGCGCGCCCTTTCAGCTTCAGAACTCGCGGACGCAGGGCAAGTACGTCTGGGACACCGAGCTCGGGCAGCTCCGCAGCATGGAGAGCGAGCAGGACGTGAACATCGCCTCCGGCCCCACCGGCAATGGCGCGGGCATGAAAGCCAGGACCACCGTCCGCGTCGATCGCGTCGAGCGCTTCGGGCCCGGCACACCCGGCATGCCCAGCCTTCCCCAGCCCCCCACCACCTCGCCTCCCGGCACGCCCAACACGCCCCGCGTTCCCGGGCGACCCTGAACCCGGCGCGTTTCCGCCCTGAGTGGCTCCCGCGGTTCGAGCGGGCCATGATTGCCCGTGGACCGGTTTCATCGCCAGACCATTCTGCCCGATTTCGGCGACGCCGCGCGCGAGCGGCTCGCGTCGGCACACGCGATGATCATCGGCTGCGGCGCGCTGGGCTGCCCCGCGGCGGACCTGCTCTGCCGGGCGGGTGTCGGCCGCCTCTCGATCGTCGATCGCGACGTGGTGGAGCTCACGAACCTTCAGCGGCAGACGCTGTTCGATGAGCGCGACGCGGCCGAAGCGGCGCCGAAGGCCGAGGCCGCGGCTCGTCGCCTGCGCACCGTTCACGCCGGGGCGCGTATCGACGCGATCGTCGAAGATTTTGCCGGCCCTGACGCCGAGCGGATCGTCTCGCCGAACCCCGCGCCGGGCGTGCTGCTCGACTGCACCGACAACTTCGAGACGCGCTACCTCGTGAACGACGTCAGCGTGAAGCTCGGGATTCCGTACGTGTATGCCGGCGCCGTGGGCACCGCGGGCATGGTGATGTGCGTGATCCCCGGTCGCTCGGCGTGCCTGCGCTGCGTCTTCCCCGATCCGCCCGCGCCCGGAACCGCCCCGACCTGCGACACCGCCGGGATCCTCGGCCCTGTCGCGGCCATGATCGGCGCGCGGCAGAGCATCGAGGCGATCAAGTTCCTCATCGGACGCGCGGACCTCGCGCTCCAGGGCGTGTGGTCGATCGACCCGTGGCACAATACCGGGCGGCACATCGGCGCTCCGCGCGCCGGCGCGCTCGACGCCGAACGACCTGCGCCCGGCGGCCGCCGGGCCGATTGCCCGTGCTGCGCCCAGCGCCGCTTCGAGTTCCTCGACGCGCGCGGTCCGGAGGGTGAAGGCGCGCGCGTGCTGTGCGGACGCAACTCCGTGCAGGTCGCGCCCGCGCGGCGAAGCGGAAGCAAGGATCGGCCGGAAGCCCTCGACCTCGCCGCGCTCGAATCGCGCCTCGCCCGCTCGGGAACGTTCACCCGCGGCACGCACCACCTGCGCGGCCGCCTCACCGCCGAGTCTCGCCCGCTCGAACTCACGGTCTTTTCCGATGGGCGCGCGATCATCGGGGGCACCATCGACCCCGTCGAGGCCCGCGCCGTGTACGCACGCTACGTCGGCTGTTGACCCGCGCCGCTCACACGCCCAGGCGCGTGTGCCCGGCCTCCTTGAGCTTCTGCGCCTCGTCGAGCTTCGACTTGGCCAGGTCATTCTTCCCGTCGAGAATCGCCTGCTCGGCGTCGAGCAGGTGCCGCATGATCGCGATCAGGTCCACGCGGAACTCCATCTTCACCTTGGTCTTGGCGGCGTCGTCCTTGCCTTCAAGGACGTGCTCGGGGAGCGGCGCGCTCTTGGCCGTCACGCACCCGCGCTGCATCTCGCCGAGCAGGCGCAGGTTCTCCTCGTTCTTCGACGCCTCGCCGATCTGCCCGCTCAGGCGCCGCAGAGCGCCGTTCATCTGCCGCATGCCGGCTTCAACGGTGGGCGCCTGCCGCCCGCCGCCCGGTCCGCGCTCGCCCGGCTGCCCACCCCCACCGCCCCCCGGCCCGCGACCGGGAGAGGAAGGGGGGCGTTCGCCCGCCGGGGGCTGCCCGCTTCCCGGTTGAAGCGCCCATGCCGAAACGCCCGTCACCAGGGCCAGGCCGACCGCCGCCACGCGCACGCTCTTTCGCACCGACATGCTCATGCTCCTTTGACGATTCAATCTCACACGCACCAGGACGCCCGGGGCGGTCCGCCTTCGCCATCAGGTCGAAAGCCCGCGCCCGGCGGCCCAACAATACGGCACGCGCCCGCGTCCTGCGCCGATCCGCGGCCGAGCCCGCGCACCCCTTCGCCCATGACTCATCCGATCCAGCACAGCCCGCTCCGGTTCGCCATCGAGTCCTCCCGCCGCTCGCTCGACCTCGCGCGGCGACTCCTCACCGGCATTGAACCCCGTCGCTTCGCCCGCCTGCCCGTCGTCGGCGGGGTCACCGTCAACACCAATCACCCGGCGTTCATCTACGGGCACCTGTCGCTCTACCCCGCGATCATCCTCGATCTCTGCGGGCTGGACGCCCGCCCCGCCGGCGTTCCCGATGGATTCGAGCCGCGCTTCCAGCGCGATTCAGCGTGCGTTGATGATCCCGGCGGCGCCGTCTACCCCTCCATGGACGTCATCACCTCGGCGTTCTTCAGCGGGTACGGGCATCTGCTCGCCGCGCTGCCGGGCGTGACGCTCGAGGTGCTCGACCGCCCGACCCGGCACGCGCGCCTCGCCGCCACGTTTCCCACCGTCGGCTTCGCCACGACCTTTCTGATGGGCAACCACGTCGCGACGCATCTGGGCCAGGTGAGCGCGTGGCGCCGCTGCATGGGTCTCGGGCGGGCATAGGCCGGGCCGACCTTGCACCCGCGCGCTCGATACCATCCGCCCGTGGCGAGCTTCACCTACCAGGCGCTGACCGCCGCCGGCGAGCGCGTAGTCGGGACGATCACCGCGGCCAACCAGGACGCGGTGCTGAGTGAACTCGAATCGCGGCGGCTCGTGCCGGTCACCGTCGCGCCCGCGCCCGAGCGCCGGGCGCTGTTCTCCTTTCGCCGCGGCGTCTCGACGCGCACGCTCGGCAACGCGTATCGGCAGACCGCCGACCTGCTCCGCGCGGGGGTGCCGCTGCTCCGCGCGCTGCGCCTGCTCGGCGCTGGAAAGTCGAGCCCGCGCCTCGCGCAGGCGTTCAAGGAACTCGCCGACGCGGTCGCCGAGGGCGCCGATCTCGCCGACGCCATGAGTCAGAGGCCCGAAGTGTTCGGCACGGTGCACGTGGCGATGGTCCGCGCGGGCGAGCGCGGCGGGTTCCTCGAAGAGGTCCTGGCGCGGCTCGCGCGGCTTGTCGACGCCCAGGCCGAGATGCGCTCCAAGGTCATCGGCAGCCTGATCTATCCCGCCGTGCTCGTCGGCGGCTTCACGATCGTCCTCGGGCTGGTCTTCGGCGTCTTCATCCCCATGTTCCGGCCCATGTTCGACCGCATGCAGGATCAGCTCGGCCCGCTCACCCACTCGGTGCTCATCTCCAGCACGCTGGTGCGTTCCTACGGCTGGATCACTCTCCCGGTGCTGGCGCTCGCGCTCGTCGGGCTCGTTGTGGCGCTGCGCCAGGACGCCGCGCGCCTGCGGCTCGAGCGCCTGCGCCTGCGCGCCCCGGTGATTGGCCCGCTGTCTCGCAACGTCGCGATCGCGCGCTTTGCGCGCGTGCTCGGGTCGATGCTCCACAACAACGTGCCCATGCTCTCGGCGCTCACGATCGCCAAGGACGCCGCCGGCAGCCCGATCCTCGCGGCCGCGATCGCCGACGCCGCCGAAGCCGTCCGTGCGGGCCAGCGCCTCGCCGACCCTCTCGCGCGAAGCGGGCTCCTCGACGACGACGTGATCGAGATGATCCGCGTGGGCGAACAGGCCAACAACCTCGACGTCGTGCTCATGACCATCGCCGACACGCTCGAGGCCCGCGTCGATCGCCTGCTCAGCGCCGCCATCAAACTCATCGAGCCGCTCATGCTCCTGAGCGTCGCCCTGGTCGTGGCCTGGGTCGCGATGGCCCTCATCCTGCCCATGACGCGGCTGGGCACGGCGGTGTGAACGGCCGACCGGGCCGCGCGGAGCTCAGTCGTGTGCGGACCCGGACGGCGCTTTGCAGCGGAAGGCGGTCCGGCGGACGGTCGATTCAGCCGATGCCCGCGTACCCTCCGCCATGTCCCGCGTCGGCGTGTGCTCGTGGTCGCTCCAGCCGGCATCGCCGACCGATCTGGCCGACAAGGTCCGCGCCTGCGGGCTCGACGCCGTGCAGCTTGCTCTCGATCCCCTCCGAACCGGTCAATGGAGCGAGGCCGACACGGCCCGCGCGCTCAAGGCCGCGGGCATCACCATCTGCTCGGGCATGATGGCCTTCCGCGGCGAGGACTATTCGACGCTCGAATCGATCCGACGCACCGGGGGCGTTCGCCCCGATCTCGACTGGCCCGAAAACCTCGACGCCGCCGAGGCGTGCGCGCGGCTCGCCGAGCGCCTGGGCCTCGCCCTGGTCACGTTCCACGCCGGGTTCATCCCGCACGAGGCCGCCGACCCCGTCCGCGGCATCATGATCGACCGCCTCCGACACGTGGTCGACGCCTTCTCGGCCCGGGGCGTGCGCGTGGCGCTCGAGACCGGACAGGAATCCGCACAGACGCTGCTCGACGCGCTCGCCGAGCTCGATCGCCCGCTCGTCGGGGCCAACTTCGACCCCGCCAACATGATCCTCTACGCCATGGGCGACCCGGTGGCGTCGCTCCGCCTGCTCGCCCGCGCGGGGCGCGTCGCACAGGTGCACATCAAGGACGCCCTCCCGACGCGCACGCCCGGCACCTGGGGCGAAGAAACGCCCGCGGGAGCCGGTGCCGTCGATTGGCCCGCGTTCTTCCGCGTCCTGCGCGAGCACGCCCACACCCCCGCCCACCCTCTCGCCTGCGACCTGGTCATCGAGCGCGAATCCGGCGGCACCCGGCTTGACGACGTGCGCGCCGCCGCCGCTCTCGTCCGCTCGCACCTCGCCCCTCCTTCTCCGCCCGCTCCCCCCGCCCGCCCCACCTCTCTCCGCTGAGCCGCACAGGATTCGCTCCATGATCAACGTCGGCGTGATCGGGCTGGGCTTCATGGGGCGGACGCACGTCGCGGCAGTCGCGCAGGCGGCGCGCGACGGGCTCCCCTGCCGACTCGCGGCACTCTGCGATCGCGACCCCTCACGGTTCACCCTCGAAGGCGGTCCCGCGGGCAACCTGCGCACCGCCGGCGAGCGCGGGGCGATTCATGACGCCGCCGCGGCACGCACGGCGACCGATCCGCGCGAACTCCTGAGCGACCCGGCGATCGACGCCGTGATCATCTGCACGCACACCGAGACGCACGTCGACCTGGCGCTTGCCGCCCTGGCGGCGGGCAAGCACGTGCTCATCGAAAAGCCCGTAGCTCTGCGATCGACCGACGTGGCGCGCGTGGCCCGCGCCGCGCGCGAGGCCCGGCGCCTGGCCATGCCCGCCATGTGCATGCGCTTCTGGCCCGGGTGGGCCTGGCTGCGCAACGTCATCGCCACGCGCGACTTCGGGCCCGTGCGCAGCGCCGTCTTCCAGCGCCTGGGCTGCCCGCCCACGTGGTCTTCGTTCTACGCCGACGTTTCGCGCTCCGGCGGGCCGCTCTTCGACCTGCACGTGCACGACAGCGACTTCATCCGTCACGCGCTCGGCGAGCCGAGCGAAGTCGTCTCGACCGGTTCGGTGCAGCACGTCACCACGCTCTATCGCTTCGAGTCCGGCCCGGCGCACGTCGTCGGCGAGGGCGGCCTCGATCACACGCCCGGATTCGGGTTCCGCATGCGCTACGTGGTAGCCCTCGAGCGCGCCACCGCGGATTTCGACCTCGGCCGCACGCCCACGCTCCTCCTTCATCGCGAAGGGCGCTCCGACCCGGTCGATCTTCCGGCCCTCTCGGCGTTCGACGCCGAGGTGCGGCACTTCATCGAGCAGTGCGCCGGTCCGACGCCCGGCGCCGAGCCGCCGCGCGCGACGATCGACGACGCCGTCGCGACGACGCGCCTGCTCGAAGCCGAGCAGCGCTCGCTTCAATCCGGCCGACCCGAGCGCGTCTGAACGCCCTACTTGCCCGCGCCGCCGCCGCTCCGTTCAAGCTCGAACCGCAGCGTTTCGCGCGCCGGATCCTTGAACGCGACGGCAATGTGCAGCACGCCGCCCTTGCGCGCGTACTCGACGCTCGAAAGCCCGCCGTGGCTGCCGGCGTTGGTGAAGACCACGCGGTCCTTCTCGATCGTGCTCGCGCGCATCGCCGCGACGCCCTGCTCGCTCGTCTCGCTCTTCCAGGGCATGAAGTCCTTGCCGAAGTGCCGGAGGCGGAGCGTCGGGCCCTCGGCCTCATCGGTGATGGCGAGCAGCTCCCACATGGTGGTCGATCGCGTGCCTCCCTTGCCGGCGCTCAGCCAGCGGAACATGCCGATGATCGAGTCACCCTCCGGGGCCGACCACGTCTCCTCGACCCAGTCATCACCCATCATGCCGCTCCATGTGCCGTGGAGAAACGCCAGGGAGGCGAGCCCCTTGGCCTCGGCCGGAGCCGGGGCGACCGCCGGGCTTTCGACGCGGAACTCAAACGCCGCGAGGCCCCCCGCCGACGCCATCGCACCGGCGACCAGGGCAACGATTCCGAGCTTCTTCATGGGTTTCCTTTCAAGCCCCGCCAGCCGCCACTGCCCGGTTCCCCGAGGGTGTGGTCTGGAAAGTATACCATCACCGTCCCGGCGTGCAAGCTGAAATCCAGCCCGTCGCGACGTTCCGGCCGCTGGCCTCGCGGCCCGGCGCTCAGGCGATGCTCGTGCCACGAATGAGGCCCGACGGCACGGGCCGATCCGGACCGCGCGCCGGGTCTTCCCTACGATGGGCCGATGCAGAATCCCGCCGGCACGGTTCGTACTTCCCAATCCTCGGTCGCCGCTCCCCCCCCTGTCCCCGACGCCCGCACGCTCCAGATGCGGCTGTCGGCGGTCGGTCAGGAGCACCTGCTCGCCTTCCACGAGGCGCTGTCGCCGGCCGAGCAGGTCGCGCTGCGCGCGCAGATCGCCTCGATCGAACTCTCCGCCATCCCGCGTTTGGTCGATCAGTTCGTCAAGTCCAAGCCGAAGGCCGACCTGCTCGGGGCCATTCAGCCCGCCCCTTATTACCCCCTCCGCACCGACACGCGCGCCAAGCCCTGGGATCGCGACGAGTACAAGTCCAGGGGCGAAGCCCTGATTCGTGAAGGCAAGGTCGCGGCATTCACCGTCGCCGGCGGCCAGGGCTCGCGCCTCGGCTACGACGGCCCCAAGGGCTGCTTCCCGGGCGGCGCGGTGACGAACAAGCCTCTCTTCGCCTGCCTGGCGGATTGGATTCTCGCCGCCCAGGACCGCTATGGCCGCGAGTCAGGCAAGACGATCCCCTGGTACGTGATGACCAGCCCGGGCAACCACCAGGCGACGGTGGATTTCTTCCGCGAGCATTCGTTCTTCGGGCTCGCCGAGTGCGACGTCTGGTTCTTCCCGCAGGGCGTGATGCCCGCGCTGGACATCAACACGGGGCGAATCCTGCTCGAAGCGCCGGGCACGGTGGCGCTCGCGCCCGACGGTCACGGCGGCTCGCTCCGCGCGCTGGCCGTCTCGGGCGCCGTCGCCGACATGCGCCGCCGAGGGATCGAGTACATCTCGTACAGCCAGATCGACAACCCGCTCGTGCGGGTGATCGACCCGGTTTTCCTCGGGCTGCACGCCTTCGCGCCGGACTCCTCCGGCGAGATGAGCAGCAAGATGGTCGTCAAGAGCAACCCGGGCGAGAAAGTCGGCGTCCTCTGCCGCATCGGCGACCGCACCGGCATCATCGAGTACTCCGACCTGCCCGACGAGCTCGCCCGCAAGAAGGGCCCCGACGGCGCGCTGGCCTTCAACGCCGGGTCGATCGCCATTCACATCATCTCGGTCGCATTCGTCGAGAAGCTCAACGGCGTGGGCAACGGGGGCGCGAGCGGGGCCGTGGGCTCGGCGTTCTCGCTCCCGTTCCATCGCGCCGAGAAGAAAGTCGCCTGCATCGATCACAAGACCGGCAAGCGCCTCGAACCGGACAAGCCCAACGCCGTCAAGCTCGAGACGTTCGTGTTCGACGCGATTCCGCTGGCGCGCAGCTCGATCGTGATGGAGACCGACCGCACCGAGGAGTTTGCGCCGATCAAGAACGCCGCCGGCGCCGACAGCCCCGAAACCTGCCGCGCGATCCAGACGCTCCGGGCCGCCAAGTGGCTGGAGGCGGCGGGGGTGCGCATCCCGCGGAAGCCCGACGGCACGCCCAACTGCACACTCGAGCTCTCGCCCAGGACCGCGATGTTCAGCGAAGACCTCGGCGCGCCGGGCGGCACGCTCCCCTCGGCCATCGCCCCGGGCGCGAGCCTCTCGCTCTGATTCGGGCGTCGTCCCTCACGAACCCATCGGCGCACTGGGCACGGGCGGCGAAGTCTCCGGCGCTTTCTGCTCGGGCGAAGCGCCGCCTTCCTTCGGCTTCACCGTGCCGTCGGTCGCCAGGAGCGTGTCGACGGTGTCCACCAGCGCGAAGCCGTTGATGCCCACCGCGTCCCAGTCCTGCGCACGCGGCTTGGTCGCGTCGACCGTGCTGGCCGGGTCAAACTTCCACTGGTCCCCGTCCTTGTACGCCTGCCAGCCGATGAGATACGACGAGCCGGGCTCCTGGGCCGCCAGCAGGAGCGTCATGGTGGAGCCCGGGCTGAAGATGTTGCCCGGCTTGAGCACGGGCTGATTCAGCAAGCGGATCACGTACTGATCGATCTGCCGGAACTCCGACTCGCGACCCGTGGCCTTGAGCTTCTTGGCGTACTCGCGCAGCGCCTTTTCGAGGTTGGCCATCGTCTGCAGGCGATCTTCGGGCGTGGTGTTCAGCGCGTCGACGCGCTTCCAGGTGTTCAGGATTTCCGTCGCTTCGCGCAGCGTCGGGTCGAGCTCGGGGTACCCGCCTTCGATCGCCATGTCCGTCGGCGGGGGCTGGGCCACCACCACGCGCAGTCCTTCGAAGTTCTTGCTGGCCGCGTCCCACGAGTCCGACTCCTGCAGGTCGCCCAGCACGTCGGCGCCGCGCCGGCCCAGGAACTGCTTGAGCTTCGGGCCATCGCCCTTCACCAGCGCGTCGGCGAACTGGATCGCCGCCCGCGCGAACGCTTCGTCGGTCACCGCGATCCCGTCGGCAAACTGCAGGCGCGCATCCGCCTTCAGCTCCTGACGCAATCCCTCGAACGACACCACCGGCGGCGGCGGGGGAGGAGGAGGTGGCGGCGGGGGCGGGGGCGGCGGCTTCTTCTTGGAGCACCCGGCCAGCGCCAGCGCGAGGAGCGCGAGCGCCGCACTGGTCCGAAGGATCGTCCTGGCCGTCGAGCGATTCACGGTGATCATGCTGCGCTCCACATTCCCCACGGTTCGAGGTGCACCCATCAGTCGTTCGGTCCGTCGTGCGTCGCCACGCGGACTCCTTTTTCGATCCTTCGCATCAGGCCTGCCAGGGTCTTCCCGGGGGCCAGCTCATGGTACTCCGCGCCGCCGCCGGCCTGACCGGCGACGTACGTGCCGCTGCCCCAGACGCCCGAGGCGATCCAGAGGCACGACTCGGCCCAGCGGACGGGCTCGGTCAACTGTTCGACGAGCCGCGCCCGAATTTGTTCCGAAATCTGGGCGGTTTGTCCCCCGCTGGCTGCTCCACCCATCCCGCCGCCCGAGCCCGCGTGCGGGCGGGCCGTCACGTTGCTGACCACCGTGGCCCGCGGGGCTTCGAACTGCGTCCTGGCAAGGGCGGCTTTCAGGCGCTCCGCGGCGGGGGCCATGAGGGGCGAATGGAACGCTCCGGCAACGGGCAAGGGCGTGGCGCGGAATCCGGCAGCGGCGGCCGGCCCATCGGGCGCACACACTCGGTCGCAGGCTGACTTGCTCCCCGAAATGACCACCTGTCCCGGGGCGTTCAGGTTGGCCACCACGAGCACCTCGGACCCCTGACGGGCCTTGTCGCAGACCTGCTCGGCACCGGCTTCGTCCGCCCCGATCAGGGCGACCATCCCGCTGCCCCCCGAAGCCGCCTCGGCGGCCTCCTGCATGTACTTGCCGCGAAGGGCGACGAGCTCCAGTCCCGCTTCGAACGTGAATGCGCCGGCGAGGTGCAGGGCGGTGTATTCACCGAGGGAAAGGCCAAGGGTGGCCATGATCCCGGCCTCATCGAGCGAACCTGCCCGCCAGCGGGCGAGCAAGCCGCGCCAGCAGGCAACTGAGCAGGTGTAAATGGCGGGCTGGCTCACGTCGGTGCGATTGAGGGTCTCGACGGGGCCGCTGAAGCAGAGTTCGCTGAGCCGGGCCCCATGGGGCAGTTTTCCCGCGAGCGTGCGGTCGGCGGC
The DNA here is from genome assembly GCA_050182995.1 of Phycisphaerales bacterium. Taxonomy (GTDB): domain Bacteria; phylum Planctomycetota; class Phycisphaerae; order Phycisphaerales; family UBA1924; genus JAEUIX01. Next base: position 130,997 of record JBFXBS010000002.1, on the reverse strand, counting down.
GTCAAAGACGGCCCTGGCCTCGGGGCTGGCGTCGTACCACGCTTTCCCCATGCCCACGGCCTGAGCGCCCTGGCCGGGGCAGAGGATGATGCGAGAAGGGGTCATTGAGGGAGTGTAAGCGACGATCGGCGCGGGCGTTGCATGGTGCGACGCCGTGGCACGCACGCCCATCGTGTGGCATCGTTGACGTCAGCCGGCTGCCGCGGCGCTGAGGACACCGATGACCCATCTTCACATGACGGCTTGTCTGATCGCGGGCGCGGTCGCGGGGCTTGCGCCCGCGGCGTCGGCCCAGAACTTCTTCCCCATCGGCCCCGCGCCGGTGTCGAACTTCGGCGGCGCGTCGGGGCGCGTGGCCGACGTCGCGCCGTCGGCGAGCGATCCGAACGTGATCTACATCGCGACGGCCGGGGGGGGCGTGTGGAAGACGACCGACGGCGGTGCGAACTGGACGCCGCTGACTGACCACCTGCCCGCGCCGGCCATTGGCGCCATCGCGCTCGATCCGTCGAACGAGCAGATCGTCTACGCGGGCAGCGGCGAGATCGCTTTCGCCAACCACGCGCTCTACGGGCTGGGGCTGTACAAGTCGCTCGACGGGGGACAGACCTGGCAGGTGCTCGCGTCGAGCACGTTCGCCGGGCGGTGCTTTGCGCGGCTGCGGGTGAATCGGGCCGACACCGACGTGGTCTTCGCGGCCATCTGCGGCGCCGGGGGCGGACCGGAGCGCCTGGCGGCGAGAGGACACCCGCAGCGGAATGGCCCCTTCGGCGTGTTCAGATCAATCGACGCGGGGCACACGTGGGCGCAGCTCACGGGCGGGCTGCCTTCGGAGGAGGCCACGGATCTCGTTCTTGATCCGGTCGATCCCGCGGTGATGTATGCGTGCATCGGCAACCCGTACGGCGCGCCGGGCAACGGCATCTACAAGTCGATCGACGCCGGACAGACCTGGACGATGCTCGGCGGCGGCCTGCCCGCGGGCATGGGGCGCTCGAGCATCGCGATTGCGCCGACGAACCGCCTGCGGCTGTACGCGTTTGTCGCCGAGCCGAGCACGGGGATCGGCGTGGGCGGGTCGTCATCGGGCGGCGGCGGGCAGATGGGCGCGTTTCGCAGCGACGACGGCGGGATGACGTGGACGAGCCTGCCGCTGGCGTCCATCATGGCGGCGCAGGGGTTCTACAACCAGATCGTCGCCGTGCATCCGACGAATCCGGACATCGCGTTCTTCGGCGGGGTGACGCTTCGGCGGACCGACAACGCCGGCGCGACGTTCACGGGCAACCTGCCGCAGCACCATCCGGATGATCACGGGGTGGCGTTCGACGCGGCGGGCCGGCTCATCATGGGGAACGACGGGGGCATCTGCCGGAGCGACGACCTGGGGGCGAGCTTTGTCGCGCTCAACGCGGGCCTGGGCAACATGCAGTGCTACGCGGGTTTCTCGACGCATCCGACCAACGACTTCACGATCTTTACCGGCCTGCAGGACAACGGCACGGCGCGGCGCGATTCCGACGCGCTGCTGTGGACGAGCGTAAGCGGCGGCGACGGCGGGTGGACGCAGGTGAACCAGTCCGACCCGTCATTCGTCTACGTGCAGTCGCAGGGCGCGGGCTCGTTGCGCCGCTCGACCAACGGCGGAATGTCGTTTGCGTCCGCGGGTTCGGGGCTGACGGGCCGGCACTGCTTCCTGCCGCCGTTCCTGCTCGACCCGCGCGACCCGAGCCGGATCCTCTGGGCCAACGAGCGGGTGTTTGAGTCGCTCGACGGCGGGACGAGTTTCGCGCCGATCAGCCCGGACCTGACGACGGGCTCGCCGTTTGCCATCCGGGCGATGGCGATGGCGCCCTCGGACCCGGACCGGGTGTACGTCGCGACCAACGACTCGCGCGTGCTGGGCTCGACCGACGGCGGGCGCACGTTCACGCTGCTGCGCACCGACGCGCTGGGCTGGCCGCGGATCACGCGCGAGATCGAGGTGTCGCCGTCGGACCCGCTCACGGTGTACCTGGCCGGGGCGCGCTTCGGCGGGCCGCACGTGCGGCGCTCGCGCGACGGCGGGCAGACGTGGGAGACGCTCGATGGGAACCTGCCCGACGTGCCGGTGAACGTGGTCGCCGTCGACGATCGCTTCCCCACGGGGCGGCTGTACCTCGGGACCGACGCGGGCGTGTTCTTTTCGCGCGATGCGGGCGCGACGTGGCGGCGCCTGGGCCCGGAATCGGGCCCGGGCATGATGCCGCGGGCGGCGGTGATCGACCTGCGGCTGGAGACGCAGCGCCCGGCGGTGGCGGGAACGACGGGCGGACGGATGATCGTCTCGACGCAGGGCCGGGGGATGTGGTTGGCGCCGCTGGCGTGCGTGGCCGACTTCAACGCCGACGGGAACATCGACGCGGATGACCTGGGCGATTACATCAACTGCTACTTCGGCGTGCCGGCGTGCGCGGAGAGCGACTTCAACGGCGACACGGAGGTGAACGCCGACGACCTGGGCGACTTCATCAACGCGTTCTTCACGCCGGGGTGCTGAGCGGTTGTGCGCGGGCCGGGCCGGGCCGGGCCGCGTGGACATTCGACCCCGCGGGTGAGTATTCTGAAAGGCTTCGCGCGGGAATCGGAGCAAGTGCAGAGCCGAGCGGAGGTACTCATGCGCAGGGTGATGTGGGTCGTGCTGGGGTGGATGTTCGTGGCGCACGCGGCGTGGGCCGCGCCGGCGGCACCCGCGCGGCTGGAACCCGACCCGCAGACGCACGCCGAGTATGTGCGCGTCGCGGAACTGGTCACGTTTCCGTGGGCGCTTGACCGGGAGATTCACGGCGGCGGGGACGATCCGATCGACGAAACGGTCAAGCTTTTCGACATGACGCTGACGACGCCCGAGCTGGCATCGGCACGCCGGGCGTATCTCGCCGTGGCGCTGGCGCAGATGGTGGGCATCAAGCTGAGGGAGCGCGGCGGGCTTTCACTGCTCGACGTGATGGACCTGGCCGAGGTGCTCCGCGCGGCCATCACCAAGCGCTACGAGCTGCTCATCGGCCCGGTCGTGGGCATGGTCGTTGGGCCGGTGGTTGACAAGGTCAAGCACCGGGTGGGCACCGAGATCTTCGGCAAGGGGATCGAGCTGCACTCGGAGATGTGGAGCGCTCACCTGGTGCCGGTTGCGCGGCGGGTGAGCGGGCCGGCGGTATCGCAGGCGCCGCTCGAGGTGGCGGTTTCGCGCGGGACCGAGCCGCAGACCGGCCTGGCCCTGGTCAATCGCTCGGGGCGCGAGCTGCGCCATGTCACGGTGCGGGTCGATTCGGGGCTGGGCACGCGCGCCGAGGGGAACATGGCGCCGCACTACATCTTCCGGCGGCGCTGGCCGGCGAATGAAGAGATTCTCCTTGCGCCGATGACGGTGATCTCGGTGCTGCGCGGGAAGCCGATGTCGGCGTTTTCGCCGCGCGTCGTGTACTCGGTGTGGAGCGACGAGCTGCGCGCCGAGGACGTGCTTGCGACGTTCCCGGCGGCGAGCCACGAGCAGGCACGAACGGCCGGCCCGGGAATCGTTCGTTACCGGCTCCCGCTGACGCTTGACCGGGCGCTGGGGGGCGCCGCTCCCCCGCGACGAGCTGAGCCGCCCGTGCTCGGCAAGATCGTGCCCAACGTCGTGATCAATCGCGGCGCGGGCCAGAAGTGGGAGGAGCGGCTCGACGCGGCGCTGCGCGAGGGGAACGCCGAGGCGGTCCTTCAGATCGGTCCGGTCGCGCGGGCGGAGTGGACCAAGGACGGGGCGAAGCTCTCGGGGCTGGCCTGGCGGATCGTCGCGCCCGAGGCGCCGTGCGCCGCGAAGCTGAAGGCCGAGCCGAGGCTGCTGGCGCTGGCGACCGAGCTGAGCGAGCGAGCCCTGGACGTTTCGAACTGGAAGGACGCCGACGCCGCCCACGCGCTGGCGCGCTGTCATTGGCTGGCGGGCGCCAGGGTGATGGCGATCGAGATGCAGCGTCTGGCGGTCGAGTCGGCGGAGGAAGGCGCGCGGCCGAAGTATCAGAAGCAACTGCGCGAGTTTGAGAAGGGCGGGCGGTAAGGCACAGGACGGCCACCGGGTTCGGCCGCGGTTGATGGCTCGGTGCCGGGGTCGTCCGGCGCTGAGGACGGCTTCGAATGGGTGCCGGACATTTCACCGCGCGGCGTGCACGCGCTTCCGCGCGCCACGCCATCCTCCCTCCCCCGCCCCGCCCCCCACCACCCTCCCCCGCCCCCGGCGGGGTGTTCGTCTCTCTTTCGCCACGCACGGTCAGACTGAATCCACGCAGTCAACCGGAGCGAAGTGCCTGGGAACCCGCATCCACGATCGCGTGAGCCTCCTTATGCCAAACAATCCCGAGCTCGATCGCTCTCAGCGTCACGTTTCGGATCAATCTGCACGTTGCTTCGCGCCGAAGGAACCCACGCGCGCCCGGACGACCAGCGATCGCTTTGGAAAGGGCCTGTTCGTCGGCGGGCTGATGGGCGTCGGCGCTTCGACCGCGGCTTTTCTCGGGTTGCTGGTGCTTTCCGCGGCCGCGGAGCCGCACGGGTTCAGCGGCACATCCCTCGGCAGCTTGATCGCCTGGAAGCCGGCCATGCCCGTTGAGGTGTCTTTTCGCCAAGCCGAACTCGGACCGGGCCTCGTGGCGCGGCTCTCGAACGCCTCGGATCGGCACCTCTCAGTGATCCTCAAGCAGTTCAACCCCACGCTCAAGTCACACACGACCGCTCGGCTTGACCTCAAGCCTCGTCACACTTCGGAGGTGGGCTGGGCCGAGGGTGTCACCTGGGCCTCGGGAGACGTGTTGACGATTGAACACGCCGAGTACGCGTCGAAGTCTGCGAAGTTGCCCTAGCTCCCGGCGCCCGGCCCGATCACACCACCCGGGTCGTCAGTCCTTCGATTCTCTCGCCTCACGCTGAAGCATCTCGACACGGCCGGCATTCTTCCCCGCTCGATAGACGGCGAACAGCAGGAGCGGGACGCCGAGGAACACCGCGCCGAAGATGATCCACTCCATGCAGCCGATGTTCTGCTAGAAGGCCAGCGTGCTCATCACGCCAGTCTAACGCCGATCCCGCGGACCGGCCCCCCCACCCCCCCTCCCCCCTCCCCCCCCCGCCGGGGGCAGGGGAGGGGCGGTGCGCGGCCTGGATTCTCCCGCGCGCGGCCTGAATTCTCCCGCGCGCACCATGAATTCTCCCGCGCGCGGCATGAGTTTTCCGGCGCGCGGGGTGAATCCGGGCGGAAACTCCGCGTCGCGCCGCGACGCCCGGGCGTTTTTCTTCGAGCCTTGCAGGCCGAACCCGGCACAAAACCCGCCCGCCATCGAGCGCCGGCCTTCAGCCGGGCGCGCCAAGAGACGAGAACACCGGTCGCCCGTGACTCCCTCCTGACTCGTGACTCGTGACTCGTCACTCGTGACTCGTCGCTCGTAGCTCGTTTCCCGTTACCGCGCGATCTCCACGGCCCGCGTCTCGCGCAGCACCGTCACGCGGATCTCGCCGGGGAAGGTCATCTCCTCGCTCACCTTGCGGGCGATCGCCTGCGCGATCACGTACGCCTCGTCGTCGCTCACGCGCTTGGCGTCGACCATGACCCGCACCTCGCGCCCGGCCTGGATCGCGTACGCCTCGTTCACGCCCGCGTGGCCCATGGCGATGTCCTGGAGCTGCTCGAGCCGCTGGATGTACTTCTCGAGGCTCTCGCGCCGCGCCCCGGGGCGGGCGCTGCTCACCGCGTCGGCGGCCATGACGATCGGCGTGTAGAAGCTCGTCGAGGGCACGTCGCCGTGGTGCCCGGCGATGGCGTTGAGCACCGGCTCGCGCTCGCCGAACTGCCTGGCGAAGTCGAAGCCGATCTGCGGGTGGGTGCCCTCCTGCTCGTGGTCCATGGCCTTGCCGATGTCGTGGAGGAACCCGCAGCGCCGCGCGAGCGTGCCGTCGAGGCCGAGCTGGTCGGCGATGAGCTGGCAGATGTAGGCGACCTCGACGCTGTGGCGCAGGACGTTCTGCCCGTAGCTGGTGCGGTAGTGGAGCTTGCCCATGGCCTCGGAGACCTTGGGGTGGATGCCGCGGAGGTTCACCTCGAGGACGGCCTCCTTGCCGTGCTTGACGACCTTCTCGCCCATCTCCGAGCGCACCTTCTCGACGACCTCCTCGATGCGCGAGGGGTGCATGCGCCCGTCGGCGATGAGGCGGTTGAGCGACTCGACGGCGATGGCCTGGCGGATCTTGTCGAAGCAGGACACGACGATGACCCCGGGCGTGTCGTCGACGATGATGTCGACGCCGGTGGCCTTCTCGATGGCGCGGATGTTGCGGCCCTCGCGCCCGATGATGCGGCCCTTCATGTCGTCGGAGGGGATGGCGACGGTGCGGACGGTCGATTCGCTGGTGTGCTCGGTGGCGTAGCGCTGGATGGCCTGGAGGGTGATCTCGCGGGCCTGCTCCTTGGCCTTGGTCTCGGCGTCCTCGATGATGCGCCGCTGCACCTTGGCCATCTCGTGCCGGCTCTCCGCTTCGACGCGCTCCAGGACCATCCGCCGGGCGTCGTCGATCGAGAGGCCGGTGATCTGGAGCAGCTTCTCGCGCTGCTCGACCAGGACCGCCTCGAGCTCGGTCTCCTTCCGCGCCACCGCGGCCTCGCGCGCCTGCACCTGCTCGCTCTGCCTGGTGAGCTGGTCCTCCTTGCGCGTGAAGGTCTCGAGCTTCTGGTCGAGCAGGTCTTCGCGCTTCTGGAGCCGGCGCTCGGTCTCGCGGATCTCCGTCTTGGCCTTCTCGGCCTCGGCGTCGAACTTCTCCTGCCGGTCGCGGATCCGCTTCTCGGCGTCGAGCTCGGCCCGCTGGGCCGCGGCCCGGGCGTCTTCTTCGGCCCGGCGGGTGATCCGCCCGGCTTCCTCGTTGGCCTTCGACAGGGCGCCGGTGGTCTTGCCCCGGAACACCACGATCGCGGCGATCACCCCGGCGACCAAGCCGATCGCCAGCCCGATGCCGACGCCGACGGGGTCGATCTGCGCCAGCACGGGGATGCCCGGCGGGAAGTGGGGCGGATGGGAGATGGTGGCGCTCGGGGCGAGCAGAGCGACCAGGCTGGGACCGTGCACCATGAGGGACCTTCCCGGGACTGGCACGGGCCTCGGCGCGAGGCGGCGTGCCCTGGGGGATCGGTCCCGTCCGTTGCTCCCGCTCGGCTTCGACGGGGGTCGACGCCGGGGCAGGGGCCGGGGGGCGGGGGTGCGGGTCGTTCTAGATCGGCATCACGGAGGCGCGGGTGGGCAGAGAACGCGAGCGAGGGGTCGTAGGTGGCCCGATCGACTTGCGACGAGCACGAGAGGACGGTCGCGGGCGATCAGGGCCTGTCACGTGCGTGAGTTCTCCGACAAAAGGCGTGCCACCAACCCGATGTGTGTGCGATCGATCTATGCACCCGGGCGATCCGGGTGGGGCGTGGTTGCCGCGGACGATCCGCCCGGCAGCACGCCCTGAAACGACCCGCGTCCGACGGACGGGGATCGAAAGTAGTGCCGGCCCGATGCCGGCGGGGACATTAGAGAAGGTTGCAGGCGGCGTGTCAAGGTTCCGCAAGGAATCAGTCTCAGCCGGGGCCGGCGGGCGGTTCCGGAAGAAACCGGCCGGGCTATCTGGGCTTGCGGTAGACCATGGTGACGCGGCGTCCGCCCATGTCGTGGGTGACGCTGGTCATGTACGCCCGAATGAGCATGAGCCCGCGCCCCGAGGGAAGCTCGATATTGGCCTCATCCGTGGGGTCGGGGACGCCGGAGGGATCAAAACCGGGGCCCTGGTCGGTGACGGCGATGGTGACTTCATCGGGCACGACCGTGTACGCGACGGTGAGGGGCGTCTCGGCGGGGAGGCCCCTGTGCCCGTGCTGAAAGGCGTTGACGAGGGCTTCTTCGAGGGCGAGGCGGACCGCGAATCGCGAGGACTCGGAATAGGCACAGCGGTCGAGCGCTTCGAGGACCGCGGATTCGACGGCGTCGATATCGGCCCGGCGGTTGGCCGGTTGGTGCTCGCCGGTGATCGGCGTGCTCGGGGCTTTGGTGGGATCGCCTGCGCCGGGCATGGTAACTGAGTGGCTCGTCGGGGTCTCTCTCGGCGTCCGGGGGGCCGTCCGCGGACGACCGCGGAAGCGGTGGTCCGGTGGAGCTCAGCGGAAGGAGGCGGTGGCCTTTTCGGCGGTCTCGTGGATGTCGAAGATCTTGTTGAGCTTGGTGATGACAAAGACCTGGTAGATCTGGGGATCGATGTTGCAGAGGCGGAGCTGCCCGTCGAGCGTCTTGAGCTTGTTGTTGATGATGATGAGGGTGCCGAGGGCGGCGGAGGAAAGGTGGTCGACGTCCTTGAAGTCGATGAGGAGACGGGGCTTGGGCTCCTTCTCGATGATGGCGCGGATCTCCTCGCCGATCTGCTGGATGTTGGCCTCGTCGAGGATGTTGCGGTCGCGGAACTGGACCTGGATCACGCCGCCGGCGCCTCCATCCTGCCTGACCTTGAGACGAGACTCGGTTCCTGCCATGCGTGGAGCTCCTTGGACCGTGAAGGGCAAAGCATAGTCGGTCTGCCCTCTGGGTGGCAAAAGGGGGCGAGCGCACGGGGCCGGATCGGAGGGTCGCCGCGGCTACCGTGGTTGGTGACGTGGATCGGCATCGTCATCCTGGTGGTGGTCGGGGTGGCGCTGGTGATCATCCCGGTCTTGGCGCTGGTCGGAGTGGTGACGGCGATGGTGGAGCCGATCCGCGTGCTGAAGCTGCGCGGGCCGGACCCGGAGCACGTGCTGTCGGCGCCGCCGCCGCTGCTGCGCGAGGCACTGGACCTGGGGTACAAGGACCTGGGCGTGTACGTGCATGAATCGACGTTGTCGACGAAGTACGTGAACTCGATCCTGGTCTCGCCGGATCGGCTTGTGGCCCTCGTGATCACGCATGCGCCGCGGACGGATCGGCGGCACGTGTTCGTCTCGGTGTTTCCGGACGGTCGGACGCTCCGCACCTGCGACATCGACCCCCTGGCCGACCCCACCGGCCTGCACCTGGTGGAGATGTTTCCTTTCGGGTCGATGCGGCACCGCGAGCGGTTTCATCGCGAGCGGATCGAGGAGCTTGAGGAGCCGATCGTGGCGTGGAACCCCCCGGCCATCCCGCGGAGCCTGGAGACGCTCGACCGCGCACGCGTGGAGCGGCTGGTGGCGATGGGACGGGCGCGCTGGCGCGACGCCGAGCGCACCAAGTACAGCTATTCGCCGCGGGGGGCGATGCAACTGTTTGGGCGCGGGCTCGCGACGACCGAGCACACGGTGACGCGCACGCGGCAGAGAATCGCTCAGTACGAACGCGAGGAGCAGCGGGCCGGCGGGGTGGGCGGCATCCGGGCGGCGGGGCGCTGGCCTCGGACCGGCGCCGAAACCCCGCACGGCACACGCGATGAAGACCCGCTACAATCGGCGTGACATGAACGCGATCGGCCCAAACACGACGACGTTGAGCAACGCTGATTGCTGCGGGTAGGCCGGGCCCGCATATCGTCCGATCCAAAGCCCGGCCATGTGCCGGGTTTTTTCGTTGAGTGGACGGGTGGAGTTTGATCGCCGCAAACATCGGAGCGATTGGAGGCGCCACATGGCCAAGGAACCGACCTGTCTGGTGTGCGAGAAGAAGATGGAGCCCGGGTTTATCGTCGACCGGGGTCACGGCGGCAGCCTGAGCACGCCCCGATGGTGCGCGGACGAACCGGCGTCGAGCTTCTGGACCGGCGAGGTGCAGGCGTCGCAGCTCCGCGAAGGGCTGAAGGTCGTCGCGTTCCGTTGCCCGGAATGCGAAGCGCTGCGGCTGTACGCTCCGGCGGAGACGACCGCCCGATAGCTTCCCGGCGTCCTTTCACGTTTCTCGGCTTCTGCGCTCGTTCGCATCTGTGAATTGCTCCCTGCTCCTTGCTGATTGGACCTCCCATGCCTGTCATCACCCTTCCCAACGGCGACACCAAGTCCTTTGACAAGCCCGTCTCGGGGCTTGAGATTGCGCAGTCGATCGGCGCGGGCCTCGCGAAAGCGGCGCTGGCGATCAAGGTTGACGGCGAGACGCGCGACCTGAGTCACGTTGTTGACCGCGACGCGTCGATTGCCATCATCACGGCGCCCAAGCCGGGGCAGCCGTGGTCCGACGAGGCGCTGAAACTGATGCGCCACTCGGCGGCGCACGTGATGGCCGAGGCGATCCAGGATGTCGTCGGCAAGGACGTGCTGCTGGCCTATGGCCCGCCGACCGACACCGGGTTTTTCTACGACATGCATGTTCCCGAGGGGAAGAAGCTGTCGAGCGACCAGTTTGAGGCGATCAACGCGCGGATGGCGGAGATCGTGAAGGAGGACCGGAGGTTCTGCCGGTATGAGGAACCTGCGGAGAAGGCGATCGCCCGGCTTGACTGCGAACGGAACAAGTACAAGGTTGACAACGCGAACCGAGCACTCGCCACCATGATCCGGGGCGGTGCTCGACGCGCCGGTCAGATCACTTTGTCAGAGACTCGCCCCGGCAGCGGCGGTCCTCCATTCACAGTGCAGATTCCCGAAGGTGGCATGCTTTCTTTCTACTCCACCGGCGAGCCGGGCAAGAATTGGGAGGACCTTTGCCGCGGGCCGCATGTGCCGAGCACCGGGCGCATCGGGGCGATCAAGGTCATGTCGCTGGCGTCATCGTTCTGGCACGGGGACGAGAACTCCGACCGGCTCACCCGCGTGTATGGCACCGCGTTTCCATCCCAGGCCGAGCTCGATGCGTACCTGCGGCAGCTTGAGGAGGCCAAGTCGCGCGATCATCGCGAGATCGGGAAGAAGCTTCGCCTGTTTCACATCGACGAATCCGTGGGCCAGGGGCTCATTCTGTGGACGCCCGCGGGCGCGATTGTGCGCAAGGAGCTGCAGAACTTCATCGGCGGCGAGCTGCGCAAGCAGGGCTACACCGAGGTGTTCACGCCGCACATCGGGCGGCTTGAGCTGTACAAGACCAGCGGGCACTTTCCGTACTACAAGGACTCGCAGTTTGCGCCGATCGTCGAGCGCAATGCGCTCGAGGAGTTGAGCAGGAGCGGGTGCACCTGTGCCGAGATGCTCAACCGCGTGGAGGCGGTGTCGGCGAAGCTTGCCGCGGGGATCAACGAGCGCACCAGGTCGCAGGCCATCGGGCCTGATCGCATCCTGCCCAACGATCAGCTCGTCGAGGGGTTCATGCTCAGGCCCATGAACTGTCCGCACCACGCGCGCATCTTCGCGAGCGCCCCCCACTCCTACCGCGACATGCCCGTGCGGCTCGCCGAGTTTGGCACGGTCTACCGATGGGAGCAGTCCGGCGAACTCAACGGCATGACGCGCGTCCGCGGATTCACCCAGGACGACGCCCACCTCTTCTGCACCGAGGAGCAGATCCCCGCGGAAATCCAGGGGTGTCTCTCGCTGGTCAAGACCATCTTCCGCACGCTGGGGATGAAGGACTATCGCGTGCGCGTGGGCCTGCGCGATCCCGACGCCAAGAAGTTCACCGGCTCGCCCGAGTCGTGGGACAAGGCGGAGGCGGCGTGTCTGGAGGCGGCGGCGTCGCTGGGCGTCGCCTTCTCGCGCGAGCCGGGCGAGGCCGCGTTCTACGGGCCGAAGATCGACTTTGTCGTCAAGGACGTGATCGGTCGCGAGTGGCAGCTCGGGACGGTGCAGGTCGACTACAGCATGGCCAACCGGTTCGATCTGTCCTACATCGGGCCGGACAACAAGCCGCACCGGCCCGTCGTGATCCATCGCGCGCCGTTCGGGAGCATGGAGCGGTTCTGCGGCGTGCTCATCGAGCACTTCGCCGGGGCCTTTCCGACATGGCTCGCGCCCGAGCAGGTGCGCGTGCTGCCGATCAGCGAGAAGAGCAATGAGTACGCGCGGCGCGTGGCGCAGGAACTCCGCGAACGCACGCCCGCGGGCGCAGCCGGCGGCATCCGCGTCACGATCGACGACAGCAACGACCGCATCCAGGGGAAGATCAAGGTCGCGGCGGAGCAGAAGATCCCGTACCTGATCATCGTCGGGCCGCGCGATGCCGAGCAGAACGCGGTGAGCCTGCGCATCCGCGGCGAGGAGAAGGACGCCGGGTCGATGCCGCTGGAGAAGTTTGTGAGCGGCATCAGCACGGAGATCGCGGAGCGGGGGGCGGTGCTGGGCGTGCGGCCCTGAGGTCACGCGGGCTTTGTAATCCGCGGCAGCCCGCCTCTCGATCGTGTATGCTCGGTGTTTCCGCCCGCGGGCATGCCGCGCGCGGGTCAATCACGGAGCACCGCCTTGGCCTATCTCCCCATCGAGAACTACGGCGTCATCGGCAATCTCCGCACCACGGCCCACGTGGGCCTGAATGGTTCGATCGACTGGCTGTGTCTGCCGCACTTCGATTCGCCCAGCGTCTTTGCCGCGATCCTCGATGATGCGAAGGGCGGGCGCTTCCAGGTTGCGCCGGTCGATGCCTCGGGCGCGACGCGGCAGTTCTACTGGCCCGACACCAACGTGCTCGTGACGCGATTCCAGTCGCACGAAGGCGTCGCCGAGCTCATCGACTTCATGCCCGTCGGCGGGCCGAAGGGGATCGCCCGGCTCGACGCGCCGCACGTGCCCGCGATCGTGCGCATCTGCCGGGGCGTCTTCGGGCGGATGAAGATGCGCGTGGTCTGCCGGCCCGCGTTTGATTATGCGCGCGCGAAGCACGCGTGCGCGATCGCCCCCTGGGGCGCGGCGTTCACGTCGCCCGAGCTACACCTGCACCTGGGCAGCTCCGTCCCGCTCGTTGCCGAAGGCGCGGGAGGGGGTGGGGCGTGCGCGGAGGTCTTGCTCGAGCCGGGTCAGTCGGTGATCCTCTCGCTGCATCACTACGGAAAACCGCCGCAGGACCCGCCTCCGGCGCCCGACGAGGCCCGCACCGAGCACCTGCTCAACCAGACGATCGACTATTGGCGGCGGTGGATCAAGCGCTGCACGTACACGGGGCGCTGGCGCGAGATGGTGCGGCGCTCGGCCCTCACGCTCAAGATGCTCACGTTCGAGCCCACGGGCGCGATCGTGGCCGCTCCGACCTGCTCGCTGCCCGCGCCGATCGGCGGGGAGCGCAACTGGGACTATCGCTACACGTGGGTCCGCGACGCGGCGTTCACGCTCTACGGCCTGATGCGCGTCGGCCTCGTGCAGGAGACCGACGCCTTCATGCGCTGGATCGAGGATCGCTGCCACGAGCTCACGCCCGAGGGGATGCTCCAGCCGCTCTACCGCCTCGACGGACGGCACGAGGTCGAGGAGTTCACGCTCGATCACCTGGAGGGCTACCGCGGCTCGCGGCCCGTGCGCGTCGGCAACGCGGCGTACAAGCAGCTCCAGATCGACGTGTGCGGCGAGCTGATGGACTCGGTGTATCTGCACAACAAGTACGCCGCGCCGATCAGCTATGACACGTGGAAGCAGCTCACGCGGATCCTGAACTGGGTGTGCACGAACTGGACGCGCCCGGACAAGGGCGTGTGGGAAGTGCGCGGGCCCGACCGGCACTTCCTCTATTCGAAGCTCATGTGCTGGGTCGCGCTCGATCGCGGCGTGCGGCTGGCCGAGAAGCGCTCATTCCCCGGCGATCTCGTGGGCTGGCGGGCCGTGCGCGACGAGATTTATCGCGAGATCATGGAAAAGGGCTACAGCCCCAAGCGCGGGGCGTTCGTACAGCACTACGAAAGCGACACACTCGACGCGGCGAACCTCGCGCTGCCGCTGGTGTTCTTCGTCGCGCCCAACGACCCGCGCATGCTCCGGACCCTCGATGCGGTGGCCCAGCCGCTGAGCGAGCGCGGGCTGACCGCCGACACGCAGGTCTACCGCTACCGGCAGGATGAGACCGACGACGGGCTGAGCGGCGAGGAGGGCGGCTTCAACATCTGCACGTTCTGGATGATCGAGGCGCAGACGCGCGCCGGGCGCTTCGACGCGCGCCGCCTCGAACAGGCCCGCGTGCTCTTTGAAAAGGTGCTCGGCTACGCGAATCACCTCGGGCTGTACGCCGAGCAGACGGGGATGCGCGGGGAGGCGCTGGGCAACTTCCCGCAGGCGTTCACACACCTGGCGTTCATCTCGACGGCGTTCAACCTCGACCGGGCGCTGGGGGGGAAGTGAGGGGCGAGGCGTTGGGCAGCGGGCACTGAACATCAGTAGATGGAAGCCGCGAGTCACGACAGGGCGCGCCGCACCGGTTGCATGCCGCCGGGAATCGGCACCCACTCTCGACACGGAGTGTCGAGGTACCCGGAGTCGGCGCGATGGGTACCCCGACTCTGCGAGTCGTGTGCAGGCGGGGGGCGCACGCCCACGCCCGGCGAAACGAGCCGGGGCGGTGGCCGACCCACTGCGCGTGGCATGAGCCGATTACGCTGGCGATTCACGGCGTTTCGGCATGCTGCTTCCTCAGCCTTTCGCTGAAGAACTCGGCGATGCGCGAGTAGAGGCGCGTCGTCACGAGCGGGTCGGGCACCATGTGCGTGAAGCCCGCCAGCGGCAGGAATTCCATGTACCTCGACGTACCGGCGCGGAAGATGGCCTGGGTCATCTTGAGGCTGTGCATGAAGTACACGTTGTCGTCGCTCGTCCCATGCACGATGAGCAGGGGCACGCGGAGATCCTTGCAGTACGTGAGCACGCTCGTCTGTTCATACGCCGCCTCGATGCGGGCGCGAGCCGCTTCATCCCCTGCACCCGGAACGCCCATGTAGCGCTCGGTGTAATGCGTGTCGTAGTCGTGCCAATCGGCCACCGGGGCGCCCGCGCATCCCGCGGCGAATACGTCCGGCCGCTGCATGACGGCGTGTGCCGCGAAGTAGCCCCCGAACGACCAGCCGTAGATCCCGACTCCCCCGCGGCGGGAGAGGTCCATCTCCGGGTGCTTCGCGCCGAGGGCCTTGAGTCCCGCGACCTGGTCCTCGAGCGCGGGGCCGATGAGGTCGAGGTGAATCGTCCGCTCCCAGTCGCGGCCGCGCCCGGGCGTGCCCCGGCCGTCGATGCACACGACGATGAAGCCCTGATCGGCGATCCACTGCTGCAGGTAGTACCGCTGCGGCGTGGCATGCACGGTGAGCGCGTGCGGCCCGCCGTAGACGTTCACGATCACCGGATACGTGCGACCGTCTCCGGGCTTGAACCCGCGCGGGCGGATGATCGCCGTGTGCATCCGTTTCCCCGGCTCACCCACCACATCGAGCGCGAGGTTCGGCGTCCACGGCGGCGTCTCGCGTGTCGAGCGGATTTCGTATGAGGGCGACTCTGAGCCGAGCCGCCGGACTGTCCAGCGCGACGTGCCGTCGGCCAGCGCCGCGGTCTGCACGCACCAGTCGGAATCATCGGCGACGATGAGCCCATGCCGGCCGGGCTCGGTGGAGATCGGCCGCGGCGCCATGCGCTTCATCAGCGGGACGTGCCACACGAGCGTCTGCGTCGTGTCGATCGGGGCGCCGCTGCCCGCCGCGCCCGACGGCGGATTCGCCGGCGCAGCCGCGACATACAGGTCCTGCCCGCGCTCGTCGAAGTGGGCGATGCCGGTGAGGCCGAGTTCGCCCGGCGTCAGGAACCGGTCGAGCGACCCGTCGGCCCGGCGAAGCTGCACGCGCCACCAGCCGCCGCCCGTGCCTGTGCCGCCGCCGACTCCCTGCTCGTCGCACTCGGTCATCCAGAGGAAGCCGGAGCCGTCCTTGAGCCAGTGCGGGTAGCCGTCTTCGAGATTGATCCACGCGCGGTCGGTCTCGCGGAGCAGCTCGCGCACCGCACCGGAATTCTCGACGCTGTAGAGCACCTGCTCGGTCTGGGCGCGGTTCTGCACGAGAATGCACAGGGGCGCGTTCTTCGCCCAGGTGACCCGCGCGAGATACTCATGCTTCTTCGCGTCCCAATCCACCCACGTCGTGCTGCCGCCGGTCACGGAGATCACGCCGAGTTTCACCCTTGCGTTGGCCTTGCCGGGGCGCGGGTACGGCCATGTCTGCGGCGGCTTCGATGGGTCCACCGGGTCGGCGATGTGAAAGGTTTCCAGCCCCGACGTGTCGGTCTGCTGATAGGCGATCCAGTTCGAGTCGGGCGACCACCAGTAGCCGTGGAAGCGGCCCATCTCTTCCTGCGCGACGAACTCGGCGAGCCCGTTGGTGATGCTCTCACCATCGGCCCCGCCCGGCCGCGTCGTCAGCCGCGTCTCGGCGCCCGAGGCGAGATCGGTGACGTAGAGGTCGCCGTCGCGCACGCATGCGAGCCTGGCGCCGTCGGGCGAGAACTGCGGGTCGATGGGGAACCCGGCGTTGGACACGAGCTCGCGCTGCTTCCCGCTCGCGCGATCGATCACAAACAGCCGCCCCGAGAGCGGAACGAGAATCTGCGAGCCGTCCTTGGAGATCTGGTAGCTGGCGATGCCGCGGCTGGCCATGCGCATGCGCTCGCGGCGGGCGAGCTCCTCGGCGGTCAGCACCTCTTCGCCCCCGCCGAGGATGCCGTCGGCGGTGAGCAGCACGCGCTCGCGACCCGTGGCGGTATCGAGGACGAAGAGGTCCTGCACGAACGAGCGCGGGCCGGAGCGGAGGAAAAGCACAGCCGAGCCGTCGGGCGTAATCGAGATGCTCTTGGGCGTCCCGTGGGAGAACCCGCGCGTCGCGGCATACTGCTCGAGGAATTCGGTGTTGCGCAGGGCGACGTCGGCGTCTGGCCGCGCCGCCGGGCCAACCGCTCCACCCGCGCGCTCCGCCCGGCCGGGCGAGCCGCAGGCGACGAGGATGACCGGGAGCAGGGCGAGCGAGGCCGCGACGGCGAAGCAGCGGGAGTTCATATGCCCGGAGCATACCCGCCCGCGGGAATGGAGTGGCCGAGGATGAACCCGGGTCGAGGCGGAGGCCGAATTGTTGGCCGCACCGACACGGGAACTACACTGGGCGCATGGCCCTGTTCTCGCGCAAGCCCAAGCCGCCGCCCGCCGCCACCGGCGCGCGGGTTTCGACCTCGCCCGCCGTGTCGCCCGCTGCCTCGGGTGATGATGAAGACGCGATCCGGCGCGTGGGGACCGATCTGCTGTCGCGGGCGCGTCGGCATTCATCCGGGGTTCTCTCCGCCAAGTTTTACAGCGACGCCCTGATGGAGTGGTCCATGAAGGACCAGAACTTCAAGGTGCAGCTCTTCCGCTTCGTCGACTGTTTTCCGGTGCTGAAGACTCCCGACGCGGTGTTTGACCATCTTGATGATTACCTGAGCCAGCCGGGCGTGACGGTCCCGGGCGTGATCGCCGCGGCGCTCAAGGCCGGAAAGCTGGCCAAGGGCCTCGCCGCGGGGCAGATCAGCCGGCAGATCACCGGGATGGCGGAGAAGTTCATCGCGGGGGTCGACGCGGCGTCGGCGCTGCCCAACCTCAGGTCGTTGTGGAACGACGGGATCGCCTTCAGCGTCGACCTGCTGGGCGAGGCGTGCGTGAGCGACGCCGAGGCCGACGCGTATCGCGACAAGTACCTCGATCTGATCGGGAACCTGCCGGGGCAGGTGGCATCGTGGCCGGCGAACGAGCGTCTGGAGCGCGGGCATGCCGGGCCGATTCCGCGGACGAACGTGAGCGTGAAGATCAGTTCGCTCTCGGCCCGGTGCGATCCGATCGACCGGGCGGGCGCGATGCGCGACCTGATGAAGCGGCTAAAGCCCATTCTCGAGCTGGCGAAGGCCCGGGGCGTCTTCGTCAACTTCGACATGGAGCAGTTCGCGTTCAAGGACTTCACGCTCGACCTCTTCATGCGCTGCTGCGAGGAGGTCGACTTCCACGCAGGGCTCGCAATGCAGGCGTACCTGCGCAGCGGCGAAGACGACGCGCGGCAACTCTGCGCGTGGTCGGCTCGGCGCGGGCGCGCCGTCACCGTCCGGCTGGTCAAGGGCGCGTACTGGGATTACGAGGTCATCAACGCCGAGCAGCGCGGGTGGCCCGTGCCGGTCTGGCCCAGCAAGCGCCAGACCGACGCGTGCTTCGAGCGCATGACGCGGATCTTCCTCGACGCCACGCCCGCACCGAGCTCCGCCGGCGGCGTCACCCTGGCGCTCGGGTCGCACAACGTGCGCTCGATCGCCGCGGCCCTCGTGGGGCTCGAGCGGCGCGGGCTCCCGCTCGCCGCGCTCGAACTGCAGATGCTCCACGGCATGGCCGATCAGCTCAAGCACGCCGCCGCCGAGATGGGCCTGCGCGTGCGCGAGTACGTGCCCGTGGGGCAGATGATCCCCGGGATGGCGTACCTCGTGCGCCGCCTGCTCGAAAACACGAGCAACGAAAGCTGGCTGAAGGCGGGCTTCCTCGACAACGCCGATCCGGAGCGTCTGCTCGCCAGCCCGCATGAAACCGCCGGCGCGCCCACGAACGGGCGGGCCCGCACCAGCGATCCGGGCATCTCGCTCGAGCTCGGCGGCCGCTCGTCGGGCATCGCGCCTGAGAAGCACGCGCTTTCGCCGGCGATCGCGGGTCTCGGCGACGGACGCCCGTTCTTCAATGAGTCGTTCCGCGACTTCGCCCAGACCGAACAGCACGCGGCCTTCACCGCAGCGGTCGCCGGGACGCGCGTCCGGAGCATCGCCAGCGACATCACGCCCGAACAGGCGTCGGCGATGGTGGGACGGGCACACGCCGCGTTCGCCGCGTGGCGCGACGCCGACCCGATGGCCCGCGCGCGGGTGCTCACGCGAGCCGCGGCCATCATGCGTTCTCGCCGCGACGAGCTCTCGGCGATCATGATCAAGGAGGCCGGGAAAACCTGGCGCGAAGCCGACGCCGACACGTGCGAGGCCATCGACTTCTGCGAGTTCTATGCGCGCCTGGCGCCGGGGCTCTTCACGCGCCAGCGCGTCGGACGGTTCATCGGCGAACTCGACGAGACGCTCCACCAGCCCCGCGGCGTCGCGGTCGTCATCTCGCCCTGGAACTTTCCGCTGGCCATCTGCTGCGGCATGACCGTCGCAGCCCTCGTCACCGGCAACACCGTGATCGTCAAGCCCGCCGAGCAGACCCCGGCGATCGCGCACGCGATGGTCGACATCCTCAGCCACGCGCTGCGGGCGGAGTTTCCCCGGCAACTGCCGGGCGGCGACGGCGTCGTGCAGTTCTGCCCCGGCGCGGGCGAGACCGTCGGTGCCGCGCTCGTGCGCGATCCGCGCGTCGCGCTCATCGCCTTCACCGGCTCGCGCGACGTCGGGCTCGACATCCTGCACGCCGCGGCTCCGCCTACGCCCTTTGACCCGGCCCAGCGCCCGCACGCAAGTCGCCTCTCGGCGCTCAAGCACGTCGTCTGCGAGATGGGCGGCAAGAACGCCCTCATCATCGACACCTCGGCCGATCACGACGAGGCGATCCTCGGCGCGCGACACAGCGCGTTCGGCTTCCAGGGGCAGAAGTGCTCGGCGTGCTCGCGTCTGATCGTCGTCGACCCCCAGGGTCCACGCGGTCCTGCCATCACCCATTTCACCCAGCGCCTCGTCGACGCCATGAAGGCCCTGACCATCGGCGACCCGACGCTCCCCGGAACCGACATCGGCCCCGTGATCGACGCCGACGCCCGGGCGAAGATCGAAGGGTTCATCTCCCGCGCCAAGGCCGGCGGCCTGAACTTCGCCGAGCTGCCCCTGCCGGACCCGTCGTCGCTCCGCTTCTCGATCGCCCCGTCGCTCGCGTACGTGGCGCCCCACATTTTCTGGGTCGTCCCTGAAGATCACGAGCTGGCCCGCGAAGAGATCTTCGGGCCGGTCCTCGGCGTCATTCACGCGCGCGACTTCGACGACGCCCTGCGCATCGCCAACGCGTCGGCGTACAAGCTCACCGGCGGCGTCTTCACCCGCAAGCCCTCGCACATCGAGCAGGCCAAGCGCGAGTTCCGCGTCGGCAACCTCTACATCAACCGCGGGATCACCGGCGCGCTCGTCGCCCGCCAGCCCTTCGGCGGTTTCGGCATGTCGGGCGGCGGCACCAAGGCCGGCGGGCTCGAATACCTGCACCACTTCGTCGAGCCTCGCGCCATCTGCGAAAACACCATGCGCCGCGGGTTCGCGCCGGAGCTCTGAGCAGCCTCAGCGGAACGCCTCTTCCCCACCCACGTCAATCCCCAGCAGGCCGCCCACCGTCCACTCCCATCGCCCCGGCTGATTCGTGGGCGAGGCGTCGGGCCACGCGGGTTCCTGAAAGGTCGGGTTCGGCACATACGGCGCCCACGCCGGGCGCTCCACCGTGTTGTTGGCGCGCACGAACCCGCCGATGTTGCCGTCGATGGTCTTCAGGCTGCGCACGCTCCCGTCGGCGAAGACGGCCGGCACGATCGAGGTCGGATGCCGGTAGAACGTCACGTCGGGGCGTGAGTGGCGCGAGAACCGCTCGAACAGCATCACTTTCTGCGCCGGGTGGCGGATCTCGGTGACCAGCCGGTGGCCGAACGATGTTCCGTTGAGCCATGCGACCGATCCCGGGCTGGTCCCCTCGCGCAACTGGCTCCCATTCGCATCCTTGTCGGGTGAGAACGCGCTCATGGTCCACTGGTAGCTGGACCGGAGGCCGATGCCCGCATCGGACGGAAACCGCAGCGCTGCCGCCCGCGGATCGAGCGCGTGCTGAAGCAGGCCCGCGTCCTCGGGGCAGACAAACGCCGGCTCGGGGAGCTGCTGGCTGTAGTACTCAGTCAGCGCCAGGTGGCCGTACGTCGGGTAGGGAAACGTGTTGCCGCCGAGGATCGGGAAATCCAGCCAGTTGGGCGCGAAGCGCCGCACGACGTCGGTGAGCTGCAGCGCCGCGGCGTTCCAGTCGTTGTTCGCGATGAACCCGCCCGCGCTGAAGACCTGATGCGGCGCGGAACTCCGCCGCCACGTCCAGTTTCCGATCCGGTCCTTCCGGTCGGCGGCGAATGACGCCAGCGCCGTGCCGAACTGCTTGATCTGCGTGTTGCAGCGCATTTCCTTCGCCGCCCGGCGCGCACCGCGCAGCGCGGGCAGCAGCAGGCTCACCAGGAGCGCAATGATCGCGATCACCACGAGCAGCTCCACGAGCGTGAACCCCCGTTGCTTCGAAGCCGAGCGTCCTGTTGCGGCTCGATTCATCATGCGTTCGCTCCTTGACGTCCCCCCCCACCCCCCCCACCCACCACCGCATCAACCACACCGCGGCCCCGCTCAACCCGTGCGTGCCGACCCTGAAGCCCGATCAACGCGGCTGCAGCCCGCCCGAGGACGTGTTCCAGTTCTGCTTCGCGCCGGGCCGCGCGGCCGACGCGGGCGCCGGGCCGGTCGTCGCCGGCGTTGGCGTGCCCGCATCCTGTTCCGTGGGCGCGGGCTCCACCGGGGGCGGTGGGCGCCTGAACACGCCGAGCTGTTGCGCCGTCATCAGGCCGGCCAGCGCAAGTGCCGCGCCGGCCACAGCCAGTTTGATCCGCGAAGCGCGGTCCATGGAGATATCCGTGCGCGCACCCCGCGCCATAAACACCAATCCCTGGCCCCGATCGGGGCCCACAACAAGGATGCTCCCGGCCCTGCTTCCCGTCGCGAAGTGGCGCCGATTGCATTCACGCGCTCAATCTCGCGCTTCGCTCTCTGCCGCTAGAGTTGCCGGTGAGTGCACGTTCGCCCCATGCTGCAACCGCCCGAGTGCTAGATGGCCGCGCTCTGGCCGCCAATTACCGCGAGCGGATCGCCGCGCGCGTCCGTGCTGTCGAGGCCCGCGGGTCGAAGGTCCGGCTCGATGCCGTGATCGTCGGCTCGGCCGACGACGCCGCCCACGTGTACGCGGCCAACCAGGGCAAGACCTGCGAATCGCTGGGCATCCGCTACAAGCTGCACGAGTTGCCCGCCGGCGCGGGCCATGACGAGATCGCCGGGCGCGTGCTCCTCATGAACACGCAGGACGACGTGACGGCCATCATGCTCCACCTCCCGCTGCCCCCGGGCGTCGACCCATACGACGTGCAGCGGCTCATCGCTCCCGAGAAGGACGTTGAAGGCGTCAACCCCGCCAACATCGGCAACATCGTCTACGGGCGCTCCTCGCTCGCGCCGTGCACGGGCCTGGCCGTCGTCAAGATGGTCGAATCGACCGGCGTCTCGGGCCCGGGCTCGCTGCGTGGGCGGCGCGCCGTGGTGGTCGGCGCGTCCGACGTCGTGGGCAAACCGATCGCCGTGCTCCTCATGCGCACCGACGCGACGGTTGTCTCCTGCAACAAGTGGACCCCGGGCCTGCCCGACCTGGCACGCAGCGCCGACATTCTCGTCGCCGCCGCCGGCGTGCCCGAGCTCATCCGTCCCGACATGGTCAAGCCCGGTGCGATCGTGATCGACGTCGGCGTGAATCGCGTGGCCGGCCCCGACGGCAAGACCCGCACCGTGGGCGACGTGGCCTTTGATTCCGTCGCCGCCGCCCTCGGGCCCGAGGGGTGGCTCAGCCCCGTCCCGGGTGGCGTCGGCCCGATGACGGTCATGATGCTTCTGCTCAACGTGGTCCAGGCGGCGGAGCGGGCGGTTGGGATTCACGCCGACCGGCATTGACCGCCCGCGCGTGCCGCTTACCCCCTTTCGCGGGCCGATCTCATCATCACTTCGGGCAATGGCCCGGGTCGGCCGATCGTTGACTCCGGGGCCGCGACACGCTTCAATCCCGCATGCCTTCCGGCCCACGCGGCGGGCTCCAGACCCCTTACGGTCCCCTCCCCTGGATACGCTTTCGCCATTCCCCTCCAGATACCCTCGACCCTCGGCGTTCCGACCGGACGCGAAGGAGTTGCGGCCATGACATTCGAACTGTTCTCCACGCCCCATCTCTGCCCGGGGACGACCACGCTCGCGTTCATTCCGAACATCGGGATGACCGAGTGGATCATCATCCTCGTGATCATGCTCCTGCTCTTCGGGCGCCGTTTGCCTGAAGTGGGCAAGAGCCTGGGCAAGGGCATCGTTGAGTTCAAGAAGGGCCTCAAGGGCGTGGAAGAGGAGATCGAGCAGCAAAGCAACCAGCGCACCGCGCCGCCCGCGCCCCCGCCCACCATCGGCCAATGGCAGAGTCAGCAGCAGGTGTCGAACCTCCCCCCGGGCGCTGAGCATGGTCAGCCGGAGACCGTCAGCCGCGCGAGCCAGGTCGAGTCCGAGCCGCCGCGGTAGCCGCGGCTCATCCGCGAGGAACGATGCTCGCATCGCTGCTGCTCATCGCGCTCGGCAAGCCCGGCACGAACGCGGCCCTCGCCGACCGGCCCAACGGGCCGGCACTTCCCATCGTCCGCGTGACTGCTGACAACACGGTGCTTGATCGTCCCTGCCGGGTGGTCATTCCCCCGGGGGCCGTCATCCGCGACGCCGACGCCGACGGCGTGATTCACGTGCGCTTCGACGACGGCGTCGTGGAGTTTGAGCCGGGCTCGGTGCTCCGCGGATCGCCACCGGGGGACGACCCCGACACGTTCGCGGGCACGGGCGTCCGGCTCGAAGGTCGCCGCGGCGTCACGATCCGCGGGGCGGCGATCGAAGGCTTCAAGATCGGCCTGCACGCGACGCGCACCGACGGGCTCGTCCTCGACGGGTGCCGATTTGATGATCAGTGGCGCCAGCGCCTGCGCAGCACGCCCCAGGCCGAGGACCAGGGCGACTGGCTCTGGCCGCACGACAACGACGGGGGCGAGTGGCGCACGCGCTACGGCGCGAGCGCCTGCATCGAGCGGAGCGAGCGCGTGACGGTTCGCGCGTGCCAGGCGCGGCGCGGGCAGAACGGACTCATCCTCGACCGCGTGAACCACGCCGCGATCTATGACAATGACTTCTCGTTTCTCTCGGGGTGGGGGCTGGCGCTGTGGCGCTCCGGCGACAATCTCATCGCCCGCAACGCGCTGGACTTCTGCATCCGCGGGTACAGTCACGGGGTCTACAACCGCGGGCAGGACTCCGCCGGCATCCTCTGCTTCGAGCAGTGCTCGCGCAACCGATTCATCGAAAACAGCGCGACCCACGGCGGCGACGGGTTCTTCGGCTTTGCAGGCAAGGAAGCCCTCGGCGACACGCCCGCGCCGATACCCGACTTCGACCACGCCCGCCGCGGCTGCAACGACAACCACTTCCTCGGCAACGACTTCTCCTTCGCCGCCGCACACGGACTCGAACTCACATTCTCCTTCGGCAACTCGCTGTCGGGCAATCGCTTCATCGAGAATGCCATCTGCGGCATCTGGGGCGGGTACTCCCGCGACACCATCATCGACCGTCAGAACGTGTTCACACGCAACGGCGAAGCGGGCTATGGCCTGGAACGCGGCGGGGTCAATGTCGAGCACGGCTCGAACAACGTCATCTCCGGCCGCTTCGAGGGCAACGCCTGCGGCGTCCATCTGTGGTGGGACGAAGACGCCGCCATCGCCAAGCTGCCGTGGGCCAGGGTCAACGGCGTGGAGTCTCGCGGCAACACGGTGTACAGGGCGACGTTTGCACGCGACAAGATCGGCGTGCATCTTCGCGCCAGCAGCGAGACGGTAATCATCGGCTGCGTGTTCGACGCGTGCGGCGAAGAAGTGCGACACGACGCGACCAGCGTGCCGCGTTTTGAGGTCTCGCCTGCCGAACCGGCACAGCCTCTC
This sequence comes from Phycisphaerales bacterium, assembly GCA_050182995.1. Classification (GTDB taxonomy): domain Bacteria; phylum Planctomycetota; class Phycisphaerae; order Phycisphaerales; family UBA1924; genus JAEUIX01. The sequence goes on along the minus strand of JBFXBS010000002.1, from coordinate 106,328 downwards.
CGCGGAATGTCGCTCATCGACGAGCGCAACCGCGACTCCGCGAGTGCGCCCGGACGCGCCCGCCCCGTCGGTTCACGCGCGCATCTCGCCGGTCGACACAACATCATCATGACCGAATGGGGCCCCTGGGATCATCAGTCGCCGCTGATTCGCTTCGCGCGCGATGACGGGCCTCTCCACCAGTACGACCTGTTCCATCTTCCTGACGGCGATCTGGCCATCGCTGTTGAGCAGGGCGGGCCCGGTGTTGAGGCCAGGTCTCGCTCTGTGCCCGACGGCGATCCGCGCTCGCGGATCGTGATTGCCGCCGCGATCACGCCGGGCGTCCATCCCTACACCCTCCGCGCCACGGCCGGCTCCTTTGACCAGCGCATGTCGGGCGTGCTGGTCAACTGCTCGTGGGACGTGCGTTTCTTCCCATCGCCGGCCGACCCGCGCGATGATCTGGCCGCCTGGCGCGCCGGAGCGCGAAGCGACAAGGCCGTGAACCTGGAACTGAGCCGGCTCAAGCTCCCCTTCGGCTTGAGCGGCCCGAGCGAACTCCAGTCATCCGAGATCATGCAGGACCTCCGCGATGCCAGGATCCCGCACAACCACTTCGGCACCATGGCCCGAACCGTGATTCCGCTCCCCGCGGGCGCGTGGCGCATCAAGACGCTCAGCGACGACGGCGTGCGCGTGACGATCCGCATGGGTGGATTGAACGCCGGGCGCGGTCCGCTGCAGGAAGCTCGCACCATCATCGAGAACTGGACCCACCACGGACCGACGCGCGACGAGGGCACGTTCGTCGTCGAGGGCGAACCGGGCTCGATCTCGCCCGTCGAAATCGAAGTCGAGCACTTCGAACTCGACGGCTACGCCGTCCTCGATGTCGCGATTGAGCCCGTTCGCTGAGCCGCGACGCACACGCCCCGGCCCGGGAGGCGTCTGAATGTGACCATGCCCGCCGATGCGAGCCTGATCAAGCCCCTCTGTCCCCGCTGCGGCTACGACCAGTCGGGCGCGATCGCCACGTGGGATGCGCAGGGGTATTGCCCGCTCAGAGGTCGCTGCACCGAGTGCGGGCTGGATTTCGAATGGGAGGACGTGCTGCGCGCCGAGCGTCTTCGCCTGCCGTGGTTCTTCGAGCACGCGCAAGGCGGATTCCGCTCGTTGTTCTCAGTGTTTCAGACGCTCGTCCGGGCCCTTCACCCGCGGGCGTTCTGGGGCGCCGTGCGCGTCGAGCTGCGTGTAAGCCCCTGGAGAGCGGCCGCCTGGCTGCTGCTCTTGGCGGGCATGCTTCATGGACTCACCGCCTTGTCGCGAACGGCCGAACTGTTTCTGATTTGGCAGAGCACGGTTGTGCCCGGAATTCCATGGCACTCCTGGATCAACTGCGCGATCGAACCTTTCGCCACACTTCGAGGTCCGCTCTCCTGGGACAATCTTCACTTTCCGATCGCCGATTCTCCGTATGAGATCACCGGACCCTTAAGTGTTCTTCCGCTGACGCCGGCGATCCTGCTGGTGCTCTCTCACTCGCGGGCGACATCGAAGGTCCGTGATGTGCACGTCATCCGTGCGGCGGTCTACCAGGTTGCGATCCTGCTGCCCCTGTGGGCCCTGTTCGTGACCGACTCAGTGATCGAATCGCTCGCGGCGTGGCGGGTTCCCGGCGTCCCGCGCTCATGGAACTTCACGCTCGTGCATTTCGTACTGGGGCGGGACACGCCGATCACCGGGGGCCTCATCGCGCTGTGGTACGGGTGGTATTGGCATCAGGTCATCACCCGCGGCCTCCGCCTGCCGCGCGGAAACCTCGTCTGGGGCCTGCTCATGGTCGCCGCGGCACTGCTGGCGACCATCACCGCCCTGCGCGATACGGGATTCTGGCACCTCATTGGAATCGACTGACCAGTGATTCATTCACGCCGAGAAGCTGCTGCCGCAGCCGCAACTGCTCGTCGCGTTCGGGTTCTTGAAGACGAACCCGCGGCCCATGATTTCGTCCTTGAAATCGATCTCGGTGCCGCTGAGATACAGCAGGCTCTTGGGGTCGCAGATCATCTTGACCCCCTCGCACTCCCACTCCTCATCCGTGTCCTTCTGGGTCTCGGTGAGATCGAGGAGGTAGGAGAAGCCCGAGCACCCGCCTCCCTTCACACCCACGCGCAGGCGCACCTTGGCGGCGTCCAGCTCCTGGTCCTGGATGATGCGGGCGATCTCCTTCGCCGCGCCGGCGGTGACGCGCACGGGCGTGGAAGCGTCGGTCTGTGGCGTGGCAGGCGTGGTGGTTTCAATGCTCATGGTGGTTGCCCTGGGTTGCTCGAAAATGAAGCGTGAGCGCTCGTCTGCGTGAATACTACGTCTCTCGCCCGGCTCCTGTTCGGGCCGGACCGCCGATCAGGCATCAGGCCTGGGCGTGATCGTGATCCTCGACGGGCAGACCGTTCTTGTTCTTGTAGTCGGCGATCGCCGCCCGGATCGCATCCTCGGCCAGCACCGAGCAGTGAATCTTCACCGGCGGCAGGTTGAGCTCTTCGACGATCTGCGTGTTCTTGATCGCGAGGCCCTCGTCAACGGTCTTGCCGCGGAGCCACTCGGTCGCAAGCGAGGACGACGCGATCGCCGACCCGCAGCCGAAGGTCTTGAACTTGGCGTCTTCGATCTTGCCGGTCTGCTCGTTGACCTTGATGCACAGCTGCATGACGTCGCCGCACTCGGGCGCGCCGACGAGGCCGACGCCGATCTTCTTGTCGGACTTCATGGACTCCTGGGAGCCGAAGTTGCCGACGTTGCGGGGGTTCTCGTAATGATCGATGATCTTGGGGCCGTAGGCCATGGTCTCAACTCCGGCGGTTAGTGATTGAGCAAGACGGTGACGAATGCCTTCAGGTCTTCCTCGACACCTCGCTGCAGGTCTGAAAGCGCTCGGTGCAGTTCAAAGCTCTTCTGCACGGCTGGGGACGCATCGCTGTCCACTCTGACAAGCCAATCGACGCGTGTACGTACGATGGAATCACTGTTCAAACGAAGTCGAAGGGCTTCCCGAATGTCGGGCGGCATCATGGCCACGCGACGTTCGACCGCTGAGCGGATCTCTCCAATGGACAAGTCCGGTCGATCTTGGATAGTTGAAGGGCTCATCGGAGAGACTCCCGCGCCTTCTGGGCGACCGCAAATGCTACCCGTCGGGCCTCGGCGGCGTGTACGTCACCAACCAACTGTCCGGGTTTGTAATCGGCTTGAACTCGAAGGTTGTACGCCACTTGCAAGCACTGATGTAGATAGTCGGCCCACTGAACGTTGCCGCCTCTCGATCTCACGGCTGCGCGCACTTCACCGGGTAACTCGCCATGCTTCCAGTTTCCTCTACTCGGCGGCGCGACTCCGCTCATCAACAACAACGCGTGCGCTGCATGATGCGCCGCGTAGTAGGCACGACTCACGGCCGAGCGAAACTTCCCCTGGCCGCGCAGACCGGCAGCCGCTTCAAGATTCTCTTCGGCAAATTCCAACCATTCTTTCACCATTGTTCGGCCCGATCAGTGGTGCGCCCACTCCACCTTGGAGAGGTCAATCCCTTCCTTGTGCATGTCATACAACGGGCTCATCGTCCGCAGTTTCTTCACCGCCTTGACGATTTCGCCGATCGCGTAGTCCACCTGCTCCTGGGTGCTCCACTTGCCCAGCGACAGCCGCAGCGAGCTGTGCGCCAGCTCGTCGCCCACGCCGATCCCCTTGAGCACGTAGCTCGGCTCGAGGCTCGCGCTCGTGCACGCGCTCCCGCTCGAACACGCGATGTTCTTCACCGCCATCATCAGCCCTTCGCCCTCGACGAACCCGAACGAGATGTTCGTGATGTGCGGCAAGCGCTTCTCGCGGTGCCCATTGATCTCGCACGAATCAAGCTGTGCCGTGATCCCGTCCTCGATCCGCTTGCGCAGCGCGAGGAGGCGCGTCGCGTCCGCATCCATCTCGGCGAGCGCAATCTCGCACGCCTTGCCGAAGCCGACGATCCCCGGGATATTGAGCGTCCCGGAGCGGAACCCGCGCTCCTGCCCGCCGCCGTCGACCAGCGACTGCAGCCGCACGCGCGGGCGGTGCCGGCGAACATACAGCCCGCCGACGCCCTTGGGCCCGTAAATCTTGTGCCCCGACCAGCTCAGCAGGTCAACATTGTCCCGGTCCACGCTCACGGGCAACTTTCCCGCCCACTGCGTCGCATCGGTGTGGAACAGGATGCCCTTCTCATGGCAGAGCGCCCCGATCGCCGGCACCTCGTTGATCGTCCCGATCTCGTTGTTGGCCCACATCAGGGTGACCAGAATCGTGTCGGGCCGCAGCGCCGCCTTGACCATCTCGGCCGTCACAATCCCGTCCTTGGGCGGGTCGATGAACGTCGCCTCAAAGCCTTCCTTGACCAGCCGCTTCACGGGGTCGAGGACCGCCTTGTGCTCGATCGCGCTCGTGATGATGTGCCCCCGGCTCTTGCTCCCGGCCGGAGCCTTCTCGTACATGTACGCCCCGCCCTTGATGGCGAGGTTGTTCGACTCGGTCGAGCCGCTGGTGAAGATGATCTCCTTCTCGCTCGCGCCAAGCAGGGCCGCCGCCCGCTCGCGGGCCCAGTCCACGCCCTCCTCCGCCTCCCAGCCGAAGCGGTGGTTGCGGCTGCCCGAGTTTCCAAACCGCTCTGTAAAGAAGGGCAACATGGCCTCGACGACCCGTGGGTCGCACGGAGTGGTGGCGGCGTGATCCATGTAGATAGGGAGCTTCAGTGCCATGCCCCAGCATAGGCCTGCCGATCCTTAGAATCATTCTAAAGATGAAGATGCGGGTTTGGCCAAACGGGCATCCGTGCGGACGCACCAACTCGAATCCGGCCCTCCGGGCGGGTCAGAACGCGATGCCGAGCGTCAGAAAGTAATCGACATCGTTGCGGTTGCGTCCCGGCCCGGGGGCGCTGTTGTACCGGTCTTCAATACCGATCCTGAGGCTCAGGTTCAGGTCCGGATCGACCATGATCTCCAGGGCTGCGCGACCCAGCATGCGGTACTGCGACGAGTCCTCGAAGCTCGGGTAGAACTCGCCGGTGGTGGTGAACCTGGTGCGGTCGGTGATCTTCCATTGAAAGTCGACGCCCACGAGGCCTTCGGGGATGAGCTCGTTGCGTCGCCCGCCGAACTCCTTGGTGAAGCCGGCGCCGACGCGCCCGCGGAGGAGCATGTCATCGGTGCGGATGAATGCGTAGCCCGGGCCGCCGAAGAGCTGGGTGCGGTACTTCCAGTCCTGGAACTCGTCGTACTCGAAGCGGCCGAGCGCGAACATCGACCAGGGGCTGTCCTTGGCGAGCAGGAAATCATTCCGCAGCTCGGTCTCGAAGCGGTTCTGGGTGCTGTTGCCGCCGTCGGTGGCGTACTGGTAGAGCACCTTCGCCGCGGTCTCGTTTCGATCGGTCTTGCGAGCGGCATTCAAGCCAAGCCGCAGGTTGAAATTCTCGCTGTTGCCCGAGCTCCCGTTGATCCCTGCTTCAGCCTGCAGCTTCCAGTGCGCGAGCAGGTCGGCATCCTCTTCGGGCACCTCGTCCTCGCCCGGGGCGGGGAGCGCCCGCGCGCCAAGCCATTCGAGCCGTCCGAATTCGAGCAGGGGCGTGGCCGAACCTGTGCGCAGCGCGATCGGCTCAGCATCCAGTCGCATTTCGGATTCAGCAAGCACGCCCGATCCCGGCATGAGCGCCAGTGCCGCCGCCGCGAGCCCCGACCGAGCCTGTCGTCTGCGTCCGTGCATGAGCGAACTCCTCCCGTGAACCGGTGCGAAGCCGGGCGTTCCCGGAACTCGCCCAATCATCCCGAGCGTGCGGCAACTCTCTACAGCCCCAAGGGACCGTTACAGCGACTCGTCGTCATCCTCATCATCACTGTCAAACGGCGCTTCATCGGCGCTCAACGTCGGCACGGGTTCCGGAGGCTTGCGCGCGGGCTTTGCCTCCGCGATCGGCGCCCCCGTCGGCGACGCTGCCTCCGCCCCGCCCCCGGTACCCGCCGCACCCGCCGCACCCGCGAACAGATCGGCCTGCTTGCCCGCCTCCGCGGCCTTCGCCGCCGCCTCGTGGTCAGCCTTGATCTGCGCCTTCATCGCCGCCCATTCATCCGGCGTGATGAGCACATCGCGATCGACCGTCCCCTTGTGATCGCCCACGATGCCGGCCTGCCACATCGCATCGATGAGGCGTGACGAGCGCGTGTACCCGATCGCCATGCGCCGCTGGAGCATCGAGACTGAGCCCTTCTGCGACTCGAGCACGATCTCGACGGCCTTCTCAAAGAGCGGATCGGCCTGTCCCTTGGCGATCCCGTCGTTCTGGTTCAGCCCGTCGCCGGCGTCCATCGGCTGGCCGTTGTCAGCCAGGCCCGCCGCCGCCTCGCTCCCCGTGCGGAGCTGCATCAGGCTCCGCTCGAACGTGGGCTCGGCGACTTCCTTCATGAACTTGACGACGCGCCGGATCTCCTTGTCATCGACGAGCGACCCCTGCGCCCGCGTGAGCTTGCTGCTCCGCGGCGAGAGGTACAGCATGTCGCCCTGTCCCAGGAGCAGCTCGCCGCCCTTCTGGTCGAGCACGATGCGCGAGTCCATCCCGCTGCTCACCTTGAAGGCGATGCGCGCGGGCATGTTGCTCTTGATGAGACCCGTCACCACGTTCGCCTGCGGGCGCTGCGTCGCCAGGATCAGGTGGATGCCCACCGCCCGCGCCTTCTGCGCGATCCGCACGATCGACCCTTCCACTTCGCTCGCCGTCATCATCAGGTCGGCCAGCTCGTCGATCACGAACACCATGTACGGCAGCTTCTTGGGAATCCGCGCTTCCTCCACCTCGCTGCTGGGGTTGAAGCGCTCGCGCAGCTCCTCCCACGTGAGCGCGTTGTACCCGTGAATGTCGCGCACGCCCGCTTCCATGAGCAGCTCGTAGCGCTCGTCCATCTTGCGCACGGCCCATTCGAGGATCGCCGCGGCCTTGCCCATCTCCGTCACCACCGGGCACATCAGGTGCGGGATGTCCTTGAACTGCGAGAGCTCGACCATCTTCGGATCGACGAGCACGAGCTTCAGCTCGTTGGGCTTCTTGGTGTACAGGAAGCTCATGAGGATCGAGCTCATGCACACCGACTTGCCCGAGCCCGTCGTGCCCGCGATGAGGATGTGCGGCATCGCCGCCAGGTCGGCGATGAGCGGGCTCCCCGCCGCGTCCTTGCCCAGGAACATGGGGAGCTTCATGTCGGCGAACATCTCGCTCTTGGTCATGAGCTCCTTGAGCCGCACCTTTTCCTTGTGCGGGTTGGGAACCTCGATGCCCACGGTGTCCTTCCCCACGGTGTTGGGCACGATGCGGATGTTGATCGCCTTGAGCGAGCGGGCCAGGTCGCTGCTCACCGCCGAGAGCGAGCTCACCTTCGTCCCCGGCGCCAGCCGCACCTCGTAGAGCGTGATGACCGGGCCGGATTCCATCCCGACGACCTCGCCGTCGATCCGGAACTCCTTGAGGGCGCGTTCCAGCGCCGTCGCCTGCTCGCGGATGAACTGCTCCATCTGCTCGGGGTAGTTGGTCTCGGGCTCTTCGAGCAGGTCAAGCCCCGGGAAGGCGTACCCCTCGAGCTCGGCGGTGTTCTGGATATCGCGCAGGTCGTCCTGCGTGGCGCTGCGCCGCTCGGTCGCCGCGAACTTGAGCGGCAGGCGCGCGATCTTGGCGCGCAGCTCCTCGGGCGAGAACGCCCGCGGCTTCCCGGCGCCTTCATCCGCCGCCGGCTCCTCGGCCGCGGGCTCCTCCGGCTCCTGGTCATCCGGCTCGGCGTCCTGCGCCTCAGGCGCCGGCTTCTTCTTCTTCGCCTCGGCCCGGGCCTGCTTCTCGTCCTCCGCTTCGATCTCGGCGTCCTCGTCCTCGTCGGCGACGATGTGCTCCTCGGGGTCAAAGGGCTCGGTGCCGCCGAGGCCGCCCGCGCGCTCATCGATCGTCCCGGGCGCCGCGGATTCGTCCGCGTCGGGCTCTTCCTCCCGGGGCTCGGCCGGGGCTCGACCGCGCCGTGCCGGGGCGGGGGTCGCCGGTGCGCCTGCCTCCATCATCGCTCCCCCGCGCATGCGTGCGAGCAGCCCGCCGAGGAGCCCCGCGCCGCGGGCCGTGGTGCTGGCCGCCGCGGTCATCGCCGACGCGGCCGGGCCGGCCATCGCCTGCGCCCGGCGATACGCCCACAGGGGCGCGAGGATCACCCAGATATCGACGGCGATGGTCGCGCCGACCAGCAGCGCGCACAGGAGCCACAGGGCCGTGCCCAGCGCCCCGAAGCGCGGGGCGAGCTCCATCACGATGTTGCTCCCCAGGACGCTCGACCCGGGCACGCCGATCGGCCCCGAGTGCGGCGCGACCAGCGCCTGCAGCCCGGCGATCGCGACGCACATGAGCAGCACGCCCAGGGCTCGCAGCGGCACATGCCCGACGCGCGTGACAAACGCCGTCACCAGCAGGTGCACGCCCCAGAGCACCAGCCCGACCCACGCCCCAAGGCCCAGCAGGTTGAACGCGTGATACGCCGCGAAGGCCCCGGCGCCCCCGCACCAGTTCGCGGGCGTCTGGTTGAGGGGGAAGACCAGGTGCGACGGCGCGTCGGCGGGGGAGAAGCTCAGGAGCGCCAGCACGAGAAACACCCACATCGCCGATTGCGCCAGGAGGGAGAGTGCCCGCAAGCCGGAGAGCCCGCCCTGCAGCGCCGCCGGTGTCAGCAGGCCGGGGCCGCTCCCCCTGCCGGCACTCTCGCCGCCGCCGCGGCGAGCAGACCCTGAGACCGACGAACCCGAGCGCGACGACAGCGAAGAGGCCATGGACATACCCGGGGACTATCGGCGTATGAGGCCGAAAAGGGCGAATGAACGCGGTGCGGGGGGGGTGGGGGGTGGGGGGTGGGGGGTGGGGGGTGGGGGGTGGGGTGGGGGGTGGGGTGGGGGGTGGGGTGGGGGGTGGGGTGGGGGGCGGGCGCGGGGGGGGAGGGACCGTGGAGAAGCGCAATGGGACCGTGGAGCACGCCCTTTCACCGCGCGTGCGCTCCTCTCGACCGCGCGTGCGCTCCGCTCGACCGCGCGTGCGCTCCTCTCGACCGCGCGTGCGCTCCTCTCGACCGCGCGTGCGCTCCTCTCGACCGCGCGTGCGCTCCTCTCGACCGCGTGTGCGCTCCTTTCGACCGCGCGTGCGCTCCTCTCGACCGCGCGTGCGCGGCCGTGCAACGCCGAACTTCCTCCCGACAACTGCGGCTCCGGCGAGTCGCAGGCCGATCTTGCGCGAATTCAGGTCCGCGGACACGCCCGCGGCTTCACGTCCCGCGGATCATCTCCGCCAGCCTCTCCAGCCCCGCCTCGAGATTCCCCCGCGGCGGGCCGAAGCTGAAGCGCACGAATCCGGCCAGCGGGGAGGACTCGCCGCGCGACCGGTGCGGGTTCACGTCAAAGTACTCACCCGGCACCGTCAGCACCCGGTGCCCGAAGGCGGCCCGCATGAATCCCTCGCCGGTGTTCCACGGCGAACGCAGCCCCGACACATCGCCCCAGGCGTAGAACGTCCCGCTCGGCCGCGCCCCCCCACCGCCACCACCCCCGCCACCGCCCCCCCCGCCCCCCCCACCCCCCCCACCCCCGACCGCCGGGAAGCGGATCCCCAGCGCGCTCAGCCGCTCGATCGTGAGCTTCTGCTTGAGGGCAAACTCGCGCCGTGTCGCGTCGGTCTCCTGGTCGGCACGCTCGGCCCGCAGCACCTCGAGCGCCGCCCGCTGGATCGGCCGTCCCGCTCCGCCGTCGAGGAAGCTCCCCGCCGCCGTGAGCGTGTGGATCACGTGCCGGGGAGCGACGACCCAGCCGACGCGCCACCCGGGGTAGCGGTAGCACTTGGTGAGCCCGTCGATGATGACCACCGGGTCCCGGTCGACGTCCTCGACGTGCGACGCCGCCGACACCGGCCCATCGGCCGGCACGCCCACGCGCGCGTAGCGGTAGTGCGAGTAGAACTCGTCCATGAGCAGGAACGTCCCCCGGCGGCGCGCCATCGCGCACCACGCCGCGAGCTCGGCCCCCTCGATCACCACGCCCGTCGGGTTGCACGGATTGCTGATGAGGAGCGTGCCGATCCGGTCGCGCTCGACGCGCGCCTCGAGCTCCGCCGGCGAGATCGTGAACCCCGTCTTCGCCGGCAGCTCGATCCACACCGGGTCGAGCCGGTGGAAGGTCGTGAGCAGGTCTTCGTACGCCGTGTAATCGGGCGTGAAGTAGCCCAGGCGCGTCTGGTCGAGGGCCGCGCCGATCCGCGAGAGCGCCAGCCGCCCGCCCGCGGCGAGCGCCACGTTCTCCATCGTGTACCGCGACGCCTTGCCCTTGCGGAAGAGCCGGTTGTAATGATCCGCCACCGCCTGGCGCAGCTCGGGCAGCCCTTCGACCGGCCCGTACGCGTGGTCCGACGGCTCCAGGTCAATCCGCGAAAGCCGCGGCGGCGCGCCCGCGATCTCCCCCACTTCCGGCATCCCCTGCCCGAGGTTCGTCCACGCCGGGTCGCCCATCTTCCACCCGACCTTCGCCGCCTCGTTGTTCACGCGGATCACGCCCATGAACGGGAGCGCGCGGAACGGCGATGCGCTCCTGGCGCCAAGCTGAACCGTCTGCGGTGATGTCTCGTGCGGCATGGGCATGATGCTCGTCCCTCCTTCGATCGTTCCTTCTCTCACGGCAGCGGCGCCTCGGCGTGCTCGATCGTCCACGCCATCCTGTCGTGACCCTGCGTGCAGTCGATGTGCAGCGCGAAAAACCCCGGGCGCTTCTCGCGCCCCACGCCGTCGTGCGCGCGAATCAGCGGCCAGATGATCCGCCGATCCGTCTCCGGCAGCGGCAACGCGTCAATCTCGTCGGGCGCGAACCAGTCGAGCCGCCCCTCGCGCATGTCCCGCGGCTCCGTCCACACCGCGCCCAGCACGCGGTAATAAAACAGCAGCCAGTGCCCCTTCCCCTCAAACGCCGCCTCGCTGATGATCCCCCCGAGGTGCAACCGCTCGATCGGCACGTCGATCCCGGCCTCTTCGAGGATCTCGCGGCGGGCGCACTGCGCGGGCGATTCGCCGCTGGCCATGTCGAGCTTCCCGCCGATGGGTGAGCAGAGCCCGTGGTTGGGCGCCTTGAGCCGGCGCAGCAGCAGAATCCGCCCGCGATCGTCGCGCAGATCGCACAGACACGCGATGCGGTACGGGAGCGGGTTTTCTGAGGGCGCGGCGGCGGACATGAGCCGGGAGGATATGGACCCATCGATTGGGCGGCATGTTCACGCGGGCCAGATTCAACCCGCACCCGCGCCGACCCAAGCCTGGTCCCACCTTCCGCCAACCCGGCGGTGTCCACTGACGTGCTCCTGTCGATCATCATCCCCGCGCACAACGAGGAGCGCCTCATCGGCGCCACCATCGCCTCGCTGCACGAAGCCGCCCACGGCACGGGCCTGCGTCATCAGCGCGACACCGGCCTCGCCGACGAGGGTTCCCCCGGCACCACCGACCGGGGCTACGAGATCATTGTCGCCGCCGATGCCTGCACCGACTCGACCGCCGCGAGCGCCCGCGCGATCGGCGCCCTGGTCGTGGAAGTCGATCACCGCCAGATCTCGCGGACGCGGAACGCCGGCGCGCGTGCCGCCCGCGGACGGTGGCTCCTCTTCGTCGACGCCGACACGCTCGTGCCCGCCGCGGCCATCCGCGAAGTGCTCGACGCCCTGAGCGAAGGCGCCGTGGGCGGCGGCGCCCCCATCAACTTCGACGGCAAGCTCCCGCTCTGGGGCCGGCTCATGCATCCCGCCATCATGATTCTCATGCACACCATGCGCTGGACCGGCGGGTGCTTCCTCTTCTGCACCGCCGACGCGCTCCATCGCGCGGGCGGGTGGGATGAAACCCTCTTTGCAAGCGAGGAAATCGCGCTCAGCCAGGCGCTCAAGAAGCTCCGCGGCCGGCGCGCGTTCCGCATCATCCCCACCCCCGTTCTCACCTCCGCCCGAAAGCTCCGCCTGTATTCGGGCGGCGAACTCTTCTGGTTCAGCTTCGGCGTGCTCCTCCGCGGCCGCAAGTCCCTCATGCGGCGCGAAGGGCTCGATCTCTGGTACGCCCGGCGTGAAGAACCCGCCGCGCCCCCCGCTTCCGCCGCGACTGCCGACCCCGCGTGCTTCCCGCGCTCGCACGCCGCTCGCGCTGCCGAGCCCGCCGCTCAGCCCGAACACATCGCGCCATAGGCCGCTTCGAGCGCCCGCGCGAGCCCGACCGCATCGCACAGCGGCGACGCCGCCATGCGCGCTCGCAGGCCGGTCGCGCCGCCTTCGCGCCACGACCTCAGCCGCCCGGGGTCGCGCGCAAGCTCGATCGCTTTCGCGATGTACACGCCCTCATCCGCGCACACAAGCTCCTCCAGCCCCACGGCCCCGAGCAGGCTCGCGCCCACGCGGCTCACATGCGCGGCACCCGCGCGCGTCACCACCGGCACGCCCATCCACAACGCCTCGCACGTGGTCGTCGTCCCGTGATACGGATACGTATCGAGCGCCACGTCCACTTCCTGGTACGCCGCGAGGTGATGCCGCTCCGACGCGTCCCATCCGCGCAGCTCCACGCGCCCCGCCTCGACACCCGACTCCGCGATGACCGCCAGCCAGCGCTCGCGCGTTCGCACGCACGGCATCGCCTTGTTCTTGATGAGCAGCCGCGAGCCCGGCGCGCCCGCCAGCACCCGCGCCCACGCCCGCAGCAGCGGCGGATTCACCTTGCTCGCGTTGTTGAACGAACCGAACGTGACCGCCCCCGCCGCCACGCTCGGCGGCACGGACGCCGGCGCCGGTGCATCCATCGGCGGCGCAAACGCCAGAAAACACCGCGGCAGCCTCACCAGCCGTTCCGTCGACCACCCGTCCGCCTCACCCGGCGGATCGGTAACCGCATCGACGATTCGGAAATCCACCGCCGGAATGCCCGTGGTATTCGGATAACCAAGGTACGTCGCCTGCACCGGCGCACCGCGCCGCGCGAGCACCCCCGGTCGAGAGCCGTCGGTATGTCCCGAGAGGTCGACAAGCAGGTCGAGCCCGTCGCGGCGCATCCGTTCCACGATCTGTTCGTCGCTCATCCCCGCGGCGCTCACCCAGTGATCGACAAGCCCCGCGAGCTCCCGGCTCACCTGATCCTCCGGCCCGGTCTGATACGCAAACACCTCCAGCCGCGCGCGGTCATGGGCCGCGAGCACGCCGCGCATGAACACCGCGACCACGTGCCGCCGCAGGTCGAACGACAGGTACCCGACGCGAAGCCGCCCCGAGGCGGCGCCGGCCGGCGCGCCGGTGCCTCGTTCTCGCGCCCGCGCCGCTCCAGCCTGGTCCGCGCCGAGCCTCGCGCCCAGCTCGCGATGCAGCCCCGCGCGCTCCCCCGGCGTGCGCGCCGGGTCATAGTTGCTGGCCATGAGCAGCGTTGAGAGCACGTGCGGGTCGTCCGGCGCGAGCGCCGCCGCCCGCTCCAGCAGCTTCAGGCTCGCCTCGGCGTCGCCCGATGCCCCCAGCGCCGAACCGAGATTGAGCAGCACATGCGGATGATCGGGCGCCAGCGCCATCGCCCGCTCTCCCGCGCGTATCGCCTCATCAAGCGAGCCAGGTTCGCCGGCTGCCGTTGCCGCCGCGCACAGCGAATTCCAGGACTCCACCGACCCGGGCAGGAGTTCCGCGGCCCGGCGCAGCGCCGGCAGCGCCTCGGCTGCGCGCCCCGCGCCCAGCAACGCGTTCCCAAGATTCAGATGCACCAGCCCCAGCCGCACGCCGCCCCCCGCCGCGAAGCCCGCGATCGCGCGCTCAAAGTAGAACTTCGCCTGGTCGATCTTCCCAAGCCGCCCGAGCGCCACGCCCATCACGCGGTGGCCCTCCGCGTCCCTGGGAGCGCGCTGCAGATGCCGTCGCAGGAGCGCCTCCGCCTCCGCCGGACGCCCGGCGTGCAGGTGCTCCAACGCGGCGTCGATCGGCAAACCCATGGTCCAAAGTCTACCGGGCGAGTTCGCTCGCGCCCGCGCCCGCGCGGCTCGCCACCGCTCGCGCCTATGAATCCAGCCATGCCCGCCACGCTCACCGGCGCTCCGCGCGTCGTCAGTCTGGTTCCCTCGGCCACGGAGATCGTCTGCGCCATCCCGGGAGGGCGCGATCTCCTCGTCGGGCGCTCGCATGAGTGCGACTTCCCTGTTGATGTTGCGGCCCTCCCTTCGCTCACCGTTTCGCGCACCGCCTTCACCTCCGCCGTCGATGTCGACGACCAGGTCCGCGCGCATCTCGCCCGCGGCGAGCCGCTCTACTCGATCGACGAAGACGCGCTCGTCGCCCTTCGCCCCGACCTCATCATCACGCAGGATCTCTGCTCGGTCTGCTCGATCGACCTGCCGCGCGTGCGCGCGCTTGTCGCGAACCGCCTGCCCGGCGCCCGCATCGTTTCGCTCAACCCGCAGACGCTCGAAGGCGTGCTCGATGATGTGCTGCTCGTGGGCGAAGCCGTGAACCGCCTGGCCGAGGCGCGCCGCGCCGTGATCGGCTTGCGCGAGCGCCTCCACGCCGCCGCCGAGTTTGTCAACCCGTTCGCCGACGGCCCGGTCGTCCTCTTTCTCGAATGGTGCGATCCGCTGTACGTCGGCGGCCACTGGACGCCGCAGCTCATCGAGCGCGCCGGCGGGCGACACCCGCTCAACCCGACCGAGCCGATCAGCCCCGCCGTCGGCGCCGCCGAGGGCCCGATCGGCCAGACGCAGCGCCGCGCCGGCCCGTCGGTGCGCGTGCCGCCGGAGGTGATCGCCGCGCTCGGGCCGGAGCGCGTCATCATCTGCCCCTGCGGGCTCGCGCTCCCGCAGGCTCGCGACCAAGCTCGCCGCCTGCTCGCGGAGCCCTGGTTCGCGTCGCTCCCCGCGTGCGCGGCTGGTGCCGCCCGCGCCGGATCGGTCGCCGTCGTCGACGGCAGCGCCATGTTCAACCGGCCCGGCCCGCGCCTCGTCGACGCGTTCTGCTGGCTCGTCGGATGGCTCAACGACCGCCCCGATATCATCCCCGCAGGCTTCCCCTGGGCGCCCGCCGCGCACGCCCATCGGTAGTCGCTCCGCGCGCGCCGAAGGCCGAGCGCTTGGCCCGGCCCACGGCTGCAATCAGATTGTCCGGCACTCATCCCCGCCTCATGCGACGCCCGCGAGCGCCGGCGCCGCAGGGAAATCCACCGGCGTCTGCGCGACATGGTTCACCCAGTTCGTGAAGACGTTCTGCACGACCGCGGCGACAATCTCCATCACCTGCGCGTCGCTGTAGCCGGCGGCACGCACCGCCGCAAGATCGGCGTCACGCACGTGCCCCTTGTGCTCGAGCACCGCCGACGCAAACGCGAGCGCCGCCGCGGCCTTCGGGTCGGCCGCGTTGCCGTGCCGCGCAGCCTGCACATCCGCATCACGCAGGCCGGCGTGCTTCCCCAGCACCGAGTGAGCCGCCACGCAGTAATCGCACCCGTTCGTCTCGCCGACGCTGAGAGCAATCTGTTCGCGCAGCGACGCGGGGATCGACGCCGAGTTCATCGCGCCGAACACGCCCCACAGCGCCCCAAGGGCCGCGGGCGACTGGCCCGTCACGCGGAAGACGTTGGGCACGCCGCCGAGCGCGCCCTTGATCGAATCAAACAGTTCCCGCGTCTTGCCCGTGGCGGCGGCGGGGTCGATCGGCTGAATCCTGGACATGGTCATGCTCCCTTTCGTTGCACTTTCCGCGGCTGTCGGACGGCACCGGAACCTTTCCGATGCCTCGCGCCCGCCAGCCTTGTTCGATCTACTACTAGATAGATGCCATCAGACAAAAATGGGTTACGGTGTCGAGGTCAGATTGGCCAGAATGCACTCGGCCGCGGCGTCGAACCGGGCCGGGTCGCGGAACGCGCACGCCGCGAGCATCCCGCCCTGCAGCGCCGCGAATACACCCGCCCCGGCCCGTGCCGGGTCGCCCTCGAAACGGATCTGTCCCGTTTCGCGACCGCGAACCAACTGGCCGGCGATCCACGATTCGCTCGATTCAAAGAGCCGGCGAACCTCAGCCTGGACCATCTCGGGAAGGGTCGCGAACTCGGCCCCGAACATGCCGCACATGCACAAGCGCGTGCCGTTTTTTGAGGCCGTGCGCAGGTGGTCACAGAAGCGCGACAGCCGCTCGATCGGGTCGTCGGTCCGCGCCTCGATCTGCCGGGTCACCTGGAGCATGGCCTCGCAGTAGCGGATCACCAGCTCCCGGCCGAGGTGAGCCTTCGTCGGGAAGTGGTAATGAATCGACGCCGTCGTGATGCCGACCTGCTCGGCCAAGTCGCGAAAACTGAAGCCGTTGTACCCGCGCGTCTGGACGAACTCCCGAGCGGCGTCGAGGAGGGCCTGGCGGGTTGAATCGACCACGGTCGGCATGGCTGATCATACCTACGAGTAAGTAGTCAATCGAGTTCGCGCCGAGTGAAGTTTGGCGAAACCTCGCCAAGTCGAGAACCTGCCAAGACCCTTACAAATTGCCGACGCCAAGACCGGGCACCTGCACGCGCGGCATGCCGAGCTGTTCGGTGCGGGAGGCGCCGAGAGCTTCGGCCTTGGCCGCGGCCTCGGCGAGCATCCGTGCCTCGGCCTCGCCGTCGGTGTTCACCGGTGCGCCGGTGACTTCGACCTTGAGGCTCTGGTACGGGCGGAAACCGGTGCCGGCGGGGATGAGGTGACCGAGCAGCACGTTTTCCTTGAGGCCGAAGAGCTCGTCGACGGCGCCGCGGAGGGCGGCTTCGGTGAGCACCTTGGTCGACTCCTGGAACGACGCGCCCGAGAGGAACGAGTCGCTCGAGAGCGCGGCCTTGGTGATGCCCAGGAGCAGCGTTCGCCCGCGGGCGGGGCGGCACTTCTTGGTCTTGCACGGCTCCTTGCCCGCCGCCTCGGCTCGGGCGTTGGCTTCCTTCACTTCCGACTTGAGCACGGGCGTGTTGCTCACGGGCAGATCGGTGCCGCCGGCGTCGATGACGATGACCTTGTCGCCGATCTCCTGGTTCTTGCGCTTGTACTCGAACTTGTCGACAACATCGAAGGGGAGGAGGTCGGTGTCGCCCTGGTCTTCGATGCGGACCTTGCGGAGCATCTGCGCGAGCATGACTTCGATGTGCTTGTCGTTGATGACGACGCCCTGGGCGCGGTAGACGCTCTGCACTTCGTCGAGCATGTACGACCAGAGGGCCTCTTCACCCTTGATCCGCAGGATGTCGTGCGGGACGAGCGGGCCGTCGATGAGCGGCTGCCCGGCCTCGACGTAGTCGCCCGTGTGCACGAGCAGGTGCTTGTCCTGCGGGACATGGTGATCCTTCTCGATGCCGGCGTCGGAGATGACGCGGATGGTCATCTTGCCCTTGCGCTTGTCGGAGTGAATCTCGACGCGGCCCGAAATCTCGGACATGATGGCCGGGTCCTTGGGCTTGCGCGCCTCGAAGATCTCGGTGACGCGCGGGAGACCGCCGACGATGTCCTGCGAGCCCGAGGCCTGCCGCGGCTGACGCGCGAGCATCTGCCCGGCGGCGATGGTCTGGCCGTCCTTCACTTCGATACGTGCTTTCGCGGGGAGGAAGTGGAAGTCGAGAATGTTGTCCTTGTCGTCGACGATGGTGATCTGCGGGTGCTTCTCGCCCTTGTGCTCGATGACGACGAGGGCCTTCTTGCCCTGGCCCGCGTCCTCTTCGCGCACGGTCTCGCCGATCTCGATCTCGACGTACTTCACGATGCCGGCCTTCTCGGCGAGGATGGGAACGCGGTGGGGGTCCCAGCGGACGACCTTGTCGCCCTTCTTCACTTCGTCCCCGTCTTTGACGAGGATGTAGGCACCGTAGGGGAGCTTGTGCTTCTCGAGCTCGCGCCCCTTCGGATCGACAATGGCGACTTCGCCGTTGCGCTTGAGCGTCACGAGCACCTCGTGTCCTTCATCGTCCTTGGTGGGCACGGCGTTGCAGTCGCGGAGCTGGACCGTGCCCGCGATGTTGGCCTTCACTTCGCTCTCGGTAATGGAGAGCGAGCCGATGCCGCCGGTGTGGAAGGTCCGCATCGTGAGCTGCGTGCCGGGCTCGCCGATCGACTGGGCGGCGATGATGCCGACGGCCATGCCCGCCTCGACGAGCTTGCCGGTGGAGAGGTCCATGCCGTAGTCGAGGGCCGAGCAGCCGGTGCGGCTCTCGCTGGTGAGCGGAGAGCGCACGAAGACGGTGTCGATGCCGATGTCCTCGATGCGCTTGGCGGCTTCGAGGGAGATCATGTCGTTTTCGCGGGCGAGGACTTCGTCGGTGCGCGGGTTGACGATCGTGTCGCGCGCGATGCGTCCGACGATCTGGTCGCGGAGGGCGACGTCGATCTGATCGCCCTTGTAGACGGCGCGCTTGGGGATGCCGCGCTTGCTGCCGCAGTCGTGCTCGGTGATGATCACCGACTGCGCCACGTCGCAGAGCTTGCGGGTGAGGTAGCCCGAGTCGGCGGTCTTGAGGGCGGTGTCGGCGAGGCCCTTGCGCGCGCCGTGGGTCGATGAGAAGTATTCGAGGACGTTCAGACCCTCGCGGAAGTTGGCGCGGATGGGGGTCTCGATGATGGTGCCGTCGGGCTTGGCCATGAGGCCGCGCATGCCGGCGAGCTGCTGGAGCTGGGAGACGTTGCCGCGGGCGCCCGAGTCGGACATGAGGTAGACCGGGTTGAGGTAGGGCGCGCCGGTCTTCCGGTCGTCGAGCGGAGTTTCGTTCCCCTCTTCATCGCGCCGGTCGTGCTTGAGCGTGTCGACGAGCTTCTTCTGCACCTGTTCGCGGCAGTGCGCCCAGATATCCAGCAACTGGTTGTAGCGCTCGCGGTCGGTGATGATGCCGCGATCGAAATTCTTCTCGACGCGGTCGGCCTTCTTCTGGCTCTCGGCGAGAAGTTCGACCTTCTCCTTGGGGATGCGCAGATCGGTGATGCCGAAGGACAGGCCGGCGAGCGTCGACTGCTTGAAGCCGATCTCCTTGAGCCGGTCGAGCAGGTCGATGGTCGACGAGCGTCCGCGGGCGGCGTAGCAATCGTCGATCACGCGGCTGGCGCCCTTCTTGCCCAGGGCGCAGTTGTAGAACGGCATGCCGGGCGCGAGAATTTCGGAGAAGAGCAGGCGCCCGACCGTGGTGGCGATGCGCTTGTTGGCGGCGATCGGCGCCGCGGGCTTGCCCTGGTCGCTCACGACGCGGTCGAAGCCTTCGAGGCGCACGACGATGCGTTCGTGAACGGCGATCTTGCCGTGCTCGTAGGCGAGGATGGCTTCCTTCGGATCGCGGAACGCCTTGCACGCCTTCTCCTCGCGCTCCTGCTCGTGCGCGGGCATGAACGTGATGAAGTACACGCCCATGACGATGTCCTGGCTGGGCGAGATGATCGGCTTGCCCGACGCGGGCGAGAAGATGTTGTGCGTGCTCATCATGAGCACGTGCGCCTCGGCCTGGGCCTCGACCGAGAGCGGCAGGTGCACGGCCATCTGGTCGCCGTCGAAGTCGGCGTTGAAGCCGGTGCAGACGAG
This sequence comes from Phycisphaerales bacterium, assembly GCA_050182995.1. Lineage (GTDB taxonomy): Bacteria > Planctomycetota > Phycisphaerae > Phycisphaerales > UBA1924 > JAEUIX01. Next base: position 86,710 of record JBFXBS010000002.1, on the reverse strand, counting down.
CGGGTGGAGGCGGATGGCGTTGCCTTCGACGAGCACCGGCTCGAACGCCTGGATGCCCATTCGGTGAAGCGTCGGCGCGCGGTTGAGCAGCACGGGGTGCTGGTAGATGACTTCTTCGAGGATGTCCCACACCTCGGGGTCGCGGCGCTCGAGCATGCGCTTGGCCGACTTGATGGTGTCGGCGAGCCCGTGCTCCTTGAGCTTGCGGATGATGAAGGGCTGGTAGAGCTCGAGAGCGATCTTCTTGGGGAGGCCGCACTGGTGCAGCTTGATCTCAGGACCGACGACGATGACCGAGCGCGCCGAGTAGTCGACGCGCTTGCCGAGCAGGTTTTCGCGGAAGCGGCCCTGCTTGCCCTTGATCATGTCGGTGATCGACTTGAGCGGGCGGTTGCTGCTGCCGAGCACGGGGCGGCGGCAGCGGTTGTTGTCGTACAGCGCGTCGACGGCCTGCTGAAGCATGCGCTTTTCGTTGCGGATGATGACCTCGGGCGCGTTGAGGTCCATGAGCTTCTTGAGCCGGTTGTTGCGGTTGATGATGCGCCGGTACAGATCGTTGAGGTCGCTGGTGGCGAAGTTGCCGCTCTCGAGGAGCACGAGCGGGCGGAGATCGGGCGGGATCACGGGGATCACGTCCTGCACGAGCCACGTGGCGTTGTTCTCGCTCCCGCGGAGCTGCTCGACGATCTTGAGCCGCTTGGCGTAGTCCTTGATCTTCTGCTTGCTCTTGGTTTCCTTGAGATCCTTGCGGAGCTGCTCGGCGACCTGCCCGAGATCGGTGCGCTCGATGAGCTCGCGCACCGCGTCAGCGCCCATGAGCGCGCGGAAGGCGCTGCCGAACTTCTCGACCGCCGCGCGGTACTCGTCCTCCGTGAGCATCTGCTTGAACTTCAGGTCGGTGTCGCCCGGGTCGACGACGACGTAGTCCTGGAAGTAGACGATCTTCTCCATGTCGCTGGTCTTCATGGCCAGCAGGTTGCCCAGGCGGCTGGGCACGGCCTTGAAGAACCAGATGTGGACGGTGGGAGCGGCGAGGTTGATGTGCCCGAAGCGCTTTCGGCGGACGCGCGAGTGCGTGACCTTGACGCCGCAGCGTTCGCAGATGATGCCCTTGTACTTGGTCCCGCGGTACTTGCCGCAGGCGCACTCGTAGTCGCGCTCCGGCCCGAAGATGCGCTCGCAGAAGAGGCCGTCTTTTTCGGGGCGATAGGTGCGGTAGTTGATGGTCTCGGGCTTCTTGACCTCGCCGTAGGACCACGAGCGGATGTCGTTGGGAGAAGCGAGGTTGACCTTGACGCTGGCGTAGTCGTTGATGCGGTCGTAGACGGTTTCGGTGGCCATGGTGGTTTCTCCGGAGCGGGGAACCAGTCGTCAAATCGGGCGGGCGGCTTCAGCTTCGTCGGCTGGCGAGCCACGCCACCAGGCAGGAGATCAGGAGGACGCCGAACGGAAACAGGAAGCAGAGGATCGGTTCGAGCTTGAGACGGAAGAGGGCGAAGAGGGCGACGATCCACGAGAGGAAGAACACCACGCCGACGATGCCTTTGGCGGGGTGGCTGAATGAGGACAACACGGGCTAGAGCAGGCTGGCGCCCTCGGCCTTCTTCTTGCCGAAGGAGATGTTCATGCCCAGGCCCTTGAGCTCGGAGCAGAGCACGTCGAAGGCGACGGGCATGCCCGCTTCGAGCGTGTTCTGGCCCTTGACCATCGACTCGTAGATCTTGGTGCGCCCCTCGACGTCGTCGGACTTGACGGTGAGGAGTTCCTGGAGGATGTAGGCGGCGCCGTACGCCTCGAGCGCCCACACTTCCATTTCCCCGAAGCGCTGGCCGCCGGTGCGGGCCTTGCCGCCGAGGGGCTGCTGGGTGATGAGGGAGTAGGGGCCGGTGGCGCGGGCGTGGATCTTGTCATCCACGAGGTGATGGAGCTTGAGGATGTACATGACGCCGACGGTGGTCTTCTGCTTGAACGGCTCGCCCGTGCGGCCGTCGAAGAGCTGAATCTTGCCGCCGCGGGGCATGTGCCCGAGCAGTTCGCGATGGTGGGGCCACTTGCCTTCCATCTCGTAGGTCTTGGCCTTCTTCGCGACGAACTCGTTGCAGTCGTCGACGGCCTTGTGCACTTCGTCCTCGGTGGCGCCGTCGAAGACCGGGGTGACGGCCTGCATCCCCAGGATGTTCATGGCCCAGCCCAGGTGCGTTTCGAGGATCTGGCCCACGTTCATGCGGCTCGGCACGCCCAGCGGGTTGAGCAGCACGTCGACGGGTGAGCCGTCCTCCATGAACGGCATGTCCTCTTCCTGCACGATGCGGGCGATGACACCCTTGTTGCCGTGCCGCCCGGCCATCTTGTCGCCGACGGAGAGGGCGCGCTTGGTGGCGAGATAGACCTTGACCATCTCGAGGACGCCGGAGGGGAGCTCGTCGCCGCGCTTCATGTGGCCGATGCGGCGCTCTTTCTCGCGCCGGATGGCTTCGATGCGGGGCCAGAACTGGCCCTTGATGACGTCGGCGCGCTCCTTGGCTTCCTTCGAGCCCTTCATCCACTTGGGGTCGAAGGTGTTGATCTGCTCGAGGACGACTTCGGCGATGTCGCTGGCGCCGACCTTCTGGCGGGTGCTCGGGTCGACCATGGGCGTGCCGAGCACTTCGTTGAGCTCGGCGACCATGTCCTTGAAGAGCGTGATGGCCCGCGCGTCCATCTCGGCGGAGTAGGCGTCGATCTGCTGCTTGAGCTGCTTCTTCTGCTCCTCGTTCATGTGCATGCGCCGCGAGAACCGCGACGCGCCGATGACGATGCCCTCGACGCCGGCGGGCACTTCGAGCGAATCGTTCTTCACGTCCTCGCCCGCGCGGCCGAAGATGGCGTGAAGAAGCTTCTCTTCCGGCGTGAGCTCGGTCTTGCTCTTGGGGCTCACCTTGCCGACGAGGATGTCGCCCGGGCCGACGCGGGCGCCGATGCGGATGACGCCGTTCTCGTCGAGGTTGCGGAGCATCTTCTCCGAGACGTTGGGGATGTCGCGCGTGAACTCCTCGCGCCCGAGCTTGGTCTCGCGGATCTCGACCTCGAACGCGTCGATGTGGATCGACGTGAACGTGTCGTCCTTCACGAGGCGCTCATTGATGACGATGGCGTCTTCGAAGTTGTACCCGTCGAAGGTGTTGAACGCGACGATCACGTTCTTGCCGATGGCCAGCTCGCCCTGCCGGGTGCTCGGGCCGTCGGCGAGGATGTCACCCTTCTTCACCTTCTGGCCCATCTTCACCACGGGCCGCTGGTTCAGGCAGGTTCGCTCGTTGAGGCCGGCGAACTTGCGAAGCTCGTACTCGTCGGCGTTGTCGATGATGACCCGGCGGGCGTCGACGTACGTCACCGTCCCCGCGTTCTTCGCCTTGATCACCATGCCCGAGTTCCGCCCGACGTCCTTCTCCATGCCCGTCGCGACGATGGGGGGCTCGACCTTGATGAGCGGCACCGCCTGGCGCTGCATGTTCGAACCCATCAGCGCGCGGTTGGCGTCGTCGTGCTCGAGGAACGGAATCAGCGCCGCCGACACGCCCACGATCTGCTTGGGCGCGATGTCGAGATACTGCACGGCGTCGTGCCCGACCTCGGCAAGTTCGCCGTTCACCCGCGCCAGGATCGTTCCCGCGCGGATCTTCCCGTCCGGGGTCACCGAATCAGTCGGCGCCAGGATCGCCTTCATCTCTTCGTCGGCGCGCAGGTGCACGATCTTGTCGCTCACCTTGCCGTCCTTCACCACGCGATAGGGCGTGCGCAGGAACCCGTACTCGTCGATGCTCGAGTAGATGCCCAGCGAGGCGATGAGCCCGATGTTCGTGCCTTCGGGCGTCTCGATCGGGCAGATGCGCCCGTAGTGGCTGATGTGCACGTCGCGGACTTCGAAGCCCGCGCGCTTGCGGTTGAGCCCGCCCGGACCGAGCGCCGACAGTCGCCGCTCGTGGATGAGCGACGAGAGCGGGTTGGTCTGATCGACCACCTGCGAGAGCTCGCTGCGTCCGAAGAAGAAGTCGATCGCCGAGCTGATGCTCTTGGAGTTCACGAGGTCGGAGATCTTCATGACCTCCGACGGGTCCTTGACGCTCATGCGCTCCTGCACCGTGCGCCGCAGCTTGAGGAAGCCCTTGCGGAGCTCCTCCACCGCGAGCTCGTCGAGCGTGCGCAGACGCCGGTTGCCGAGATGGTCGATGTCGTCGACCTGGGCGGCGGCGAAGCCGGTCTTGGGGTCGATCCGCTTGGAGCGCAGATCGAGCAGGTAGATGATGACCTTGAGGAAGTCCTCCGCCCGGATGAACATCATGTCCTCGGGCGTGTTCAGGTCGAACTTGCGGTTGATGCGGAAGCGGCCGACCTTCCCGAGGCGATAGCGGTTCTCGTCGAGGAACTTCTCGATGAACAGGGCCTTGGCCTTGTCGACCTGCGGCGGGTTGCCCGGACGCAGCTTGCTGTAGATCTTCAGCAGCGCCCGCTCATACTCGCTCGGCGCCTCGAACTGCTCGAGCTTCTCCTCGGCGACGGTGTTGAGGATGAGCGTGTCGGCCGGGTTCTGGATCACGCGCACGGCCTTCAGGCTGCTCTTGGCGATCGCCGCCACGTGCTCGGCCTCGATCCGCCGGCCCACGTGCACGAGCTCCTCGCCCGTCTCCGTATCGACGATGCTCGCGGCGGCGTAGTGCCCCTCGCGCACCTGGTCGGGCTTCAGATCGCTGATCTCGTAGAACAGGCTGAGGACGCCCTCGGTGGTGCTCACCGATTCGTCGAGGCAGCGGAGGAACGTGGTCGCCGCCATCTTGGTGCTCTGGTCGATCTTCATCGCCAGAACGTCTTTCTTGGTGACTTCGAGCTCGATCCACGAACCGCGCTCGGGGATGACGCGCGCGCTGTGGAGCGGGCGGTCGGCCTCGGCGGAGACGATCGAGAAATCGACGCCCGGCGAGCGGTGCAACTGGCTCACGATCACGCGCTCGGCGCCGTTGACGATGAACTCGCCGCCGCCCATCATGATCGGGAACTCGCCGAGGTAGATTTCCTCCTCGGCGACTTCGCTGGTGTTCTCGCGGCGGAAGCGCACGGCGACCTTGAAGGGCGCGCCGTAGGTGAGCCGGAGCTCGCGGCACTCGTCCTGCGTATAGCGCGGCGCTTCGAGCGTGTAGTACAGGTACTCGAGCGACATCGTCCCGTCGTAGCTCTCGATCGGGAAGACCTCGCGCATCAGGGCTTCGAGCCCGATCGCCGGGTCGCGCTCCTGCGGCGCTTTTCGATTCTGCAGGAAGCGCTCATACGCCTCCGACTGAATCTTGGTGAGATCGGGGACGGACATGCCGTCGCCGCGCTTGGAGTAATCGCGCAACTTGAGATCAGCCATCGTGTGGTCACCTCGCGATGGTCAGACAGCGACCGCGCCTGCGTGGTCAGCCGCTGGGGGTCAAAGATTTACCGGTTGGCCTGCGTGGTCATGCGCCCGTGCCGCCTCGAATCGAAGTCGCCAAGTGTACCCAATCAAGACCCGCCATGCAAGCGGGATGCCGGGCCAAAATTGATTCTAATCAAACAAAAAACCCGCCCATTCAGGGCGGGCTTTGTTCGTTCGGTTGGGATCAGGCCAGTTCGACGGTCCCGCCCGCCTCTTCCACCTGCTTCTTGAGCTTCTCGGCGTCGGCCTTCGAGATGCCCTGCTTGATGGGCTTGCCCGGGGCTTCGACGAAGGCCTTGGCTTCGGCGAGGCCGAGGCCCGAGGCTTCGCGGACGACCTTGATGACGGCGATCTTCTTCGCCGCGTCGCACCCCTTGAGGATCACGTCGAACGTGGTCTTTTCCTCCGCCGGAGCCGCGGCGGCCGCGGGGCCCGCGGCCATCACGACACCGCCGCCCGCGGCGGCTTCGATGCCGTAGGTGTCCTTCATGTACTTGCCAAGCTCGACGGCGTCCTTGAGAGAGAGGCCGGCCAGCTTGTCACCGAGTTCTGCGATTGCGGACATGGTCATCCTTTCGAACGAGCGGAAGGCACGCTGCCTGCCGCGGTCTATCTCCCGAGAGGGACCGGGACATTCCCGGTCTTTATCCCGTCAAGCGGGCCAGTCGGGTCGAGATTCCCGATCTTCCATCCGTCATTTCTTCGCGATCGCTTCGCCCTTCTCCAGTTTCAGTTCGATCGCCTTGATGATCCCCGCGAGGTTGGCGCCCGGGCCCTTGACCGCGCCCATGAGCTTGCGCCCGGGGCTGACCACGAGGGTCACCACGTCGGCCTGGGCTTCGGCCCTGGTCGGGAACTTCGAGAGTTCCTTGCACCCGGCGTCGCCCTGGAAGAGGTTGCCGTCGAGGATCGCGCCCTTGAGCTCGAGGGTGGGGAAGTCCTTGATGAGGGCGACGATCTCGCGCGCGACTTCGACGACGGAGGCGCCGCCGAAGGCGAGGGCGGAGGGGCCTTCGAGCATGCCCAGGAGGGGCTCGAGGGCGGTGCCCTTGTAGGTCTGGCGGGCCAGGCTGTTGCGGACGACCTGGACCTTGATCTGCTTCTTGCGGAGGTTGGCGCGGAGCTTGGTGTTGTCCTTGCCCTTCATCCCGCGGATGCTGATGACCATGGCGTCCGACAGCTCGCCCGTGCGAGACTTGTAGTCGGCCATCATCACGCCTTTGACTGTCTTGGACATGGAAGACTCACAGGGGCGAATCGCGAGGTGCGAATCGCGAGGGGGTTCAGGCCTTCACTTCGGCCGCCGACACGTACTTGATCTGCACGCCGGGCGTCATGGCCCCGGCGATGACGACTTTCTTGATGAACGCGCCCTTGGTGCTCGACGGACGCAGCTTCTCGATGTGGGCGATGAACGCGTCGAGGTTCGCCACCAGGTCGGCGTCCTTGAAGCTCAGTTTCCCGAGCACGGCGTGCACGTTCCCCGCCTTGTCATTGCGGAACTCGACCTTGCCCGCGGCGAACTCCTTCACCGCCTCCACGAGCTTGGGCGTCACGGCCCCGGTCTTGGGCGAAGGCATCAGGCCCTTCGGACCCAGCACCTTGCCGAGCTTGGAGATGATCTTCATCATGTCGGGCGTCGCGACGGCGACGTCGAAATCCATCCAGCCCTTCTCGATCTCGGCCACGAGGTCGTCGGCGCCGGCCTTGATGGCGCCGGCGTCGAGGCAGGGCTTGGTCAGGTCCTCCCGGCAGAAGGCGACGACGCGCTTCTTGCTGCCGATGCCCGCGGGCAGGCTCACCGACCCGCGGATGCCCTGCTCGGCGTGGGCGGGATCGATGTTGAGGAAGAGCGCCACGTTGACCGTCTGGTCGAACTTGGGCGCCTTGAACTTCTTGAGAACCGCCACGGCCTCGGGCCCCGGAACCGGCGCCTCGGGCTTGATGGCGAGATTCGCCTTCTGTCGCTTGGAAATTCGCATTGGCTCAGGCCTCCACCGTCACGCCCATCGACCGGCACTGTCCCTCGATGATCCGCACCGCCGCCTCCATCGAGCCGGCGTTGAGATCGGCCATCTTCTCCTTGGCGATGGCTTCGAGATCGGCGCGCTTGACCTTGCCGACCTTGTTCTTGTTGGGCACGCCGCTGCCCTTTTCGACCTTGGCCTTCTCCTTGATGAGCACGCTGGCGGGCGAGCTCTTCACCTCGAAGGCGAAGCTCTTGTCGGTGTAGACGGTGATGACGCACCCGACGATCTTGCCCTTGAGGGCGGCCGTCTTGGCGTTGAACTGCTGGATGAACTGGCCGGGGTTGACCCCGTTGGCGCCGAGGACCGGGCCGAGGGGTGGCGCGGGCGTCGCGGACCCGCCGGGGGCCATGATCTTGAATTGGGTTTTGATTTCTTTCTTGGCCATGAGCGCTCCACCTCCGACCCGCGGGGCAGGCTCCCTCGCGGAAGCCGCCGAAACCCCGGTCCTGGCTGGGACCGGGCAGCAGAGTCGTACCTTCGGTGCCGGGGAAACGCCCCCTCGGCGGGCTGGATTGAGCGGGGAGTATAGAGCCGGCAGCCGCCGAGGCAAGTCGGGGCGTGGGGCGGGCCGGGGGCGAGCCGCGGGCCTCACGGGCCGGGTTTCGAGGCGCCCGCCGCGGCGATAATACCGCATGAGCCTCCCCTCGACCGGTCCCGGCACGCCGCTCCGCCTCCACGTCGGCGGGGAGCAGGTTCGCGAGGGGTGGAAGATCCTGAACATTCAGCCGCACCCGGGCGTCGACTTCGTCGGGACGTGCATCGACCTCTCGCAGTTCACAGATGGGAGCGTCAGTGAAATCTACGCGTCACACGTGTACGAGCATCTGAGCTACGCCGAGCTGGAACAGGCGCTGCGCGAGGCGCACCGCGCGCTCAAGCCGGGCGGGCTGCTGCGCATGGGCGTGCCCGATCTCCAGGCGCTGGCGCGCCTGCTCGTCGATCCGCGCGCCTCGACCGACACCCACCGGCACATCATCATGATGATCTACGGCGGGCAGATCGATCCCTTCGACTTTCACAAGGTCGGCTTCACCTGGCCCATCCTCCAGGAAACGCTGGAGATCGTCGGGTTCAGGAACATCCGAAAAGTCGACGAGTTCCACCTCTTCGATGACATCACGAGCATGATGTACGAGGGGCGGCGGGTCAGCCTGAATGTCCAGGCTCAGAAGTGAGCGGCGGGCCGCGGCTTTCCCGTCGCCGTGCCGCGCGCCGGCCGCGTCGCGCGCGCTATCGGCACGCCGCGCCGATCAGCCGCTTCACGTCGCGCTCGCCATCGAGCCCCATCACGACCTTGCGCATCTCCCGGCACTTCGCCTCGCCGATCACCTCTTTGCCCAGGGCCGTCGCCTTCACATCAATCTCGTCGGCGGTCATGGGGTCGCGCGGGTCGCCTTTGGGCACGTCGACGCGCTTGGTGAACGACTGGCCCGACGCCGTGGCGATCGTGACCTGGCTGGGCTGGAACTTCGGAAAAAGCGCTTCGAACTCGTCGTTGGCCACGACTTTCACCATGTCCATCACGGGGATCAGGCTCTTGTCGAGGACGCGTTCCTCCTTGAACTGCAGCGGCGTCACCATGCCGTCCACCAGGCCCACCGCCATGCAATACGGCAGCGAGTGATCAGCGGTCTCCTTGCTGTCGGGGCGATATTTGTGCGGATCGCCCAGGATGTCGGCGGCGCGGGCGATGACTTCGACCTTGATCTCGCGCACGTCGGCGGGCTTGATCCCATTCTCCTTCACACACTTCATCATGGCCGTGAGCGGCGCATGGCTCAGCGCCTCGATCGGGAAGCTCTTCATGCCGCAGTCGATGATGCGATAGTGGTCGCTCGCGCTGTTCGGGAGCCCGTCGGTGAACTTGCTCGTGTCCCACGAGGCGGGCTTGCCCTTGTACTGCACGTGCCCAAAGACGGCGAAGAGCCCTTCTTTCCCGTCGATGATGTGCTCGGGCCCGCTGTAGCCGCGGGCGGCGAGGAGCGCGCTCTCGACGCCCATCCGGCAGGCCCAGGGGTCCACGGTGTTCTTCATGTTCGTGAGCTTGCCCGCGGTGACCGCGCCGGGGCAGAACGTTCGAGCCGCGCTGATCCCCGTCGCGGCCATGAGCTGCGGGACGCTCAGATTCAGGCACTTGCCCGCGGCGAGAGCGGCGGCGAAGGCCGTGAGCGTCGCATGGTGCCAGCCGTATTCGCGGATCCCGGGGATGCCCGCCTCGCACAGGCGCATCTCGACTTCATAGGCGACGATGGTCGCGACGATGAGATCGCGACCGGTCAGGCCCTTGTATTCACAGAGCGCGAGCGGTCCGGCGATGATGTCGCTGGGGTGGCAGGGGTCGGCCTTCCAGTAGATGTCGTTGAAGTCCATCGCGCGGATCATGTGGGCGTTGAGGAACGCCGCGTCGACGGGGTTGGTCTTCCAGCCGGAGACGAGGCACGTGCACGGGCCACCACCACTTCCGGCCCCGCCCGCCATCTCCTGGTGGTGCGCGAGAAGGATGTGGGCGTCCTCCTGACGGCTGCCGCCGACGGCGCACCCGAGCGAATCGAACCAGTAGAGCTTGGCGAACTCGATCGCTTTGGGTGAGAGATGCTCAAACTTCAGGCCATGCGTCCACTCGGCGAGGGCCTTGAGGCAGGTGTTGGCGGGGGAGGTGGCGGTCGAGTGTGCGGCCATGCGGAGCTCCGTGACGGGGCTCAGAGGGTACGGCGACGGGATGAATCCGGGCCATGGCCGTGGCGCGGAGGATCGCGGTATGCTGGCCCCCCAGCGTGGGCTTCGGTGTCTGTCGCCCTGTTTCGTACCGGGCCTCCGTCATGCGCGCGACGCGAAGGCTTGCCGCAGCACCGCCAGACTCTTCGGCAGCGCCGTCCTCCAATCCTCCATCCCCTCGAATTCCAGGCTGATCCACCCGCGGTAGTTGTGCGTGCGGAAGATCGACGCGATGCGCGCGTAGTCGAGATCGAGCGTGTACCACTTGCCGCCGCCGAAGTACGTCTTGGCCTGCACCAGGCAGGTCTGCGGGGCCATGAGCTCCAGACGGTCGTAGGGGTCTTCGAGGAAGTTGCCCGTGTCGGTGGTCATCGCCAGCCACGGGGAGTTGACCGCGTCGACGATCCGCTTGACGCCCTGCGGGGTCAGGCCCAGGCCCCAGTGGTTTTCGAGGCCGAGCGTCACGCCGCAGTCGCCCGCGTGGCGCGCGCACTCGGCGAGGGATTCGATGCACCAGCCGAACGCCGTGTCCTCCGATACGCCCGGGAGCGGGGGCTCGATCCCGCGGTTTTTCATGAGCTCGTCGAAGCTCCTGGTCGTTCCCCAGCGTCCGGTGTTGACGCGCACCGTGGGGATGCCGAGGCGGTATGCCATGTCGATGCAGTAGAGCGTGTGCTGGATGTTGCGGCGGCGCTCCGCCGGGTCTTCCTTGACGAAACCCTGGTGGATCGAGAAGCCCATGAGCGCGATGCCCTCATAGAGCGCGGCCTGCTTGATCTTCTGGAGCGAGGCGTTGTCCTCGGCGTCCATCTGCATGTGCAGGATCTCGACGCCGTCGAAGCCCATGGCCGCGGCGTGGCGGATGCAATCGATGACCGGAACGCGCGAGCCTTCGTTGAAGCGCCAGAAGGAGTAGGTGGAGACGCCGATGGGGTTGGCGCGGCGAGGGGCCGACGTGGACGCGCCGGGCTGCGAATCCGCTCGTGCGGGCAGGGCGCTGCCGAGCACGGCACCCACGCCGCCGGCAACGGCGGTCCCGAGAACGGCTCGACGCGAAAGCTCCGACGGCGTTTGCTGCGTGTTCATGCGCGGCTCCTGGGGAACGGCGGCAGTCTACCAGAGAAGCCGACGATGGCCGGGAAAGCAAAAAACGGCAGCCCGGGAAGCCGCGGCACGCCAACCCTTGTCCATGCACGAGACCGCCGGGGAATACTGGCGTGCGTACTTCGAGGCGATCGCCGATCATCCGCCACGGGAGACGCTGCTCCACGCACTTGCACTCTTCGATCGCGAGGGGCGGCGAGCGCCCGAGCCGACACCGGGCGCCGCGCCCGTGCCGGGAGTTTCCGTCGGCGCGCACATCCCCGGTTCGTGCCCGTGTCATCCGGCCGCGGCGGGCGTGGCCCTCGACCTGGCCTGCGGCGAGGGTCGCGACACGCTCGAACTGCTTCGGCGGCGCTGGTGCGTGCTGGCGATCGACAGCCATCCGGAAGCCCTCGCGCGCCTGAGCCGCGTTGTGCCCGAAGACCTCTCGGCGTACCTGCGCACGGGCGTCGAGACGATGGAGGACCTCCCCCTGCCGCCCGACATGTTCGACCTTGTGAACGCTTCGATGGCGCTCCCCCACTGCCCCGCGGCGTCATTTCCCGGGCTGTGGGAGCGGCTGGGGGCCTCGATCCGGCCCGGCGGGCGCTTCGCGGGCCAGCTCTTCGGCCCGCGCGACACATGGGCCTCGAGCCCCGACCCCGGCGTCTCGAGGATTTTTCACTCGCGCGGAGAGGTCGAGTCGCTGCTCGCGCGCGCCAATCTTGAAGCGGAGATGTTCGACGAGGTGGAGCGCGATGGGCGCGATGCCTTTGGCCGGGCGAAGCGCTGGCACGTGTATCACCTCGTGGCGCGCAAGAAGGCCTGACGGAAGCTGGTGCCGCGACGGGTGGGTGCAAAGGTGGTGGGTGCCGTGACGGGCCGACCGGGGCGCGCCCTGTTCACACGCGGGCGCGCTCGGCTCGCGTTGACGCGGGCCGATGGGTGTCGCCCGCCCGTGAGATGCACTCACCGAGACCGCTTTCAGGGCCCGCCGCGCATACCATGGCCGTTCTGATTTCCGCCCGGGGTTCGCCCCGTTTTTCAGGGGTTCTTCACGCATGTCGACGCGCCAGATTCAGTTCCGAGAGGCGATCCGCGAGGCCATGAGCGAGGAGATGCGCCGCGACGACCGCATCTTCCTGATGGGCGAAGAGGTTGCGCAGTACAACGGCGCGTACAAGGTCAGCCAGGGGATGCTCGACGAGTTCGGGCCGCTGCGGATCATCGACGCGCCGATCTCGGAGAACGGATTTGCGGGGCTGGGCGTCGGCGCGGCGATGTACGGCCTGCGCCCGATCATCGAGTTCATGTCGTGGTCGTTTTCGCTCGTCGCGGCCGACCAGCTCCTCAATAACGTCCCCAAGATGCTGTACATGTCGGGCGGGCAGTGGGGCTGCCCGTGCGTCTTCCGCGGGAACAACGGCGCCGGCGGGCAGCTCGGCTCGACGCACTCCTGGACGGTCGAATCGCTCTACGCGACGGTGCCGGGGCTCAAGATCGCGATTCCCAGCAACCCCTACGAGGCGAAGGGCCTGCTCAAGACCGCGATTCGCGACGATGACCCGGTGTTTTTCCTTGAGAGCGAGCGCATGCTCAGCGACAAGGGCGATGTGCCCGAGGAGGAGTACACGATTCCCTTCGGCCACGCCGAGCTCAGACACGGCCGGTGGAACGGCGAGGGACCGTCGCCGGACGTGACGCTCGTGTCGTTCGGCCGCCCGGTGAACTTCTGCCTCGAAGCGGCGAAGGAGCTGGAAGCCGAGGGCATTCACGCGCACGTGCTTGACATGCGCACGGTGCGCCCGCTCGACACCGAGAGCATCGTGCGTTCACTCAAAAAGAGCGGGCGGATCGTGGTGGTCGACCAGTGCTGGCCGTTCGCGTCGATCGCGAGCGAGGTGATCACGCAGGTGTGCGAGAAGGCGTTTGACTATCTCGACCATCAGCCGGTGCGCGTGAACACTGACGACGTGCCGACGCCGTACGCCAAGAACCTGGAGGCGGAGTATCTGCCGCACAAGGGGAAGATCGTGCGGGCGGTGCGCACGGCTCTCCATCGAGCATGAACCGGACGACCTGACCTCTTTGCGACTTGCCCAAACGACCGCTCGGACCCTCCCATGCCCTCCAACATCACCATGCCGCGCCTCTCCGACACGATGGAAGTCGGCACCATCGTCAAGTGGCACATCAAGCCCGGCGCCAAGGTCAAGTCGGGCGACGTCATCGCCGACATCGAGACCGACAAGGCGACGATGGAACTCCAGACCTTCGAAGACGGCGTCGTTGCCGAGCTGGCCATCAAGGAGGGCGCGTCGGCGCCCGTCGGCACGCCCATCGTCGTGTTCGAGGGCGGGAGCGCCTCGGCATCAAAGAACGGGCCCGCCGCAAGCAAGGCCGCGGCATCCGATGACGCGACGCGGGACGACGCACACGCTTCGCAACGCGACTCAGCCACCGCCACGGCTCCGCGTCAGCCCGATGCGCCGCACCGGACGCACACGCGTGACGGCGAGCGCGGCGACGCGCGCGTCTTCGCCTCGCCTCTGGCGCGAAAGACCGCTCAGGATTCGGGCATCGACCTCAAGGCCATCGAAGGCTCCGGCCCCGGCGGGCGGATCATCCTCAAGGATGTCGAGGCGGCGATCGCCGGAGGTACGTCCGGCAACGCCGCACCGGCGCCGGCGCGCTCGGGCGCGGGCTCCGACTCGGAGATTCGGGGTCCCTCGAGCGCGAGCCGCGGGCCGACGCATCCTGCCGCGGCGGCGGTGGTCCCCGGCGCGGTGTTCACACATGCGGTCGCGCCGCTCGAAGGTCGCACCGTGCAGCTCTCAAATATGCGCGCGACGATCGCCAAGCGCCTCGTCGAGAGCAAGACCACCATCCCGCACTACCAGGTGACCGTGACGGTGCGGCTCGACGCGCTGCTCGCTCTGCGGCAGCAACTCAACGACCAGCTCGCACCGCAGGGCGTCAAGCTCAGCGTCAATGACTTCCTCGTCCGCGCATGCGCCCTCGGCATGCACGCCCACCCGTTCGTGAACTCGCGCTGGGTCCCCGCCCCCGCCGGCGGCACACCCGCGATCGAGATCCTTCCCGCGGTCAACGTCGGCGTGGCCGTCGCGCTCCCCGAAGAGAAGGGCGGCGGGCTCGTCGTCGCGACCATCCGCCAGGCCGACAGCAAGGGCCTGCGGCAGATCTCCTCCCAGACCAAGGCCCTCGCCGAAAAGGCCCGCACGCGCGGGCTCACAGTCGAGGAGATGGCCGACTCGACATTCACGATCAGCAACCTGGGCATGTTCGGTGTATCGCACTTCACGGCGATCATCAACCCGCCGAACGCCGCCATCCTCGCGGTCGGCGCCGCCGAAAAGAAAGCGATCGTCGAAACCGAAGGCGGCAAGGACACGATCGTGATCGGGCACGAGATGCAGATGACGATGTCGAGCGATCACCGGATCGTGGACGGCGCGATGGCCGCGGCGTATCTCGGCAGCGTCAAGGCGATGCTCGAGAAGCCCGCCACGCTGCTGGTGTGATGGCCGCCCCCCACACGGCGGGGCTGGTTCGCTCGGGTAGTCCGACCGTCCCTTGGCTCGCGGCAAGTGGTCTACGCGTGCGCCTGCGCCCTCGGCGACTTGAACAGCAGCACGAAGAGCACGAGAATCGCCGCGGCGAATCCCGCGGGCATCAGCCACACGGTCTGCCAGTCGGTGACTTTCACCGCCGGCTCGACGCCCGGCGCCGAGACGGTCTTGGTGTAGCCATCGACGAGGCGTCCGAAGACCTGGTTGCCGATGAGCATGCCGATGCCCTGGGTGATGAGCACGAGGAAGCCCTGGGCCTGGGCACGGATCTGCTGCGGCGCGCGCTGCTCGGTGTAGATCTGGCCCGTGACGAAGAAGAAGTCGTAGCAGATGCCGTGGAGCACGATCCCCGCGAGGACCATCCACTGCACGTGCGGCGTGCCGGTCCCTCCCCACGCCCCGGCGAAGAGCCCGTAGCGCAGCACCCACGCGAGCATGCCGATCGCGAGCATCCACTTCACGCCCAGGCGCGCGAAGAAGAACGGCATCACGAGCATGAACAGAATCTCGCTCATCTGGCCGAAGGTCATCTGGAACGGGACGTTTTCGAGCCCGGTCGCACCCGCGTACACGCCCGCGAAGGCGTAGTACGCCGCGAGCGGGATGCAGATGAGCAGCGACGAGATCGCAAAGACTGCAAACGAGCGATCCTTGAGGAGTGAGAACGCGTCAAGCCCGAGTGCCGCGCCGATGCTGAAGGGCTTGCCCCGCAGCGGCGGGGGCGTATTCGGAAGCGTGAAGGAGAAGACGCCCAGCAGCACGCCGCTGGCGCCGGCGACATAGAAGAAGTACGGCGCGGCCTGGCGTGCCTTCTCGGTGGTCGCCACATCAGCGCCGGCCGTGCCGGGCACCATCATCTGCGCGAGATACCCGACCATGATCCCCGCGACGATCCACCCGATCGTTCCGAAGACGCGCACCAGGGGGAACTGCTTCTGCGGGTCGGTCATCGCGTTGAACGCGACCGTGTTCGAAAGGCCCAGCGTGGGCATGTAGCAGAGCATGTGCAGCAGGAGCACGCCCACGAACGGCAGCGGGTTGGCCGGATCGGCAACACTCGGCGCCGCCAGCAGCAGCAGGCCCCCGATGAAATGCAGCGCGCCCATCACCGCCTGGCTCGCGAAAAACCGGTCGGCGACGATCCCGAGGAACAGCGGCGCGATGATCGCGGCGATCGGCGCCGTCGAGTAGGCATTCCCGATGCTCTGCCCGGGCATGCCCAGAGCGTTCATGAACGGCCCCAGCGTCACGAACCATGCGCCCCACAGGAAGAACTGCAGGAACATCATCACCGAGAGTTTGAGCGTCGATCCGGTCCTCGGCGCGGGGGCAACCTGGGCGGCATTCATGCGGGGCTCCTCGCTCGCGGCCATCACCGCGGCTCGGGGCCGAGTGTACCGACTCCATCGCCCGGTGCAAACCACGCCCACGCACCCCGCACCGCCAGCACATCGCGGCCGCGCTCCGGCCCGAGCAGGAACACCGCCGTCGCCAGCGCATCGGCCTCGGCACCGCGTTCTGCGCGCACCGAGACCGCCCACCCCGATCGCGCGCCAAGCCCGGTGCGCGGGTCGACGATGTGCGCAAACCGCTCACCGCCGAGCTCCACGAACTGCACTCCGCCGCCTGAAGACGAGATGCCGCACTCGCGCGCGTTCAGGATCGACCCGTCAGCAACCTCGACGCGCCAACCGGCCTCGCCCGGCGGCGGCTGGCCCGCGAAGACATCGCCCGCGAGCGCGACCATCGCCCGCGGGTGGCCCGATGCGCGCAGGGTTCGCACGGCTTCCTCCGCCGCGTACCCCTTGCCGATCCCGCCAAGATCCAGCGCCATGCCGGGTCGGAGGAGCCTTGCCTCGCCCTCGCGCACCTCGAGCTGCCGCCAGTCGACGCTCGCCCGCACCAGCGCGAGTTCGTGCTCGGGCGCGCGCCGGCGCTCGTCGCGCATGCGACGCCACGTGCGCACTGCCGGGCCGACCGTCGGATCAAACGCCCCGTCGGTCTCACGCGCCAGCGCCACGCTCGCCGCCAGCAGATCCGAAAGTTCAGTCGGCACGCGCACCCACTCTCCGTTTCCCGCCGCGGCGTTCACGCGCGAGAGATCGCTCGATGGGCGATAGTCGCTCATCATCGCGTCGAGCGCGCCGAGGCGGGCGAACGCGCCGGACGCCGCCTCTGTCGCCCGCTCCCGATCGGTCGAATACAGGACGATCCGAGCCCGCACGCCCATGCACACGCGGGTAAACTCGAAGCGCTCCAGACGGGCGCACCCGCCCGCCCAGAGCAGCAGGCAGAGCGACATGACGGAGAGCGACTTCATGCCCGTGACTCTACTCTCGCACGCCGCCGGTCTTTCCCGCGCTCTCGGCGCCACGGCGCGCGCAGGCACGTTCGCTCTCCTCGCGACGCTCGCGCCGGGTGCCGTCGCTCAACCCCACGCGTCGACCGGACAACCCTCGCCCGCGGCCGCGACTCCGGCGCCCGCACGCGCTTCCGCTCCCGCGCCTTTCAAGCAGGAAATCCCGGTCGCGGCATACTCGATCGAGATGCTGCCGATCCCCGCCGATGCCTCGCGCTCCATCCGCCCGTTCTGGATGTCCGCGACCGAGATCTCGTGGGAAGCGTTCGACGTGTTCGCCTATCGCCTCGACGAAACCGATTCGTCGCCGGTCGATGCTGAATCGCGCCCGACCAAGCCCTACCTGCCGCCCGACCGCGGCTTCGGGCATGAGGGCTACGCCGCCATCTCCATCACGCACAAGTCGGCGACCAAGTTCTGCGAATGGCTCTCGGCAAAATCCGGCAAGCATTTCCGCCTGGCGAGCGAGGACGAGTGGGAGCACGCCTGCCGAGCCGGCGCGCCGGCGGACGCCGCGACGCCGTTCCCAAGCGACGCACCGCTGACCGACTTCGCGTGGTTCGCGGCCAACGCCGACGGCACGCCGCACCCGATCGCCAGGAAAAAGCCCAACGCCTGGGGCCTCTTCGATATGCTCGGCAACGTCCGCGAGTGGGTCAACGGCCGCAACGGCAAGCCCACCACCAAGGGCGGCTGCTACCTCGATCCCGCCGACAAGCTCACGATCACGGCCCGCGCCGATCAGAACAAGACCTGGAACCAGACCGATCCGCAGATTCCCAAGAGCACGTGGTGGCTCTCCGACGGCCCCTTCTCGGGATTCCGCATCATCTGCACTTCGGACGTCTCAGACCCCGGCAAGCCCGCTCCCGCAACCTCCGGCACGCCCGCCGAGCGCCCAGGCGACGCCCCCGCACCCACGTCCATTCCACCGACCAAGGAGCCCCGATGAACGCGCCGACGACCCGTCACGATTCAGCGCTTTCGCGCCGCGCCGTGCTCAAGACTTCCGCCGCGATGCTCGCCGCTCCCGCCTTCGCGGGCGCTGCCGCGCGCCCCGCCCCCGTGCTGCGGATCGGCCTTGTCGGGTGCGGGGGTCGCGGCACAGGCGCCGCCGTGCAGGCCCTGCGCGCCGACCCGCACACGCGCCTGGTCGCGATGGGCGATGTGTTCGGGGACCGGCTCGAACAGAGCCTCAGCGCCATCAAGGGCGAGTTCGAGAGTGACGCCGCGGCGCGGATCGATGTCCCCGCCGAGCGGCGCTTTCTCGGCTTCGACGCGTACGAGCGTGTGATCGATGCCGGCGTCGATGTCGTGCTGCTCACGTCCTACCCGTGCTTTCGACCCGAGCACCTGCACGCTGCGGTCCGCGCCGGCAAGCACGTTTTCGCTGAGAAGCCCGTCGCCGTCGACGCCACCGGCATCCGCTCGTGCCTCGAGTCCGCGGCCATCGCCGAGCGCAACAACACCGCGCTTCTCGTCGGCTTCTGCTGGCGCTTCCATCCGGGAATGCGCGAGGCCTTCGCCAAGCTCCACGCCGGGACCATCGGCGACGTCGTCTCCGCCTACACCAACTACCACGCCGGCACGCTCGCCAAGCATCCGCGCAAGCCCGACTGGTCCGATCTCGAGTTCCAGATGCGCAACTGGTGGCACTTCACCTGGATCAGCGGCGACCACATCGTCGAACAATCCGTTCACTCCGTCGATCGCCTCGCCTGGGCCATGCGCGACGTCATGCCCGCGCGCGTCACCTGCCTCGGCGGGCGCGCCGCACGCTCCGGTCCCGAGCACGGCAACGTGTTCGACCACTTCTCCGCCGTCTACGAATACGCCGACGGCCGGCGCGCGTTCCACTCCGCCGCCCAGATCGACGGCATCCCCGGCGACAACAAGGACTACCTCTTCTGCTCGCGCGGCCTCGGCACGATCGACTCCTGGGGCGCACGATTCCCCTTCACCGCCCTCCCCGCCGCCGGCGAAAAGCCCGCCATGATCTGGGACGGCAAGGGCGACGCCGCCGACTCCGCCCAGATGTACCAGGTTGAGCACAACGAGCTCTTCGCCTCCATCCGCGCCGCCGAGACCGGAGGCAAGGCGTTCAACAATGGCGTCGCCGCCGCGCACTCGTGCCTCATGGCGATCATGGCGCGCATGGCCGCGTACACGGGCAAGAGCGTCTCGTGGGACCAGGCCCTGAACAGCCCGGAGAACCTCGTCCCGCCTTCGAACGCGCTCAAGTTCGGCCCGATGCCCGCGCCCGAAGTTGCCGTCCCCGGCAGGACGCGCCTCGCCTGATCGCGGCACGAGTCATGCAGGCAATTACCGGACGCCGCAGGGCGCCCCGGCGGCACGAGCGCCCGCAGGTGCCCGGCACGCCCGCGGCGGCCTGTGGCGTTCGCGCTGGCGCGCCGATCTTCCCTGCAAGGGAGGGAGTCGTGCTGCTCAGCCTGGGCGCCATCTCCGATCCGGTCGCGTCGCTCTCGGCGCTCTTCGGTGCGACCGACCCGCTCGCGCGCGCATCGGAGCAGCTCGCCAAGTCCTCCGACCCGCGCGGACGCAGCACCCTGCTCCGCGCCATCAGCGACCGCTTCGAATCCAGCGTCCTCCTTGAGCCGCCCTCGAGCGCCTCGCTCTACGCCTTTCCCACGCGCCTCGGCAGCTCGCTCGGCTCGATCTCCATCATCGGCGCACGCGCGCCGCTCACCGATACGCAGCGATTCCTGCGCCCCTTCACGCCGCTGGGCACGATCGAGTCACCCCTCTCGCTGGGCGACCTGGTGAACCTCGCCGCCTGATCAATGCCCGCGGCGGCGCTGGTCACCGCTCTGCAAGTCCTGTAATCGATTCCACGCCCTTTCGCCGCGAATCCGGGTATCCGGCATCGGCGAAGTCCTCCGTGTTCGCGTGGCGCGTGCCACGCAGTCAGGAGAACACCCATGCTCGGCTCCATCAAGTCCGTCTCAAACCTTGCCGCACTCGCCACCTCGGGCCTCGCCCTCGCCGGCGGCCCCGCCGTCACGGGCTGGGGGAGTGCGGGGCCTTCCTCCGAGCGCGGGCCCGACGCACACCGCACCGTCGAAGTCGCCGCCGATCGTCGCGACAACTCCCGCTTCAACATCGACCTCAGCTTCGGCAACGGCGGCATCCGCTTCGGCCGCGAACACGCTCGCCCCGCCCGCGCTGAAGTCGCTCCCTGTCGCCTCGAACTCCGCGCCTTCCAGGTCGGCGACCAGGTCCTCATCATCGCCGAGGGCGAGAACCGCGGCGGCGGCTTTTCCACCTTCTTCGAACGCTGCGACGAAGGCGGCAGCCGCGGCGCCACCATCGTCCTCCGCAACCACGGCCCCGCGCGCGGGCACTTCGGCTCGCAGCACCTCTCCGCGTTCGAAGTCACCGGCGGCTTCGGCGTTCGCGGCCACCTCCGCGAAGTGCGCGTGCTCGTCGGCGACCAGGTTCACTGTGTTCGCGTCGATCACGTGAGCTCGCTCCGCTGATGCGCCGGCCGTCAACTCGCATGTCCGCATCGAGGGGCGCGCCTGCATCGGCGGGCGCGCTCCTCGCTCGTTGCGCCGCTCACCGCCCGCACGCATCGCACCGCCGGGGCGATAGACTCCGTCCGTGTCCGCCGGCCCACCCAGCCCGTCAACATCCACGCGCCTCGTCATCGGCGCCATGACCGGCACGAGCATGGACGCCCTCGACGTCGCGCTCGTGCGCATCATCGGCCGCGGGCTCGACATGCGGGCCGAACTCGTCGCCGCGCGGTCCCGCCCGCTCGACGCGCTCGCGATTCGACTCCGCGACTTCGCCGGTGGCTCGCCCTCCGGCGCCGGCGACATCTGCTCGATGGCCCACGATCTCTCGACGCTCCACATCGACGCGATGCGTGAGCTGCTCGCCGGCGCGCGCGTCGATCGCGTCGACCTCGTCGCGGTCCACGGCCAGACAGTCTTTCACGCCCCGCCGCGATCCTGGCAGATGATCGCCCCGGCGCCGATCGCCGCCGCACTCGGCGCGCCGGTTGTGTCTGATCTCCGCGCCGCCGACCTCGCCGCTGGCGGCCAGGGCGCCCCGATCACGCCGCTGGCCGATTGGATCCTCTTCCGCGACGCGCACGAGAGCCGCGCCATCGCCAACCTCGGCGGCTTCTGCAACGTCACGCTCATGGGGCCGACGCAGCCCGACGCCGATCTGGTCGACGCCGCCTCCCGCGCGGGCGAATCGCCGCCGCAGGGCCTCGATTCCATCCGCGGGCGTGACCTCTGCGCCTGCAATCACCTGCTCGACACGATCGCCCGCCGCGTGCTCGGCGTTCCCTACGACGAAGGCGGCGCTGCCGCGCTCGCCGCCGAAGTCGACAGCGACGCCCTCGACGACCTCCTCGGCGTGCTGGTCGCACAGTCCGCCTCGAAGCGCTCCCTCGGCACGGGCGACGACGACCTGATGTCATGGATCGGCCGCCACCGCGCGCGATGCTCCGGCGGCACGCTCGCCGCCACCGCGTGCGAGGCGATCGGACAGGTCATCGCCAGGTCCGCGCTGACCAGCCGCCTGCTGCTCGCCGGCGGGGGCGTTCGCAACGCCGCCCTCGTCCGCGCCATCACCTCCTGCTGCTCGTGCCGCGTGGAGACCACCGCGGCGCTCGGCATTCCGCCCGAGTATCGCGAAGCGATCGCCATGGGCGTGCTCGGCGCGTTGTGCGAAGACCGCGTCCCGATTACGCTCTCGCCGGTGACCGGCGTCACGTCGCCGCCGCGCGCGGGCGCGTGGATCATTCCCTGACCGCTCGCCGACCACTCCGCGCCCGCACCCCGCCCAAACCGCAAGGACTCCGCCCGTGAGCAAGAAACGCGCCACCCGCAAGCCCACGCGACGCCCGCGCGCCGCGCGCCCCACCCGGGCCCCTCGCGCCCCGCGCACGAGATCGACCGCCCCCGCGCTCCCCCGCACGTCGGCGCGCGATCGCCTCGCGGCGCTTCCCGACCGTTCTCACATCCTCACCGAGCAGCGCAACCCGCGCTCCATGAACCTCCACACGCTCACCATTGCCGAGATTGTCGCGCTCATCAACCACGAAGACGAAGCCGTCGTGGCCGCCGTCGGGCACGCCCTCCCCGATCTCGCCGCCTTTGTCCGCGCGGTCGAACCCTTCTTCGTCGCCCAGCCGCCCGCCCGGTCCGACCCGATCACCTTTCCCGGCCGGCTCATCTATGTCGGCGCGGGCACTTCCGGCCGCCTCGGCGTCCTCGACGCTTCCGAGGCGCCGCCCACGTTCCAAGTACCCGAAGGCCGCATTGTCGGCATCATCGCCGGCGGCGACCGCGCCCTCCGCCGCAGCAGCGAAGGCGCCGAAGACCAGCCCGACGGCGCCCGCGCGGATCTCGACGCCCTCCGCCTCTCGATCGCCGACTCCGTGCTCGGGATCGCCGCCGGCGGCACAACGCCCTACGTGCTCGGCGCCTTGCGCTTCGCCCGGCACGCCGGCTCGCGCACGGGACTGCTCACCTGCGCGCCCATCCCGCGGCCTCCCGCGTGCGACCACCTGATCGTCCTGCCGACCGGCCCCGAGATCATCACCGGCTCAACCCGCATGAAGGCCGGCAGCGCCACCAAGATGGCCCTCAACATCATCTCCACCGCGCTCATGGTCCACTCCGGCCGCGTCTACGAAAACCTCATGGTCGATGTGCGCGCCCGCAACGCCAAGCTCCGCGACCGCGCCGCGCGCATCGTCTCCACCCTCACCGGTCTCGCCCGCGAACCCGCCCTTTCGCTCCTCGACCGCGCCCGCGGTTCGGTCAAGGTCGCCATTGTCATGCACCGGCTCCGCCTTTCGCCCGCCGCCGCTGCACAGCGACTCGCCCGGCTCGGCGATCGGCTCGACGCGGCCCTCGCCTGAGCAATCGCCGCCCCGCCCGCACCGCGCGCTCATGTCCCGCTCCCTCCGCCTCTTCGTCGCCGTCTACCCGCCGCTCGCGTCGGCCGAAGCGCTGCTCGAACTTGCCGCGGGCGTGTGCGCCCCGGTGCATCGCGCCGTCGCCCCGCGCGACGTGCACCTCACGCTGCTCTTCATAGGCGACACGCCCCAGCGCGAGACCAGGTCCCTCATCGAATCCGTCGAGCGCGCCGCCGCGGGCATCTCGCCCTTCCGCCTCACCCCGCGCGAGCTCGCCACTCTTCCCTGCGATCGCCCGCCGCGCCTGCTCGCGGCCATGACCGATTCCCCTTCCCCGCTCCTCGAACTGCAGCGCCGCCTCGCCCGCCGCCTGGCGCGCTCCGGCGCCCGCCGCGAGTCCTTCAATCCACACCTCACGCTCGTGCGCTTCGCCCGTCACGCCCCGAGCCCCGGCCCCTGCACCATCCCCATCGACCCCGCCGGCCCGTCAGGCGCGCCCTTCCTCATCGAGCGCCTCGCCGTCATGAGCAGCCGGCCGCCCGGCGCGGGTTCGCCGCCCGGCTCCGGATACGTCCACGAACCCCTGGCGTGGATCGATCTCCGCTCCGGATGATTCGCCGCTGCACGCCGCGGCCTGCCTCGTGCGGCTCCTGTCCTGAACCCAACCCGCCGCCCCGCCTCGCGGTGTAGGCTTGCCCGATGTCCGGGCTCTTTTCGAGCCAATCCGACGCGCCGATCGAGGTCCACCTCCCCGCCGGAACCAGGTTCGCACAGATCGCTGTCGAACGCGGCATCGAGCGCGCCGTCCTCGACAACCGCGACCACGACGGCACCCTCACCTACCGCTTCGACCCCCGCGCCGCCGCCACCGCCGGCCTCGACGTCGGCGATCGCGTCCGCGTCCCCCTCGGCCGCGGCAACACCCTCGCGCCCGGAGTCGTCGTCGCCCTCGGCGGCGTCGAGCTCCTCGCCGGCCTCGCGCCCGCGCGCGTCAAGTCCATCGCCTCGCGCAGCGGCAGCGGCCTCCCCGCGCCCCTCGTCGAACTCGCCCGCTGGATCGCCCACTACTACATCTGCCCGCTCGGCATGGTCCTCGGCGCCATGATGCCCGCCGCCGTCAAACGCGGCGTCGGCGCGCGCCGCGTCACGCTCGTCGCCCGCGCGTTCGAACCCCCCGCTGCTTCCCCTCCCGGCGACCTGCTCGCCAAGCTCACCCCCGGCGCCCGCCGCGCATGGACCCGCATCGCCGCGCTCGGCTCCGGCGCGTTCCCCATGTCCCCTCGCGCCCTCAGCACCGAAACCCGCGAAGCGGGCGCGAGCGTCTCCGCCGCCATGATCCGACGGCTCATCGACGCCGGCCTGCTCACCACTTCCTCCCACGTCGAAGTGCGCAGCGGCCCCGGCGCGTGGGAAGATCCGCCTCTCCCGCCCGTCGCCCGCCCCGCCGATTCCACCCTGCCGACCCTCACGCTCACGCCCGAACAGCAAGCCACCATCGACGGCGTCGTGGACAGTCTCGGTTCCTTCGCCGTCCACCTCCTCCGCGGCGTCACCGGCTCGGGCAAGACCGAGGTCTACCTCCGCGCCATCGACGCGGCCCTCGCGCGCGGCGGATCAGCCATCGTCCTCGTCCCCGAGATCGCCCTCACGCCGCAGACCGCCGGGCGATT
Source organism: Phycisphaerales bacterium (assembly GCA_050182995.1). Taxonomy (GTDB): domain Bacteria; phylum Planctomycetota; class Phycisphaerae; order Phycisphaerales; family UBA1924; genus JAEUIX01. The sequence goes on along the minus strand of JBFXBS010000002.1, from coordinate 61,930 downwards.
CGTGCACCGCTTCGGACGCGAGCGCGTCGCCGTGCTTCACTCCGGTCTCTCCGCCGCCCAGCGCCACGCCCGCTGGGCCGCCTGCGCCGCGCCCGGCTCGACCGTGCGCGTCGTCGTCGGCGCGCGCTCGGCGATCTTCGCGCCTCTCGACCGCCTCGCGCTCATCGTCGTCGATGAAGAGCACGACTCATCCTACAAGCAGGACCAGCTCCCGCGATATCACGCGCGCGATGTCGCCATCAAGCGCGCGCAACTGCTCTCGTGCCCGATCGTCCTCGGCTCGGCGACGCCCTCGCTCGAAAGCTACGCCAACGCACTCGAAGGGCGCTATCGCCTGTGGACTCTTCCGCGCCGAGTCGTTGGGGGCGGACGCCTCCCGCGGGTGGAGATTGTCGACCTCGCGGAGGAACGCCGCGCGCGGGCGTCCGCCGCCGGCGGGCGCGATGCCCACCTCCACCTGCTCGGCCCGCGGCTCGAAGCCGCGCTCGCCCGCACCCTCGACGCCGGCGGCCAGGTCATGCTCCTCCTCAACCGGCGCGGGTACGCCAACTACGTCTCCTGCCCCGACGCGCGCTGCGGCTGGGTCCTCCATTGCCGCGACTGCGACGCCACCATGGTCTTTCACCTCGGCTCCGCCCGGCCGACCTTGCCCCGCGCACCCGGCGCGCCCAGGCGGCCCGGATTCGTCCGCTGCCACCATTGCCTCGCCGAGCAGTTGCTCCCCACGCGCTGCCCCCAGTGCGCCCGCAACACCAACACCTTCGGCCTCGGAACGCAGCGCGTCGAAGAAGAGCTCGAACGCAAGTTCGGCGCCACGCACGGGCTCCGCGGGCCGCGCGCCGCCGACGCCGCGGGCGACGCCCCGCCCACCCTCCTCCGCGTCGACGGCGACACCATGTCCACCGCGCGCGACTACTTCTCCGCCCTCGATCGTTTCGCCTCGGGCCAGGTGCGTGTGCTCGTCGGCACCCAGATGATCGCCAAGGGCCTCGATTTCCCCAATGTCCGCCTCGTCGGCGTCATCAATGCCGACACCGCGCTCGCCCTTCCCGATTTCCGCGCCGCCGAGCGCACGTTTCAACTCGTGAGCCAGGTCGCCGGGCGCGCCGGGCGCTCGCGCGACAACGATGCCGCCGCTCCGATCGACCCGGGCCTGGTCATCGTCCAGACCTTCGACCCCTCGGCACCCTCCATCCGCCTCGCCGCTTCGCACGATTTCGAAGCCTTCGCGAACCAGGAACTCGCGCACCGCGCTCGCGCCGGCCTGCCCCCGCCCCCGCACGGCCGCATGGCCCGCATCGTGTGCCGCGACATCAACCATCAAAAAGCCCTCGCGGCCGCCGAGGCGCTTCACCTCGCCCTCGCGGCCGCCGCCGAAGACCTCGGGCTTGCAAACGCCCTGCGCGTGCGCCCGCCCGCCGCCTGCCCCATCGCCCGCATCGCCGGACAACACCGCATCGGGATCGAACTCCTCGCGCGCGGCACCGCCAGCCCCGCCGACGCCCGGGGCGCCGGCAAGAACAAAAAACTCAGCGGTGCGGGCATCCTCCAGGCCGTCCTCCAGCGCGTCCGCGCCCAGGGCCTGCTCCGGAGCGACGCCCACACCGCCGTCGATGTCGACCCCGTCGCCCTGCTCTAGATCCTCGCGATTCCCGCTGCGCCCGGCCCCGCACCCGAACGCTCCGCCTAGCGTTCTTCATGGCCCGTTCGGTCATCTCGATCGGCTCCTTCGACGGCGTCCACGTCGGGCACGCCGCCCTGATCGCCCGCGCCCGCGCCATCGCCCGTGAACGCGCCGCCGCTCACCCGGGAACCCGCGTCCTCGCCCTCGCCTTCGACCCTCACCCGCTTTCCGTTCTGCTCGGCGTCGCCAGCGCGCCCGCGCGCCTCACGTCCTTCGACGAGCGCCGTCGCCTCCTCCTCGCCTGCGGCGCCGACGACGTCCTCAGGCTCGAACCGACGCCCGACCGCCTCGGCCAGTCCGCCGAAGCGTTCATCGAGCAGCTCGCCGCCGAGCACCAGCCCATCGCGATCGTCGAGGGTGAGGACTTCCGCTTCGGCCGCGCGCGCTCGGGCGATCCCGCGGTCCTCGCGAGCCTCGGCTCGCGCCTGGGCTTCGAAACCGTCATCGTCCCCGCGGTCGAAGTCGCCCTCAGCGATCATTCCGTCGTCAAGGCTTCCAGCACGCTCTGCCGCTGGCTCCTCGCGCACGGGCGCGTCGATGATGCCGCACGCCTCCTCGGCAATCCTCCTCGCCCCTTTCGCCTCGCGGGCGAGGTCGTCCCCGGCGATCGCCGCGGCCGATCCATCGGCTTCCCCACCGCCAACATCCGTACCGAGCTCATGCTCCCCGCCGACGGCGTCTACGCCGCCCTCGCCCGCCTACCCGACGGCCGAAACTTCCCGGCCGCCATCAACATAGGCGAGCGGCCGACCTTCGCCGGCCTCGCTCGCACGCTCGAAGCCCACGTCATCCTCAGCGCCGCGCCGCTCACCCACCCGGCCGGCTCGCCCGCAGCCTGGACGCCCATCCCCGGCCTGCCCGAGTACGGCTGGACCATCGAGCTCGACCTCCTCGCCTGGCTCCGCGATCAGCACCGCTTCGCCGGCATCGACGCCCTCCGCGCTCAACTCGTCCGCGACTGCGCCCGCGCGGCAACCATCGCCCACCTCCATCCCGATCCGCCCAACGTTCTTCATCCTTCGACCCCATCCAACGGCCGCGCCGAGCCCAGCCTCCACGCGCACACCCACGGAGCACCCGCGTGACCGACCCGCGCCCCGACTGGTCGACCACCACCTCGCCCGCCGATCTCGCCCGGCTCCTTCGCGGCGATCGCTCCGTCCTCGTCCTCACGCACGCGCGCCCCGACGGCGACGCCCTCGGCTCCTCCCTCGCGCTCACGCGCGCGCTCCGCCGCCGACAGATCGACGCGCGCGCCTGCTACATCGCCCCCACGCCTCGCTGGGCCGCGCAGATCATCGCCGACACGCCCAGCACCACCCTCTCGCACGCCGGCGCCGCGCCCCTCCCGCTCCCCATGCCCGAGCCCGACCGCTTCGCGATCGTCGACACCGGCTCGTGGGTTCAGCTCGAAGGCGCCGCCGATTGGGTCCGCCCGCGCACCTCAAGAACCGTGGTCATCGATCACCACCTCTCTGGCAACGCCGACATGTCCGGCACGCGGCTGCTCGATCACGCCGCCGCCGCCGCTGCCGAGATCGTCGCCGACGTGTGTTGTTCGCTCCTCGACCTCCCGAACCCCGCCGCCCTTCCTCTGGAAATCGCCGAACCCCTGTACCTCGGCATCGCCACCGACACGGGCTGGTTCCGTTTCTCCAACACGCGCCCGGCGACCCTGCGCCTCGCCGCCGCGCTCCGCGAAGCCGGCGTCGACGCTCCCCGCCTGTTTCAGCTCGTCGAGCAGCAGGACCGACCCGCCCGCCTGCGCCTCTATGCCCGCGCCCTCTCCTCCCTCGAACTCCACGCGCGCGACTCCATCGCCATCATGTCCCTTTCCCAGAAAGACTTCGAAGACTGCCGCGGCGACACCGAGGACACCACCGGCTTCGCCTCCGACGTCCTCTCCGTCGCCTCGATCCAGGTCGGCGTTCTCCTCACCGAAGTCGCCGGCCGCGCGGGCAAGCCGCCCCTCACCAAGGCCAGCCTCCGCAGCAAGCCCGGGCCCAACGCCATCGATGTCGCCGCCCTCACCAGCGCCCTCGGCGGCGGCGGCCACGCTCGCGCCGCCGGCGTGAAGTTCGAAGCCCCACTCCCCGACGCCAAGCGCATCCTCCTCGAAGCCATCACCCGCGCGTGATCCCTCACGCCCTCCCGTCCGCACACCCGCCGGCACCACACCCATGAGGCCCCGAGGCGCCAAGCCCGTTCCCCGTGCTCTCGACGCCCGACCGCCCCTGCGCGTCTTCACCACCACCCTCTGGGAGTACCCCAGTCAGCACTACGACTCCCCGCGCGGGTCCACGATGCAGGGCGACAAGGCCTACGTCGGCGCCACGCCCTCCTGGGTCATCTGGCAGCTCCTCACCCGCTACACCCGCGAGGGCGATCTCGTTCTCGACCCCATGGGCGGCAGCGGCACCACGCTCGACGTCGCCCGCGATCTCGACCGCCGAGCACTCGCCTACGACCTCGCCCCCTCACGCCCCGACATCTTCCGCGCCGATGCCCGCGCGCTCCCGCTCGAAGACGCCAAGGCCGATTTCGTCTTCATCGACCCCCCCTACTCCACGCACATCACCTACTCCGACGACCCCGCGTGCATCGGCAGGCTCGACGCCGGCGCCTCTTCGCCCGACGCCGGTGCCGCCTACTACGCCGCGATGGACCGCGTCATCGCCGAGATCGACCGCGTTCTCCGCCCCCGCCGATACATGGCGCTCTACGTCTCCGACTCCTACCGCACCCGCGGCGGGCCCGGCGCAGGCGAAGGCAAGGGCGACTTCATGCCCATCGGCTTCGAGCTCTTCGCGCGCCTCCGCGCCCGCTTTCGCCCCATCGACATCATCGCCGTCGTCCGCCACAACGCCAAGCTCGAAAAGCCCCATTGGCACAAGGCCGCCGTCGAGGGCAACTACTTTCTCCGCGGGTTCAACTACCTCTTCATCATGAAGAAGGAACCGCGCAGCCGTCCCGCGGGGTCGTAGGGGGAGCACGCCCCGATCCTTGCTGGTTTTCTCGATTCGTGGTTAGGATTGCCCCCCATGGCCAAGACCAAGGAGAAGAAGCCGATCGACACCGCGCGCGTCCCCGGACGCCGCCAGATCCGCTTCGCCTCCATCACCGACCTCGCCATCGAGATCGACCGCATCGTCGCCGCCGAGAAGGCCGGTCGCCTCGGGCGCGTCGGCAACTGGACCGCCGGTCAGATCTTCGGCCACCTCGCCAAGTGGATCGAGATGAGCTACGAAGGCTTTCCCTTCCGCGTCCCCGGCCTCGTCCGCTTCTTCGCCAGGATGTCCAAGCGCCGCCTCCTCCGCGATGGCCTCAAGCCCGGCATGAACCTCCCCAAATCGGCCCTCTCCAAGATCGGCGAGTACCCCGACATGCCCGTTGAAGACGGCGCGCTCCGCTTCAAGAAGGCCCTCGCCCGTCTCAAGGCCGGCGAAATCCCGCCGCACGAAAGCCCCGCCTTCGGCAAGCTCACCCTCGACGAGTGGGTGCAGCTCCACCTGCGCCACGCCGAGCTGCACCTCAGCTTCCTCCATCCCTGACCACCTCGGCCATCGCGCCGCGCACGCAGCCGCCATCGCCCGGATGCTCGCGCGCCCAAAGAAAAACAGGCGAGCGGTCGCCCGCACGCCTGTGAAATCGCCGTTGTGCCGGAGCCTCGAAACTCAGCTCGCCGTCGTCGAAACGCCCTCGGGCATGGTCATCCCCAGCGAGAGGTTCATGTCCTCGAGCTTGCGCTTCACTTCGCGGAGGCTCGTGCGCCCGAACGAACGCACCTTGAGCAGGTCGTTCTCCGTGCGCGACACCAGGTCCGCCACCGTGACCACGCGGGCCGACTCCAGGCAGTTGCTCGCCCGCACCGAGAGCTCCATCTCCGAGATCGGCATGTTGAGTTTGCGGATGAGCTCCTCGTCGACGCTCGCCGCCGCCGCCGCCTCCGTGCTCACGCGCGTCTCGCCCATGTCGAAATACTGCACGAACGCGTTGAGGTGCTTGCGCATGATCTTCGACGCCTCGACCAGCGCCATGTCCGGCGTCACCGTCCCGTTCGTCCAGATCTCCATGATGAGCTTGTCGTAGTTGGTCTTCTGACCGACGCGCGTCTCCTCGATCGCATACCGCACGCGCTGCACCGGCGAATACGCCGAGTCGATCGGAATCACCCCGATCTCCTGCTCCGCCTCATCGGCGATCTGCTCGGCCACCGGCACGTACCCGCGCCCGCGCGCCACCCGCAGCTCCATCTCGAAATCAACCTTGTCCGTGAGCGTCGCGATCACCAGGTCCTTGTTCAGGATCGTGACCGCCGGGTCCGCCTCGATCAGGTCCGCCGTCACTTCGCCCGGCCCCCGCGCCGCCAGCTTCATCACCCGCGGCTCATCCCCGTCGAGCTTCACGATCAGGCTCTTGCAGTTCAGGACGATGTCGGTGACGTCCTCCATCACGCCCTTCAGGCTCGTGAACTCGTGGTCCGCGCCCTTGATCTTGATCGACGTGAGCGCCGCACCCTCGATCGACGACAGCAGAATTCGCCGCAGCGAATTCCCCACCGTCGTCCCCAGCCCGCGCTCGAACGGCTCGATCACGAACCGCCCGAACGTGCTCGACTTGAACTTCGGATCCGAATGAATCTTGCTGGGCAACTCCAGCCCGCGCCAACGAATGCGCATGATGACAGCCTTTCCAAGTCGCGGCACCCTCAGGGTTCGGACCGGCATGGCTCACGAGGATCAGACGGCGCCGCGGGCCGCCCGCCTCTTCTTGCCAAGGGTCGAGGCTCAATCATAGGCGGGTACCATCGCTTTCCATGCTCGTCCGGGCCGTCATCCTCGAAGGTCCTCTCCCCCCCCTCACACCCGCCGAGGCCGCACCCGACGCACCTCCGCCCGGGGTCGGCGCCCGCCTCGTCTTCGAGGGCATCGTCCGCCCCACCGAGGCCGGCGCCCCCATCGACGCCCTCACCTACCAGGTCTACGACCCCATGGCCACCACCGTGCTCCAACGCCTCGGCGACGAGATCGCCCTTCGTCACGGATTGCTCGGCCTCCGCGTCTGGCACAGCCGCGGCCGCGTCCCCGCCGGCGCCTGCTCCTTCCGCCTCGAAGTCTGGTCCGCCCACCGCGCCGAGGCACTCCTCGCCATGGGCGAGTTCATCGACCGCCTCAAGCGCGACGTCCCCATCTGGAAGCTCGGCGCCTCGGCCGCTCAGCCTTCCCGCGCGTAACCGCCCGCTCCTACCCTCACCCCTCATGCTCCGGCAGGTCCTGCACAGCAAGATTCACTTCGCCAGAGTCACCGCCGCCCACCCGCGGTACATCGGCTCCATCACCATCGATGTGAACCTCCTCGCCGCCTGCGGCATGCGCGTCAACGACCACGTCCACGTCGCCAACTGCCGCAACGGTCAGCGCGTGCAGACCTACGTGTTCGAAGGCGAAGCCGGCTCCGGCAAGATCGAGCTCAACGGCGCCGCCGCCCACCTCTTCGAGCCCGGCGACGAAGTCATCATCATGCACTACGCGCTCATGGACGACGCCGAGTACGCCGCGCACCGCCCCACCGTGCTCATCATGGGCGATGGCAACCGCGTCGAGCGCGTCATGCACTACGAGCCCCACGACCCCTCTCGCCGCGAGTGAAGCCCGCGCGCCCGCCGCGCCGCTCAAAAATAAAAAAACTCAGCGGCGAACGGTCAATTCGTCGCTGAGTCAGGGCCGACACGCCCTGAGGGCTCTCTCTCCCCCGTTCCTTCCTCCCACGTCGAGCGTCAGGCAGGACGCGGGTCCTAACAGAACGGGGCGCGGCGAAAACTCAGCCGCGCAGAGCTATCGCCAAACTTAGCCCACGTCGACCCTCTGTCAAGAGGATTTCCAAACACCGCGCGACTTCGTTCATTCCGCTTCCTCACCTCGCACATCCCCCAACCCTTCCCATCTTGTCACGTACACCAACCGAGCCCAGGCGCGGCTCGTTGGGTCGATTCCCAAGCATCCAGCAATCCCCTCCCGGGCTACCCCTTCCTCTCACCACCCGAACGCCGCGGCCCCGAACCGGGCCCGTCGATCGTAAATCCGCCCTGCGCGCAGAACCCGATGAACCGCGTCAGCCGAGCCTTCCCCGCGCCGCTGAAATACTCGTACGGATTGATCCTCCGGAATGGGTTCAGAAAGCGCCACGCCGGTCGATCCGGGAAATCAATCGTCGACGCCACCTTGTGGGCGATCGCATCGTGATCGGGAATGTCAGGCAGCGCCGTTTCAAGCGCCTCGCTCATCGCCGCCGCATCCTCATCCGTCACCTTCTGCCCGCGACGCGACCAGTAGTTCCGCGCATTCCACAGCCGCGGCGTCACCCCGTCGCTCGCCACGCCCTGCCAGTCGTCCGGCTCCCGCGTCCCCCGCGGCCGCCACCCGTGGATGTACGCCAGGCGCAGAACCATCGCCCACGAAGCATCGTTCACGCGGAAGCGACCGGCGGCACTCTGAATGATGCGCACCGTGGAGCTTAGGGCTCGTGGTCGGCGCTCGCGTCGACCGTCCCGTCGTTCCCGCGCCGGCGCGTCGCATATCGCGCGGAGTCCTCGACCTTCAGCCCCGCCGTGTGCGCGATGAGCGCAAGCTGCACGAAGTTCGCGCAGTTCAGCTTCTTCAGCAGCGCCGCCTTGTGCCCCTTGATCGTGTCCACGCTCCGGTGCAGCCGCTGCGCAATCACCGCCGCGCGCAGCCCCTGCCCCACCATCGCCAGCACCTCGAGCTCCCTCGGCGACAGCTTGCGCAGCGGGCCGAGATCCTGGTGCGTCGGCTCATGAAGCGGAATCCCATCCGCCCCCTGCTGCTGCCCCAGCGCCTGTTCCGTCACCGCCACGAAGAAACGCAGATCCTGCCCCGGGCTCGCCGGCAGCAGGTACAGGTGCGTGATGAACTGCCGCCCGCTGCAGATCGTCCGCACCAGCCCGTCGCGCTCCTCGCGCGCCAGTTGCTTCATCAGCTCCACGCGCTCCACCATCACCTCGCGCGGCTCGAGCTCCAGCAGGCTCTTCCCCACCTGCTCCTCAGGCAAGACATCAAACACCGCCCACTTCGGCCGGTTGCGATACACCACCAGCCCGTCCTCGCGCACGATCGTCCGAGGCGACAGACACCGATTGAAGAAATCAAGCAGCGCCGCGCCCTGCGACGGAATCTCCACTCCCGGCATCTGGTTCGCCGCGGTTGATGGTTGAGTCATCAGTCGGTCCCTCATGGGGCATAGTGCCCGCCGTTGCGCACGTTCGTGAAGAATCCACTCTGAGAATCCGCTGAAAATGCGAGTGCGAAGGCTCCGGAGACGCGTTCGTCCACTCACAGCAGTCCGCACGACGCGAGCCGCACGCTCGCGTGGCCCCCGAAGAACGGGAGCGCCCGGACCGGGGCGACTCAGACGCCGCCCGGGTCGGGCATGCCGGAATTATAACCGACCGCTGCCCCGGAACCACGTGCCCGGCGCCGATTTCGGCGCTCCCGGGACGCCCGGCGTGCCGCGCATCGGCCGCGCGCTTCAGCGTGCGCGCGCGCACGCGCGCACGAACGCCGCGATGAGCTCGTCTCCGAGCCGCGCGTCGCGCGTCCGCTCCGGGTGCCACTGCACGCCCACGTAGAACCGCCGCGACGGATCATCCACCGCCTCGATCACCCCGTCCTCCGCGCGCGCCGCCACCCGCAGCCGCCCCGCGCCCGTCACCGCCTGCCGATGGTTGCTCGCCACCTCGCCCGCGCCCGTCATCCACGCGCTCGGCTCAACCGGCGCCACCACGTGCACCCGGTCTTTCGTGTGCCGCTCGTGCGACGCCAGCGTCTCCTCGAGACACTGGTCAAGCGCCCCCCCCGCGTGCAGCGCCATCATCTGCATCCCCAGGCAGATCCCCAGCGCCGGCGTCTCCGCGCGCCCGTCCAGCCCGCGCAGCAGCGCCACCTCAAACGCCTGCCGCCGCGGATGCATCGGCCGCGCCCGCGCATGCGTCACGCCGCCAAACTCCTCCATCCGCGGATCATCCCCCCCGCTCAGCACGACCCCGTCGCACCGATCCAGATACCCCTCCACGCACTCGACCATCGGCGCGAGAATCACCGGAATCCCCCCCGCCCGCGCCACCGCCGACGCATACGTCAGCCCGCTCTCCGCACGCAGCCGCGCCGTCCCCTGCCAGTCGTGCTCAGTCACATCCGGCGTGATGCCGATCAGCGGGCGACCCATGCGCGCAGCGTATCCAGCCTCCGCCGACCTCGGCACGCGCGCCGCGCGTGCGTACTTCGTTCATGCACCCCACCATCTCCCGCCATCCAGCCCGCGCTTCAAAACGGCTACACTCGCCCCCTCAAAGGAGTCCTCGCATGAAGCTTTCCGCCGTCGCGCTCTCGATCGCTTGCTGCTCCTTCCTCCCCGCCTGCTCCAACTACCGCTCCTCCGGCGGCGAGACCCGTGCCGCCGCCTATCTCGAATCCGAAGCCCAGCGCACCATCGATTCCTTCCGTCGCATGGATCCCACCATGTCGCGATTCTTCGATCGCGCGTACGCCATGGTCGTGATCCCCAAGGTCACCAAGGGCGCCATCGGCGTCGGCGCCGCCAGCGGCGAGGGCATCGTCTACCGCAACGAACTCGGGCAGCCCCCGCGCCTCGTCGGCTACGCCAACATGACCCAGGTCACCGTCGGCGCGCAGCTCGGCGGGCAGTCCTACCGCGAGATCCTCTTCATCCAGGACGCCGCCACCCTCTCGCGCTTCCGCATGGGCGAGACCGAGTTCGCCGCCAACGCCTCCGCCGTCATCGCCACCAGCGGCTCCGCCGCGAGCAACGACTACGTCCAGGGCATCGCCGTCTTCGTCCAGCCGATCGAAGGCGTCATGGCCGAAGCCGCCATCGGCGGACAGTCCTTCGACTACCGCGACGCGAACTGATCCCGACCGCGCCGCCGCTCCGCGCCGCTTGTGTGGTCGATCGAGCCCTCGCGCCGATAAACCCCGTCTGCCCCGGCCATGGATGTCGGCCTGATCCCGGGCGAGGAGCCGCCCCAGACACTCTTCACGCCGCCTCGCGGCTGCCCCCGATTCTCGAGGGTGCCCGGGCGATGGGGTGCGCGCCACATGCCGACTGTCAGCTTCACCGGGACTCTCGCGCCAGCGGCTCCAATCACCGAAGAGGAAAGCCTCTTCGCCGGGCTGCTCCCCGATCCGCCCGCCGAGCCGCTCGACGAAGGCGCCATCACCCCCGCCCTCTCGGCCGACCGCCGCCTCATGATCGAAGCCATCGAGCGCTGCTCCGCGGCCCTGGGCGCCTCGCCCCGCCGTGAATGGCTCGATTCCTTCACCACCCCCGCGCTCGAGGAGTACCTGGCCCACCTCCAGGCCGCCGCCCGCCCTCGCGGCAAGGGCGCGATATGGGTCCGCCCGTCGCACGCCCGCGCCATCTCCGGCGCCGTCGCCCCCGAGTGATCTCGGCCCGCGATGCGGACCGGCGGCACGCCTCGGCCCGCTCCACGCCTCACCCGCCGCGCAGGTTCCGCGCTCGCGCCGGACAATTCCTTGCCCTGATTCTCGGCCCGCCTCTCAATCAGGTCGCACGCCCGCCCGATCTGAATGGTTCCGGGGCACGGCGCGCCGTTCGAAACGTGCGCGCGGACCGTGCCTCCGTCGCCCATCCGACCCGGAGCCTGCGCCGATGAACCGCACCCACCGATCGCTCCTCTCACTCTCCGCCTCGCTCTGCTGCGCCCTCCTCGCCTCGTGCGGGACCAGGCAGCCCGTCGCCTCGCGCATCGCCCCGCCCGCCGCACCGCCCGCCGCGACGGCAACCACCGGCGGCGATGAGCAGAACCTTCCTGCTCTCGCCAGCGCCCGCGCCTCCATGAAGCGCGATTACGAACGCCGCGCCGAGGGTGCCCTCCACCCCGCCGCCGCCAGCGCCATCTCCATGCATGCCCGGCGCCTGAACCCCCAGGCCAGCGCCGCCTACCGCGGGTCCGAGGCGCTCGCCCGAGCCATCCCCGCTGAGAATCCCGACGCTGCCATGGTCGACGGCATGGAGAGCCTCCTCCAGCAGACCTTCAGCTCCGAAGGTGCCGACTTCGATCCCTGCCTCTCGCGCGACGCCAAGTGGCTCGTCTACTCCAGCACGCAGCACCGCCCTTCGCCCGACATCTACATCAAGATGGTCGGCAGCCGCACCGTCACGCAGCTCACCGCCGACCCTGCCAGCGACGTCATGCCCGCGCTCAGCCCCGACGCCTCGCGCATCGCCTTCTGCTCCAACCGCGCCGGCTCATGGGGTCTCTTCGTCATGTCCAGCGCCGGCGGGCAGGCCGTGCAGCTCTCCACCACCGACGCCAACGACCTGCACCCCACCTGGTCCCCCGACGGACGCCGCCTCGCGTTCTGCCGCCTCGGTCAGGTCAGCGGACGCTGGGAGCTCTGGGTCATGGATGTCAGCCAGCCGCAATCCGCCGAGTTCATCGGCTTCGGCATGTTCCCGCGCTGGTGCCCCGCCTCCGCCACGGGCCAGGACGGCACCGACAAGATCCTCTTCCAGCGCGGACGCGAACGCGGCGACTTCGCCTTCTCCCTCTGGACCATCGATTACAAGCCCGGGTGGGCCAGCAACCCCACCGAGATCGTGAGCACGCGCGACAACGCCGCCATCTCCGCCAACTGGAACCCCACCGGCGAGTGGATCGTCTACTCGACCGTCCCCGCTGACGACGCGCGCCAGGCAAACGGCGCGACCGCTCCCGCCGACCTGTGGATCACCTCCATCAACGGTTCCGAGCGCGTCAACCTCACCGGCGGTCGCTACACCAACCTCATGCCCGCGTGGGCCGCCGACGGGCGCGTCTACTTCGTCTCCGACCGCGGCGGGCAGGAACAGGTCTGGTCCATCTCCACCGAAAAAGCCCTCGCCGCCGCCGGCGTCAAGAAGCCCATGAACGGCGAAACCGTCGCCGCGCCGACGGAGTGACCGGCGCCCGCCCTCACCGCACCGGCCGCACATACTCCCGACCGCCCCAGCGCACCGGCTCGCCGCGCTGCAGTTCATCGGCGGCCTCGGCCAGGATCCGCATCGTCGCCGCGGCGCCGAGCGGGTAGAGCGCCGCCGAGCTGACCGGGCTCGACCCCAGCCGCATCGCGCCCACGAGCGCCGTCAGCATCGAACCGAGTCCGCACGCGCCCGCCGTCGCGCACGCGATCGCCAGGTCCCGCGCATCGCCCCCGCCCGGCGCGACGATCGTGCCCGCGATCAGACCCACCAGGCTTCCCAGCGGCATGATCACCCCGCACAGCCCCAGCCGCAGCGCCGCCTGCCGCAGCCGCGACGGCTTGCAGTTGGCCGCTTCGGTGTAGATCCGCTTCCACCCGCGCCGGAACGCGGCCCAGTCGGGATACATCCGGCAGCGGAGCATGCCGTGCGCCATGAACACGCCGACGGTCCGGTCGCTCCACGCCACGCGCCGCGCCAGGTCGATGTCTTCGAGCAACTGGTCCTTGGCCGCGGCGTGCCCCCCCACCGCCTCATACGCGGCGCGTCGAAAGAGCATGAACTGCCCGTTGGCGAACGGGCGGCTCGCGCGCCCGCGCCCGACGCGCCGCGGCGGATACTGCCGCGCCAGCTCCATCCCCGCCGCCGGCTGCACCACGCGCTCAAACCACCGGTCGCTCGTGAGCGTGCTGAGCAGGCTGAGCAGATCGAGCCCGCGCTCCTCCAGCAGCGCCACGCACGCACGCACGCACGCCGGGTCAAACACCGTGTCGGCATCAGTGAACAGCAGCAAATCGGCGTCACGCGCGCTCGCCGAACCAACCACCGCCGAATGAATCGCATGCACCTTGCCCGCCCACCCCTCGGGGCACGAATCGACAACGTGGATCGAGAAGCGCGGGTCGCCTGCGATCGCCCGCCCGAGAATCTCCGCCGTCGCGTCGGTGCAACGATCGAGCGAGAAGACCACGCTCAGGCGCGGGTAGTCCTGCTTCAGCAGCGACCCGGCCAGCGCGCCGATGACGGCCTCCTCGTTGTGCGCAGGCACGACGACGCAGACCCGCGGCAACGCCGGGCTCGACCCCACCGTCAGCAGGCTTGCGGCACGCGACCCTCGCAGGGCGCTTCGCGGCGTCGGCAGCCGCGCGGTTGCGAGAATGTGCCCGAACACGATCAGCCAATACACGCCCGTCGCCACGCCCAGCGCGAGGAGGAGGACCAGGGCGCTGAGCTGGACAGGGGGCATCGGGGTCAAGGCTAGCCGGGCCCGCGCTCGCGTTGGAGGCGGGGGCCGGATCGCCACAGGTTCCCCGTGAAACAGCATCGACCCGGATTGCGCGCGAAATCGGTGATCTGCGCGGGCGTCCGCGATTTCGTGCAACCGCCGACGCCCTACGCTCATGCATGGCGAGCAGATCCACCCGCGCCGGCAGCGCCCGCGCGGGGCTGAGCCATCTCGATTCGGCGGGACGGGCGCGGATGGTCGACGTGGGCGACAAGGCGCTCACACTCCGGGTTGCGGTCGCCGAGGCGCGGGTGCGCGTTTCGCCGGCGCTGGCGCGAGCCATCCGGGCCGACGCCGTCGGCAAGGGCGACGTGCTCGCGACGGCGCGCCTCGCGGGCATTCAGTCGGCCAAGCGCACAAGCGAGCTCATCCCGCTCTGCCACGCACTGCCGCTCGAGCACGTCGACGTCAACGCGAAGCTCGTGGGAAACTCCGTGCGGATTCGTGCCACGGCGCGGGCCACGTGGAAGACCGGCGTCGAGATGGAAGCCCTGACGGCCGCCGCGGTCGCGGCGCTCACCGTCTACGACATGGGCAAGTCGATCGATCGCGGCATGGTGATCGAGGGCGTGCGCGTGATCGAGAAACGCGGCGGCCGGAGCGGGACGTGGCGCGCACCGCGCCCACGCGCGCGAGGAGCCCGCGCGTGAACCCCTCATCCCCCACGCCCCGCGTCGGCGTGCTCACCGTCTCCGATCGCTGCTCGCGCGGCGAAGCCCAGGACACCTCCGGGCCCGCGCTCTGCGAAATCGTGCGCTCGCGCCTCACCTGGGACGTGGTCGCCACCGCCTGCCTTCCCGACGATCGAGCGCTGCTCGCTCAGCAGTTCAGAGCGTGGGCTGAGCCGGGTGCGCGGATTGACCTGATCCTCTCGACCGGCGGCACGGGCCTGGCGCCGCGCGACGTCACGCCCGAGGCGGCGATGGACGTCATCGAGCGCCCGCACGCAGGGCTCATGGAGCTGGCGCGCCTGCGCTGCCTGCCCAAGACCGCGCGGACGTTCCTGAGCCGCGGCGTCGCCGGCGTCTGCAGGCAGACGCTCATCCTCACGCTCCCCGGCTCGCCGCGCGGCGCGAGCGAGAACCTCGAAGCGCTCCTCGACATTTTGCCGCACGCGATCGAAACGCTCCGCGGCGAGGTCCAGGACGACGGCCGCCCGGGGGCCAGGAGCGCCACGGGCCGGGTGATCGAGCACCGGGACTAGCCTCCACCCATCAGAACCCAGGCCGGTAGAAGGGTGAAGCGGATCGGGGAAACCCCTGACCGGGAGCCGTTCCAGGATCAGCCCGAGAGGCCGATTTAGGCGGATCTGGGGCACGCGAGCGTGCGAGAGCCGGCCCGCCCTTGCCCCGGCGTTCACGCAATCTATACTTGTTGTGACCCGCCGAGTTTCGGCGGCGGGTTGGTCGCTGCGCCGCAGAGGCGCGGCGTCGCGGGCACGTTTCCCCAAACCCGAAGCGCTCAACTCGCATGGAGCAGGCCCAGGGACGGGTCGCGTGACCCGGCCCGGTGGCATTGTCCGCCGAAACGCTCCGTGACGAAGCGCTGCACGAAAGGTTCGCACATGGCACTCGCATCGACCGCTCCCAGCCCCTCCGCTACGTCCGGCTCCGCCGGCGCCGGCGGCGGTCAGGGCAACACCCTCGTCCAGGACCTGGTGGAAGCGGGGATTCACTTCGGCCAGCGGGCCGCGAGCTGGAACCCGAAGATGCAGCCCTACATCTGGGGCAAGCGCAACGGGATCCACATCATCGACATCAAGGAGACGATCAAGGGTCTCCTGCTCGCCAAGAAGTTCATCGCCCGGGTCGTCGCCGACGGCAAGGACGTGTGCTTCGTCGGGACCAAGCGCCAGGCTCGAGCGGTGCTCGAGACGCGCGTCGCCGACGTCAAGATGCACTTTGTCGTCGAGCGCTGGCTGGGCGGCACGCTCACGAATTTCCGAACGATCCGTTCGCGGCTGAAGCGGCTGGAAGAACTCGACGCCATCGAGGCGCGCGACAACTTCGCCAGCTACTCCAAGAAGATGGAGAGCATGCTCAAGCGCGAGCAGGCCAAGATCAAGCGGAACCTCGAAGGCCTCCGCAAGATGGACAAGCTCCCCGGGGCGATCATCGTCATTGACGTCAAGAAGGAAGTGAACGCGCTCCGCGAGGCGCGCAAGCTGGGCATCCCCACCGTCTGCCTCATCGACACCGACGGCGACCCCGATCTCGCCGACATTCCCATCCCCGGCAACGACGACTCGATGCGCTCCATCGACGTCATCATCCGCGAGCTGTGCCTCGCCTGTGCCGATGGCAAGGCCATGCGCACCGCCAAGACCGAAGGCGACCAGGCCGCGGCGATGGGCGGCGGGGCAGCACCCGGCGCTCCGGGCGATGGCCCGCGCCGCTCGCGCCGAGCGCAGTACCGCAGCGACGAGCCGGCCGCCGCCGGCGCGCCCGAATCGGAGCCGCCCAGCAACGGCACGCCGCCCAAGGCCTGATCGCGCCATGCTCGATCAATCGAGCACGCCAGCAGGTGGTCGAATCGCCATATGCTCGCGGGGCGAGCGTGCTTTTGACATACCCTTGTTCTGACCTTTGAGCCGTCGGTCATCGGACCACTTGGAGCTTGGAATCCCCCATGTCCACTGAAATCTCCGCCGCTGTCGTCATGAAGCTCCGCAACCAGACCGGCCTCTCCATGATGGAGTGCAAGAAGGCGCTGGTGGAGGCGAACGGCGACTTCGCCGCCGCCGAGGACATCATCCGCAAGAAGATGAAGGGCAAGATCGAGGCCCGCGCCACGACGGCAGGCGCCGGGCGGATCGCCGTGGCGATGCACGGGCCCGACGCGGGCGGCTCCGTTCCGCATGCGTCGATCGTCGAGGTGCGCGCCGAGACCGACTTCACCGCGATGAACGAGCACTTCGTCGCGATGTGCGCGCGCATCGCCGACTTCGCCGCCGAGCAGCCCGTCGGAGCCGTGCCCGCCAGCGGCGAGATCAGCAACGAGATCGAGCGCATCCGCGCCAGCACGGGCGAGAAGTGCGAATACACGCGCGGGCTGAAGATGAACGGCGGGCCCAAGGCCGTCTTCGGGGCGTATGTCCATCACGACGGCAAGACCGGCGCGCTCATTCACGCCGAGGGCGACATCAAGCCCGAGCTGCTCAAGCAGATCGGGATGCACATCGTCGCGGCGGTGCCGTTCCCCAAGGGCGTGTCGGCGTCGGACATCCCCAAGGAGATCGTCGATCGCGAGCGGAAGTTCCGCATCGACCAGGCGATGGAGAGCGGGAAGCCCAAGGAGATCGCCGAGAAGATGGTCGAGGGCGGGATGCGCAAGTTCTTCGAAGAGATCGCGCTGCTCGAGCAGCCGTACGTGATCGACCCGAGCAAGAAGGTCAAGGAACTGCTGGGCGGCGCGACGATCGTGAGCTTTGCGCGCTGGGCGGTGGGTGAGGGAACCTGAGAGCGGGCGCCCCGGCGTCCGCGCGGAGGTGCAACATGGGCGAGGAACTCTCCCGTCGGGAGGCCGTCGCGGCGCTTGGCGCGCTGGGCGGCGTCGGTCTGGCTGCGCTCCCGGGCCTGGCTCAGCCCCCCGGGCGCAACCCCTACCCGACCGAGCCGATCAATCCGGGGACGCCGTCGCTTTCGCCGCTGGCGCCGGAGCAACTGGGCTGGGACGCGGGCCGGCGCGAGTTCGTGCTGCCCGAGTTGCCCTACAAGCCCGAGGCGCTGGAGCCGCACATCGACAAGGAGACGATGACGATCCACCGCGAAAAGCACCACGCGGCGTACGTCAAGGGCGCCAACACCGCCCTCCGCCGGCTGGCGGAGATCCGCGACAACCAGGGCGACGTCTCGCTGACGCGGCACTGGGCGCGCGAGCTGGCGTTCCACGTCTCCGGGCACATGAATCACTGCTACTTCTGGGCGGGCATGGCGCCGACCTCGCAGGGCGGGGGCACGCAACCGTCGATCGGCGGCGTCGCGCCCGAGCTCGCCCAGGCCATCCTGCGTGACTTCGGCTCGTTCGAAAAGTTCGCCGGGCAGTTCAAGCAGACGGCGATCCAGGTTCAGGGTTCGGGCTGGGCGTGGCTGGTCCTGCATCGCGACACCGACCTGCTCATAGTGATGCAGGCGGAGAACCAGCAGGAAATGGCCGTCGGCGGGTTCATGCCCCTGCTCGGCCTCGACGTCTGGGAGCACGCGTACTACCTGAAGTACAAGTGGGACCGGGCGGCGTACGTCGACGCGTACTTCAAGGTGATCTCGTGGGCTCGGATCGGATCGATCTACCAGAAGGCGCGATCTCGATAGGATCAGCCTGTGAGGCTCAATCGATCGCGATCCACGATCTCCACCCCCAAGCTTCGGTGGAAACTTGGGCGGTTTGCCGCTACGTTCAACTCCTCACGGGGCGGATGATCGCCCCCGCCAAATCTGAACCTCAGGAGATTGAACCATGTCGAAAATGACCGCTCTGTGTGTGTCCGCGAGCCTGCTGGTCGCCTCGGCGGGGCTTGTGGGCTGCAACAACAACAAGTCGTCGGGCGGCTCGGCGTCGGCGGCCAGCGCCGGCCCGTCCGTCTGGGCCAACCTCGGCGGCGAGAAGAACGTCCGCAAGGTCGTCGATGACTTCGTGGGCCGGGCCGCGGGCGACCCCAAGGTCAACTTCTTCCGCAAGGGCGTGGCGGGCTATCCGGAGTGGAAGCCGTCGGCGGCCGAGGTCGATCTGCTCAAGCAGCGCCTGGTCGAGCTCATCAGCTCGGGCACGGGCGGACCGCTGAAGTACACCGGCAAGAGCATGAAGGACTCGCACCGCGGGATGCGGATCACCAAGGCCGAGTTCATGGCCCTGGCGGGTCACCTCGACGCCGCGCTGGTCGCGGGCGGGGCCAAGCCGGCCGACAAGACCGCGGTGATGAACTTCGCGGCGTCGACGCTGCCGGACATTGTCGAAGTGCAGTAAGCCGCGGGCGTACACGCCGATTGAAAACACGAAAACCCCGGGAAGATCATCCCGGGGTTTTTTCATTCGCGCGGGGGTCGGTGCTTCAGCCTGCTTCGGCGCGGGGGTGGGCCTGGTCGTACGCCTGCTTGAGGCGCGAAGCGGTGAGGTGCGTGTAGACCTGGGTGGTGCTGAGCGACTGGTGCCCGAGGAGCTCCTGCACGCTGCGGAGGTCGGCGCCGTTCTCGAGCAGGTGCGTGGCGAAGCTGTGCCGGAGCGTGTGCGGGCTGATCGTCGGGTCCATGCCCGCTTCCTTGAGGTACTTGTCGAGCTTTCGGCGGACGGAGCGGCTGGACAGGCGCCCCCCGTGCTTGTTCATGAAGAGCGGGGTGCCGGGGTTCTTTCCGGACCAGAGCGCGGCGAACCGCGGATCGGAAGGCACCATGGCCACGAAGCGTCGGACGGACGCGAGGGCGTGGCTGCCGAGGGGAACGAGGCGCTCGCGCTTGCCTTTGCCGCGGACGCGGAGCGCTTCACCGGCCTCGTCGAGGTCTTCGACGTTGAGATCGACGAGCTCGGAGACGCGGAGCCCGGTGGAGTAGAGCGTCTCGAGCATGGCGCGGTCGCGGAGGCCGAGCACGTCGCGGTCGCTCGGGGCGACGAGGAGCTTCTCGATCTGCTCGACGCTGATGGCCTTGGGGAGTCGCTTGCCCTGCTTGGGCGTGCGGATGGCGGTCATCGGGTTGGTGGGAGCGACGCCGCGGCGCTCGGCCCACTTGTAGAAGGAGCGGAGCGTGGCGATCTTCCGGGCCATGGTGGCAGGCGAGTAGCTCATCTCGCCGAGCTTGGCGAGGAAGGCGCGGACGTCGTCGCTGGAGGCGTCGAGCATGAGGAGGGTGATGCACTTGCGTCCGATCGAGCCGGCGACAGCCGCGCTTTCGCGCGAGCCGTTGGTCCGGCGGATCTCGAACGCCTGCGCCTCGGCGGGGTCGTCGATGGGCGTGCCGCCCGCGACGTCCTGCAGGTATTCGACGTACTGGCGCAAGTCGGCGCCATAACAGCGCGCGGTGTACGCCGAGAAGTGGCGCTCGTCGGTCAGGTACCGGATGAAGCCGTCGACAACGGGAAGGGTGGACATGCCTGCCTCCGTGCAGTGCCGCGGGAGCGGCGGGAGACGGGGAGCGCCAAGGCGCGAGAACCCCGAGGGACGGTTCCCTTATCGGCCTTCGCGGGGCGTGGGTGAAGCACCTTTAGCGGGCGTCGAGGGTTGCGCGGGCGATGGGGCGGTCTGTGCGGACCGTGCGGAGGCGTTCTTCCTGGATGAGGCGGTAGACCGACCAGTACGCCGCGAACTCGGTGTACAGCTCCATGCTCGCCGTGTAGGAGCGCCACCCCAGGGCCGAACGCTCGTCGCTGCGGCCGGCGGCGAAGCGCTGGAGGTTCATGAGCACTTCGTGGTTGCGGGCATCAAGATGCTCGGCGACCATGGCGCTGGGCGTGTCGTTTGGCGTACGGACGGGGGTATCGGCTCCGGCACCGCGCAACTGTTTGGGGTCGATGCCGTTGTCTCCGGAGCGGTCGTTCGAAAACAGCCCGAGCATCAGGCCAAGCGTGGGCGGGTCGTAGGGGTCGTAGGCGGTGATCGAGCCGACGACGAGGCCATCGACACCCATGGCCTGGGCGAGGCGCCGGGCGTCCTGGGGCGAGCGCACCGCGTTCATGCGCAGGGCTCGCATGGCGGCGATCGTGCGATTGAGGGGCACGGTTGTGACGCCGCGAATCTCCGATGCCCGGGCGACCACCGCGTCGGTGACCATGAGGGCGTCGACGGCGGAGGTGCCCGATTCGTTGTTGAGCGGCGCGACGGCCCAGACGCGCTGATCGGTGCTGACGCCGTAGGGCGAAACGAGCACTTCCGGCGCGACCAGCTCCGGCTTGGGCTGGCAACCTGCAAAAATGGCCGAGAGAGAGATGAGAGCGAAGAGGGGGCGGCGCATGCCGGGCGGGGAGCAAGGGGGGTGCCAGGGGGCGGGGAGGGCGCGGCTCGCGAGGATCGAGGCGCGAGCGGAAAAGAAATGGCGGGAACCGGCAGGCGGGTCGGGGCCTCCAAGCTGCCGGATGGACCTTGAGGTCGAGAAAGGAGCGCAGGCGCATGCTGGGATTCCTGAGGCAATCACGCTGGTCGCCGTATGTGGTGGGGATTGGCATCGGGGTGCTGAGCTGGTGCACGTTCCTGTTCATGGGGAAGGCGCTGGGCACGAGCACATCGTTTGTGGGTGCGGCGGGCGCGGGAGTGTGCGCGGTGGCGCCGGAGCATGTCGCTTCGAATGCGTACTACGTGAAGGAGTACGGGGCGAAGTCGGGCGGGGGCTTCAAGCCCATCTTCGACTGGCAGATGGCGCTCGACGTGTCGCTGATTGCCGGGGCATTTCTGGCGGCGCGACTGGGGCGGACATTCCGCGTGGAGCGGGTGCCGACGGTGTGGGCCGAGCGGTTCGGGACGTCGGTGATCAAGCGGTACGCGTGGGCGTTTGCGGGCGGGTTCATCCTGATCGTCGGGGCGCGGATGGCGGGTGGATGCACGAGCGGGCACGGGATCTCGGGCGGGCTGCAACTGGCCGTCTCGAGCTGGGTGTTCTTCGCGAGCATGTTCGCGACGGGCTTGCTCACGGCGCTGATGATGTTCGGACTGGGCGGCGGACGGGCTGGACAGAAGGAGGTGGCGCGTGTTTGAGAACTTCTTTGCTGATCCGAAAACGCTCCTGCTCGGGGCGATCACGGGGCTGGTGTTCGGCTTCCTGCTCCAGAAGGGCGGGGTGACGAGGTACAACACGATCGTCAACCAGTTCCGGCTCAAGGACTTCACGGTCATCAAGACGATGCTCACGGCGATCGTCGTCGGATCGATCGGCATCTACGCGATGCTCCAGATGGGGATGATCAAGGGCCTGAGCGTGAAGTCCGCCGAGCTGGCGATGAACGGGCTCGGGGGCGCGATCTTCGGCGTGGGCATGGTGGTGCTGGGGTATTGCCCGGGGACAGCGCTGGCGGCGATCGGGCAGGGCTCGCGGGATGCGATCGTGGGGATGGCGGGCGCGCTGGTCGGCGCGGGCGTGTATGCCGAGCTTTATCCGCACATCGGCCCGGCGCTGGAGGGCGTGGCGAACTTCGGGAAGGTGACGCTCCCCGAGGTGATGCACGTGCCGGCGTGGGTGCTCATCGGCGTGCTGGCGCTGGGTTCGGGCGGGCTCTTCGCGTGGCTCGAACGGCGCGAGGGGCGCGGGAAGGGCGCGCCGGGCGCGATCGCGGCGTGAGGCGGTGAGCAGCGGGCTCACGCTTGATCGCGCCGTCGGCCTGAGCGATGGCGCGGAGGATCGCCGAGCGCACGCGCGCGGGAAGCGCGCCGGCCGAGAGCTGAGCGCACGCGTCCTGCGCGAGGTCGAGCTCGGCGAAGACGCTTCGGCAGCGCTCGCAGACGATCTCCTGCCCGATGGGAAAGCCGCGGCGTCCCGAACGCGGCGAGCCTGACTGTTCGCGGTCCATGGCGTCGAGCTTGGCCTTGAGCAGGTCGAGGCAGACGCGCCGGTCGTAGAGTGGGTCCTTGGCCCGGGCCCGCGCGAGGCCCGGGCGGCGGAGAATCGCCTTGCGCAGCAGGAGGCGGGCGCGGTGCACGCGCGTCTTGACGGTCTGCGGCTTGAGATCGAGGGCGAGCGCGACGTCTTCGATCGGGAGTTCGAGCATCTCCTTGAACACCAGCGGCAGGCGGAACGGCTCGGGCAGCGTGAGGATCGCCTCGTGCACGGCCTTCACGGATTCGCGCTGGATTGCTGCGTGCACAGGACCGGATGAGCCGCGGGCGCTGCCGCGATGGTCGCTCATGCCGGCGAGGGCAAGGTTGGAGTCCTCATTCCACGGCATGAGCTGCGAGAGGGCGGGCATGCGCCGGTCGATGCCGCCGCGGCGTCGCGCGCGGGCCTTGCAGGCGCGGGCGGCGATGGCGTGGAGCCATGTGCCCGGGCTTGATTCGCCTTTGAAGGTGTGCCACTTGCGATGAGCCTGGAGGAAGACGTCCTGCACGAGATCCTCGGCGTCGCGCTCGTGCCGGCAGAGGCGGCGCGCCAGGGCGAAGAGGCGTGGGCTGTAGAGATCAAACAGCCGCGCGACGGCGGGCCCGGCGGGAGTGCCCGGGCGGGGGGGCGTCAGCGCGACGCGGTGGCGAGCGCCGTGATCGGGCGGCACGGGACCGGACATGCCGGGAGCGTAGGGGAAGCGGCGGTGCGCGAGGCGCGAGGATGAGGGCGCGAGGGAGAAGGGAACCCGGGGCATACGCTCCGGCGACGTGTATCCGACCGTGCGGGAGTTTGTCGCGGCGCTGGAGGCTTCGGGCGAGCTGCGGCGAGTGCGCGGGCGGGTCGATCCCGTGCTCGAAATCGCGGCGTGCGCGGATGCGGAGAGCAAGGCGGCGTGTCCGAACCTGCCCGGCGCGGCGGCGCGCCGGACAGATCCGCGGTTTCATCACCTCGGCGGGCGCGCGCTGCTCTTTGAGAACGTCGAAGGCTCGGACGTGCCGGTGCTCATCAATGCGTTCGGGTCGTATCGGCGCGTGGAGATGGCGCTGGGGTGCGGTGCGGATGGGCTGGAGGGCAGGGCGCGGGCGCTCGGCGAGCTGGTGAAGCCTGAGCCGCCGCGGTCGCTGCGCGCGGCGATCGCGAAGGGGTTGAAGCTGTTGCCGCTGCTTCGGACTCCGCCCAAGCGGCGCGCGCGCGCGGGCCTGTGTCAGCAGGTGGTGCTCACGGGCGATGAGATCGATCTGCGGCGGTGGCCGCTGATTCGGTGCTGGCCGCTGGATGGTGACCTGGCGGCGGTGGGCTATCCGGCGGAGGTGAACGCGGGGATCGCGGGCGTCGAAACAGGCGCGGCGTGGGACGCGCGGTATCGCGGGCGATACGTCACGCTCGGGGGCATCCACACGATTCACGCCGACGACGCGGGCGAGGCGCGTCCGGCGTCGCACAACATCGGGATGTACCGAGTGCAGCTCCTCGGCCGTCGGCACATGGCGATGCACTGGCACATGCACCACGACGGAGCGCGGCATTGGCGCTCATGGAAGGCACGCGGCGAGCGCATGCCCGTGGCGATCGTGCTCGGGGGCGAAAGCGTTCTGCCCTATTCCGCGACCGCGCCGCTGCCCCCGGGGATGAGCGAGTTGCTGCTCGCGGGGTATTTGAACGGCGGGGGCATCGAGATGTGTCCGTGCAGGACGGTGCCGCTGCATGTGCCGGCGAACGCCGAGATCGTGATCGAAGGGTGGGTCAGCCACGAGGCGGGGATGGTGGGGTGGGACCCCCGGGTCGGCGGCTCGTCGCTTGGACCCGGCGCGGTGTTCGAGGGGCCGTTCGGCGATCACACCGGGTTCTACTCGATGCCGGATCGATATCCGCTGCTGGAGGTGACGGCGATCACGCATCGGCGCGACCCGGTGTATCCGACGACGGTGGTCGGGCTGCCGCCGCAGGAGGATTACTTCCTCGGGAAGGCGACCGAGCGGCTGTTCCTGCCGCTGCTGAAGGTGCTGATCCCGGACATCGAGGATTACGACCTGCCGATGTTCGGCGCGTTTCACAACTGCGCGTTTGTGAAGGTGAAGAAGCACTATCCGCTGCACGCGCGACGGGTGATGCACTCGATCTGGGGCGCTGGGCAGATGGCGTGGACGAAGACGATCGTGGTCGTCGATGATGATGTGCACGTGCACGATGCGCCGGCGGTGCTGCGGGCGGTGGGCGAGCGGTGCGTGCCGGGGCGTGACAGCGAGATGGTGCGCGGACCGCTGGACATTCTCGACCACGCGGCGCCGTTCCTGGGCGCGGGGACGAAGATGGGCCTCGACGCGACGCGCAAGACCGGCGAAGCGGAGGAGCACCAGGTGCTCGAGGGCCTCGCGGCGCAGGCGTGTGCGCTCGGGCCGATCGTCGCGGCGACCGGCGACGCGGCGCGGCTCGTCGAGCGGCGCGTGCGCGAACTGACCGGCGTCCTTGACGCGCGCGTCCCCGATGAACTCGGCGGGTGGTGGCTGCTCGTGCGGTTGCAGAAGGAACGGGCGGGCGACGGCGAGCGGTTCATCAAGGCCCTCGGCGGCATCGCGGGTGAGGCAGCGGTGCCGCGGTGGACGGTGATCGTCGGTCCGGGGGCGGACGTGGCGAACATCGACGACGCGCTGTTTCACTGGATGGCCAACTCGGCGGCGGAGCGCGATCGGCGCCTGAGCGTGTGCGGGCGTCGCGTGGCGTTTGATGCGACGCCGAAGGTGGAGGGGAGCGGGATGGAGGGGGACGAGCGGAACGGAATGCCGGTTCGGGCGTGGCCGCCGGTGCTGCGGATGCCGGAGGAGGTGCGATCGCGGGCGCGGGCGATCGTGCTCGGGGAGTGAAGTGACGGCCGAGGGCGGCGTACCATCAACCGTCTCGTCCGGGAGCGCTCGCGATGACCCAGATGCCCACGCCGACGCCGACCGCGAAGGGATACGCACCGGCGGGCGTGACGCAGTTCAGCGTGTTCCTCGAGAACCGCGTGGGAAAGATGCTCGAACTGGTGAAGGCGTTTGACGACGCGATGGTGCGGATCTGCGCGATGTCGGTGAACGATTCGTCGGATCACGCGGTGCTGCGGATCGTGACAAGCAACACCGCCGGGACGCGCCAGCTGCTCACGCGGCAGGATCTCTCGTTCATCGAGCTCGAGATTCTCGTCGTGTGCCTCGACGCGGAGCATTCGCTCAGCCGGATGTGCCAGTTTCTGCTCGGGGCGGAGCTGAACATCCGGTTCACGTATCCGCTCATGGGCTGGGCGGCGGCGACGTGCCCGACGATCGCGCTGGCGGTCGATGACCTGACGCTGGCGGCACAGATCCTGCGGCGCAAGGAGTTCCGCCTGCTCGGCGAGGCGGATCTGCCCAAGTGGGAGGAGTGACGCCGGGCGGGCGATTCAGGGGCAGCCGCTGAAGTAGGCGTTGATGTAATCGCCCAGGTCGTCGGGGTCGATGGCGCCGTCGCGGTTGAAGTCGGCGCCGGGGCCGGGAGGAACGGCAAAGTAGGTGTTGATGTAGTCGCCCAGGTCGTCGGGGTTGAGGTCGGCGTCGCCGTTGACATCGGCGGCACAGAGGAAGAGGCTGACGACCAGTCGCGGGGCGGCGGCGTTGGGGAAGATGAGCGGGTTGGCTTCCCGGGTGTAGATATTGGCGTAGCTGCCGGTGACCTGCTGCTGGGCTTCGGCGAGCGAGGTGAGGAGGAGCGCGAGGCGGCCCGAGGCGAGGCCGTGCTGAAGGTACTCGCGCGTGCCGGGGGCGCTGACGGGCAGATCGAAGGTGAACTCGGTGCCTTCGGGGACGAGTTCGCCGGGCGTGGCGGTCGAGCTTGTGCCCAGCGCGAGCGGGTGGAGGAGCGAGCGGGACTTGATGGGGCTGGAGGCGTCGACGGCCTGGCCTGTGGAATCGAAGCCGACGGGGTAGGCATGGCGGACGTTGATCCACGGCGGGACGAACGCCATGCCCGGCTTGAAGGGGGAGGACTCGGTGTAGGTTGCTGAAGTGAAGCCGTTGCGGAAGGCGACCGCAAAGACTTCGAGCGGGCGGCCCGGATCAAGATCCGGCGTGTATGCGGCGTCGGGGGAGCAGGGCACGGTCTCGTCGCCGCGGGCGAGGTAGGTTTCGATTGCGTCGAGCGTGGGGTCGTAGACGAAGCTGGTCGCGTCGCTCACGCGGATGAAGATCGCGGCGGCCGCGACGCGATAGGCCCCGGCGGGCCAGCCGGCGGGCACAACGGACTCGGTCGAGAAGGTGACGAGCATCTCGGCGTCGCGGTCATCGAAGCGGTCGTCGGGGCCGCAGGCGTTCTGTGACCCGAAGACGGGGACGCTGGCGCGCGTGCCGGCTTCGCTGCCGAAGGGGTACATCCAGCGATCGACCACGGGCGGCGTGATGTTGGCCTCGATGGATTGAGCCGAGGCGGCGCCGGCGGTGAGCGTGAGGGCGAGCGATGGCAAGACGAGGCGGCGGGTGTTCATCAGTGGTTCCTGAAACGGGCAAGCGAAAAGGCGACGCGAGCGGGACAGGACTCAGGAGGTGCGGGCGACGGCCGGGCGACGGGCCTCGGTCACGGCATCGAACACGCGGCCGAGGGCGTCGAAGGTCTTGCCCGCGACGTCGATGATCGCGGCCTGATCGCCGGGCGAGAGCGAGAGCGCGTCGATCGCCGCGCGGAACTGCTGCCACCGCGGGCCGGTCTGCGGGCCGTGAGGGTCGAGGGACGAGACGCCCGCGGCGGATTCGAGGCGAAGCGCGGGCTTCAGGACGCGCGAGAGGAACTGCCCGCCGTTGGTGCTGCCTTCGATCACGTAGAGCACGCCGAGCACGCTGATCGGGGCCTTCGCGGGGAGTGAGACGACCCAGTCGGCGACGGCGCGGGTGCCCGGGAGAGGCGCACGATCGGCGTCGGACACGCCCAGGGCGGCGAGGTCGGCGTCGTAGTTGGCCAGACGCCGATGGTGCGGCGCAAAGACGGCGCCGACGCGCGGGTCGCTGGCCTTCGCGGCGTCAAGTGCGGACTCGAGGGCGGCGTGGACGGCGCGATTCTGAGCCACGAGCAGGCCCCAGGTTGCTCGGTCGATGCGGCCCTGGAGAATGGCCTGCTGGATGGGGTGCCGCTCGGCACGAACGTGGTGCTCGCGGGTGGATTCCTTGAGCGTGAGCGCGAAGGACGGAACGTCGGGCATCGGAGTGCTCCGGGTAAGGGTGGTGAGGAATGGGGGTGAACGAAGGGTAGAGCGCGGCGGGCTACATCGCGGCCCACACGGCCAGTGCCGCGGGCACCAGGAGCCAGGCGAGACCCTTGATCAGGAAGAACATGAACGCCGCGGCTCCCAGGCGGCTGGCGACTGTTCCACCCCACGGTTTCCGGGCAGGGCGGCAGGCGGGGCATGTCGCCCGCTTAGGGGCGGCTGAAGGGGGCGCGGGGGCGGCGGCAGCGGAATGGCTCATGTGTGGCTCCTGAGGTGTCCCGGTTGTGAAACCGGACCTCTGGCGACCCCGAAACAGGGTTTGCGGTGCTGCATCGGGGGTCATCGATTGCAGCGGCTGAGATTGAATCTCAACGCGGCGAGGATACGCTCTCGTGCCGGACGCGGTCAAGTTTCCACGGGCCATCAACGGGTGCGGGACAGGCAAGCGTGATGACGCGCGGCGAATCGAAGAATGGACCAACGGCGTATGCTCAGGCGGACGCCTCGAATTGGAGTGTCATGAAGTCAGTTGATCGAAATCCGGGTGGCGATCTGACGGTCGGGGCTCGCCGCGGGGGGTTCTCGCTGGTGGAGTTGCTGGTAGTCATCGCGATCATTGCGATCCTGGTGTCGCTGCTCTTTCCGGCGCTGGGGATCTGCCGGCGGCTGGCCAAGCAATCGCGCGAGGCGGCGGCGGGCGGGCAGCTCATGGGCGCGTTCACGCTCTATGCGAACGAGAGCCGCGGGACGATCCTGCCGGGCTATGCCAGCGAGCAGATGGTCCAGGGGACGGCGACATCGATTGTCGTGAGAGACGATGCCGGGCAGGTGCTCACGAGCCAGGTTGCGCGGCGGTATCCGTGGAGGATTGCGCCGTACCTGGACTACAACTTTCGCGGGCTCTATGACGATGCGCGGCTGCTGGAGGCGTACCAGAGCACGACGAACGCGGCCGACCGGCAGTATGCGCTGAGCATCTCGCCGAGTTATGGAATGAACGCGAGCTTTGTCGGCGGGAGGTTCGACACGTCGGGGCTTGCGGGGATTCCCAACGCGCTGCGGGCGTTCGGGCAGTTCTATGTCACGCGGCTCGAGCAGATCCGGCTCGCGGACCGCCTCGTGACCTACTGCTCGGCGCGCGGGGTCGAGGGAACCGGCGCGGGCGGCGTGGTGCCGGGGTTCCACATGGTGAGCCCGCCGAGTTTTCAGGCGCCGCAGTGGTCGGCGGGAGCGGCCACGGCGTCGAGCGACCCGAATGACCATGGAAATGTCGATCCGCGGCATGACGGGAAGTCGAACGTGGCGCACGCCGACGGGCACGTGCAGCTCCTGGGGATCGACGACCTGCGCGACATGACGCGCTGGAGCAACCAGGCCTCGCGCGCGGACTGGGTGCTCGGGGCGAACTGAGCGGCCGCGGCGGGGCGGGGCGGGTGAAGGAAGCGGCATGGCGAGCGAGGGGCCGGAGCGTGGAGCGTCGCGGCACGAGGGCGCCGAGGTGCTCTCGTCCATGAACCCGACGGGTCGATTCAGCGACCGCGTCGGTGACTATGTGCGGTTTCGGCCCGGTTACCCATCGGCAACGATCGACAGCGTGCTGAGCGGGCTGGGCGCGACAGACGCGCTCGCAGCGGCGGATATCGGCGCGGGAACGGGGATTTTCGCGCGGGCGCTCGCCGAGCGCGGCGTGCAGGTGATCGCGGTCGAGCCGAACGCGGAAATGCGAGCGGCGGGAGCGCGCGCGGGGACGGGATCGGCGGGCGGGCGGATCACCTGGCGCGACGGGAAGGCTGAGGCGACGGGGCTCGCGAGCGCGAGCGTGAATCTGGTGACGTGCGCGCAGGCGTTTCACTGGTTCCACGTCGACGAGGCGCTGACGGAGCTTGCGCGGGTGCTTGTCCCGGGCGGGCGACTGGCGCTGGTCTGGAACGCGCGGGACCGGGGCGACGACTTCACGCGCGGGTACACCGAGGCGATCGTGGCGATCGGCGGGGAAAGCCGCGTGGAGACGCACGCGTTTGACCCGGGAGTCGTGGCAGCGCGGCGGGAGTTCGGGTCGGAGTGCCCCCGGCTGGAGGTGGCCCGGCATGAGCAGGTGCTTGATCTGGAGGGGCTCGTCGGGCGGGCGCTGAGCGCCTCGTACGTGCCCAGGAGCGGGCCGAATCACGAACGGCTGATGGATTCGCTGCGCCGGCTCTTTGAGCGGCACGAGGCGGGCGGGGTTGTGCGGATGAAGTATCGCACCGAGGCGTATCTCGCGCGGCGCGTATGATGCGTCATGCCACATGCGCTCGTGATGCGTGCGCCGGGGACCAACTGCGACAGTGAGCTGTGCCGGGCGTTCGAGCTGGCGGGCGCGACGGTGTCGCTCGTGCACATCGACCGGCTGCTCCGCGAGCCGGGGCTGCTCGAGGAGACGGACATCTTCGCGGTGGCCGGGGGTTTTTCATATGGCGATGACGTCGCCTCGGGGCGAATCGTCGCGATGCGAATGCGCGCGCGGCTGTACCCGGCGCTGCGCGAGGCGGCACGGCGCGGCGGGCTCATGTTCGGCGTCTGCAACGGGTTCCAGATCTTCGCGCAGGCGGGACTGCTCCCCGGACCGGACGGCGCCGGCGGGGCGGAGTGGCCTGACGTGGCGCCGCCGGCGCAGAGCGTGGCGCTCACCTTCAACGCCGGGGGACGGTTCATTGATGGGTGGTACGGGGTTCGCGCCGTGCCGGAGTCGGTGTGCGTGTGGACGCGCGGGCTGGCCGAGGCGTACCCGGCGAGCATCGCGGCGGACGTGCTCAAACTGCCGATCGCGCACGGCGAGGGGCGATTTGTCGCGGCGCCCGAGGTCATGAGCGCGCTGCGCCGGCACGGACAGATCGCCCTCGAGGCGATGCCGGGCGAAAACGCCAATGGCTCGGAGGGCGGAGTGGTGGGCATCTGCGACCCGAGCGGGCGGATCTTCGGCCTGATGCCGCACCCGGAGCGGTACCTGGATTGGAATCGGCATCCGTACTGGACGCGGCTGGACCGCTCGGTGCTGGCGCTGCCCACGCCGGGCATGCTCATGTTCCGCAACGCGGTGGCGGCGGTGCAGGGAGCGGCGGCGGGGCGCTGAGAGACGTCCTGAACTTCCCAAGCGTCGCTACGCTGGGGGCATGACCAAGGAAGCGCTGGCAAAGGCGATGGCTGAGGCGTGCGTGCTGCGCGGGACGTTCACGCTGAGGTCGGGGCGGACGAGCAGCTACTACCTCGACAAGTACCTGTTCTCGACGCGCCCGGAGATTCTGCGGGCGCTGGGGGAGCGCTTCGCGGAGCGCGTGCGCGAGGTCGAAGCGAAGGCGAATCGACGCGTCGCGCGGCTCGCAGGAGCGGAGCTTGGGGGCATTCCGCTCGTGACGGCGGCGAGCATGGCCAGCGGGCTCCCGTGCATCTTCGTGCGCAACGCCAAGAAGGACTACGGGACGGCCAAGCAGATGGAAGGCGTGCTGAACGCGGGCGAAACGGTGGTGTTTGTCGAGGACGTCGCGACGACCGGGGGGCAGGCGCTCGAGGCGGTGAAGGTGTTGCAGGCGCAAGGGGCCGAGGTGCTGGCGGTGATCGCGACGATCGACCGGGAAGAGGGCGCGCGGGAGAACGTGGAGCGCGCCGGCGTGCGCTTTGAGTCGCTTTTTGTGAAGTCGGATCTGGGCGTCAAGGAGTGACGCCGGGCGATCGCCTCAGCGGAGAATAAGAACCATCACGAAGGCCGCGAGGATGACGCCCGACGTGATGATGACCCAGGAAGGCATGCCGCCGGAGCTGCGGGCGGCGCCTTCGATGGCGGCGCCGCAGTGATAGCACAGCTCGGCGTCGTCGTAGATTTCCTTCTTGCAGGCGGGGCAGGAGCGGGTGACGTCGCCGAAGCGGGCGATATCGGCCTCGGAGGGGCCTTCGTCATCGCGGAGCGGGCCGTGATCTTTGCCGCAGGTGCCGCGGGAGCAGGACATGACGAATCGTAGGGGGGTGGGCGGGGAACAGGTGGAGGTGCGTCGGCACGGTACTGGGCCGGGATCGGGTGCCGCGTGCCTAGCGTTGACGGCAGGCGATCGTCTGCGATCAGGAGGCTTCATGCGTCAGTCCAAGGGCTGGTCGATGGTGCTGGGGGCGTTGGTCGTGGCGGGCGCGTGGGCGAGCCCCGTGTGCGCGTGGGCGGCCGAGAAGGCCCGCGTCGCGGTGGTGGAGATCAAGGGCGGGCTCGCCGAGCGGACAACGTTCATCTCGCCGATCGGCAAGGGCGAGACGACGCTGCGCGACGCGACGTCGGCGATCGTGGGGCTCGGAGCGCGGGACGACGTGCGCGGGATCCTCGTGCGCCTGCGCGAGCAGCAGCTCGACCTGTCGCAGGTGCTGGAGCTGGGGCAGGCGATCCGCTCGGCACGCGAGGCGGGCAAGGACGTGACGCTCTTCAGCTACGGCTACGACACGCCCGAGCTGCTGCTGGGGTCCTACTGCGACGACGTGGTGGCGCAGGCCGGCGGGGGCGTGTCGCTCCCCGGCGTGGCCACGAGCGAGCTGTATCTCGCCGATGCGCTGGCATGGATGGGCGTGAAGGCCGACTTCGTGCAGGTGGGGGCGTACAAGGGTGCGGCGGAGCAGATGGTCAACAGCACGCCGTCGAAGGAATGGTCGGAGAACATCGACCAGCTTCTCGACAGCCTGTACGGCGTGGTGCGCGAACGGATCAAGAAGGGGCGGAAGCTCGACGACGCCGGGCTCGACAAAGCGATGAACGAGGTGTGGATGGGCTCGGCGGAAGATGCACGCCGGGTGGGGCTGATCGACGCGACGCTCGACCTGCCGGCGCTGACCGAGCGCCTGGAGAAGCGCCTCGGGGGCGACGTGGAATGGGAAGGGAACGTGCTCGAAGAAAGCAAGGGGGCCGAGATCGATGCGGCCAACCCGTTCGCCGCGCTGCGGGCGCTCATGGAGAAGCCCTCGTATGAGCCGACGCGGCCGACGATCGCGGTGCTGCACATCGACGGGGCGATTGTCGACGGGAACTCGACCAGCCCGGGGATCATGGGCGGCGAAAGCTCGGTCGGCAGCCTGACGATCCGGCGGGCGCTCTCGGCGATCGAGAAGAGTGATCTCATCAAGGGCATGGTTGTGCGCATTGATTCGCCTGGGGGCTCGGCGATCGCGAGCGAGGTGATGTGGCTGGGCATCCGGCGCGTCGCCGAGAAGAAGCCCGTGTGGGTGAGCGTGGGCGGGATGGCGGCGTCGGGCGGGTACTACGTCGCCGTCGCGGGCGAGCGGATCTACGTGAACCCCGGGAGCATCGTGGGGTCGATCGGCGTGGTGGGCGGGAAGCTCGCGGTGGGCGGGCTGCTGGAAACGCTCAAGGTGAACGTGGTCGAGCGGACGCGCGGCCCGCGCGCCGGGATGGGCGGGCTGGCGGCGTGGAACGACGAGCAGCGCGGGTACATCCGCCGGAAGATGACTGATACGTATGACCTGTTCGTGACGCGCGTGAAGGCGGGGCGACCGGGGATCGACGTCTCGAAGACTGCCGAGGGGCGGCTGTTTGCCGGGCAGAAGTCGATCGAGATGAAGATGGCCGACCGCATCGGCGGGCTGGATGACGCGCTGCGCGACCTGGCGGGCGAGCTTGGCCTTTCGCGCGATGGGTACGACGTGATGAGCTACCCCGCGCCGCTCACGCTCGCGGAGATGATCGAGCAGTTGCTGGGTCAGTCGGGCGTCAGTGCGGCCGCGCCGGCGGGCGCTGGTGCGGGGCATGCCGGCGGCGTGCTGATGAGCGAAGTGGACGCGATCGGCCGGGAAGTGCTCGGGGCGAGCGGGTGGCGGAGCGCGCGGGCGTCGCTCCGCGGGCTGCTCGAACTCCGCAAGGAGCCGGTGCTGCTGCTTGACCCGCGAGCGCTCATCGTGCGGTGATCGCCGGGCCGCTCGCGGCTCAGACCGTCTCGACTTCCTTGGTCTTGTCGGCCACGAGCTTGTCGGTCTCGGTTTCGTATTTCTTGAGCAGCTCCTGAATCTCGGTCTTGAGCTGCTCGAGCTCGTCCTCGGGAATGTGGTTCGCGCCGGACTTGAGCGTGTCGGCGTGCTTGTTGCCGTCGCGCCGGGCGTTGCGGAGCTGCACCTTGGATTCCTCGGCGAGCTTCTTGCACTGGGCGACAAGCTGCTTGCGCCGATCGCCCGAGAGCGGCGGGAGGTTGATGCGGAGCTGCTTGCCCTCGGGCATGGGGTTGAGCCCGAGCCCCGCGGCCTCGATCGCCTTCTTGATCTCACCGACCGCGCCGGCGTCGAACGGCTTGATCAAGAGCTGCGTCGGCTCGGGGACGCTGATCGAGGCGAGCGCCTTGAGATCGGTCGGGGCGCCGTAGTAGTCGACCTTGATGAACTCGACGATCGCGGGCGAGGCGCGCCCGGTGCGAATCCCGCGGAGCTCCTTCCTGAGGTGCTCGAGGGTCTTGGTCATGTGCTCTTCGGTTTCAAGAAGAATCGTGTCTGGATCGGTGGACATAGAGGCCTTTCGGGGAATCGCCGGCGCTCAAGGATACCCCGGTGCGCGCCGCCCGCCCCCCACTTCCTGCACGGGCGCCGCCTCAGCCCGAGATCAGCGTGCCGATCGACTTGTCCCCCTCGACGATCCTGCGGATGTTGCCCGGCGGGTGGTAGTCGAAGACAATGATGGGGACGTTCCGCTCCATGCACATCGTGAACGCGGTCATGTCCATCACTTTCAGCTTGCGGGTGATGGCGTCCATGAACGTCAGGCGTTCAAAGCGCGTCGCGGTGGGGTCCTTGCGCGGGTCGGCGGAGTAGACGCCGTCGACCTTGGTCGCTTTCAGGATGACCTGGCAATCGAGCTCCATGGCGCGGAGCGCGGCACACGTATCGGTGGTGCAGAACGGGTTGCCCGTCCCGGCGACGAGGATCACGACGCGGCCCTTTTCCATGTGCCGAAGGGCCCGACCGCGGATGAACGGCTCAGCGACCGACTGCACGGCGAGCGCGGACATGACGCGCGAATCGACGCCCTCGGCGAGGAGCGCTTCCTTCAGGGCCAGGCCATTGATGATCGTCGCGAGCATGCCCATGTAGTCGGCGGTGCCCTGGTGGATGTGCCCGATCTTGGCGAGCTGGGCCCCGCGGACGAAGTTCCCGCCGCCGACCACGAGGGCGATCTGCGTTCCGACACCCTTGGCGGCCTTGATCTCGCGGGCGATGACCTGGATTTCGCCGGGCTCGAGGCCGGAGCCGGCGGGCGGGCCGGGGGCCGCGAGCGCCTCGCCCGAGAGCTTGAGGAGCACGCGCGTGTAGGGTCCGGAGCGATCGGGCATGTCGGGTCTCGCGATGGTTCTTCGATCGAGAGCGGCAGGCGAGCGTAGCCGGGGGAGGGACGCGGAGGCGCCCGACAGCCGCGCGGAGCGAACGGAACCGTTGAGAGCGCGTGAGCCGTCCGAGCCGGCGCCGGTGGAGTCTACTCGGGTTGCGGCGGCACAAAGCGGTCGCTCGCCGGCGAGGCGCGGACGCCCAGGTATGACAGCGCGCGCTCCATGGCCCGGCGGACGACCGGCCCGGCGGTCGAAGCGCCGTAGTGCCGGCGCTCGCGCACGAGCGTCGGGCCCGGGTCGTCGATCACCACAAGGCAGACCAGCCGCGGCTCATCGACCGGGCCCCCGGCGATGAAGCTCGCGTTGTACTGGCCGTTGAAGTACCCGTCGGAGCCCTTGGGGCGCTTCATCCCGGGCGGGGGCGGCGTGAGCGGAATCTCCGCCGTGCCGGACTTGCCGAAGAGTTCGAACTTCCAGCCCTTCTCAGGCTCGGGAAGGGCGGCGAGCTTGCGGTCGAGGTTGGCGGTGACGCCGCGCATCGTGTCGCGCGCCAGCTCGGCAACGGGCGCGGGCAGGACGCGCCGGACGATCGGCGGCGAGCCGGGCGCGGCGGTCGAAGCAGATTCGCCCGGCGCGAGCCTGATCGGGGGGAGCGTGCCGGCATCGACCCCGCTCCGCGCAAAGACGCTGAACGCCCGGACCATCTGCACCGGCGTGACGGCGATCTCGTAGCCGGTGGCGACCGACGTGTGCGTGTACTTGCTCCAGTTCTTGAGGGGCGTGACGATGCCCGCGGCCTCGCCCGGCAGGCCCAGGCCCGTGCGCTTGCCGAAGCCGAACTTGATCACCGCGTCGTGCATCTGCCCGGCGCTCAGGCGCGTCGTGAGCTTGATCATGCCGATGTTCGAGGAGTTGATGAGCACTTCGCGAACAGTCTGATGATCTTTCTTGACGACGTCGGCGATGGCGCGACCGTACGGCGTCGACCAGCGGCCCCCCTCGGTGTTGATCGTCTCTTCCGGGTCGGCGAGGCCGAGCTCGAGAATCGCGGACCACATGAACGGCTTGAACGTCGAGCCCGGCTCGTAGACGTCCTCGATGCAGCGGTTGCGCGCCAGCTCGGGGTTCATCAGCGCCGCGGGGTTGGTGCGGATAGTCTGGTAGCGCGTCCCGCTCGGGCCGTTGTCCTTGGGGATCGGGCGCTTGAAGTCGTAGACCACCGCGTCGCGCACGGGGCGGACGACGTCGGTCATCGCGAGAATCTCACCCGTCCGCGGATCGAAGATGACGCAGCGGCCGCCTTGGGCGTCGGCGTCCTCGACGCCACGCTGAAGCTCTTCGAGCGCGATGCGCTGGAGCTGGAGGTCGATGGAGAGGCGGACGTCTTCGCCGCGCTCGGGGGGTTCGTAGCCGCCGGGCTCGACCCAGAGGACCTTGCCGCGGGAGTCGCGGACGTATTCGAGCCTGCCCGGCGAAGGGTCGAGGCGCTTTTCGAGAAGGCGCTCGGCGCCGGTGAGCCCGTCATCGTCGATGCCGACCTTGCCGAGGAGCGGGAGGAGCTGCTGGCCCGCGACAACTTCCCGGACGGGTCGGGTTTCAAGGTGTACGCCGGGGATCTTGAGCGCGCGAACGGATTCGGCGCGGTCGTCTTCGAGCACGCTGCCGATCGAGACGTAGCGGACGAGCGCGGGCGGCTCGTCGCCCGCTTCCAGGGAGCGACGCTGATTTTCGCTCATCTTGGCGAGGATGCGCGGGCCGACGTCTTCGGGCGGCAGGCCGAGCGCCTGGGCGAGGGCCAGAATGTCGGCCTCGGGATCGGGGCGCATGCGCGTGGGATCGACGAAACAGCGCCATCCGAACCGCGTGGCGGCGAGCACGCGCCCGTGCCGATCGAGCACGTCGCCGCGGCGTGCGGACTCGGCGATCGAGCTGATCCGTTCGCCCATGTGCGCGGTGAGCTGGGCCGGTGGCGCGACCTGGAGCTGGATCACACGTCCGAGCATGATCCCGAAGCCGAGCGCCAGGCACCAGAGCAGCACGCGCGCGACGCGGTCGGCGCGGGCGAGCGCATGGGCGGGGGAGCGGGAGACAGAGCGGGATGAGGACGCGGGGCTCATGACGGGCACACGAGAGAATCGACGCAGCGTCAGCGCTCGTCGACCTGAGCGTGGTTCTCGACGTGCGACGCCGGGCGGACGCTCGGCGGACGGGGCGAATCGGAACCTGAAGCAGCCGGAAGGTCTTCGGCGAGGTGGACGCCCAGGGGCGAGAGCGGGCCGAACCGGGCGGCGAGCTGCTCGACGCTCTCAGGCGAAGTGCGCTGGGCGAGCTGGGCGCGGATGCGGAAGAGGTCTCGGTCGCGTTCGTTCATGCGGAGCTGCACGCGCGCGAGTTCGTGCACGACCTGCAGGCGCGCCTGCCGAAGCTGGAGGAGCGCGCCCCCGCACACGCCCAGGGCCAGAATGAGCACGCAGAGTTTGGCGAGCATGGTCGGAGCGTGAGGCGAGGAAGGGTCGGGACGGCGAGCCGGTGTCACCCGAACGCTAGCGCGCGGGGATCTTGAGCGTGGTGCCCACGAGCAGGCGGTTGGCGTCGGTGATCTTGTTGAGGCGGGCGATCTCGTCGGAGCGGTCTCCATCGCCCAGGAGCTGACGCGCGATCTTCTTGAGCGTGTCCCCGCTGCGGACGGTGTAGGAGCGCAGCGCCTTGGTGCTCCCGGCGGCGGGCTTGGCGGTCGCCGCGGCGCGCTCGGTCACCGTGCGAGTCGCCGGCACGGGCGTGCGCGCTTCGGGCAGGCGGAGCTTCATCCCCACCCGCAGGTCGTGACTGCCCTTGAGCAGGTCGTGGTTGATGTCGGCAAGCGTGCGCCAGAGCTTGGGGTCGCCGAGCTGCTCGCGGGCGATCTTCTCGAGGGCGTCGCCCGGCTTGACGGTGTACTCGCGCAGGAGCGCGGCACGACCGGCGGGCTCGACGGTTTCGCCCGGCACGTCGATCACGGTCTCCGGCGGGAGCTCGACGTCGTCAGCGCGGACGTTCGGAATGGCGCCGTTGCCGCCGTTGAGGATGTCGACCGGGCGGAAGCCCGAGGCGATCTGCTCCTCGATGGGGAACTCGCGGCGTTGCCCGGCGGGAACGATCGTGCCGCCGGGGGGCGCGACGGGATCGGGCATGAGCTCGGGCGCGGGGGCGGGTTCGATCGTGACGGGCGTCTGCGTCCCTTGACCCTTGGCGGCAAAGCCGGGGTCGACGCGGGCCGAGCGCGCTTTCGAGAAATAGTCCCCGACGAGCATGCCCACGATGAGAATGACCGAGAACCCGATGAGGAGTGCCAGCTTGTTTTCGCGCGTCACCGCTCTATTCCTTGCGTGCGGCGGCCCCCCCCGGGCCGTGCGGAACGGCTCGGGCGCGGCGCCTCCTTGCGTGTGCAGAGGATATCGGTTCGCGGCCGCGCCGGTGATTGAAGTTCTGGGCACCACACCAAAGGCGTGTGGAAGACTGGCGCGAGCATAGCGAGCGGGAAACCATCAATCACCCGCGCAGCGCGATCGCGCGGAGCCGGGCGGAGCGCGCACGCGGGTTTGCGGACGCCTCGGCATCGCTCGGGCGGATGGGACCGCCGCCCAGGTGCTCGGCAAGTCCGAGCGCGACCAGCTCGGCAAAGGCACGCTTCACCGGGCGATCTTCGAGCGAATGAAATGCGATGATCGCCACGCGGGCACCGGGGCTGAGCCATCGTCCCGATCCGGCCGACTCGTCCGCTGACCCGGCCGCGACCCGAACATGATCGAGCAGGGCTTCGAGATGTCCCAACTCGTCGTTGACGGCGATCCGCAAGGCCTGGAACGTCCGGGTCGCCGGGTCGATCCCGTCGGGCGAGCGTCGGACCACCCGGCGAACGATGTCGGCGAGCTGGCTCGTGCGGGTGATCGCGCCTCCAACACCCCACCCCCCCACGACCCCCACTCCACCCCAGGCCCGCGCGCCGCGGGCCTGCACGATCGCCCGGGCGATCGCGCCGGCGTGCCGCTCTTCGCCGTACTCGCGGATCACGCGCTCCAGGTCCTGTTCTGAGAGCGAGGCGACCAGGTCGGCGGCGGTCGGGCCTGCGGCGGGGTTCAGGCGCATGTCGAGCGGGCCGTCGCTCATGAACGAAAGCCCACGCGACGGGTCATCGACCTGCGTCGAGGCGAAGCC
Source organism: Phycisphaerales bacterium (assembly GCA_050182995.1). GTDB lineage: Bacteria > Planctomycetota > Phycisphaerae > Phycisphaerales > UBA1924 > JAEUIX01. Next base: position 22,701 of record JBFXBS010000002.1, on the reverse strand, counting down.
GAGGTCGGCGAGCACCAGGTCGGCGCGCAGGCCGAGCGCCGGCAGCCGGTGGGGCGCCTCGGCGAACGAACCGTGGACGGCAAACACGCGCGGGCCGTTCGGAAGCGCCGACACGCGCGCCGCCGATCGTGCCAGGTTGGTCGCGTCGAGATCCATCAGGACGACGTTGCTCTTTGGCCCGAGCTCGGCACCGAGGCGAGCGGCGTGCCCGCCCAGGCCGGCGGTGCAATCGAGCAGCGTCTCCCCCGGGCGCGGCGCCAGGAGCGCGAGCACCTCGTCGAGGAGCACCGGGATGTGCGCGGGCGCGCTCACGCGGGAAGCTGGGCGAGATCGCGCTCGACCGCCGACCAGGCGCGCTCGATCTTCGCGGGCGAGAAATCAAAATCGAGCCCGGCGGCGGCGAACAGGTCCGGCAGCGGACGCGACGCGCCGAGGGCGAGCGCCTCCTTGTAGCGCCGGATCGTGCCGGAAGGATCGCGCGTGTAGCTGCCGTAGAGCTGCAGCGCACCGAGCTGCGCGATCCCGTACTCGATGTAGTAGAACGGCGCACCGAAGAGGTGACCCTGGCGCTGCCACATCGAGGCGTGAATCTCCTCGAGACCCGCCCAGTCGGCATCCTCGGCAAAGCGGGCCCGGACGGCCAGCCACGCCTCGCGCCGGGCGGCGCGGGTGTGTCCGGGGTGCGTATACAACCAGTGCTGGAACTGATCGATCGTCGCCACCCACGGGAGCAGCGTCGCGAGCAGCTCCATGTGCAGGCGTCGCGCGCGGTCGGCATCGCCCGGCGAATAGAACTCGTCCAGGAACGGCAGGCTCGTGAGCTCCATGCTCATGCTCGCCACTTCCGCGAACTCCAGCGGCATCTCCGAGCGGTTGGCCAGCAGCGGGTCATCGCGGCAGAGCAGCGCGTGAAACGCGTGCCCCGCCTCGTGCACCATCGTCTCGACGTCGCGGTGCACGCCCGATGCGTTCATGAAGATGAACGGCATCCGCATGCGATCGCGATTGGCCTGATACCCGATCGGCGCCTTCCCCTTTCGCGATTCGAGATCGAGGCAGCGCTCGCCACCGCTCCCGTTGCTCCTGGCGGCGAGCGCGTCGAGCATGTCGGCAAGCCCCCCGGGCGACGGGTCCATCCGCCGGAACACCCGCTGCGTCCGGTCGAGCATCTGCGGGACCGTCTCAAACGGCTTGAGCGGCGGTCGCCCGAGAACGTCGACGCCCATGTCCCACGGCCGCAGGCGCTCGAGGCCGAGCTTCTCGCGGCGCTGGCGGTTCAACTGCCGCAGCGTGGGAACCACGTGACGCTCAACGCCTTCGGCGAAGCGCATGCAGTCCTCGGGCGTGTAGTCATAGCGGCGCTTGGCGCGGAACGAATAGGCACGGAAGTCGGAGAACCCGGCGTTGGCCGCGACGCGGGCGCGGAGCCCGAGCATCTGGTCGAAGATGCTCTCGATCTCCTCGCGGTCCTGCAGGCGGCGCTGCGCGACGAGCCGCCATGCCTCCTCGCGGACGCCGCGGTCGGGTTCCTCCTGATACCTGGCCATCTGCGGAAGGGTGTGCTCGACGTCGCGGAAGCGGACCGTCATTGCGCCCGTCAGTTCCGAGTAGCGCTGGTCGAGCTTGGTGAGCTCGGTTTCAAGCGGGATGCTCTCGGGACGGAAGAGCTCGACCGCCGTGCGCGTGTCGCGAAGCATCACCCCGAAGCGCTCGCGCGGGAGCGCCGAGCCGAACGGGCTGGCCGCCACCTTGCGATCGAGCTCGAAGGACACTTCCTTCAGTCGCGGCTGCACGGTCTCGACAAACGCGAGATACGCGCGCTTCACCTCAGCGTCGTCGGTCCGGCACGTCATGTTGATGTAGAGCGTGTTGCTCGCCTCGCTGACGGCGGCGTCAAGCTCGCTGCGGTCGAGCACGAGCCGCTCAAGATCGGCCGCGCTGCGCACTTCGCGTTCGATCAGCCTTTGGTACAGCGGCTGAAGCTGGCTCCAGTCGGTCGCGTCGAGCGACGGCGGCGCGAAATCGGACGCGGGCGTGAACGGCTTGAGCATGGATCGATCGTATGGTGCGCGCGGGCTCACGACCCAGGTGCAGCGGGCGCCGCGCCGAGGAATCCCCCCGGGTTCTCCGCCCGCCACGCGGTCAGCCACGCTGCCTGTGCCGCGGGAACCACCGGGATGACGCGCCCATTGTCGGCGTCGCGTTCGCCTTCGATGCACGAGACGATCACCCGCGCGACGTCATCGGGGGCGAGGCACGCGCTCGGCGGGAGCGCCGAGGGCGGGAAGAGCGCGCGGAGCATCTCCGTTTCGACCGCCCCCGGCGCCACGGCGAACCCGCGCACGCCGATCTTCGCGCCCTCCTTGGCGATTGATGCCGCCATGAGGTTCGTCGCGGCCTTGGCCGCCGCGTAGGCAAAGAACCCCGGGAACGGATCGAGCGTGCCGATCGTCGAGACGTTGACGACCGTCGCGCGCGGGGGCGATGCCGCGACGGACGGCTGTCCCGCGGCGTGCGCCTCATGCTGGCGCGCGAAGACCGGCCAAGCGAAGTGCGTCGCGAATCCCGGCGCGAGGGCGTTGATGCGGAAGCAGCGTTCGAGCGCCTCGGGCGTGGTGCGGTCGATGGGAGAGAGCGGCGCCAGTCCGGCGTTGTTCACCAGCGCATCGAGCCGCCCGAAGCGCTCAACCGCCCGCGCGACCATGTGCCGCGACGTGAACGGGTCGCTCACGTCGCCCGCGGCGACTTCGATGCGTTCGCCGGCGCCCGTGAGCGATGCGGTGTGGCTCAGGTTCGAGCGCGTGCGCCCGACGAGCACGAGCGCGTAGCCGCGCTGCGCCAGGAGCACCGCGAGCGAGCGCCCGATTCCGGAGCCTGCGCCGGTGATGATCGCGACGGGCGTGGTGGACATGCCGGAGCGTAAGCCGAGCGCGGCCGGCAGATCGGCGCGTCGCCGCCCTCACGGTCAGAACGCCTTCAACTCGCCCGTCAGCGGCTCGACAAGGTCCTTGGCCGTCACCAGCCCGCGCGGGGTCTCTCGCGGCCCCTCGCCGATGACGATGGCCATCGACGCGCCCGCCGCCGCCATCGCCAGCAGCCCATCGCGCACGCTCATGCGCTCGCGCAGGCGCGCGACCGGCCGAAGGAGTGACGACAGCGGCGCCTCCGGGCTCAGGCAGAGGTCGAGCGTCTCGACGACGCCCAGCACCGTGTGTGTACCCGCCGGCGAGGCCGAGGCGCCCGCGGCAACGACGGGAAACCGCGAGAACGGATGCACGGCGATGAGCTCCATCATCTGCTCGCGCGACATCGAGTCGTCGATCCGGATCGCGGCTGACCAGGGGACCATCTCATCGCGAATGGTCGTGGTGCGGAGCGCGATGGCGCGGTCGAGGAGGCCGACCTGCGCTTCGGAGAGGGCGCCGTGGTGCGCGCCTTCCTTCAGCAGCGCCACGATGCGCCCGCGGGCGTCGAGGATTGCGCTCTCGTCGCCCCCGCGAAAGAGCGACGACAGCCACTTCGCCAGCGACTGCACCGCCGGGAGAACAAGCGTGTACGTCAGCACGACGCGCGCGAACTTGAGCGGCCCGACCAGCCGGTAGATCGCGCGATCGGGTTCGAGCCGGAAGACCTCCATCGGCACGGCGTCCACGAGCACGAACAGGATCGGCGTGATGATGAGCGTGTTGGCAATCACGATCGCCAGGTCGCCGAAGCCCGCGTGCCGCATCGCCGTCGTGATCCCCACCGCCGCGAGATAGCTCAGCACGTTGTAGCAGATGAGCAGTGCGCCGAGCAGGCGGCCCGTGTGTTCGAGTTCGCGTCCGAGCGTGATCGCGGCGGGATCGCCCGAGCGGGCTCGCAGCCGCAGGCGGATCCGGTTCACCGAATACAGCCCCATCTCCGCGCCGGCGCACACGCCCGCGCCCGCGGTGCAGATCACCGCCAGCGCGACGTACATGATGAGCGTCCAGTCGAGGCCGTCGACACCGGGGGGCACGGGCGCCGCGGGCGCGCTGCCCGCACCGTGCGCGCCGGCCATCGAGCCGCTGACCATCGCCAGGAGCGGCATCATGCCCGCACCTCCGCGCGCTTCCGACGCATCCGCTCGGGCGGATCCGCCGCGGAGCGCAGCTCAACCCCCACTTCGCTCGGCACCCGCCTGTTCACGCCGCGGACCGTCAGGCGCACGTTGCCCAGCATCACCGTGTCGCCCAGCGCCGGCGGCCGCCCCAGCAGCGAAAGCACCAGGCCCGAGACCGTCGACACGCGCGTGACGTGGTCGAACTCCAGCATCTCGGCGAGCGCCCTCGCCGGGAACCGTCCGGGCACCAGCCAACGACCCTCTCCCTCGGGCGTCGCGCGGGAGAAGTCCTGACCGTCGGCATCCTGCCCCGAAAGCTCGGAGGCGACCTGGCTTGCCACGGTGCGCGCCGAGACGACGCCGACGACGCTTCCATGCTCATCCACGCAGAGCGCGACCTTCACGCCCCACGCGCGGAGCTGCTCGAGCAGCCGATCCAGCGTCGCACGATGCGGAACAAAACGCGGTGGATCGAGAAAGGCTCGAAGCGCCGGCGGCGACGTCGACCGCGCCAGCACCGCCAGGTACCGCTTCACGTCCAGCACCCCGATCACGCCCTGGTCCAGCGAGCCCTTGCACACCGGCACCCGCGTGCGCCGCCGCTCCCGCGCCAGAGCCACCACATCGTCCGGCGTCGCCGAGATATCGAGCCAATCCATCTCGACCCGCGGCGTCATCACGTCCTGCACGCGCGTTTCGCCCAGCCGAAGCACCTGCTCGAGCACGCGCTGTTCGCCCGGATCGATCGCCCCTTCCTCCGCCCCGACCGCGAGCAGCGACGCCAGTTCCTCCGTCGAGACCGAGGGCGTCTCCTCGCGGCCGGGCGGCAGAAAGAGCCGCGTGAGCGGCTCAATGATCATCGGGAGCGCCACGCGCCGAAGCGGGGCGAGCGCGCGCACGAGCCACAGGACCGGGAGCGCGTTGTATCGCGCCACCTCCACGCGCCGGCGCACCGCCAGCATCTTGCTGGCGATCTCCGCGATCACCATCACCACGATCAGGTCGACGATGCTGATGAGGATGCCCAGCCACGCCTTGCCCGCCGCCGCCGCCTCCGCCAGCAGCATCGAGGTCAGCACGAAGAACATCGTGATGAACATCATGTTGCTGAAGAGGAGCGTGACAAGCAGTTCATTGGGCCGGGCGAGCAGCTCCTGAATCGCCTCCGCGGCTCGCGGGTGATTCCGGCGCAGCCGCAGGCGATCGCCGAACGTCAGGCTGAAGATCGCCGCCTCCGACGACGCCACCAGCGCGGCACCGGCAACCAGAAACGGCAGGGCGATCACGATGGCGATCGTGGTGACGCTCATGCCCGCCGGCTCCGGCGCGGGCGCGACCCGCGGGTGGTGGCGCGCGGCGCGGTCATCCGGAAGCCCCTTCGTCACTGCGGACCTGTTCAAGCATCCGTTCGATGTAGCGCCACGCGTTGAGGCGCTGACGGATGAGCGCGAGCACGGCCGGATCAGCCGGGCCGCCGCCGCCGGGCTCGAGCCGCGCAAACAGTTCGCGCACGCCGGCGATGTGTTCTCGCCTCCGCCGCTCGCCCCAGACCTCCCAGCGGTCGATGGCCTGCGGGTCGTGCCGCTGGGCCTCCAGGCGCTCCCGCACGTCCATCATTTCCTGCAAGAAGCCCGCGGGCAGGGACCGGTCTGTCTCCTTGGCCGGCCCGCCAAGTCGCGCCAGAAGCGCGTTGGCTCGCTGCTCAGGGTCGCGGAGCGTCGCGCGGGCCTGGTTCAGCCGCGCGGCAATCGCCGGGTCGGGCTCACCGACTCCCACCCCCCCTGCCGACCTCGTCCCGCCCGCGCCGCCTCCCGGGCCAAACGCGGCCGTCGTCCGCGACAGGTACGCCTGCTCGATCGCCGCCTGATCGAGGTCGAATCGCGCCGGCAGGCCGAGGGTCTCGAAGGGATCAGGTGGCGCCGACATGGTTGACTTATGCTCTCGGCGGGCTTTGGATCATGCATCGGCGCGCCGTCGCGTGCCGCGCATCGCCGATGGGAGCCCGCCGTGACCAAGCATATCGGCATCGCCGCGGTCAGCCCCGAAGGAGCGGCGGTCTGCTACCGGGACATTTTCCGCCGGGCGTCGACCCTCATCGGCACCGAAGGTCACCCGGTGGTTTCGGTCTACACCGAGCCGCTCGACAAGTACATCCAGGCGCTCATGCGCGATGATTGGCACACGATCGGGGGCCTTCTGCGCCATTCCGCGGAGCAGCTCGCCCGCGCGGGCGCCGAGTTCTGCATCACGCCCGACAACGTCATCCAGCACGCGATTCACCTGGCCGAAGTCGGATCGCCCATCCCCTGGCTCACCATGACCGACCTGGTCGCCGACCGAATCTGCGCCGACGGTCGAAAGACCGTCGGGGTGATCGGGACCAAGCTCGTGATGTTCGGCTCGACGTACCAGACGACCCTTGGCATTCGCGGGGTCAAGGTGATCGCGCCCGACGCGCGCGACGCCGAGGCCATCGACGCGATCATCTTCCGCGAGCTCATCCGCGGCGAAATTGTCGATGCCTCGCGCACGCGGATGATCGAGGCGATCAACCGGCTCGCCGACCGAGGCGCCGAGGGCGTGGTGCTGGGCTGCTCCGAAGGCCCGCTCTTGGTGAACCAATCGGTTTCGACGCTGCCGCTGTACGACTCGGTGGCGCTGCTGGCCGATGGCGCTGTACGCCGTGCCATGGCCGAGGGCGCCACTGTGTAAAGCTGGGGGGAATGTAAGCCATTGCATCGGATTGGGGCGAAGTGCCTACCCCACACGATCCGCCTCCAGGGCCGAATCGGCGGTTCCTCCCTGAAGGTGGGGTCATACTCCGTGGAATCGAGCATCACCAGAGGCCCGAAGGTGTAGACTCTTGCACGGCCAAAGCCTTTTGGCCGGTGCTTTCGGGTCACTCGTATTCCCGCCGGAGGCGCAGCATGATTGCCGTGGATACTCAGGGTGTCGTGTCGTTCAGGGTGTATCTCCCGCACGCCGCTCGCGTGGAAGTCGTGGGCGATTTCACCGACTGGGCGCGCAGCCGGGTGCCGCTCCAGCGTCAGTATCCGGGTTGGTGGACGGGCACGATGCGCGTGTCGCCCGGCGATCACGAGTTCTGCTACCTGATCGACGGCTCGATTCACTTGGCCGACTACTCCGCCCACGGCGTCAAGCTCGATCCGGGCGGCAAGTGGGTGAGCACGCTGCGGGTGCAGGGCGGGGTCATCGAGACCAAGCCGCCTCTGGCGATTCCGGCCTGAGCAAGCGGCAACCTGTCGCCGGAACGCATCGATCGTGATTATCGGGTCGGGTACTTTCCTGCGCACGTTGTGCACGAGCGGCTGAACCACCCGCGATGATCGGCGGATCTGGTGTGCCGCAACCACGCCTTGCCTCCGGCGAGCGCGGCACCTGCGCCCCGGTGAGGCACCGGCGCGACAGGGCTCGGGCGGCGAAACTGAGAATCTGTTGGAGAATCGCCACACGCGGCTTGAGTCGCGCTCCGCGCCTGTCGATCAAGCGCATCATGGAGAAGGCACCAAGAGGCCGAGGGTCCCGGCGCGTCGCGCGCGCGGGTGCGCGGCCTGCGCCCCCCACGCTCTCGGCCGACCCGGCCGGCGAACCCGGCGCCTCGCGCGCGAGCGTCGCACGAGCCATCGGCACCACGACCGGCCTTGTCCACGAACTCTCGAACCTGATCGACGGCGCCGGACGCTCCCTCGGCACGCTCCTCCGGCAAATGGGCGCGCGCGAGGGCCCGCGAGGCGCGCGCCGCCAGGCAGCCGAAAGCGGCACTGGCGCGGCGCTTGATCTGCACGAGCAGACGCGACGGCTCGAGTCGATCAAGGCTGCGATCGACCAGATGAGCCGCCTCGTGCACGAGGCCCGCAACGCGTCGAGCGGCGCTCGACCGAGCCGCGCCGGCCGGCCATCAGCCAGGCCCGACCTCCGGCTCGACGAAGCTGTGCGCCTCGGCGTCGAAATCCTCCAGCCCCTCGCCCGCGAGCACGCGATTCGGCTTACCGCCCGCGTCGATGCCGCCCTGGCGAGCGAGCCTGCGGGCCCGGCGTACGCCCTCGTGATGAACGGCGTGCGGAACTCGATTGAATCGATCGCCGCGCGCCCGCCGCGCGAGGTCTCCCCCGACGGCGCCGCGTCGGCGGGCGGAGTCATCGAAGTCGAAGCCCGGATCGACGAACCGGCGCATGTGCTGCTGGAAATCCGTGACAACGGCGTCGGACTCCCCGCGCGGGCGCGGGAGCGCGGGCGCCTGTTCACGCCCGGCTTCAGCACCAAGGCCGACGGCTCCGGCGTGGGCCTGGCCTTCTGCCGGGAGTTGACCAGCGAGCACGGCGGCTGGGTGAAGCTCGAGCCGCGGCGCGATGGACCCGGCGCGATCCTCCGCGCCCGGTTCCCAAGCCGGCGCGCGGGGCGGCAACCAGGCCAGGGACGGCACGCGGCGTAAAGCACGCATCCCGCGCAGCAGAAGATCGCAGCGAATCTGTAGAGGGTAGAGCATGTCTGACGCACGTCCGCGCATCCTGATTGTCGATGATGACCCGATCGTGGCCGAGTCGCTCGCGGACTTTGTCGCCGCCGAGGGGCATGAAGTCGCGACGGCGCACAGCGCGGCCGAAGCGCTGGAAACGATTGCGCAGGCGAAGCAGGGCGAAGGGACAGGCGAGGGCGTCAAGGTCAAGCCGCGGCTCGGGCTTGCCGAGTCGAAGCCGCTGCGGCCGTTCACGGTCGTGATCACCGACGTCGCGATGCCCGGGATGGACGGCATGGAGCTCATCCGCCGCCTGAGCAAGGACCACCCGGAGATCGTGGCGCTCATGCTCACGGGGTACGGGACGATCGAGCAGGCGGTGGAGGCGGTGCGCCTGGGCGCGGTGGACTATCTCACCAAGCCGGTGGTCGATGACGAGCTGCGGATGGCTCTTGAACGGGCGCTGCGCCAGCAGGCGCTGCTCTCGGAGAACCAGACGCTGCGGGCGCAGCTCGATGAGCGCTTCGGGCTCGACAGCATCGTGGGTTCCGATGCGCGGATGCTCCGCACGTACGACCTCATCCAGGCGGTCGCGCCGACCAAGACCACCGTGCTCATGTCGGGCGAGAGCGGCACCGGCAAGAGCCTGATCGCGCACGCGATCCACCTGCGCTCGCCGCGAAGGTCGAAGCCATTCGTCGAGCTCGCCTGCGGCAGCATCCCCGAGACGCTGCTGGAGAGCGAGCTGTTCGGGCACGTGAAGGGGGCGTTCACGGGCGCCCATGCCGACAAGGCGGGCAAGTTCCTCGCGGCCGACGGCGGCACGCTGTTCCTCGACGAGATCAACTCGGCCTCCGCGGGCATGCAGCTCAAGCTCCTGCGCGTGCTGCAGGAGAAGCGCTTCGAGCCTGTCGGCAGCAACCAGACCATTGAAGTCGACGTGCGCGTGGTGCTCGCGACGAACCAGCCGCTGGAGGATCTGGTGGCGCAGGGCAAGTTCCGGCAGGATCTGTACTACCGGATCAACGTCGTGAAGATCGACCTGCCGCCGCTGCGGGAGCGTGTGAGCGACATTCCGCTGCTGGCGGAGCACTTCCTGACATCGCACGCGGCGGAGCTGGGCAAGACGCTCACGGGCTTCGAGCCCGAGGCGATGGACCTGCTGCGCCGGTATCACTATCCCGGCAACGTGCGCGAGCTGTCGAACATCATCGAGCGCGCCAGCGTGCTCTCGCGCCGGCCCACGATCTGCGTGGAGGACCTGCCGCCCAACGTGCTCGCGGCGACCGGCGCGCCGGGAGGCGCCGCGGGCCTGGCGGGCGGACGCGATGGACACGAGAGCACCGGCTCAATGGTGTTCCCCGGCGCGCGCGGGCCGGGTGAGACGCCGCCGCGCGCCGACGAAGCGCTGCCGATCAATCTCGCCGGCGGGCTGGAGGAAGCGCTCCGCGAGCCGGAGCGACGGATCATCCTCGCGGCGCTGCGCTCGGCGCAGTGGAATCGCGTGAAAGCGGCCGAGCTCCTGCAGATCAACCGCACGACGCTGTACAAGAAGATGGCCGCTCTGGGCATCGACCCGGCGGTCGAAGCGCGGGCGAGCTGAGACGCGCGAGCGGGCTACGAGAGTTCGATCCGCATCGCACCTGCCGATGCACCCGGTTTCTCGAGCGACTCGAACCACGACTCGACGCTCAGGCCCATGTAGCGCTCGCTCCCGGTACGGCGCAGCTCCGCGATCACCGGCGCGAGGTTGGCGCGGGCTCGCTGAAGCACGCGCCGGGCGCCCGCCTCCTCGCCGGCGTCGCACTTGAGCAGATGCGCCGCGACCTGGATCAGCCCCTGCAGAAACCGCGCCTGCGTGGACCCGGGCAAGAGCGCGCGCCAGCACGACTCCCATGCTTCGTGAGCCTCCCACCAGTACGCGTGGTTGAAAAGATCGACGCCGAGGAGATAGGCCTCGCACGCGCGCCATTGCTCCGGCGGCGGCGGCCCCACAGGGACCGGATGCGGGGCGCCGAAGCTGTGCCCGCGCGGGTCGGTCACCGGATGGGGCGTGCGCCCGGGGCGATGGGCATACGCCGGAAACGGAGTCGACGTCCACCGGCGCGGGAGCTCATGAGACACCCGGAACTGTAGTGTCGCAGCGCACGGGGATGTCCACGGACACTCCGCCTCACTTCGAGTCTACTGCCCCTGCGCGAGCGAATATCCCTTGATGCCGTCGAAGGCGCGGAGCAGCTCGTAACTGCACACCGTGAACTTCTCGGCGATGCGGTCAAGGAGCGCCACGCATCGCGACTGGCCGAAGGAGCCGGGCGCGACGCCTTCCTTGAGCTCGAAGCGCACGCGGTAGTAATCGACGCACTCGGTGTAGATGCTGCCGGTGGGCCAGACCTGTGTGCCGCGGTTGCTGATGAGCGTGAGCTTGAACGGCGTGTCCTGGCTCGCGCGCATCATCTCCTCGGCCACCGCGATCGTGCTCAGCGGTGAATCAAGATAGATATCGCACCCGACGACGTGGCTGAGCACGTTGGTGAACGTGCGGATCACTTCCTGGTGCAGCGGCTTGCTCGGGGGGGCAAAGGTGGGCGTGCTCCCGTCGCCTTCGGCGGCGGCGGCGGTCGATGTCGGCTTTTGCCCGAGGCGATCGACGATCTGCTGAACATAGTCGCGCGTGGCAAGGGCAGGGCGGGAGGCGTCGCCGAAGTCGCCGGTGCGCACGCCCTGCTCCAGGGCCGTGAGCAGCGCGTTATGGATGGTGCCGGCCTGCTTGAGAAGGCCGATGTGCCGCAGGAGCATGAGCCCGGAGAGGATGAGCGCCGTGGGGTTGGCGATGCCGCGGCCGGCGATGTCGGGCGCGGTGCCGTGCACGGCCTCGAAGATGCTGATGTGCTTCCCGATGTTCGCCGACGGTGCGAACCCGAGGCCGCCGACCAGCCCCGCGGCGAGATCCGACACGATGTCGCCCTGCAGGTTCGGCAGCACGATCATCTCGTACTGCTGCGGCTTCATCACCAGGTTCATGCACAGGGCGTCGATGATGACGTCGGCGTGCTCGATCTCAGGAAAGTCCTTGGCGGCGACGCGGAAACGATCGAGGAAGAGACCGTCGGTCATCTTCATGATGTTGGCCTTGTGCCCGCAGTGCACGCGCTTGAGGCCGAGTCGCCGGGCGGTCTGGAAGGCGAAGCGGTGCACCTGGTCGGAGCCGGGCGCTGAGATGAGGCGTTTGCACTGGATCATGTCGTTGGAGAGGCGGTGCTCGACCCCGCCGTAGGTGTCCTCGATGTTCTCGCGGACGATGTAGAAGTTCACGGGGATGCCTGCACGGGAGTAGACGGTGGGGACGCCGGGCAGCGCGGTGACGTGCCGAAGGTTGGCGAAGGCGTTCCAGATCTTGCGGGCGGTGACGTTGATCGACTTGCCGCCGGAACCCTTGGGGGTTTCGAGGGGGCCCTTGAAGAGCACGCCGGTGTCTTCAACGGTGCGGATGGCGGTGTCGGTCATCCCGCGCGAGATGCCCTGCTCGAAGACGCGGCGGCCCATCTCGACGGGGACGAACTCGCAGTGATCCATCACGCCCGCGGCTTTGAACAGCTCGAGCGTCGCGGACATGATCTCGGGGCCGATGCCGTCGCCTTCGGCGAGGGCGATGCGAAGAGCCATGGGTGCTCCAGAACGGGTGCGAACGAGGGAGCCAAGGGTAGGATCGGCTGAATCGCACGTCGGGTCGAGCGTTGCGGCAAGCGCAGGCCGGGGCTCAACCCCCTACGCTCGCTCCCATGCCCGGCACGCTCCCGCTCCGACAGTTCGACCTGGTCATCTGCGACATCGACGGGTGCCTGGTGAGCGAGCACCAGAAGCCGTTTGACATCGCCAGCCTGGCGAAGATCGCCGACTACAACCGCCTGGCGCAGGAGCGCGGCGACCGCCCGCAGGTGACGGTCTGCAGCGGGCGCCCGCAGCCGTTCGCCGAGGCGATCTGCCGGCACATCGGCAACCTGCACGTCCCGTGCGTCTGCGAGATGGGCGTCTGGGTCTATCACCCGGGCACCAACGTGTACGAGATGGACCCGGCGATCAAACCTGAGCATCTCGAAGCGGTGGCCGCGCTTTCGGGGTGGAGCCGGTCGCACTACGGGCCCCGCGGCGTCACGCAGCAGCCGGGCAAGGCCGCCAGCGTCACGCTCTATCACCCCGACACGCGCTTTCTGCGCGAGGAAGTCGCGCCCGCCGTCGAAGCGGCCGTGCGCGAGCGCGGCTGGCCCTTCCGCGTGAGCATGACCTGGCTCTACATCAACTGCGATCTCGCGCATGTGAGCAAGGGCAGCGGCCTCGACCGGATGCTCGGCTCGCTCGGTGTGAAGCGCGAGCGCGTCGCGGGCATCGGCGACACGACCAGCGACCTGTGCATCGCCCAGCGCGTGAAGTGGTTTGCCTGCCCGGGGAACGCGCACGCGAGCATCAAGGAGCACGCGCATTACGTGGCCCGCCGGCCCGAGGCCGAGGGCGTGGTCGAGATTCTGGATCGGCTCGTCGTGTGAGCGATGGGCGCGAATCTGAAATGCCCGGACAACTCAGACCCCGCGAAGCTCGCGTTCAGCCGCGAGCCAGTTCGACATCGAGTCGCCGCCGACGCGCTGCCAGCGCTCGAACGCGGCCGCGGCAATCTGCTCGTGCGTGACGGCGCGGGCCGTAGCCGAGGACGCCTTGCTCGTGTGTTTCGACTCGACCTGGGCCGCGGGCGCTTGGGCCGGGGTCGCGGGCGCCTTGGCGGCTGCTCGAGGAGCGGGGGCAGTGGTCTTGGTGGCGGAACGTGTGGACTTGGCCATGGGTCGATCTCGGAAGCGTGTGCCCATGATATGCGCACCTTGGGCCTGAGAGACTGGGTGGTTTGTCACGTTTGCACGAACTCCGGGCGGTTGAGACCGGATCGCTTCGGCTTGATTCGCTTGCATGGCCCCGCCAACGGGGTAGGTTCCTCTCTGGCACCGGCACGGAACCAGGGCGTGCCGCGGGTTCGGTATTCGTGAGGAGAGCTGAAATGCGGATTGGCGTTGCCGTCGTGGCGACCGCGCTCGCCCTTGGGATGGTTCCGCGCGCTGCGCGGGCCGACGTGCTCTGGTGGCAGATGCCCAACGACTCGATGGGCGTCGCATCCTCGCAGCAAGGAGGCGCCTGGCAGACACGGTCGGCGGACGATTTCCTCCTCCCCATCGGCAACGGCGGGCGCTTCGCCCTGGGTCTCGTCAAGGCGCGACTCATCTCCAATCTCGGGACCGACCCGCTCGGGTACTTCATGGAGATCTATGCGGACGCGGGCGGCGTGCCGGGCGAGATGATCGTTCATCGCGGCGCGTACCTGGTGGACAGCTTCGGGTTCGACGTGCTCCGACGACCGGTGGTGCAGCCGCGGTTCTTCGCCGATGTCGAGCTCGACGCGGGCACGCGATACTGGGTGTCGGTCGGCGGGTTCAGCGGAGCCGAAAGCGCGGCGGGCTTTGCAACACACAACCTGGGCGCCGCGGCGTCGATCCTCAGCCCCGCCATGCACCGCGCGGGCACGGGCGCGTGGGGGCTCGCGAGCCTCGCCATCAACCCCGGCATTCGCGACCTCGCGTTCCAGATCGAGGGCGTGCAGCTCAACCCGCCGCCACCGCCTGATCCCTCGGCGCCCGCACCCGGACCGGCAGCGCTTCTCGCTCTCGCGGGTGCCGCGGCCCAGCGTCGCCGCCGGCGTGACTGATCTTTCCGTTCGACTCTCTCAGTTTGACGGGCGCTCCCCGCCCGCCCGCGGCGGCGCGGCCCACTGCATCTTCTGAATGAGCGTCGACCAATACGACGAGCGGCGGTTGCCGACGAATCGAATGACGCGCTCGCGCAGTTCGACGCGCAGGCGGTCGCCCTCGTGCAGGTCCTGGACGATCTGCCCATCGAGCACGAGCGCGGTGCCCGCGCCGGTGCCGTTGCGAGCTTCGCCGGCGGGCGATGGCTCGTCGTTCACGCGGATCATCGCGAGCTCGATCGTGCTGTCGCCGCGGACGACCACGGGCCGGAACGAAAGCGAGTGCGCCGCGAGCGGCGTGATCGCCAGCCCGCTCACATCGGGCGCGATGATGGGGCCGCCGGCGGAGGCGTTGTACGCTGTCGAGCCCATGGGCGTCGAGACGATGAGCCCGTCGCCGCTCACGGTCGGCCCGGGATGCCGATCGATCGACAGGCCGATTGAGATCATCCGGAACGGCGTGCCGGCCGCGATCACGCAGTCGTTGAGCGCGATCTGCGGCGGGCCGAACGCGGAGCCCTTCGCCGACGCAGGTGCATGACTCACGCACAACGCGGCACGATCGACCAGCGGCAGGACCGCCGAGCCGAAGAGCTCGCTCGCCTGCTCCCGCAGCGCCGCGAGGTCAAACTCCGCGAGGAAGCCAACCTTGCCGAGGTTGACGCCCAGGATCGGGACGCCGGCGGCGGCGTAGCGCTTCGACTCGTGGAGCAGCGTGCCGTCGCCCCCGAGCACGACGATCAGCTCGCATTGGGCCGGCGGCTCGAGACTCGGGCTCGACCCGTGATGCGCGTCGCGCTCTTCCAGCACCCGGCCCCCGGCGGCATGAACCAGGCGAGCAGCCTCGGCGGCGGCCTGCGCGGCACCGGCGCTCGAACGGTTGACGATGAGAAGCACGCCGCGAGGCATGGGCGGAGTGTACGGGGACTCGGGACGCGTCAATCCTCGCGCCGAAAGACGGCCACGACATCGGCGATGGGGATCACAAACAGGCGGTTATCCCCCTCAAACTCGACGGGGATTGCGTTCTTGGGGTTGAACAGCACGCGATCGTACTTGTTGATCGGGTAGTTCTCGTCTCGCTCGACCTTGGCCGAGATCGCCACCACCCGCCCCGTGAGGGTGGGAATTTCGATCTTGTCCGGCAGATGAATGCCCTGCTTGGTCTTCTTGCGATCCTCGTCCTTGCGGATCAGGACGCGGTCGCCGATCGGCTGAACAATCTCCAGCTTCGCGGCGGACTTCTTCGGGGAGGGCTGATCGGACATGCACTCAAGTGTAGGGATTCGGCCCGCGCCGCGGACGGCGGACGGTCCGCGCGACCGGTATCCTCAGCACATGGACCCGATCGCGCACGTCAAGTCGTTCATCCGCGACATCCCTGACTTCCCCAAGCGCGGGATCGTCTTCAAGGACTTCACCCCGCTCCTCCGCGACCCGGCCGGGCTTGCTCTCGCCGTCGAACTCATGGCCAACCCCTTCCGCGGGAAGCACATCGACATCGTCGCCGGGGCGGAGTCGCGCGGGTTCATCTTCGGCACGGCGATCGCCCAGTCGCTTTCCGCGGGGTTCGTCCCGATCCGCAAGCCGGGCAAGCTCCCCCACCGCACGGCGAGCATGGCCTACGAACTCGAGTACGGGAGCGACACCGTCGAGATTCACGTGGATGCCATGGCCTCAGGCCAGCGCGTCCTGCTCGTCGACGACCTGCTCGCCACCGGCGGAACGATGCAGGCGTGCTGCAAGCTTGTCAAGGGCCTGAAGGCCGAGATCGTCGGCGTGACCGTGCTCATCGAGCTGGGCTTCCTCAAGGGCCGGGAACGCCTGCGCGACTTCGGGCACATCCACACCGTCATTCGTTACTGAGTTTCGGCGGCGAGCACTCCATGCCCGTCTGATCGATCAGCGTCCCGCGCGCGAGCGGCGCTCGACCGTCACGTTCAGGCCGTCGGGCATGCACGCCGCCCCGGCGGGCGAGAGCGTGCTCGGGCCCGAGTCGCAGCGGTCGTACTTCTGATCGAGGATGCACTGCGCCAGCGCGCGGACCTCGGCTTCGCCCGCGGGCAGCGCCTGACGCGGGCCGGTCACCTTCGCCGCCACCAGCCAATGCGGGCCGTCGACGCAATCCGCCCGGCAGACCTGCCGCGCCAGCTCGGCCGGCGCCACACCCGCGGCCGTGGCGGCGCTCTCGTGGCTCCAGCTCACGCACTGCACGCCGCCCGAGGGATCCTGCACGATGGCGACCACGAGCGATTCATCGCCCGGGGCCGCGCCGTGGGCGAGCGGGTGGCGCGGCGCGGGCGACTCAAAGCGCATCTCCGACGAGAACAGGCGCGACGCAAACTCGATGAGCTCGCGCTGGTCCGGACCGAGCGTCGCCAGGCCGATGGGGCCCGCGGGCGGCTCGCCCGTGCCCTCGTTCGACCGGCCGGCCCACCGGCTCCAAAGCCCGGCGACCACCACCACGCTCGCGGCCAGCGCCAGGAACGGACCCACCCGCGCGATCACGCCGATGCGTCGAGATGCATGCACGCGCCCCGCCGAGGCGATCGGGGCGGCAAAGCCGGATGACTCAAACTCCGCGGCTTCATCCGCGAGGCGGGCAAGCTGGAGCAGGCGCTGGTCGCTCATGCGTTCGTCTCCGTGTGCGGCGGTGCAAGTGCCTCGGCCCGGGTTCGCCCATCAAGCGAACGGCGCACCAGGCGGCGGAGCTTCTCCAGCCCCGATTGCTTCTTCCCGTTGATCGTGCTCGGCGCGAACCCCAGCCGAGCCGCCAGATCGCGATCCGACTCACCCCGCGCGGCCCCGAGCACGATCTCGCGTTCGTCGCGCGTCAGCACGTCGATTCCCCCTTCGCCCGCCCCACTCCCCCCGCCCGCGCCGAGGGCGAGGCGCATCGCCTGCAACTCTTCGGCAAACGCGGCGGCATGCGCCGGGTCATCGCGCTCATCGGCGCCGCCGGGCGAGCGGCCCATGACCTGCTCGAGTTCCTCGAGCTGCGCGGCACGCCCATTGAGCGTCGAGCGCCCCAGCGAGCGGAGATGCCGCAGCCACACGTTGTTGGCGACCGCGTAGATGAACGTCGAAATCGCCGACCGCTGAGGGTCGTACTTGCCCGCGAGAATGGCTTGCCACGTCATCATCCAGGTGCGCTGGCAGAGATCGTCGAGAAGGTCGGTCCGCGCCTCGCCCGCCCGGCGGGCAAAGACGGCTCGAAGCCCGGGCCCGAATCGCACGTGCACGGCGTCAAAAGCCGAGCGGTCCGCCGACGCGCACGAGGCGCTCATCCGCCGAACCCAGTCGGTCTGGCTCTCAGCACTCGGCGGCGATCGGTCCACGGAGCGGGCTCGCACAGTTGTTCGCCTGAAAGATTTCCGCGCTCGGGTCAGACCGGAGGATCAACGACCACTCGGCCCTCCCGCACATCTGCCGCACTCTCACCTTCCCACCGACGCGCCTGACCGGTTATTGGTCCGCAGGCGTTCCGGGCGAGGCCGGGCCGGCCGGAGGCGCGCCCGACGACTTCATCGTCTCCTGGATCTGTGCCTTGAGCGATTCGGTCGAGCGAACCCGCCCGAACATGCGCTTGGGCGGCATCTTCGAGGGGACGATCCCTCCCGGAAACTTGCTCGCGTCGACCTTCTGGGCGCTGCTCGCCGCGGGAATCGGCGGCGCGACCGTGGCCGCGTAGCGGTTGAAGATCGGCGCCTGGGCGGCGCGGTTCTGCTCCTGCATTCGAGCGGCGACGCCGGCGGGCACGGGTCCGGGCTTGAAGTCGGGGTAGTCAAGCTTGGGGATCTCGGCGTTGATGAGATGCTCAACGCTCGTGAGCAGCTCACCTTGCTCGGGGGTGACAAAAGCCCAGGCGACGCCGTCGCGCCCGACGCGGGCCGTGCGCCCGATGCGGTGCACGTACACCTCGGGGTCTTCGGGCAGATCGTAGTTGATGACGTGGGTGATCCCGTCGACGTCGAGCCCGCGCGAAGCAAGATCGGACGCGACGAGCACCGACAGGTCGCCCTTGTGCAGTTTCTCGATCACCTTGTTGCGCTTGGCCTGGTACATGTCGCCGTGCATCGCGTGCGCGTCGATCCCCTTGCCCACCAGGAACTTGGCCGTCTCGTCCACCGTCCGTTTCGTGCGGCAGAAGACCACCGTCAGGGCCGGCTCCTCGTGCGTCAGCAGGTGGAGCAGCAGGCGGCGCTTGTCCCAAGGCTGCACCGACAGGTAGAACTGCCGCACCGTGGAGTTGGTCAGCGCGCCGGTGTAGACGGCAATGAGCTTCTCCGGGTCGCGCATGTGCGACCGCGCCAGGCGCTCGACCTCGGCCGGGAGCGTCGCCGAGACAAAGACCGACTGCCGCCCGCCTGATTCGGCCGGCCCGGGCTGGGGGCACATTTTCAGGATGCGCCGAATGTCCTCGCGGAAGCCGATGTCGAGCATGCGATCAACTTCGTCGAGGATGGCGAAGCGGACGTTTCGCAGGTGCAGGTGCCGGCGCTCGACCATGTCCATGAGCCGCCCGGGCGTGCTCACGATGATCTGCGGGTTGCGCACAAGCTGATCGACCTGCGTCTTGATCCGTTGCCCGCCGAACACCGCGCACGCCACGATCGGCGTGTTGCGCCCGAGCGTATTGATGTCGTCGGCCACCTGCAGGCAAAGCTCGCGCGTCGGCACCAGCACCAGCGCCTGAAACGGCGTCTCGCGCGTGCACATGTGCAGAAGCGGCAAACCGAACGCCGCCGTCTTGCCTGTGCCCGTGCGCGCCTGCCCGAGGACATCCCGTCCCGCGAGCATCGACGGGATGAGCAGCGCCTGGATCTTCGTCGGGCGCTTGAACCCCGCGTCGGTCAGGCCCTTCAGCACGCTGCTCCGCAACCCCATCGATTCAAACGTCAGGCTCGCGTCGAAGACCTCTTCCGGAAAATCCGACCTCGGCAGGGTCGAGCCGCCGACCGGCTCGTCGCCCTCGTCGCGATCATCTCGCTCGTCCTCGCCGGCCCCAGACGCCGCCGCCGGGTCGCGCCGCGTGAGCGGGGCGTCCGCCGAGTCGATCCGAGTGACGAGCTGTTCGGGGTCCTCGAGCGCGGGGTCGCCGCGCTCCAGGCGGTCAAAGTCCACGGTTCGCGGGGTGCCCGAGTCGAAGTCTTCGCCCCGGGGAGAGGGGAGGGCGGAACCTCCCGGGATCGGCTCGCCCGGGCGGGCGCTGGAGGCGGAACGTGTCGGGTCGTGGTGTTGCGGCAATGTCATCTCAAGAGGCGGATGCTCAGCTTTGATCGTATGGTGTGGATCAGGTCGATACAAGGCGTGAAGCCGCACCGACTTGGCGGCCTCGCTCCCGTCTCCCCACCCCCCATTCCCGCACTCCGGAGCCTGCCTTGGCCACCAGCCGACTCGAAGTCAACCTCTCCGCGATCGACCGAAACTACGGCATTATCCGCGGGCTGCTCGAATCGCCCGCGACCGCCGCGACCGCGGACCAACCCGCTCCGCCCGCCGCCCGCCCCGCGCGCCCGGCCGTCTGCGGCGTCATCAAGCAGAACGCCTACGGGCTCGGTTCCGCCCGCATGGCTCGCAAGCTCAGCGCCCTGGGGTGCGAGCTCCTCGCCGTCTACTGCCTTGACGAAGCACGCGAGCTGGCCGAGGTTCCCATTACCACACCCATCCTGTGCCTCATGCCCGTGCGCGGGATCGACCGCGGCGACCCCGTCTACCGCCTCACCTCGCGCGGCCGCCTCCACCTCACCCTTCACGACGCCGCCCAGACCCAGGAGCTCATCGCCGCCGCCGTCCGGCTCGGCGTGCAGATCCCCGTGCACGTGCAGCTCGACACCGGCATGTCGCGTGGCGGGTGCCTGGAGGACGAGGCTCGCAAGGTCGTCGAACTCGTGCTCGGGTCGCCGCGCCTGCAGCTTGCCGGGCTCATGACGCACTTTTCCTCGCCCGCGGGCGACGACACGTACACGCGCGAACAGGCCAAGGCGTTCAAGACCTGGATCGAGTCGGTGAAGGGCCCGATCGCCGCCGCCCGCGCGACCAGCGCATGGGTGCACGCGGCCAACACCGCCGGCGTTCTCCGCAGCCGCGCGCTCCACGCGAGCATGGTCCGCGTCGGGCAGGGCTTCTACGGGTACGGGTTTGAATCGTTCACCGACCCGCTCGCCGTCGAGTTCGGCGCGGCGGGCAAGGCGCTGCAGCCCGCGGTGCGCTGGCTCTCGCGCATCGTGCACATCCACGAGATCCCCAAGGGCGCGCCCGTCGGGTATGGACGCACCTACAAGGCTCCGCGCCCCACGCGCGTCGGCCTCGTGCCCGTCGGTTACGCCGACGGCTACCCCACCAGCCTCTCCAGCAACCCGCAGTCGAATCAGGCCACCGCCCGCGTGCAGCTCACCGGCCACATGTACGATCGCCCGCGCACCCAGGGCGGGCCCGCCTCGGCCCCCGAAACACGCGAGCGCCCGAGTTGGGCCGGCGTCATCGGGCGCGTGAGCATGGACCAGATCACCATCGACCTCACCGGTCTTCCCGAGAGCCTGGCGCGCGTCGGGGCCGAAGTCGAACTCATCGGCAGCGACCCGCAAGGCCCCAACGGGCTGCCCATGCTCGCACGCGCGGCCAACTCGATCACGCACGAACTCCTCTGCCGCGTCTGCCCCAAGATCGAACGCGTGTATGTCTCGAGCGCCGGCTCCGAATCCGGCGCAGCCGGAGGAGCCGCCCCCGCGGACTCTTTTCGCGCCGTGACCCGCCCATCCATGCTCGTGGCGTGAACCCGAAGGCCGCGGCCTGTCGGGTTTCCCTCGCTCACGCTCGGGGTGCACGCTCCATCACGGCACCTGATCCGCCGTGAATCCGTCGTACTTCACAAAATCGTCGATGTCCTTCTGACTCGGCGCGCCGGCTTGCCACGCGGCGTTGTACATCGCCGCCAGCATCGACGCCGCGTCGCGCAGCCGCTCCTCGATGAACGCGCGGCCCTCGGCTTGGCTGAACTTCCCGTCGCGCTCAAGCTCATAGGTTCGCCGGACAAACTCGTGCGAGCGGCGGATGTGCGCGAGGATCGCCGGCCACGGGTCGCCCGCGTCGACCGTGTGCTCGTACTTCTGCCCCGGCTTGAGCGTGTGATACGTGATCCCGTGCTGCCTGATCACGCCGCCGTCGATGAACGCGTGGATGCTCCGCGCCGTCGTGAAGCCGTCGGGGTTGTCCTTCCACGGCTCGCTCCGCTCGGTGACCCACCCGTGATGGTACCGCGTCGTGTGCAGCGGCTGGGCCGCATCGCCCACAAAGTGCGCGAGCACACCCATCTCGACGGCGATGTTCGCCTTGGCCATATCGAGCTGCGGCGCGCGGGCCGGCTCGGCGAGCTTCTCAAGGACGCGGTAGTTGCGAAAACTCGCCGCGAGCTTGGCGAAATGCTCGGCCATCGCGTGCGCGAGAAACCCGGGCCACTCCTGCTCCCCGCTGGGGTCGAAACGCGGGTTGTGCGGCTTGAGCGTCCCATCGACGCCCTCGGGATGCTCGTGCCGCGCGATCGCCATGGCGGTGATGTACTGCATGCGCAGCGGCGGCATGGTCTCGAACGTGAGGCCGTAGCGGGCAAGGTCCTCGATATCGAGGTAATGATCGGGCCCGTTCTCGTGCTTGAGGACGAGCGAGTTCAGCCCCCTCCAGCGGTCGGGCTCGCTGGCCTGCCAGCCGATGGCGTGGACGTTCGACTTGTCCCTGAGCCACGCGGGCATGTCGGCCGAAAGGCCGTCGAGCGCGAGCCATGTGATGGCGCGATGCCCGACGGCGTCCCACGCGAGCGCGCGCTGCGGAGCCGCGAAGCCGCCCGAAAGCGCCAGTACCAATAGGGCAAACCGTGCGAACCGACAGGGGAGACAGATCATCGACAAGGTTACGCGGAGCGAACGCGGGTCGACCGAACGCGCCGCGAAGCTCCCCAGCATGCCGGGGCAATCGTCAGCATCCGCTGAAGTACGCCGTGATGAAGTCGGCGAGATCGGCGTGCGTGATCATGCCGTCCTGGTCGAAGTCGCCCTTGTACCCGAGTTCGTCGTACGGCGCGGGCGGGCGCGGGTCGCTGGGTTCTAGCATCGTGATGACCGCGGGCACCGCGTTGCCGGCCGGACCGGGTACGGGCGTCGCCGCGGCGTAGTCGGCGTGGAACTCGGCGAGATCGGCGGATGTAAGCTGGCCGTCCACGTTGTAATCAGCGTGGCAGGCGAGTCGATTCATAACAATGACGTGGGCTTCAGCGGCGTTCACGAGTTCCCAGCCGCAACTGAGATCGCGTCCCGGGGGATCTTCGCACGCGCCGTGATTGCAGGCGCTGCTCGCTGCTCG
>JBFXBS010000001.1:0-832713 GCA_050182995.1 Phycisphaerales bacterium | reverse complement strand
CGGGGCATCGCGGAGCACAGAAGTCGCAAAGCCGACTTCTGTGGCACGTCCCGGACTTCTGTACCACCCTGCCTCAACTCGCGAGGCGGTCTGACGCCGTGATTGCTCGGGGCATCGCGGAGCACAGAAGTCGCGAAGCCGACTTCTGTGGCACGTCCCGGACTTCTGTACCACCCTGCCTCACCTCGCGAGGCGGTCTGACGCCGTGACTGCCCGGGGCATCGCGGAGCACAGAAGTCGCAAAGCCGACTTCTGTGGCACGTCCCGGACTTCTGTACCACCCTGCCTCAACTCGCGAGGCGGTCTGACGCCGTGACCGGTCGGGGCCTCGCGGAGCACAGAAGTCGCAGAGCCGACTTCTGTGGCACGTGGGCGCTCAACCCGCGGCGGCGTTCTGCTGGCGCTGGTGCAACTGGTCGAGGTACTGCGTCATCAGCTCGGTCACGAAGCGCTGGTGGCCTGGGTTGAACGTGAAGTCGAAGGCCATGCCGGCGTAGGTGTGGCCGTGCGAATCGAGGTGGCAATGCACGCGCTTGGCGCTCACGGCGAGGGGAAGGGGAATCTGCGGACGCAGGTCGATGCGGAGCCAGAAAGCGTGGTGCCGATCGGCGGTGGCGGCTTCGCCCGGCCCGAGCATGAGCCCGAGGCCGCCGCCCGACATGTTGAGCAGGTGGGCCTGGAACATGGGGCCGACCTGGGGCAGGAGGATGCTCTCGGGCGAAGCGGGGTCGGCGGGAAGCGCGCCGTCGGAAGAGCCGCTGCGAGCGGCTTCGAGCGCTTCGAGGATGAAGTTCTTGTTGGCGGTTTCGGCGGCGACGACGCTGGACGGGTCGAGCAGGGGCCAGACCTGGACGCGTGGGAGCTGAAGCTCGGCCGCGGAGACGCGGAAGAACTGACGGCGCGTGCAGCGTTCCACCTGTTCGGGGAGTTCGAGCGTGAGCCCGGCGACCTCGTGTCCGTGGGAGCCGCGGCAGACGCGGTAGCCGACGGCGCGGGTCAGGAACATCCATCGATTCTGCCCGACGGAGATGGTGCCGACGAGTGCCGCGCCCGATTGAACGGAGAGCGAGCGGCCCGCGACGGAGGGAGATTCGACGACGATCCCGCGATCGTCGAGCTGGAGGATTCGGACGCGCCAGACGACGTCGGGCTGGTGGGGCGCGTTTCGCGGCTGCTGGAAGGCGATTTCGAGCGCTCCGCCGCGCGAGGCGACTTGGTCGAGAAGGTCTCTCCAGCGGTGCGTGCGCGAGCGATTGGCGGGCATGTCGGGTCTGCTCCGTAGGGACGTGTCGGTGGGGAGAAGATCGGCGGGCACTGGAAGCGGATTCAGGCGCGGGGCCGGGGAGGCTGAAGAGGTGGAGAGGAGCGCCCGACGGTGCAGCATGGGCGGGATTCCCGCGCGTGTTATCGCCACGGGCCGGACCGAGCGCCCTGCGGCACGGATGGAAGGGGGATGTTCGAATTGGCCGCCCGGCGCCGATGAGGGCGATAAACTCCGAGCACCACTGAGGAGGATTCATGCATCATCCACGCGGCCTGCGCCCGGGCTTCTCGCTTCTGGAAGTGATGATCGTGATCGTCATCATCCTGGCGATCCTCGGGTTTGTCGGGGCCAACCTGATGGGCCAGCGCGACAAGGCCAACGAGCGGCTGGTGAAGGCGCAGCTTCTGCAGCTCAAGCAGTCGCTCATGAACTTCAAGAACGACTTTGACCGCTTTCCGACGGATGAGGAAGGCCTGGTCGTGCTGTGGGACAAGACGGCGATTCCCGAGGAGGAGCAGTCGAAGTGGAGCGCCGCGTACACGAGCGAGCCGATCCCCGTTGATAGGTGGAACAGTGCGTGGGGGTACAAGCAGGTCGGCGAGCGGGCCCCTGAGGGGTGGTTTGACCTCTGGTCGTTCGGGCCTGACAAGCAGGACGGCACGACCGATGACATCCACCTGTGGGACGCGCGCTCCGACAGCGGAACCGACCCCCTGGGCGGCCCGCCTTCCTCCCGCGAGGGATCATCGAGCCCGCCGAGCGGAACGAGCGGCGGGAACTGAAGGAGGTTGAACCACGCTTTCGGCGCGGGCAGGACGCCGGCGCGACAGCGAATGAGGCTGGAACCAGGCGCGAGCGGTGGGGGGGATGAACGGTGAGACGGGTCGCCAGGACGGCGGCCGGGAGGCCATGATGCGCAGGCGTGGGATGACGCTTCTGGAACTGATGGTGGTGCTGGCGATCGTGCTGGCGCTGGCGAGCGTGGTGGCGCCGGCGTTTGTGCAGTGGTCGCGTGCGTCGAAGTTGCCGCAGGCGGGGAACCAGGTCGAGGCGCTCATGATGATGGCGCAGGCCGACGCGCAGCGGCAATCGGTGCCGGTGCGGGTGGTGGCGCGAGTCGGCGCGGGCGGGGCGACGGAGCTGGTGACCGAGCGAGTGGAGCTGTTGGCGCCGGGCGGTGCGGAGCAGGAGCCGATGTTTGAGTCTGGGGGGGCCGAGGGCGAGGCGACAGCCAGCCGCTCGACGCGCGCGTCGCGCACGACCGGGCCGAGCGGGATGGGCGCCGCGGGTGTGGTGTCGGCGACCTGCACGCTGCCGGCGGGGGTGAGCGTGATCGAGCGCGTGCCGGAGCCGGGGGCGGACGGAATCGAACCCGCGGCAGCGAGCGTTGAGAGCGTGGCGAGGCCGGAGGGACCGGCGGCGCGGGTGGGGATGTTTGATGCGGAGCCGCGCGCGGGGATCCTGATGGCGGTGTTTCTGCCGGATGGTGAAGCGGTGTGGCCGGGCCCGCGGTTCCTGGTGGATTCGGCGGGGCGAGCGTTGGAAGTGGGGATCGAGCCGGTGAGCGGGCGGGTGATCATGAAAGCGCGGACTGGTGCGTCGCGCGCGGGGGTGAGGGGCGCCGAGCAAGCGGGGGCCGAGGAGGGTCGATGAGGGGAGCGCGCGCCGACGAGGCGACGGGGAGGAGGACCCGGACGGCGCGAGAGCGGCGGTGGGGGCTTGTATTGCTGGAGGCGGCGCTGGCGGTCGTGATCTTTGCGCTGGCGGCGACGATCGTGTACTCGGTGCTTCGGGACGGGGTGGAAGCGCAGGGGCACGCGCGGCAGCGCGAACGGCTCGTGGACCTGGCGCGATCGGCGATGGCGCTCATTGAATCCGGTGCGGCGTCGGCGGAGTCGCTCAATGGCCCGGTGCGCGCGTGGCCCGAGTCGCTCGCGGCGCCGATCGAGCCGCGCGAGAACGCGGGAACTTCGCGGTATGAGCTTTCGGTGCAGACGCAGCCGTGGGGCACGGCGGGGCTGGTGCTGATCGAGATTCGCGCGACGTGGCGCGGCGCGGGAATCGCGCAGGCGAGCGACGAACCGGACGCGGGCGGAGGCGCGACAGGCACGGCGAGCTACACGCTGAAGCAACTGGTGCGGGCGGGGCGGCCGGAATCGGCGGGCGCGGCGGCGGGAGACGCGGCGCTCGAGGGCGCGGGCGAAGGAGGCCAGCCATGAGCCGAGCGCGCGCATTCACGCTGATGGAGGTGATGCTGGCGCTGGCGCTCATCACGCTGCTCATGCTCGGGATGATCACGCTGCTGTGGGGCGTGAGCGACTCGCGGGAGCGGATCATGCGCGAGGCGAGGCGTGCGCAGGCGCTGGGCGGCGTGATCGAGCGGCTCGAGAGCGACCTGCTGGCGTGCATCGCGGGCGATTCGGCGCTGGGAGCGGGAGTGAAGGGCGACGCAACGTCGCTCACGGTGCTCTCGCGCGGGGTGTGGCTGAGCGGGCCCGACGCGGCCCGGCGCGCCACGCCCGAGGAGATCGAGGCGGGCGCGGGCGCGCAGCAGCCGACGGACCTGATCGGGGCGCGGTATGAGTTGATCGGCGGGGGCGCGGCGGCGGTCGCGCCGGGCGGTGCGGGGGAGGGGGAAGCCGGGACGGCGTCCGACGCGGCGGAGGAGCGAGCCGCGCGCGGGCTGAGGATCGTGCGCTGGCCCGCGGGGCCGGGGATGGATGGGCGGCCGGGCGGCACGCCGGGCGCGATCGCCGAGGACGTGGAGGAGGTACGGTTTCGGTACTTCGACGGGTCGGCGTGGCGAGATCGGTTCGACAGCCTGGAAGCAGCGGGGCTGCCGGCGGCGATCGAGATTGCGATCTGGGCGCGGCGCGGGGGCGGGGAGCGCGGCGCGACGGCGGATCGGAACGCGCCGGTGGAGGATGAGGCGACGGGCGAGCCGCGGCGCGGCGCGCCGGACCGGGTGCGGGTGATCGCCATCCCCGACGGCGGGCTGAGCGCGGGGGGTGCGGCGTGAGGCGCGTATCAACGACGGCGGCGAGCGAGGGCGGCGCGAGCGGCACGCGGCGCGGGATGATTCTCGCGGTCGTGCTCGTGGTGATCGCGCTGTGCGCGCTGACGTCGACGGCGGCGCTGTTCTATGCCTCGGCCCAGCGGGCGGCGAGCGCGGCGGCGGCGCGGCGGGCGCAATCGAGAGCGCTGGCGTGGTCGGGCGTTCAGGCCCTGCTCGGGGACCTGGCGGGACAGCGCGAGGCGCTCCTGCGGGGCGAGCGCCCGCGGTGGATGGGCGAGCAGCAGATCCTGGGGACGCGCGGCGGCTCGGGTGAGCGCGGCGTCTTCCGGCTGGTGCGCATCGAGGGGCGGGAAGCGGTCGGCGAATCGGGCGCGATTGATGTGAACTCGGCGACGACGGAGACACTGGCGCGCGCGGGGCTCGGCCCGGGGCTGGCGGCGGAGATCGCGGCGGCGCGGCGGGGGCGCGCGTTCGGGAGCCTCGGAGAGGTGGCCATTCTGCCGGGATGGGCGAGCGTCTCGGCGAGCGGAAGCGGATCGGCGGCGGGGGTGAGCGAAGTCGGCACGCCCGCGCCGGATCGGGCGCGGCGCGGCTTGCTCGAGCGCCTGACGGTGTTCAGCTTCGACCCGCAGGTGTGCGGCGGGCGACACGCGGGCGAAGCCCGGATCGACATCAGCGGCGGGTGGACGCGTGCGGCGCGGCGAGAGGGTGTGCGAATTCTGGGTCGGGAGTTGGCGGGGCGCGTCGGGCCGCTGATGGGGCAGGCCGGCGCGGCGCGAGGTGGCGAAGCGGCCTCTGCCGGGGAAGGGGGCGCGGGCGTGCGGCCGCCGGCGAGTTTGGGGGAGTTGCTTGAGCGGCTGGTTGGTGCGGGCGTGTTCCCGGAGGAGGCGCTGCGGGTGGTGGACTCGTGCATGGTGGGGAAGGCGCCGGTGCGCACGGGCGTGGTGAGCGTGTACGAGGCGCCGGCGGAGGTGCTCGAATCGCTCGCGGGACTGGATGCGGACGCGGCGCGGCGGATCGTGACTGCGCGGGACCAGGTGCAGGGCGAGGCGCGAGGGAGCCTGGCGTGGCTGCTGGAGCGCGAGGTGCTGAGCGTGGAGCAACTGGCGGCGGCGATCGACGGGCTCTCGACGCGCTGCATGCAGTGGCGCGTGGTGGTCGAGAGCGGGGTCGTGTCGGGGAGTGAAGACGGATCAGGTGATGCGGTCGGGACGGAGTCGGGCGAGGGAGAAGACCCGGCGGCGGGCGCGTTGCGGGATCGCGTGGTGCTCGAGGCGGTGCTGGACGTGAGTGACATGGTCCCGCGGGTGGCGTACCTTCGAGACGTGACGAACCTGCCGGCGGCACAGTGGCTGGATGCGTGGGCGCTTGCGCGCGAGGGGTCGTCGAGCGCGACGGTCGCGAGGACGGCGGAGCAGGGCGGACCGGAGACGGCGCGTGCGGCGGCAGGCAGCGAAGCGGCGCCCGCCGGGCCGGTGGAGCAGGGGGCGACTGCCTCGGGTGCTGCGGCGCGCACGGGGACCGGGGGGTCGGGCGGATCGGGGGCTTCGAATGTGTCGGGGCGCGTGGGGCGGTGGACGACGCAGGGAGGACGGCGATGAGCGTGCGCGGATCGCCGGTGGCGATTCACATTGATGGCGCGTGGTTGAGCGCGATCGAGTCGCGTGCGGGCGAGGGCGGGCGCGGCGTGGAGGTTGTGCGGTGCCTGGTCGCGCGTCGACCGGCAGACGTTGAGGCCGCGGATGCGAAGGGGGTGGGTGCGTGGGTCGCCAGGGAGCTTGAGGGCGCGAAGATGCTCGCGGCGGCGAAGCGCGGGGTGGTGTTTGCGGCGGCGCGCGGAGAGGTGGCGGTGAAGCGGATCGTGGTGCCGCCGGGGGCGTCGATGTCGGAGCTGCCGGGGCTCGTGCGCCTGCAGATGGTGAGGCAGTTGCCGGTTGCCGGTGACTCGGCGGCGATCGACTTCGTGCCGATGGATGGCCAACGGGCGGGTTTGCCGGGCGAGGCGGGCGTCGGCGAAGGGTCGGCGGTGCTGGCGGCGGCGCTTCCGGCGGAGCGGCTGGCGTGGCGCATGCAGGTGGCGGACGCAGCGGGAATCAGGCTCCGTCGCGTGGGGCTGCTGGCTGAAGGCACGGCGTGGGTGCTGCATGCGGTGGCGCTGGGGCGCACGGGCGCGGTGATGGGCGTGGCGGTCGGCCCGGGGGCGATTGAGCTGGTGGTGGTCGAGCAGGGCCGGCTCATGTTTGCGCGCGGGATCGAGTGCGCACGACCGGCGGACCCGGAGCAGATCGACGCGGCGGCGGCGGCGCTGCTGGTCGAGGCGCGGCGGACGTGGATGAGCTATCGAGTCGCGGCGGAGTCGTCGGAGATCGAAGAGATCGTGGTGATGGGGGATGACGAGTTTGCGGCGCGGTGCGCGGCGCGGCTTGGAGAGGGGCTCGAGATGCCCGCGCGGATGATCGTGCCGCCCGCGTCGATCACGCTGCCGCAGACGCTGGGGTCGGTGGAGCGAGCGGCGGCGCTCCCGCTGGCGGGGCTGCTGGCGCAGGAGGAGCGCGAGGCGTTGGACTTCGTGTCGCCGCGGAGGCCGGTGGACGTGGCGTCGCGGCGTCGGCGCGTGGCGCTGGTCGGCATGCTGGCGGGGGTGCTGTGCGTCGGGGCGGCGTATACGTGGACGAGCCGGGAGATCTCCTGGCGGGAGACGGAGGCGTCGCTGCTGCGGAACCGGCATGAGGAGGTTCGGCGCAAGCACCACATGTATTTGCGGGAGCGAGCGCGGGTCGAGTTTCTGGAGCGGTACCTGGCGAATCGGGCCGACTGGATCGCGCACCTGAACCTGGTGACGGCGCAGTTGCCGGAGACGCGCCTGGCGACGCTGGATGAGCTGCGCGGATCGATGGCGGGGTTTGTGGCGTTCGACCTGCCGAAGGATTCGGGGAAGCGGTTTGTGCAGGGGAAGTGGCGGCCGGCGACGACGGTGACGATCGAGATCTCGGGGTCGTCGAAGGGGCGCGCGGTGGCGGATGAGCTGCGCGAGCGGATTCAGAATGACAGCACGTACAAGGTGGAGACGCGCGGTGCGGACGTGCCGAACCACTTTGAGTATGTGCTGACGACGGGGATCGGCGTGCCGGGCGAGGCGGGAGCGGGGGGTGGGGGGGGTGGGGGCGGCGGAGGGAATGGAGCGAAGAGCTCGCCGGCGGGGGAGCGCTTGCGCGGCGCCGGCGGGACGACGGATGCCGCGGGGGCGGGGAGCGGGGGTCGGACATGAACCGCGCGAAACTCATCCGGGTGGGCGTGGGGTTGGCGGGGAGCGCGCTGGTGCTGGGCGGCGCGGGATGGTGGGCGGCGAAGTTCTTCGCGCAGCGCGGGCTGCTGGACAGCGACATCACCTGGTATGAGGACGAGATTCAGAAGATGGAGCGCGACCTCGCCGAGCAGGGAGCGCAGCGCAAACGGCTGGGCGAGCTGGCGGCGGGGGCGCTGGGGGTGACGGAGGAATCGGTGAGCGCGTCGCTGCGTTCGGCGCTCAACGCGATCGCGGATGAGTGCGGGTTGGCGGGGCCGTCGGTGGCGACGCAGGAGGCGCAGGCGCTCAAGAACCCGTCGACGCAGGGGAGCGCGACGGCGATCGAGTTCGCGCGCGGCCTCCCGCGGGGCCTGCGCGATCGGCCCGACTTCTGGACGATGTCGGCGACGCTGCAGGGCACGGGGACACTGGAGCAGGCGATGCGAGCGCTGGTGACGGTGCAGAGCCAGGCGTGGGCGTCGCGGGTGGATTCGGTGTCGCTGACCCCGGTCGGAACAGGGAAGAACCGGGGCGCGCGAGTGAACCTGACGCTGAAGCTCACGACGGTGTTCGTGCCGGATGTACCCCTGAAGCCGGTAGAGGCGCTATGGACGCGGCCTGGACCGGAGACGATGGGGCGTGTGCAGTTTCTGGTCGCGAAGAATGCGTTTCGCGAGCCGATGGCGCCGGCGCCCGAGCCGGTGCAGGCGAGCGCTCCGCCGCCGCCGGAGCCGGCGCCGGGTCAGCCGTATGGGGAGTGGCGGGTGACGGCCATTGTGCGGGGTCGGACAGGGCCGGAGTTGTGGCTGGTGAATGAGCGGACGGGCGAGCGGCTGATGCTGTCGGTGGGGCAGACGGTGATGGACGCCGTGTTTGTGGGATCGCACGGGGAGGGAGCGCGGCTTCGGATCGGGAACCAGGAATACGAGATTGCCCTGTCCCAGACGCTGCAGGACCGTCGGGTCGTGAATCGGTAGACTGTGCCTGTGCAGGGTGTGGGGGGGGGCGAAGTGGGTGAACGCGCGGGAGGCCGGCGCGGTCGGATGTTGGTTCGCGCGGGCGGAAGCAAGTGAGTTGAGCAGCACGGAGGTGCGTTGATGCGCGGCAACCGAACAACGGGCAAGCTGATTCTCCCGACGATGCTGATCCTGGCGGCGGGGCAGGTGATGCCTGTGCAGGCCCAGGAGACGGGGGCGGCGCCTGCGCCTGCGCCAACGGGCGCGCCCGGCGAGGCCGCGCCTGTCGAGGCGCCAAAGGCGGAAGTTCCGGTGCCTGCGTCGGAGGCGAAGCCGGCGGTGCTCGAGGTGAAGCCCGCACAGCCTGAGGGGAAGCCCGCGCCAGCCGCGCCGCCCGAGGCGCCGGCGGCGGATCGCCCGCTGAGTTTCAATTTCAAGAACACGCCGTGGGACATGGTGGTCGATTTCATGGCGCGGCAGACGGGGTTGCCGGTGATCCAGGAGGCGGCGCCGCCGGCGGCGCCCGTGACGTTCATCAGCGGGTCGGAGTACACGCTGGAGGAGAGCCTCGACATCGTGAACCGGATGCTGTGGATGCATGGGCTGCAGCTTCGGCGCGAGGGGAACTACCTGCTGCTGTCGAAGCTGGAGGACGCCAAGGCGCGCTCGCGGCAGTTCGTGGGGCAGGTGCCCGAGAGCGTGGGGGCGGCGGACATCGTGACGCTTGTGCTGCCGCTGAACAACAGCACAGCGACACTTCTTTCGGAGAAGCTCTCATCGCTGGTGACCAAGGGGATCGGCGCGATCACGGCGCTGCCGCAGCAGAACGCGCTGATCGTGGTGGACACGGCGGCGCAGGCGCGGCGCGTGCACCAGATCGTTTCGGCGCTGGACAGCAAGCCGGCGGCGGATTCGGAGTTCAAGCTCTTTCCGCTCAAGCATGCCGAAGCGGCCGCGGTGTTCCAGGCGCTCAAGGGGCTCGTGGCGGAGAAGCAGACGACGGTGGTGATCGACAAGGACGGCGGGCGTCGCGTGGTGCAGGAGGAGAACTTCCAGGGCATCTCGATTCAGCCGGACGCGCGGACGAACTCGATCATCGCCGTGGGGCCGTCGGCACGACTGCGGACGGTGGAGGAAGTCGTGGCGCTGCTCGATGTCGAAGGCGGCGAAGCCGGGCACGGATCGCGCGAGCTGGTGACCTTCACGCTGGGGGCGGCGTCGCCCGACGAGGCGGCGCAGAA
The DNA here is from genome assembly GCA_050182995.1 of Phycisphaerales bacterium. Classification (GTDB taxonomy): domain Bacteria; phylum Planctomycetota; class Phycisphaerae; order Phycisphaerales; family UBA1924; genus JAEUIX01. Next base: position 822,950 of record JBFXBS010000001.1, on the reverse strand, counting down.
GATCGGGCAGCTCTTTCAGAGTGAGCCGGCGCGGACGCGGCCCACGGTGCTGCCGCTGACGGCGCAGGGCAAGATCTCGATCGTGGGCTCGCCCGCGCAGACGCGGCAGGCGGCGGCGCTGCTGGCGGAGCTTGATCCAGACGCGGCGTCGACGGCGCTCCCGGGCGGCGTGCGCGCGGCGCGCTCGGAGGCGGTCGCGTGGGTGGTGCCGCTGAAGCACGTGCGCCCGGACGCGGCGCAGGCGGTGCTGTCGCGGCTGCTCTCGGCGCGGCAGGCGGCGGTGCTGCGCTTCGTGCCCGCGCCGGATGGAAAGGGGCTCATTGCCTCGGGTCCGACGGCGGATGTCGAGATGCTCAGCACGATGCTCAGGGCGATCGACGTTGAGCCCAAGAGCGAGCGCGAGGTGCGGCAGGTGCGCGTGTCGGCGGGCGACCCGGCGGAACTGGCCAGGAAGGTGAACGAGCTGTACGGGCTCACGGGCCGCGCGGAGGATGATCCGGTGACGGTGATCGTGGACGCGGAATCGCGGACGATCACGCTGGCGGGCTCGCGCGGGGCGATCGCGACGACGAGTGAAATGCTGCGCTCGGCGCAGCAGAACGTGCGGGTGGATCGCGAGACGCGGACGCTTGACGTGACGAAATCGCGCCCGAGCGAGGTCGTGCCGGCGCTTGCTCGTCTGGCGAGGTCGATGCTGGAGCCGCGCGACGGGAGCGAGTATGTCGCGCCGGAGATCGAGGCGGTGGATGAGCTGGGAAAGCTCATCGTGCGGGCGCTGCCCGAGCAGTTCAAGGCCATCGAGGAGGCGGTGTCGGGGCTCGACGGGGTCGCGGGGTCGGGCTCGCGGCAGGTGCGGCTCATCGAGCTGCGCAACGCCAAGGCGCCGGAACTCGCGGGCACGCTGCGCGACATGGCGGCGAGCGTGCGCCCGCTCACGGGCGAGGCGGGCCCGGCGCCGGCGGTCGAAGCGGTGCCGGCGATCAATGCGATTCTTGTCGTGGGGCAGCCGGCGCAGATGACGGTGGTGGAGCAGCTCGCGCGGAACCTGGACGCGCGCTCCGCGCCGGAGCGCCCGCCGCTGCGGATTCTGCGGGTTGAGACGACCGACGCGGCGCAACTGGCGGCGACGCTGAGCGCGCAGTACGCGGCGCGGCCGAACGAGCAGCGGGCGGCGCAGCCGGTGGAGATCAGCGCCGACAGCGTGACCAACACGCTGCTGGTGGCGGCGCACCCGGAGGTGTTTCCCGAGATCGAGAAGCTGGTGACGGAGCTGAACGGTCTGCGCGTGTTCGATGCGCGCGGGCGCGAGATCCGGATCTTCCCGCTCAAGCACGCGCAGGCGGAGGAGCTGGCGCGGACCATCGACCAGATGTATCCGGAGCCGCCGATGCCGGTCGATCCGCGGACGCGCCAGCCGCTGCCCGAGCGGCGCCCGCCGAAGGAGGTGGTGGTGCGGGCGGATCGGACGACCAACTCGCTGATCGTGGACGCGACGCTGAACAAGATGGGCGCGTTCGAGGCGCTGGTGAAGCAGCTCGACAGCCAGCAGGTGACGGCGAGCGTTGAAGTGCGAACCTATCGCGTGCAGCGGGCGCAGCTTGACGCCGCGGCGAACGCGATCCGCTCGGTCATCGCCAGCGGCGCGATGCCCGGGGTCGGGGCGGGGCAGCTTCAGGCGGTGCACGTGAGCGCCGAGCCGGTGAGCCGCTCGCTCATCATCACGGCGCCGGCGGAAGCGTTCGCCGGGATCGAGAAGATCCTGGGCGAGATCGACACGCAGCCGGAGCGGCCGGCGACGGATCTGCGCGTGTTCACGCTCACGGGCGCGCGGGCGGAGGCGGTGGCGGCGGTGCTGCGGCCGGTGCTCGTCGGGCGGGCGCGCGAGCTGCAGGGCGCGGGCGGCGGCGCGGGGTGGCCCGGCGCGGGTGTCGATCCGGCGACCCTGGTCGAAGTCGCCGGCGACCCGACGAGCAACGTGCTCATCGTCTCGGCGCCGCGGGCGGTGCTGGAGTCGGCCGCGGAAATTGTTCGAGCGCTCGACGAAGCGGCGCTCACGAGCAATCAGCAGATGCGCATGATCCCGATCGATCGATCGCGTGCCGACGCGAAGCTCGTGGCGGAGACGCTGCAGCGCATGCTCGAGCAGCGCGGCGGGGTGAAGGTCGAGGTCATCTCCGCGGATGAACTGCTCAAGCGCACCGGCGGCGAGAAGAAGGACCCGAAGCCGGGCGCGATGCGCGATTCGAGCGGTGACCGGGGTCTGCCGGTGATCGCTCGGACGATCGTGGCGAGTGCGCTGAGTTGGGCGGGTGAGCCCGAGGGCACGGAAGGTGCAGGAAGAATGCCGGCGGCGCCCGCGGTGCAGCCCGACGCGCCGGCGGCGGCGCCCGCCGCGGCGGATGCGCCGAATGTCACGATCGCCGTCGATCCGGTTTCGAACTCGCTGATCGTCGTCGGCGGTGCGCGGGCGATCGACCAGGTGGCGGCGCTGGCGGCGGAGATTCAGCGGCAGGCGCCGGCGGAGCCGACGAGCGTGCGGATCGTGCAGCTTCCCGAACTGAGCGACGCCCGCGCGATTTCCAATGTGCTCAACGCGATCGTCAACCAGCTTGGGCGCGAGAGCCCGGACAACCCGGGCGGAATGACCGGCCGCGTGACGATCCAGACCGACCCCGAGGCGACGTCGCTGGTGATCTCGGCAAACGCGACGGACTTCAGGGTAGTTTCCGAACTGCTCGTGGCGTTCATGGACCCGGGCGCGACGGAGAGCCGCGCACTCACGGTGAAGGTGTATCCCCTGCAGAATGTGTCGGCGGGGGGAGCGCTGCAGGCGGCGCGAGACCTTTTCCGTTCGCGGCCCGAAGGCTTTCAGGCGCGGCGGGTGCGATCGCTGGCGCTCGCGGTCCCCGGGGCCGATGGAGCCGCGGCGACGCCCGTGGTGATCGATCCGTCGACGATCGGGATGACGGCTGACCCGTCGGGCACATCGCTCATCGTCGCGGCGCCTGCGCCGGCGATCGGCCTGCTCGATCGGTTCATCGCGCTCATTGATCAGTCGCCGCAGAGCGATCGATTGGCGATCCGCGTGTTCGAACTGAAGAACGCGAAGGCGAGCGAGGCGGCGCGGACGATGCAGGCGGCGATGGACGCGGTGCGGCAGGGCATGGGCGGCAGCGGTCAAGCGCCGGGGGCGCGATACCTCGGCGACGACCGGACGAACTCGATCCTCGTGACCGGGAGCGAAGCGCAGCTTCGGCAAACGGAGAAGCTGCTCGCGGAGCTTGACCGGCCGCTCGCGGACGACGGCTCGACCGTGACGATCATTCCGCTGCAGGTGGCCCGCCCGTCGACGGTGCAGCGGATTGTCGAGGCCGTGGTGGCAGGGCGCGACCCCGGGCGGCAAGGGCGGCTGGTGATCTCGGCGAGCGATGACGCATCGCTCTTTGTGTTCCGCGGCACGCCCGAGCAGGCGGAAGAAGTGAAGCGGATCGTGAGCGAGGTGGATCGGCAGGAAACGGCGGGGGCGCTCCCCGTGCGGTCGATCAAGCTCGAACGTGCTGACGCCGTTGCCGTTTCGGCAAGCCTGCGGCAGTTCTTCGACCAGCGCGCGGAGATGAACGCGCGCCCGGGGCAGCGGCGCCGGCCGGGGATCGCAATCGTGGGTGATCGACGGAGCGCCACGCTTGTGGTGGCCGCGCCGGATGATGACTTTGCCCAGGTGCAGTCGCTGGTGGAGCGGTTCGATGCGCCCGCGGCGGCGCGCGACCTCAAGTTTCTCGCGGTCCCGCTCGCCCACGCGCGCGTGAGCGACATCAAGCAGACCGTCGAGGCGATCCTGAATCAGCTCCGCTGGACGACGATGACGGCGGCCCAGATGCGTGCGGATGGTCCGCCGCCCGACTTGCTGGTGTTCGACTTCGACGAGCGCACCAACAGCGTGGTGATGATCGGCCAGGGCGACAATTTCGAGCAGGCGGAGCGGATTATCCGGTCGCTCGATACGCCCGCGGCGCCGGGGGCGCAGGTGACGATGCGTGCCGTGCGGATCGAGCACGCCGACCCGCGCGTGGTGGCGTCGGCGGTGGCCGGGGCGATGAACCGGCCCGGGCGTCCGTGGCAATCGAGCGATGTCGAGGGCGTGCGCGTCGAGGTTGACGCGCGCACGCGGACAATCGTGCTCATCGGCCGGGCCGAGCGGCTCGACCTGGCGCAGGGGTACGTGGCGCAGCTCGATCGGGACGTGGGCCAGGGACGCGAGATGGCGACGCTCACGCTGCGCTATGCCGCCGCCGATCGTGTGGCCCAGAGCCTGACGCAGTTCTTCCGGGCCCGAGCCGCGCCCGGGGCGGCTGAGGCGGGGCCGACACTCATCGGTCTTCGGGACGGGAACGTGCTGATCGCCTCGGGCGTGAAGGAAGATCTCGACACCGTGCGCGGGCTGCTCGAGACGATCGACCAGCCGCCGGAGGGCGAGGGCCGCACGCGTGAACTCTTCACGCTCAGGAACAGCGACGCGGCGGAAGTGGCCAACACGCTGCGCGAGCAGTTTCCGCGGACGCTCGCGGCGCGCGAGGGGCTGGTGATTGTGACGCCGCAGATGAGCACGAACTCGCTCATGGTGTCGGCGCCCGGCGAGCTGTTTAACCGCGTGGCGGAGCTTGTGCGCCAGCTCGACCAGCCGCCGACGAGCGAGGCGACGCGCATCGTGACCGTGACGCTTTCGACTGCCCGGGCCGAGGACGTGGCGGCGTCGCTCACGGCGGCGCTCCCGAAGACGGTGAAGGTGCGGGTCACGCCGGTGCGCCGGACCAACTCGCTGCTATTGACAGGCTCGGACGAAGCGATCCGGCTTGTGAGCGAGCAGATCGATGCGCTCGATGCGCAGCCGACGCGGGCCCAGGAGTTCGTGCGCCTCAAGCTCGAGCACGCCGACGCGGGCGACGTGGCGCTCACGCTGCGCCAACTCATGGGTCGCCGCCAGTATGCCCCCGGAGAAACGCCGCCGGCAATTTCGTCGGGCATGCAGGACAACACGCTGCTGCTCTCGGCGGCGCCCGATCAGCTCGACGAGCTGCGGCGAATCGTGTCGCAGCTCGACACGCGCGACGAGGCGGAGCGCACGACGGAGTTCGTCGCGCTGAAGTTCGCCGACGCCGAGCAGACCGCCCGCGCGCTCGAGGTGTTCTACGGCCGGTTTGCGCCCGAGGCGGCAACGCCCGGAGCACGGAACGTGACGGTCATCGCCAATCCGGTCTCGCGGAGCCTGGTGATCTCGGCGGACCAGGGCGAATGGCCGGGGATTCGCGCGCTGCTCGAAAAGCTGGACAACGAGCAGTATGACACGTCTCGCCGGCTGGAGATCGTGGCGCTGAAGCACGCCGATGCGACGTCGCTGGCGCGGGCGCTGTCGGAGTCGTTCGCCGCCCCGCTGCAGGCGCAGCTCGAGCGCGAGCGCGCCCGGCAGCAGGAGCGGCGCCAGCGCGGCGAGTTCTGGCCCGAGGCGCCGTCGACGCTGATCGACGCCATGGACCGGGTGACGGTGACGGCAGAGCCGCTGACCAACTCGCTCATCATCGGGGCGGCACGCGAACAGGTGGAGCGGATCCGCGCGCTGATCGCTCAGCTCGACGTGCCGGACTCGGCTCGGCTGCCCGAGGCGCGGGTGATCCCGCTGCGGATCGGTCCGGCGAGCCAGATCGCCCAGTCCCTTCGCTCGGCGTTTGCCGAAACGGCCGGCGCCGGCGGGCGCACCGGGCCGCGGTCGCTGGTCATCGTCGGCGAGGACAAGTCGAACACGCTCATCATCCGCTGCGAAGAGAGCCAGTTCGCCCAGATCGCGGCGATGGCCGAGTCGCTGCAGCAGGAGGGCGACAAGTCGCGGGCGCAGGTGCGTGTGCTGGCGCTCAAGCACGTTCCCGCCGCGCGCGTGGCGCTCACGATCCGCACGACGTTTGCGAACGTCGCGCGCGAGGGCGGAGAAACGCTCGCCGTCGAGGTCGACCGCACGACCAACGCGCTGGTCATCGCCAGCAGCGAGAAGATCTTCGAGCAGGTGAAGCGCGTGGCGGAAGAGCTCGACGCCCTGCAGGCGGGGGCGGGCGGGGCGGGCGACGGCGCGCAGATGGTGCCGGGCCTCGGGCAGACCGTGCAGATCGTCGACATCGAGAACAACGCGCCGGCGGACATCGCTCGGCTCGTGGAGCAGCTCGGCGTGACGCGGCCGCCGCCGGCCGATCGTCCGGGCATCGTGTCCGAGCCGGTCACGGTGACCGTGCTCTCGACGCGACGAGCGCTCGCCGTCGCCGGGAGCCCGCAGGACATCATCGCCGTTGCGGCGCTGGTCAAGGCGCTCGACGCGTCGCCGACGTTTGCCGACCAGCAGACGGCCGTCGTGCGACTGCGGGCCGGCCAGGCACAACAGGTGACGGCAGCGATCCAAGGCATGCTCCGCACGGCGGCGGCCGACGCCAGCTCGGCGCCCGCCCGGGCGCTGCTCGAGCAGATCCGCCGGCTGAACATTCAGCGCGACCCGGGCGACAACGGCCCGGCGTTCACGATCGACCTGGCGCGGCCGATTCACATCCTCGCCGAGGCGCAGACGAACTCGATCGTGGTGTCGTCGTCGAAGGAAAACGTGGCGGCGCTGCGCGAGCTGGTGAGCATGCTCGACAAGCTGCCCATCGGCGAAGCGATCACGGTGCGGCTGTACCCGCTCAAGATCGCGTCGGCCCAGCGGCTGGCGATCGTGATCCGCGAGCTGTTCGCGCAGGCCGATCGGCTGCGGACGCTCCCCGGGACGCAGATCCGCGGGGAGCCGACGACGGCTTCGGGGCGGTCGCTCATGTCGCCGGTCGCCGTGACCGTCGACGATCGGACCAACACGCTCATCATCGCCGCGCAGGAAGACGCGGTGGCGCTGGTCGAGGTGATGGTGAGCCAGCTTGACACGGAGAAGGGCGCGGGCTGGGTGGAGCCGGCGGTGATCCGCCTCGAGCACGCCGACGCGCGACGGATGGCGCAGACGCTCAATGAAGTGTTCGTGCGCGGCCTGCGCGAGACGCCCGAGGCCGCGGCGCTGCAGCGAGCCGTGGGGCGGCTCTCCATCCTGCAGGAGGGCAAGGATCCGAGCGACCCGGCTTCGCGCCTGCAATCGGATCTCTTCGCGGGCATGTCCACGCTCGTCGTCACGGCGCAGGACGCGACCAACGCGCTCGTCGTCGTGGGCAGCACGGCGAACATCAGCGTCATTCGCGAACTGGTGAAGATGCTCGACGTGCCGGCGGCGAGCGCCGCGAACACGGTGCGGCTCTTCACGCTCCAGTTCGCCGCGGCCGACCGTGTCGCCGGGATGCTCCGGGAGATCTTCCGCCAGCAGGTGCAGACAGGGACGCTGCGGGCCGAGGACGACGTGGCGATCACGTCGGACGTGCGCACAAACTCGGTCGTGATCTCCACGAGCCCGCGCTCGTTTGCGATCGTCGAGAGCCTGATCAAGCAGCTCGACGGCGACGGCGCCCACGCGATGGTCAACCTGCACGTGATCCCCGTGGGCCAGGGCAACGCCGCCCAGCTTGCCCCGCGGATCGCCCAACTCATGCGCGAGCGGATCGACTCGGCAGCGCGTGCCGGCGGAATCCCCGCGACGCGCGACACGTTCTCCATCCAGGCCGAGCCTTCGACCAACTCGCTCATCGTCGCGTGCAGCGACGAGAACCTGGCGATCGTCCGGCAACTGGTGGAGGTGCTCGGGCGCGGGGCCGAGGCGCTGGCGGCGGCGCAGGTGCTCGAAGTGATCCCCGTGCGTTCGGCGCGCGTGGATCAGATCGCCGAGGCGGTGCGGCAGCTCTACGCCGAGAAGGCGGCGCGCGACCGCGGACCCGACGCAGTGCGCATCACGCCCGATCAGCGGCTCAACGCGCTGGTCGTCACGGGTACGCCGACCGACATCGAGGCGATTCGGGTCCTGGTGACGCGGCTCGACGGCGCGCCGGTGACGGCGGTCACCGAGATCAAGCGGATCGAACTCAAGAAGACCGATTGCGTGGAAGTCGTGCGGCTGCTGCAGAACGTGCTCGCCGGTCGTTCGATCGCCGGCGGCGGCTCGCTGGGTCAGCGTCAGGCGCTCGTCCTGCGATTTGTGCGCGAGCAGCGGGAGCACGAGCTGGGCCGCGCGCCGACAGAGGCGGAGATCAGCGGCGCCGTGCATGAGCAGGTGACGCTCACGCCCGAGCCGCGGACCAACTCGGTGGTCGTGAACGCGCCGTCGCAGCTCATGGTGCTCATCGAATCGCTCGTGAACGACATCGATACATCGGCCGCCGGCGCGCGGGAGATCGAGATCTTCGAACTCCAGCACGCCGACGCGCGGGCGATGGCGACCGTGCTGCGCGAGCTGTTCAACCTGCGCCAGCAGGGCAACTCGCTCGTGCTCGTGCCCGAGCGCTCGGGCGACGTGCCGGCGGGAGACGGGGTCGCCGGCCCGCCCGCACCGGGCGAGGGCACCTTCTACCCCACGCTCGACGAGCGCCAGCAGCTTTCGATCACGGTCGATGCGCGGACCAACTCGCTCATCGTGTCCGCGACGAAGGAGTACATCGAGGAAGTGCGCAAGGTGGTGATGCGGCTCGATGCGCGCGAGATCAACGAGCGCGAGAACCTGACCGTGCGTCTGCGCAACGCCAAGGCGCCCGAGGCCGCCACGACCCTCCGAAGCTACTTCCGAGAGGAATCCGATCGCGTGCGCCAGTTGCTCGGGCCGGATCGCGTCGGCTCGCTCGTCGGCCAGCTCGAACGCGAGGTGGTCGTCCAGGGCGATGAGAAGAGCAACAGCCTGCTCGTCTCCGTCTCGCCGCGCTACCGCGAGAAAGTGGCGGCGATCATCGCGGAGATCGACTCGACCCCGCCGCAGGTCCTGATCCAGGTGCTCCTCGCCGAGGTCACGCTCGATCAATCAGGTCAGTTCGGGGTCGAGGCGCGCGTCGGCCCGTTCGGCGGCGACATGTACGGCGGCACGTTCCTCGGCGCCGGCTCGCCGATCGGCACGGCCCTGGGTGTCCCCAACTTCTCCGTCTCGTCGATCGATTTCGAGCTGCTCGTGCGGGCGCTCGAGGCGCAGGGGCGGCTCGAAGTGCTCTCGCGCCCGCAGCTCACGGTCCGCAACAACGAGAACGCGCGCTTCCAGGTCGGCGAGAACATCGGGCTGGCCGATTCGGTCGAGACATTCTCCAACGGCAACACGCAGACGCGCGTCCGCCGCGAGGATGTCGGCATCATCCTCGTCGTCACGCCCTCGGTCTCCGAAGATGGCTACATCCGCATGGAGGTCAAGCCCGAGATCTCGGCGCTCTCCGACCGCGTCACGCAGATCACCGAGAACGTGCAATCGTCGATCATCACCCGACGGCAGGTCGAAACCGTCGTGACCGTGAAGGACGGCGAAACGATCGTGCTCGGCGGGCTCATCCAGAACCGCGAGGAAGAGCGCAAGACCAAGGTGCCCGGGCTGGGCGACATCCCGCTCCTGGGCGAGCTGTTCAAGTCGAACCGGACCAGCCAGACCAAGACCGAGTTGCTCGTGCTGCTCACGCCGAGGGTGATCCGCTCGTCGGAGCCGGGCTCGGTGCAGTTCGAGCGCGATCTGCGCGATGATGAAATCCGCAATCTCTCGAAGCCCGGCGAGCTGATGAAGTGGCTGCCGACTGACCCGCCCAACCCGGATGAACCGCCGGCGGATCCAAGCGCTCCTCCGCCCGAGCGGCCGGAAGGGAGACGTCCGTGACGTGCCGCTGCCGGCGAAAGGGCGCGCGCGTGTCCGTGCGAATCGCGCTCGCATGCGCGGTGATGTCGTCGGCATCGTGCGTGACCGAAGGCCCCCCGCCGCGCGACCCGCCGCGACCGATTCCCGCGCAGCCCGAAGGCATCCAGGCGACGGCGATGTCATTCAATGTCGGCACGTACACCACCGACGACGACGGGAACGGCTTCGTCGACACGTTTGATGCCACCGTGTACCTCTTCAACGAGCAGTACGCGTTTGCGCTCTCGCTGCCGGGCTCGCTGCGGTTCACGCTTGCCGACCGGGAGGGACGCCCGCTGGCGCGCTGGACATTTGATGAAACGCAGGCCGCGGCACTCCGGCGCGACCTCCCGCCCGGGCCGGGTTACCTTGTCCGTCTCTCGCTCCTGAACGTCGGCGGCGACTCGTTCGAGAAAGGCGTGGCCGAGCTTTCGTGCGAGTTCGTCCCGGCCAACGGGCTGGTCGTCCGGTCGAAGGGCGCTCGGCCGGTGCGGATTGGGAACGTGCGGTAGGCGGGCCTCGATCTGCTGACGAGAACGAGTTGTACCAGCGAGCATGGTGTCGTATCGTCAAGTTGAGTGTGGGGCACCGCGCGAGGAGGTGCCACCCATGAACGACACACCCATCCGTCGATCGTGGCGTTGCGCGGCCTTGGCCTCGGCAGCCTTGATCGGCATGCAAGCTCTCGCTCAGGCTCCGTCCACCGCCCAGGTCTGGGACGTGCGATTCGTGGCAGATTCCGACGGCGCGTTCGCCGCCGGGCCGAGCGCGACCCAGGTGGGGATCACCATCTGCGCGCGCGTCCGCATCCTCCCATCCACCGCCTGGCCCAAAGCGGTTTGGCCGTACCGCCCCGGCACTGCTGGGCAAAAAACTTGAACACCGCTTGACAGCGCCGGTAATATATGTTACCATATGGTCACATGTGCATGGACGCCGGTTCGAGCGTGTGTGGAGGGCTCTGGCCGATCCCACTCGTCGACGCCTGATCGATCTCCTCAGCGAGAAGGCGACGACGACGGGAGATCTGGCCGCGGCGTTTCCGCGCCTTTCGCGGTTCGCCGTCATGAAGCACCTGGATGTGCTCGAGCGAGCCGGGCTGGTGCTGGCGCGTCGGCAGGGACGCCAGGTCTGGAACCACCTGAACGCCGTGCCTCTGCGCGAGGTCTACGAGCGCTGGGTGGGAAAGCACGAGTCGGCGACCGCGGCGGCGCTCCTGCGTCTCAAGCGGCACGTCGAGCAGGGGTCGTCGGAATCGCTCGTTTCCCCGGGCGCTTCCAGGTCGCCGCCGGAGTCTCACGAACCATGGTTCGAACAGCACGACCAGTCCGAGCTGACGGAGCAGCGAACGGTCGCGCGGCCGCGCTCGGCGGCGCGCGGCTCGACGCAGCGAGTGACGCTGAAACCGACGCGTGCACGGGGCGGGGCGGCGGTGTGGCTTCGCGCCGATGCCGCGACGATCTGGCATCTGCTCGCCGATCCGTCGGCGTCGCGCGCCTGGCGGAGTTGCGTGCGCTTCGAGGAGCCGCCGCGAGAGGGCTCGGCATGCACGCTGATCTTGTCCACGCTCACGTCGCCCCCGCGCGACGCGCCGGAGCAGCCGCACGCCGCCCGGGTGCGCGAAATCGTGGCGCGTCAATGCCTGCGCGTCGAGCGCGACGATGCGGAGCTGGCGTTCCGCCTTCGGGCGACGCCCGAGGGCACACGGGTCGAAATGGCATGTGCGTCGGAGCGCCCGGAGGACTTGATCGCGGCGATGGAATCGCTCGCCCGGCTGCACGCGCACGCCGAGCGCGGACGGGCAACGTGATGATGCAATCTGATCGGAGTTGAGAAGGCGTCTGTAGAATTCGCACCGACCGTGCCGAGGCACGGTCTCAAATCCTGGAGGTCCCATGAAGAAGTTGGCTCAGATGGCGGTCTATGCGGCGGCGGTCTCACTCCTGGCCTCTGGTCTTGCCGGGTGCAAGGCCGGCTCGCAAACGCACTACGTCGAGCACGACGCGCAGGCGCAGGCCGGGCTGCTCGAGCGGCTCAAGCCTCTGGCGGGCACGTGGGAGATGGTCGATGAGCACGGCCAGCGCCAGACGGCGATCGTCAGCCGCGTGTCGAGCAACGGCTCGGTCTTTGCCGAGACGATGTTCCCGGGCCATCCCCACGAGATGTCGAACATGTATCACATGGACGGGCGCGGCCTCGTGCTCACGCACTACTGCGCGCAGGGGAACCAGCCGCGCATGCGCTGCGTGGCGCGCACGGCGCCCAACGTGTTCGTCTTCGCGTTCGACGGCGGCACCAACATCGCCCGCGGGCAGATGTACATGGGTGAGATGACGCTGACCATCATCGACAACAACCACATCCGCCAGGACTGGCGCTCGTTCACCGACGGCAAGCTCGCCGACCACAACGCGAGCTTTGATCTCGTTCGCGCGGGCAGTTGACCTGTCGCCGGCTCATCGCGTGGTTCCAAGCCCCGTTCACCTTGACGCGCGCGCTCCGCGCCTGGCTGTGCCCGCCCATCGATCTTTGAGGATTCACCCATGGCCACGACCGACACGCAGGTTGTTCAGGGTTCATTTCACATCGAGCAGGAGGTGACGCTCCGCGTGCCGCTCGAGCGCGCGTGGGCGGGCCTGCTTGATGTTGCCGGCTGGTGGTGCTGCCATTTCGCCGACCGCGGCGCCCGCGTGGTGCTCGAGCCGTTTCCGGGCGGGCGGTTCTTCGAAGAGTCGCCTGAAGGTCCGCGGGCACTCTTTGGCACGGTTGTCTACATCAAGGCCCCGGAGATCATCCGCCTGCACGGCCCCCTGGGCATGGGGCGACTGCCGGTGACCTCGACCTACGACTGGTCGCTTGAGCCGATGGGCGACCCCGGGGCGACGCGCCTGAAGCTCTCGCACCGTGCCTTCGGCCTGCTCGATCCGGAATGGCAGCAGTCCCACGAAGAGGGGTGGAAGTCGCTCTGGGTGCGGCTTGCCGCCCTGGTCGAGCGCGGCGAACGCTATTCGAACTGAACCAGCCTGCGAGGCTGATTGCTCGGCGCGGCCTGACGATCTTGCACGCCGTGCAGGCGGCTGAAGCCTCGCGTGCACGGGGCGGCGCGCTCACGGCGGGCTTTCTTTGTTCCGATAGCATGGGCAACGCCAGGAGAATCGCGATGATCACGCGCACGCTTGTGATTCGGTTCGGGGTCGGCGTCATGCTCTGTGCCGTCGGGGCGACGGGAATCGCCCTCGGCTCGGCGGACGAGCCCAAGCACGAGACCAAGCCCGCGTCGGCCACAACGCCGGCGACCCCCGCCACGCCGCATGAGGATGCCCACCATGCCGCACCGGCGAAGTCGACGACGACGCGCGTGACGATGCCTGAATCTTCGCCTCCGCCGGAGCCGAAGCCGCACCAGAACGTCCCGGGCAAGCCGCCGGCGACCAAGCCCGCGACGAACAAGAGCGGCGAAGCGCCCGCCGCTCAAGCCCCGATGCACGGCTCCGCGTCGGAGTCGTCAAGCAACACGACGGCCGACACCGCGATGCAGTGGCTTCGCGAGGGCAACGTCCGGTGGGTCAAGGGGCGCGCGTCGCATCCGAACACCGAGGGCGAGCGCCGCATGAACCTGGCCGAGCAGGGGCAGCACCCGTTCGCGACGATCCTCACGTGCTCGGACTCGCGCGTGCCCACCGAGCGCGTGTTCGACCGCGGCGCGGGCGACGTGTTTGTCGTGCGCGTGGCGGGAAACGTCGCCGGCGCGAGCGAAGGGGGCACGATCGAGTACGGCGTCGAGCATCTGCGCACGCCCGTGCTCGTGGTGATGGGCCACACCAAGTGCGGCGCCGTGGCCGCGGCGGCGACCAACGCCGAGCTGCACGGGCAGCTTGGTGCGCTGGTGAGCCAGATCAAGCCGGCAATCGACCGGACGCGCTCCACGCAGCCGAACCTCGAAGGCAAGGAGCTGGCCGCCGCCGCCGTCCGCGAAAACGTCTGGCAGACGGTCTTCAGCCTCCTTCGCGGGAGCGCGATGCTCCGGGAGAAGGTCAAGGACGGCGAGCTTCGGATCGTCGGCGCGATGTACGACGTGGCCACCGGCGAGGTCGAGTTCATGGGCCCGCACCCGTGGCAGGCTGAGTTGCTCGTGGCCCTCGACGCCCGCGAGTCGCGGCAGATGCACGTTGACGTCCCCGAGCAGGTCCCGCACGAGCAGGCGGGCCATCGGTAAGGGTCGGGGTCGCTGCGAGCCGATAATGACCGCGTGAACCTGCACGCCGCGCAGAAGGTACGTGTTCGCTGCACCGGTCCTCGGGAGACACAACGGGGGTTGGTCGCGGGCGTGGTGATCGCGACGCTGCTCGCCAGCGCCAGTTGGGGCAGATCGCCGCAGATGGAGCACGAACTTGAGCCCCCGGAAGGGCGTCGCGCCGCCGTGGGCCGAATTGTCCGCGTCTTCGACTTCGAGGAACGGGCCGACCCATCGCGCGAAGACTTCAACCCGGAGCCGGTGCCTCGGCAATGGGTTCGCGCGCAGCACAACCCGCCCGACCGTGAACGCCCGGGCTTCCCGCTGGTGAACAAGGCGAGGTACGACACCTCGACGGCTCACACCGGGAGCGTCTCGATCGTCCTGCCCACCAGCGGCGGGTCGGCGGCGCTGCGACTCTCCGGAACGATCGTCCCGGTCTTTCCCGGCGTGGGGTACGCCGTGTCGAGCTCCGTCAAGACGCTCGGATTGCGTCATGCGCGGGCGTTTCTCTCGGCTCGCCTGCTCAACGAGCGCGGCGACCCCATCCCCGGCGCCGAATCGCGCAGCGAGCCGGTCAACGCAACCGACTGGACGACCGTGCGGGTGGAGCTGCCCGGACGCTCCCGTGCGGCGGCGTTCATCGAGATCGAACTGCTCCTGCTCCAGCCCGAGCGTTTCCGTGACCCGCCGATCGCGCCCGATCATCACGTCTGGCCTGAAGATCTTTCCGGCTCGGCGTGGTTCGATGACGTCGAGGTCGAGCAGCTCCCGCGCGTGGCGCTGGGCGTGGCGGAGCGCACGAGTCCAACTTCGGTCGTGCCCTCGGGCACGCCGCGCACGCCCCAGGCCGACGCCGATGTGCTCCCCCGCGCCGGGGTCAGCCTTGGCGCGGCGCCGCGGTTCTCCGCGGTGATTCAGGACCTCACGGGCGAGGAGATGTCGGCACGCCTCACCCTCCGGGACATCGACGGGCATGAAGTCGCGACGCTCGACGAGCCCCTGGGCCCGGGCGGCGGACGGATCGATTGGGATCCTCCCGTCGCGACCTTCGGCTGGTTCGAGGCCACGCTCGAAGTGCTCAACGCGGGAAGGCTCATCGGCTCGGCGGACGCGCGCGTCGTCGTGCTGCCGCCCCCGCCGGCGAGCAACGGCAACGGGAGCGGCCCGGGCGCGCCGGGCGCGATCGGCGACCACGCCCTCCGCGACCCGCGCTTCGGCATCGTGATCGACGAACTCCGCCCCTCGCAGAGCCTGGTGCTCCCGACCGCCATCGCGGCCTCCGGAGCGGGGTCGGCCACCGTGCCCGTCCCGACGCGCGCGCCGGGCCACCCCGCCTCCGTCGCGGCCCTGCGCGAGACGCTCGATCCGCTCCTGGCCAGCGGCGCACGGCTCACCCTCTCCATGCGCGCAGTCGATCCCGACCTCGCCTCGACCCTGGGCATCGATGAAGCCGACCCCGTCGCCATCTTCAGCGCCGATCCGGCGGCCTGGGGCCCGTCGCTCCGAGGGCTGCTCGATGCCTTCGGCCAGCGCGTGTCGAGATGGAGCATCGGACGATCGGTGGACCCGTCGGTCCCCCCGCCGGGCGAGGTAATCGGCCCGATGGGCGCGGTGCACTCCGGGCTCTCGCGCTATGTGCCGGGGCCGATGGTCGTGCTCCCCTGGCGTGCCGAATGGGCGTGGCCGGCGCTGGAGCCCTCGACGCCGCCCAGACCGGCGGTGGCGATGGTGGCGATCGAAGCGCCGATCGGCTTCTCGGCGCCGGCGCTGGCGCAGCTTGCCGGCGGGCCGAACGGGTGGAAAGCGCGCCGGCAGGGCGTGGGGCTGAACGTCGTGGTCGAACTGCCCGAGGACGAGGTCGGCGGGCGCGGGCCGGTCATCGAGCTCATCAAGCGGGCCGCGCTTCTATGGGAGGCCCTCGACCCCTGGAACGCCGGCGCCGAGACGATCCTGAGCATTCGTCAGCCTTGGAACGAAGGCGACCCGGAAGTGGCGCCGGTGTCGCCCGAACCCGCCATGGCCGCCTGGCGCACGCTCGTGGAGCGCCTCGGGCCGCGCCGTGTGGCGGGCCGCCTTCCCGCGCCGCCGGGGGTGACGTGCCTCGTGCTCGTCGATGCGCGAGCGGCCGCCGAGGGGCGCCGCGGCGGAGCGCTCCTCCTCTGGAACGACGGTTCGTCCTCCGACGAAGCCGAACTGGTGCAGCACCTCGGCTCAGGCGAACTCTCCTCCATCGATCCGTTCGGCAACGCCACGCCCATGCGCCCGCTCAACGTCGGCGGACAGTACCGCCTTCGCGCCGGGACGACGCCGACGTTCATCGAGGGCGTCGATGCCGAGCTGGCGCTGTTCATCGAAGGCCTGCGGCTCGACCCGCCGTTCATCCGTGCCGAGGCGGCCGAGCACGAGCACCGGGTCGTGCTCACCAACCCGTGGCCGAACCGCGTCGCCGGCGAAGTGCAGCTCGCCCCGCCCATCGGTTCGGTCGTGCGTCAGTCCTGGCGCTTCACGCCCACCGCGCCGCTGGCCTTCGCGCTCGCGCCGGGCGAGCGTGTTTCGATCCCCATCTCGTTCACCTTCAGTCCGGCGGAGGAATCGGGCCCAATCCAGATCGCCGCGATGGTGCGCATGAGCTCCGGCGCGAACTATCCGCCGCTGGTCCTGAGCATCCCCGCGACGCTGGGCCTGCCCGACGTCACGCTTGAGCCGGCGGTGCTCCTGGCGCCCACGGGCACCGGGCCGGACGTGATCCTGACCGGTGTCGTCACCTGCTCGGGCTCGCGGGCCCGCTCACTGCAGCTCGAAGCCCTCGCCCCCGGCCTCCCGGCCCAGCAGCAATCCGTCAGCGCCCTGCTGCCGGGCGAAACCGCCGTCCGCCGATTCGTCTTCCGCGGGGCCGCCGCCGCCCTCTCCGGCAAGCGCCTGAGGCTCACGCTGGTCGACGCCGAGGGCAACGAGCGGCTCAACCGCTCGGTGTGGGTGCCGTGACGCCTCCGCACGCCCGAAACGCCCAGGATGCGCCGTGATGTCTCGCCTCTCCCCGCCCTGATACGATCTGAAACGCCCGCGCGAGCGCTCGATCTCGCCGATCCTCACTCGCTCCACCCAAAGGACCCGATATGTCGCTGCCGTTTTCCGTAACTGTGACCACTCGACCCGAAGGCGTGGTGGCGGCGTTCCAGGGCATGGCGACCGTCGCCACCGCCGAGTCGTTCCAGGATGAAGTCAACAAGCTCGCCGGTTCCAAGGCCAAGCTGGTGATCCTTGAGCTGTCGGCGCTGCAGTTCATGAGCAGCTTCGCCATCGGCTCGTTCCTCAAGCTCGCGTCGGATGTGCAGATGAAGGGCGGACAGTTGCGGATCGCCGCGCCGAGCGAGTACATCAGCAGCCTCCTCCAGGCGACGCGCGTCGATCAGAAACTCAAGGTCTATCCCTCCGTCGAGTCGGCGATCGCCGGGTGAGATGCAGCGGCCGCCGCGCCGGCTCGCCGCCGACCGGCGTCATTCCGTGCTCGCGAGGTCTCGCAGCTTTTCGATCGTCCGCGGGCCGATGCCGCGAACGCGGTCCAGATCTTCCACACTCGCGAACGGGCCGTTGGCCTCTCGGTCGGCGATGATCCGGGCGGCGAGCGCGGGGCCGATCCCCGGGAGCAGTTGCAGCTCCGTCGCGCCGGCGGTGTTGAGATTGATCGGCGCGGCAACCCCAGTGTCACGCGGCGCCCGGCTCGGCGCGTCGGTGTGCGCAGCAGAAGCCGATGCGCCCCCTGGACGCTCCGACACTGCCGGGGCGACAGTCGCCGCGCGCGTCCCGCCGCGCTCCAGCTCCGGGGGTTGACGCTTGCCGACGATCGCCCACGAGAGCCCAACAACACTCGCGGCTCCGAGCACGATCGCCGCCGCCGTCCGCGCCGGCCCGTGTGTCCAATCGCGTTCCGGCCCGATCCCCGGACGAGGACTGGTGTAGAGACTCGGCGCGCGCAGAGGCATGGGCTGAGCATACCGCGCCCCGGCACGACGCGGGTCGCACCCCCGTCGTCCCCGAGCCGGCAGGGGGACGCCCTGGAAATTCAGCCGGTCACACGATCGCGTCCGAGACCATCACACCCCCAACGGGCACGCCGCCGCCGGCGCCGCCCGCTCGAAGGCCGCTGCGAGCTGGAGCAGGCGTGATTCCGAGAGTGCCGGCCCCACCAGTTGGAGCCCGACCGGCAGCAGAGTCCGTCGCGAGCCCGCCGTGGGCGCCGTCGCCGCGAGCCCGGGGAACGCTACCGCCGGCAGGCCCGCAAGGTTCACGCTCACGGTGTAGATGTCCTCGAGGTACATCGCCAGCGGGTCGCTCGACTTCTCTCCGATCCGGAACGCCGGTGACGGGCTCGTCGGCATGAGCAGCGCATCGCACGCGGGGGCGCCGGCGGATGCAGCCGGGCCTCTGCTCCCCGTCGAGCCGAACGCCCGGTCGAAATCCTGCCTGATGAGCCGCCGCACGCGCAGAGCCCGTACGTAATACGCATCGTAATAACCGGCCGAGAGCACGTGCGTCCCGAGCATGATCCGCCGCTGCACTTCGGGGCCGAATCCTTCCGCGCGTGAGCGCCGGTAGAGCTCGTCGAGCCCTTCGCCCGGGCGCAGCGCCGCTCGCCGTCCGAAGCGCACGCCGTCGAACCGCGCGAGGTTCGAGCTCGCCTCCGCCGTGCTGATCAGGTAGTACGCCGCGATCGCGTGATCGGCGTGCGGCAGGTCGACCTCCACCACTTCGCCCCCGATCGCGGCGAACGTCGCGCGGGCGTGCTCGAGCGCGGCGCTGACCTCCGGCGTGTTCGCGCTGCTCAGGCATTGCCGCGGCACTCCCACGCGGAACCGCGCGGGCACGCGCTCGAGCTCGTGCACGAAATCAGCCCCCGCCGGAATCGGCGCGCTGGTCGAGTCGCGCGCATCATGACCTGCGATCACGCTCAGCAGCACGCCCGCGTCGCGGACGCTCCGCGCCAGCGGACCGATCTGATCGAGGCTGCTCGCATGCGCCACGAGGCCCCAGCGCGACACGCGCCCGTACGTCGGCTTGATTCCCACCACGCCGCAGAACCCTGCCGGTTGGCGGATCGAGCCGCCCGTGTCGCTGCCGAGCGCCGCGGCACACAGCCCCGCCGCCACCGCCGCCGCCGACCCGCCCGACGTCCCGCCCGGCACGCGCGTCGTATCCCACGGATTCCGCGTCGGCCCAAACGCCGAGTGCTCCGTTGACGAGCCCATCGCAAACTCGTCGAGGTTCGTCTTGCCGACGATGATCGCGCCCGCGTCGATGAGCCGCTGAGCCGCGGTCGCTGAGAACGGCGAGCGGTACTCGCTCAAGAAGCGGCTCGCGCACGTCGTGCGGCCCCAGTTCAGGCAGAGGTTGTCCTTGAGCGCGATCGGCACGCCCTCCAGCGCCCGCGCCGGCTCGCCCGCGGCCAGCCGCGCATCGGCACGTCGCGCCGCTGCCACCGATTCGCCCTCGAACACCTGCGTGAATGCGTTCAACTCCGGGTTGAGCGCCGCGATCCGTTCAAGCGCGCCTCGCGCAAGCGCCTCGACGCTCATCCGCCGCCCGGCGACGGCGTCGCGGATCGACGTGAGTGACATCCGGGCAATGGCGGCTGAGTCGGTCACAGTGTGGTCTCAAGCGGCAGGCGAGCGTGGCAGGGGCAGGGGGGGCAGTGGGGGGCGTGGGGGCGGGGGGGAGGGAGGGGAAAGGTCGATCTCCCCGTGCGGGAGTATGCGTTGCCAGGGCGTCGGAAATCAGTCACCTTCAAAGCCGCGCGGCGACCGTCGCTCGCGCCTGCGTACGGACGCGCGTCACGCGCCGCCGCCCGAGTCTCCAAGCACGCGCGGAATGCGCACAAACGACTCAAACATCTCTCCCGACATCGCTCGAAGCTGCTCGACGCCCAACTCCTGATCCGGGTCCGGCTCGTCCGCCGCGAGCGGGCCGGCGACATCCAGCGGCGACGCGAGCGGCGCCACGTCGCCAAGCTCAAGCGCCCCCAGCCGCTGCGCGTAGCCCAGGATCGCTGACAGCTCCGACCGAATTCCCTCGGCCCGCGACTCCGGTATCTCCAGCCGAGCGAGCCGCGCAACCGAATGCACGATCTCCAGCGGCAACGATTCCCCGGGCGTGCCGCGGGGCGCGTTCGGATCAGGTCCCTTCGGCGGCGACGTCGGCAA
Organism: Phycisphaerales bacterium; assembly: GCA_050182995.1. Lineage (GTDB taxonomy): Bacteria > Planctomycetota > Phycisphaerae > Phycisphaerales > UBA1924 > JAEUIX01. Next base: position 802,720 of record JBFXBS010000001.1, on the reverse strand, counting down.
CGGGGGCGTCATGACCAGAGGGTATCGCCCGCGCTCGCAGACGGCGTCGACGTGGGGCGTCCTGAAAGATGCCGGTCGCTCGGCACGATCCTGCTCCCCGCGTCCCGCCGGTCACGTTTCCACCGGGCCATCGCCGGGCGCTTTCGGCCCCGAATCGGAATAGAGTTGACCCCTTCGCCGGAGAGGTGTCCGAGAGGCTGAAGGAACGCGACTGGAAATCGCGTATACGGGCAACCGTATCGGGGGTTCGAATCCCCCCCTCTCCGCTTTCCCCTGATCCATGCGGCGCTCAGGCCCCCGTGCGGTCCGGGCCGCCGGCCGGGCCCGGGCCGGGACGAAGTCCTTAGCTGTCCAGGATCACGGCCGCACCGGCTCTCGCTCCTACAGCCCGCTCCGCGGCGCCGTTGACGCGATCAGCCTGATCGACGGCGCCACCGATTCCACGCTCATCATTTTCTGTTCCTGGAACTCATGCGTGGCTTCGTCATAGCGGTACACCGTCCATGTCCCGCTCTGGCTGTCGTACGTGCTGTAGTTGCTCCCGGCGGGCTGGATGGTCAGGTCGATCGTGGCGCGCCGCAGCCGCGGGCCCACGTCGTACTCCAGGGTGAAGTTCGCCTCGCTCACGCCGTCGAGCAGCGGTCGCTCTTCCGTAGTGACTTCGCCGCCCGCGTTGGTCTCGATGACGAGCCAGAGCACCGACGGTCCGCGGAGATCGAACGTCTCCTCGCCCAGGGTTGCCTGTCCCGCCGCTCGACGCTCCAGCCGCGTGATCTGCACGATGTCGTTCACATCATCGCGGAATGAAACGAACTCCATGAAGTCCGTGCTCACCGGGTTCTGTGCCGCATCGAGCACGTCGTCCGGGTACGGCCCGAACTCGTCGCCCGTGCGGATCATGCTCAGCATCCGGTGCATGACCATCCGCGAGACCACGTGGCTCCCCGCGGCGTCCGAGATCACGGTGTACCGCTTGAACATGACGTCCAGCGCCACGAGCGTCGCCGTCAGGAGCGTCGCGCTGATCGTGAGCGCCACGAGCAGCTCGATGATGCTGAATCCATGTCGCGCGCGTCGTGCGTGTCGCGCGGCCGAGTGCGCCGCTTGCTCCGAGCCCAGGGTCACGCTGTCCAGTTCGCTCCACATGAGACCGTTCCTTTCCGCTCGCTCCTCGCCGGTGTCACCCTCCGCTCCGTCGGTCGCTGTCGCCGGAATCGCCTAGTGCCGACCCTCGCGATACGACCCCGGCACCGCGATCGCCCGCAGCGGCAGCATGATCCCGTTGGGCATCGGCCGGTCCGGATTGATCTTCAGCGTGATCCGTCCGTACCCATAGAACGGCACCGCGGTCGCCCCCGCGTCCAACTGCGCCTGCGTGGGCATGTTCGGCGGCGTGATGTCCGCCAGCCCGTCGCCGTCCAGGTCCCACCCCGCCGTCCGCACGCCGTTGATGAACGGGAGCGACTGCGGGTCGATCGATTCGTTCTCGCCGTCCAGCGGCCCGAAGTACCCCAGCGAAGCGTTGTAGTTTGCCGGGTTGCCGACGGCGATCCCGTTCACCTGCAGCGGGCCCTGGCCCGCAATCGGGTTGAAGGTGAGCAGGAGCGTCCCGTCGATGCTCGTCGTGCCGCGCGCATCGAGCACCCCGGCGATCACCGTCCCCGTCAGGCTCACGTTCTGCGCCGTCGGCGCGCTCGGGCCTTCATACGTGTCGGTCGGGCTGTTGAACGACCCGATGTCCACCGAGTACTGCGGCAGCATCATCGAGCTCTTCGCCAGCTCGGTCAGATCCTCCTCCGGCGGGTTCAGATCCGGATCGTCGGGCGACGTCGGATGCCGCTCCGCAAACCGCGTTCCGCCGGTGAACTGAATCTTGTTCCGCACCTGCGTATACGCCGACGGGGTCTCCGAGACGATCGACCCGACAAACAGGCAGTCGTGAAAGCGGATGTTGTTTGAATACAGCTTCGTGTTGCGCGCTGCGCCCACGCGCGTCACACCGTCGATCACGGGCGGATTCGGGAAGTCGGCATAGTTCGCCGGCCCGTCCTGGATGAGTCCGCTCGTGTACCGCAGGAAGTCGCTCTTATCCAGCGGCGCCGTGTTGAACTCGGGCCGCCCGTTCGAGGCGTTCCAGTTCATCTGCCCGTAGAGCGACCAGTTCTGGTGCGTGTTGTCGCCGTACGTGCGCACGTACGTCGCCCCGACGAACGTGCAGTTGATGAACAGGCCGTTGTTCCCGCGGGGAATCTGCACGTTCATGAACACCATGTTCTCGTACCGCGGCCGCACGTACCAGTCCGTGTAGCTCGGGCTGTTGAACGGCATCTTCTCCCACAGGTCGCGCCCGGTCTGCGCGCGCACATACCCGTTGTCGAGGTCGGCCCGCCAGTACCGCGGCGCGCTGGTGTCCGTGCTCGCCTCGACATACGTGGGAAGCTGCGCCGCCGCGATCCCCAGTTGCGCCGCCACCTGCTGGTCAAACGTCAGCCCGTCGGCCAGCGCGGTCAGCCCGCTCATTTCGCTCGAGAAGTCGCCCGCCGCCAGCGCCGGGAGCTCGTTGTCGCTCACGCCGAAGCGCACCGGCGACTGCCCGGCGTCGGGCCGGATCGCGCCGGTGATCACGCTCTGGTAGTCGTGCCCGCGGTCGTTCTCCCACTGCGCGCGCGTCACGCGGAACGCCAGTTGGCCGCGCACCTTCGCGTACTGATCCTTCCGGTCGATCACCCCGTCGCGCCAGCCGAGCACCCGGTCCGGGTACGTCCCGCGCGTCGCGTCATAGTCCACGATCTGCTCGCCCACGTCCCAGCGACCGTTCACGTTGGTGTCGATGAACCCGTACACCTGGTTCCGGTTCCGATCCGGCAGCCCGCCGTCGATCTGCAGCGCCAGGTCGTTGTCGACCGTGAACTCCGGCGCCAGACCCTGGAACGTCGTCCCCAGCCGCAGCGAATCCGACAGCGCCACCTTCCCGTCGTGGTTCGCGTCGTAGTGATTGATGAAGATGTCGAAGTCGTCGACGTACCCGTCGCCCGTCACGTCGGCATACGCGTTGTCCGGCACGCCGTCGCCGTCATAGTCCGTGGTCGCGGGCGGGATGCCGTCGCCCTCGGTCCGGTGCCCGACGCGCAGGCGTCCGTCGCCGTCCACGTCGTAGTCCTGCACGTTCTCGTAGAACGCGACGAGCTTCTGATCGAGCGTGACATTGAGCCCGAGGAAGTCCGACCGGATCACCGCCGGGTCGCCGTTCTCCTCGTCCGTCTGGTCGTACCGCTCGCCGACGTTCCCGACGATGGCGACGTTCTTGCCGATGAGCACCCGGCTCGGGCTCAGAATCGCGTGCTCATGCCGCTTCACGATCCGGAAGTCCTGCTGCAGCACGCGCGTCACCGGCTGGGACTGCTGCCCGTTGCTCGCATACGTGTAGTTCGATCCGCTCACGCCGATGCTGCTGTACCCCGTCACGATGACGCGCACATCCGTCCCGTTCGTCAGCGGCGCATACGTGATCTGAAACGCCGCGGGCGAGGAGCCGTCCGACCCGCTCCCGTCGATCGCCACCGCCGGCGTCATCACCCAGTCCGTCAGCACGTACTCGTTCCCATCCATCCCTGCGGGCGCGCCGCCGATCGTCGGCGTCCCCAGCGACCCCGTGTACGTCGCGATGTTCTGGTCCGCCGCGTGCACGTTCGCCAGCGCCGAAGCCAACCCCGCCGGCAGCCCCACCTCCACAAACCCGCTCGGCGGCGGCAGGATCGTCACCCGCGCATCCGCGTTCGTATACGTCCCGCGCCACAGCTTCGTCCCCAATGACGACGTGATCTCGCCCTTGTCCACCACGAACCGCCGCGCCGCTTCCTCCAGCCGGACCTTCGCCACCGCCAGCCCCGTCTCCGCCGCGCCGATCGCCTTCGTCACGTGCAACTGCGTGGCCGCCGTGCGCAGGTTGCCCTTGCTGGCGATCGCCATGGCCAGCCCCAGCGACCCGAAGAGCACAAGGAACATCATCGCCAGCACGCTCACCACGCCGCGACGGGTCGTGAACAAGGAGGCCAGCAATCGCTTGAGCGCGTTCATGTCAACACTCCCTCAACCTCCACCCGCTTCCCCCGTTTCCGCGTGTCCTCGATCCGCTCGCCGATCCGTGCTCCCGCCTACGGCGCAATCCATACCACCTTCGCCATCTCCCGCGCTTCATACTCCCCCGGCGGCGTGTACTCGATGATCACCGACACGCGCAGCGGAAACTGGTCCACGTTCAGCCCGGGCGTCTGCCCCACCGCGGGCCGCACGTACGACGCCGCCCGCACGGTGTTGAAGTTCTGCGGGTCCACCTTCTCCACCACCACGCGCTGCCGCCACCCGCGCAGCGGGATCGGCGCGCCATCCTCCCCCAGCAGCGGCAACCCGTCCGGACCGCGCTCCATGATCACATGGCCCGTCGAGTCGACCGGCCCGTCAAACATCCCCCCCGTCCCGAAGCTCTTCCCGTCCAGGTCGTCGAGATCATCAAAATCGACGATGTCCAGCTCCCCGTCCTCGGCGCCCCACCCTTGCAGCGCGTTGTTCCCGTCAAGGTACAGCCCGTTCACCGGGTCATGACGCGGGAACGTCCTCATCCGCTCGCGCAGCTCGTTGGCCATGTACGTCGCCGTCGCTGATGCCGTCGACCACTCGTTGTTCGACGTGAACGCCGCCTGCGCCTCGATGAGCGCCAGCACCCCCACGGCGATGATCACCGTCGCCAGCGCCGTCTCCATGAGCGTGAAGCCGCGTGCCCGCCGCCGGGTGGCCCGGCGATCCCGGCCGGACTGTTGCACGAGGTCCGCCGCGCGCGACGGCTCGAGCCGCCGCGCGGTCCAGGCATTCGACATGGTCCGAGTACGTGCGCCGAGCATGCGAACTCCCGACCGCCTCCGGTCCGGCCCTGCATCGGCTAGCGCACGATCTGACTCATCTTGAAGATCGGCAGGATGATCGCCATCGCGATGAATCCAACGACTGATCCCATCACAACGATCATGATGGGCTCGATCATCGAGGTAACGGACTTGATCTGGTCCTTTAACTGCCGGGCGTAATACCCCGCGATCTGGTCCAGCACCTCGCCCAGCTTACCGGACTCCTCGCCCGCCGAGATCATCTGCACCACCGCCGTCGGCAGCAGCCGCGTCTTCTGAAGCTGCGCGCTGATCTTCTTGCCCGTCTTCACGCTCCCGTACACCCCGCGCCACAGCGTCTTGTACAGCACGTTGCCCGACACGTCGCCCGTGATCGCGATCGTGTCCAGCATCGGCACGCCCGCGTTCACGAGCTGCCCCATCGTCTGCAGCGATCGGCTGATGTACAGCGACCGGAACATCGACTTCACGATCGGCACCGTCAGCTTCGTCTTGTCATACCAGAACCGACCCAGCGTCGTCAGCCCGAACGCATACAGCCCGCCGATCACCAGCACCACCAGCCCCACGATGTAGGGCCAGTTCGACACCATCTGCTCCGACAGCGACAGGAGGAACTTCGTCGCCCACGGCAGCGCCTCCTCCTTCCCCTGGAACACGCCCTTGAACTTCGGCAGCACGAACGTGAGCAGGAACACCGTCACGCCCACCGCCATCGTCCCGATGATCCCCGGGTAGATCGCCGCCCCGATCACCATCTTCCGCGTCTCGATCTCCTGCGCGATGTACGCCGCGATCCGCTCCAGCATGTCCGCGAACGACCCCGCCATCTCCGACGCGCGCACCATGTTGATGTACAGCGGGCCGAACAGCTTCGGATGCCGCTGCAGCGCCTGGCTGAACTGCTTGCCCGACTCCACGTCGGTCTTCAGCGACACCAGCACCTTCTTGAACCCCGCGTGATCCGTCTGGTCCGCGATCCCCTCCAGCGCCGACCTCAGGTTGATCCCCGCCCGCAGCATCACCGCCAGCTGCGTCGTGAAATCCAGCACGTGCTTCTGCTTGGGCTTCCCGGCATTCAGCTCCTTGAGCTTCTGCAGCAGGTTCCCGCCCTCGAGCATCGCCGCCACCGGCGTCAGCGCGATGATGTGCGAACCCTGGTTCCGCAGCACCGCCGCCGCCGTCTGCAGGCTGTCCGCCTGCAGCACGCCCACCTGGACCTGCCCGGCGCTCGAGCGAACTTGAAATCGATAACTCGGCATGCTCGCCCGTTCCCTCTGCTAGTGCCCTTTGCCCAGACGCTCACTCACGCCGCCAGCAGCCGCTCCAGCTTGTCCGGCATGTTCGCCGACCCGATCGCATCCTCCCGGCTGATCATCCCGTTGAAGTACAGCTCCGCGATCGACTTGTCCAGCGTCGTCATCCCGATCGCCCGGCTCGTCTCGATCACGTTCGGAATTTCAAACGTCCGCGCCTCGCGGATCAGGTTCCGCACCGCCGGTGTGCACAGGAGCACCTCCACCGCCGGCACCATGCCCGGCTTGTCGATCCTCGAGAACAGCGTCTGGCTCACCACCGCCTGCAGCGTGTTCGCCAGCATCGAGCGGATCTGGTTCTGCTGACCCGCCGGGTACATGTCGATGATGCGCTCCACCGTCTGCGCCGCCGAGCAGGTGTGCAGCGTGCTCAGCACCAGGTGCCCCGTCTCCGCCGCCGTGATGGCCAGCGCCGTCGTCTCCAGGTCGCGCATTTCGCCGACGAGCATGATGTCGGGGTCCTGACGCAGCGCGTGCTTCAGCGCCGAGGCGAAGCTCGGCATGTCCGCGCCAAGCTCGCGCTGCTCGATCAGCGACTGCGCGCTGTTGAACGTATATTCAACCGGGTCCTCCAGCGTGATGATGTGCTTCGCATACCGCTCGTTCATCGCCTGGATCATCGCCGCCAGCGTCGTCGACTTGCCCGAGCCCGTGTCCCCCGTCACCAGCACCAGACCGCGCGGCAGGTACGTCAGCCTGGCGATCACCTCCGGCAGGTTCAGCTTCTCCAGCGGCGGCACCTTCGTCTTCACCATGCGCATCGCCATCGCGAGCGCGCTCTTCTGCATGTGGCAGTTCACGCGATACCGCGCCAGACCCTCCGCATAGAACGAAAAGTCCGCGTCCTTGTTCGCCTCGAACCGCGCCACCGACTCCTTCGGCGCCATCGCTTCAAAGAACCCGCGCGCCGCCTCCGGCGTGATCACGGGCATCTCCATCGGCGTGATCACCGTGTGCACCCGCATCACCGGCGGATGGCCCGCCACCAGGTGAATATCCGAGGCATCCGCCTCGTACGCCGTCTTCAGGATGTCCAGCAGCTTCGAGTCCCCGGCCGCCGTTGGTGTGCGCGATGACATAGGTCCCTCCGGATCGACCGCATCCGTCCCCGGATTGACCCGCCCGCGCACCTCTCGCCCGCCCGCCATTCCGCCCCCGCGGCACCGCCCACCCAACCCTCCCAACCCCACCTCCACCCCCGCACTTCTACCCTCCACCATGCCCCCGACTGCTCGCCCGGACTCGCTCCGCGACGAAGTCCTCGACTTCTGCCGCCGACAGGGCTTCGCGCTCGCCGGCATCTGCCCCGCCGCCCCAACCTCCCGTCCCGCCGAGTTCGACCAATGGCTCGCCGACGGCAAGCACGCCGAAATGTCCTGGCTCGCCGCCGATGCTCACACGCGCAAAGACCCCGCCCGCGAGCTCCCCTCCGCCCGCTCCATCATCATGGTCGCCGATCGCTATGCCGACGGCCACCCCGACCCACCCCCACCCCCGGGTGTCCCCTGGGGACGCGTCGCCCGCTACGCCCGCGGCCGCGATTACCACTGGTTCATCAAGCGCCGTCTCCACGCCCTGAATGACTCGCTCCGCGTCCGCTTCCCCGACCACCTCTTCCGCACCTTCGTCGACACCGCCCCCGTCCTCGAACGCGAACACGCCGCCCGTGCCGGCCTCGGTTGGATCGGCAAGCACACCCTCCTCATCCACCCGCGCGACGGCTCCTATCTCCTCCTCGGCGGCACCCTCACCTCCCTCGACCTTGGCGCCGCCGACACCCTCCCGCCCGCCGTCACCGACCGCTGCGGCACCTGCACCCGCTGCATCGACGCCTGCCCCACCCGCGCCATCACTCCCTATTCCGTCAACGCCGCACGCTGCATCAGCTACCTCACGATCGAGCACCAGTCGCCCATCGACCCGGCCCTCGCCAAGGACATGGGCGACTGGATCTTCGGGTGCGACATCTGCCAGGAAGTCTGCCCTTACAACCGCCCCGCTCCCGGTTCGCCCGTCAACCCCGCCTACGCGAGCGACCGCCGCGGCTTCCCGCTCGCCGACATCCTCGCCTGGGACGAGCCCGCCAAGCGCCGCGCCATCGAAGGCTCCGCCATGAAGCGCGCCAGCCTCGACATGCTCCAGCGCAACGCCCGAATTGCCCTCGAAAACACTCTCAATTCTTGATTCTCACACCGATCTGCCGACCGCGCCCCCCGACCCGCAGGCCCCCGCCCAGGTCCGCACCCGATGCCTCGATGCCTCGTGCCTCGGTGCCTTCGGCGACATCACCACCGCCCGCCGCGACCGAGCAGCAACCTGTTTCCGCGCCGGCCGGCCTCGCCGTGGCCCTGATGCTCCTCCTCGTGCTCCTCCTCCCCTTTCACGCGCGCACGAAGTGCGTCAACGGGATCGACAGCATCGTGTGCAGCCCCGCCGGCGCCGCCAGCAGCGACGGGATGGCGTTGATCGTGATCGACGATGTGCCGATGTCGCCGTGCACGCCGCCGTTGAGCACCAGGTCCACGTCCGGCTCCCCGCGCACGATCACGCGATCCTCCGGATCCTTCTGCCCGATCGCCGCCTGGAACACGAATCGCAGCACCCGCTTCCCGCGTGCAAATCCGTTCGCGACCTGCCGCACCCCCGCGGCATCCCCCTTCCTGATCCGACCCAGCCCGCAGCTCATGCCCCGCGCCGCGATCACCGGCGTGATCGTCTCGTTCCATCGATCGATCTTCCAGCCCATCGCCGCCGCGACCAGGTGCATCGACTCCCCCAGCCCCACGTGCCGCAGCCACCCTTCTCGAATCCCCGCCGCGAATGCCCTGCGATCGAGCGTCGCCCCGATCTTCCGCTGGAAGGGAATCCGCCGCGTCGATGCATCCTGCACCCGGTGGATTTCGATCGACTCCACGTTCCGGCACACCGTCGTCGCAAACACCGGCAGCGCATCCATCATGAACCCCGGGTTCACCCCTGTCCCCAGCAGCCGCCCGCCGTGCGCCAGCGCCATCGCGTGCAGCTCGCGCGACAGCTCCGGATGCCGCAGGTACGGCCACGTCAGTTCCTCGCACGTGCTCACCACCGCCAGCCCGCGCGCCAGCAGCGCCCGGAACGTCTCCGCGCACGCATCCAGTCCCGACGACGTTGTCACCACCGCGCAGTCCACCGCGTCCCACGCGTCAAAGTCGTCAAGGTTGTTCACGATCTTCGTCGAGAACGCCGCGCCCTTCACCAGTTTCTTCAGCGGCCGTCCCGCCAGTTCCGGCAGGACATCCACCGCCCCGATCGGCTCGGCCACGCCCCGCTGCGCATAATCGCGCACGAACCGAATGCCCAGCGGTCCAAGTCCGACGTGCAGGATCTTCATCATGGTCGCGAACCGTATGGCCCGCGATGCCCGCCCGCGCGTCACTCGATCTTCATCTTCGCGCCCATCGAGCGCAACTGCGCAAGCTGCCTCACCCCGATCTTCACCCGCAGACGCACCGCCCCGTTCTCATACTCCCGCTCCAGCACCTTCCCCCGGTTCTCGATAACATGAATCGTCTTCGCATCGCTCAGCGGCACCACGATCGTGAGCTCCTGCTCTCCGCCCTGCGATTCGCTCGTCACCAGCCGGTGCAGCGCCTCAAACCCCGTTCCTTCCGCCGCCGCCGCGCTGATCGCGATGCACCCCGGCTCCCGCTGCTGCCACTCAAGGAGTGCCGCGTTGTCCCGCAGTCGATCGATCTTGTTCAGCAGCAGCACCCGCCGCGGCGGCTTCCATCCTTCCACCGGCACCACCCCCCGCGCGCGCGACCGCGTCTGCTCCGTCGCCGCGATCTCCTTGAACAGTTCATCCAGCGTGTCGTTCACCGTCCGCCATTGCAGGTCCGCCGCCGGGTCCGACACGTCCAGCACGATGAGCAGCAGGTGCGCGTGGGTCGCCTCCTCGAGCGTGGCCTTGAAGCTCGCGATCAGGTGGTGCGGCAGGTTCCGCACGAACCCCACCGTGTCCGACAGCATCACCCGCAGTCCCCCGCCCACGTCCCACTCGCGCGTGCGCGTCGTGAGCGTCGCGAAGACTCGATCGTCGGCGTACGCCCCGCCCGCGGTCAGCGCGTTGAACAGCGTGCTCTTCCCCGCGTTGGTGTACCCGACGATGCCGACCGTGAACCAGTCGAGATTCCGCTGCGCCACCATCCGGCGCTTGCGGTCCTGGATCTCGTCGAGCCGCCGCTTGAGCGTGAGCTTCTTCGCCTGCGCGAGGCGCCGGTCGATCTCGAGCTGCTGCTCGCCCGGCCCGCGCGTCCCGATTCCCACGCCCCCGCCGATGCGCTCCAGGTGGCTCCACATCGCCCGCAGCCGCGGATACGTGTACTCGAGCTGCGCCAGTTCCACCTGCAACTGCGCCTCCGTTGTCGTCGCACGCGACGCGAAGATGTCCAGGATCAGCTCACTCCGGTCCAGGATCTTCCGCCCGACCTCCTCCTCGATGTTCGCCAGTTGCCGCGGCGACAGGTCATGGTCGAAGATCACCACCTGCGCCTCAAGCTGCTCGCACAGCCGCTTCAGCTCCTGCACCTTTCCTCGGCCCATGTACGTCCCCGCCACCGGCCGATCGAGCCGCTGCTCCAGCGTCCCCACGACAATCGCCCCGGCCTGCTCGGCCAGCGCCGCCAGCTCTCCGAACGGATCGCGCTGGTCAAAGACCGAATCCGGCAGCCGCACGGCGGCAAGCACCGCGCGCTCGGCCTGCACCTTGATCGCCGTGCGTTCTTTCGGGGCGGGCACGCGAGAGGGTATGGAGCGCGCGTCGGCGACACCCATCGCCATGCGCGCGATTCTGCCACGCCTTCCGCCCATCCGAGTCGTTCTCGTCTCTCCCAAGCCGCACCGCAAACAATCCCCGTCATGAACCCCACCACCGATCTCCCGGCGTTCTCACCCCTCATCGAGCACTTCGCGCTCGATCCCTCCGTGGTCTTTCTCAACCACGGCTCATTCGGCGCCCCGCCGCGCCGCGCGCTCGAAGTGCAGGACCGCGTCCGTCGCCAGATGGAAGCTGAGCCCGTGCGGTTCTTCGTTGAGGAACTCGAACCGCTGCTCGACGCCGCCCGCGCGCGCATGGCCCGCCTCGTCGGCTGTGACCCGGCCGACTTCGCCTTCGTCACCAACGCGACCGAGGGCGTCAACACCGTCGTCCGCTCCCTGCGATTCCAGCCCGGCGACGAGCTGGTCACCAGTCACCACGAGTACAACGCGTGCAACAACGTGCTCGACTTCGCCGCCGAGCGCTGGGGCGCGCGGGTCGTCCGCGCTGCGGTGCCTTTTCCTATCGCCTCTGAAGACCAGGCCGTTGACGCGATCCTCTCCGTCGTGACCGAGCGCACGCGGCTCGTGCTCCTCTCGCACATCACCAGCCCCACCGCGCTGGTCCTCCCCGTGAAGCGCCTCATCGCCGAGCTCAGCGCCCGCGGCATCGACACCCTCCTCGACAGCGCTCACGCCCCGGGTCATGTGCCCCTGCACGTGGAAGAACTCGGCGTCGCCTACTGCACGGGCAACTTTCACAAGTGGATGTGCGCGCCCAAGGGCTCGGCGTTCCTGTACGTCCGCTCCGATCGTCAGCACGCGATTCGTCCGCTGGTCATCTCCCACGGCGCCAACAGCCGCCGCACCGATCGCTCGCGCTTCCGCCTCGAGTTCGACTACGTCGCCACGCGCGACTACTCACCCTGGCTTGCCACGCCCGTCGCCGTGGACGCGCTCGAGTCGATCATCCCCGGCGGCTGGCCCGAGATCGTCCGCCGCAACCGCGCGCTCGCGCTCCAGGCGCGATCGATCCTCGCCGACGCGCTGGGTACGCCGCGCACCTGTCCCGATTCGATGATCGGCGCGATGGCGACGGCGATCCTCCCGGATCGCGCCGCGCGCGAGGGCGACCAGACGCGCTACGCCGACCCGCTCCAGGACCGCCTCGTCAATCGCTGGCGCATCCAGGTGCCGATCATCCCCTTCCCCGCGCCGCCGCGACGGCACGTGCGCGTCTCCGCCCAGGTCTACAACCAGATCGGGCAATACGAGTATCTCGCCGCGGCGCTGAAAGAGGAGACCCGCGCGTGACGAACGCTCACCACTCCCCGCTCAGGACGTTGCGGATGGCCGTCGCCACGCCCCCGGCGCCGACCGAACCGGTGCGCCGGCGCGCCGCGGCGTGCACGTCCGGATGCGCGTTCCCCATCGCGATCCCCAGCCCCGCGGCACGGATCATCGACAGGTCGTTGGTCTGGTCCCCGATCGCCGCGGTTTCTTCGAGCGGTATTCCCAGGTCGTCGGCGAGGCGGGCGAGCGCCTGACCCTTGCACGCCTTCGGGTCGAAGAGTTCGACGATGTGCACGCTGGTCATGCCCACGCCGCCCGCTGGGTTGCTCGGCAACAGCACGCCGTCAAAGTGCTGCTGCGCCGTCACGGCGCTGAACGCCTCACGCAGCTCGGCGGCCAGCTCGACGATCGGGCGATTGGCCTGGTACGCGCCGAGGCGGATGGTGTCGTGCGGGTGCTCATCGGCCTCGATTGAGCGCGCGTGCCGCACCGACGCCTTCATATGCTCAAACCACCACGTCGATGCGATGTCGAGCGAGCCGGGCCCGTCGGGGCTGACGGCGAGATAGTCATAGCGAGCGGCGTGCGAGTCCTTGAGCAGCACGATCGGCCGTCCGCGCGCATGCAGAAACGCCGCCACCTCTCCAACGAGTTCGGGCGGCAGCGTGAACCGCTCGATGGTCCGGCCCGTGCTCGGGCAGGCCACCAGCGCGCCGCCTGAGACGATCACCGGGTCGGTCTGCTCGAGCCGCTCGATGATCTCCCGGCACTCGACCAGCGCACGCCCCGTGCAGATCGTCACGACGATCCCCGCGTCGCGCGCCTCGCGCAGGGCGGCGAGATCCTCTTCGGCGACCCGCCCGCGGTGGTCGATGAGCGTGCCGTCCAGGTCGACGGCGACGAGCCTGTAGCGCGGACCGGGCATGGAATCCAGCGTATGCGCTCCGCGCGCGGCCGGTCGCGGCGGCGGCGCTCCCTAGCATCCATCGCATGAGATTCGACCAGTCCCAACACATGCGCATGGGCCAGCACATGAAGCTGGCGCCGCACATGATCCAGTCGATGGAGATCCTGCAGATGCCGCTCGCGGCACTCGAGGAGCGCATCGAGCAGGAGCTGGAGAGCAACGCGACGCTCGAACTGGCCGAAGGGGAGATCGAGCCCGCGCCCGAGGGCGTGCAGGCCGACGGCGCCGTGCTCGACGAATCACGCCCGATGCAGGTCGATGAGCACAACGCCGCCGACGACTTCGAGCGGCTGGGTTCGTTCGAAGAGGCCAACCCCGAAGCGGCCGAGAACAACTTTGACGAAGCGCCGCCGCCCACGCGACAGGATGATTTTCTTGACCGGCGTGTTGCGCGAGAGAGCGGCGAAGGCGATGCCAAGAGCGAGGCGATGGCCAACACCGCGGCGCGGCCCGAGTCGCCCGCCGAGCAGTTGCTGGACCAGTGGCGCCTGTGTGACGCCGACCCGGTGCTCAAGCCGCTGGGCGAGCTGATTGTCGGGTACATCGAGGAAGACGGATACCTGCGCACGCCGCTGGCAACAATCCTGGAAAAGGCGCCGGCGACGCTTCGCGCCGAGTCGAGCCCGACGCCGGCGGACATGGAGCGCGCGCTGCGGGCGGTGCAGCTCATGCTCGAGCCGCCGGGGATCGGCGCGCGCGACCGGCGCGAGTGCCTGCTGCTGCAGATTGATGCGCGCGAACTCGACGCGGAGCCGGGAGGCGACGAATCGGAAGGCGACGCTTCGGACTGGAAGCTCGCGCGGACGATCGTGGAGGATCACCTTGACGACCTGCTCAACAACCGCCTGCCGCGGATCGCGCAGAAGACCGGCGCGAGCGTCGATGAGATCAAGGCGGCGATCGACCGCATCCGCACGCTGAGCCCGGCGCCCGGGCGGCAACTCGTGCAGGAATCGGAATCGCCGATCACGCCGGACGCGTTTGTCGAGTATGACGCCGAGCACGACCGGTACTACGCGTACCTGAACGATCGGCGTCTGCCGGCGCTGCGGATCAACCAGGAATACGCGAAGATGGCCAAGGACAAGACGGTCCCCAAGCCGACGAAGGATTTCATCCGGACAAACCTGGGGAACGCGCAGTTTCTCCTGGAAGCGATCGAGCAGCGCAACCGGACGATCCTGCGCGTGGTCGAAGCGGTGGTGGAGGCGCAGCGCGAGTTCTTCGACTTCGGCCCACAGGCGATCAAGCCGCTGCCGATGACCAAGGTCGCCGAGCAGCTGGGAATTCACGTGGCGACGGTGAGCCGGGCGGTGGCGGAGAAGTATCTGCAGACCCCGCGGGGCATTGTGCCGCTGCGCCGGTTTTTCACCGGCGGCACGACGACGGATGAAGGCGAAGAGGTGAGCTGGGAGGCGATCAAGGCGGCGCTGTCGGACGTGATCGAGAAGGAAGACAAGAAGAACCCGCTGAGCGACGACCAGCTCGCCGACGAGCTGAAGAAGCGCGGGCTGGAGATCGCCCGGCGGACGGTGGCGAAGTACCGCGGCCAGCTCGGCATCCCGACGGGGCGGCTGCGGAAGGCGTACTGAGCATGCCCGCTTGGGTCCGTGCGGAGCGGTGTTGAGCGGGTGTTTACGCGCCTCTTCGCCGACGCGCCGCCAGCACGGCAGCGTGGCACAGAAGTCCGGAACGTGCCACAGAAGTCGGCTTTGCGACTTCTGTGCTCCGCGATGCCTCGCAGCATCGCGGCGTCAGACTGCCTCGTTCGTTGAGCGCCGTCAATGCTGGCCGCTCGCCGGACACACAAGTCGCCGAGCCGACTTGTGTGCCACGCTCCCGACGAGCTGAAAAAGCGCGGACTGGAGATCGCCCGGCGAACAGTGGCGAAGTACCGCGGCCAGCTCGGCATCCCGACCGGGCGGCTGCGGAAGGCATATTGACACTCCAAGATAACCTGAATACGGGAGTTATTTACAGCCGGAATGGGTGCGGCTGAATGGTGTTTGCATTCTGGATGGGTGATGGGGAGCGAGCGGCCCGATACCATGATGCTGCACGGACGCACGGGAGTCTTTGATTTTGGAAGTCGTGATTCGAGTTCCGTCCGGCGACCAGCGCGCGCTTGTGCTGGGGTCGGGGGACCGCAACCTGAAGATGATTCGCGAAGCCTTTGGGGTGCATGTGGTTGCGCGCGATGGGAACGTGCGGCTGTCGGGGGACCGGGGGGCGGTCGCCGCGGCGAGAGATGTGCTGGGTCGATTGCAGGAGGCGGCGGAGCGGGATGAGGGTTCGACCCGGCAGGAAGTGCTGGACATCATCAACTGGGCGGCGTCGCGGCGGTCGAGGACCGGAGTCGGGGCGACGGGTGAGCGGCGGTCGGCGGAGCAGAACGGGGACTGGGAGGGTGACGAGGCGTTTGACCCGGACGGTCCGATTGATGATGCGGGTCCGGCGTGGGGCGAGACGCTCGACGTGTACGTGGCGGGGCGTCCGGTGCGGGCGAGTTCGCCGAACCAGCAGGCGTATCTGGACGCGATCCGCGACCATGACATGGTGGTGGCGATCGGGCCGGCGGGGACGGGGAAAACGTATCTGGCGGTGGCGGCGGCGGTGCATCTGCTGAAGGTCGGGCGGGTGCGGAAGGTGATACTCGTGCGGCCGGCGGTGGAAGCGGGGGAGAAGCTGGGTTTCTTGCCGGGCGATCTGCAGGCGAAGGTGAACCCATACCTGCGGCCGCTGTTTGACGCGCTGCATGACATGATGGACTTCAAGACGATCAGCCGGTTCGTGACGAGCGACGTGGTGGAGGTGGTGCCGCTGGCGTACATGCGCGGCCGGACGCTGAACCGGGCGGTGATCATCCTGGATGAAGCGCAGAACACGACACGGACGCAGATGAAGATGTTCCTGACGCGGATGGGCCAGGGGAGCAAGATGATCGTGACGGGGGACGCGACGCAGATCGATCTGCCCGACCCGTCGCAGAGCGGGCTGATCGACATTGCGCGGCGGCTAAAGCGAGTCCCGGGGATCGGATGGGTGACGCTGGATGAGCGCGACATTGTGCGGCACACGCTCGTGCAGCGGATCGTGGAGGCGTACGGGACGTCCGAGAACGAAACACGCGGGGCAAGGTCCGATCATCGAGAGCCGATCAAGGGATGAATGAGCAGGGGGCGTCGCGAGGCCGCGCAGGGGCGGCGACGCCGAGAGCACCATGGCGCCTGAATCGGAGCACAAGTCGAGTGCCGATCGCCGGGGCGAGCTGTCCGCCTGGATGGCGGTGATTCGCTCGCCGGCCCTGGTGTGGAACGCGCTCACGCTGAGCGGGCTGACGCTGGCGCTGTTCGTGGTGCTGAGCTGGGCGAACGGGCAGGTGTTCCTGGCCTCGGGCCAGATCATGGCGGAATCGCGCGTGGTGCGGGTGCAGTTTGAGCGGCAGGACGAGGGCGCGACGGCGACGGAGCGGCAGGCGGCGCGGCTGAAGTCGCCGCGGGTATACGTGGCGGACACGGCGGCGCTGGAGGAAATCTCGGCATCGCTGGAGAACCTGCCTCGGAGCCTGGCGGATGCGGCGGAGCTGGCGCAGGTGGATCCGGTGATTCGATCGCAGTTCGGGCTGCAGACGGCGGAGGCGCTGCAGGCGGTGCGGGCGCACGCGGTGGAGGGGCAACCCACGCCGGAGTGGCAGCGCTGGGTGGAGCAGTTGAGCGTCGCCATGAAGCGGACGGCGCTGGTGGATGAGCAGACGTTTCAGCGGCAGTCGCAGGCGGTGTCGGAGCGCGTGCAGCTTCGCTTCGGCGGCGAGGCGCCGATCGAGGCGCGCACGGCGAACGTGATCAACGCGGAGTCGCCCGCGGTGGATGCGCGGCTGCGTTCGATGGTCGATGCGGCGGGGTTTCCGGGGTCGCTGGCGGGCGTGGTGGCCGCGCGGCTGAAGCATCGGCTCAAGCCGACGTACAAGCTGGATGCATCGGGGACCGATGAGCTGGCGCAACTGGCGGCGGCGGAGGTCAAGCCACGGTTCACGGTGTTCATGCCGGGGCAGGTGATCGTGACGGCGGGGGAGCGGCTGTCGGCGGAGAAGCTCGACCTGGTGATGGACGAAGCGGCGGAGTATCGCTCGCAGTACGACGCGGTGGCGCTGGGTGCGCGGCGCGTGGCGGTGCTGGGGGTATCGCTGCTGGCGGCGCTGGGGCTGGGGGCGTATGCCGCGACGTTTGCGACGTGGCTGTGGGGCGCGCCGGTGCGGATGGCGGCGCTGGCGGGGCTGGTGGCGCTGGCGCTGGGGTCATCGGTGTGGATCGCGAGCGAGTCGCCTCGGCTGGCGATCCTGGCGATCACGGCGCCGACGCTCCTGGTGACGGTGATCCTGGCGGTGGCGTATGACCGGCGGACGGCGCTGGCGATCGGTTCGCTGCTGGGGATCCTGGCGTGCGTGGCGCTGGATCGCCCGCCGGGGGCGATCGGTATCGCGCTGTGCGGGGTGTGGGTGGCGGTGTGGCGCCTGCGGGAGTTCCGGCAGCGCGGGGCGCTCATCCGGGCGGGGCTGATCACGGGGCTGGCGGTGGCGCTGGCGTCGCTGCTCCTGGCCGGGCTGCTGCGCCCGATGGTGTTTCCGGGGGGGATCGACGAGGCGCTGTGGGATTGCGCGTCAGCGGGGATCGGGTCGATCCTGGTGGGGTTTGTGGCGCTGGGGCTGCTCCCGATGATCGAGCGGGTGTTCGACGTGACGACGGGGATGAGCCTGATCGAGCTGCGCGACCCGCGGCATCCGCTGCTTCGCCTGCTGCAGCAGCGCGCGCCGGGAACGTACAACCACTCGCTCACGGTGGCGGGGCTGGCGGAGGCGGCGGCGGAGGCGATCCGGGCGGACTCGCTGCTCACGTACGTCGGCGCGCTGTATCACGACGTGGGGAAGTCGACCAAGCCGGAATACTTTGTCGAGAACCAGTCGGGGACGACGAGCCGGCACGATCGGCTGACGCCGGCGATCAGTCACCTGGTGATCGTGGGGCACGTGCAGGAGGGGATGGAGCTGGCGCGCGAGTACGACTTGCCGCGGAGCCTCCACCACTTCATCGAGAGCCATCACGGGACAACGCTCGTGGAGTATTTCTATCACCGGGCGCGGAAGCAGGCGGAGGCGAGCGCGGCGGCTGGCGGCTCGGCGTCTTCAGGGGCGACGCAGGCGCCGCTGGAGATCGAGTTCCGGTATCCGGGTCCGAAGCCGCGAACGCGCGAGGCGGCGGTGCTGATGATCTGCGACGCGTCGGAGAGCGCGACGCGGACGCTGCAGGATCCGTCGCCGGCGCGGATTGACTCGCTCGTGCGGGCGATTGCGCACAAGAGGCTGATGGACGGGCAGTTTGACGACAGCGAACTGACGATGCGAGACCTGGCGCGGATCGTGGACGCGGTGTCGCGCGGGCTGTCGGCGATTCACCACCAGCGCGTGGTCTATCCCGAAGGGCACGTGCCGGCGCCAGCACCTGCGTCGGGACCAGCGACGGGCGGGCCGCGGACCGGAGAGATCGGCGTCGAATCGCTGGCAGGCCCCGCGGAGCCCGCGCGGCGTTAGGTGCGCGGCTGGGAAATACGTCCAGGTTTGTGAGCAAGCGAGCACGCACCGAGACGTGTTCGGGCCTGGTTCGTGCGGATCAGACGCGCGGCTGGCGAAGGTTCGCAATTCCTTGGCCTCAACTCTTTTGAATTGCGCATGAGGAGCGGGTAGAACCCTGAAGCGCGGCCGATGCGCGCGGTGGAGATCTCATGAGAACGCGAATTCTTCGTGGCCTGTCGACGAGCCTGGCGTGTCTGCTGGTCGGCGTGCTGACGGGTGCGAGCGCGGCGCAGACCACCATGTCGTTCACAGCGGCGAAGGACAACACGCTGTATGAGGACACCCAGGGCGACGTGAGCAGCGGGGCGAGTGCCAACATCATCGCGGGCCGCACCGCGGGCAGCGCGGGGACGCCTTCCGGCAACCGGCGGAGGGCGCTCGTGCAGTTCAACCTGGCGGCGATTCCCGCGGGGTCGACGATCACCTCCGTGACCCTGACGCTCACGCTCAACCAGGTGAGCGACCCGGACAGCACGACGATCGGCGTGCACAAGGTGCTGGCGGACTGGGGCGAGGGAACGAGCACGGGCAACGGCAACGGCGGTCCGGCGACAAACAACGACGCGACGTGGATTCACCGCTTCTACCCGAGCACCAACTGGACCGTCGCGGGCGGGCAGTTCACGGCCGGGGCGAGCGATACGACGCCGGTGGGCACGTCGCTGACGACGTACCAGTGGACGTCGGCGACGATGGCCGCGGACGTGCAGGGCTGGGTGAACAACCCGGCGACGAACTTCGGATGGCTGCTGAGGGGTGATGAGGCGCAGGCGCAGACGACGCGGCGGTTCTCGTCGAGCGAGCACGGGACATCGGGCCAGCGCCCGTCGTTGTCGGTGACGTTCAACCCGCCGACCGGCGCGTGCTGCAAGAACGGCGTGTGCTCGGTCATCACGCAGGCCGCGTGCACGTCGATGAGCGGCGTGTACCAGGGCACCGGCACCGATTGCTCCCCGAATCCGTGTCCGCCCGCCACGGGCGCGTGCTGCACGGACGGGGTCTGCTCGATCATGACGCAGGCCGATTGCGAAGGCGGCGGCGGGGTGTATGTCGGCAACGGCACGGACTGCTCGCCCGACCCGTGCGCGGCGGGGACGGATGTGACCTTCATCGCCGACCGGGACAACACGCTGTACCAGACCGCCGACGGCAGCCTGAGCAACGGCGCGGGCACGAGCATGATCCTGCAGAGCGCGGGGTTCAACAACCTGCGTCGGCGCGGCGTGGTGCACTTCAATACTTCGTCCATCCCGACCAACGCGACGGTGACGGCCGCCACGCTCCAGCTCTATGTCAACGAATCCTCATCGACCGGCGTCATCGGCACGGCGGTGCACAGGCTGACTTCGTCGTGGGGCGAAGGGACATCCAACGCCACCGGCGACGAGACCGCCGGCGCGCCATCGACCAACAACGACGCCACGTGGATCCACCGGTTCTTTCCGTCGACCAACTGGTCTACGCCCGGCGGGAGTTTCGACCCGGCGGACATCCGCGCCTCGGCGTCGGTCGGACCGGCCGACGGTTTCTATGACTGGTCCGGGTCGCGCATCAGGGCCGACGTGCAGTCGTGGGTCAGCAATCCCGCGACCAACAACGGCTGGGCGGTCAAGCTCTCCGCGGCGAACGAGGGCTCGGTCCTCCTCGTCCGGCTGCGCCTTGCCACGAGCGAGAACACGGGCATCTTCGCGTTCACGCGCCCGCGACTGGTGGTCACGTACACGCTCCCGCCCCCGACGGGCGCGTGCTGCGCCCTCGACGGCTCATGCAGCGTCCAGACGCAGGCGGATTGCATGGACGCCGGGGGGACGTACTCGGGCGACAATTCGAACTGCACGCCGAACCTGTGTCCGCAGCCGCTGGGGGCGTGCTGCTTCAACACGGGCTTGTGCAGTTCGTTGACCGAGGAGGCGTGCAACGCGGCGGGCGGGAATTTCCAGGGCGATTTTTCGGACTGTGGCGCGGCGATCTGCCCGCTGATCCTGACGCCGTTCGTGGACGCGATGCCCGTGCCGCCGATTGCCCAGCCCACGACGCCGGGCGGGACGCATTACGCGATCGCGATCAACGAGTTCTATCACACGTACCACGCCGACCTGCCGGAGACGCAGACGTGGGGCTACAACAGCATCACCCCCGGACCGACGTTTGTGGCGACGCGGGGCACGCCGATCACGGTGCGGTGGCGCAACAATCTCCGCGACCTTGCGCTGCCGGGGGCGCCGCTGCGGACCACGCACCTCCTGACGGTGGACACGTGTCTGCACGGGCCGAACATCACGGGCCAGGTGCCTGTGACGGTGACGCACTTCCACGGGGGCAAGGTTGATCCGGTGAGCGATGGGAACCCGGACGACGCGTTCCCGCCGGGGGTGACGTCGCCGCTGTATGTCTATCCGAACGATCAGCGTGCGTCGACGCTGTGGTATCACGACCACGCGCTGGGGATCACGCGCTTGAACGTGATGATGGGCCTGGCGGGGGCGTACATCATCCGCGACCCGGCGGAGGACGTGCTGAACCTGCCGTCGGGCGAGTTCGATGTGCCGCTGATCATCCAGGACCGGGATTTCAATCCGAACGGGTCGCTGAAGTACGGCGCGCAGTTTTCGGACAGCTTCTTCGGGAAGTGGTTCATCGTGAACGGGAAGGTGTGGCCGTACTTCAATGTGAAGCACGGGAAGTACCGGTTCCGGATGGTGAACGGGTGCAACACGCGCGTGCTGACGCTTGGGCTGGCGGGGCAGGCGACGATGACGATGGTGGGGACCGAGCAGGGCCTGCTGCCGGCGCCGCTGCCGGTCAGCACGGTGACGATCGCGCCGGGCGAGCGCGCCGACGTGGTGATCGAGTTCTTCAACACGCGCCTGGGTTCGACGATCGGGCTGATCAACACGGCGCCGGCGCCATTTCCCGGCGGAGTGCCCGAGAACGAGATTCCGTTCGTGATGCAGTTCAGAGTGCAGGCCACGGCGGGGCACACCGCGCCGCTGCCGGCGTCGCTGGTGCCGGTGCCGACGATTCCGGAGAGCGAGGCGGTGGAGTCGCGCACGTTCTCTCTGAGAAACCTGAGCGATCCGTTCTGCGGGCACGGGCTGTGGCTGATCAACGAGCTGTTGTGGCATGACGTGACGGACTTCCCGCGGATCGGAACGTCGGAGATCTGGACGATTGTGAACCGCTCGAGCCTTTCGCACCCGATGCACGTGCACCTGGTGTCGTTCCAGGTTCTGGACCGGCAGGATTTCACGCTGGTGAACAACGAGCCGGTGGCCAGCGGGCCGCGCGTGCCGCCGCCGCCGGAAGAAGCGGGGTGGAAGGACACGGTGCTGGCGCACCCGAACCAGTTCACGCGGGTGATCATGAGATTTGAAGGGTTCTCGGGGCACTACCCGTTCCACTGCCACATCCTCGAGCATGAGGATCACGAGATGATGAGGCAGTTTGAGGTGCTCTGCGATCCGCCGACGCTCGTCACGCCGCCGGCGCCGCAGAACGTGCCGATGGGCGGGACGGCGAGCTTCACCATTGTGGCGGGTGGCGACGTGCTGAGCTACGGCTGGCAGAAGGACGGCGCCAGCGTGATGGATGGGCCGACGTCACATGGTTCGGTGATCAGCGGCGCGACGACGGCGACGCTCACGATCTCGAACGCGCAGGTGCAGGACGAGGGCGCGTACACGTGCCGGGTGTTCAACCCGTGCGGCCCGAGCGTGCAGCCGCCTGATGTGCCGCTGACGGTCAACGATTGCCCTGCCGACTTCAATGGTGATGGGAACGTCGATCCTGACGATCTGGGCGACTACATCAACTGCTTCTTCAGCGCACCGCCGTGCCCCGACGCCGACTTCAACCAGGACGGCAACGTCGACCCGGACGACCTGGGCGACTTCATCAATGTGTACTTCGGTCCGCCCTGCACCTGAACCGGGCGGGCCGAACGATCCCTGCCAGAAACCGGCCAGGTTTGGCTGCTTGCGAGCGCCGAAGAACCAGCGGGCGGACCCTGCACGATTCGACCTGCCAGATCGGCAGCGTTGAAAGTGCGCGCCCGCCCGTTCGGCTTTGCCGGAGCGGGACGCGGGGTGTTGGGTTGGCTGTGAGCGCGGCGGAGGCTGGCACGGTGGTTGCCGTAGCATGGGCGTGACGAACTCGTGCGCAGTGCGGACTGCGAACGGGTTTGAGGAGTCAACCCATGTCCAAGATCATCGGCATCGACCTCGGCACTACGAACTCATGCGTCGCGATCATGGAAGGCGGCGCGCCGAAGGTGCTCATCAACTCGTCGGGCTCGCGGATCACGCCGTCGGTTGTCGGGTTCACCGACAAGAGCGAGCGGCTCATCGGCCAGCCGGCGAAGCACCAGCAGGTGACCAACCCGAAGAACACGGTGTACTCGATCAAGCGGTTCATGGGCCGGCGGCGGTCGGAGGTGTCGGCGTCGACCGACGCGGGCTACGGCAAGTCGAGCAACGAGGAGAGCAAGGTCCCGTACACGATCGTCGG
The DNA here is from genome assembly GCA_050182995.1 of Phycisphaerales bacterium. Taxonomy (GTDB): domain Bacteria; phylum Planctomycetota; class Phycisphaerae; order Phycisphaerales; family UBA1924; genus JAEUIX01. The sequence goes on along the minus strand of JBFXBS010000001.1, from coordinate 779,317 downwards.
GTCGGGCGAGGACTTCGTGAAGGTGAAGGTGAACCAGGGCGAGTTCACGCCGCAGCAGATCAGCGCGTTCATCCTGCAGGATCTGAAGAAGACGGCCGAGGACTATCTCGGTGAGAAGGTGGACCGGGCGGTGATCACCGTGCCGGCGTATTTCAACGACGCGCAGCGGCAGGCGACCAAGGATGCGGGCGAGATCGCCGGGCTGAAGGTCGAGCGGATCATCAACGAACCGACGGCGGCGGCGCTGGCCTATGGCCTGGACAAGAAGAAGAACGAGAAGATCGCGGTCTTTGACCTCGGCGGCGGCACGTTCGACGTGTCGATCCTCGACATCGGCGACGGCGTGTTCGAGGTGCTCTCGACCAACGGCGACACGCACCTGGGCGGCGACGACTGGGACCAGCGGATCATCGACCATCTCGCCGAGGAGTTCCGCAAGCGCGAGGGGATCGATCTGCGCAAGGACCCGATGGCGCTCCAGCGGCTGAAGGAGGCGGCGGAGAAGGCCAAGTGCGAGCTGTCGACGATGCAGGAGACCACGGTGCGCCTGCCGTTCATCACGGCGGATCAGAACGGGCCGAAGCACCTGGAAGTGTCGATCACGCGGAGCAAGTTCGAGTCGCTGACGGCAGACCTGTTCGACCGGTTGAAGGGCCCTTGCATGCAGGCGCTCAAGGACGCCAAGCTCGACGTCTCCAAAATCGACGAGGTCGTGCTCGTCGGCGGATCGACGCGCATGCCCAAGGCGTCGGCGATCGCGAAGGAGATCTTCGGCAAGGAGCCCAACCGCAGCGTGAACCCGGACGAAGTGGTGGCGATCGGGGCGGCGATCCAGGGCGGCGTGCTCACGCGCGACGTCAAGGACATCCTGCTGCTCGACGTCACGCCGCTGTCGCTGGGCGTCGAGACGCTCGGCGGCGTGATGACCAAGCTGATCGACAAGAACACGACGATCCCGACGAAGCGGACGGAGGTGTTCTCGACGGCGGCGGACAACCAGCCGAGCGTGACGATCCACGTGCTCCAGGGCGAGCGCGAGTTCGCCAAGGACAACCGGACGCTGGGGAATTTTGATCTCTCGGGCATCGCTCCCGCGCCGCGGGGGACGCCGCAAATCGAGGTCGAGTTCAATATCGACGCCAACGGCATCCTCACGGTCACGGCCACCGACAAGGGGACGGGGAAGAAGGCGGACATCAAGATCACCAACAGCGGCGGGTTGAGCAAGGACGAGATCGACCGCATGAAGCGCGACGCCGAGGCGCACGCCGCCGAGGACAAGAAGCGCCGCGAGACGATCGACCTGAAGAACCGGGCTGACGCGGTGGTGATCCAGACGCGCAAGGCGCTGGAAGAGCACGGCGGCAAGGTGACGCCGGAGGTGCGCGGGCAGATCGAGAGCGCCCTGTCAAGCCTGGAGGACAAGATCAAGACGGATGACAAGGAAGCGATCGAGCGGGCGCTCAAGGAGCTTGACAAGACGGCGATGGAGCTGGGCAAGGCCGTGTACGAGGCGGAGGCCGCCAAGGCGCAGGCCGGCGGACCTGCCGCGGGCGGTCCCGCGCCCGGGGCCGAGGCGTCGGGCAAGAAGGACGACGTCATCGACGCGGAGTTTGAAGTGAAGGACGACAAGAAGTAAGCGGCTCGACAAGCCCGGCGAGGCCTTCAACGCCGACGGCGGCTGCCCGCACGTTCTTCATCAGGTTGTTCACGCGGCGGCGAGCCACGACGCCCCGGGGCCGATCGGTATGCTTCGCGCATGAGCCGGGGCGTGCTCTACGTGGTCTGGAACAATGTGCCGGGCGGTCGGCACGATTTCGTGCTGCAGCGATCGATCCGCTCGCTGCGACGGCATCACCCGGAGCTTGAGCATCACGTCGCGGAGCTGGAGGGATCGGCGACGCTGCTGGACAAATCGCGGATGTTCGACCTGTCCCCGTTCGAGGAGACGCTGTATCTCGATGCCGACACGATCGTGATGGGGCGGCTGGACTTCGGGTTCGAGCAGGCGGAGCGGCATCACGTGGCGTGCGCGATCTGCGAGGCCCCGTTTGCGTGCCGATACCGCGAGTCGATCCGCGGGGACGTGATCGAGTACAACACGGGGGTGATCTTCTTCACGCGCGCACGGGAGAGCCGGCGCGTGTTCGAAGAGTGGAAGCGGCTGGCTCCGCTGATCGATTCGTCGGTGATCTATCTGAACCCCGACGGGACGCAGGGGAAGATGCCGGTGAACGACCAGGCGTCCTTTGCCAAGGCGGTGCACGACCTGGAGTTCAACCCGCGGGTGTTGCCGGAGAATTGGAACTTTCGGCCGCATTTCATGCATGATTTCTTCGGGCCGATCAAGATCTGGCACGCGTACGCGGACCCGCCGCCGGGGCTGATCGAGTTCAACGACCAGGTGGCGGGGGCGCCGCTGGGCGTGTGGGGCTTTTCGCGGATCGGGTGATCACCGGACGGATCAGGGCGTGGGAAGAACGGGGTCGCTGCGCCAGACGGGGAGGCGATGGGCGACCTGTTCGAGCGTGGCGCGCGGGTGCCGGCGCAGCCAGCGGTAGAGGAAGTAGGCGCGGGTGTTCATGGGGCGGCGGTAGTGCCAGCCGACGGGGGTATCCAGCGCGCCGCGCAGGGCGCCGCGGAGGCAGTCGGCGGTGTTCCCGGTGCGCATGCCCCAGAGCAGCGCGTTGGCGGCGGCGCCGATGACGTGGAAGGGGAGCATGTAGATGGGAGCGTTCATGATGCCGAGGAGGATGCTGTTGCGCGCCGTCAGGCTGGCGAGCATGCGCGAGTTGCGCTTGGGGGATTCGTAGTGATGGACGGGGTCGGCGGTGCCGAGGCGGGTGACGAACCCGGCGTCGAGGAAGCGCTGGCAGAGCTCGGGTTCTTCGTGGTGGTGGAAGAGGGCGAAGGAGTAGCCGCCGAGGGCGAGGAAGACGTCGCGTCGCCAGGCGGCGGCACATCCGCGGAAGAAGGGCGTAAGCCAGACGTGCTCTTTGTCAGGGGCGACCTGCTCGACGCCCGGGTGTTTGAGCACGTCGATGTAGGGCATGCCGACGGCGCCGACGCGCGGGGGCTTGAAGTCCTGGAGCGTCTGCTCGACGGTGCGCGGGGAGGCGAAGGCAGCGTCGTCATCGAGGGAGATGATGATGGCGGTTGAGGCGGCGGCCACGGCTTCGTTGCGGCTGCGGATCGAGCCGACGGACTTTTCGTGCCGGGCATAGTTGACCATCGGGAACTCGCGCCGGACCATCTCGTCGGTGCCGTCGGTGGAGCCGTCGTCGCGGACGATGATCTCAACGGGAACGGTCTGATCGAAGCAGGAGAGGATGGCGCGGCGGAGGTCTTCCTTGCGGTTCTTGGTCGGCATCACCACGGAGGCGATGGGATTGCCGGGTCGGGCGGCAGCGCGCGGGGCCTCGGCGGGCTGAGGCGTGCTGGGGGCCGGGGGTGATGGAGGGGCGTGCGACACGGTGGATCGTTGCTGGGCGGCGGGGCGGGTCAATGGTCTGTGCGTGCGGGCTCAGCGCTCGCGGAGGACGCGCGCGGGGATGCCGCCGGCGATCGTGCCGGGCGGAACGTCCCTGGTGACGACGGCCCCCGCGGCGACGATGGCGTTTTCGCCGATGGTGACGCCCTTGAGGATGACGACGTGCGCGCCGATCCACGCGCCGCGGGCGATGCGCGTGGGTGCGCCCTGGAGGGGCTGCTTCCAGACGGGGGTGCCGTTCTCGATGCCGTGATCGTGATCGGTGATGTAGCAGTGGGGGCCGATCATGACCTCATCGGCGACCTCGATGAGCTCGGAGGCGTCAAACATGGTGAAGCGGTTGACGTAGATGCCGTTGCCGAAGCGGAGGCGGGGCTCGGCGCGGCGCTCGCCGACGGAGAGCAGGACGACGTGCTGATCGAAGGTGACGTGATCACCCGTGCGGAGATCCCAGGGGTTGGCGGGGAGCATGACCCGGCGGAAGGTGTTGGCGCGCCCGAGGCGGGCGCCGAGAGCGCGGAGGCGGAGGATGCGCGCGCGGGAGGCGATGCCCGCGGGCGTGCGGAGAAGGAGATTGACGAGATGGTCGAGACGGTGCGGCACGAGAGCGAGAACCGTGCGGGCGAGCTTGTCTGAAGCACGGCTGTTAGAGTATCGGTCGATGGGGCCGGCGGGAACAGCCTAGGGGCGTGCGCCGCCTGGTTTGGAGCGAGCATGATTGACGACCTGGTGTATGACGTGGGCATGAATGACGGGCGGGACACGGCGTATTACCTGGCGCGGGGCTATCGCGTGGTGGCGATCGAGGCTGACCCGACGTACGCCGAGGAGGTCGGCGGGCGATTTGCGGAGCATGTGCGGAGCGGACGGCTAGTGATCGTGAACGCGGCGGTGGGCCGGCAGGGCGGGCGGACCGAGTTTTTCATTTGCGAAGAGAACCGGGCCTGGAACACGTTTGACCGTGCGTCTCTGCAGAGGCCGGGGGTGAAGTTCCGGCCGATCGAGGTTCCGGTGCGGCCGTTCGAGGACATTCTTGCGGAACATGGCGTGCCGATGTTTCTGAAGGTCGACATTGAGGGTTCCGACCATTTGTGCCTGGAGGCGATCGACCCGCGCGAACGGCCCCGGTTCCTGTCGTGGGAGATCGCGCGGCTGGATGAACTGTTCTTGATGCGGGACAAGGGGTACAACGCGTTTCAGCTCATCAGCCAGTCGACCCTCAGACCGCTCGAGCTTGGTGCGGCGCGAGGGCGAGCGCCCGGCGCCGCGACTCGCGAAGCACGGACGCGCGTCAAGACGATGCTCGCGTCGATTCCGGGCATTCGGCGCGCGGTGCGGCGCGCGCGAGCCGCGGTGCGGAAACCGGGGGCGAGCGACCGGGCCGAGTCACCGGTGATCCGCCGAGTGGAGTTCCCCGGGGGGACGTGGGAGTTTCGATTTGGCAGCGCGGGCCCGTTCGGCCCGGATCAGGATCAGCGCTGGCTGACTGCCGAGGAAGTGGCGTACGCCTATCTCGACATGTGGCTGCACAGCGGACCAAAGCCGGGTGAGATCAACGACTGGTTCGACGTGCACGCCACGACGCTGCCAGAGGGGGAGGCCCCTCCGGCGCTGTGGCCCCCGCGCGGCGCGTGATGCGCGCGGCTTACCGGTTTCGGCGGCGCTGAGCCTGCTGGTCACGGAGGAGCGGGCTGTCAATCGGCGGCTCGAGGTCGCGCGGGGTAGTCTGCGAGGAGCTGTCCGCCGCGGTCATGTTGGTGCGGATGGTGGGACGGCCGTAGACGAGCGGGACGAACCCGAGGGCGGCGACGCGGTTCATTTCGCGGACCATTTCGGCGGCCGTGGGGCTGCGGTTGGCGGCGATGGACTCGGGGGTGCTGCTGATGGCGGCCCAGGTCTCGTGGCCGGGATTGAGGAAGTCGGCGAGGACGTGAGGCCCGCGGATGCCGGTGGCTTCGTGGAAGGTGGCCGAGAGGTTGTGGATGATGTCGGGCGCGGCGTTCTCGGTGACGAACTTGGCGTTGGGGGCGCGCTCCTTCATCATCTGGAGCCAGATGAACATGTTGCGCGGGCTGACCTGCTTGTACGCATCGAGCCCGATGAGGTTGGCGCCGGCGCTGACGGCCATGTCGAGCTCGGCGAAGGCGAGACGCACGTGTTCCTCGTTGTTGGGGTTGAAGCCTTCGGCGGTGGGATTGGCCCAGCCGCGCATGAGCGTGGAGTTGTTGCCCCACCAGAAGCCGAGCTCGAGGCCGGCCTCACGGACGCGATGGAACTCGCTCAGGCTGTCGCGCATGACGGGGATGTCGTTCATGGGGGTCATGAAGCGGTAGGGGTAGTTGAGGCCGGTGGAGGCGGGGAGGCAGCCGGAGGGCGCCCAGAGCATGACGCGGCGGTAGCCGAAGTTGCGCGCCGTGACGACGCTGGTGACGGTGGGCGCCCACCCGACGATGTCGGGGCGGACATGCTGATTCTGGTAGCCGCGGGGGTTGTCGGGCGAGACGCCCTCGACCTGCGACATGGTGCTGCCGCTGACCGGGCGCGCGTCGCGGACGTAATCGACGGGGCCATAGAGCGAGCGGAAGTAGTCGCGGTAGGGCGTGAGGGTGTAGAGGAAGCTGCGGTCGGCGGTGGTGGCGCGGATGGCGACGGTGTAGGTGCGGGTGGCGCCCGCGGGGAGCGTGCCTTCAAACTTGAACTGGCAGGCCCAGGTCTGGGCGGGGTTGCCGAAGGTGGTGGTGGGGAACCCGACGATGGTCATCATGACGTTGTGGTCGAACTCGACGATGGGGTAGTGGAGGGAGATGCCGAGGGTGTGCCGATCGTCGCCCATGACGTGCACGGGGCTGTAGGTCTCCTGGGGGTAGCGCGCGTTGCCGAGGTAGTTGAACCCGGGGAGGATGAAGGTGGAGGTGTCCTGCGCGAAGGACCAGCGCTTGCTGTTGCCCGGGAAGCGGATGCCGGCGATGTTGATCCAGCCGAGGTCGATGGGGTTGGGGGAGTCGTTGACGTAGGTGAAGGTGATGTCGGCGCCGTACTCCTTCGGCTCCATGGTGATGGTGGGCCTGAAGGGGGTGTTCATGACGATGGGCGAGGTCGAGCCGCCGATGAGGGGGCGCGCCTGCGCGTTGTCGTAGAGGATGAACTGATCGCCGAGGAGGGCGACGCGGTATCGGCCGTCGGGCGTGGGGACGGTCTGGCTGATGTCGACCTGGGCAAGAGCGTGCGCTCCGGCGAGGAGCGACGAGCCGATGACGAACGAATGCCAGGATCGCCGCCGAGTAACCAGGTCGCGCATGATGAACTCCCGCCTCCGGAAAACGCCGTGGGGCCTGAACCCCGGAGAGAGGATCGGGCGGATGGGCGTGGAGCGTCGAATGACGCGGGGAGAGCGCGGGTTATGGGCGGAAGCCGCGCGGTTCGTGCGGATGGGGAGCTACTTGGCCGGGGAATCGGACGCGGGTTGCTCGGCCCAGATCCGGCGGAGGAGGGCGCCGAGGGCGCGGGCGGGGGCGTCGTTTTCGGGCGTGCGGGCGTCGTACTCGCGCAGGCCGTCGCCGAGCCATGCGGGGCGATCGAGCTGTCGCCCGAGGTAGGCCATGAGGAGCGCGCCGTCGCTGCTGAGGCCGGAACCGGTGTCGGCGAGGTCGCGCTTGATGCGCTCGATCAGGGCTTCGCAGCGGGCCGGGGCGGGGAGGAGGGCCGGGGCGTACACGGTCGGAGCCATCTCGGGGTGCTGCGCAAAGAGGTCGCGCAGGCCGCCCGCGGCGGAGATGAAGAGCCCCGCACCGATCTGGGCATGCACACGCCCGACGCGGGCCATGGGGTCGCGCGGCTTGGCGATCAGGGCCATGGAAAAGCCGCCCTCGGCAGCGAAGTAGTCGCCGGCGGCGAGGCGGGCCTGCGCGTCGGCCATGCTCTTGGCGTACGACTCGGTGCTCGACTCGGGCGCGGAAAGGGTGTCGATCCGGGCGCGCATGGCGCGGAGCGATTCGATGAACTTGTCGCGCGCTTCGTCGGTCCGGCCGTCGAGCAGGCGCGTGGCGTCGGACGCGCCGGGCACGCGCTCCGGCCCGTCGGCGGGCCGCTCGTCCGGGCCCTCCTTCGCAGGAGCGGGCGCGGGGGTGCCGGGTGCAGGATTCGGAGCGGGGATCGGGCTTCGCGGCACACGGCCCTGGAGCTCATCGCGCAGGCGATCGAGCGTCTTCATCCACTCAGGACGCGTGTCCGGGGCGTTCGGATCCGCCGGCGCGGCAGGCGCAGGAGGCTGCGCGGCTCCCTCGCCCGCGGGCCGCGGCGGATTGAAACGCTGATCGATCGCGCGGCTGAGCGCGGCCACGACCTCGGAATACGGTGTTCCGTCGGGAGACAGACGCTGCGGGCTCGCGGACGTGTCGATGGGGGTCTGAAGACCGGAGGGTCCGGCGTCCTGATCGCCCTGCACGCCGAAGGCCCGGCGTTCCATGCCGCTGAGGCCCGAGCCGAAGTACTCGACGGAGCGGTCGGCGCGAGCAGGGTCGGCCGAGGCAGGGGGCGGAGAGGCAACGGTGTAGGCGAGGCCGCGAAGGGGCGACGCGGTGACAGCGACGCGGCCGGATTGCTCGGTGCCGGTGTAGCCGAGGACCGTCGGCATGAGGGCGCTGACGGCCTGATACTGAGCGAGGGATCGGAGGGAGGTGATGAGTCCGGATTGCGTGGCGGCCGTGGGACCAGTGGCGGCGCGGACTAGGGAGCCGGTGGACACGGCGCCGAGGCGGGAGATATAGAGCTCGGAAGCGGAGGAGGGGAGGCCGGCGCTGCGGGCGCCGCCGCCACCGGTGAGGCCGAACTGGTAGCGGAGCGCGTCGGAGGTTCGCAGGCCGGGGAGGGCGGCGGTCGAGCCGGAGGCGGAATCGCGGCGGAAGGTATAGAGGGAGGAGGAGCCGAGGGAGTCGCCGAACTCATCGGTGGCGCGATAGCCGAGGTCGCCGCGGAAGGAGCGCCCGTCGCCGGCCTGGCCCTCGATGATGCGTTGGTTGAAACGGATCTGGGCGGCGACATCCTTGACGCGCTCGTTGCGGCGGCCGTCGCGGGAGAGATTGGCATCGAGGGCGCGCCCGTCGCCGAGGGCGTTCTGACCGGAGGCGGAGCACGGAAAGCCCGCGAGAAGGGCGAACAAAGCAATCGACGCGGCGAGATCCCTGTCCATGGGGTTTCTTTCGGGTTGTGCCGGGAGAAAGTTCGCACATTCTAGAGCTTTGAAGCCTCGGCGGTTGCAGCGTGCGGGGGGCAGTGCGGGGCAGTGCGAGCGCCGGCGCGGGGTGGCTCCCCCGGGGGGGGGGGGGGCGTCAATTCAACACCCGGCGAAGTAGGCGTTGACGTACTCGGAGAGGTCATCCGGCGTGATCGTGCCGTCCTGATCGAAGTCGACCTTGTACCCGAGCTCGTCGTACGGCGTGGGCGGGCGCGGGTCGCTCGGCTCCAGCATCGTGATGACGGCGGGCACCGCGTAGCCGGCCGGACCGGGCACGGGTGGTCGCCGCGGCGTGCCTGCGCCATCGACGGCGCTGAACGGTGGTTGCTCAGCGAACGGTGCTTGCTCAGCATCCGACGAAGAACTGGTTGATGAAGTCGCCGAGGTCGTCGGGGTCGACGCGGCCGTCGCCGTTGAAGTCGGCGTCGGGTCCGTGCATGATGAAGAAGAGGTCGATGTAATCGCCGAGGTCATCGGGGTTGACCTGGCCATCGCCGTTGATATCGGCGGGGCAGTCGCTGAGCGTGATGGAGAGAACCGCGGGTGCGGTGGCCTGTGAGCCGCAGGAGTTGGAGACGACCAGGTCGTAGGTGCCGCGATCGGCGAAGGAGGCGTGCTTGATGGACCAGGAAGGATCGGTAGCGCCGGGGATGGCGATGCCGTTGCGGCGCCACTGATAGGTCAGGCCGTTACCGGTGGCGGCGCCGGAGAGCGAGACGGAGCCGCCGATCATGACTGATTGGCTGCGGGGCGAGGCGGTGATGGTGATGGGGTTGAGGTTGACGAGTTCCCAGGTGTCGTTGAGGCGTGCGGGCTGGGAGCTCTCGCCGCCGAAGAGCACGGCGCGGCGGCGGATGGAGTCATAGACCATGAGGGAGTCGGAGCGCGGGCCGGGGCCGGGAATGTCGAAGTGCTGCCACGTCTCGCCGTCCCACTCGAACTCGTCGGCGTAGCGGATGTTGCCGAGGATGCCGCCGAAGGCGATGGACTTGCCGCGGGCGGAGTCGAAGCACATCGCGGGAGTGATGCGCCAGAACTCGACGTTGTTGAAGCGGAGATCCCAGGAAAGGCTGTCGTACTCCCAGGTCTCGGCGGTGGCGCGGAAGGCGCCGCCGCCGGCGAACATGACGAATCGAGAGCGGAGCGAATCGAACGCGGCGCCCGCGGAGACGCGCGGCAGGGGCGAGATGAGCGGGAGTTGGAGGGACCAGGCTTGGCCGTTCCACTCCCAGGTGTCGCCGAGGAGCGTGCCGACGGGGAGGGGACCGCCGAAGCCGGCGTGGAGAACGGTGACATTTCGCGCGGAGTCGAAGGCCATGTGGTGTGAGACGCGCGGCGCCGGGCCGGAGTTGGCGCGCTGGGTCCAGGCGGTGCCGTCGTATTCCCAGGTGTCACCAAGGCGTCCGGAGGTGTTCTGGCCGCCGAAGAGGACGCAGACGCCGCGTGCGGAGTCGAACACGAGTGAACCCGTGCCGCGGGCGGGAGGAGGGTTGGGAATGTCTCGGTGCGTCCAGTTGGTGCCGTCGAATTCCCACGTGTCGTTGGCGTAGACGGGCGGGATGGGGGAGCCGCCGGCGATGTTGCCGCCGAAGAGGACGGTTTTTCCGCGTCGCGCGTCGAAGGCGAGCATGTGGGAATAGCGGGGCGCCGGGCGAGTGGCCGGGCTGACCATGACCCACTGGGAGCAACCGGATTGAGCGACTGCCGGGGCGGTCGATGACAGCCCTGCCGCGAGCGCGGCGACAACCACACCACAGGTCTTCGACATCTCAGATTCCTCGTGCTGGGGCGCGGCGTTGGGCACGTCCGCGAAGGCGACAGCGTAGCGAACCTCGCGAAAAACGCAAGAACACCTCAGTGTTTTCACTGCAAAATAGGCACTCTGGGAAGGCTGGGGCTCAAATACACCAAATCGCGTGAAGGCGCGGGCGTTCCGTGCCATCCAAAAAAAAGAACAGCGGCTCGTTTCACCGGGCCGCCGTTCTCCTCAACCTTCGCGCCCTCACAAGCGTGATTCACGCCGAGCGCAAAGCACAGGGGGAGCATACCTCGCGGCGGGCGGGTTGCAAGAGATTCCTTGACGAGCGGGAAAGCTGTGTCAAACTAGGAAAGCGCGGCGCCCACCGCGGAAGGTCAATCCCGGAAACCCAAACGCAATCCTTCAAGCGGATGCCGATGCGGTCTGAGCCGTGTCTTCGCGCTGACGGCTTGGGCGGTCGGCATCCGCTTTTTTTGGAGGGCGGCGCGTGGGGCGCCCAGGCGGGTCCGAGAAAAACCCGTGTGGGGAAGCGTCTTCAGCGGCTGGCGCGCGCAGCGCGGACGGACGCGATGGCCTGCTCGATGGTCTCGCGAAGGTCGCTGTTGACCAGGAACACGTCGTAGATGCCGCAGGTGCGGGCGGTCTCAATCTCGCGCTTGGCGGCGCCGAAGCGGCGCTGGATGGTTTCTTCGCTGTCGCGCCCGCGTGAGCGAAGTCGCTGGAGGAGCACGTCTTCGCTCGGAGGGAGGACGAACATGCAGAATGCGCCGGGCATCTGGCGTCGGACGTTCTGAGCGCCCTGGACGTCGATCTCAAGAATGACGAGGCGGCCGGCGGAAAGCTGTTCATCGACCCACGCCCGCGGAGTGCCGTATTTCTTCCCGAAGACGTTGGCGTGTTCGAGGAACTCGCCTCGGGCGATCATGTCATCAAAGGCCTCGTCGGAGACGAAGTGGTAATCGACTCCTGGGCGGTCCTGGGGCGTGGGCGTGCGGGTGGTGGCGGAGACGGAGAAAACGGAGCCGGGGAACGCGCGCTGGACCTCGCGGGTGATGGTGGTTTTGCCGACGCCGCTGGGGCCGGAGATGACCAGGAGCATTCCGGCAGGGGGAGGGCTAGTCACGGCGAGGCTCGCGAAGGAGTGGGGCCGATCGGGGCGGATGGGGGCACGAACCGGCGAATGTACGCCGGCCGGGGGCGTGTGTGAAGCGGGCACTGATCCACAGCAATCGACAAGGCGTGAGCGGCCGCGAACGACCAGCGCGAGGGGCGCATTCGTACCATTCCGGCAGGAGCTCACGGTGGCCAAGAAACGCACAGGGGCGGAGGACGAGAATCGAGCGGCGGGCGATCGGCGCGAGCGCGCGCCGGATTTTGAGCTCGCCGACCCTGAAGCCCGGGTGTATGTGGGAGATTGCCGGGAGGAGTTGCCGCGGATTCGCGAGGTGCGCGAGGGCGCCGTGGACCTGGTGTTCGCCGACCCGCCGTTCAATTGGAAGCGCGGGTACGACGAGTGGGATGATGATCTGCCGGTGCGTGAGTATCTGGATTTCACGTACTCGTGGATCGACCTGTGCATCGGCGCGCTGCGGGCGGGCGGGTCGCTGTGGATCAACATCCCGGATGACTGGGCGGCGGAGATCGTGGTGCATCTGAAGCAGCGCCGGCTGAAGATGATCAACTGGTGCATCTGGCATTACCGGTTCGGGCAGAATCGGACCGGCGCGTTCATCAACTCGAAGGTGCACACGCTGTACTTTCTGAAGGGCGAAGGGCGCGGACCGCGCGAGAAGCGGACATGGAACCCGCACGACGTGCTCGAGCAGTCGGACCGGGCGAGCACGTACTTCGATCCGCGGACGCTGAGCAAGCGCGACGGGATGCCGGCGGGCCTGCGCGTGCCGATGGATGTGTGGTATGGGCAGTACTGGGGGCGCGTGCAGGGGAACAGCAGGGAGCGGCGCGGGTATCACGACAACCAGTTGCCCGAGGTGTATCTCGAGCGGGTGATTGCGTGCTCGAGCAACCCGGGCGACCTGGTGCTCGACCCCTTCCTGGGCTCGGGGACGACGGGGGTGATGGCCCATGCGATGGGGCGGCGGTTCATCGGAACGGAGTACTCGGCGGCCAACGCCCGGAGTGCCGTGGAGCGCATGAAGGCCGGCCCGGTGCGGCCTCTGGGCGGGGCGAAAGGCATGTCGTCGGCGATCTTCGCGGCGCGACGGGCGGGCCCCAAGGCCCGGGACCGGATGGCCGCGCTCGCCCCGAAGGTCGCGCACGCGGGGAGGAACGGAACCGCAAGCCGGAGGGCGTGAAGCGCGGAGCGGCGAGAGCATTCGGCGACGGAACGGATACACTGGTTTTCATGCACGGACGGAAGCCCACGCCCCGGCGATCTCCCGCGAAGAACGCGCCCGCCCGTCGGCGAGAATCGACCTCTCAAAGGAAGGGCCGGAGCGCGGCGGCCGCGATGGTCGAGTGGAATCATCCGCACCTGCTCGGCTTGCAGCCACTCACCCCGACGGAACTGCGCGTGCTGCTGACGCGGGCGCGCGAGTATCAGCACGACCTGGCGGAGCCGCCGCAGCCGGAGAAGCAGGTGCTGAGCGGGCGCGTGGTCGCGAACCTGTTCTTCGAGGATTCGACGCGGACGCGGATGAGTTTCAGCCTGGCGGCGCAGCGGCTGGGGGCGCGCGTGGTCGATCTGACGTCGACCGACTCATCGGTGAACAAGGGCGAGACGATCCGCGACACCGCGTGCAATGTCGCCGCGATGGGCGTGGATGCCATGGTGATCCGGCATCGCTCGAGCGGGGCGGCGGCGCTGGTGGCGAAAGCGGTCGGGGGCGCGTGGGGCGTGTCGGTGGTGAACGCCGGGGACGGAAGGCACGAGCACCCGACGCAGGGGCTGCTCGATGCGTACACGATCGCGGAGAGTTTTGGAAGGCTGGACGGTTTTGACCTGGGCGGCCTGACGATGGCGATCGTGGGTGATGTGGTGAGCTCGCGCGTGGCGCGGTCGGACATCGCCGCGATGACGGCCCTCGGGGCGCGGGTCATCTGCGTGGGACCGCCGGCGCTGGCGCCTTCGAGTCTGACGGTGCTGGGGTGCGAGGTGTGCCACGACCTGGACTCGATCATCGAACAGGTCGACGCGGTGAACGTGCTGCGGATCCAGTTCGAGCGGCACGGCGCCGGGAAGGGCCCCGCGAGCTCGGGCGGTGCGGCGGCGCCCGGGACGGCGGGAGCGCGCGGCGGCGTGCACTCGAGCGGCTCGGAGAGCGCGCCCGTCGCGAGCGTGCGCGAATATGCGGAGCTGTACGGCCTCTCGGCGCGCCGGGCCGAGCGCATGAAGCCCGACGCGATCATCCTCCATCCGGGGCCGATCAACCGCGGGGTGGAGATGACGGCGACGGTGGCCGACAGCCAGAAGAGCGTCGTGCTCCGGCAGGTCGGCCACGGCGTGGCGGTGCGGATGGGCGTGCTGGACCTGTGCCTGCGCGCGGGCCGATAGGCCGACCCGCGCGCGCCGGCACGAAGCGTCAGAAGAGCAGGCGGAAGCCGACGCCGACGGCGAACTCGAGATCGGGTCGATCGTCGAGATCCTGGTAGACCGGGAGCTGGCCCATGATCTCGAAGCCGAAGACGCGGCCTTCGAACATGATGCCGGGGGAGAAGCGGAGTTCGCTGTCGCCGCCGGTTTCGTAGAGGCCGTTGAGTTCGAGCGTCGCGTACCAGGCGCCGGTGGAGTCGGAGGTGTAGGCGTCGGGAAAGAAGCGGTAGAGATACGCGGCGTTGTAGGCGAGGGCGTCGTCGGGCCCCTGGCCGCCGAAGTTGTCGGCGGGGTCGCCTCCGGTGTTGAGGGTGTAGCGGATTTCGAAGTTGACGCCGTGGCGGCCGAAGACTTCGGTGTAGACGGCGCCGAGGTGGGGGTTGGCGACGATGCCGTCGTCATCGTCGTCGGTGCTCAGGGCGGTGCCGAAGAGGAGCGCGGCGCGCCTGGTGTCGATGCCGCCGGTGTCTTCACGAAAGAAGCGATACTTGAAGGTGAAGTCGACCCTGGTGATGGCGGAGTCGAGGTCGTCGGTGCCGGGCGCCGGGAAGCGTCGATCGACGACGTCGAAGGGGAGATCGACGTTGAGGGAGAGATCGCGGATGATGCCGATGTAGAGCGTGCTGAGGAATTCATAGCGATCAGTACGGTTGGAGCCGTCGGCGGGGTTGTCGTCGTAGCGGTACCAGTGAAACTGCTCGCGGACGAGGACCGTGCCCGGGGAGGGCATGGTGGCGGCGGCGGTGTACATCGCTTCCTGCGCGAGCGCGGGGGCGGTGACGGCGCCGGAAACCAAAAGTGCAAGCGAACCGGCCGCGGCGGGCGCGGATGAGCGGGTGAGCATGGCGTTGACTCCTGATCGATCGTGTGTTCAAGAGGTCAACGGAGGGCGATCCTGGCGAGGGTGTTGCCGGCGTCGGTGACGGCCTCGGAGAGGCGGTGGGGCGTCGGGCGGTCGGGCCCGGCGAGGGCGACCTCAACCGTGCCCGCGCCGAGGTCCACCTGCACGTTCTTCACGCCCTTGAGTCGAAGGAGCTGCTTGTCGACGTTGGTGACGCAGAGGGGGCAGCCCATGCCGTCGACGTACAGGGTGAGGCGGTCGGCGGTGATGGGTTCGCGCGAGCGCAGGTATTCGGTGTCGGCGGCGGTGCGGGCGTGGATGAGGCCTTCGGTGCGCGCGGGCTTGGCGGTTTCGACCACAGACTCGGTCCGCGTCGTCGAGCCGGAGGTTGTGTTCGAGCAGGCGGTGAGCAGGCAGCCCGTGCCGCCGGCGAGGGTGAGAGCCGCGAGTGTGCGTGCGTGAATATTCATGGGAGCTCAACTTTCTCCCGGCGAGCGCCGGGCGAGAATTCTGGGGGGTGAGAGCGTGGCGAGGCCGCGCCCGTGCGATCATACGAATCGGCGTGATTGTGTGAATGGAACGGTGAAGTCGCAGGCGCCGCTTCTGCGGGCGCGCGGAATCTCCGCGGGCTAGATGCGCCAGCGACAGAGCATGGAGAGTCGAGACTCCAGCGGAATGGCCCGCGAGGCGCCGGCCAGGCGCAGGTCTTCAACCGGGGGCGTCGCAGGCACGCGCTCGCCGATTCGATCGGTGAGCGTCGCGATCGTGCCGAGGCCCAGCGGCAGCAAGGCAGGGGCGAAGTCGCGCGGGGCGCTCAACCGGCAGGGGCACAGAGGTGCCGGGCGGGGTTCAGCATCTTGTTCAAGCTCGGCGGCCCCGGCATCGGGAGTCGTTTCACAGCAGGAGCATGCCGGATCGGCCGGTTGGCCGACACAGCAGCAGCAGGCCATAGCCATGCTCGGCTGTTCGGGCCTCTGCGCGGCGATCACCCACGCCGACAGGCCGCCGAGGATCGCCAGAATGACGAGCGCCATGCCGCGCATGAGAGATTGTTCGGCCCTCGTGGGCGGGGAATCAAGCGATGGTACGCGGACGGACGGGCGCGAGTTCCTCGTTCGACGGGACTCGAACAGGCCGGAGGAGCCGCGGGGCTTCGACGGCGTCGGTGATGGCGGCAAGAAGGGCGTCGGTGTCAAAGGGCTTGTGCAGGAGGGTGAAGGCCCGGCCGTCCTTGGCGAGCCTGTCCACGCGCGCCGAGCGTTCACCGGTCAGGTAGATGATCGGAATTCCTTCAAGGTGAGCGATGTGGTCGACGCGCTGCGTGACCGTGAAGCCTTCGCCGGCGGGCATGTTGATATCGAGAACAAGAACGTCGGGCCAGGTCTTTCGCGCGAGCTCGACGGCCTGATAGCCGTCCTGGACACTGACGACTTCGAACCCCTCGGCGCGAAGCCGCACGGTCATGGACTTGAGGAACGCGAGGTCGTCATCGGCCAGCAGCACCTTGTAACTCATCGGTGACTCCTTCGAGAGAACGGGGCCCGGGCGGTCAGAAGATCAACTACGCGGCGTGGCGCTGGGCGCTTCGAGAAGCGGGACACCCGGCGAGCGACGCCTGGATGAGCTCCAGGAGTGCCGCGGTCTCAAACGGCTTGTGGAGGAAGGACACGTCGGGGATCTGGCGAAGCTGGCGGCGGAAGGCGTCCTTGAACCCGCTGATGAGGATGATGGGCACGTCGGACGTGCGTCGGATCGCCTCGGCGAGCGTGGCGCCGTCGCCCTGGGGCATGTGAAGATCGGAGATGACCAGTTCGGGCGGGTCCTTCGCGAAGGTGGCGAGCGCCTGCCCGCCGCTGCGCGCGGTGGTGCAGCGATAGCCGAGCGCGGCAATGCGTGCCTGGAGCGCGGCGAGGACGGAGGGGTCGTTGTCAACCAGAAGGATGTGGCGGGTCGAGTTCACGTGAGGGCTCCCTGAGTGGCGAGGGCCTGGTTGCCCGCGATGGCGCTGCGGAGCGAATGGATGACCTGCTTGGGGTCGTACGGCTTGCAGAGGAAGCCGGCGGCGCCGAGGGTTCGGGCTTCCTGGCGTGCCGTGTCCTGCACATTGGCGGTCAGGAAGATCACCGGCACGGTCGCGAGGGCGGGATCGGCACGGAGGCGGCGGAAGACTTCGAAGCCGTCCATGTCGGGCATGCGGAGGTCGAGGAGAATGGCGTCGGGGCGCTCCTCGCGGGCGGCGCGCAGGCCGGCCTCGCCGTGGGATGCGGAGCGGAGGATGAATCCGGCGGCACTCAGTCGAGCACAGAGGGCGCGCTGAATGGTCCACTCGTCGTCGATGATGAGCACGTGTTCAGACATGGGCGGGCTCCGGTGCGAGCAGTCGCAGGACTTCGTCGCGTGCGATCGCCGCGTGCTGCGGATAGGGCCAGCGGCGCTCGATGCTGAAGGACATGGGGGCGATTCGAGCGTCGGCCTCGCGGGCCAGGGTCTCGCGCGCCTCACGCAGGCGCGTGAGCCACAGGCCGGGGTCGGACGAGCGTCCGATGATCCACCACGCCCCCGGCGTCAGGGCTTCGAGCACCAGGTCGGTCGGATAAGTGACCGAGCTGAGGAACGCGCCGGGCTCGTCGTGATCGGCGTCGGTCCGGGCATCGAGATCAACGCGGAGGAG
This sequence comes from Phycisphaerales bacterium, assembly GCA_050182995.1. Lineage (GTDB taxonomy): Bacteria > Planctomycetota > Phycisphaerae > Phycisphaerales > UBA1924 > JAEUIX01. The sequence continues at coordinate 761,770 of JBFXBS010000001.1, read as the reverse complement.
CGCCAGTTCGTGCGCCGGGCGGTCGCCCGCGGCGAGCGTGCCGAAGAAATGCCGGATGATCGAAGCGGGCTCGTCGATCGGCACGGAGAAGGAGAACGTCGAGCCGCGGCCCTTTTCGCTCTCGACGCCAAGCGTGCCGAGGTTCAGCCAGGTCAGCTCGTGAGCGATGCTGAGGCCGAGGCCGAAGCCCTTGGCGGCGACCGAGCGCGCCGTCGACACCTGCTGGAAGCGTCCGAAGAGTCGATCGAGATCGTCACGCGAAAGGCCGGGCCCCTGGTCGGCGACGCTGATGACGACCTCGCCTCCGAGCTGTTCGTCGTCGCGCCCGCGGGCGGCGGTGATGACGATCGAGCCGCCCTCCGGTGAGAACTTGATCGCGTTGCTGACGAGATTGCAGAGGACGCGGCGCACTTTCTCCTCGTCGGCGAAGATCGCCGGCAGGCCGGTCTGCACGCGCTCGTCGATGACCAGGGCGCGCGACGAGGCCTTGCGCTCGAGGGGGAGCCGCCCGGCCGCCAGCACGTCCTCGATGCGGTGGCGCCGGCGCTGCACGCGCAGGCGGCCGGCGCGGAGCTTGCTCGAATCGAGCAGGTCCTCCACCATGTGGTTGAGGTCCATGACGGCGCCGTCCATGATCTTGAGGTATTCCGCCTGCTGTGATGACACGGGGCCGGCGACGCCGTCGCGGATGATCGAGGCGAACTCCTTGATGACGGCAAGGGGCGTGCGGAACTCGTGCGAGACATCGTCAACGACGCGATGGGCGCGCTCGGTCATGCTCTTGAGGTTCTCGTTCTGGCGCTCGATGAGCGTGGTCATCTCGGCGCGGGCCATCTCGGCGCGGCGCTGCTCGGTGATGTCGGTGATGAACCCGTGCCAGAGCGTGCTGCCGTCGTCGAGGCGCTCGGGCGTCGCCACGCCCTGCACCCAGCGTTCGCTTCCATCGGCGCGGCGGATGCGGTACCTGAGCTGCCACGGCGCGAGGTCGCGGGCTGATTCCCGGACGGATTCGTCGAACTCGCGCCGGTCGTCGGGGTGGATGGCTTCGATGAGCTGCGTGCAGTCGTCACGGACCTGGTCGAGGCCGACGCCGAAGATGTGCCTGATCCCCTCGCTGCAGTAGGGGAGCGTGGGTGGGCCGTCGGGACGAATGCGGAACTGGTAGATCATGCCCGGCACGAACGACCCGAACTTGGCGAGTCGCGCAGTCAGCTCGTCGCGCTGGGCGCGCTGGGCGGCGGCGTCGATGGCGCGCTGGATCGCCGGCGCGAGGCGCTGGAGCCGATCCTTGAGCACGAAGTCCTCCGCCCCCTTCTTGAAGCTCTCGGCGACAAGCTCCTCGCCCGCCTTGCCCGAGAGCATGATCACGGGAAGCGTGGGCGCCGCCACGCGGATGAAGCTCAGCGCGGAGAACCCGTCGTACCCCGGGAGCTGATAATCCGCGATGGCGACGTCGAATCGGGACGTGCGGAGGGCGCGCTCCAGTGCCGGCTCGCTCGTGGCGATCTCCGCGTCGCAGGCGAGCCCGTCGGACTGAAGGCGCTCGATGACCAGGCGCGCCTCGCGCGGATCGTCCTCGATGAGCAGCACGCGGATGCTTCGGTTCGACATGTCCAGCACTCCCTCCTGCGGACGGACCGCCGACTCGTCTGCCGCGCCGGGCGCCTCACGCGGCGCAGCGCGCGGGCGGCTCGTTGAACGCCACCCAGAACGACCCCAGGTGTTCGAGGCACTCGTGAAACTTGGCGATGTCGAGCGGCTTGACGACGTAGGCGTTCACGCCCAGCTCGTAGCTGCGGATCAGGTCCTGCTCTTCGCGCGAAGAGGTCATCATCACCACCGGCAGGCTGGCCAGCGTCGGCGTCGCGCGGATCCGCTTGAGCACCTCGAGCCCGTCCACCTTGGGCATCTTCAGGTCAAGCAGCACGAAGAGGGGCAGCTCATCCAGGCGCGACGCATGCTTGCCCTCGCGATTGAGGTAGGCCATCGCCTCCTCGCCGTCGAGGCAGTGGTCGATCGGGTTGATGAGGCGCGCGCGCTGGAACGATTCGCGCACCAGCTCGGCGTCGCGCCGGCTGTCCTCGACCAGCAGGATTTTTCGGATGCTGTTCACGGCTTGACCTCCGGCGCGCCCGTCACCACGGGCGCGAGCGTAAAGAAGAATGACGCGCCTGCGCCGATTTCGCCCTCGGCCCACACCCGCCCACCGTGCCGCTGGATGATGCGCCGCACCGTGGCCAGGCCGATCCCCGTCCCTTCGAACTCCTCGTTGTTGTGCAGGCGCTGGAACACGCCGAAGAGGTTCGAGAGATACTTCATGTCGAACCCGACGCCGTTGTCGCGGATGCGGTAGACGTTGCGGCCGAGCTCGGTCGCGACGTGATCGACCTCGATGATGGCCGGCGATCGCGGGCGGGTGTACTTGAGGGCGTTCGAGACCAGGTTGACCATCGCGATGCGCAGGAGGCCGACGTCGGCCATCGCGGGAGCCAGCGGCGCGAGGCGCCACTCGATCCGCCGGTCCGGGTGCTTGGCCGTATGGACGCGCGCGATCTCCTCGACGAGCTGCCGCAGATCCACCGGCTCGACGCGCATCTCGGTGCGCCCCGTCCGCGAGAAGGCGAGCAGGTCGTCGATGAGCCGGCCCATGTCGTGAGCCGCGCCGGCGATCTCGCTCAGGTGGCGCGCGGGCCGCTCCGGCAGACCCGGGCCCAGGTCGGCCTTGAGCATGCCGACAAACCCATCGATGTGCCGCAGCGGCGCACGAAGATCGTGCGACACGGTGTACGAGAATGCTTCGAGCTCGCGGTTGGCGTCGGCGAGGTCCTGCAGGCGGCCACCGAGCTGCCGGTTGAGCTCTCGTTCGCGCGCTTCCAGCGACTTGCGCGCGCTGATGTCGCGCACGAAGACAAACGTGTACTGGCTGGAATCGAAGTCGATCAGGCTCAGGTCGAACTCGCAGTCGATGAGCCGGTAGTCCTTCCGCTGCACCATCGCTTCGAACTCCAGCCGGTGGCGCTCACGCAGCCGCTCCCACAGCCGCGGCCAGTCAGCCTCGGCCACGTCGGGCCGGAAGCGGAAGTGGTGCTCTCCGATGAGCTCCGCCGCGGAATAGCCGAGCAGCTCGCACGCGGCGGGATTGACGCGGATGATGCGCCCGGTCGAATCAACCCAGAGTGTGGCGACGGCACACGAGTTGACGGACATGTCGCTGAGGCGGCGCTCGCGGTTGAGGTCCTCGAGTTCGCGCGTGCGCTGCGCGAGGCGGCGTTCGAGCTCGCCCGCCGCCGCCTTCATGGCCTCGCCCAGCCGCACCTGCTCCGTGATGTCGGTGCGGATCGAGACGTAGCGCTCGATGCGCCCGTGCTCGTCGCGGAAGGGCGCGATGATCGTCTGCACCCAGTAGGTCGAGCCGTCCTTGGCGCGGTTGCAGACGTCGCCGCGCCACGCGCGCCCCGCGGAGATGGAACGCCAGACCTCGACCCAGAACGACTTGGGGTGGTGCCCCGAGTTGACGATGCGGTGGTCCTGCCCGAGAAGCTCCTCGCGCGAGTATCCGCTGATGCGGCAGAACGCCGGGTTGACGTCGATGATCTTGCCCGCCCGATCGGCCACCGAGACGATGGAGTGCTCATCGAGGGTCGAGCGGAGCACTTCGAGGTCGCGCAGCGCCGCGGCACCGCGAGCGCCCGAGGTCGGCCTGCCGCGGCGGGCACGTCCGGACGCACCCGTGCCGACTCGTGCCTGGCCGTTCGATGCCGGCTCCGTCGCCGTCGAGCCATGCTCGATCGTGGTCGAGTCGGCGATGAGCGTGGTTGGCTTCACTCGATGCTCCTTGGCAATCCCGCCCCGCGGGCTCAACCATCGGAAGTCCTGGCGTGGCACGCGCGGCAGCACCCCGCGTGCGGCCATCGCTTCACCCGCAAAAGGGGACGAGCTATCGCTCCCGGCCCCTCGCGCAGCGCTCTCCTACCATCCTCGCCACACAACGCCTCGGCCGGCGGCTCGCGTGTTCACCGAAGACCCGCCACCCGGTCAGGGCCCCCAACCACGTGTTCCTGTCCCCTGCCTCGGCCCCCTCCCCAGCCATGTTTGTCGATCGCGCCATCATTCACGTTCAGGCCGGCGACGGCGGGCCCGGGTGCGTCTCCTTCCGACGCGAAAAGTTCGAGCCCAAGGGCGGGCCCGACGGCGGCGACGGCGGGCGCGGCGGCGACGTCATCCTCGAAGCCGACGAAGGCAAGAACACCCTTCTCGATTTCCGCGGGAACCCCAACTGGGCCGCCGACAACGGTGAGCCCGGCGGACGCAAGCAGTGCATCGGCAAGGACGGACGCGATTGCATCATCCGGCTTCCCCCCGGCACGCTCGTCTTTGACCACCTCACGGGCCAGCTCCTGGTCGATCTCGCCCCGGGCCAGAAGGTCACCATCGCCAAGGGCGGGACGGGTGGTTTCGGCAACGAGCACTACAAGTCGTCCACCAAGCAGGCGCCCACGCACGCACACCCGGGGTTTCCCGGGCAGCGATTCGAACTGCGGCTGGACCTGAAGCTCATCGCCGACGCCGGGTTCATCGGCATGCCCAACGCGGGCAAGAGCACCCTGCTGGCGGCGCTGACGCGCGCGACCCCGAAGATCGCGGACTATCCGTTCACGACGCTGGCCCCGCAACTGGGCGTGGCGGAGCTCGAAGGGCCCGGTCCGCGCGCGGACGCGGGCGCCAAGCGCCGCGCGGCAAGCGCGGGCGGAGGCCGCCGGCGCATCGTGATCGCCGACCTGCCCGGGCTCATCGCCGGGGCCGCGCACGGCGCAGGGCTGGGTCACGATTTTCTTCGGCACATCGAGCGCACGCGCGTGCTCGTGCACGTGCTCGACGCCCTTCCGCCCGACGGCAGCGACCCGGCGGACAACTACAAGACCATCCGGGCCGAGCTGGCGGAATACTCGGCGGAGCTCGCCGAGCGCGATGAGATCATCGTGCTCAACAAGATGGACCTGATCCCCGACGAGGAGGAGCAGACCCGGATCATGAAGTCGCTCCGCAAGAAACTCCGGCTCGGGCGCGACGTGGAAGTGCTCATGATGTCGGGTGCCGCGCGGATCGGCACGCGCGATCTGCTCGAGCGGCTTTGGACGCTGCTCAAGCGCGCCCCGCGGACGTGGGATCCGGACCCGGCCAGCGCGGCACCGCCCTCGACGCCGCGCGGCTGACCGCCCGCCGCCAGCGTTCACACCGATCAGACCGAGCGTTCACGCCCTGAAGGCGACCGGTCCGTCCGGAGGTGTTCGTCGTCAAGCGCACGCGAGGCGCGGGCGTGAGACTCAATGTCGTGCACGCGCCAGAGGCGCGCCCCGGTGGCGAAGTGCGCGACGCTCAGCGCGATCGACGCCGCGAGCCGCTCCGCCGGGCGCGTCGACGCGCCCATGCCGCCGGCGTGCGCGGCGAAGCTCTTGCGCGAGATGCCGCTCACGATCGGTGCGCCAAGCTCCGCCAGGCGCCGCGATCCGCGGATGAGCGCGAGATTCTGCTCAACCGTCTTGCCGAAGCCCAGCCCCGGATCGAGCGCGATCGCGTCCGCGCGCACGCCCGCATCGCGTGCGGCTCGAAGGCGCGACTCGAGGAACCGGCGCACGTCTTCCACCACGTCGGCATACTCGGGCGCGCGCTCGTAGCGATCGGAATACTGGTCCGCCTCGGGCGGCACAAGGCGGTGCATGAGCACGATCCCCGCGCCGCGCTCGGCGCACCCCGCCAGCATGCGCCCGTCCTCCGTTCCACCGGATACGTCGTTCACGCCGTCGGCGCCGGCGTCGAGTGCCGCTCGGGCGACCTCCCAGCGCGTCGTGTCAATGGTGATGGGCACGCGCGGCCCGACCGCCCGGCGAATGGCGAGGATCGCGGGCACGACGCGCGCGATCTGCTCCGCCTCGCTGACGCGCGCGGCGCCGGGACGGGTCGATTCGCCGCCGATGTCGAGCACCCCTGACCCCTCCCGCACCGCGCGCTCCGCGGTCTCCGCCGCCGCCGCGGGCGAGCCGATCGCCCCGCCGTCGCTGAAGCTGTCGGGCGTGAGGTTGAGGATCGCCATGAGCACGGGACGCTCGGCCGGCAGGTGGAGCACCCGCTCGCCGCCCACGCGCCAGACGATCGTGGTTCCCGGGGTGGACTGTCCGCGCATCTGCCGCAGTTCCGCCCGCCGGGCTTCGATCGCAGCCGTCGGCCGGCCCGGCGGGTCAATGAAAAGAGGCCCCGCGGCGAAACGCCAGCGAGGCCTCAGGGGGGGGTGCAAAGTTGAACGTTCGACCAAACTCCGACCATCAGCAGTATAGCGTCAGAACCCCGGCTGTCCAGTGTCATCTTTGTTGTCCGGGGCGTCGGCCGGGGGTTCTCCCGCCATCCCCCGAACTTCACGCACCAGATCAGCAACGGTCTTTACGGTCGGCGCGGGCAAATAGATGCTCAAACGAACGGACCCTGTTTGGGGGGTTATTGCGACCGCTGCCGGGGGCAGATTGTCTGGAACATCCACGGCCGGAAGTGGGGCGCCGAACATGGCGGCGAGGGGCAGGAACGTGTCCAGGATGCCCTTGACGCCCACGTAGGCCTCGAAGGCCCGGCCTTCCGGGAGCTTCGCCCCGACCTGCTGGATGACGCGTTCGCCGTTCAGCGCGTTGTCGCCCTTGGAGGCGCCGATGGCCTTTTCCATGAGCTTGGAGTTCTTGGCGAGGGTCATGATGACGCCGCCGTCGACCTTGGCGATGTACCCCGACGGTCCGCCCGCGGGGCCGAACATCATGGCGCCGGCCTGGGCGGCGAAGGGGTTCTCGGGGTCGGGGGCCATCTTGGCTTCAAAGGCGTCGACGCGGACGCCGGCGATCTCCTTCTCGCCCTCGCTCCACTTGATCGTGGCCTTCTTGCTCGATTCGAGATCGCTGAACGCCGAGCGCGTGGCCTTGACAGCCGAACCCGGGTCGGTGGTGGCGGTATAGGTGACGGTGGCGGCGAACATGCCACCCATCACGCCGGCGGGGGACATGCCGATGACCATGGAGCCGCCGTCGTTGGAATCGAGGCTCGACATCCACGTGGGCATGGCGCCGGCCTGCTCGTTGCTCTTGGGCGCCTTGGAGATGTATTCCTTGATGACCGACTTGACCTCGGGGGACGAGAGGTCCATGGCGCAGGCGAAGAGGTAGGGCCCGCCGGGGAGCTTGCTCATGAGCTGGCCCGACTTGCCGGCGAAGCTGCTGACCTTGGCCCAGCGGCTGCCTTCGTTGAACGCCGTGACCATGTCGATGCCGGCGCCGAGGTTGTCGATGCTGAGTCCGATCACGGTGCCGCGCGCATCGTCGAGCATGCTCTTGGCCAGCCACTCTCCGGCGCTGAAGTCGGGGTCGTCGCCGCCCATCATCGCCATCTGGTCGGCGACCTCTTCGAGGCGGCGCTTCATGGCGGCGTCGATCATGGGCCGGGCCCGCGCGACGTTGACGATCACGCTGAGGTCGGCGGAATCCGAGAGCGCGTTGCCGGCGGGGCCGGCGAGCTTCTCGAAGGCGGCCTTGGCGCCGTCCTTGCCGGTGAAGCGTTCGAGCAGGGCGCGGTCGGGGCTGAGGGCGGCGTACCCGCCCCCGATGTTCCTGGCAAAGGCGCTGCGGCCCTTCATGTCGACGGTGTCAATGCCCCCGGCGGGGCCGGCCGTGGCGCCGAAGTTCTCAAGGAACGCGGCGTATTCGGTCACGGGCACGATTGCAATCGCGGGCGGATCGTTCTCGTCGGCGTCCTCCTCATCGTCGCCGCCCATGTCGTCTTCGGGCTTGGCATTCTTCTCGGCGTCGGGCGCCGGGGCGAAGAGCACGATCGCCGCGGACCCATCGCTGCGCACGCCCTTCTCGATGCCCGCCGCGAGCATGGCCTGCTTCATGTCCATGGGCAGGGGCATCCCGATGAGCTTGGCCATGTCGCCGACGTCCTTCTGAAGGGCGTCGAAGTTGTTGACGGCGACGACGACCATGGCGTCTTCGGGACAGCGATCAACCACGGGCGGGACCGCGATGGCCGAGGCGCTGAGACAGAGCCCGGCGCAGGCGGCAAGACCACCGATGGAGGGGTTGGCGAACGAACGCGAAGACAAGCGACGACGCATGGAGTTCCTTTCCAGATTCGGGCGCCTGGACTGATGATGGGCTTATGGGGAATCGAACCCGAACGATTCCGGTTTATCGGGCGGGATCGCGCGTCACTATAGGGAACGCCGAGCCTGGCGCCGTCACGGGGCACGCGCCCCGGCTACGTTATCGCACCGGACAGCCTGACCCCACGGAGTTCCGCGAATGTCAACGCTTTCATGCCTGGGCCGATGGGCGTTTGTTCTCGCGTCGATGGCGGCGCTGCTCCGCCCCGCGGCCGGGCAGGTGCGGATGCTGGATGCGTTTGATTCGCTGGAGGGCTGGCGGGTGTTGGTCGCCGAGGGCGTGCGCGGATCGATCGCGCTCGATGAGACGGGGCTCGATGGTTCATGTCTGCGGCTGGACTTCGAGTTCGTGACCGGCGGCGGGTACTGCATCGTGCAGAAGGACTTCGACCTATCGCTGCCGGAGAACTACGAGTTCGCGTTTTCATGCCGGGCGCGCGCGGGGACGCCGACGAATGACCTTGAGTTCAAGCTGCTCGATGAGTCGGGCGAGAACGTGTGGTGGCTGAATCGGCGCGCGACGAGTTTTCCGACGTCGTGGACGCGGCTGGTGAACAAAAAGCGGCAGATTCAGTTCGCGTGGGGCCCGGCCGGAGCGCAGACGCCGCTGAAGTCGCTCGGCAAGCTCGAGTTCGTGATTGCTTCGAGCACGGGGGGCAAGGGCTCGGTGTACTTTGACTCGCTGACGTTTCGCGAGCTGCCGGTGCCGCGTGCGTACACGGGCACGCCGATCGTGACGGCGTCGAGTTGCGCTCCCGATGCGCCGGCGGCCCGCGCGCTCGATGGCGATGCTGAGACGGCGTGGCTCAGCGGCTCCGCGCGCGACGGGCGATCGCAGACGCTCACGATCGACTTCGGCGAGGCGCGCGAGTTCGGCGGCGTGTCGATCGCCTGGGCGCGGGACGCCGAGCCCGGCGCGTTTGACGTGCTTGTGTCCGACGACGGCGCCGCGTGGTCGGCGATCTATCGGGCGGCCCACGCCGCCCCGCGCGTTTCGCACGCGCCCCTGGGTGACGCGACGAGCCGGTTTGTGCGGCTGGACCTGCACCCGCGGGCGGGGAGCGGGGGCGGCAGCGGTCCGGTGGGCGTGGGTGAAGTCACGATCCGCGAGCCTGAGTTTGCCGAGCCCAACGGGCTGTACGCGACGCTGGCGCGCGAGTCGCCGCGCGGGCTCTATCCGCCGTATTTTCTCGGTGAGCAGCGATTCTGGACCGTCGTCGGAGACTTTGCGGGCGGCGAGCGTGAGGCGCTGCTCGGCACCGACGGCACGGTCGAAGTCGACAAGCGATCGTTCTCGATCGAACCGTTCATCGTCGAGGGCGGACGGGTGCTTACGTGGGCCGACGGCGCGCACGAGCCGACGATCGAAGCCGGCGCGCTGCACCGGCCGGCCGCCGGTCGGCGCGCGGAGGGGCTCTCCTGCGGCACGTCCACGCACGTGGACTCAACCCGCGGGCGCGAGGCGCTCTACCTCACGCACACCGTGGTGAACGAGACGGACACGGAGCGCGCGTGCACGCTCGTGCTGACGATCCGCCCGTTCCAGGTGAACCCGCCGAGCCAGTGGCTCAACACGCCGGGCGGCGTGGCGAGCGTGCGCTCGCTGCGGCGCGTGGGGAACGACGTGCTCGTGAACGGGCGCCAGCTCGTGGTGTTTGCGGAACCCGACCCGGCGCGGATCGAGTTCTGCACGTTCGACCAGGGGGACGCGTCGGCGTTCCTGCTCGACGGCTCGACCCTGGGCGATGAAGCGCTGGTCGACACCCGGGAGCGAGCGAGCGCGCTGGTGCGCTTTCCGCTCGTGCTGCCGCCGGCGGGGCGGGCGCAGGTCCTGAGCGTGCTGCCTTTCGAGCCCGCGTCGGCCGATGCCCAGGGACAGATCCGGCCGGCCTCCTTGCGCGGCGAGCCGGCGGAGATTGCGCGGCGCATCCGGGCGATGCACGACGCGGCGCCGGCCGAGCCGGCGCTCGATCGCGTGCGGTTCAAGTTGCCGCCGATGGCCGAGCCGCTCTGGCGGGCGGCCCGCGCGCAGATCGCGTACATCCTGATCAACCGCGACGGGCCGGCGATCCAGCCGGGCTCGCGGAGCTATGAGCGTTCGTGGGCGAGGGACGGGTCGATGACGTCGGCGGCGCTGCTGGAGTTCGGGCTCGATCGCGAGGTTCGCGAGTGGATCGAGTGGTTCGCGAGCCACCAGTTTCCGAGCGGCAAGGTGCCGTGCGTGGTGGATCGGCGCGGGCCCGATCCGGTGAACGAGCATGATTCGCACGGGCAGCTCATCTTCGCGATCGCGAACTATTACCGCTACACGCGCGACGAGGCGTTTGTCCGGCGGCTGTGGCCCAACGTGCGCTCGGCGGTCGCGTACATCGAGTCGATCCGTGCCGAGCGGCTCACGCCCGAGTTTGCACCGGGGTCAGCGGGCACGCGCCGGGAGCCGGGCAAGCCCGCGGTGCCGGCGAGCGCGTTCTACGGGCTCGTGCCCGAGTCGATCAGCCACGAGGGATATTCGGCCAAGCCGATGCACTCATACTGGGACAACTTCTTCGTGCTGCTGGGATTGAAAGAGGCGGCGTACATCGCCGGCGTGCTCGGCGAGCGCGAGGCCGAAGAGCGCTGGCGGGCGCTGGCGGTCGACTTTCGGCGCACGCTGCGGGCATCGCTCGATGCAGCGCGGCACGCCCACGGGATCGACTATCTCCCCGGGTGCGTCGAGCTGGGTGATTTCGACGCGACGTCGACGACGGTGGCGCTGTGGCCGTGCGGGGAGATGGGGCACCTGCCGAGAGAGGCGCTCCTGGCGACCTTTGAGCGCGCCTGGCGGTTGTTCGTGCGCCGGCGCGACGACGCGAGCTTCCAGTGGGTGGACTACACGCCGTACGAGAATCGCCTGATCGGGAGCTACCTGCGGCTGGGGCAGCGCGAGCGGGCGCTGCAGTACGCGGAGTTCATGATGAGCGGGCGGCGGCCGCCGGCGTGGAACCAGTGGCCCGAAGTGGTCTATCGCGACGAGCTGGCGCCGAAGTTCCTGGGCGACTTGCCGCACACGTGGTGCGGGTCTGATTTTCTCAACGCGTTTCGCGCGATGTTCGCGTATGAGCGGGAGGGCTCAACCGACGGCGGGGAAGAGAGCCTGATGCTGCTGGCGGGCGTGCCGGAGCGCTGGCTGATGCAGGCGGGAGAGGAGGGGCTGGGCTTTGAAGGGTTGCCGACGCCGTATGGGAAGCTTGATGTCCGTGCGACGCTCGCGGGCGAGGAGGTGCGCGTGCGGGTGAGCGGCGTGGAGCGCGAGCCGGCGGGGGGCGTGTGGATCGCCGACCCGTTCGAAGACGCGGGTGAGCCGGTGCGTCTGGGCGGGGGCGGACCGGGCGTGCGGGAGGTGTCGATCCGGCGCGCGGGATAGCCGCGGAGTGAAGAAACGAAGAGTCGAAGCCTCGTGACTTCACTCTGCTTCAGACTGTTTCACTTGGCGAAGCCGGCGGCCTTCTTGATCGCGGCGGTCCAGGCGTCGCCTTCGGCCTTGAGCGCGCCGTCGATCGCGTCGTAGTACGCATCGGGCGGATCACCGGTCATGGTGGCGTTGACGAGGGCGTCGACGCCCGAGGTGATGACCTGCCGGGCCTTTTCGTGATCCTTGCCCGCGGCGTGCTCGCCCGCGGAGGCGACGAGTGCTTCGAGCGCCGCCTTGATCTTGCCGGCATCGGGCTCGGCCTTGGCGATGGTCGCCATGTCGTCGGAGCCGAACTTGTCCTTCACGATGCCCTTGCCGGTTTCATAGACCTTGGCGAGTGCGGGCGAGACGGCGCCGCCGGACGCGGCGCGGGCGCCGGCAATCTGGCCGACGGCCCAGAGCTGGGCCCGGCGACCCGGGCCGCCGTGTTCGCCCCAGTGGATGTTGTACTTGGAGTCAAACTTGTAGTTGTTGTACCCGTACATCTCGAAATCGAGCGCCGGGTGGCCGGCGTCGATCATGGCCTTGTCGATCTGCAGGTGGCAGGAGACGCACATCTCGGCGCGGATGGAGAGGTCGAACGTGTCGATCATGCCCAGCTTGGCGAGCGCCCCGGGCGACTTGCGCTGCTCGTCGGTCCAGCCGATCTTCTGGTGCGGGTCGTTCCACTGCCCGGCGGCGCCGTGGCAGCTTTCGCACGTCACGCCTTCCTTGCCCAGGTCCTTGGCGAACTTCGGACCGCGCTGCTTTTCGGGGACGGCCGTCGCGTGGCAGACGGTGCACTTGGCGTCGGTGGCGGCGTCGGTGATGTTCATCGCCTTGGCGATCTTCTTGCCCTCGTCGTTGGTCAGGCTGCGGAAGGCCTTGGCGTGCGGATCCTTCGAGCTCCAGATCTTGTTCTCATCGCCGATCTTGCGACCGCCTCGATCTTCGACCTTGCCCGAGTGGCACCCGTTGCCGCCGCAGCCTTCGTTTCCGAGGTAGGTGTTGGTGGGATCGAGCTTGTGCAGGCCATCGGAGCCGGCAAGGGGGACGAGCGGGGCGGGTGAAGAAGCGGTCAGACCGGCGGCGAGGAGGAGCGCCGCCGCGCCTGAACCAAGAACGACAGTGGAGGCGTACGCGCGACGAGTGGCTCGATGCATGTGTGTTCCTTTGACGTCGAAGGGCGCAGTGCCGGAGTTCGACTCCCACTATCTCACCAGAAAACAGGGCGGAGGTCAACCAATCGGGATGGCTGTTTGGGGTTGAAGACGATCGGAAACACGGGATTTCGCCTCAGGAACTGGCCTCATGAGGGGGCGTGACGCGCAAAAAAGTGCGTGGGCAATCGGAGCGGTGGCCGGAGTTGGGAATCTGATAGCCCGCCTGAAGGCACAGGTGCGCCCGATGGCTTCGACGGCGGCCCGCGGGTGGATGCTGAGTTGGGTGATTCGGACGGTGAACGGAGCGTTGGCGTTTGGCAAGGTCGGGGAAGACTTGGTAGGCTGGCGATTCAGGACTCGGAGACGACGATGTCGAGCACCCCGCCACCATCATCGCCCCCCCCGCCTCCCCCGTCGCCGACGGGGTCAGGCGCTGCGACCGGGGGTGCGGGTTCAGGAACGCCCCCCGCGGCGAGTCCGGCAACGCCCGCCGGCGGCGCGACCGCGCCCAAACCCGCGGCCCCGGCACCCGGCGCGCCCGGGACAGCCAAGCCCGCCGCAGCGGCCGCGCCTGCCAAGCCCGCGGCCCAGAAGATCGTGACCACGGCGACGCTGGGCGAGGAAGAAGGGGCGGAGGTTTTTGACGATCCGGCGGAGATCGCCGAGCTGAAGAAGATCGATATCTTCGCGGATATTCCCGACAGCGTGCTGCAGATGTACCCCGGCACGGTGGCGCGCCGTCGCTACAAGGCCGGGGAGGTGATCTGCACCGAAGGCGAAGGCGGAACGACGGCGTTCTACGTCGAAGAAGGTGAAGTGGACATCTCGATCCGCGGGATGGACACGGACGTGGCGCCTCGACCGCGCGGCCTGCTCGCCTCCATCGGCGCGATCTTCGGGCAGGGGCGGGTGTCGGCGACGCACAAGATGCGGGATGATGCGCTCCTGCCGGTCGATGCGTCCGTCGATCTGCGGTATGGACGGCGCGTGGCGACGCTCTCTCGGGGCGAGGTGTTCGGGGAGATGTCGTGCCTGTCACGGGCGCCGCGCTCGGCGACGGCGATCGCCAAGACCGATTGCGAGCTGCTCGAGATTCTGCGCAACATGTACGAGCGTCTGCAGAACAGCAAGACGTTCAAGAAGCGCGCCGAGGACAACTACCGCAACCGCGCGCTCGCGGGGCACCTGCGGAACGTGTCGATCTTCGAGTCGCTGCCGGACGAAGCGATCGAGCGGCTCAAGGCCGTGTGCGAGCTGGTGACGGTGGAGCCGGGCACGGTGATCATCCAGGAGGGCGAGGCGGTGAACGGGCCGCGGAAGATCAAGCTTTCCGCGGGGTCAACGCCGCCGGAGGCGAGCGCCGACGGGATGTTCATCATCCGACTCGGGCAGGTGCGGGTGACCAAGAAGCTCGCGGGGGGCGAGCTCACGCTGGCATACCTGACCAAGGGCGACTGCTTCGGCGAGATTGGCTTGCTCGGCTCGGGGGCGCGCACGACGTCGGTGGTGGCGTATGACCATCCCAAGACGGTCGAGGGGACGGCGCGAGCGGGGTACAAGGCCAAGCCGTCGCGCGTAGAGCTCGTGAAGATCAAGCAGGCCGACTTCACGTGGGTGATCACGGAGTTCCCGGATGTGAAGGCCAAGCTCGAGGCGCTGGCGCGTCAGCGGGTGGAGGCGACGGAGGGCGCGCGTCGGCAGCTCTTTGAAGACAAGGTGCCGCAGCGCGTGGAGGATCTCGGGCTGCTGCAGGGGCAGGGGCTCCTGATGATCGACCTGGAGAAGTGCACGCGCTGCGACCAGTGCGTGCAGGCGTGCGTCGAGTCGCATGACGACGGGGTGACGCGCCTGGTTCGCGAAGGCCCGAGATACGACAACTTCCTGGTGCCCTCGCGCTGCCGCATGTGCCTCGATCCGGTCTGCATGATCGGCTGCCCGGTGGGTTCGATCCGCCGGACCAAGAGCCTGAACATGCTCATCGAGGACTGGTGCATCGGGTGCGGGGTGTGCGCGAACCAGTGTCCGTACAACTCGATCCAGATGCACGATCGGGCGGAGTTCGTGTCGACGGCGCCGAAGGGCGCGGGCGGAGCGCCGGAGCGGAAGGAGAAGGCGGTCGTCTGCGACCAGTGCTCGAGCCTGCCGCAGGGACCAGCGTGCGTGTATGCGTGCCCGCACGACGCGGCGTTCCGCGTCAACGCGCGGGAGTTCTTCCAGGTATCGGTCGGCGGGCGCGAGCCGGCGGGCGTCGCCTGAGCGGGTATCGAGCGCCGGCGGCGCGACGAGGGCATCGGGACGATTCGGGGTTACTCATGCTGCTGGACCAGAAGCACAAACCGTGGGCGACCGTGTTCGTGATCCTCACGATCGTGATCGTGGCGATCTATTTCCTCGATGCGCCTCGCCACCTGACCGGTCCGAAAGGGTCGACGGCGGTCGGGCTGACCTACGGCATCCTGGCGTATGCGCTCATGTGGTTCTGCGCGTTTCTGGGGATCAAGCGTCGCGTGCCGCACTGGCGATTGGGCCGGGCGCAGACGTGGATGCGCGGGCACATCTGGTTCGGCCTGCTCGTGACGGTGCTGGTGTTGTTCCACGCGGGGTTCCGGGCGATGGATTGGGTGGGATGGACGCTGTGGGTGTTCCTGGGCGTGGTGACGATCAGCGGGCTGGTGGGTCTGTACATTCAGCAGACGATCCCGCGGATTCTTCTGCACGGCCTGCACCCGCTTCCGAGCATGAACGCCGAGAGCCCGGCGCAGCAGATCAAGGAGCACATGGCGGATTGCTTTGCGCAGGCGGAGCAGACGGTGGTGAAGTACGCGGGGAGCCTGGACAAGCCGGCGCCGGAGATGCCTCCGGAGGCGGCCGCGGCGTCAGCCGTGCCGGCCGTCGCAGCCGCGGGAACATCGCCGGCACCCCCGGCGGCGAAGCCCGCCCCGGCCACTCCCGCGCCGGCCCCGGCCGCCCCTGCTGCCGCCGCAGCAGCGCCCGCAACCGCCGGCGGCGCCGTGGCGACCGCCGCGCCGCCGAAGCCCGCCGCTGCCCCGGCGGCCGCGCCGAAGCCGCCGGCCGCTCCGAAGATCGGTCCGCCGATGGGAGGCGAGCCGGTGCGGCAGTTCTGGCTCAATCACGGGGCGACGTTCTGGCGCGGGGAGGGTGATTCGCCGCTGGCGAACGCGTCGGCCGCCGAAACGATGTTCGGAAACCTGAAGACGCAGACGCCCGCGCACATCCACCCGGGGATCGACGACCTGGAAGAGCTCGCCGCGCGGCGTCGCCAGCTCGTCCGGCAGGCAACGTGGATGAAGTACCTGCACGGGTGGCTGCTGTTCCACGTGCCCACGTCCTGGGCGTTCATCGTGCTGGTGGCGGTGCACGCGATACTGGCCCTTCGATACTGGGGACCGTTCAGCTCCTGATTCATTCACGCTTCGCACGGGTTGCCATCATGCCCGAAACACGCGCCATCTCGGAACGCATCAACCTCGCGTACGTCAAGCGCAAGCACTGGCCGCAGAACGCGATGTTCCGGCTGTCATTCCTGTTTGCGGGCGTGGTGGTCCTGGGCGCGCTGGCGCTCGAAGGCGGACAGACGACGGGTTCGTTTGCCGGACACGTGTTCTACAACTCCGGGCACGTGACGCAGGCGCACTCGATGTTCGGGAACAACTGCGCGGCGTGCCACGTCGCCGACACCGTGAACCCGCAGAAGATCGCGTTCAATCTGCCCGTGCGTGACGAGAAGTGCCTCGATTGCCACGAGACGCACGCCGCGGCGCACCACCCTGATCTCGAGCGGTTCAACGGCCCGGACCGGCTGGTGAAGGGGTATGCGGAGCCGATCAAGATGTCGGGCTCGTGCGCTTCGTGCCACGTCGAGCACCAGGGGCGCGACTTCGACCTCACGCGCGTGTCCGATGGCGTGTGCACGCAGTGCCACGAGTCGATCCAGGCCAAGGGATACGCGTCGGGCAAGGCGCCGGCGCAGGCGCGGATCATGGACGTGAGTTCGTTCAGCTCGCCCGGCGGGCACCCCAACTGGGAGCTCTTCCGCACCAAGGCCAAGGATGTCGCTGACTATGCCTTCGGGCACGAGAAGCACTACGGCGTTGACGGCTACGCGGTGATGCAGGGGATGCTCAAGGACATCCAGGAGGGCAAGTCGCCCGCGCCCGCGCCGACGGGACGCGCCAGCCACATCGAGATGCGCGAGGGGAAGCTGGCGATGTCGTGCACGTTCTGTCACGAGGTCGATTCGGCAGGCATGTACATGAAACCGGTGCGGTTCGAGGTGCATTGCGCCGATTGCCACACGAGCGCGCTGGGCGTGGTCGGAGCGCAGGCGACCGACGAACCGGCGGACGTGTTCCAGGTGATCTCCGACCTGTTGGGGAGCGAGGGCGCCGGGGCGTTGACGGGCGCGCACGCGATGCCGCACGGGTCAAGCCGAGAAGTGGCGGAGATCGTTCAGAAGGCGATTGCGCAGTTCGTGGCGACGAACCCGCCGCAGTTTGCCGCCCTCGCGGCCGAGCCGGAAGCGCCGAAGGAAGAAGAGAGCGGCGGCCGTCGTCGTCGAGGCGGAGGAGGTGGTGAAGCCGCGCCCGCCGAGCAGCCGGCGGATGATGGCGGCGGCGGTCGTCGGCGTCGAGGCGGAGGTGATGAACCCGCGGCGGCGCCTCCGGCGGCGACCATTCCCAAGTCGATCAGCGATCGAGACAAGCTTCAGGCGTGGATGGCCCAGGCACGCAAGGACGTGATGGAGAAACTCGCCGGCGGGAGCTACTGCGGCAAGTGCCACATGAATCTCAAGCCCGGGCCCGCCGAAGCGCCGGAGTTGTTTGCGATCAGCGATCAGCGCATCCCCGACCGGTGGCTGCCCAAGTCGATCTTCGGGCACGTGGCGCACGCGGCGATCAAGTGCGTCGAGTGCCACGCGGCCGCGAAGAGCTCGCTGACGACCGACATTCTTCTGCCCAACGTGGACAACTGCCGTCAGTGTCATGCTCAGCACGCAACCCCGTCGGGCAGCTCGGCGCCGTTCGATTGCACGTTGTGCCACTCGTTCCACCGCATGCTGCCGGGGACGATCGAAGGGACCAAGACGATCGACCAGGTTCGCGAGGGCGGCATCAGCCGGCTGATCGGAGCGCCCGCGGCGCCGGTTGGGGGCAAGGGCGAAGCCGCGGCATCGAGTGCGCCGCCTTGACCGAACAGGGAGGGGACTGAGCCGCGCTGCTTGACCGGGCGGTGTTTGGGTCGATGGCGCCAACGCTTTAGAGTGTTTTCGGTGCCTATTTGCATCCACGCTGCTGATCAGGCAGTATCTTTGCAGTATTCCGTCTCCTTTCGGAGGTGCTGAGCATGCGAAACCGGTGTTGCGCGGGCGGGGCCGTATCGGCCTTCGCGATGGTTCTGTCCATGGGCTTGGCGGCGTCGGTGCACGCGGATGCGCGGGTGCCGCTGGCGCTGGCGAGCGGCCCGGGCGAGCCGCTGCCTCCGATCGTCGGAGAGCCGATCCCGACTGAGTACCACCCCGCGCGCGTGCTGGTGCGCTTCCGTGCCGACGCGACGACCGAAGCGATCGCGGCGATCACCTCGAAGGCCGGCGTGCTCTCGTACGTGCACAGCTACCGGCTCGTGCCGGGGCTGCACTGCGTGCAGGTGGCGATCGGCGGCGTGGACAAGGCGATCGAGGTGCTCAGCGCCGACGCGGCGGTGCAGTACGCCGAGCGCGACCACTGGCGGTTTGCGATGATGCAGAACACGCCGTACGGAATCGACATGGTGCGGGCGCCGCTGCTGTGGGCGACGAGCCAGGGCGCGGGCGGGACGGTCGCGGTGCTCGATACGGGCGTCGACCTCACGCACCCTGATCTGCCCGTGCCCGTGCTGCACGAATCGTTCATCCCCGGGCAGACGGTCGATGACTATCACGACCACGGCACCCACTGCTCGGGCACCGTGCTCGCGCTCAACAACGACATCGGCGTCGTCGGCGTCGCGCCGCAGGCTTCGCTCATGATCGGCAAGGTGCTCAGCAACGGCGGCTCGGGCCCGACTTCGGGCGTCATGGCCGGATGCGAGTGGGCGTCGATGAACGGCGCCAACGTGATCAGCATGTCGCTCGGCGGCGGTGGCGAGAACCAGGCCGAGCTTGATCTCTACACGGCGATCACGGCCAACAACGTGCTCATTGTCGCCGCCGCGGGCAACGGAAACACCGATGTGCCGTCGTTCCCGGGTTCGTATCCGCCGGTGATGTGCGTGGCGGCGATTGACTCAAGCATGAATCGCGCGAGCTTTTCGAACTTCGGAGCGACGATCGACATCAGCGCGCCGGGCGTGGGGGTCGAGTCCACCATTCCCGACGAGACCTTCGCGCCTGAAGTCACGTGGAATGACACGGTTCGGCCGGCGAACCTGCTCACGGGCAGCGGGCAGGGGAGCATCACGGCCCCGGCGATCTTCTGCGGCTTCGGCAACCCCGAGGAGTTTCCTCCCGGGGTGATGGGCAACATCGCCCATGTCCGCCGGCGCGGGACGAGCACGGCGACCGGCACCAACCTCACCTTCCGCGAGAAGGCCGAGAACGCGATCGCCGCGGGCGCGATCGGCGTGATCATCTCCAACGACGGCGGCGGCAACTCGCTGTTCAGCGGCACGCTCAACACGAATGTCGACGTGCCGGTGGTGGGCGTTTCACAGAACAACGGCAACGACCTTGAAGCCATGTCGGGCGTGTCGACCACGATCAACACGCAGGTGCTGACGCCCCGGCCGAACCCGTACGCGTTCTTCAACGGGACGTCGATGGCGACGCCGCACGTCGCGGGCGTCGCCGGGCTGCTCGTCGGATACTTCGGCGAGTCGAACGTCGATGTCGCCGACCTGCGTTTTGCGCTTGAGTCGAGCGCCGAGGACCTGGGCGATCCGGGTCGCGACGATCTCTACGGCTGGGGGCTCGTGCGTGCCGACCTGGCCCGCGACGTGCTCGCAACGCTCGTGGACACCTGCGCGGCGGACTTCAACGGCGACGGCAACGTCGACCCCGATGACCTGGGCGACTTCATCAACTGCTACTTCGGCGTGCCCGCGTGCGACGGGGCCGATTTCAACGCCGACGGGAATGTGGACCCCGACGATCTCGGGGACTTCATCAATACGTACTTCGCCGGCTGCTGATGTCGCCGGGCTGACCGGACGCTCCCCCAAGCCTCGCCGCGGATCGGCGGGGCTTTTTTTCGCGCGCGACGCGGAGCGGAAGTCCGGTCAGATCCAGACTTGAACGACGAGCGTGGGCTCCTTGCCCATGGAGGTGGCGACTTCGCCCACGACGGTGCAGGCGAACTTGACCTCGGCATCGAGGTGGTTGTCAAGCCAGTCGTTGATGTGCTTGTCGAGGTATTCGAGGCTGGAGGGCGTGAGCTTGGCGGTGAAGGTGCGCAGGTGCGTGGCGCCGGTGCCGGTCTTCTGGAGGGGTCGCTTCCAGCGAGACTCGATCTGATCGCCACCGGCTGAGCCGCTGGTGAAACTGATCTTGGGCTTGTCGGCATTGAGCCCGGAATCGGGCGAGAAGAAGGGGCGCGGAATCGGAGCAGGCATGAGAGCACTCCCCATCGGCGGGACGCCGCGGCACGTCGGTTTCCCCTGCCGCCCGCCGAGACCGCGGCACGGGGAATCCACCTGCGGAAGTATCCCACGTCCCGCAGGCAACGCAAGCCCCCACACGGCCCGATCGAGCAACCCGGTGTGCTGCGTGCACCGCATGCCGGTCGTCCGTACCATCGACCCACCATGGATTGGTCCCTTGTGCTCGGGATGGACACGCACTCCAGCTTCGCGCTGGATCTGCTCGTCGTGCTGGCGGCGGCGGCGCTGGTGAGCATGTTCGTGCGCCGCATGCGGCTGGCGACGATCCCCGGATACCTGATCGCCGGCGCGATCATCGGGCCGTACGGGCTGGTCGCGGGTGTTCAGGCGCTGGGCGCGCCACCCACCGGGACGATCATGACGATCGTCCAGGCGCTCTCCGTGGCCGAGGGCGAGAACATCGAGCAGATCAAGCAGCTCGCGGTCGTGCTGCTCATGTTCACCATCGGCCTGCACCTCGACATGGGGTCGCTCTCGACAGGCCTGGTGCACATTCTCGCGGTCGGGCTCGTTTCGACGCTCGGCGTCATTTCCCTGGGCTGGCCGCTCGCGATGG
Source organism: Phycisphaerales bacterium (assembly GCA_050182995.1). GTDB lineage: Bacteria > Planctomycetota > Phycisphaerae > Phycisphaerales > UBA1924 > JAEUIX01. The sequence continues at coordinate 740,774 of JBFXBS010000001.1, read as the reverse complement.
TGCTGGGCGCGTCGCCGCCGGGCGGGCTGGCGATCGCGATGGCGATGGCCATGTCGTCGACGGCCGTGGTGCTTCGGCTGCTTGCGCAGAAGCGCGAGACGCACCGGCTCCACGGTCGCGTGTGCGTGGGCGTGGCGATCGTGCAGGACCTGGTGGCGCTGGCGGCACTGGCGAGCCTGCCGCTGCTGGCTCGCTGGGCGGGGAGCGCGGGCGCCGAGGCCGGGAGCGGCGGCGAGATGGAGGGTGCGGGGTTGTGGGGGCTGGTCGTGGGGGCGGTGCTGGCGCTCCTGAGCATCGCGCTGCTGATTATCTTCGGGCGCTATGCGCTGCCGCCGCTGCTGCGCGAGGCGGCGCGGGAGCCGACTGGTGAATCGATGCTCGTACTCTCGGCGGCGATCGCGCTGGGCGCGGCGCTGCTCACGGCGTCGCGCGGGTTCAGCCCGGAGCTGGGCGCGTTTCTCGCGGGGTTCCTGCTTTCGTCGACACCCTTCCGTTATCACCTCGCCGGGCAGCTTTCGCCGCTGCGGGACTTGTTCATGGCGGTGTTCTTCACGGCGGTGGGGCTGAAGCTCGACGTCGCGGTGCTCAAGAGCGCGTGGGTGGCGATCCTCGTCGGGCTTCCGGCACTGGTGATGATCAAGGCGGTGCTGATCGGGCTGGCGACGTGGTCGGCGGGGGCGACGGCGCCGGTGGCGGGCCGGGCCGGGATGGCGCTGGCCAACTCGGGCGAGTTCAGCATCGTGATCCTCGGGCTGGCGACGCTGCAGGGCGTGACGTCGGCCGATGAGCAGACGATCGCGATCACGCTCGTCGTGCTCTCGCTGATGATCACGCCGACGCTGTATGACCTGGGCGATCGCCTGCAGCCGTGGCTGGCGCCGATCCGGCCCGCGCGCTGGACCCGTGCATCGCGCCCCGGCGCCAAGGCCGCACCGCTGCGCGAAGCCGGCGATGGAGCGGAAGCGCCGGCCACGGACGGGGCAGCGGGTACGGCGGCGAGCGATCTGAACGCACCCGCGACCCGCGAGAGCGCGCCCGTCGCCCGTGGGCATGGGCGCGCGATCATCGCGGGTTACGGCGTCGTGGGCCGGGCGGTGGCCGATCATCTTGAAGTCAACGGCGTGCCGTTCACGATCGTCGAGCTGAACGCCCGCACGGTCGAGACGCAGGAGCGCCTTGGCCGGCCGGTCGTATTCGGGGACATCGGAAACCCGGAAGTGCTCGAGAAAGCCGGGATTCGCAGCGCCGACGCGGTGTTTCTCACGGTGCCCGATGACGATGCGGTGATGCGCGCGTGCCAGGCGATCCGCGCGCTGGCGCCGCACGTGTTCATCGCCGCTCGAACGACGTACCTGAGCACGGCGTTCCGCGCGAGTGCCGCGGGCGCTGACGACGTGACAACCTCCGAGGTTGCGACGGCCGAGGCAATGGCCAAGCGCGTGATCGCGCGGATCAAGTCGCGGCAGCCTGCGGCGCGGACGTGAAGGTCCGGAGCCCTCAGGCCGGCGCGCGACCGGCGACGGTGAGGGCGACGGCGCCATACGCCTCGCGGGTGATGTCGTGCACGCCGACGCGGATCTTCTTGTTCTCCGGGTCGATCCCGTGCTCGCGCATGATCTTCTTGAGCGTCACGGGGATGCCGAACTCGACATCCTCGGGCATGACGTCGCGCTGTTCGAGCGCGCCGGGCTCGCCGCCGTAGCGCGCGATGAGCGTGCGGCAGATCTCCGCGACCAGATCCTCGGGAGCGCTGGCGCCGGCGGTGAGGAGCACGACCGCGTCGCGTCCGCCGCCGGGCGTGTCGGCGAACCACTCGTCGCGCAGCTCCGACACGTCATCGAGGAGGAACGCCTTGACGCCGACGTTCTGGCTGATCTCCGTGAGCCGGAGCGAGTTGCTCGAGTTCTTCGACCCGACGACGAGCACAAGGTCGCACTCGGGCGCGATCTGCCGCACGGCCATCTGCCGGTTCGTCGTCGCGTAGCAGATGTCCGAGCTCGGGGGCTCCTTGATCTGCGGGAAGGCCGCCTTGAGCGCGCGGATGATCACCTCGGCGTCATCGGTGGAGAGCGTGGTCTGCGTGAGATAGACGAGCTTGCCGGGGTCCTTGATGCTGAGCGAGGGGATGTCATCGGGCGACTCGACGACCTGGATGGCGTCGGGCGCTTCGCCGCGCGTGCCGACGACTTCCTGGTGATTGGCGTGACCGACAAGGAGGATCTGGTACCCCTGGCGCGCGTAGCGGATCGCTTCGGAGTGGACCTTGGTGACCAGCGGGCAGGTCGCGTCGACGGTGACGAGGTTGCGTCGGCGGGCGAGCTCGCGCACCGCGGGTGAGACGCCGTGCGCGGAGAAGACCGTCAGAGAGCCCTCGGGCACGTCGCTGAGGTCTTCGACAAAGATGGCGCCGCGCTCGCGGAAGCGCCCCACGACGTGCTTGTTATGCACGATCTCGTGAAAGACGTAGACGGGCTTTCCGTCGGAGAGGTCGATGAGCTGATCGACCACGTCGACCGCCATGTGCACGCCCGCGCAGAACCCGCGGGGATTGGCAAGGATGATCCGCATGGACCAAGGGTATGTCGCGGGCGTTGCACACGCAGTTGAGCCGGATCGTTCCGAATTCCGGTCGCATTCGCGGCGGAACAGCCTGCGGGGCCGCGCTCGGCCGGCCGAGGGCCCTACGCCAGGCCGACCGCCTCGGCGTCGCGATCCGACAGCATCGCACCCGGTTTCCCGCTCTCTCCGGCGCCGCGGGGCTTGACCGTGCCGTCACGCTTCCACGAGCGCTCGCAGCGGGGCTCGGCGCGGAGATCGGCGACGCGAACCTCGGCGGCCGAGCGATCAACGGATACGCGACTGACGCCGAGCAGGTCGGCGAGATCGCGCGGGTCAAATTGGGCAAGCGTGCCGGCGGGGTCGGGCAGCGTGACGCCCATCTCGAGGGGAGCCTCGACGCCGAGGTCGGCTTTGGCTTTCTCCATGGCCTGGAGCGCCGCGGTCCGGATCTCGAGCACGCTCGCCCAGTTCGTCGCGTTGGGCGCTGAAGGCCGGGATTCGTCGGCGATGAGGAACCGTTCGAGGTGAACGCTCTGCGCCAGGTCATCCGCGGGGACGCGGTGCAGCGTGCGCCAGGCTTCATCGGCGGTGTGGCACACGATCGGCGCCAGCATGCGGCAGAGGCCGTCGCACATGCGGAAGAGCGCCGCCTGGCAGCGGCGCCGGCGCACCGAGTCGGGCTTGTCGCAATACAGCCGGTCCTTCACCGCGGCAAAGTACGTCGCGCTGAGCGTGTCATTGCAGAAGTCATAGATCGCGAGATGGGCCGTGCGGAAGTCGTACCGTTGATACGCCTCGAGGACCTCGCGCGAGAGCGCGTCGAACTCGTCCAGCGCCCAGCCCTCCAGCGTGGCGGGCGATGCGGCAACCGAAGGAGCCGAAGCCGGCGCGAAGTCGAAGAGGTTGCTCAACATGAACCGCAGCGTGTTGCGGATCTTGCGGTAGCTGTCGCCGAACTGCGCGAAGAACTCGACATCGGCCTTGATGTCGTTCTCGAAGGGGAGGCTGGAGACCCACCAGCGCATGACGTCGATTCCGAATTCGGAGCAGAGGCTGTCGACCTCGTAGCGCTTGGCGTCGGGCCGGCTCTTGCTGAGCTTTTTGCCGTCCTTGTCGACGATGAACCCGTGGGTGAGCAGGGTCTTGAAGGGCGGCGCGCCGGTGACGCCGAGGCTGTTGAGGAGCGACGACTGGAACCATCCGCGGTGCTGGTCGGAGCCTTCGAGGTAGAGGTCGCAGGGGAAGCCGCCGCCGCCGGCGAGCCCGCGCTCGCGCATGACGGCGTTCCATGTCGAGCCCGACTCGAACCAGACGTCGATGATGTCGGGTCCTTTCTTGAGCGACTTCAGGCGCGAGGCGTCAGCCCTGAGCCACGCCGGCGCATCCGCATCGCGTGCGGCGTCGTACCCCGCGAGCAGATCCTCCGGCGTGGCGGTGAACCAGATATCGGTGCCCTTCTCGCGCACGAGCCCGGCGACCGCGCGAACGCTCGCGGCGGTCATGAAGACCTGATCGACGCCGTGCTCATCGCGCCAGAAGAACGCGGGGATCGGCTGGCCCCAGGCGCGCTGGCGCGAGATGCACCAATCCGGGCGCGATTCGAGCATGCCGCGCATTCGGTTGCGGCCCCATTCGGGGACGAAGCGGACCGAGCCGTCGGCGCTGGTCGAGTGCAAGGCGAGCCGGCGCAGCGATTCGCCCGAGGGCGTCTGCTGATCAACGCTCACAAACCACTGCTCAGTGCAGCGGAAGATCGTGGGCGTCTTGCTGCGCCAGTCGTGCGGGTAGCTGTGCGAGAACTTGAAATCGTGGAACATGTGACCCGATTCGCGCAGGTGTGTCACGACCCGGGCGTTGGCGGTCCACACGTCGATGCCGCGGAGCCACTCCGGCACGGTGGCGTCGTAGGTCCCGTCGGCGCGGACGGGGCAGTAGATGGGCAGGCCCTCGCGCTTCCCGGTGTCATAGTCCTCGGCACCGTGGCCCGGCGCGGTGTGGACAAGACCGGTGCCATCTTCGAGCGTGACGTAGTCGGCGGAGACAACGCAGAACAGCCTGGCAGGGTCGCAGCCGACGCCCTGGTAGGTCCAGCGCGCGGCTCCCTCGCCTCGCGCCGGATCAACAAACGGATGCCGGTAGCGCAGGCCCACGAGCTTGTCGCCCGTCGTGGTTGCGAGGACGACGACGTGCTCGGCCTTGCCCAGTTTCGTGACCTTCTCGACCAGCGCGGCTGCGATGACGCTCACGTTGCCATCGACCCACGCAAGCGCGTATTCGAACTTCGGGTTCACGGCGATCGCGAGATTCGCCGGAAGCGTCCACGGCGTCGTGGTCCAGATCATGAACGTCGGCGTCTGGCGCGGGCGCGTGCCGGGTCGGGGGGGGCCCCCTGCATCCGAAATCGCGGCGTCCTCGCCTGCGCCCGCCGACGGCGCCGACGGAGCGTCGTCTTCTTCATCATCGTGATGCGCCGGCAATCCGAAAGCGTCATACACCGCGTTCGCATCGGCCGCCTCGAAATCCACGTACACGCTCGGGTCCTCACGGTCCATGTACTCCAGTTCGGCTTCCGCGAGCGCCGTCTCATTGGCGATCGACCAGTGCACGGGCTTGAGCGCCCGGTACACGAGCCCTTTGTCCACCAGCGTCGCGAGCACCTCGAGCGTTGCGCCTTCAAACGCCGGCTGCATGGTCAAGTACGGCTGCTCATAGTCCGCCAGCGTCAGGAACCGCTCCATCTGCCCGCGCTGCAGCTTCTGCGACTTTTCGGCGTACGCCTGGCACTCGCGCCGGATGATCATGTTCCGCTGGTCCGTGGGCAGGTCCTTGATTTTCGCCCACTTGCCCTTTTCCATCAGGTCGGCGACGACCTTGTGCTCGATGGGCAAGCCGTGGCAATCCCACCCGGGGACGAACGGGCAGTCAAACCCCATCATGCTGTGCGAGCGCACGACCATGTCCTTGAGGCACTTGTTCATCAGGTGCCCGAGGTGGAGCCCGCCGTTGGCATACGGCGGACCATCGTGAAACACGAATCGTCCGCGTGGCGAGGCGCCGGGCTGCGCAGCGCGTTCGCGGAGCCGGGCATAGATCCCCATCTGCTGCCAGCGCTTCATGCTCGCCGGTTCGTTCTGAACGAGGTTGGCCTTCATCGGGAAGGCGGTCTGCGGCTGGTTGATGGGCCACTTGGGTTTGGCGCCGGGTTCGGCGTTGGACGCAGGCGTGGAGTTGGGCGAACGGGTGTTCATGGTGCATCCGAGCGGGAAACCCCCATGGTACGGCGGTTCGCGACGTCGCTCTCCGCGCGTGCCGGGGCGCGTGATTCCTATCGTTCCGCGTGACGGTCGAAGTCCTGCTCTTCGGTCCGGAAGCGGCGGCCACGGGGCGCGAACGGGTGTCGCTCGAACTTGCGTCGTCCGCACCGACTCCCGCCGATCTGCGTGCCGCGCTCGGTGAACGCTTCCCGAAGCTCATCCCGACGCTCCCGGCGGCACGCTTCGCCGTCAACGGCGAGTTCGCCCACGAATCCACCTGCATCCGGCCAGGCGATGAAGTGGCCCTCATCGGCATGGTGTCGGGGGGTTGAAGGCGGGCCGTGGTCGCCGCGGCCTCTGGAATCACCCGCTCACGGCATGATCCTCAGGGCAGCGTCGGGCTGACCTCGCGCCTTCTGCAAATGAGTGGAGCGGGGGGGGGGGAGGGGAGGGGGGGGTACGGACGATCGGGATGAAGCAGCGATGCTGGCGCCGATCAATCGTCAACGCGGGCGGGAGGACTCGAACCTCCAACCTTCTGATCCGTAGTCAGATGCTCTATCCAATTGAGCTACGCCCGCAGGGACGCGATCGTAGGGCCTGCGCCGGAGACGGGCAAGGCGGGGCTGGGCGGACCTACGCGCCGGCGCCGCCGCCGCGACGGAATCGCTCGACGAACGCCGCGTATTGCTGAGGCGTGTCGATCCCCGCGTGGGCCGAGCCGATCAGCCCGACGCCGATGCGGTATCCGTGTTCGAGGGCGCGGAGCTGCTCGAGCTGCTCGGCGCGCTCCAGCGGCGTCGAATCGAGCCGCGCGTACAACTCCAGAAACCGCCTTCGATACGCGTAGACGCCAACATGCCGGAGCGGCGTCGCGCCGGGGCGCCCGCGCCGGTCGCGATCGCAGGGAATGGGCGCTCGCGAGAAGTAGAGGGCAAGCCCCGAGACAGCGCGCACGACTTTGACGATCGCCGGGTCGCTCGGGTCGTCGCCCGCCGCCAGGGGCGCCGCCACCGTGCCGATCTGGGCCTCATCGTGGGCCATCAGCGCCTGCACGGCGCCGTCGATCGCCTCGCCCGGCATCTCGGGTTCGTCGCCTTGTGCGTTGACGATGACCTGGTCCATCGGCAGGTCGAGCAGGGCGGCGGCTTCGGCGAGACGGCTCGTGCCGTTGGCGTGATCGGCCCGGGTGAGCACCACGCGCGTGCCGTAGGGGCGCAGGGCCGCGGCGATCCGCGGGTCGTCGGCCGCCACGATCACCTCTCCGGCCCCTTCCAGGCACGTCGCGCGGCGTGAGGCCTCAACCACGTGCTGCACCAGCGGCGTGCCGGTGTCCGACGCGAGCACTTTCTCCGGAAAGCGCGTCGAGCCGAGGCGGGCGGGGATGATGATGATCGGCGTCACAGGTGACCCGTCGAATGGCCTCACGACGATTTGAGTCTGGCGATGAGCGCCTTGATCTCGTCGCGCCGAGCCCGGACGTCCTTGAAGCTGATCTGCTGCACGGCGATCTGCTGAGCGAGCTTCAACGCCTCATCGGCCGCCGCTACGTCCTTCTGATCGTCCGCGTGCTTCTGCAGCGAGCACATGAGCCCGTAGCGAAGGTCCATCGCCGCGGCGTCGTTGGGGTCGGCCAGACCCTCGAGCGCGAGGCGGTACGTGCCCACTGCTTCTTCGTGCCAGTTGATCGCGGCGAAAGCGCGCCCGAGGTAGCTGAGCACGCTGGCGCGGTTGCGCGTGTCGTCCTTGGCCTGCTGGAGCAGGTCGATCGCGTCGTTGAAGCGCTCCGCGTCGAAGTAGCGCTTGCCCAGCTCGAACTTGATCGTGAGGTCCGTGGGATAGGCGGCGACTCGCGCCTCGTACTCCCCGATCTCGAGCGCCAGCAGCGATTTCTGCAGCTCACCCACCCTGGCGGCGAGCGCCGGGTCCGAAGGGTTCTCCGCCGCGGCCGCCGCGGCCTGGCGTTGCTGAGCGCGGAGCAGCTTGATCTTGATCTCACCCGCCAGAACGCGAAAGCGGAACTCCTGCGTGTCGCGATAGCCCTTCATGAGCACGTCGTGTGCCGCGTTCAGGTCCTCAACACGCCCGCGCTTGAGCAGTTCCTCGGCGTACTTCTTCACCGTCGGGCGGTCGGTCGGTCGCGCCTGGTACTCTTCCTTGGCGACTTCGATCGTCCGGTCCTGAACCGATTCGGAACGCACCAGCCGCTCCTGCTCGTCGAGCTGCTGCTGCCGGGCGGCGTCGCGGATGTTCGAGCGGAACCCGCCGGCTTCGCCCGTCTGGTCGTACCCGCCCTTGGTCATCGTGCCCTGGGCGGCGAGGTTCCGCACCTCCGTCGCCAGGCGCGAGTCGGCCGGGTCCAGACGCATCGCCCCTTCGCCGGCCTTGACGGCGTACTCGTAGCTCCCCGCCTTCACGCACGCGGCCATCACGCGCGTGTACTGATCCTTCCTAGCCTTGGGCGCGCCGAGCAGCACCTTGAGCGCGATCGGCGCGAGGAAGTTCACGCACGCCGTCAGGCCCACGTCGCTCGCCGCCGCTGCCGCACGCACGCCCGCCTCGGCGTCGCTCGTCTTGCATACGAACTCGAGCAGCGCCGTCAGATATCGATCGACATCGGTCTTCCCGGCCACCGCCTTGGCGACGGCCTTCGGCACACCCGGTCCGTTCTGCGCTGCGTGTGACGCGGCGGATGAAAACAGCGCGTCCATCGCCTCCAGGTTCGTGGGCTCGAAGCGCAGGCCGCTCAGCCAGCAGGTCAGCGCGTACTCGTGATTGCCCGCTTCCCCGCTCGTGCGGGCGTGGTGGAACCAGCGCGATGCTTTCTCCGGCGAGAATTCGTATGGGCCGCTGCCGCCTTCCCCTCCCCCTGACCCATTCGCGCCCTTGCCCCCGCTGGCCGCATCGCCCCCGGCCTTTGCCGGGTCACTCGATTTCTTCCATCCGAACAGGGCCAAGTGCGCCTCCTTGGGCTCCCGAGGCGGACCTTGACGCCGGCTCGGGCTGGGGAATCCTACTCCGCCGCGTGCGCGGACGGGTTCCTCCACGAGCCGAAATCAGGCGCGCACCCACCAGCCGGGCGCGATCGACAGCGAGCCGAGCGGGCCGACCTCAAAGGCCGGCGAACGGCGCCCGCGGGTACTTCACGTACGGCAGACGCAGGAACCGCACGCCCTGGAGCAGCACGAAGTCGGCCCGGCGGACATTGCTCCCGAAGCGCTGGAAGTCGCCCAGCGTCCGCGGGACGAACCCGCCGGAGCCCGCGAACGCGATCATGTCGTCCTGCTCGATCCCGTCGCCCGACACCCCGACCGCCCCGACAAGCACGGCGGTGTTGGTCACCGGGTCGAGCTTGTACATGGGCACGCCGCCGGAGAAGATCTGGAGGCCGTTGGCGAGCGTTCGCGCGGGGAATCCCAGGGGCGCGGGCTCGTCGAGCTCGCCCGGATTGAGCGCCGGACCGCGTGAAACGCGCCCGGGCACCGTGGCGGCGAACATCGCGCCGAGCGGGGCATTGGCGAGGGGTCGATTGCCACTGCGGTTGGCGTTGAAGTCCATGAGCCGCTGGGCTTCGTTCACGTCGCCACCCGGCCCGTAGGTGAGCAGGAATCGGACGAGGTTGAGCGTGAAGAGGTCGGTCTGGATGCCGGTGTTGAAGGGGCTGAAGCGGAACTCGGCGCCGCCTCCGCCGGGGATTGGGCCGAACGTGCCGAAGGGCCCGCGCGGCGTGGCGCCTCGGCGCGTCGCAAAGATCGCGTCGGGAATATTGGTGCGCGACAGGAACCCGATCGTGCGAACGCCGAAAGCGACCGAGCCGTCGAGGTTGAGACCGAAGCCCGACGCCGCGTTGACATACTTGTCATAGATCGTTTCCGCGCCGGCCGGGTCGAGCGGGTGATCGGGCTCGGCCTGCCCCAGGAGCGCGGCCGCCTCCGGGCGGCTGAAGAACAGGGCGCTTCGCGCCTTCTGGAGCGAGACATCCATGCCGAAGACCGGGGCGTCGAACGAGCGGTAGAACCCGAGCAGGTTGCCATCGGTGTCGATGACCGAGACGTTGACCTGGCAGATGAGCGGGCGATCGCGCCGGATCATGGCGCGGAGGCGGTTGCAGACCGAGTGCGCCTGGAACAGCGCCCGCTGGACGTCCGCCGCGGTGAGGTTCTGCGGCGCGACCGGGCCGACTCCGTCGGGATCGACCACTACGCCGTCGAACGTCTGGAGGGCGCCGGCGGCGTGATACCCGTCGACCGTCGCGCCGTTGACCCCGCCGATCTGCGCCGGCGGCCCGCCCAGCGGGTCGGTCAGCGGGACCTGGGTGAACATGCTCGCGCCGGGCGACCCGGTCGGCGCGACGAGAATCTGCAGGCGCCCGGCGCCGGCCTCACCGGCGATGAACGCGTTGCTCGATCCGGGCGCGAACGCCGTCACAAAGGGCGGATTTGCGTAGGCGTACGCCAGGCGCAGGCCCGTGAGGAGCACCATGCTCGCCATGATGTGCCGCGGCGGTGCGTGCCCGGCCGCCCCCGCACCCTGGGCGGCGAGAGCGATCAGTTCCTCCGTGCTCGGCGTGCCGAAGGCGCGCGTCGTATCCACCGTGTACGTGCCCGTTGCCGCCGTGCGCGTGTCGTTGCACTCGATCCCCACGCCTCCCCGGCACTGCCCGGCGGCGTCATAGAGCGGCAAGCCGCCCGAATCGCCCGAAAGACCGAGGGGCAAGCGATTGAAATCGCTGTTGGGCAGCGACGAAAACTGTACGCCGTACAGCGGGCCGGACGGCTGCAGACGGGTCCCCGGGGGGAAGTTGCTTTGGATGATGAACGCCGCGGTGCGCGTCGAGAACGCGTTGCCCGAGGTGGAGAGGAACGCCGCGGTCCCGGCCTTGGTGGTCGCCGTCAAAGACGTGGCGACCCGCGCGCCGCCCATGTTGGGCACAAACAGGGGAATGGTGTTGGCGGGCGGGTCATAGAAGACCGAGAGCGGCCCCGGATCGAGCCCGCCCGCGCCGCCGGCGTTCAGAACGCTGGTGTTGGGCACGGTGCGCGGCACGCCGGTGCCGTCGAGCGACGTGGTATCGGTCATCCGCACGCACGCGAGAATGTTTCCCTCGCGGTCGACGACGGAGATGGTCGCGTTGATGCCGCGGGCGTTGGCCGCGTCGATGGCGCGGCGCACCACGTCCTCGACCTGGTTCTGCGTGAGCAACTGGGCCTGAGCGGCGCCGGCGAAGCCCAGCGATGCGATGACCCCGGCGATACGAGTCAGACGTGCAATGTTCATGGACGTGCTCCCCCGCGGCAGCGGTTGATGGTGCGGGGGCAGTCTACCAACCCGCTGGCGGGCGCGCGCCGCTCGGCGCTCCAAAAACCGGCTGTCCGTCGCCGAGCCGATCAATTGGCCAAAAAGAGTGCGATCCCAATGCGCGGTCGAGACTCGGTCGCAATTTGCGCTTCTCTCCGCACCGTGTTCACACGTGCCCGCCCGTTGCGGCTTTCCGCTGCTTCCGGTAGGCTGCTCACCCGCCTCGTGTAAGGGCAGCGCCATGAAACCGACCATCCGTTATCCACATCCGCCCACCATGCCTGCGCCGCGCTTTCGGGCGAAGTTCGCACTGGTGGTGCTCGCCGGTTCGGTGCTCTCGATGGGCTCGCCCGCGCGCGCCGACTCCGAGCCGGCGCCCCGGAGCGATGCGCCGTCCGCTCAGCCCGAGGAGTCAGGCGAGCAGCCGTCGACGCGCCGTCGTCGCGGCGCGGCACCCGCCGCCGAGGAACCGCCCAAGCCCGAACTCCCGATGGTCCCGGTCGACACGAGCGAAGTGCCCGTGCCCGACGACACCCAGGGATTCTCGGGCCTCAACCTTGACCTCCCGCGACCGCTTTTCGCTCCCGGCCCGCTCGTCGCCACGCCGGATCGATGGCGCATCGGCTGGCCCTCGTGGGATCGCTACGGCCGCGCCACCGCCCTCGACGAAGCCATCGGCATGAGCATCAACCGCTCGGACGCCGCCACCACCCGAGGCAGCATCCTCAACCCCTACGACCGCAGCGTCATCAAGGGCGATTATCCCGTCATCGGCAACGACATCTTCTTCAACTTCACCGCCATCTCCGACACCCTCGTCCTCTATCGCAGGAACATCACACCCTCCGGCAACGCCGCCCAGCAGAACAGCTCGTTCCAGCAGTTCAAGGACGGCCGCGGGACGTTCATCAACCAGAACTTCATCCTCGCCTTCGAGCTCACCCACGGGTACACCGCCTTCCGCCCCATCGACTGGGCCGTCAAGGTCGTCCCCATCTTCAACATGAACTACCTCACCGTGCGCGAGAACGCGGTGAACATCGACCCGCTCTTCGGCGACGATCGCTACGACTCCTTTGAGACCCTCCAGGAAGCCCTCGTCGATCTCCACCTCGGCGACACGAGCGAGTTCTTCGACATCATCACGCTCAAGATCGGTCGCCAGCTCTTCAACTCCGACTTCCGCGGGTTCGTCTTCAACGATCTTTCCGACGGGGTGCGCCTCACCGGCAACCTCATGTCGAACCGGCTGCAGTACAACATCGCCTTCTTCAACGCCCCGGAGAAGGACACCAACAGCCTGCTCAACGAGCTCAACTGGCGCGATCAGCAGATCTTCATCGCCAACGCCTACTACCAGGACTTCATCTTCCCCGGGTACACCATCCAGGGCTCGTTCCACTACAACCACGATTCGTCCGACGAGCGCTTCGACACCAACGGCTTCCCCGTCCGGCCCGATCTCGCCGGCTCGCCCGCCATCCGCGATCTCGACGTCTACTACCTCGGCCTCACCAGCGACGGGCACATGGGCCGCCTCAACGTCAGCTCGGCGTTCTATTACGCCTTCGGCGAAGACGAGTTCAACCCCATCGCCGGCCAGCCGGTCGACATCTCCGCCTTCCTCGCCGCCCTCGAGCTCTCCGTCGACTTTGACTGGTTCCGTCCCAAGGTTTCGTTCCTCTACGTCAGCGGCGACGACGACCCCACCGACGACACGGGCGAGGGTTTCGATTCCATCTTCGACGACGTGAACTTCGCCGGCGGCCCAAGCTCCTTCTACCAGCTCCAGCCCATCCGCCTCTTCGGCGTCGGCCTCAACCAGTTCCGCTCGTTCTACAACACGCTCAAGTCCTCCAAGTTCGAGGGCCAGTCGAACTTCGTCAACCCCGGCACCATCGTCTTCAACCTGGGCTTCGACGCCGAGCTCACCCCCAAGCTCCGCGCGTCCTTCAACGCCAACCACATTCTCTTCGCCCAGACCGAAACGCTCGACTTCTTCACCAACCAGTTTGACATCGACCCGGAAGTCGGGACCGAAGTCAACCTTCTCTTCCAGTACCGCCCGCTGCTCAACAACAACATCATCCTCACCGTCAGCGGGTCGCTCTTCTTCCCGGGTGACGGATTCGCCGAGGTCTACGGCGAGCGTGACACCCTCTTCCAGATCTTCACCGGCGTCACGCTCACGTACTGACTCGATGCCTTGATGCCGCGTGCCTCGATGCCTTCCGCTCCTCGCCACCGCCCGGCTTGATTCGGAGTTTCCCATGTCCCGCACCAAGCTCATCACCGCCGCCTGGCTCGCGCTCATCGCCGGCGCTGCCGGGGTTCTCGCCCTTGCCGCCGCCTGCGAGCACGATCGCTACTGGCGCGGCGCTCATCCGATGTCGAACCACGAGATCGCCGAGCTCTCCGATCCCGTCAGGGCCAAGGAGAAGCTCGACGCCATCATGGCCTACGCCCCCAAGCGCGGCGAGCTCTCCGACGAGCAGATCATGGATCGCTCGCGCGGGTGCATGTCCTGCCACGGCGAGACCGACGATCCCGACCTCCACGCCGACATCACCGCCAAACTCGGCTGCATCGATTGTCACGGCGGCGACGCGACGGTCATGTCCACCATGAGCGCGCCGGGCCGCCCCGGAGAGCCCGGAACGCCCATCGAAGACCTTGCCTATCTCGCCGCTCTGCAAAAGGCCCACATCCAGCCCCGTCATCCCGAAGCCTGGTACGGGCGGCACATGCTCGAAGAAGGCAAGCGAGAGTTCGCCGAGCACCCCCACGACGACCCGCGCAAGCTCCACGGCTCGCGCAACCCCGAGAACACCTACGCCCTCCTCAATCAGGAATCCCCCGAGTTCATCCGCTTCATCAACCCGGGCGACCTCCGCGTCGCCGAGTACGCCTGCGGGCCGTGCCACGGCGAAGGGCATTACGACCACATCCGCCGCGTCCAGCACAGCATGATGAACCACGGCTCCCAGCTCTGGGGTGCCGTCACCTACAACAACGGCTCACTCCCCAACAAGGTCTACCACCTCGGCGAGGCGTACACCCCCTGGGGCCTCCCCGCGCGCCTCCAGGGCGTCATCATGATCCGCGAAAAAGTCGGCGACCCGGGGTGGCGCAACCCGACGCCGGAAGAAATCACCACCCGCGGCGTCGTCCCCTACCTCACCCCGCCTCCCACGTGGAACATCGCCCAGATGGGCAACACGCTCCGCATCTTCGAACGCGGGCAGAAGCTCATCAACCCTGTCGATATCGGTAACCCCAGCAACCTCATCGAGCCGGGCAAGGCCGACAAGCAGCTCTCCCCGCGCGGCCTCGGCACCCTGCTCAAGACCGACCCGGTTCTGCTGGGCATCCAGAAGACCCGCCTCCTCGACCCGCTCCTGAGTTTCCTGGGCACCAACGACCACCCGGGCGACTTCCGCTCCAGCGGGTGCTCCGCCTGCCACGTCATCTACGCCAACGACCGCGAGACGCACGCCAAGGACAAGGAGTTCGAGTCGACCGACCAGTATGCCAAGTACGGCAACATGGGCCACGCCGCGCCCGATTCCAAAGACCCCACCATTCCCAAGAACGAGCCCGGGCACCCGATCCGGCACGTGATGGCCGCGCAGAACGGCATCCCCTCCAGCCAGTGCGTCGTCTGCCACATGCACCCCGGCGAAAGCTACGCCAACACCTACATGGGCTACATGTGGTGGGATAACGAGTCCGACGGCGAGCACATGTACCCGGGCGCCACGCGCACGCCGACGCCCGAGCAGGAATGGCTCCACAACCGCCGCAACCCCGAAGGCTCCAGTCTCAAGGGTCTCTGGAGCAACATGTACCCCGAGGACGTCAATCACGCGGGCGAAGTCGCGGGCGCCAACTTCCTTGAGCGCTCCGGCGAACCCCGCAAGGGCAACGGCCAGACCCTCAACGACCGCCTCCAGCACAACCAGTTCGCCGATTGGCACGGGCACGGCTGGATGTTCCGCGCCATCCACAAGAAGGACCGCCAGGGCCACCTCCTCGACCTCGCCGGCAATCGCATCGACGCCAACGACCCCGCCAAGTGGGACAAGGCCGTCCATCTCAAGGACATCCACCTCGAGAAGGGCATGCACTGCGTCGACTGCCACTTCCTCCAGGACAACCACGGCGACGGCAAGCTCTACGGCGAAGCCCGCGTCGCCATCCAGATCACCTGCGTCGATTGCCACGGCACCTACGACAGCTACGCCAAGATCAACGACGACGGCATCATGCTCGCCAGCGGCCCGGCCGCCAATCCCGATCCCGAGTACAAGGACCGCAACATCGCGGCAACCGGCGGCGGCGCCAAGCGCTTCGAGTGGGAGGACGGCAAGCTCTATCAGTACTCCGCCCTCGACCGCAACGTCCGCTGGGAGGTCGTGCAGACTCTCGACACCATCAACCCCGCCAGTGCCTGGAGCTCCGCCCACCCCGAGTCCGCCAAGCTCTCGCGCTTCGCCAAGACCGTCCAGCGCGGCCAGCCCGCCGGCTCATTCGTCTGGGGCGACCTGCCTCAGCGCGAAGAGGGCGGCAAGCAGGTCGTCGATGAATCCAAGCTTGCGCACTCCTACGGCGAGATGGAGTGCTACACCTGCCACACCAGTTGGATGACCAGTTGCGCCGGGTGCCACCTGCCCATGCAGGCCAATCGCCGCGCACCGATGCTCCACAACGAAAACATGTACACGCGCAACTGGACGCAGTACAACTACCAGGTCCTGCGCGACGACACCTACCAGCTCGGGCGCGACTCCGCCATCAAGGCCATCGCCTCGGGGCGCGATCCCGTCAAGCAGGGCGGCAAGATCGTTCCCGTCCGCTCGTCGTCAGCCGTCATCGTCTCCTCGCAGAACGCCGCGCGCGAGTGGATCTACAGCCAGCAGCAGACCGTCTCCGCCGAAGGCTACTCGGGCCAGGCCTTCAACCCGCACTTCCCCCACGCCACCAGCGGCATCGGCACCACCAAGCAGTGCACCGATTGCCACCTCTCGCGCGACAACGACAACAACGCCTGGATGGCCCAGCTCCTCCTCCAGGGCACCAACTTCGTCAACTTCCTCGGACGCTTCGTCTACGTCGCCGAGGGCGCTCACGGCCTCGCCGGCGTCGTCGTCACCGAACGCCCCGACCCGCAGGCCGTCTACGGCTCCGAGCTCCATCGCCTCGCGTATCCCGACGAATACCAGAAGTTCCTTTCCAGCGGCCGCATGCTCGAAGAGTCCTACCACCACGACGGCAAGGGCGCCTTCGCTTGGCTCAACGACACCGAAATCCTCGATCTCCAGCTCCGCGGCGAGTACCTCTACGCCGCCCGCGGCACCGGCGGCTTCTATTGCTTCGACGTCGCCAACATCGACAACAAGGGCTTCTCGGAGCGCATCATCACCGCGCCCTTCTCGCCGCTGGGCGAGAAACTCGGCTTCAAGACCAGCTACGCCGTCGCCGTCGCCAGCCCCGCGACCATCGCGGTCGACCCGGCCCGCCGGCGCCTCAGCACCGACCCGAGCAAGCCGCCCGCGACCATCATGGACCCGCTCGAGCCGCATCACATCAACATGGAGCAGCCCGTCCACCCGCTCTACGCCTACATCTACGTCGGCGACCGCGACGAAGGCCTCATCCTCACCTTCGCCGCCACGCTGCTCGACGGCGACCCCGACAACAACTTCCTCGAACGCGCCTTGCTCGACGACGGGCTTACTGCGTTCAACCCCAACGGCGTGCTCAGCGGCCTCACGCACCTGGTGGTCGCCGGGCACTACGTCTACGCCACGAGCACCTCCGGCCTGGTCATCATCGACATCGACAAGCCGCTCGCGCCCAAGGTCGTGAGCGTCGTCGGCACCGACGTGCTCCGCGACCCGCAGGCGGTCGCCGTCCAGTTCCGCTACGCCATGGTCACCGACCGCGAGGGTCTCAAGACCATCGACGTGACTGATCCCGCGCGCCCGAAGTTCGTGCAGGGCTCGCTCGTCCCGCTCGCCGATGCGCGCCGTGTATACATGGCCCGCACCTACGCCATGGTCGCCGCCGGGCGCGAGGGCCTCGCCATCGTCGACGCCACCAACCCCGAGCAGCCGAAGCTTGTCGAGAAGTTCACCGCCGGCGGGGTCATCAACGACGCCCGCGACGTCAAGGTCGGCATGACCAACGCTTCGCTCTACGCCTATGTCGCCGACGGCATGAACGGCCTGCGCGTGGTGCAGCTCATGGGCCCGGGCACGACGCCGCTCTTCCGCGGCTTCGCCCCGCCGCTCACGCCGGCCCTCATCGCCACCTACAAGACCGACGGCCCGGCCCTCGCGGTGAGCAAGGGCCTCGATCGCGACCGCGCGGTCGATGAATCAGGGAACCAGGTCGCCGTCTTCGGCCGCCTCGGCGCCCGCCCCCTCAAGCTCGACGAGATGCAGCAGATGTACCTCAAGAACGGGCAGGTCTGGACCGTCACCGACCAGCCCGACTCGGCGCCCAGCGCCTTCACCTGGCCCGTCCCGGGCACGGAGAAGAAAGAAGAGGAAAGCGGGGGACGCCGTCGCCGCGGCGGATGATCCGGTTCGTCAACTCGATTTTCTCACTCACGCCCACGGCTCATCCCGCGGGCGTTTTTTCTTTCCACACGCGCCGCACGCATGAAGCGCGGCCCGCGCGCACCACCGCCCACCTCGCGTGACTTCTCGCGTCTCAGATATGCTGCTTGAGCTGGCTGCTCGGGCGGAACCCGCACGTCTTCGTCGCGGGAATCGTCATCGGCGCCTTCGTGATCGGGTTCACGCCGCGACGCTCGCCGCGATCACGCCGCGTGAATGTCCCGAACCCCACGATGTTCACCTTGGTGTCCTCCCGCAGGCCCTTGGTGATGCTCTCCAGCACCGCATCGATCGTGCGGCTCGCTTCGGCCTTGCTCATCTTGAGCTCAGCCGCGACGTTCTCGATCAGGTCGCCCTTGTTCATCGATGAGCCTCCGGGGCAGGGGCAGGGGCGGGAGTGGCAAGAGGGAACGGCAGCAGTTGGATGGGATCGCGATTTGGACGGCGAGATCGGGAGAGCGTCGGCAGGAGGCAGGCCCGGATGCACCGGCACGCGCGCCGCTCCTTGCCCGTCTCCCACGAACCCAGAGCCGCTCACTTCAGACTACAGCGCTCCGGCCCCGAGTCAAATTGCCACCACCCCGTCTGGTAACCCTCACGCACATCCCAGCAGAACCCAAAAAAGCATCCGCCATCGGATTCGTGACGTACGATAAGGGGGTATGGCCGACGGCACCGGCAAAAAGCGACCGCAGCGCCGCGCTCCGACGCCCGGAGAGCTCGCGCCCGCCGCCTCGAGTGACCAGGCGCGGGGGCCGTGGATGTGGAATGTCGTCCTCCTGAACGACCAGGAGCACACGCACGACTACGTCATCCGCATGCTGCAGACCATCTTTGCGCACGGCCGGGAGCATGCCGACGTCCTGGCCCAGGAAGTCGATCGTGAAGGCCGCGCCATCTGCCTGACCACGCACAAGGAACACGCGGAACTGAAGTGCGAGCAAGTGCTTGCGTTCGGTCGCGATCCGCTCGTGCCGCGCAGCAAGGGCGCCATGCGGGCGATCATCGAGCCCGCCCAGGCCTCGACCTGAGCACCCTCTCCGCGGGTCTGATACGCTCTGCCGGTGCCATCCCGAGGGACCCCCCGCCAACCCGCCCGCGCCGACGCCCTGGTCATCCAGACCGAGCATCTCGACGAAGCCGCGGCGGCATGGCTCGGCGAACGCTGCCGGCTCGAAAAATGCCCCAGTGACGATCCGCGTTTCCAGAATCTTGTTCGGGAAGCGTCCGGTCTGGTGATCCGAACCTACACGCGCGTCGATGATCAGTTGCTCGACCGGGCCCCAAAGCTCCGCGTCGTCGGGCGGGCGGGGGTCGGACTCGACAACGTGGATCTCGCGGCCTGCGCCCGCCGGGGCGTCGCCGTCACGCACACGCCGGACGCCAACACCCGCGCCGTGGTCGAGTTCGTCTTCTCGCTTCTGCTCGACATCACGCGTCCGCGCGCGTTCCTCGATGTGGCGCTCGATACTGACGACTGGAAGCAGGCGCGCGAGGTGCTCAAGGCGGGGCGCCAGCTCTGCGAAATGACCCTGGGGATCTACGGCATGGGCCGGATCGGCCGGCAGCTCGCGCGGGCCGCGACCGCGCTCAACATGCCCGTGCTGTATCACGACCTGCTCGAGATTCCCCCCGCCGAGCGCTCCGGCGCGACGCCCGTCTCGCGCGAAGAGCTGGCACGCCGCAGCGACGTGGTCTCCGTGCATGTTGACGGGCGGCGGAGCAACCGCGGGCTCGTGGACGACGCGTTCCTGGCGTTCTGCAAGCCGGAAGTGGTCCTCGTGAACACCAGCCGCGGGTTTGTCGTCGATCCGGTCGCGCTCGCCGAGTTCATGATCGCTCATCGGGGCGCGACGGCACTGCTCGACGTGCACGAGCCCGAGCCCTTCGATGCCACGTACCCGCTGCTCGACATCGAGAACGTGCACCTTTCGCCGCACATCGCCTCGGCGACCTCGCTCGCGCACGCGAACATGTCGTGGGTCGTGCGCGATGTCTGGCGCGTGCTCAATGGCGAAGCGCCCGAGTGTCCCGCCGCGCCGGAGCCGGCGTAAGCGAAAAAGCCCCGGGCGCGGGCCCCGGGGCTTGAGCATTTCGAAAAGCGAGTGCGATTCGTGCCGCGGGCGGCTCAGCAGCCCGGGCCGAAGTACACGTTGATGAAGTCGCCCAGGTCGTCCGGATCGACGCTGCCGTCGTTGTTGAAGTCGGCGCGGTCGCAGGGCGGCACGCTGAAGTAGCAGTTGATGTAGTCGCCGAGATCGTCGGGATCGACGCTCCCGTCGTTGTTGAAGTCCTGCGGGCAGGCGGGCGTGTTGCCGCAGAGGTTCGCGGGCGAGGCCGAGTTGCGCGGGTTCGGCGGCAGCACGACGAAATCGGCCACGTTCTGGTTGAAATCCTGGCAGCCGTCGAGCGAGCGGTTGGCGGCGGTCGTGTTGCTGAGCGAGGGCGCGGTGGCGAAGCCCTCCCAGCAGTTGGTGCCCCCGCCGTACGCGACGAGATCGAGGATCGTGGTCGCGATGAGGCAGTCGGCGCCGATCGGCGTGAGGTCGCTCACCAGCGCCACGCGGCCCGAGGTGGACCCCAGCGAGATGGCCGCCATGCCCGGATCAAGGTCGGGCGTGGGGAGCGGCTGCGTGCCGCCCGCGCCCTGGCCCATCTGCACGAGGTAGTAGCGGCGCGGCGCGATGACGCCCGCGAGCTCGACGACCTGCGAGAATCCGCCCGCACTGCTGGCCGAGGCGTACTGGATCGAGCGCCCGGTGAGATCAACCGGCGCATCGGTGCGATTGAAGAGTTCGACGAAGTCGTGCGTGAACGTCGCGCCGCTGTTGCCGCCGCCGCCGTAGACCTGGCTGATCACCACGCCGGCGCTCGAATCGACGCAGGGCACAACGGAGAAGTTGAAGTTCGAGGTGAGCCCGACGCGGCCCTGATCATCGAAGATCGTGCCGGCGAGAGCGTACGTGGCTTCGAGCGTGCCCGGGGCGACCGTCGCGAGGAACGAGAACACGTTGTCGCCGGCCGTCACGTCGCCGTTGGTCCCGTCATCGAACAGGTTCTGCGCGCCGCTCCCGCCGATCTGCGAAAGATCGACGACGGTCTGAAGGCCCGTGCTCGGCGGGAGAATGCCCGGAAACACCGTCACGCTGACGAGCGTGCTGTTGCCCGCGCAGGTGCCGGCGGGGTTCGCCGAGCCGAAGCCCGACGGGCTGCAGTTGGTGACGGTGACCGGGACGCCGGCCAGGCCCATGCGACCGAGCGCGTCGGTGATGACCAGCGAGACGGTGTGATTGGCAAACGCGATGGAGGAGCCGATGGTGGCCTGCGCGGTGTAGGTTCCGTCGCCGGCCATGAGGTCGGGGCTCACCCCGTCATCGAGGAAGGCCACGCCCGGCCCGCCGCCGATCTGCGTGGTGTCGCCGATGACGCTGGCGATGGGCGACGAAGGTCCGGAGCCGAGCGTGACGGCGACCGAAAGCACGACGTTGAGGTCGCGGCAGACGGGATTGGGCTGAGCCGAACCGACGCCGCTGGGCGGCACCGACGACGTGCAGACGTTGGTGGACGAGGCGCTGTTGCGCGGGCTGGGCTCGACAACGGAGAAGTCGGTGCTGTTGTTGTTGGTGTCGGTACACCCGCCGTTGCCGCGGATGGCGGCGGTGGTGTTGCCCAGCGCGCCGGAGGCGGCGGTCTCGGAGCAGTTGGCCGACCCGTATCCGATGAAGTCGACAATCGAGCCGCCGACGGGGCACGTGCCCGTGAGGGCGATCTGGTCGTTCACCAGGGCCACCTTGCCGTTGGCGCCGCCCATCGCGATGTTGCCGATGAGGTCCGGTGTCGGGAGGCTCACTGAGCCGCCGCTGCCCGCCGCCTGCTGGATCAGGAAGTACTGCCCGGGCTGCAGGATGGTGTCCGCGGGGATGTTGGTCCGATTGGTCCAGGAGTTGCCTGAGCTTGACGCGTATTGCACGGACCACCCGCCGATGTTCACGGGGTTGGCCGAGCGGTTGAAGAGTTCGATGAAGTCGTGGGTGAACATGGCGCCGGTATTCCCGCCGCCGCCGTAGACCTGGCTGATGACGACGTCCGACTGCCCGAGGGCGGCGGAGGCCAACATGGCGGCACAGGCCGCCCCGATGAATCCGAAACGCGTCTGCATGATCGTGATCTCCCGGGTACGAAGTGTGATCTGGAGGAAGAGCCGCCGTCGCTCGGTCGGTTGACCTTCGACGGGTGTGCAAACCCAACCAGCGAGCCGTTGATCCCTCGAAAGCCCGGGGCGAAGCCGGGCCCGGACAAGGATATGCTCACGGCGATCGGAGTCGTCGGAATTTGCGCGATCCGTGCGATAAAGCCGCCCCTGTCGCTCGTGGACAGGCGGTCTGAACGCGATCTTCGTGAAGGGCCCGGCCGAGATCACCCAGACTGACGGGCTCAATCGCAGCCGGCGAAATAGGCGTTGATGTAGTCGCCCAGGTCGTCGGCGTCGATGTTCGTGTCGTTGTTGAAATCAGCCTGCGGGCAGGATCCTGGGCTACCGGTCTCGCCGAAGTAGCAGTTGATGAAGTCGCCCAGGTCGTCGGCGTTCAGGGCGCCGTCCATGTTGAACTCGGCCGGGCAATCCGGGGGCGGCGGGGGTGGGCAGACCGGGTCGGTGTTTGCCGACGTGCGAGGATTGGGCGTGATCACGGTGAAATCGGCGCGGTTCGCATCTGTATCGACGCAGGAGTCGATGCGGACCACCGAGGTCAGCGAGCTGAGCGCCCCGGCGGTCAAGCCTTCGGCACAGTTCGACGCTCCGTAGCCAACCAGGTCGACCACGTCGGTGTTGGGGATCGGGCAGGTGCCGGAGAGCAGTGTGCCGGTACGGACAAGGGCCACCTTGCCGTTGCTCGTGCCCATGTTGATGGTGCCGACCAGATCGGCCGCGGGTAAGGGGGAACCCTGAGCACCCCCGGCCTGCTGGATCAGGTAGTACTGGCCCGGCTGGAGGATGGTGTCCGCCGGGATGGTCGTGGCGGTCCAGATAGACCCGGTGCTCGCGGCGAACTGGAGCGTCCATCCGCCGATGTTCTGGGCGGTCTGGGAGCGGTTGAAGAGTTCGACGTAGTCGTTGGTGAAAACAGCGTTGGTGAGCCCGCCCCCGCCGTAGATCTGGGTGATGGCCACCGGGGCATCGGACCCTGCAAGGGCGATGGCCGGGAGGAGCGCGGCGGCGAGAACGGCAGAAGAGCGCAGCATGATCGAACCCCTGTGTGACGAGAAGGGACCGGGCCGAATAAACCCTACCTCGGGGAACGGGAGCGGGCAAGGACCGATAGGCAACGATCGCACGACAAACCCGGCGGGAATCTCGGATGGACGACGAGGGGGACGCGGGCGTCGGGCGTGGGGCGTGGGGCGTGCGGCGTTACATCGGTTTCTTGCTGATCGTCAGGTCGTAGATCTTGAGGAGCTTTTCCTTGTCGAAGATCATTTCCTGGCGGGACTTGCCCACGAAGTCGTATTCGGGGGTGAGTTCGATGGCGTCGACGGGGCAGGCTTCTTCGCACATGCCGCAGTAGATGCAGCGGAGCTCGTCGATTTCGAACTTGACGGGGTACTTTTCGCGGTCGTCCCAGGGCGACTCGCCGGCGGTGATGTGGATGCAGCGGGCAGGGCAGATGGTGGGGCACATCATGCAGGCGACGCACTTGGGTCGACCGGCCTCGTCGCGGTTGAGGCGGTGGAAGCCGCGGAAGTTGGAGGCGTTCATGCCGCCCTGCTCGACGGGGAGGTGCTCGCGCTTGACCTCGGGGTATTGCATGGTGCGGCGAGTCTGGCGGGTGACCTGGTTGGTGAACCAGCGGCGGAGGGTGGTGCCGAAGCCGCGAAAAACCTCGGGGAGGTAGACGCTTTCCAGCCGATTGAGCTGGGCGGGGCGGATGTTGATGATTTCGTCTTCGCGGATGGCCATGGGAAGGTGAGTGTAGCGGGACCGAGGAATGGGCATTCGGCATTTGGCCGAGGGCTCGTGCGCGATGCGTCAAGCCTTCCCTCATCAGCCCGGGTAGGATTTTGCGATGTACAGGAAGCGTGGAGCGCCGGTGTTTCTGGAGCTGATGGCGGATCGAGCCCGTCCGGTGACGGTGCGTCCGCCGCAGGCCCCGCCGCCGCCGCCCGCGCCGTTGTTCGAGGGGCGCGGGTCGAGCGTGGCGGAAGTGGAGTCGAAGCCCGTGTCGGTGCCGCCGGCGCCGATGTCGGCGCAGGACATCGAAGAGCGGGGGACGGATCTGCTGGGGGGTTCGCCGCGGGTGTGGCTGTATGTGGCGGGGGCGGCGGTGCTCGCGGTGGTGGTGTGGGTCGTGGCGTACACGTCGGGCAAGAAGGCGGTGATGGAGGACGCGGAGCGGCAGAAGTACGAGCTTGCGGCGAAGTATGCGGGCGAGGGGATGACTGACCCGCTGGACAATCCGAGTCCGGGTGTGGGGGCGGGCCCGGCGGCGGGAGTGGGCGAGCGAACGAACGACGCGCGTGTGCCGGGGGTCAACGGCGCGGCACCGGCGGGGACGGCAACGCGAACGGTCAAGGCTGCCGAGCCGGTCGCGGCGACGAAGATCGAGGCGGGGTACAACTACCTGGTGGTGGCGACGCTCATGCGGGGCGACGCGGAGGCGGCGGCTGAGTATCTGGGGAAGAACGGGCTGCCGATCGCGTTTGTGTCGAGCGGCGGGAGGCCGATTGATCCGGGCGCCGTGGACGCGAACAATGGGCCTTGGATGGTGGTGGTCGTCAAGGGCTACACCTCCGCCGAGTTCCGCCGATCCGATGCCGAGCGCGAGGCCCTGGTGACCCGGGTGCAATCGCTGGGGCGGACGTGGAAAGCGGAAAACCGAAGGGCCCCGAGCGATTTCTCCCAGGTGTACTGGTGGAAGTACAAGGGGTAAGGCAGACCGTCGCGCGGCAAGCGGGGACGGACGAGGTGCATGATGAGCCTGGATCGATCCCTGAAGACGCGAAGCGGCATGAGTCAGGCGCGGAGCGTGCTGACGCGTGCGGAGCGGATGGCCAAGTTGACCGAACTCAAGCGGATGGATGCGAAGAGTCCGAAGGCGATCGGGCTTCCGAAGACGCGCGTGAAGTGATCGCGCGGGCGCCTCGAGGGCGTGGTTCGATTGGCCTGAGCTCAGCGTCCTGCCATGGATATCCAACGTCTCCTCGCTCCGCGGATGTGCCGGATCGATGCGTCGGGCATCCGACGCGTGTCGGACCTGGCCAAGTCGATGCCCGGCGCGATCAATCTGTCGATCGGGCAGCCCGAGTTTCCCGTGCCCGAGACGGTGAAGTCGGCGGCGATCGAGGCGATCCGCTCGGACCGGAACGCGTACACGGCCAACCCGGGGCTGGACGTGCTGCGCACGGCGATCGCGCGGCGGCTCAGGCTCGACATCGGCTGGACCGCGCAGGCGCCGGAGGTTTCGACGGCGCGGGCCGATCCGGGGCTCATGATCACTTCGGGCACGGCGGGGGCGCTCCTGCTTGCGTGCATGGCGGTGCTCGGCCCGGGCGATGAGTTCATCATTCCCGACCCGTACTTCGTGATGTATCCGTATCTCGCGGAGATGTGCGAGGCGCGGGCGGTGCGATGCGACACGTACCCGGATTTCCGAATGACGGCGGAGCGCGTCGAGCGGGTGATGTCGCCGCGGACCAAGGCGGTGCTTTTCAACTCGCCGGGCAACCCGACGGGCGTGGTCGGGTCGATGGACGATTGCCGGGAGTTGCTGGAGCTGTGCCGGCGGAAGAACGTGCTGCTCATCAGCGACGAGATCTACGACGAGTTCACGTTCAGTGAGTCGCGGACGGACCGGTTTGCCGACGGGTCGCGTCCGGCGTGTCCGAGCCCGGCGCGGCTGCCCGGCGCGTCCGACGACGTGCTGCTGATCCGCGGGTTCGGCAAGACGTACGCGTGCACGGGGTGGCGGCTTGGATATGCCGCGGGCCCGGCGGCGCTCATCGAGCAGATGGTGAAGCTGCAGCAGTACACGTTCGTGTGCGCGCCGACGCCGCTGCAATGGGGCGTGCTCGCGGCGCTCGACGTGGACATGGGCCCGCAGGTGGCGACGTATGAGCGACGGCGCGACCGGGTGGTGGCGGCGCTTTCGAGCGTGACGGAGGTCGCGTCGCCGGGCGGGGCGTTCTACGCGTTCCCGCGCGTGCCGGAGCGGCTGCGGATGACGGGGCAGCAGTTCGCCGAGCGGGCGATCGCGGAGAAGGTGCTGGTGATTCCCGGCGGCGTGTTTTCGGGTGACCCGAAGTCGCCGCGGGATTCGCATCTGCGCTTGTCGTTCGCGGTGGCGGATGAGCAGCTCGAGCGGGGGCTGGAGGTGCTGGTGGGGCTGATGAAGAAGGGTTGAGGGTGGAGGAAGGCATCGAGGCACGCGGCACCGAGGCATCGAGGGTGGACAGATGAACGAGTGTCCGGCGTGCAGGAGGCTGGAGCGTGTGCGACGCGGGGACGATCCGTTCCTGGTCGCCGAGCTGCGCGAGTCGGTCGTGCTGCTGCACAGGCACCAGCGGTATGAGGGGTGGTGCTCGCTGTGGCTGAAGGACCATCACGAGCACCTGGGGCTGCTGCCGATCGAGCGGCAGCGCGGTCTTGCGGAGGATGTCGTGCAGGTCGCCGGGGCGATGCACCGGGCGTTTGATGTGCCGGGGCCGGGCGCACGGCCGATACGCATCAACTATGAGTGTCTCGGCAACGTGGTGCCGCATGTGCACTGGCACCTGATTCCGAGGCGGGCGAGCGACCCGGACCCGGGCGCGACGGTGTGGGTGCGGCCGGCCGAGGAGACCGACTGCGGGTGCGACGACGCGACGCGGTCGCGGCTGTTGGCGGCGCTGCGGGGTGCGGGGCTTTGAGGTTGAGACAAGGAGGCCGACATGCCCGCTGGGTACTCGGGGACGCCGCTGGCGAAGAAGCTGGGAATCAAGGAGGGCGCGGCGGTCCTGCTGGTGGGCGCGCCGGAAGACTTTGAGGACACGCTTGACGATTTGCCCGACGATGCGGCGGTCGCGCGCTCAGCGCGGGCCAAGGGGCCGTTTGATGTGATCGTGTTCTTCACGAAAGCACGGCGGGCCTTTGAGCAGGCGCTGCCGGGGTTGCGCGAGCGGATGAAACCGGCGTGCGGACTGTGGGTGGCGTGGCCGAAGCGGGCGTCGAAGGTGCCGACGGACATGACGGAGGATGTGGTGCGGGAGGTGGCGCTGCCGACGGGGCTGGTGGACAACAAGGTGTGCGCGATCGACGAGGTGTGGTCGGGGCTGAGGCTGGTGATCAGGGTGAGCGAGCGACGGTCGGCGGGCTTGCCGCGCCGCGGATGAACTCGATGGCCCGCTTGGCGTGCTGGGCGAACTTCAACTGCGAATTGAAGACGAGGCGCACGACTCCGGCGGGGTCGATGACGTAGGTCACGCGCCCGGGGATGAGCCAGAGCGTGGACGGGACGCCGAAGGCGGCGCGGATGGAGCCGTCGTCGGCGATGAGGCGGAAGGGGAGCCGCTGCGCGCGGGCAAAGCCGGCGTGTTCCTCGGGGTTGCCCGTGCTCACGCCGATGACCTCGGCGCCGGCGGCGGCGAAGTCCTCGTACGCGTCGCGGAAAGCGCAGGCCTGGGCGGTGCAGCCGGTCGTGTGGTTCTTCGGATAGAAAAAGAGCACGACCCAGCGTCCGCGGCGGGAGGAGAGGCGGAAGGGCGTGCCGGTCTGGTCGGGACGCTCGAAGTCGGGCGCGGGGTCGTTCTCGCGGAGAGCGCGCGGCATGAGCGAAGGCTAGCATGAGGCTCGTGCGGGCAACGGCGTCCCGATCGACCGGCGGCGGGGCTTGCTGAACGGAGCGTTTATGAGTTACCTCGTCATTTCGTGCAGTCTGAATCCTGAGAGCCGCTCGCGGACCCTGGCGCGGAATGCGCTCGAGGCGTTCAAGGGTCGGGGTCAGACGGCCGAGTTCGTGGATCTCGTGACGCTGGGGTTGCCGATGTGTGACGGCGGCGCGGCGTACTCGCACCCGACCGTGTCGCCGCTGGCGGCCAAGGTTGCGTCGGCCAACGGGGTGCTGCTGGCGTTTCCCATCTACAACTACAGCGCCGCGGCGACGTGCAAGAACCTGATCGAGCTGACGGGGAAGGCGTGGACGGGGAAGGTCGTCGGACTGATGGCGGCGGCGGGCGGCGCGAACTCGTTCATGGCGCCCATGCAGATCGCCGGGTCGCTGATGCTCGACTTCCGCTCGATCGTGTTGCCGCGGTATGTGTACGCGGCGGGTGAAGCGGTGAGCGCGGCCGCGGTGGTGGATTCTGAAGTGGCGCGACGGATAGACGAGCTCGTGGGCGAACTGATCCGCGTGGCGACGGCGCTCACGCCGAAGGGGTGAACGTCGCGCCCGCGAGGACATCGAAGGCGACGAGGGCGCCGACGGCAAACTGATCCGGGCGCTGGCGCGCGTCGCCGAGCTTGGCAATCACCGGGATCGACACGCCGTCGACCGCGGACGATCCGCCCGCGTTGACGGTGATGGTGCCGGCGCTGGGGTTGACGGCGAGCACGGTGCCGTGAATGCGGCGTGGGCGGCCATCAACCGGCTCGATGAGTCGGCCGCCGGTGGTGACGGCGTCGACGCGGCGGGCCTGACAGTTGATCGTGCCGGCAATCTTCTTGCCGATGGGCGTGCGGATCGCTTCCAGGCCCCCGGCGGGGTGCAGGTGCAGGCGGTACTGGCTGCCTGGAATGGTGAGGACGATGCTCGCGGGCCTGGTGGCGGTGGGGGGGGTGACGGATTCGAGCGTGCCACGGGCGAGCGTCGGGGCGGCGGGTGCGGTGGTGGACATGCGTGCTCCGGAAGGATGGACAGCGATCGAGGGTCAGGCGTGCCCGGCGCCGACGGTGGCGCGTGCGAGTGGGGAGTCAGACGGTTCGGGGGCAGGTCCGGCGAAGAAGTTGGAGAGGATGCGCGTGCCCAGCGGCGTGGCGAAGCTCTCGGGATGGAACTGGACACCTTCGAGCGCCGCGGAGCCCGATGCATGCACGGGCCAGATTCGGCGCAGGCCCATCACCAGCGGGCCGGCATGGTCGTCGGTCCATGCGGTGATGCGCCAGCCGCTCGGGTCGATGCCCGCTGAATCGACGATGAGCGAGTGATATCGCATCGCGTCAAACGGCGAAGGGAGCCCGGCGAGCACGCCCTGGGCATCGTGGCGGATGAGGGAGGTCGAGCCGTGAGCCGGACGCGGGGCGCGCAAGACCTTCATGCCGAAGGCTTCGGCGATGCACTGGTGACCGAGGCAGATTCCGAGCACCGGCACGCGCCCGGCGAGCGCGCGGATGATCTCGACGCTGTTGCCCGCTTCGCGCGGGCCGCAGGGGCCGGGCGAGATGATCACGTGCGACGGTGCGAGCGCCTGCACATCGACTGGTCCGATGCGATCGGAGCGGACAACCCGGCACTGAAGTTCGGGCGCGGCGACCGCCGCCACGTGCACGATGTTCCACGAGAAGGAATCGAAGTTGTCGAGCACCAGCACCATCGGCCCAAGGGTAGCGGACAGTTCTCATCACGCCCGGCGCCGGCGCGACGACAGCAGGGCCAGGCCTGCCAGGGCCGCGGTTCCCGGACCGGGGATGAACGACACCGGGCCGTACGTGGCAGAGATGGGGCCCTGGGTATTGAAGAAGGTGGAGACGCCGAGGCCGACAGCGCCGGCGGAGTAGGTGGCGTCGAGGATGCTGATTTGCGGGGCCATGGGCTCGGGGGCGCCGACGGGCCAAACCTTGCCGGAAAGGGCGGAGCCTTCAAAGGTGAATGCGACGTTGTAGTCGGTGCCGGGCATGATGGCGGGGATGTTGACATTGCCGAGCGATGCGCCGCTGGTGAACCCGGAGAAGACGTTGATGCTGAGGAAGACGCCGCCTCGGGAAGCGCCGATGTTCATGTTGTAGTAGTTTCCGAGGGCGAGATTGCCGCGAGCGATGAGGAAGGCCTCGGTGGTGGAGTCGTTGATGCGGACGGTGGTGCTGAGCGTGCCGTTGGAGAAGGCGTTGCTCACGATCGACGGCCCGAAGACGCTCACGGCGCCGAGCTGGGACGGGAGCGCGGGGAGCGGGCTGTTCGAGGCGATGGTGTACGTGCCGCCGGCGACGGTGTAGCTCGAGCCGCCGAGGTTCACCGGACCGGGCGGGGAGGAGAGAAAGTCGAGGCGCGACCAGGCGGCATCGTTGCCGCTGGACCAGTCTTCGATGACATCGGCGACGGCGAGGGGAGCGAAGAGGAGGCCTGCAGCCAAGCAGACGACGGGCGCGATACAGCGCAGCATGATCAGTCTCCTTCCAGCGATTGCGAGCCGCGAAGGCGCGGCGAACCAACACGACGGGGTGAGCATATCGCCAACCGAGCGGTGCGTGCCTGATTCCTGCGGGAGCAGGGTGAACCGGTGCCTTGGAATGAAGCGGAACACCCGTGTAAAGCGGGGCAGCCTCGAAACCCGAACCACGGAAATCCCTAACACCTGAGGCTGAGCATGGGGTCAGGGCCTGAACGACGATTCCGCAGGTTGTGGTCCGCGCGTAGAGTTTGATTCCTGTCAGGGAGAATGAGCATTGTGGAAGTGGATGCTGGTGCTGTTCGTGGCGTGCGTGGCGGGCTGTGCCGCCGGGGGGTATTTCCTGGCGCAATCGCCCGAGGTGCGGGACTTCGTGTTGAGCCTTCGCCCGGATGAGAAGCCTCTGGAGGTGCGGATCGGGAAAGTGGAGAAGGGTCGGCTGGTGCGGACGGTGAACGCACCGGGCTCGATTGAGCCGAAGACGAAGGTGCAGATTTCGGCCCAGGTGTCGGCACGGATCACGGCGCTGCCCTTTGAGGAAGGGCAGACGGTCAAGAAGGGCGACATTGTCGTGAAGCTGGACGCGCGCGACCTGGCGGCGGCGCTCGAGAGCTCGCAGGCGGCCGAGCGTGCCGAGCGGGCGCGGCTGGAAGGAGCGGAGGCTTCGCTGGAGTGGGCGCGTCAGGAGCTGGAGCGTCGCGAGGCGCTGGCGCGGTCGGGGGACGCGGCGCGCTCGGCGCTCGAGAGCGCGCGGAATGACTACCTGCGGGCCAAGTCGCAGGTCGATTCGGCGCTGCAGGCGATCGAGATCGCGCGGGCCAACATCGTGCGGGCGCAGAAGGACCTGGAGAACACGGAGATCCAGGCGCCATTCGACGGGATCATCACGATGCGGAACGTCGAAGAGGGCGAGCTCGTGCTCGTCGGCACCATGAACAACGCTGCGTCGGTGATCATGGAGATCGCCGACCTGAACACGATGCTCATGAAAGCGCGCGTGGACGAGGCGAACGTGGCGCCGATCAAGGCCGGGCAGGCGGCGAAGGTGTTCATCAACGCGTACCGGACGTCGACATTCACGGGAACCGTCGAGCGCGTCGGGCTGAAGCGCGAGCTCGATCGCGACGGGACGGGGTACTACGAGATCGAGATCGTGGTCGACAAGCCGGAGGACCAGACGCTGTACTCCGGCCTGACCGCCAACACCGACATCGAGGTCGAGTCGTTCTATGACGTGCTCAAGCTGCCGAGCCAGTCGATCGTCGACCGCCGCGTGGACGACCTGCCGGCGGAGGTGCGTGAGAGCACGCTCATCGACAGGACCAAGGCGTTTGCCCGCGTCGTGTACACGATCAAGGACGGAAAGGCCTGGCCCGTGCCCGTGAGCGTGGGAAGCAGCGACCTGACGCACTCGATCATCCTCTCGGGACTGGAGGAGGGCCGGGACGTGATCATCGGGCCGTTCAAGGTGCTCGTGGATCTGAAGGCCGATCGCAAGGTCATTGACGACAGCCTCAAGAAGAAGGGCGATCCGGCGAGCGAGAAGGCGAAGGAAGGACCGACGGACTCGGCGGGCAAGGAGTCGGAGGCGCCGAAGGAGCAGTCGAGCACGTCCACGGAGTCGAAGAGCGACAAGGACGCCAAGTAGCCGAGCGTCGGCGTGCGTCATGCCTTGAAGGACCACATTCTCCGCGGGCTCGCCCGCCAAGCCGGATCTCCACGTGACCATTCGACTCCGCGACATCCACAAGGTGTACAAGCTCGGGATGGAGCGCGTGCATGCGCTGCGCGGGGTGACCCTGGAGATCGGGAAGAACGAGTTCGTGGCGATCATGGGCGCTTCGGGCTCGGGGAAGAGCACGCTCATGAACATCGTGGGGTGCCTCGACCAGGCGACGAAGGGGACCTATGAGCTGGCGGGGCGAAACGTAAGCTCGCTCGACGCGTCGGCGCTGGCGCGCGTGCGGAACGAGGAGATCGGGTTTGTGTTCCAGTCGTTCGAGCTGCTGGCCAAGCAGAATGCGCTCTCGAACGTGATGCTGCCGCTGATCTATTCGCGGCGGCACTGGCTCGGGGCGCGGGCCCGCGCCAAGAAGGCGCTCGACCGCGTCGGCCTCGGCGACCGCATGCGCCACAAGCCCAGCCAGCTCTCGGGCGGGCAGCGCCAGCGCGTGGCGATCGCGCGGGCGCTGGTCAACGAGCCGAGCATTTTGCTCGCCGACGAGCCGACGGGCAACCTGGACAGCAAGACGAGCGAGGAGATCATCTCGCTCTTCAAGGCGCTGCACGCGCAGGGGCAGACGATCGTGATCGTGACGCACGAGGAGGACGTGGCGCGGCACGCCGCCCGGATCGTCCGCCTGCGCGACGGGCGGATCATGTCCGACTTTGCGACGCGCGAGGATCCGATCCACGCGGAGTACCTGCGCACCATGGTGACGCACGCCATGAACGTGGCGAAGTCGGAAGGCGTGACGATCGAGCCGGGCGGCACCGGCCCGTCGAGTCACGAGAGCCAGGCGGGCAAGGCGAGCGAGGGTCACGGGTCGAATGGCGCCTCGGCGGGAACGCGGAGCGGAAGCGCGACGGTCACCCCGGTGGTCGCGGGTGAGGGGACTCGGCAGGCGGCGACCGGAGGAAAGGGAGGCCGGCCATGATGATCTTCCGCGTGCTCTCCCAGACGGTGATCCTGGCGCTGGCGCAGCTCAAGTACAACTGGATGCGCGCCCTGCTCACGACGCTGGGGATCGTCATCGGCGTGTGGGCGGTCATCTTCACGGTCGCGATGGCGGAGGGGATGCGCAACTACGTGCTCGATCAGTTTGAGTCGATCGGCGCCAGCCGGGTCTGGATCTTTCCGCGCCGTCCGCGCGAGTCCGGCGACCGCTTCTCCTGGCGGCAGATCCGCATCAGCAACAAGGAAGCGTTCGGGATGATGGCGGCGTGCCCGTCGCTCAAGCGCATCACGCCGATCAAGGGCTTCTCGCAGGATGTGCAGTTCGGCGACCGCAAGGAGCCCAACGTCAACGTGCAGGGAATCTGGCCCGAGTGGCACGACATCGAAGATCGCACGGTGATGCAGGGGCGTCCGTTCATGCGGATTGACGACGAGGATCGCCGGCAGGTCTGCATCGTGAATGACAAGGCGATCGAGGAGCTCGCCCTTCCCGCCGAGCCCGTGGGCAAGCCCCTGCTCGTCGGCGGGCGCAAGTTCCTGATCGTCGGCGTGGTGGAGACCAAGTCGGTCGGCGCGATGTTCGGCGGGGGCGAGAGCCGGACGGAGGTGTACATTCCCTTCGGGACGGCGGACCTGATGCGCCCGGAGTGGATGTCGGGTATCTACATCGCCGGTCAGACGCACACGCCGGAGCAGTTTGAGGACGTGCGTGCGGAGGTGCGGTTCTTCATGCGCAACTCGCGCCAGCTCAAGCCCGACGACCCGGACACGTTCGGGGTCGAGGCGATCGAGCAGCACAAGGAGCAGTTCAAGAGCGTGTCGAAGTACATGACCATCGGCGCGACGGTGCTCGGCGGCATCTCTCTCTTCGTGGGCGGCGTGGGGATCATGAACATCATGTTCGTGAGCGTGAGCGAGCGGACGCGCGAGATCGGCCTGCGCAAGGCAATGGGCGCCCAGCCGCCGATCGTGCTGGCGCAGTTTCTCGTCGAGGCGATCGTGCTCTGCCTGGTCGGGGCGCTCATCGGCATGGCGATCGCGGTCGGGCTCGTGGCGATGGTGCGCTCGGGCGGCGGAGAATCGCCGCTGACCAAGGCGGCGATTCCCCTCTGGTCGGTGGTGGTGTCGATGGGGTTCGCGGCGATGACCGGGCTCGTGTTCGGGATGTTCCCGGCCATCAAGGCCGCGCGGATGGACCCGATCGTGGCGCTGCGGCATGAGTGAGTCGCGAACGAAAAAGGTCGGCAGTGTGGATGGATCGGCGCAGGTGAGGATCAGCAGCATGCCCACAACGAAACGCGGCGGCGGATGGCGCGTGGCGCCGATCGGAATCCTTCTCGCCGGGGGCCTGGGCGCGTGTTCCGGGCCGCTGTGCGAGCGCGAGAGCGACCGCGGTCGGCATGTCGGCCTCGACCGCCTGCGCGACGTGCAGCCGCTGTCCATCGAGCAGTTTCGCGCGGCGGGCGACAGCATTCCCGAGACAAGCGAGCAGGCGGCCGCGCGGCTGGAGCGTCCCCCGAGCCGCTTCGATGGGCTCGAGCGCGTGACGCTTTCGCTGGAACAGTGCCGGGCGGAAGCGCTCGTCAACAATCTCGACCTGAAGGTGGCGCTGGTCGATCCGCTCATTGCGGGTGAGACGCTCAACGTCGAGCGCGCCAAGTTCGACGCCGTCTTCCAGCCGTTCCTGCGCTTTCGCAACGACGACCGGCCCACGCTGCAGACGACCTCGGCCAACCAGCAGGAAGCGCTCTCGATCGGCGGCGGGGTGGATATTCCGCTGCGGACAGGCGGGCGGATCAGCGTCGACTACGCGCAGAGCCGCGTCGAGTCGGCGCAGGCGATTTTCTCGGCGTCGCAGTTGTATTCCTCGGACGCGACGGTGTCGATCAGCCAGCCGTTGCTGCGGAACGCCGGGCGCGACGTGAATGTCGCGTCGATCCAGATCGCGGGGTACAACCAGCAGATCGCCGAGGCGCGGACGAAGCTGCAGGTGATCGCGCAGATCGCGGCGACGGACCGGGCCTATTGGCGGCTGTACGCGGCGATCGAGGCGCTGCGCGTGGTTCAGCAGCAGTACGAAGTCGCGGCGGAGCAACTGGCGCAGGCGCAGCGGCGCGTGGACGCGGGCGACGTCGCGGAGATCGAGATCGTGCGCGCCCAGTCGGGCGTGGCGGAGCGACTCGAGTCCATCATCATCGCGGAGAACAACGTGCTCGTCGCGCAGCGCGAGCTGAAGCGCGTGATCAACACGCCCGGGCTCGACGTGGGCACGCGGCAGATGGTGATCCCGGGCACGTCGCCCGAGCCGGTGCGCTATGAGCTGGAGGAATCGCCGCTGCTCGAGATGGCGCGGACGACGCGCATGGAGCTTCTCGAGGCGGAGCTGCAGTTGCTTGCCGACGCCGTGAGCGAGGGGTTCCAGCGTAACCAGCTTCTGCCGCTGCTCAATCTCGACGCGTCGTACACGTGGTCGGGCCTGGGGACGACGTTTCACGACAACAACTCGGAGATCGCGTCGGGCCGGTTCCAGAGCTACTCGCTGGGCATCTCGGGCGAGGTGCCGCTGGGGAACGATGCCGCGGAGGCTCAGCTTCGACGGGCCGTGTTCACGCGGCTGCAGCGGGCCGGGTCGAAGGAGGCCCGTGAGCAATCGATCCGTCAGGAAGTGCTCGACGCGATCGACCGGGTGCGTGCCGGCTGGCAGCGGATCCTCGCGGCTCGGCAGGCCGCGATCCTCGCGGGACGCACGCTCGAAGGCGAGCGGCGTCAGCTGCAGCAGGGCGTGCGGACGACGACCGACGTGCTCGATGCCGCGG
The DNA here is from genome assembly GCA_050182995.1 of Phycisphaerales bacterium. Lineage (GTDB taxonomy): Bacteria > Planctomycetota > Phycisphaerae > Phycisphaerales > UBA1924 > JAEUIX01. The sequence goes on along the minus strand of JBFXBS010000001.1, from coordinate 705,196 downwards.
CACGCCTGGCCGATGCTCAGCTCGCGGAGATTCGCGCCCTGGCGGACTACCAGATCGCGCAGACCGACCTGGCGGTGGCGACGGGCACGACGCTTGGCGCGGGCCGTGTGAGCTGGGCGCCGGACGCGCGCAACGTGCCACGCGAGTGAGTATGGGCGGCACCGGCGCGGGCCCGAGGTCTACCCTCCCGGCGTGGCGGGTGGCGCTCTCGACATCACGCTCGCGGCGATCGCCGGCCCCATCGGCGGCGCGTTCGACGTGCGCGGCGACCAACCCGTCTCGATCGGCCGAGCCGCGGGCTCCGATATCTGCCTCGTGCACGAGGGCGTGTCGCGTCGGCATGCTTCGCTCGTGCCGCGAGATGGCGCCTGGCACGTGGTCGATCATCAGAGCACCGGCGGCACGTTCCTCGGGGGCGTGCGGCTCGAGCCCGGGCGGGCCACGGTCATCGGCGTTGGCGATCAGCTCAAGATCGGGCCGTGCGCGTTTCGATGTCTCGCACCGAGCGGGACCCGTGGCGTCGGCACGAGCGGAAGCGGCGTGCTCGGGACGCTCGTCGATGTGCCTGATGCCGCCAGTGCCCGGCGCGTCGAGCGTGCCGCCCGCGTCGCCGCCGGGCCGGGGAGCGTCGACAGCGGGCTCGAGCGCGTGTCGGGCCTGGTGCGGTCGGACCGTCGGCTGCGGCTGCTCTCGGAGGGGCTGGCGCGGCTGAGCCGCATGACCGACGAAGTTCTGCTGGCGCGAACGGCACTGGAGATCGCGCTCGCGGGCAGCGGCTATCGCTGGGGCGCGGTTTTGCGCGCGGGCGTTGCCGATGCGTCCGGTCACGCCGAGGCCGACCAGGTTGAAGTGTTCGCGAGCATTCCGCACGACTCGCGCGCTCCGACGGGAAATGCCGGTGCGCGACCGGCGACGCCGGCGACGTTCAGCCGCTCGCTCGTGCGACGGGCGGCGGGAGGCGAGATTGTCCTGCTCACGGAGGATCGGCTGCCGGACCTGTCGGCGGACCAGTTCGGGCACAGCATCGCCGAGATGCGTATTCACTCGGCACTCTGCGCGCCGGTGTTCCTGGGCGAGGTGGTCGAGGCGTACCTCTACCTGGAGTCGCGCGGCGAGGCGGGTGCCGTGAGCGACGACGCGCTCGGATACTGCGACGCCGTCGCGCGAGCCTATGGGCTTGCCGCGGCGAACCTGAAGCGTGCCGAGCTGCAGCGCCGGCAGTCGCGCCTGCAACTGGACCTCGATGCGGCCCGCGAGGCACAGCAGATGATCCTGCCCGAGCCGCGAGGGGACATGAGTTTCCTCTCGTACGCGATGAAGAGCGTTCCGGGCCAGTTCGTCGCGGGCGACATGTTCAACGTGATCGAGCTGTGCCGCAGCGGTTCGGTGGCGATCTGCCTGGGCGATGTCGCCGGCCACGGTGTCGCCTCGGCCCTGGTGATGTCCGCGCTCCAGGCCCACATGCACGCTCAGATCGTCGCCACGGAGGATCCGCGGGCCGCGGTCGAATCGCTCAACGAATATCTTTCGCACCGGTCGGCGGCGGGCCGGTTCGCGTCGCTGTGGGTCGGCGTGTTCGCGCGCAACGGCACGCTGCGATTCGTCGACGCGGGTCATGGGCATTGGCTCGTTCGCCGGCGCGCGGGCGCGGGAGGCGTCGAGCTCACCGGCGGCGGCGCCGGAGGCGCGCCCGTCGGCATCGCGCCCGATTACCGCTACCCGGCGCAGGAAGTCACCCTCGCCCCGGGTGATCAGATCGTGCTCTACAGCGACGGGATCGTCGAGCAGCGAGGCTCCGATCGAACGCCCTTCGGCCTCGAGCGCCTGCGCCACCTGCTGCGCGACGACGCCGGGCCGGTCGAAACCGTCGAGCGGATCTTCACAAGTGTTTCAAACCACGCTGGGTTCAGCGGGCCGGCGAGCTTTGATGACGACGCTTCGGCGGCGGTGATCGAATTCCGGTCCGCGTAGCGAGAGGATCAGCCTTCGTCGTTGACGCTCGGGCGCCGGCGGCGCGAGCGCGGGGCATGCACGCGGCCGATGCGCGGCGGGATCCCGGCGTCGTTCATCATGTCCGTTCCCGCGGGGTCGCAGGCGCGCGATCCGCGCCAGGCCAGCGCCAGGGTCGTCCAGCCGCGGATGAGCATGCCGACCAGGCGGGCCACGCGCGAGGGCGGAGCGGCGTCGCCGGCGTTGACAAATCCTTCCATCTCGAGATACGAGCGTGGCGGGCGGGAGTAGAAGTCGCCGCCGCAGCGCGGGCAGCGCGTCGCCTCGACGCCGAGTTGCACCGCGAGCCCGTCATGCCCGCAATAGAGACAGCGCCGGCGCGTGCTGATGCGCGACCGGCCGGCCAGGAGACAGCGCCACCACGAAGCGCGTGGGAGGGGCCGTTCATCCGCAGCGCCGGCCCGGCGAACCCATCGAGTCAATCCATGCAGGGCCATCAACACAAGCATACCGCCGGGGACGGGAATTGCACGCCCTGAGCGGCAAGATCATGCGCCGCTGCCGGTCGGCACACCCACCGAGGCGCCCAGCGTGCCCGGCGTGCGAATCCAGCGCCGGACGCTTTCCTCCGCCAGCAGCCGTTCAAGCGACCCGCCCTCGGCGACGTGCTTGCGGGCGATGGCCGCGGCGATCAGCCCCATGAACAGCGGCTGCGGCCGGAGCGGACGGCTCGTCAGCTCGGGGTGGAACTGGCCCGCCACGAAGTAGGGGTGGGCGTGCGGCGAGGGACCATCCGTCGGAAGCTCGAGCACCTGCATGATGGGCTGGGTCGGGTGCCGGCCCGAGAAGCAGAGGCCGGCTTCTTCAAAGCGGGCGACGTATGCGGGGTCCACCTCGTAGCGATGGCGGAAGCGCTCGCGAACGGGCAGCCCGCCGCCATAGAGAAACTGGGCAAGAGTGCCCGGGGCGATGGTCAGGTCCTGGGCCCCCAGGCGCATCGAGCCGCCGAGGCCCTCGATCTTCTTCTGCTCGGGGAGCTCGCTGATGACGGGGTGAGCGGTCTTGGGATCGAACTCGGTGCTGGTGGCGTCCTGCAGGCCGAGAACGTTGCGCGCGAACTCGATGACGGCGACCTGGAAGCCGAGGCAGATGCCCAGGTAGGGGATTTTTCGCTCCCGGCAGTGGCGGACGCAGGCGATCTTGCCCTCGACGCCGCGGGAACCGAAGCCCCCCGGGACGATGATGCAATCGAGGCCCTTGAGTCGTGAATCGACGACCGACTCGGAGACGTCGGTGGTGTCGATCCACTTGATGGCGATGTCGGTGCCGAGGTGGGCGCCGCAGTGCTCGATGGCCTTGTCGATCGAGGCGTAGGCGTCGCGCAGGTGGGCGTACTTGCCGGTGATGCCGAGGGAGAGGCTGCGCTGCTTGGGAGCGGTGAGCTTGCGGACGAAGCCGGACCAGCGCTCGCGGGCGCGATCTTCCTGGGCGGCGTCCACGCGCTCGTGCAGGCGGAGCATGGAGAGAATCTCGCGATCAAGCCCGGATTCGCGCATCTCGTCGGGAATGGTGTAGATGCTCGGGCGATCGTGCATGCTGAAGCAACGCCGCAGGGGCACGTTGCTGAACATGGCGATCTTCTCGCGGGCGTTGTCGGTGACGGGGTCGGCCGCCCGGCAGGCGATGAGATCAGGCTGAATCCCGGCTTCCATGAGGCGCTTGATCCCGAGCTGCGCGGGCTTGGATTTCTGCTCGCCGAGCGTCTCGGGCTTGAGCACATAGGTGAGCGCGACAAAGCAGGTGGAATGTTCGCCCTCTTCGAAGGCGAGCTCGCGGAGGGCTTCGATGTAGAAGGCGTTTTCGTAGTCGCCGACGGTGCCGCCGACTTCGACGAACACAACGTCGGCGGGGCGGCCGCGCCCGTCGCCGTGGAGCGCGAGTTCGCGAATCTTGCGTTTTACTTCGCCCGTGACGTGCGGGATCATCTGCACGTCGCGACCGAGGTAGGACCCCCGGCGTTCGCGGTCGAGGATCTCCGAATAGACCTGCCCGCTGGTCGTGAAATTCTTCTTGGAGAGGTCCTGGTCGAGCATGCGCTCGTAGGTGCCCAGGTCCATGTCGCACTCGGTGCCGTCGTCGAGCACGAACACTTCGCCGTGCCGGTAGGGGTTGAGCGTTCCTGCGTCGATGTTCAGGTAGCCCTCGAGCTTGATGGGCGCGACAATGAGACCCTTGTCCTTGAGGAGCTTGGCGACAGAAGCGGCGAAGATGCCCTTGCCCAGGCCGGACATCACCGTTCCGAACACGACGATGTACTTGGGATAGCCCTTGCGATAACCCGGCGGAATGGGCGAGTAGTACTCGGTCGCGGAAGTGCCCGCGGCACCGGAAAGGAGCGAGCCGCTCGAACACGAGTCGGGTTCATCGACGGAGAAGGTCGGGTCGTCAAAGTCGGGCGGCGTGTGCGGGTGTTGCGCACGCGCGCCGCCCGTGCGAGCCGACACCGGCCCCGCGGCCGTGGCCTTCGGGTCGTTCGGGGGATTCACTTCGATTGGCGGACGACTTCCGACGCGAGGGGCGCTGCGCTGGTCGGGCATGGCACAGTGTAGATGACCGTCGGCGTTCCGGCGAGCTTTTTTGGCGCTGCCCGGGCGGTCATTCGCGATGGCCGCGAGACGCGCGTTGCGCCCCGAGTCATGGCGGCGCGCCGGGCTCCGTCGGGACAAGTCGCACTTCGAGCGGTATCAACTGACCCATCCGCGTCGCCGCGGTGATGTGCCGGGTGAGGTTCTTCCACACATCCTGGCCCTCTTGAGCCGGAGTCGCCGCCGGTTCTCGGGCGTCACGCCCGGCCGGGACGCCGGCTTGGCCGGCTTCCTTCGCGCCGGCTTTCTGCTCCAACTGGCGAAGGCGCTCGCCGACCGTCGTCCAACTGTCGGGAACGGCCTCATAGCGCACCCGGAACCGGGCGACGCGCGTCGGGCCTGTAGGAAGTCCGCTCGGCGGTGCAAAGCTCAACCCCACGAAGTTCAAGGTGCGAATGTTGGCATCGGCACGGCCCGGCGCCTCGGCAAAGGTGGCGGCTGAAAACGCCGGGTGCGTGCCGCCCTGCACCTCGACGACTCGGGCCTGGAACCCTGGCCGAACAGGGGGCTCGAATTCGACCTGATAGGCCGCCAGGGGAATTCCCTGAGGATTGATGACCAAGTCAACCCATTCCTCTTGCGGAGGGACGGAAAGCGGTGAAGGAGTGGTCCCTGCGCCGGAATCCGGAGCGGCAGCGGGCTCGGTTGGCGTGGGTGTGCCGGAGGCGGGCCGGGCGGGCGGCGGCCCGCGGCCGCGGGCAGTGTCCTTTGTGACTTCCGCCGGGGCGTGGGGGGGTGGGGGTGAGGGCTCGTTGGTCAGGGTCTTGCGGGCGGCCTCTTCGGCTCGATCGGCCGGGGGCTCGGCGGAGCGCTCCTGGAGTTCGCGCTTCGCGGCGGCCAGTCCGTTCTCGGCGGGTTGGTCGATCGCGGGGAGCTGTTCCGCACCGACGGCGGCGCGGGTGATGGCCTCGACGTCGCGCTCGTCGAGCACGCCGTCGGCGTTGGCGTCGCCGAGCTGGAACATGGAGGCGAGAGCGTCGGGTTCGCCGGCTGCGGCGGCGTCATGTGATGGTGCGTGAGCGTCGATGCCGAAGGCGTGCGAGGTGGGCGTGCCTGACGCATCCTGGAAGAGCGAGCGATCGGCGGGTGATGCTCGCAAGGCGACTCCCAGGGCGAGGGCGTCGCGGACATCAACGAGGCCGTCGGCGTTGACGTCGCCGCGGACCGGAGCGATCTCGGCGGCGGCGCGCGATCGGCCGCTGAGACGAACGTTGCCAGCCGGGCGCGAGGCATCGTCGCGGAGTGCGAGTCCTCCGCCGGAAGGCTGAGGAGGAGTTCCAGGCCGGAAGACGAAGACGCCCACGACGATGACGGCAGCCGCGGCGGCGGCGAACCCGCCGAGGCGGCCGAGCGTCGCGACGCGCGACCGAGGGCGAAAGTGCGCTTCGGCGGCGAGACGGACTTCGGCGGCGAGATCATCGGGAACATCGCGCCCGCGCGAGCCCACCAGGGCCGACAGATCGCGCACCATCGACCGGGGCAGTCGCGGCTCGGGCGTCTCGCCGTGCTCAAGCTCGGGATGGTTCGTCGGAGGGTTCATCCTCGCACATTGTTTGAGGTCGATTCGGGGCCGGCCGGTTCACATGGATGGCAACTTTGCCACCCGACGGGAACCGCGATGGGCGTATTCCTAGTATCGGGTCCAACGAGTACTTGAAAAACCCCTGCGTGGCAGCGGAGCCGCGGCGAGGGCGTTGGCCTGTTGCCTCGTCGTGTGATCCCTGTCGAGAAGGGGTAGGCCCGGCGAGCAACGGTGAACCGGTCGAGGACGTAGCTCAGCCCGGTAGAGCAGCGGACTTTTAATCCGTAGGTCGAGGGTTCGAATCCCTCCGTCCTCATTATTGACGCCTGAGCCCGTTCGCACCCCGAACCCCGACCAAGCCCGACTCGACGTTCGCTTCATCGCCATTCCGTCCCCTTCCTCACACCGAGCCCTGAGCGCCTGCCCGACCCGCGTTGAAACCCTGTTCGGGCGCGCTGAACCAAGATGCCTTTTCACGTTGTGCATGCAAACTGGTCTGACGGGCGGCTGCACCTCTGGGCCGAGACCGATGTCCCGGGCGAGTCGGCGGCGCCGTCGGCGAACGGCGCACCGGCGATTCATCCGTCGGCGCTGACGACGGCGGCATTGCGCGAGCTCCTCGAATCGCACCTGAAGGGCGTGGAGGCGACGGATTTGACGCTGCGACTGCGTCTGCCGAGCCGGGGGGGCGTGCCGGCTCCGAGCGCGCGATTGAGCCACGCGGCCGGGCGGCTGGAGGGTGACGTGTCGGGAGGGGGCAACGGGAACGGGCCGGGCGAGGGTGCGCCCGCGGGCGCGCGGCTGACGACCTTTGAGTGCGCGGCGCTCTGTGTGCCGGTGTCGGCGGCATCGCGCGTGCTCGAGGCGCTCGATGATGCGAGCGACAGCGCATGGGCACGCGGGCCGGGGCTCGAGTACTGGGCGGCGGCGGCGCGCTTCGTTCGCTGGCTCATGGTGCAGCAACGGTTTGTGCCGACACTCGTGCAGGACTTCGAAGGGTCGCTGCGCGGGCTGTGGCAGCCCTGGCTGGCGGATGACGTGGTCGCCACGCGCCTGAGCGTGCTGTTGTCGGGGATGCCGGCGCCCGCGCGGGCGGCGGAGGACGGATTTGCACATCAACCCTGGCCGATCCTGGAGGACTTCCTGGTGCGCGTGCTCGACGCGGCGTGCCGGGGCGTGATGAGCGTTGAGAACATGGTGGAGACGATCGAAGGGCGTCGGGCGACGCCCGGGCCCGCGGGCGCGGGCGATCCGCACGTGCAGTGGCTCGCGGGGTTGCTCGAAGCGGCCGATGGCGTGCCCGCGGTGGGGGCGCAGCGGCCGGAGCTGCTCAAGCGCGTGCGCGCGTGGATCGGCGTGCTCGACACGCGCGCGTTCGACTCGGCGTGGCGGCTGTGCCTGCGGCTGAGCGAGCCGGCGGACCTGGGTGATCTCGCCGAGTTCGCAGCGCCCGGGTCGGACCTGCACTGGCCGCTGACGCTTCATTTGCAGTCGGTCGAGAACCCGGCGCTCATTCTCGACGCGCGGGACATCTGGATCCTGCCGACCGACGGCGCGACGATCGGCGGGCGCCACGTCGACAAGCCGCAGGAGATGCTGCTGGCGGAGCTGGGACGCTCGGCGCGCCTGTACAAGCCGCTGGAGAATGCGCTCGAGGAGAGCGAACCGAGCGAGATCCCGCTCACGACGCCCGAGGCGTACACGTTTCTGCGCGAAGTGCGGCCGGTCCTCATGGAGCAGGGCGTCGGCGTTCAGGCGCCGGAGTGGTGGGATTCACCGGGCGCGCGGCTGGGCGTGCGCCTGCGCATCGACAGTCCGGAGACGCCGGGCGGGGGTTCAACCGGGCCGGGAGCCGCGGCGTCGCGGATCGGTCTGTCAACGCTCGTGCACTACACGTGGCAGGTGACGATCGGGCAGACGACGCTGAGCCTCGCGGAGTTTGAGCGCCTGGCCGACCTGCGCTCCCCGCTCGTGCTGGTGGGTGGAAAGTGGGTCGAAGTTCGGCCCGAGGATGTGCGGGCGGCGGTGCAGTTCATCCGAGAGAATCCGGGCGGGGAGATGGAGCTGGGGCGCGCCCTGCGCATGGCGTATGACGTCGACCTGCGGGCCACGGGCGTGCCGGTGCTGGGAATGGAGGCGACGGGGTGGATCGGCAACCTGCTTTCGGACCCTTCGTCGAGCCAGAACGTGCCGATGCTCGCCGCACCGGAGAGCTTCGTGGGATCGCTGAGGCCGTACCAGCTCAAGGGGCTTTCGTGGCTGGCGTTTCTCGATCGGTTCGGGCTGGGGCCGTGCCTGGCGGATGACATGGGCCTGGGCAAGACGATCCAGTTGCTCGCGCTGCTGCTGCACGAGCGTGCGACGGCGGACGGGCCCGAGGCCGAGCCCGTGCGGCCGACGCTCCTGGTCGTGCCGATGTCGGTGGTGGGCAACTGGCTGCGCGAGGCGAAGCGATTTGCGCCATCGCTGCGGGTGCACGTGCACCACGGGCCGCAGCGGCTGCAGGGGGAGCGGCTGTTCAGGACGGCGTGCGAATCAGACCTGGTGATCACGACGTATGCGCTGGCGCACCGCGACCGGGAGAGCCTGGAGCCGGTGCCGTGGGGGCGCATGGCGCTTGACGAAGCGCAGAACATCAAGAACCCGGGGACGAAGCAGGCGCAGGCGATCCGCGCGATTGAAGCGCCGCGACGCGTGGCGCTCACGGGCACGCCGATCGAGAACCGCCTGAGCGAGCTTTGGTCGATCATCGACTTTCTCAATCCGGGCCTGCTCGGGAGCGTTGGCGAGTTCCGCAAGCGGTTTGCCGTGCCGGTGGAGCGGTATCACGATCGGCACCGGGCGCGGCAGCTCCGCTCGATGGTGCAGCCGTTCGTGCTGCGCCGGCTCAAGACTGATCCCACCGTCATCGCGGACTTGCCGGAGAAGGTCGAGACCAAGGAGTTCTGCTACCTGACGCCTGAGCAGGCGTCGCTGTACGAGCAGGTGGTGAAGGAGATGCTCTCGTCGGCGGAGGGAGCGGAGGGCATTCAGCGGCGCGGCGTGATCCTCGCGGGGCTGGTGAAGCTCAAGCAGATCTGCAACCATCCGCGGCAGTATCTCAAGGAGCGCGACTCGGTTCGCGTGACGAGCGCCGCGGAGACCGGCGAGCCCTCGGGTGATGCGGACGACGCGACCCCGCTGGTGACGGACCTGGTGCAGCCGCAGCGATCGGGCAAGTGCGCGCGGCTGATCCAGATGCTCGAAGAAGTGGTGGCGGCGGGCGGGCAGGCGCTGGTGTTCACGCAGTTCCGCCAGATGGGCTCGATTCTCGCGACGATGCTGAGACACGAGCTCGACCGCGAAGTGCTGTTCCTCCACGGCGGGACGAGCGCCAAGCAGCGCGACGCAATGGTGGCGGCGTTCAACCGGGCCGATGGATCGTCGCCGGTGTTCATTCTCTCGCTGAAGGCGGGCGGTGTCGGCCTGAACCTGACCGGTGCGAATCACGTGTTCCATTTCGACCGGTGGTGGAACCCGGCGGTGGAGTCGCAGGCGACCGACCGCGCGTATCGCATCGGGCAGACGCGCACGGTGCAGGTGCACAAGTTCGTCGTCGCCGGCACGCTTGAAGAACGGATCGACCAGATGATCGAGCAGAAGACGGCGCTGCTGGAGAACGTGATCGGCTCGGGCGAGGCGTGGCTGACGGAGCTTTCACTCGCGCAGTTGCGCGACGTGCTCACGCTTCGCGCCGACGCGGTGGCCGAGGAGGGCGAGGAATGAGCGCGATTGACCGATCAGGACCCGACCAGGTTGAGCGCGGCGCGGAAACCACCGGGACCACGCGAGCGTATGAGCGAACGTGCGGCCATCGCGCTGGTCGTGTCGCGCGAATTGGCTCGTGGCGGGGTACACCTGATCCAGGCATGGCTGATGTTCGAGCCCACGCACGAAAGGACAACGCATGAACCGATCGACCTTGCTTGTGGCGCCGGTGCTCGTGGCGGCAATCCTGCCTCTTGGCGGATGCCTCGTCGCGGCGGTCGGGGCGGGAGCGGCCGCGGGCGTGGGAACGTACGCGTACGTCACGGGGCGGCTGGAGACCACGCAGGAAGTCGCATTCGAGCGCGCGTGGTCGGCGACCGAAGCGGGGATCGCCGATTTGCAGTTCACGGTTGTCGAGAAGAAGAAGGATGCGATCTACGGCGAGTTGCGCGCGAAGATGGCCGACGGCACCGCGGTGAAGGTGACGCTGCAGCCCGCGAGCGACACCACGACGAACTTTTCCATCCGCGTGGGGACCTTCGGCGACGAGGCGAAGTCGCAACTGGTGATGGACAAGATCAAGGCGCGATTTTGACGGATGACGCGGGCGCGGGCGCGCCACGAGGTGCGCTCGCGCAGAGGTCAAGGCATTCATGAGCGATCAGGCACCACAGGATCAGGGACGAGCGCGGCCGCCGCAGGGCTTCGGGCCGCGTGCGCCCCAGCCGACGATGCATCCGCGGAAAGTGCGCGGGGGCGTTCGATTGGAGTCGCGCGAGGGCTTGCCGCTGGCCTGGGCGGGGCAGCGGTGGATGCGTCTGGTGGAGGATCACGCGGCCAACGCGGCCCTGACCGAGGGCATGCAATATGCACGCCTGGGCCAGACGCGCTCGCTGCAGATCATGTCCGGACACATCGCCGCCCGTGTGCAGGGGCGGCTGCCCGCCGCGTACGCGGTGGATGTCCGCCTGCCGGTGTTCACGCATGACCAGTGGGAGGCGGCGACGACGGCGATGCTTGAAGAGGCGCGCCACCTGGCCGGGCTGCTCTCGGGCGAGGTGCCCGCGGGGATTGAGGACCTGTTCGCGCCGCTGCACCTGCGGCTGTTTCCGCAGGATCCTTCGGACCTGGCGATCTCGTGCACCTGCGCCCGTCATGCGGCTCGACCGATGTACGCGATGCCTGAAGCGCCGATGCCGCCGGGGCCGGGAGCGGATGGCGCGGCGAGCGGGCCCGCGCCGGCGTCGCCGTTCTGCAAGCACGCGTGCTGCGTGCTTGCGCTGCTGGCCGAGCGCCTGAGCCGCGATCCGTTCCTGATTTTTCAGCTTCGCGGGCTTGCGAAGGACGATCTGCTTGAGCGCCTGCGGCAGAAACGGGCGCTGGCGGCGGCACGGCTGAAGGCGACGGGGTCGAGCGGGGTTGCCGGGCTCGATCGCCCGGTGCCGGCGTATTCGCCTCGGATTCCGGGCCTGGCGGAGGAGCCTGCGCCCGCGCTCGAGTTGTGTGTGAGCGAGTTCTGGCACACGCGACCGGAGCTGGCGGATCTTGATTTGCCGCTGGAGCGCCCCGAAGTGAGCCACGTCTTGCTGCGGCGGCTGGGCCCAACGCCCTTTGCGGAGGGGAAGTTCCCGCTGGTGGGGTTGTTGGCGACGTGCTACGAGGTCATCAGCGAGCGCGCGCTGGCCGAGGCGGAAGCGCCCGCCGTCGATGGGGACTCGCTGTCGAGCGACGAGCCCGCCTAGTATTGAGTCTTCGGAGCCGATCGCGACGGACGCCGGGCGTGCCCGGTCGAGGCGCGGTCATGGGTCTTCCCATCGCGGCTGATGGAAGGTCCAGTTCCGGCTGGGCGAACGAGGCTTCCCGATCTCGGGAAACTCGACAGCGCCCCGCAGCGTGCCGCGGCCTCCCAACGTCACATCCTGGCGGAGGGGACCGCGAATGGTCCCCGTTGACTCCCTCGCGCGGCAAACGCGTGCGAGTTGGGGTCGTTTTCCCGGAGGTTTGGCCCAGAATCCTTGGCCGATAGTGTAACGGCAGCACAGCAGGTTTTGGTCCTGTTAGTCCTGGTTCGAATCCAGGTCGGCCAGTTCGGTGCTCATTGAAAGCTGGATTGGCTGACGGTTGTTTGAGGCTTCATGACGCAGCGTCCACCCATCGCGATCATCCTCGCCGCCGGCAAGGGCACGCGGATGCAGTCTGACCTGCCCAAGGTGCTGCACCCGGTGGGCGGACGGCCGATGGTGCACTGCGTGGTGGACGCGTGCCGTGCGGCGGGGTGCCGACGGATCATCCTGGTTGTGGGGTACAAGCGCGAGCTGGTGGAGTCGGCGTTTCACGGAACGATCGGTTTGCCGCAGGCCGCGGGCGTGGAGTTTGCCGAGCAGGCGGAGCAGCTCGGAACGGGGCACGCGGTGCAATGCTGCGAGCCGTTGCTGCGGGCGGATTGCCAGCGCGCGGGCCAGCCGGTGTTCGTGCTCGCGGGCGACGGGCCGCTCATCCGCCCGGAGACGCTGAGGCTTCTGCTCGATCGGCACGTGACGCGCTCGGCGTACGCCTCGCTCGCGACCTCGGTCATCGACGACCCGACCGGTTACGGGCGCATTGTCCGTGACGGCACGGGGCGCTTCCGGGCGATCGTCGAGCACAAGCAGTGCACGCCGGAGCAGCTCAGGATTCGCGAAGTGAATCCGTCGTACTACTGCTTCGACGGTCACGCGCTGCTCGAGTCGCTGGCGAAGCTGCGGCGCAACGAGCAGTCGGGCGAGTTCTACATCACCGACGTTCCCGGGATGCTGCTGAGCGAGGGCAAGCGCGTCGAGGTGATCGACGCGGTGCCGCCCGAAGACGTGCTCTCGATCAACACGCTCGAACAACTGGCGCAGGTGGACGCGATCTATCGCGCGCGTGCTTCGCGACCGGGCCAGACGGCCGGAAGCGGGGGCAGAGGTGTCGGCGAGCAAGGCGGAAGCCGGAGGGCCGGTTCATGATCCACGAGGAAACGGGTATGAACGGTCGCGGCCAATCGGGCTATGAGCTCAAGGTCTTTGCCGGGCGCACGAGCCGGGAACTGGCGCAGCGCGTCTGCGCTCACATGAAGATGCCCCTGGGCGAGGCCCACATCGAGACATTCCCCGACGGCGAGATCATTGTCCGCGTCGACGAGGACGTGCGCGGGCGCGACTGCTTCGTCATCCTTTCGACGTGCTATCCGGTCAATGACAACATCATGGAGACGCTGGTCTTCATCGACTGTCTCCGCCGAGCGTCGGCGAGCCGCATCACCTGCGTCATTCCGTACTTCGGCTACGCCCGGCAGGATCGCAAGGACGCCGGGCGCACGCCCATCACGGCCAAGCTCGTCGCGAACCTGATCACCGCCGCGGGCGCGGGTCGCGTGCTTGCGGTCGATCTGCACGCGGCACAGATCCAGGGCTTCTTCGATATCCCGCTCGATCACCTTTCCTCGATGCCGGTGCTCACCAAGTACTTCCTCGCGCATCGGCAGCGCCTGGGCGACCTGTGCCTGGTCAGCCCCGACGTGGGCAACGTCAAGGTCGCCGAGCAGTACGCCAACCTGCTCGCCGGCGAACTGGCCATCATCAACAAGCGCCGCGTGAGCGGGAGCGAAGTGCTGACCGAGCACATCATCGGCAACGTCAAGGGCAAGACGGTGCTGCTCATCGACGACATGATCTCCACCGGCGGAACGATCGTCGAAGCCGCCGAGCTCTGCCTCCGGCATGGCGCCAGGGAAGTGCTCGCGGCGGCAACCCACGGTGTGCTCGCGGGCAAGGCCGTCGAGAAGCTCGCCCAATCAAGCATCAGCCAGATCGTGATCACCAACACGATCCCCGGCGGCCCGAGGCTTGACCCGCTGCGCCCCAAGCTCGTCGAACTGTGCGTCTCCGAACTGGTCGGAGAAGCCATCCACAACATCCATTACAACAAGTCGATCTCGGCGCTCTTCAAGAACGCTGGGGTGAAGAGGTAGGAACCGGTCAGCGAAGGCAGGGAAGAGAAGGAACCAGGATCGAAGCGTGGAAGCGGCTTTCTTCGCGTCCCTCCCATCGTTGAAGCGCATCGAAACACCACTGAGACAAGCATCAGGAGTCTGACCCATGCACGAACGAGCTCCCATTCTCAAGGCCACCCCCCGCGAACGTCTCGGCACGCGCTACGCCAAGCGCGATCGAGCCAAGGGCAAGCTGCCGGGCGTGATCTACGGCCACGGGTCGGCGCCCTTGGCGGTCAACTTCGACGGCGTCGACGCGGTGAAGCACATCGAAGCGGGCGAGAAGGTGTTCCGCGTCGATCTGCCCAACCAGGGCAGCGACCAGATGCTGCTGCTCAAGGAGCTGCAGTTCGACTACCTGGGCGACACGATCGTGCACGCCGACTTTGCGCGCGTCGATCTTGACGAGCGCGTGCGGACGCGCGTGCACATCGAGCTGACGGGTGAGGCCAAGGGCCTGAAAACGGCCGGCGCCATTCTGATGCACCCGACCAGCGAGATCGAGATCGAGTGCCGCGTGCGCGATATCCCGGAGCAGATCTCCGTCGAAATCGCCGAGCTTGACGTCGATCAGTCGGTGACGGCCGGGTCGATCAAGCTTCCGCTCGCGGACATGAAACTCATCACGGATTCGCTGGCGGTGCTGGCGCAAATCGTCGTTCAGAAGGAAGAGATCGTGGCGGCGGAAGCGACCGCGGTCGGCACCGATGCCGCGCAGCCCGAAGTCATCGGCGAGAAGGAGCGCCTGGAGAAGGCGGCGGCAGAAGCGGCGGGCAAGCCCGGCGCCAAGCCCGCGGCCGGAGCCGCACCCGCCAAGCCGGCGGCCGGCGCCGCCCCCAAGAAGTGATCGCGCGGTTTCTTCTTCACGTCGGCGGTCTCGCATCTCACGTCTTTCGAGGTCTCATGAAGTTGATCGTCGGTCTGGGCAATCCCGGGAGCGAATACAAGGGCTCGCGCCACAACGCCGGCTTCATGGCCGTCGAGCGCGCCGCGCGCCGCTTCGCCCCCGGGGTCGCGCCCCGATCGAAGTTCAACAGCATGATCATCGAGTCGCAGGTCGGCGGCGAGCGCTGCATCTTCATGCAGCCGCTCACCTACATGAACCGTTCGGGCGACGCCGTGGGGCAGGCTGTCGCGTTCTTCAAGCTCGTGCCGTCGACCGACGTGCTCGTGCTCGTCGACGAGTACCAGCTCCCGCTCGGCACGATCCGGATCCGCACGGGCGGCGGCACGGGCGGACACAATGGCCTGGCCGACGTGCAGCGCGCCCTCGGCACATCCGACTACCCGCGCCTGCGCATCGGGGTCGATCCCCCGCCGGCGACCTTCCAGGACCCCGCGGACTGGGTGCTCGGGTGGTTCACGCCCGAGCAGCTTGCGGCGGTCTCGCCGGCACTTGATCGAGCAGTGGACGCGATCGAGGCGTTCGTCACGCGCGGCGTCACGTTCGCGATGAACACCTACAACGCCGACCCCTCGCCGCCGAAGCCCAAGCCTCCGCGTCCGCCGCCGAGCGCCCCGCCCGATCCGCCGGTCATGTAGCCCCGTTCACGTGCATATTTCAGTGTGAACTTTCACATCCCACGTCTCACGTCTTTGCGAGAATCCCATGCGAACCATTCCCACGACTCATTACGAAGCGATGTTCCTCCTCGGCCAGTCCGCCGCGACCGACCTCGTCGGTTCGGTGAACCACATCAAGGAAACGCTGACCAAGTACGGCGCCGAGGTGGTGGCGCTCAAGAAGTGGGCGGATCGCCCGCTCGCCTACCCGATCAAGAAGCAGAAGCGCGGCATGTACATTCTGTGCTACTTCGCCGTCGCAACCGACAAGCTCGGCGAGATCGAGCGTGCGTTCAACCTGTCAGAAACCGTGCTCCGCACGCTCCTGGTCAAGGCCGATCACCTCTCCATCGAGGAGATGAAGAACGTCGACGCGCAGCTTGACCTCACGATCGAGGCGAATCTGCGTGCCGCGGCCGCTCCGCCCGCGCCTGCTCCGGTCACGACCGGCGCCGCTGCCGCCCCGGCAGAGCCTGCCGCGAGCTGATCGGCGCGATGTGGTCTCCCGCGGGCCTGTGCACGCGGGTTGGAATCTGATAGGATACGGAACCGTGCCGCAAGCACGACCGGAGGACACCCCATGGCCGCCAATTTCAATCAGGTCATCCTGATGGGCAACATGACGCGGGATATCGAGGTGCGGTTCACGCCGCAGAACACCGCCGTGGGCACCTTCGGCCTGGCGGTGAATCGCACCTGGACGACGCCGCAGGGCGAGAAGCGAGAGGAAGTTTCGTTCATCGACTGCGAAGCCTGGGGCAAGGCGGCGGAACTGCTCAAGCAGTACACGTCGAAGGGCAGCCCGTTGTTTGTCTCCGGTCGGCTGAAGCAGGACACGTGGGAAGACAAGAACGGCGGCGGCAAGCGCTCGAAGATCAAGGTCGTCGTCGAGGATTTCCGCTTCATCGGCTCTCGCGGCGGGCAGCAGGGTGGCAACCAGGGCGGCGAGTATGACCAGTCGGCGCCGTCGCCGCAGGTCCGCTCCGGGCGCTCGGCCCAGCACGCCGCGGGCGACGATGCGCCGCCCCCGATCGGCGAAGCGGACATTCCGTTCTGAAGCGCGCGGGGAGCTGAATCGTGAGCACGCCCGAGCGACCGCCGGCCAACCCGCCGAGCAACCGACCCGTGCCGGCGGACCCGGTGCCCGGTCAGGGGACGTTGCACGCACCATGGCGGATGGAGTATCTCGAGGGGTTAGGCGAATCGGAGCGGGCCGCGGCGAGCGCGGGGCCGTCTGCCGCCGGAGCTCCGGGCGGCGAAGGCGCGGCGAGTTTTCTGCGCGACTACTGGCTCGCGCCAGAGCACGATGAACGCCACCACGTGATCGTGCGCACCGCCGGCTCGCTGGGCGGCATGGTGCTGCTCAACGCGTTTCCGTACGCCAACGGTCATCTGCTCGTGGCGCTGGGCGAAGGGCGAGCGCGCCTGCTCGACTACACCTCCGAGCAGCGTGCCGCGCTGTGGCGGCTGGTGGATCTCGCGACCGACCTTGTGGAGACGGCGCTGCAGCCGCAGGGCGTGAATATCGGCCTGAACCAGGGTCGCGCGTCGGGCGCCGGGGTGCCGGGACACCTGCACGTGCACCTGGTCCCGCGATGGTCGGGTGACGTGAACTTCATGTCGACCGTGGCGCGGGTTCGGGTGATCCCGGCGTCGCTGGAGGTGATGGCGAAGCGATATCGGGAGGCGTGGCAGCGTCTGTCGGCGAAGTGGTGATGTCGGCGCGGTCGTGCCACTTTCGCCACGCGCGGAGCAGCAGCGCGATCGCCCCGCCCCAGATCGCCGCCCGAAACATGAGCGTGAGCGGCGAGACGTAATCCGCGTTCGACCATTCAAACGCGGCGGCGACGGCGCACAGGACGAACAAGCCCCCGGCGATCCAGCCCGCCAGGCGCGGCACGCTTCGCATCGACGCCAGCGGGGTGATGGGCATCGCGATGAGGTACGCCACGAAGAACGCCAGCACGCTCGCCGCGGTCGGGTGCACCTGCTCAACGAAGTCCAGATAGCGCGAGCGCATCGACACGTCCAGCCTGACCGAGGTCCAACTCACCAGCACCCGCAGCAGCGACCCTTCAAGAAGCGGCGCGAGCAACGTGGTCGCAAGCACGGCTATGAGCACGGCCTGGGTCTGCGAGCCGCGCCCGACCAGCGACGTCGACGAATCGACAGGTGTTCCGCACGCATGGCCTCCGCACTCGGGACAGGTGCCGGGGAAGGCGATTCCTGAAAGGTTGTATGCGCAGTGCTCGCAGATCGGAAGCCGCGATCCGGCGAGGACGCGCTGTCGCCGCAGGCACACGCACAGCCACACGAAGCCAAGAAAGAAGAGCAGCGGCGGCGACAGGAGTTCCATCGGAGTCGGAAAGCATGCAGGGCACGCCAGCGTCGGGCCGATCGCGCTCGTCGCCGGTGGCTCGGCGAAGAGGGCCCACGAGGTGAACATGCACGACCCTTCGCAGCGGATCGCAGCGAGGTTGCGTGCGCGCGCTGCCGCAATCGCTTACGCGCTCGCGCGCTGCTGCATCTTCTCCGCCAGCGCGAACGCGAGTTCCATGCTCTGTTCGTAGTTCAGTCGCGGGTCGCAGAGCGAGTGATAGCTCCGCGAGAGGTCGGCCTCGGTGAGACCCGCGGCGCCGCCAAGGCACTCGGTGACATCGGAGCCCGTGAGCTCGACATGCACGCCGGCCAGGCGCGAACCGAGCGCGGCGTGAACATCCCACGACCGCAGAATCTCGCTGAGCACGTCGTCAAAGCGGCGCGTCTTGACGCCCGTGGAGGTGGTCGCCGCGTTTCCGTGCATCGGATCGCACGACCAGACGACGGCACGTCCGTCGCGCCGCAGGGCCTCGACGAGCGGCGGGAGCAGGCGCTCGACGTTCGCCGCGCCGAAGCGGGGGGTCAGCACGATCCGCCCTGCTTCGTTCTGCGGGTTCAGGCGGTCGATGAGGCGTCGCGTTTCGTCGGGGGCGGCGGCCGGGCCCAGCTTGACGCCGATGGGGTTGCGCACGCCGCGGAAATACTCGACGTGCGGCCCGTCGAGCGCGCGGGTGCGCTCGCCGATCCACGGCAGATGCGTCGTGAGGTTGTAGAAGCCCTCGCGTCGCGGAACGCGCCGCGTCTGGGCCGCCTCGTAGTAGAGGTTGAGCCCCTCGTGGCTGGCGAAGAACTCGACGCCCGTGATGTCGCCGACGGTCCGCTCGCCGAGTGCTTCGATGAAGCGCACGCCCTCGCCGATCTGATGCGTGAGGCGCTCGTACTGCGCGCGGAGCTCGGGCGGGAGCGCGGCCTTCTTCAGAAACCCCAGGTCCCAATACTCGGGATGGTGGACATCGGCGAACCCGGCGTCGAGCAGCGAGCGGATGAAGTTGAGCGTGATCGCCGCGTGCTTGTACCCCTCGACCATGAGCGCGGGGTCGGGCCGGCGCGCCTCGGGGCTGAACTCGGCGCGATTGACCAGGTCGCCGAAGTAGCTCGGGAGCGCGACGGGCTGGCCGGCGACGGTGCGCGTCTCGGTGGGGCTGCTCCGCGGCTTGGCGTACTGCCCCGCCAGCCGCCCGACGCGGATCACCGGCTGCTTCCCCGCGTACGTGAGCACGAGCGACATCTGGAGGAGGATCTTGAGCTTTGCCGTGATGACGTCGGGTACGCACTCGGCAAGCATCTCGGCGCAGTCGCCGCCCTGGAGCAGGAAGCGCCGGCCCGCGCCGGCCTCGGCGAGCAGCCCCTTGAGCCGCTCGATCTCCCACGATGTCACCAGCGGCGGGAGCTGCGCGAGCCGAGCGCACGCCCGGTCAACCGCCGCCTGATCGTCGTAGTGCACCGCCCAGTTCCAGGCGCGCGATCGCCACGAATCGGGCGACCAATCCTCGGCGGGCCCGGTCGACCCGGGTTGAGAAGAGTGGGTGGGTACGGGCTGTGGGATGTTGGCGGGGGCGGACAAAAGGGGCGCTCGTAAAAGGAGTGGACGCTCTTGGCGTCAATGCTATCGACGCGATGGGCATGCCGAGATACGAGTGAAGGGCCGAACGGTCGACTGGAGCCGAAACGCCGCCGGAGGGGATCGAAGTGGTGGGTTTGTGCCGCGCATTCGCAAAAAAATGGCGGGAGCGCTTATGAGGCGGGTGCGGATGCCCGATGGCACGTGACCAAGGGGTATGCGGCGTGTGCCGCGGCCCGGGGCCGGACGGAACCGGCCGCACTCTCCAAGGAGCAGGAACAGCATGAACCGTCGCACCACCCGCAAGAACCGTCGGAACAGCAAGGCCAAGCGCACGCGTCGCGTGTCGGGCCGTCGCGTCACCAAGGCCCGTCGCACGTCGACCAAGCGCCGCGCGCGCCGCACGACCAAGGCGAGCCGCAACTTCAAGTTCTCGACCG
Organism: Phycisphaerales bacterium; assembly: GCA_050182995.1. GTDB lineage: Bacteria > Planctomycetota > Phycisphaerae > Phycisphaerales > UBA1924 > JAEUIX01. The sequence continues at coordinate 685,377 of JBFXBS010000001.1, read as the reverse complement.
CCAAGCGCCGCAAGGCCCGGTCGGCCAAGAACCGCCGGAACACGTTCAGCTTCAAGAGCAACACGCGCTCGTTCCGCCGGGCCGCCTGAGCCCCGCGCAACGAGTCGACAATCATTCAACGAGATCTCCCCGGTCGTGAGCCCGCTGCTCGACCGGGGTTGTTTTTTGGAGGGCCCGTCAGGTGCGCACGAGTCGCTCGGCGCCCGCGTGCCGCTCCTCGCTCGACTTGACCTGCCCATCGACCACGCGCCGGTGCACGTCCCACCAGTGCTCAAATGAGCGCGGGAACGCGTGCTCCTCCATGAGCGCGCGAGCGGCTTGCCCCATGTCGCGTCGGCGAGCCTCGTCGCCCGCGAGGTCGGCGATCGCATCGGCCCAGAGCCCGGGCCTGCTCTCGGGGATGATCAGGCCGGTGCGCCCATGACGCGTGACCTCGCGCGGGCCGCCGACGGAGCTCACGATCACCGGTATCCCCGACGATTGAGCCTCCATCACGACCTGCCCGAGCGTGTCGGTCTCTGACGGGAAGACGAGCAGGTCGCTTGACGCGTAGATCGTCGAGAGCTCGCGGCCATGCCGAAATCCCAGGAACCGGGCCCGGGCGCCGCTGCCCGCCAGTTCCTGCTCCATGCACGCGCGATACGGGCCGTCGCCCACCACCACAAGCTCGACATCGAGACCACGAGCCTCCATCGCCGCCAGCGCAACCGGCCACGCCCGAGCCAGCAGCGGCAGGTTCTTCTCCACGCTCACGCGGCCCATCGACAGCACCTTGATCGAGCGCGCTGCGCAACCCAGCGCGGGCCAGATCGACCGGTCGCGGAATCGCGGATGAAACGCCTCGGTGTCGGTCCCCGGGCGCAAGCTCGTGATCCGCCGGCAGTGGATCCCCAACCCGTGAAGGCCGCGGGCGTAACTTACCGAACGCGTGAATACCTTCGAAACGGGCGCGTAGAAGGCGCGCATGGCCGACCGGCAGAGCCACGAGAACGACGGGTCGTGCCAGAGTTCTTCGATGTACGCCGGGAAGTCGGTGTGATAGGTCGCCAGGATCGGTACGCGTGCCGCCCGCGCCGCCAGCAGCCCCGCGAACCCCACCGGCCCGGGTGTCGACAGGTGCACGGCATGAGGCCGCGCCGCACGCACGAGCGCCCGCGCCCGCGCCAGCGGCGGAGGCACAAGCCGCAGCAGCGGATACCCGGGCATTGCCCCGGCCGCGCGTGGCGTGAGGTTCACGACGTTCGAAGCGGGCGCCAGGGGCAGGTCGGTGCTCGTCACCACCGTGAGCCCGATTTCGCGCCGGCGGGCCTCGCGGGCCAGGTCTCCGATGAACCGAGCGACCCCGTTCACGTCCGCGAGCGTGTCGGTGAACAGGAGCACCCGCAGATCATCACCCGAACCAAAGGGCATGGCGCCGATGGTACCGGGAGCATCATGAAGCCGGCATGAAGTTCCAGGTGGGGAACCGTGCCGCCTGTACGCCGTAGGAAATCCGTCGGCAAGCGGATTTCTGCGCGTGAGTGCATCGTTCATCCTGCGTTCGCCGAATGGAGTATTCGGTCAAGCCCGCGCGGGGTGGATCGAACGCGGACCAAACAGCAAGCGCGAGTTCTGTTTGAACGACGCACCCGGCGTGCGCGCCTGCGCCCACGGAGGATTGAAGAATGAGACTTTGCAGCGGTGCATGCGTGGCGGCCGCCGGATTCCTCGCGGCGTCGTCGTGGTGCCTCGGGGCCATCCGGTACGTGGATGATTCCGCGCCCGCCGGTGGGAACGGGCAATCGTGGAACACCGCGTACAACAACCTCGCCACGGCCCTTCAGGCCGCGGTCGCGGGTGATGAGCTGCGCGTGGCCCAGGGCACCTATCGCCCGGGCTCGACGCGCACGAGCGTGTTCACGCTCAAGAACGGCGTGTCGATGTTCGGGGGCTACGCCGGGTACGGCGCTCCCAATCCCAACGCGCGGGACACCGCTCGCTACACAACCATCCTCTCGGGTGATCTCAACGCCAACGACGGCCCCGCGTTCGCGGGGAACAGCGACAACTGCTTTCAAGTCGTCACCGCGCCCAGCACCGTCAGCGCCAGCACCGTCTTTGATGGATTCGTCGTCACCGGCGGCAACGCCGACGGCGGCTTCGGCTCACAGGATCGCGGCGGCGGCATGGGCGTCGCCGGTTCGCTCCAGATTCTGCACTGCACGTTTCGGAACAACTCCGCGAGCGGCGCCGGCGCCATGAGCATCAGCTCCACCGGCAGCCCGCTCATTCGCAACTGTGCGTTCGTCGCCAACCGTGCCACCGGCTCAAGCGGGTTCACCTCGGGCGGCGCCATCCACCTCGCGGGAAACGCCGAGATCGCCTGCTCCCTCTTCGCCGGGAACACCGCCCTCCAGGGCAACGGCGGCGCGGTGTCGGTGGCCACGAACGCAACCACATCGAAGATTCACGGTTCAGTCTTCACCGGGAACTCGGCCCAGAACGGCGGAGCGCTCCAGCTCGGACCCGCGCCCGTGCTCAACTGCACACTCACGGGCAACAGCGCATCGATGAGCGGCGGCGGGATCAACGTCGCCTCGACCAACGCGCCCCAGATCGCCAACTGCATCATCTGGGACAACTTCGCCTCGACCGGCGGTCGCGAGCTCAACGGACCGGCGAGCGTGACGTACTCCTGCGTCAAGGATGGGATGATGGGCGAAGGGAACATTCTGAGCGATCCTCTTCTGCTCGACCCCGCAGGACCGGACCAGGTGCTGGGCACCGCCGACGACAACTGCCGGGTCGCTTCGGGTCCGTTCGTCTTCTCGCCCTGCATCGACTCGGGGAACAACGTGGCGCAGTTGCCCGTGGGCACCGTCGACATCGACGGGAATCCGCGCTTCGCGGATCACCCGTACGTGACCAACACCGGCGTGGGCCCGGGCGACCCCGTGGACATCGGGGCGTATGAGCCCAAGCCGGTGCTCTGCAACGCCGATTTCAACGCCGACGGGGTCATCAACGCCGACGACCTGGGTGATTACATCAACGCCTACTTCACGGGGTGCCAATAACCCCGGGCGCGAAGAATCCGTGGCGGCCCGCCGGTGCAGTCGGTCCCGGCGCCCGCCGATGTAGGGCCTATGCGCGTGTTCCGTAACCGACTCGACGTGACGAAGCTGGGGGAAGCCGATTCCTCCGGATCGAACAAGCGGAAGAAGGGCCGCGTGCGCGCCGAGCTTCTTTCGACCAGCCTCGGGCGCGCGGTCGATCTCTCCGAGACCGGCGCACGCCTCGAGCGCCGGGGGGCCTACGACCTTGAGCCCGGGGCGACCGTGCTCATCGCGCTCTCCAGCCCGCAGCGGCAACTGAGCTGCCCGGCCCGCGTTATCTGGGTGCGCAAGACCGGCTGGTTCACCTGGCAGATCGGGCTCGAGTTTCTTGATCAGTCAGAGACTTTCAGGCGCTCCCTTCGCGAGCTGAGCATGGCGTGCATGGACATGCGCACGCTCTCGGCAGATTCCGAGGAACTCGCCCGCGAAGCAAGTTGAACGATCGTGTCGGGCCGAGTGAGCCGCCGAGGCGCTCACGCCGCGAGCCGACGCAGCACCTGGTCATACTTGGCCCGCGTCTCGGCATCCTTGAGCACGCCGTACGCCCTGGAGAGTCGAGCAAAACGCTCCGCGGCGGCGGGATCGTCGCTCTGATCCGGATGACACGCGCGGGCCGCATGCCGATACGCCGTGTGGATCGTCTCTGCCGGTGCGTCCGACGACACGCCCAGGAGCGCATAGAGATCGATCAGTTCGGCATTGAGCGGCGGTCGAGCCGGGGCGTGCGGTTCTGATTGCCGCGGATCCTCATACGAAGGGTCGTGCTCGTGGAGCGTCCGGCGGATCGACGGGTCGGTCGTGAAGTACCCGGCTTTCACGTAGGTTTCGATGGCCTGCTTGCGAACCGCATCGGCGTTCTCGAAGCGCATCCCGATCTGCCAGCCCGTCTCGTTCTCAAGCGGTCGCACCCACATCACCGTCGCGAGGACATCCATGCGCTGATCGCCGTCGGCGAGCACCAGCGGGACGCAGGTCCCGGGAGCGAACCGGGGCTCGCGCGTCGTCCAGATTCGCATGCCCGATTGCGAAAGGTCGACGACGGCGCCAAAGGTCGATTGAAGCCCGTCGATGGCGTGCCGGCTGGCGGTGCGACGGTGGGATCCGCCGTGCTTCTTCTCGGTCTGGACGGGGCGAGCGTCGCCCCCGGCGCCCTGTCGAAAGAGGAATCGGAAGTCGGTGATGCCCATCCGAGACTGATCGGTGATCGAAACTCACCCCTTCACATCCCCTGCGCCGGGACCGGCCACGCGACACCTTCGAGGCCGCGCACCGGCATTATCGGGCAAAGGCTTCTCGCGGCGGACGGCGTCAGCATCCCGCGAAGTAGGCGTTGATGTAGTCGCCGAGATCGTCGGCATCCACCGCGCCGTCACCGTTGAAATTCGCCTGCGGGCACGGAGGCGACGCGAAGTAGCAGTTGATGAAGTCGCCCAGGTCGTCGGCGTCAAGCGTGCCGTCGGCGTTGAAGTCCGGCGGGCACGGCGGGCGATTGCGGAAGCCGATCTCCGGCCCACCGAAATCGACGAGGTAGTTGTCGGTGAGCGTCTGGCTCGTCTGGACCCAGTAGGTGTACGTCGGTCCGCGCAGCGCCGTGAAGTCGTTGAACGAAGTGCCCGTGGTCGTTCCGATGAGCGTTGCCGCCGAGCGGTCGGGCGACGTGCCCCGGAAGATCGAGTACGTCGTGCGGTTGGGGATCGCCGTCCAGGAAAGCACGACGCGGTCATCAAACGTGCCGTCGGAGGCGGTGAACGAGAGCGCGGCTCCCGTGCGGACGCGCAGCGAATACAACTGCACTTCCGTCGGCGTATTGGCCTCGGTGATGCGGATGAGCGAGCGGCCCGCCGGCAGGAGGAGATTCATGAGGTCCTCGGCCTGGCCTTGCGGCATGTCGTTGACGAGAATGAGCGGAAGCACGCCGGTCTGCTCCCACACCTGCAGACGCAGGTTCGCCCGGTTGAGCGCGTTGACGGGGTTGCCCTCCGGGCATTCATCGCCGCTCTGCGGCTGATTCTGATACGTCGTCCCGATCGGTGTCACCGTCACCGACACCAGCAGCGGCCGGCTCAGGTCGATCGCCGACCAGTCCTGCTCGCCGTCGGCGTCGATGCTCAGGACCGACGCATCGGCCATCGCGGGAACGCTCACCGCGCCCGGCACGCTGGGGATGCTCGTGGGCGTCGATCCGAACAGCACGTTGGCATTGGGCCCGAACGTTCCGAGTTCCGCGGCCGTGCCGGGCGTGTCATCACCTTCGTGGAAGTCCCCGTAGTGCCGCTGCATGGCGCGGATGTCGTCCTGCTGCGGTCCGTCGAAGTTGGTGGCGAGGAAGGGCTCCATCACCTTGGTGGAGTTCGGCGGGCAGACGTGGAACAGGCCCATGCCGTGCCCGTTCTCGTGGGTGATGACGTTGCGAAGGAAGCGATGGTTGTCGGAGGAGTCGGCCCACGACTCCGCGGCATCGAGCACCATGTCGCCCTGGTTGGGAAATTGGTTGTACGCAAGAATGCCGCTGGCCCCGTCCACCGTGCGCATGCAGATGCGGATGTCGCCGCGGCGTTCGAGGAAGCCGGCGGTGCCCCAGGCGGCGCCGTCGTCCCAGTCGTTGCCGAAGCGGTCACGGATGCGCACGTACTGATTGCCGGTCACTTGCTCCCATCGGGCGAAGGCGTCGGTGATGCGCTGGATCCAGAGCGCACGGTTGCCGCCGAAGAGCTGATCCATGCGCGCAAAGAGCACGCTCGGCTCCTCCTGTCCCGACTGGCTGCCGGGGATCGAGAGCCCATCGGGCACGAGCGACCAGGTGATCGTGATCGGATTGCCCTGCCCGCCGGTGGGGCCGGAGGCGGTCGTCGTCCAGCGTGCCGCGAGTTGATACTGGAGCGAAAGCCCGAACAAGCGCTCCTGGAACTCCGCGATCACCTCCGGAGCGGGCGGATTCTCGCGGCTGAAGCACGCCACGATCGCCTGTGCCGAGCCGGGCGCCGAGTAGTCCGCCGGGAGTGGGGGGAGCGAGGGATCGAAGTTCAAAGCGCAGCCCGACGTCGTGCAGCCATCGAAATCGGCCGCCGCCCGCGCGGCGTGATGAACCGCACGTGAAGCTTCGCCCGCGCCCACCGTTCGTGAGGCGGCCCGGGGCGCCACGCACGCACCGGCCAGCAGCGGAATCAAGAGCGCAATCGCGGACAGCCGGTCGCACGTGTGGGCGTGGCGCATCGGTCAACTCCGTATCAGGATTTGAAACCCGTCAGCACCGAACAAACAACCCACAAGTATGACGGATCGCCTCGTGATCCGCAAGGGCGAAGCGCGAAAACCGGGCAAGTTCAGGCCAGCGTGCCGCACACGGCCTTGGGCGCCTATCTCGCTCCCAGGCCCAGTTTCACCATCACCTGCTTCAGATCCGACCAGACTTTCGCCCGATTCTCGTCGGTGTATTGCCGAAGCAGAAAAGCCGGGTGAAACGTGGGCATGACCGGGCACGTGAACCCGGTGCCGGGGTGCGTGAACGTGGCCCAGTGCCCTCGAAGTCGGCCCATGGAGTCGCTGGTCTTCAGGAGCGTGCGTGTCGCGGGGAGCCCGAGCGTCACGAGCGCTTCGGGCGCGATGGCCTCGATCTGGTCGTACAGGAACGGGGCGCTTGCCTCTGCTTCTTCGATCGTCGGGGTCGCGTTGTCGGGAGGCCGCACCTTCAGCACATTGGCAATGTACACGTCGGAGCGCTTCAGTCCCATGGCGACGATCATCTTGTCGAGCAGTTGCCCCGCGCGGCCGACAAACGGCCGGCCGGTCCGATCTTCCTCAAAGCCCGGCGCTTCGCCAACGAACATCAGCCGGGCCGCCGGGTCGCCTTCACCGAAGACGATGTTTGTGTACGTCGAGATGAACGGCGCGTGCGGCATTTCCGCGAGGTAGCGCTCACGGATCGCTTCGAGCCGCCGGGCTTTCAGCGCCCGGACCGAGTCGCTGGCGACCGGCGGGGCCTCCGTCGATGCGCCGCCGGCGACTGCATCCGCGGTCGGAGTCGTGGTTTCATCAACTGAGTCGGCTCGCACAACTCGGTACACCGGCACAAACTCGACGCCCATCAGGCTCGAAGTCCGGGCGTGCTGACGCACCACCCGGGCTGCCGCCTCATCGAGACTGCTCACGGCATGCCTCCGCCTGTCGGCCGCTCGGGCGCCGCTGGAGCCGGCTCAACAGGCCTGCGGTCTTCAGCGGGCTTTGGCGTTTCTTCCTTTGGCGATGGTGGCGGCTGCGTGAATCCCTCGCGCTGCTCGGGCGAGACCGGCTTCATTCCCTTGCCTGGCTCGGGATTGTTGGTCACGGGGCCGGCCCCGCGCCGCGACTCAAACATCGGCATCGCCAGCGCGCCGATGAACAGCCCGACCACCAGTCCGACGACCATGCCGAGGAGGAAGCCCGACTGCCCACCCTTGGCGGGTTGGCCGGTGAACGTCGGAACGGGCGACCCGGTGGTGCTTTCAGCGCTCATGAGCGGCTCCTGAACTCAGGCGGGATGGTACCCGTTCTCCACGCTCCACGGCCGCTCGGCTGACGCCCCGCTTTGCGCCATTGCAACAGCGGGTCTACCGCCCGCGGCGCGTGCGGTAGACCCAGCGTGCATACTCGAGCACCGCGGCGACCTGCTCATTTCGGGCGGGCGGGGAATCGCCAAACGCGGTGTGCATTCGCCAGGTCCAGTATGGCCCGCGCAGGCGAAAACGAGTGATGAACCCCAGCCGGAGCAGTTCGTAGAGCCCGCCGAGCGTGTCGATCAGGTGGCGCACGCCCAACGGTAGCGTCGCCGGAGACTGGGCGGCTCGCCTAGGGCGCCTCGGCAAAGAGACGCCGATACCACGCGACGGTCTCATCCAGCCCGGCGTCGAGCGGGACCAGCACGCGGTAGCCCAGCAGGCGCGACGCGAGCGAAACGTCGGCCAGTGAGTGCCGCACATCGCCTGGGCGAGCGGGCGCGAGGACAGGCTCGGGCGCGCGCCCCTGCGCCGCCGGTGCGCACCGCTTGGCCATGAGCCCATGCAGTTCCAGGAGCGACACGGCGTGCCCGGTGCCGACGTTGACAGCCTGTCCTTCGAGCCCCTTGGCCGTCGCGCCCAGAAGGAGGGCCGCGACCGCGTTGGCGACAAACGTGAAGTCGCGTGTCTGCCGCCCGTCGCCAAAAATCGTCGAGGGCTCGCCCGCGAGCAGGCGGCGCGCAAAGACGGGAACCACCGCGGCGTACTGGCTCTCGCTGCTCTGGCGCGGGCCGAACACGTTGAAGAACCGCAGGCTCACCGCGGGCAGGGCATAGGAGCGAGACCACGCCCGCACCGCCGCCTCACCCGCCAGCTTGCTCGCGGCGTAGGGCGAGAGCGGGTTGCTGGGCATCGTCTCGACGCGCGCCGCCGGGGCCTGGTTCGCGCCCGATGCGGGCGGGCTCCCCTCGCCGCCATAGATCGATGACGACGAAGCGAAGACCATGCGAGAGACCGACGCCGACCGCGCCGCCTCGAGCACCGCGACCGTTCCCAGCGCATTCACCGCGAAAGCGCGCCGCGGCTCCTCGATGCTCTTGGGAACCGAGCCCATCGCCGCGAGATGGAAGACCATGGACGAGCCACTCACGGCGTCGCTCAACGCCTTCGGATCGAGAATCGAACCGTGCACAAAGCGCACGCGGGCGGGGTCGAGGTCGATCAGCTCGGCGAGATGATCGACGCCTGAGTTCGAGAGATCGTCGATCACGCAGATCGAGGCGCCAAGCGACAGCAGCGCGTCCACCAGGTGCCCCCCGATGAACCCGGCGCCGCCCGTGACGCACACCGAGCGCCCTTCAAACGAAGGCCGGAGCGACGTCACAAACTCGGCGGGCAGGCGCATGGGTCAAAAGGGGCGGCGTGAGCGTACCGCGATCGCCGAACAATGGCCAGTCGCGCGGCCGAAACGGCCGGAACGCGGATTCAGCACGAGGCGGTAAAGTAGTCGTTGATGAAATCTCCCAGATCGTCGGCGTTCACGCCGTCGGCCCCGTTGTAGTCGGCGTCGGCGCACGGTGGTGAGGCGAAGTAGCAATTAATGAAATCGCCGAGGTCGTCAGCGTTCACTTCGCCGTCGCCGTTGAAGTCGATCCGGCAGGCCACGTCCGGAGCGCCCAGCGAGCCATCGGGCCGGACGCTCTGGGCGAGAATGTCGTTGGCGTCGGACCGCGCGTCGTGCCAGGCGACCAGGGCATTGCCCAGCGACGCGCGATCCACGCTGATCCGGCCCTTCACGCTGCTCACGCTCGAAACCTCGATGATGCCCGGAAACCGGGGAGATTGATCGGCCCCGAGCCCGGCCCCGAGCAGCCGCCCGGCGAGCCCGCCGCTGTTCTCAAACCAGAAGAAGTCGCATCCGCCTCCACCCGTCTCGGCGACCGCCGACTCGAAACTCGACTGCACGCCGTTGAACGGCACGAGTTCGACGCCTTCATCACCCCAGGCGCGGGCGCCGCCGGCGGTGATGCGTGCGGCGCGAATGCCCCACTGGTTCTGGCCGGCGTTGGTGGTCTTGATCGCCACGTACATGTCGCCCGTTTCAAAATCGAGGCTTGCGCCCGCGGAGATCTGCAGGAGGCCGGGCGTGATGAGCGCGGCGACGCCGTTGTGCGGGAAGACCTCGGCCCCGCTCGAATCCAGCCGCTGGACGTACGCGGCGCGCGCGCCGCCGGTCTCGTACCAGGCAAACACGCCCCCGCCCGAACCGTCCGGGAAAAACGGCGGAAAGGTTCCATTCTGGATCGACGTGCCGTCAAAGACGATGATCGCCTCGCCCGGTGTGGCGTTGCTCGTGTCACGATCCCACTGCGGCGTGAGCGTCGCGGCATCAAACTTCTGCGCGTGCAGGTGCTTGCTGCTTGTCACGCAGTTGGAGCCTGAGCAGCGGATCATGAGCGCGATGAACGCGTCGGCCCCGGCGGCCTGCAGATCCGCGACCTGCAACGGACGCTGCGGCGACCCGGTGTCGCTGTACACGCTCGGCGCCGGGAGCACGAGCGTTCCATCGGGGAGGATCATCTGCAGCGAAACCGACGCCGGCGAGCCGCCCGTCCATGCGACCGCGACGCTCCCGTCTTCGAGCACGGCGCATCGCGGCGTGTTCTTGTCCAGCGCTCCGGCGCTGGCGATCACGCCCGCGTTGCCCCACGGCAGCGCGCCGGCCGACGTGACCCGCTGCACCACGATCTGCACCGTGCCGGGTGACGCCGTGTCGCTTCGGAAGGCAATGATCGCATCGCCTTCGGCGTTCACGCGCAGGTCGTAATCCTGCGTCGACGAGAATCCCCTGTCGGCGATGAGCAGGCCGTTGTGCGCGAAGACTTCCGCCCCGCCCGCGTCGAGCCTTTGAAGCTGAACGTCAAACCCTCCGGCGAAGTTATCGAACCAGGAGACCCAGCACCCGCCGTCGGGCGCGGCGCGGATCTTGGGCTGCACCTGAGCGCCCGAGCGATCGGCGATCGCGGAGTTGCCGCCGGCGTCACCCGTCCATTGCGCAAGGCTCGGCGACACGATGGCCAACGCCGCCAAGGCCCCGTTCAACGCATGTCTCATGGTCATTCTCCACGCCCCTCGAAGCAGCAGTCTACCACGCTCCTGCCCGGACACAAGCTCGATCGAGCCAACTGTCGGTGGATTCGCTCAGGACATCATCGCCTCGGCGGCGGTTCGTCGGCCTCGCGGGCGTTCCGGGCCTCCAGGTGCTTGGCGAGCAGCGTCTGAATCGATGGCTCCGCCGGCGTGCCCCGCAGCCGGTCCGCAAAGCGGATCATGCCCTCAACGTCGTCGCGGCAACGCGCCAGCAGGAAGCGCAGAATGCTCAGCCGAGGTTCGATGTTCCCCTCGCCGAACGTCCCCTTCGCCTGCTCCTGCAGCTCGATCAGCTCCGCCGCCTGTTCGCAGCGATCGGTCGCGAGCAGGTCGTCGATGTACTCATCCCGAGCGACCACCACCGCGATGTGCCCGGGGCCGAACCGCGCCAGGCGCTGGCGATATACGTGCTCATGCAGCGGCAAGGCCTGTTCAACGAGTCCCTGCGCGCGCAGACCGATCGCCAGCTCGGACTCAAGCTGAATCGTCGCGGCATGTTCCACGCCCAAGACCCGCCGCGCCGCGGGCAGCCGCTCCTTCAGCACGCTCACCGCCTCGTCCTGCCGTCCGGCTCGGCGCAGCAACGTCGCCAGGTCCATCGCCAGCAGAAGCGAGCGCGGATGATCCGGTCCGCTCGAAAGGTCGCTCGTGTGCAGCAGCGCTCGATCGATTTCGATCGCTTCGTTCTGACGCTCCGGCTGGTCCGTCGCGCCCAGCACGGCCGCCAGCACCTGCGCCAATACGAGGCGGCGTTCGTCGTCCTCGGGCAGAATGCGGCGCGCAAGTTCGAGACCTTCCCGCGCGGCCCGTTCCGCTTCGAGAATCTGCGGCCCGGGCTGAAGGAGGCGCGCCGCCGCGACCGCACGCAGCAGGTCGACGAGCACGGGGTGCTCCGGGCCGAGCGCGTCGCGCGCACGTGCGAGCGCCGCTTCGACGAGCGGGAGCGCCTCGTGCCCCCGCCGCAGGTTCGCCAGCGCCAGCGCGTGCCACGCCGTCGCTCGAAACGCTCCCTCGCTCTCCGGGCCGCCGGCGCGCGTGCTTGCCGCCATGGCCTCCCGCGCGTGGGCGGCGGCAGGCTGAAACAGTGACAGCGTGAAGTACGCCTCGGCAAGCAACTGGTGCGTGTCCGCCGCGACAATCGGTGCAACGTCGGTTCGCGCCGCCAGATCGGCCGCGGCTCCGTCGAGCATTTCGCGCACCGTCAGGTTGCTCGTGCTCGATCCGCCCGGCGTGCCCGCCAGCAGCGTCCGCCTCAAGAACCCGCTCGTCTGCTCGGCACGCTGGGCCTCGCGCCGGGCGACATCGAGCGCGCGCGTTGCGCGCCACGCCTGCCAGGCCGCCAGCGTCATCAGGCTGATCAGCGCGATCGTCGCCACCGCCACCCCGACCACCAGCCCGCGCCGACGCCGGGCAAACGCACGCACCTGATACCACGTCGAGGGCGCTCGCGCGAGCACCGGCCGGTCAGACAGGTGCCGGCGGAGGTCGTCGGCCAGCTCCGCCGCCGAGGCGTACCGCGCTCCCGGATCCTTGTCGAGCGCCTTGCCCACGATCGACTCAATGTCCCCGCGCAGCGATGCGTGAAACTCTCCCAGCCGCCGCGGCTGCTGCTGGCAGATCGCCGCGATCGCGCCCGTGATTCCCATCCCCGCGAGACTGATCGGCGGCGACCCCGTGAGCAGCTCGCAGAGCATCGCCCCGAGTGAATACACGTCGCTGCGCGTGTCCACCAGCCGCGGGTCGCCACCCGCCTGCTCCGGGCTCATGTATTCAAGCGTGCCCACAACCTGCCCCGCCGTGGTGGCCGCGAGGGTCGCGCCTCCCGCGCCGGTCAGGCGCGCGATGCCGAAATCCAGAACCTTGGGCTGCGGTCGCCGACTGCCCGGCGCGTGCGTGACCACGACATTCTGCGGCTTGAGGTCGCGATGAATCACCCCGCGACGGTGCGCGTGATCCACCGCGTCGGCCACCAGCGCCCCAAGCTCAAGGCGCTGGCGCATCGACAGCCGCTGCTCCCCGGCGTACTGGCTGAGTGTCGGCCCGCTCACCAGCTCCATCGCGACGAACGCGCGCAGCACGCCCTGGTCATCGAGCGCGGCTCCGGCCTCAAACACCCGAGCGATCCCCGGATGATCGAGCATCCCGAGAATCTCCGCCTCGCGCTCCAGCCAGCGCGTCAGGTGATCGGGACGCCCATGCTCGCCGATCACCTTGAGAGCCACGCGCCGCCTGGGCGACGCCTGCTGGGCTTCGTACACGACGCCCATGCCCCCGCGGCCGATCTCGCTGATGATCTGGTACGAGCCGATGCGCACCGGCTGGCCCGGCCTGGGCGCAGGCGGCACAGGCGCGTGATCGAGCAGCGCGTCGCCCGTGTCGTGAAACGACAGGAGCGACTCCACCTCGTGCACGATCTCCGGCTTCTCCGCCCGCACCGAATCAAGCAGGCGAGCGCGATCAGCGCGATCGAGCGACGCGGCCTGCTGAAACAGCTCCCGCGTGGCGGCTTCGTCCGCGGCGCTCACGCGCCCGGCCCCCGCGCGCCGGGTTGCTCCGTCCCGCCCGGCGCCACGTCGGACCGCCCGCCCTCCGCGCGCGCCCGCTTGATCTCGCGCAGAAGCCACGCCCGCGCATACGACCAGTCGTTCTTCACCGTTGCCGGTGACACCTCGAGCACGTCGGCCGTCTGGTCGACCGTGAGCCCGGCGAAGAACCGGAGCATCACGACGTCGTGCTGGCGCGAGTCGCGCGCCTCGAGCGACGCCATCGCCTGGTCCAGCGAGATCATCTCTTCGTCGCTGGTCGGCGCGCCGTCGGCGCCCATCGAGACCGACATCGACTCGACCGCTGCATCGCTCCGCCGCCCCACCCGCGCCGAGCGCGCCCGGTCGATCAGGATCTGCCGCATCGCCCGCGCCGCGGCCCCGAAGAAGTGCGCCCGGCTCTCCCATGCCGTGTTCCGCCCGCCCTGCAGGCGCATGTACGCTTCGTTCACCAGCGCTGTCGATTGCAGCGTCACCGGGCCCGTTCCGCGAACCGAACCGCGCAGCAGGCTCGCCGCCACCCGCTTGAGCTCGTCGTACAATACCGCTACCAGTTCGTCGGTGGCGCGACGCTCTCCCTGTTGAGCCAGGGCCAGCAGCTTGCTCACCTTGTCGGCGTCGGGTTGCGTCACGCGGGTTCCCTTCGCGAGCACGGCAGCGCCCCGCTGTCGCGCTCCATCGATCGTAGAGGCACGGGGCGCTCGCCGCGAGGAGATTCGCGCCCATGGACAAGCAATCCAACCAGGGCCTGTGGATTGGCGTCGGCGTCACCGCGGCGCTCGGGCTCATCTTCGCCATCGCCGGCCTCGTGGTCGTGCAGGCCCTCAGCGCCGGGCGCGCCGTCACGGAAGGGCAGCGCGCCCGCGAGACGGCAGCGAGCCTGCCGCGCGCCGCTGCCGCCGCGGTCGTCGAAGCCGATGAGGGCGCCGCCCGCGAACTGGAAGCCGCGGCTCGCGACCAGCCCGCGGGCTCACAGGCCGCGGCGACCGTGCTCGCATCGATTCAGGAACTCCTGCGGCGGGCCGAAACCGCCCGCGCCGAGGGAAAGGCCGAGGGCGCTCGCGCCCTGCTCTCCGCCGCGGTCGATTCGCTCGAATCCTCGTCGACGGCTCTCGATCCGTTCGCGAGATCAGCGCTCCGGGCCGAAGCCGCGCGTGTGTATGAGAATCTCGGTGACCGCGAGCCCGCGACCGAGCTCTTTGCCCGCGCCCTGGCCGACCTGCGTCCGATGCTCGGCGAACATCATCCCGAAATCCGACGCCTGCGCTCCGCCCTCGAGCGCCTGAAGCAGCCTCCCGCGCCCGCCGGCGGGCCCTGATGTGCGTGTCCCCGGGATCAGTCGCCGCCGATGGCGCGCGGGCCCTTGCCCGCCGTCTTTTCCATGTACCCCGCGCCCTTGCGCTCGTACTTGGTGAACCCCATCCGTTCCAGGTTCTTGTTCGAGAGCGTGCTCTTGGCCTTGATGGGACTCCACTTCCCCGCGATCGCCGGCGCGACGATCGCCCGCCGGCACGGCTTGCCCGTCTCCGGATGCCGCTTGAGCGCCTCCTCCTTCATCGCCTGCACGATCTCGAAGGTCTCGCCCGTCGGCTGTCCGTTCTTGTTCAGGATCTCGTAGAGATAGGTCGGCATTGCACGGATCCGTACCCCTCACCCAGGCTTGCTCGATCTCTTGTCAGCGGCCGGCGTTCTCGCCCGCCGACGGCATGCTCCCGCCCGCGATCGATGAGCGCATGAGCGTGTCGGACTGCACGTTCTTCAGCCGGTAGTAGTCCATGATCCCGATGTGCCCGGCACGGAACGCCTCCGCGATCGCCCGCGGAATTTCCGCTTCCGCCAGCACGACCGCCGCCTTGTTCTCCTCGATCTTCGCCTTGTTCTCCTGCTCCAGGGCCATCGCCAGCGCGCGGCGCTTCTCCGCCTCGGCCTGGAACCGCTTCTTGTCCGCCTCGGCCTGCGCCTGCTGAAGCTGCGCGCCGATGTTCTCGCCCACGTCGATGTCGGCGATGTCGATCGAGAGAATCTCGAACGCCGTCCCCGCGTCCAGCCCCTTGGCCATCACGGTCTTGGAGATGTTGTCGGGGTTCTCGAGCACTTCCTTGTGCGATCGCGCCGAGCCGATCGTCGTCACGATGCCCTCACCCACGCGGGCCACGATCGTCTCCTCCGTCGCACCGCCGACCAGCCGCGCAATGTTCGTCCGCACCGTCACGCGCGCCTTCGCCTTGAGCTGGATTCCGTCCTGCGCCACGGCGTCGATCGTCGACCGTCCCGAACTCGGGTTCGGGCAATCAATCACCTTCGGGTTCACCGACGTCTGCACCGCCTCGAACAGGTCGCGCCCCGCAAGGTCGATCGCGGTCGCCGTATCCCACGGCAAGGCGATGCGCGCCCCGCTCGCCGCGATCATGGCCCGCACGACCTTGGTGACGTTCCCGCCCGCCAGGTAGTGCGTCTCGAGCTGCTTGGTTGAGATCGGCAGCTCGGCCTTCACCGCGCTGATCCGGTTGATGACCATCGTCCGCGGGTCGACCTTCCGGAGCTGCATCCCCACGAGCTCGAACAGGCTCACCGACGCACCGCTGAAGAACGCCTGGATGTACAGGCTGAAGAACCGGAAGAACACCACGATGATCACCAGCGCGATGATGCTGGCGAGAATCGCGGCCACGATGAGGATCACCGTTCCGGCATTCCCCCCGCCCTGCGCGAGCGTGGGAAGCGTTTGAGCGGGAAAAGTGGCAGCGGGGCTGAGCATGTGAGCGTCTCCGAAAACGGTGCGCCGCCGGAGCGCCAGAGCGCGCATCAGCGCCGCACGAGCGCGCAGTATACGGGGCTCCGCCCGATCCGACCCGCGCGAGGCCACTTCCTGACGGTCCGTGCACGGGTCGGGGCGCCCGCTCCGTGCCCGCGATCTCCAGGCCCGTCTTTCGTGCGCCCGATGCGCCCGCTATCCTTTGACCGCGACCTGTCTTACCGGGAGTTCGATCTCGTGCCGACGCTCGACTCACTCAAGGACCGGTACCTGGAGACGCGCGAGCGGATTGCGCGCGCCGCCGAACGCGCCGGCCGCGACCCCGCCGGCATCGTCACCGTCGCCGTCTCCAAGTACAGCGGGCTCGACGAGATTCGCGAGTTGGTCGCTCTCGGACACCGCGACTTCGGCGAGAGCCAGGTGCAGCAGCTCATCCAGCGCGCCTCCGCTGTCGCCGAGTGGACCGCGCGACACAAGCTCGTCGGGCGTTCCGCCGCGTCGTCGGCGCCGCAGCCCGTCACCCCGGGCGTGCGCTGGCACATGGTCGGGCACCTCCAGCGCAACAAGGCCAGGAAGGCCGTCGAGTTCGCCCGCCTTGTCCATTCCGTCGATTCGCTCCGTCTCGCCGAAGAGCTCCAGAACATCGGCCTGCGCAACGACTCAGTCATCGAGGTCCTGCTCCAGGTCAACTGTTCGGGCGAAGCGTCGAAGTTCGGCTGCGCCGTCGCCGCCGCCTATCACCTTGCCGAACAGATGGAGTCCATGCTCAACCTCCGCCTTCGCGGCCTGATGACCATGGCCGCCCCGACCGCGGTGGCCGATGACGCACGTCCCACCTTCTCGCGTTTGCGCGAACTCATGGACGACCTCCGCCGCGGCGGCATCGGCACCGAACGCCCGCGCGGGGGAGGCTTCGACCTCCTCTCCATGGGCATGTCCAGCGATTTCGAAGCCGCCATCGCCGAAGGCGCCAACGTCCTTCGCCTCGGCAGCGTCATCTTCGGCGCCTCGACCAACCCACCGGGTGACATCGCCGACGCCCACGCCGAGCGCGACCTCAATGACGACGCCGAAGCGGACGCCGACGCTGCCGACGATTGACTCGCCCTCAGCCCTGAATATCGATGCCTGGTCCGTCGGGCGAGGGGCTCGAACCCCCGGAGCGCGGCTCCTCACCCGCCTGCTCATTGGCCTCGGCCGCAGGTGCGCCGTACCCGCTCCCGCTCTGCCGGCGATCCTGCTCCGCCTCCTCATCGCCCGACTTGGCCAGCCGGCGCGCCGGGTCCAGCGCCTCCGGCCCGTGCACTTCGACACTGTCCGCTTCGTCGCGAATCTTCGACGCCGTCGCCCGTGCCTGCAGACCCTTTTCTCTCGCGCTCAGCCGCCCGGCGCCGTCCGTACCGGCGACCGACTGCGTCACTGGCGGCGGATTTGCTGGCGTGCCGAAGATGCTCACAGGTCTCTTATCGGCGTTGGCAGGGGAGTCGCTGCATCGACGGCAGGGCCGGCGTCCCGGCTTGACGGGCCGTCCGAGAATCCGCCCCGCGCCGCCCTCGAAGCCGCCGCCGCCACGTTCCGCAGCACCCGCAGCCGTCGCAACTCAGGCGAATCCAGCCTCGCCGGCTCGACGATCAGTCGCGCCCCCTCTGGCCGCTCCGCCACGAGCAGGCCCCAATGCCGCGGCAACTCCGGCGCTTCCACCAGCCCCGGCGGCGTGAGCAGCAGCAGCCGCTCCGCCAGTCGATAGTGCGCAAGCATGAAGAACTTCGTCTGCCCGTGCAGCGCCGCATCGATCCGCCGAAGCTCACGCACGATCGCCCGATACGCCGGCGAGCGCGCCCGCTCCAGTGACCACTGCTCGAGCGCCGCAAACAAGTACGTGCCCGACTCGCGCAGCTCCGGCTCGCCCGGCTTGACGAACTCTTCCGTCACCCGATCAAGCTCCGCCTGCAGCCGGGCCCGCCTCGCCAGCAGCCGCGGACGCTCGGCGTTGTCGCGCAGAAAGTCCGCCCGCGTGGCCTTGCACTCCACAAACACCGTCGCTCCCAGCGCGGGCAGCTCCGCCATGCCGCGCCCGTGCCCGCGCCCCGGCCCGCGCCGAGGCGCCGGCGCCCGAACCGTCGCCCCCGGCTCCGCCGCCACCCCGCCCACGTCCACCTCGGAATCCGCGTATCCCGCCGCATCGACCCGGTACCGTGATATCGGGCAGCGCACCTCGACCGCGCTCGCTACGCACCCCGCGCGGCGAAGCCACTCACATGCAATCACCTTCAGCGCGCGATGCGCGGCCGTCTCCACGCCGTCAGGCTAGGTTCGCGCGTGCGCCCGGTCGCTCAACGCCTTCACGTCGTGTAGTCGGCGTTGATCCGCACGTAATCCGCCGACAGATCGCACCCGATCATCCACGCCGTTCCCGGCCCTGCGCCGACCGAGAGCACAAGCTCAACGCGCTGCTCGCTCATCGCCCGTGCCAGCCGCTCGTCCTTCAGCGCCTCCATCACCGGCACCCCCGCGCGATACACCTCCACCGGCCCGATCCGCAGCGACGCTTGCGCCGGGTCAAACCGTACCCCGGCGTTCCCCGCGGCCGTCACGATCCGCCCCCAGTTCGGATCGCGTCCGTGGATCGCACACTTCACCAGCGGCGAGTTGACCACTTCGCGCGCCATGGCCTCCGCCGCCTCATCGCCCGGCGCCCCGCGCACCTCGATGCGGAACGTTCGCGTCGCCCCCTCCCCATCGACCACGATCTGGTTCGAAAGGTCCTCGCACAGCCCATGCAGCGCCCCGGCAAACGCCTCAATTTCCGCCGAGCGCAACGCCACCGGCGTCATCGCCGCCGCGCCCTCTTCCGACCCCGCCGCCCCGCTCGTCAGGCACACGAGCGTGTCGCTGCACGACGGGTGATTGTCCACGCTGATCCGGTTGAACGTCTCGCGCGCGATCCGTCCGAGCAGATCCTGCAGCGCGCCCGCCCGGATCGCGATGTCGCTCGTCACGAACGCGAGCATCGTCGCCGAGGGCGTCATCGGCCCCGCCGCCGATTCCAGCCGCGGCGCGATCATCCCGCTCCCCTTGGCGATTGCCCCCAGGCGCACGCGTCGCCCCGCGATCTCGACCTCCCGCGCCGCCGTCTTGGGCACCAGGTCCGTCGTCATGATCGCCCCCGCAGCCCCCGCGTCTGCCGCGTCGCCACGATCGAGCGCCCCCACCAGCGCGGGCACCGCCCGCACGATCTTTTCCACCGGCAGCAATCGCCCGATGACGCCCGTCGAACTCGGCAGCACCTCGCTCGGACCGCACCCCAGCCGCTCCGCCACCGCGATCATGCACGCATGTGCGTCGGCCAGCCCCTTCTCGCCCGTCGCCGCGTTCGAGTTGCCCGCGTTGATGAGGATCGCCCGGTGCGCCGGCTGCCGCCCCGCCAGCACCATCTGGCGCTGCGCCATTCCGATCGTCACCGGCGCGCCGAGCATGGCGTTCTGCGTGAACACTGCCGCCGACGCCGCGAGCGCACCCGCGACCTCATCGCGGACGATCAGCGCCAGGTCCGGCTTGCCCGAGGGCTTGATCCCCGCGGTGGTGGACGCCGCTCGAAATCCGATGGGCCGAGTGATGCTCAAGGCCATGCTCCAGGTTCGCGCGTCGGGCGGCCCTGCGGGTCGACCGCGTCCTCGGGCACGTCGCCCAGGTCGAGCTGGTCGCGCCCCAGCCGGCGAAGCTGCTCCAGCCGCTCATCGCCGAACTTCGGCTGCACCACCAGCCCGAAGGCCACCTCGTCGGTGATGTTATTGAAGCGCAGCTTCAGCGACACCAGCGCCGCCGGGAACTCGCGGTTCAGCCGCGCTCCCAGCTCCTGGAAGTCGCGCTCGTCGACGTCATACGTCGCCGCCACACCAACCGTCCACTTGCGCGTGAGCCGGTAGTCCGCGCCGAGCGTGACGAAGGTCGAGTCCCGCGCGTTGAGGTAGTGCACTTCGGCAAACGTCGAGAAGTCCGCCGAGTGCTGCACGATGCCGCCCGCCGTCGTCCGCGCGCTCTGGTGCCGGTCCAGGTCGTAGATCTCGCTCACTGTCAGCCCCACGGCGTCGGTCAACTGCCACGCGGCGTCGATGTTCGCAAAATCGCCGAGCACCGAAAACTCCGGCCGATAGTCGAAGAACCGGCCGATCGGGCTCTTGATCGGCACGTCCTGCGTCGAGTACACGATCTCCGTGTTCAGCTTCAGAAAGTCCACCGTCCGCCAGCGCCCTTCGCCGCCGCGCTGCGTCTGCCACGTCTGCATCAGGCCCACCTTCACCACCGACCCGTCGGCGATCCCCTCGACCGTCTCGTCATACACGGGCAGGTCGCGGCTCTCGACATTCGTCCCCGACGCAAACGCCGTCACGCTCGGTTCGATGATGTGCCGCGTGCGGTGCAGGTCGAACAGCCGCGAGTTCACCGAGTCGTCGATCCGCTGAATGCTCGTCGAGACGCGCACCCCGCCGCCAAACCACGCGCGGTACTCGTCATCCTGCCCCGGCGAGAACGCCTCGAAGCTGTCGTCATACGCCGTGAAGCGCGCCGCGCCGAACGGGTTGATCTTGATCGGCCCGACGTCAAAGCTCGTCGAGAGTTCGTGCCGCGTGTCAAACCGCAGCACGCTTGACTGGAACAGCCCCGACGCGCGCAGCACGTCGTCAAACCGATCGCCGGGGAGCAGCCCGAACGCCGCCCCCGACAGCAGCGGCGTGTCAAACCCCAGGTCCGCCGGTGTCTTCTTCTCAAACTGCAGCGACATGTTGCTGAAGCGGTAGCTCTGCGTCCACAGCACCGCCCCGCCAAACAGCGGATCGGCGATCCGCGTGTACTCGATCTCGGGCAGCTTCTGCACCGTGTAGCCCTGGCTCTGCAGCAGGTACTCATTCACGATGAAGTCGTTGAAGCTTCCCTTCGCAAGGATCGACAGCGACGTGTTCTCCTCCAGCCGCCGCGCGTGGATCGACGATGCAAACTCGCGCCGCGTCTCCGCCAGCGGCTCATAGAGCGCATCAATGAAGTTCTCGTCCGAGACAAACGCGCCTTCAAGAAACACCGACCACGCCTCGTCGATCGACCACCGATGGTCGGCGAGCACCATCCCGCGCGTCTCCCCGTCGCGGTCGCGCCGCGTCCCGGGCGTCAGCGTGTCGCGCCCGCGATCATCAGGCACCAGGTACCCGATGAACTCCCCCACGTGCGACCCAAGGTCATACTCGCCCTCAAAACCCAGCCCCGGACCGCGCAGCGCGTAGTAGTCCGCCAGGAAATCCACCCGCACCCCGGGCGGCGCATCGGTCCCGAACAAGCCGAACAGGTTCCACGAGGTCTTGACCGCAAAGCCCGAGTCCGACGAGTTCTCAAATCGCACATCGCGCAGCGGAAACCGCTGCACGTCGCCCTGAAACCGCGGAAAGTAGAAGAACGGCAGCGCTCCCGCGCGGAGCGTCAGGTCCGTCCCGTCGATCACCGTCCGTGCCGCTCGCGCCCCCTCCGCCGCGGCGCCCGCCTCGCCGCTCACATGCCCCGACGCCTGCTCCCGCGTGATCGTGATGCTGCTCGCCCCGATCGACAGATGCGGCACAAAGAACGACGAGTTCGCCAGCGTCACCCCTTCGCCGCTCACCTGGTTCGCCGCGGTCTGCATGAGCGACCGCGCCCGCACGTACAGCGGCAACCCGCGCCGCGCGTCATACGTCCAGAACACCGCGTCCACCATGTACGCGCGGTTCCGCCTCACGTCGTAATACACCTCCGGCCCGCGAAGAGTGAACCGCCCGTCCGTCGCGATCACGTTCCCCTCGAGATAAATCCCGCGCACCCGCTCCGCCGGCGCCCGCAGCAACTCATCGAGCGGTCCCGGATCAAGAAACGCCACCGCGCGCTCCGCCGTCAACTGCAACTGCCGGTCGCGGCGCGTCTCGCTGTACTGCACCACCACGCCCCCGGTGATCACGACCACGTTTTCGCCCTCGCCCTCACCAGGCAGAAGCGTCGGTTCCCCCGCCGCAAACGTCACGATCCCCGAGCGCGCAAAGATCGGCGGCGTCCGCTCCGCCGGCCCCAGATCCGGCGCCGGTCCGGGCGTCGAATCACCCGCGCGCCCCAGCGGCGAATCCGGCTCGAACGGCTGCGCCATCCCCGGTACGATCGGCCCGCGCCCGGGCGCCGGCGCCACGCCCGCCGTCTGCGGCAACGCCGGCGCATCGGCCACTCCCAGCCCCGACAAGTCCCCAAGCAGCCGCGCCAGACGCGCCTCACCCTCCGCCAGCAGCGGATCGGCTCCGCCGGCGCCGGTCCCCGCCGCCGGCCGCCCGCGCACAAGCGAATCAGCCCGCAGCGCCAAGTCGCCGTCGATGAGCCCCGTCACCATGAGCCGATCGCCCGAGGGTGAGAGGCCCGAGTGGCTCCCCGGGTCGCTCACGCGATCGAAGTACACCGCCACCTGAAACACCGACCCGCCGGGATTCAGCGTCGAGGGTCCGATCCGCTCCAGCCACACCACCGCCCGCGCCGCCGCGAACGACGAAATCCCCAGCGTCACCCGCACGTCCCCGCGCAAGAGCAGCCGCTGCGAACCGACCGGCGCGCCCGCCCCCGGAAAGATCCCCGGCGGCGTCCCCGACCCAGGATCATCGCCCTCTTCGTTCCACACCCACGCGCGCGTCGCCGAAAACCGAACCTCGCCCGCCTGCGGCGACGTCGCCAGCCGCACCCCGCCAAATGTCCGCCCGCTGAACGCCGCCCCGCGCTGCGCCGGCGCCGCACCAAGGTCCGCCGGGTTCGGCGCCTGCGCTTGCGCAATCGACGCGATGCCGCTCGTCGTCACCAGCATCGAGAGCGGGAGCGCGCAGCCTGCGATCGCCGCGCGCCGATGGCCCGTCGCGACGGCCGCCTCGCCCTTGAGCCCTCGGGGCTTCACTCCTCCTCTTCCTCCTCCGTCTTCGCCGGCTCCAGCGCCTTGCGAAACGCCACGTTCGTTTCGTCGATCGCCAGCTCCGCCGGCGTCGCCTTGAACGCCGGCGCATACTTCTTGAGCTTGCCAAGCTCCAGCAGCACGCCCCCGTCATACAGGTGCCGCAGATCGAGCAGTTCCTTCGCCTCGCGGCTCACCAGCGCCTTGAACTTCACCATCCCCCACGACGCCGATATCTGCTGCGTCGCCCGCCCCGCGCGCTCCGCCACCATGCGGAGAAACTGCTCCTGCTTCGGCGTCGTGTACCCCGGAAAGTTCACCACTTCATACGGTGCGAACCGCGCCCGGATCGGCACCATGTCCAGCGTCGCCCGCGCCATGTCCGGCGCATACGCCCACTGGTGCGGCGCCGCCAGCCGCCCGATGAACTTGATCGGCTTCTTCAGCGCCGCCGCCTCGAACACCCGCTTCACCACGCCGTTGCGGATCGTCGGCCCGAAGCACTCGGCGCTCCGGACGTTGATCACCTGGAACCGCCCGCCGCTCTTCTCCGCGGCCTCTCGGAACATCCGTTCCACCTCGGCGCGGATCACGCCCTTCTTGCAGCACGGTGCGTTGGGCGCGTCCTCGCTGTAGTGCGTCTTGCTCGCCGGCCCCAGCGCCCACGTGTTCCCGGGAAAGACCACCGCCGCCCCGACGCTCTTGGCCGCGTTGATCACCGCCTGCGCGGCCCGCGGGAAATCCTGCTCCCACATCGCGTACGGAAAGTTCACCCCGAAGTAGATCACGTCCACGTTCTTGAGCGCCGGCACGAGCGTTGACTCGTCAAAGACGTCGCCCTTCACCGCCTCCACGCGGCGCGGATCGGTGAACCGCCGCGACGCCTTTTCCGCGTCGCGAACCAGAATCCGCACCGGCTCGCGACGCCGCACCAGTTCGAGCGCAATGGCCCCGCCCATTCCGCCGGTCGCTCCAAGGACGAGGGTCGTGTTCATGTGGGGACAAAGATAGCAGAGCCGTTCGCCGACGGGCGCTCCCGCGCCGCGCGCCCGCGCTCCCTCGCGCAGGGATCACGGAGCCCGATCGACGCCACGCCCCGCGCACCCGCTCTCGTACACTCCGCCATGGCCGACCCCTTCCCCCTCGTCGAGTTGCCGGGTCACCCCGGCGTCATCGTCCTCTCGCTCGAGCCCAACCAGGGCCCCATGGTCGTTCTCGACCTCGCCCTCATCCAGCGGATCGAAGCCTCGCTCCGATCCGTCCCCCGCGACGCCACCGGCCTCATCCTCGCTTCTCGTTCCCCGCGAGTCTTCATCGCCGGCGCTGACCTCAAGCAGATCGAGTCCCTCGACGTTCCCGCCCTCGATCAATACCTCGCCTTCGGTCAGCGCGTCTTCGGCATGCTCCCCCAGCTCACCATCCCCACCGTCGCCGCCCTCAACGGCGCGGCCCTCGGCGGCGGCCTCGAACTCGCCATGCATTGCGACGGGCTTGTCGCCGCTCCTCCACCGCCGCGCGACGGCCAGCCCGGCCGCCCGTACCCCATCGGCCTCCCCGAAGCCGGCCTCTCCATCTGTCCCGGGTGGGGCGGCACCAACCTCCTCCCCGCGCGCATCGACCCCGCCGACGCCATCCGCCGAACCGCCACCGGCCGCACGCTCACCCTCGATGAAGCCGCGGCCGCCGGGCTCGTTCAGACCCTCGCGCCCTCGCCCGACACCCTTTTGCCCACCGCCGCCTCCTGGCTCGCCGCCAACCGCACCGCCCCCGGCCAGCGCCGTGACGGCAAGCCCCTCCACTGGATCGGCCGCCCGAACGTCGCCGCGCGTGTCACCTCCGCCTATCTCGACGTGCGCGACGAGCTCGGGAGCCAGGGTCACTCCGCCGCGGCCGCCGCCGTGCTCAAGGCTGTCGGCGCGGGCCTCGAAAACGGGTGGGAGGCAGCCCTCGCCGTCGAACGCACCGAACTCAACCGCCTTCGGCACGCCGACGCCGGCCGAGCCGCGATCCGCGCCTTCTTCGAGAAGAGCGCCGCGCCCCGTTCGTGAAACTGGGTCGTTTCTCGCGCCGCGGCCGCCCCCCCAGGCGCGTTCTTCTCACCCTTGACCCCGCCTTCGACTCCGCTCCCGGCGAATGCGCCTTCGAGTCCGACATCGCGCCGCCGGCGCTCTTCGCCCCGGGGCCGGCCTTGGGTCACTGCCGAAAACCACCTACAATCGTTCGACGGCGCGCGGGCTCTTCGGTGGCCTCGCCGTCGCGCTCTCGAGCCCCATCCGGCCACTCGGCCACCTGAACCTCTGGCAACCCGGACCCTCCCCATGCCCATCCGCACCGCCTATCAGGCCAAGATCGACTACCTCCAGATCCTCGACGAGAACGGCGTCCTCGACGAGAAGCTCGCCAAGCCCGGCGAGGGCACCCTCACTGACGAGCAGGTCGTCTTTCTCTACGAACGAATGCTCGACGGCCGCCAGCTCGACGAAATCGCCTTCAAGCTTCAGCGCTCCGGCCGCATCTTCACCTACCCGCAGAACAAGGGCCAGGAAGCCGCCGCCCTCGGTTCAGGTTTCGCGCTCCGCAAGGGCATCGATTGGCTCGTGCCCTGCTACCGCGAGAACGCCGCCCTCTTCCTCCACGGCCTGCCCATGAGCAAGGTCCTCCTCTACTGGGCCGGCGATGAACGCGGAAACATCATCCCCGACGGCGTCCGCGTCACCCCCATCGCCGTCCCCATCGGCACCCAGATGCTTCACGCCACCGGCATCGCCTGGGCCGCCAAGCTCCAGAAGAAGGACGAAGTCGTCATCACGTACTTCGGCGACGGCGCCACCAGCGAAGGCGACTTCCACGAAGCCATGAACTTCGCCACCACCTTCAGCGTCCCCTGCATCTTCTTCTGCCAGAACAACCAGTGGGCCATCTCCGTCCCGCGCGAGCAGCAGATGGCCAGCGAGACCGTCGCCCAGAAGGGCATCGCCTACGGCGCGCACTGCATCCAGGTCGATGGCAACGACCTCTTCGCCGTCTACCGCGCCACCTACGACGCCCGCGAACGCGCCCGCGCCGGCGGCGGCGTCACCCTCATCGAGGCCATCACCTACCGCCTCGGCGACCACACCACCGCCGACGACGCCCGCCGCTACCGCGACCCGGAAGAGGTCGAGGCGTGGAAGGCCAAGGACCCCATCATCCGCACGCGCAAGTACCTCGAAAGCAAGGGTCTCTGGGACGACGCCCGGCAGGCCGCGGCTCAGGAACGCGCCGAAGCCGCCGCCAAGGCCGTGCAGGACGAAGTCCTCAACGCCCCCGCGCCCGATCGCCGCGAAATGTTCGAGCACCTCTTCGCCGACATGCCCGCCGAGCAGCGCCGCCAGATGGAGACCTGGGCCACGCACAGCCTGGGTCAGAATCCGGAGCAGGCGGGGCTGGCCGCGGGGCAAGTAGCAAACAGCAAATAGCACAGTCTCGAGTGCGGATGGAAACGAAGGAGTGACTCGTGGGACGGCTGCGGTCGGAGTTCATCGAGCGGATTGAATCGTTCGGCCACCGCGTGGTGGACGTGGCCGACGCACTCGGTGCCGAAGGCCATTCCCCGCGAATCGTCCGTCAGGTGATGGGGAGCGGCACATCGGCTGGCGCCAATTTCGCGGAAGCCGACGAAGCACTCCATCCACTCCTCTTGGAATCATCCGAACTCCGCACGTTCCTCGGCACCATGATCAAGATCTCCCGCGAACCCGCCAAACAACTCTGATCCCCGCGCCGCTCGAGTTTGTACTTTGCCCTTTGCCCTTTGCCATTTGGTCCCCCCATGCCCCAACTCACCCTCGTCCAATCCATCAACTCCGCCCTCGACCAGGAAATGGCCCGCGACCCGCGCGTCGTCTGCCTCGGCGAAGACGTCGGCAACAACGGCGGCGTCTTCCGCGTCACCGAGGGCCTCCAGAAAAAGCACGGCCCCGACCGCGTCATCGACACGCCCCTCTCCGAATCCGGCATCATGGGCACCTCCATCGGCCTCGCCATGGCCGGCATGCGCCCCATCCCCGAGATTCAGTTCGAAGGCTTCATGGGCCCGGCCTTCGACCAGCTCGTCAACCACGCCGCTCGATTCCGCAACCGCTCCCGTGGCACCGTCACCGTTCCCCTCACCGTCCGCGTCCCCTGGGGCGGCGGCATCCACGCCCCCGAGTTCCACAGCGACTCGCCCGAAGCCATCTACACCCATCTCCCCGGCATGAAGGTCGTCTGCCCCGCCACGCCGTACGACGCCAAGGGTCTTCTCCTCGCCGCCATCCGCGACCCCGACCCCGTCATCTTCTTCGAGCCCAAGCGCGTCTACCGCAGCTTCCGCGAAGAGGTTCCCGACGACGACTACACCCTGCCCATCGGCAAGGCCAAGCTCGTGCAGGAAGGTTCCGACCTCACGCTCGTGACCTGGGGCGCGATGGTCTTCGAGTGCCTCGCCGCCCTCGACACGCTGCCCGAGGATCAGTCCATCGAGCTCATCGACCTGCGCACGATCAACCCCATCGACATCGACACCATCGCCGCCAGCGCCGAGAAGACCGGCCGTTGCGTCATCGTCCAGGAAGCGCCCAAGACCTGCTCCATGGCCAGCGAGCTCTCCGCCCTTATCCAGGAACGCTGCTTCCTGCACCTCAAGGCCCCCGTCCAGCGGGTCTGCGGCTTCGACACCGTCATGCCCTACGCCAAGCTCGAACTCGACTACCTCCCCGACAGCAAGCGCATCGCCGAAGCCGTCGGCCAGTGCCTGGCCTACTGAACACCCGAGCCAAGTGCCACCGGCGCCAGCAAGGTGCACAGGCCCGCGTCCCCGCGCGCTCGCCCTCCCTCGCCCCCGGCGGGGGAGCGCCGCGAGGCCGGTGGGGGGTGCGGGTGGGGGGGGAGTGCGGCCCAGCGCCCCGTCGCCCATCGCGCCCATCGCGCTCATCGCGGAACCGCGCCATACTCCTTGACGAATATATCGTCAGACGATATATTGTCGGCGGATGACCCAGGGCCCGGCCCCGGCATCCGCCTCGGAACCGACCATGCTCTCCCGAGATTCCACCAGCGACTCCGCCGAGCTCGTTGTCCTCTCCCTCCTGGGCGATCGCCGGCTCTACGGCTACGCCATCGGCAAGGAGGTCGCCGCCCGCTCCGACGGCAAGCTCCGCCTCACGCCCGGCGTGCTCTACCCGCTCCTCAAGGAGCTCGAAGCCCAGGGCCTCATCTCCAGCTCGTGGGAAGAGATCAAGGCCGAGGACGCCGACGCCGACGACGTCGGCCGTCGCCGCAAGTGGTACCGCCTCACCGCCAAGGGCCGCCGACGCCTCGAGCAGCGCGTCGCCGCCCACCGCGCCTTCCGCACCATCATCGACGCCTTCATCGGGCGCGCCCCTCACGCCGCCGGCGGCGAAGGAGCCGAGCGTTGATCCCCAGCCGCCCGAGCCCCGACACGCCTTTCCGCCTTCACGCCGGCGCGCCCGCCGGCTCCGATGCGCCGCCCGCGCCGCACGCCGTAACCCCGGAAGCTTCGCCGCCCGAGCGCGCGTCGATCCGCTCCTGGCTCGATCTGCTCACCTCGCTCCTCGACCTGCCCGAGGCGGAGCGCGCCGCCGTCCGCGATGAACTCGACAGTCACCTGCGCGACCGCGTCCGCGACCTCACCCTCGCCGGAATGAGTGAGCCCGCCGCCTCGGCTCGCGCCCTCTCCGAACTGGGCGACGCCGCCCTCCTGGCCCGTCGCTTCAAAGAAGCCATCGAACCCTCGAAACGGAGGCTCATCATGAACGGAACGGCCCTCACCATCGCCGGCGCGGCAATCCTCTTCAGCTCCTTCGCCCTCTTCCAATCCAGCGGGGGCTCTCCCAGCGGCTGGAACGGCCGCAACGCCGTCAGCGGCGACCTCGGCACCCCCGTTGCCGCGCCCTCGATCCCGTCCGGCCCGGCTTCCACTCCTCCCGGCCAGCCCGCCATCGACCCGGTCTGGCTCACGCTCAAGCCCGCCATCGAAGCAGGCGAGCTTCGCCTTGTTCCCACGCTCGAACCCGCGCCTCCCTCCCCCGAGGGCGCGCCCAACGTCTGGCGCCGTTTCGACGACGGACTCGCCGAGCCGCGCACCTACGCGCCCCCCGACGATGACTCCACTCGGCGCCTTCGCGAGACCAAGCTCACGATGGTCGGCGAAGTCACCTGGGAACAGTTCTTTGCCGCCGTCGGCACCGCCACCGGTCTCACCCCCGTCGTCCAGTGGGACCGCCTCCAGGAAATCGGCGTCGGAAAGCAGGACCGGCTCAAAGTCGGCACCGACATCCCCGTCGCCACCGTGCTCGCCGAGGAGAACGCCGATCGCAGCGACCTCGTCGCCGCTTGCATCGAAAACGATCGCATCATCTTCGCTCCCGAGAGCATCTTCGACCGCCAGGACCAGACCCTCGTCGCCTACGACCTCTCGGCCCTCATCGCCCGCCGCCGGATCGTCGGCGAAAAGAAGCCCGAGGAAGTCATCGACGAGGTCTGCGGCCTCATCACCCATCTCGTCGAGAACCGCCACTGGATCGACGCCGGCGGCGACCGCGCCAGCTCCTCCCGCTTCGACGCCACGCTCTTCATCCAGGCTCCGCGCCGCTTCCACGACAAGATCCAGTGGATCATGCGGCAACTCCACGCCAGCGCCGCGCTCACCTTCGCGCCCGCCGTTCCCGTTGTCGACGCCCCGACGCCCGCGCTCCCGCAAACGCACGCCGGCCCTGCCCGATCGCCCGCGTCGCCACCCAGCCCGGCTCGATGATCCCGCTGAGCCTCGCGCTCGGCTCAAGCTCTCATGAACGATGGACCGGGGCCCTCTCGCGTAGAGACGGCTCCGGTTTTCACCCCGATTCGCGCACAGTCACTCGAGCGCATGCAAGGGGCTGGGGGAGGAACGGCGCATCGCCATCACCAACTCCTTTGGGTCTCGATCAAAGCACAAACACGCGACTCGATCGCGCGTTTCGGCGCGACCGAAAACTCACGGGCTCGCGCTTCTTGTCATGAGTCCAGGTTGCATCGTACTTCAGCGAACTTCGCGCGCATCTAATTTTCTGGCCTCGCACGGCCCACCGAAGTAAACTCCACCAGGCGCCCGCGCGGCGAACTTCTCGCTCGCCGCCGCCCCTTTCGGAGTGAGTCCATGCATCTTCGCTCGGCCATCGTTCTCGCCGCTGGCGCGGCCCTCGTTGTCACCCTCACCGCATCCCTCCGCGCCGACGTGCGCACCATGAACGGCTCCGGCAACAACATCGTTTCGCCCACCATGGGCATGGCCGGGACCGACCTCCGCCGCTCGCTTAGCGGCGCGTGCTATGTCGACGGCATCGGCACGCCCATGCCCGGCCCCAACCCGCGCTCCACCTCCAACGCGCTCTCCGCCCAGACCCTCCAAGGCCTCGGCAACGCCCGCGGCCTCTCCTCCATGGCCTGGCAATGGGGCCAGTTCATCGATCACGATTTCGCCCTCGTCCTGGAAAGTGCCGAGGACTTCAACATCAACATCCCCGCCGGCGATCCCGTCTTCGATCCCATGAACACCGGCACGGCCTCCATGCCCTTCACGCGCTCGATCTTCACCGGCGGCGTCACCACGCCGCGACAGCAGCAGAACGCACTCACCCACTGGCTCGACGGCTCCATGGTCTACGGGTCCGATGACGCCCGCGCCGCCGCCCTCCGCGAAGGCGCCGGCGGCCGCCTCGCCACCAGCGCCGGCAACTTCCTCCCCTTCAATACCGCCGGTCTCCCCAATGCCGGCGGCACTTCGTCCAGCTTCTATCTCGCCGGCGACATCCGCGTCAACGAGCAGTCGGGCCTCCTCGCCATGCACACGCTCTTCGTCCGCGAGCACAATCGCCTCGCCGACCAGATCAGCACCGCCAATCCCGGCCTCAGCGACACCCAGGTCTATGACCGCGCCCGCCGCCTCGTCGGCGCCGAAATCCAGGCCATCACCTACAACGAATGGCTCCCCGCCATGCTCGGCAACCACGGCCCCGCCGCCTACACCGGATACAACCCCTCCGTCGATGGCGCCATCGACACCGCCTTCTCCACCGCCGCCTTCCGCATCGGCCACACGATGCTCAACGACCAGCTCCTCCGCGTCAACCCCGACGGCAGCACCTACGCCGGCGGCAACCTCAACCTCTTCCAGGCCTTCTTCAACCCCTCGATCATCGCCGAGCCCGGCTCGTTCGACGCGCTCCTCCGCGGGCTCGCCGCTCAGCAGGCCAACGAGATCGACACTCAGGCCATCGACGGCGTCCGCAACCTGCTCTTCGGCGGCACCAACGGCCGCGACCTCATCGCCCTCAACATCCAGCGCGGGCGCGACCACGGCCTCCCCGACTACAACTCCCTCCGCGCCGACTTCGGCCTGGCGCGCGTCTCCACCTTCGACGAGATCACTTCCGACGCCTCGCTTGCCTCCGCCCTCGCGCTCGTCTTCGGCAATGTCGATTCCATCGACCCGTGGATCGGCCTCTTCGCCGAGGATCACCTCGCCGGCGCGAGCCTCGGCCCCACCGCCGCGGCCATCTTCAGCGACCAGTTCTCCCGCCTGCGCGACGCCGACCGCTTCTTCTACCTCAACGACGCCGAGCTCACCCAGGGCGATCTCGACTTCCTCGCCGGCCTGCGCCTGGCCGACATCATCCGCTTCAACACCGGCGCCCTCGAAGTGCAGGACAACGTCTTCTTCATCCCCGCTCCGGGAACCGCCGGCGTCATCGCGCTCGCCGCGGCCGTCGGCCTGCGCCGCCGTCGGCGTGCCTGATCGCCACGCCTCTCGGCCCGCGCCCGATCGAAACTCGCGCAACGGACCGTTGCACTCGCGCCGGTCCGCGGTATCCTCGTGCTCCTCGTCGAATCCAGGAGCCGCACATGCCCAGGCCCTCACCCGTCGTTCACTTCGAGATCGGCTGCCAGAACGCCGAGTCGTCCAGGAAGTTCTACGCCGAGGTCTTCGGGTGGAACTTCGAGGCCTTCGGCCAGGCCCAGATGGTCACCAACGTCGGCCCCTCGCACGACGGCAGCCCGCCCAAGACCCCCGGCATCGGCGGGCACGTCAACTGCCTCGGCCATCCGCCGCACCAGTACGTCACCTTCTACATTCAGGTCGACGATCTCAAGGCCACTCTCGCCGAGATCGAAAAGCGCGGCGGCAAGACCATCATTCCGCCCCAGGACATCCCCAACATGGGCTCCTTCGCCTGGTTCGCCGACCCCGAGGGCAACACCCTCGGCCTCTGGCGCTCGCTCGGCGGCTGATGGCTCGCCTGTCCGGCGCTGCGCGGGCGGTTCTAGACTCGCTCATGCCTCGGAACGCCCTTTTCGTCTCGCTCCTCTCCCTCGGCCTGCTCACGCTGCTGTGCACCGGCGGCGGGTGCGTCGTGCGCGACATCCGCGACAGCCTCTACGCCGCCAACACCCAGCTCGATGACGTCGATCGCTCGCTGCAGAAGCTCAACACGGTGAACCAGTCGCTCGTGCTCTCGAACCAGACGCTCGAGAACGTGAACGCGCGCCTCGCCGCCGTCGATCAGGGGCTGATCGCCATCAACGCCGGGCAGGAAAACCTTCAGCAGCGCCTCGACAGCCAGCTCAAGACGCTCAAGTCGATCGACCAGTCCCTGGCGCGCCTCGATCGGCACCTGGCGTCGCTGCGCGAGACGATCACCACGCTCGACTCGGCGATCCCGTTCTTCGATCTCGGTTCGTCGGAGTTGCCGCCGCTGCCCATGCCCGCCGCGCCCGACGCGGCCGCCGACGCCGATCCGACCAGCGCGCCGGCGCAGGATGCCGCCGCGCCCGAGCCCGACGCGCCTCCGCCAGCCGCGGCGCCCGCGGCAAGCCCCCCGCCCGACGCCGCGCCCCGGCGCGAAGCCCTCCTGGGCACCTGGGTCAGCGAGTACCCCTCGCGCGATCTCGCCCTCATCGTCGCCCCCGACGGCCGCTACATGCTCATCACGCGCTCGGGCGAAGCACGCGAGGAAGGCGAGTGGACGCGCACCGACCCGCGCACGCTCCGCCTCACGCCCGACGCCCCGCCCCCCCCGCCCCCCCCGCCCCCCCCGCCCCCCCCGCCCCCCGCGCCGGCTCGTCAGCCCGCGGCCGCGCCGCCCGCTGCTCCCCCGCCGCCCCCCTCGCCGCCGCCGCCTGCGCCGCGATTGATCGAAGTCCTCGCCCAGTCGCGCGGGTCGTTCACCTGCGAGCTCGACGGCCGGGTCGTCATCTTCTCGCGCCCGTAGCGGCCGGTTCGCCCGCCCATCCCTCCGTCTGGGCGACCCTCTACCCTCGCCCATGACGCGGACCATCACCAGTTCCACGCGCCGTCCGGCCCGGGCCTATGCCCCCGTGCGCGCCCCTCGCGGCACGCAGCGCACCTGCGCCACCTGGCAGGCCGAGGCCGCCTTGCGCATGCTCATGAACAACCTTGATCCCGACGTCGCCGAGCGCCCGGAAGATCTCGTGGTCTACGGCGGGCGCGGGCAGGCGGCGCGCTCATGGGAAGCGTTCGACGCCATCGTCGCCGCCCTCAAGGCCCTCGCGCCCGACGAGACGCTGCTGGTGCAGTCGGGCAAGCCCGTGGGCATCGTGCGCACGCACGCCGACGCGCCGCGCGTGCTCATCGCCAACTCGAACCTCGTCCCCCACTGGGCCACGCAGAAGCACTTCGACGACCTCGCCGCCCGGGGCCTCATGATGTACGGCCAGATGACCGCGGGCTCGTGGATCTACATCGGCACGCAGGGAATCCTCCAGGGGACGTACGAGACCTTCGCCGAGTGCGGGCGCCTGCGCTTCGGCGGCGATCTCGCCGGGCGCTTGTGCGTCACCGGCGGCTGCGGCGGCATGGGCGGGGCCCAGCCCCTCGCCGTCACCCTCGCCCAAGGAACGTGCCTCATCGCCGACGTCGATCGCTCGCGCCTCGAGCGCCGCGCGGCCGACCGCTACCTCGATGAAGTCATCCCCGAGACGGGCGACGTCGCCGCCGACATCGACCTGGCCATCGACGCCGCGACCGCCCACGCCGAGGCCCGCCGCGCCGTCTCCGTCGGCGTCTGCTGCAACATCGTCGCGCTGCTCGAGCGGCTCATCGAGCGCGGGACAAGGGTCGACGTGCTCACCGATCAGACCTCGGCGCACGACCCGCTCATCGGCTACGTGCCGATGGGCCTGACCTTTGCGCAGGCCGGGGCCGAGCGCGCCCGCGACGCCGCGGGGTACCAGCGCCGCGCGCTCGAAACCATGGCGCGCCACGTCCGCGCGATGCTCGCCATCCAGGCGCGCGGCGCCGTCACCTTCGACTACGGCAACAACCTCCGCCAGCGCGCCCTCGACGAGGGCGTGAGGAACGCCTTCGACTTCCCCGGGTTCGTCCCGGCGTTCATCCGCCCGCAGTTCTGCGCCGGGCGCGGGCCCTTCCGCTGGGCGGCGCTCTCGGGCGAGCCGCGCGACATCTTCGTGACCGATCACGAGATTCTCAAGCTGTTCCCGGCCACGAGCGGCGAGTTTGCCGCGCGGCTGCACGCGTGGATCCTCGGCTGCCACCGGCACCCCGAGGCGCTGCTGGCGGGCGATTACGACCGCTGCGCCCCGCGGTTTGCCTTTCAGGGGTTGCCCGCGCGGATCTGCTGGCTCGGGCTGGGCGAGCGCGACCGGGCCGGGCTGCTCTTCAACCGCCTGGTCGCCGAGGGCCGGGTGGCGGCGCCGATCGTGATCGGGCGGGACCATCTCGACTGCGGGAGCGTGGCGAGCCCCAACCGCGAGACCGAGGCGATGAAGGACGGGAGCGACGCGGTGAGCGACTGGGCGATCCTCAATGCGCTCGTGAGCACCGCGAGCGGGGCGAGCTGGGTGAGCGTTCACCACGGCGGGGGCGTGGGGATCGGCTTCAGCCAGCACGCGGGGCAGGTGGTCGTGGCCGACGGCACGCCCGAGGCGGCGCGGCGGCTGGAGCGGGTGCTCACCAACGACCCGCTCATGGGGGTGATCCGTCACGTCGACGCGGGGTACGACGAGGCAGCGGCGTGCGCGCAGGCGTGCGGCGTGCGCGTGCCGATGCGGGGGACTTGAGTGGTGGGGGGGGGGCCGCGCTTCGGCCACACGCTGACAGTTTCCGCGGAGCGCCCGATGGTCCCTTCGCGCCGCGCCGCGGGACCTTCGCCCGGCTTTACCGTCCCGCCTGCCTTCGGGGCTCCCCGAAGCAGCGCCGCCATTTCTGCTCGGCGATCGCCGGGTGGACAGGCTCGCCGCACTCCGGGCACGGGCCGCCTTCGGTCGTGCCTTCCAGGACGCCGGCCAGCGGATACAGGCATCGCGTGCAGCATCGGAACCCATGACCCCTCACGAGCACGCCCATCCGTGCCAGTCGGCTCGTGACGACGCACAGCCCGCCCAGGCACGCGCCCATGCCGCCGACGACTGTCGCCCATCCGATCGACAGTTGCTCGCATGCGCGTCACATGGAGCCTCTGCACAGCCGCGCGGCGGGGCGGAGTGCCTGCGCGGCCGCGACCAACCATCCGACTTCGGTGCCACCAAGCCGGGGGGCCCGACGGCCAGCCGTCAAACGTGCTCGTCGGGGTGTACGACAGCCCGCCGCGCCGCACCGTCGTGGCGCAGTCGGTGCACGCTCACCCAGGAGTCAGTCATCGCGCTGCCGATCGAGCCAATCGCTGAACTCTTCGTCGAGTTGCTCTGGGTCAACTCTGTCCTGCCAATCGTCGCCGTATTTCTTTTCGGCGTAGGTCTTTTTTGCTGCGTTCTTGTGATTCCGGGATCGGCGCTCATCGTCGGCCGCTGCATGACACGCAGGGCAAAGCGCCTCCAAGTCCTCGGGCAGTTCGTGGCCCAGGTTCTCGTAGCGCTTGTGGTGGACTTCGAGCACATTTGAATCTGACAAGCCACATCTCTCGCAACGATGTTGCGCCGATGCCAGGGCCGCCTTGCGCCGAGCGTACCACTGAAGGCTTCCAAGGTACTCGCGATACTCCTTCGTGTGCGCTCGCATGGCCGCGTCCTTTCCGCCGGGTGCGGCGGCAGGCAAACCTAGGCGGGTGGCGTGGCTCTGGCGCGGTGGTCGTCCGGTGTGGAGGACGGCCACGGCTCGTCTCACCCATCGGACTACGGCGCCCGCCGGGCTCGCCCGCGTCAGTTCTCGTCGTTCCGCGCCGAGTCGAGCACGTGCTCCTCGACGAGGATGGGCACGTTGCCGCCGATCCCCAGCGCGATCGCGTCCGACGGGCGCGAGTCGATGTTGATCATCTTCCCGCCGGCGTCGCGGACGTTGAGCTGCGCGTAGAACGTGTGGTCGGAGAGGTCGTTGATGGTGATCGACTCGAGCCGGCCCCCCAGGGCGATGATCGAGTTGGCCAGCAGGTCGTGCGTCTGCGGCCGCTTGATCTGGATGCCCTTGAGGCGGCGCTCGATCGCCTGCGCCTCGGGCAGGCCGATGACGATCGGAAACGAGCGGCCCCCCTCGACCTGCGAAAAGGCGGGCTTGCCGTCCTCGCCCACCGACTCGGCGACCTCCCGCAGCTCGATGAGCTGGTAGTCCTGGAGCTCCTTGATCAGGATGCGGGCGAGTTCCATCCGAACGGCCATCACGCGGACCTCCAGGAACCCCGCGGCGGCGAGGCGCTGGACCATAGGCGGGCGCCGGCGCCGACATGCGAGGGGCGGACGCCCAGGCGCTTCACGTCGAGCGGCGCGGCTTGGAGCGGCGCGTGGAGCGGCGCGCGGAGCGGCGCGTGGAGCGGCGCGCGGAGCGGCGCGTGGAGCGGCGCGCGGGGGGGCGCGCGGCAGAGGAGGGTGGGGCTGAGGATGGTGGAGGGGAGGGCTGGGGGGGGGGAGGAAGCGGAACGCCGAGGCGGCGCGCGAGCTCGACGGGCGCGCCGATGTCGCCGATGAGCACCTCGCCGACGTACTTCGCCGCGCCGGGCGCGAGCATCCCGCGCTTGAGGCCGACGAACGTGACCGTGACGTCGGCGTGCACGGCGGTGGTCGTGCCGTCGGGCCGGCGGATGAGCGGGCGGCCGGTGTCGGCATCGACCCCCGTGGGCAGGTCGATCGACAGGAGCACGCAGTCGTCGTGACGCCGGCGGTAGTCGTTCATCGCGGCGACCAGGTGCGCGGCGACGGCGCCGGGCTGCACGATCCTGGCCAGGCCGGTGCCGGCGACGGCGTCGACGATGGCGGCGGGCCGGCCCCCCCCCGCCCCCCCCGCCCCCCCCGCCCCCCCGGCCCCCCCCCCGACGGCGCGGCAGGCTTCGCTGAAGGCCTCGCGGATGCGAGACGCGTGGGCGACCTGCATGGGAAGCCCGAGGCGCAGGGCGATCTGCGCGTTGGTCCGCGCGTCGCCCACGTAGTCCCACGTCTCGGCGACGAGGGTGAGCGCGACGGGGATGCCGGCGTTGTGCAGGTGCCGGGCGACGGCCAGCCCGTCGCCCCCGTTGTTCCCGCGCCCGCAGCAGATCACCACGCCGCGATCCTGCGCGCGGCCGAGGCGGTCGATGAGCGCCCCGGCGACGCCGAGGGCGGCGTTCTCCATGAGGACGATCGAGGGCACGCCGAACTCGTCCACGGCGAGCCGGTCGAGCTGGCGGATGGCGGCGCGGGAGAACACGAGCGGGACGGACATGGTCGAGTCTATGGCGAGCCGGGTGCTCGCCGCCGCGAACGGGCGCGGGATCAGCTCGCGGGCAGGCGTGCCTCCTGGGCGTGCTGCACGACGGCGCCGCACTTGGTGCAGGTGCGGCGCTCGACGGGGCCGTCCCAGAAGTTGTGCATGATGCGCTTGAGGTCGTGGTCGATGTTGGCGAGGGTCCAGTGCTCCTCGTAGACGAGGTGGCTGCACTGGTCGCAGTAGAAGCGGAGCGCGTCCTTCTGACCCTCGGGGCGGACGTACTCGACGACGAGGCCGAGCGTGCCCGGGGGGCGCTGCGGCGAGTGGGGGACCCACGAGGGGATGTAGAAGATCTCGCCCTCGCGGATGATGCAGTTGCGGGAAGCGCCGTCTTCGATGATCTTGACGTAGATGTCGCCCTTGATCTGGTAGAAGAACTCGCCGGTGGGGTTGACGTGGTAGTCGTTGCGCGTGTTGGGCCCGGCGGAGACGAAGATGATGAAGTCTTCGCCGAGCCAGATGGTCTTGTTGCCGACGGGCGGCTGGAGGAGGTGGCGGTTGTCCTCGATCCACCTGTGGAGATTGAGCGGCCCGCGGACGCGGGTGGCGTTCTGAGGCGATCGGACGGTTCCCGGTGCGTCGGTGCTGGCCATGGCGGATGGTACCACCGGCGGCGTCGGGCCCGGTCGGCGCGGTCGCGGAGAACGGGCCGGCGCGTGCCCCCGACTGAAGCCGAACGACCGACCGAGGGCGGGCACCTAGAAGGACTGAATGCACCCGTGACTGGGCGAGAAGAGCCGCCGGATACTACTATGGTGCCGGTGCTGCCCGGCCCGACGCTCACTCGACGCGCGGCACTTCACGGACGGTCCCACACAATCCGCAGACGCGGGAGGGCGATGAACATGATGCGCACCACGATCGGCGTCGAGGGTCTCGGACGTTTCTCCACGCGTGGACGCCGAAGCCCGGCGTCCCTGTGCCGGGCGGCCGGTCGCCTGTTCGAACAGCTCGAGCCGCGGCACCTGCTCGCGGTGAACATCCTCAACGCCATCGGCAACCAGA
Organism: Phycisphaerales bacterium; assembly: GCA_050182995.1. Lineage (GTDB taxonomy): Bacteria > Planctomycetota > Phycisphaerae > Phycisphaerales > UBA1924 > JAEUIX01. The sequence goes on along the minus strand of JBFXBS010000001.1, from coordinate 646,692 downwards.
ACGCGAGCAACGGCGCGTCGGCGACAGTGATCGACCTGGCCAATCGCTACGACAACCCGGCGCTGACGGGGTCGATCGTGCGGTTCAACTCGATGCTCGGATCGTTCAACGTCGAGATGTTCGACCAGGCGGGCGAGGCGCGGACGCGGACGACGCCGCTCACGGTCGCCAACTTCCTGAACTACATCACGCAGGGCCGGTACGTGAACAACATGGTGCACCGCACCGTGAACAACTTCGTGATCCAGGGCGGCGGGTTCACCGGGGCGCCGCTGCCGTCGCTGTTTACGAACGTGACGACCAACCCGGCGGTGCTCAACGAGCCGGGGAACACCAACGCGCGCGGGACGATCGCGATGGCGCGGGTGGGCGGGCAGGTGAACTCGGCGACGAGCCAGTGGTTCATCAACCTGGCCAACAACGCCGTGCCGCTGGATACGACCGACGGAGGCTTCACGGTGTTCGGCCGCGTGCTGGGCGACGGCATGAACGTCGTGGACGCGATCGGGGCGCTCCCGCGGTTCAACTTCGACAACCCCTTCGGCGAGGTGCCGCTGCGGAACTACACGCAGCAGGACTTCAACAACGAAGTGCCGGTGCACACGGAGAACCTCGTCACGTTCTCGACGATCGAGACGGTGAACGAGCTGACGTACTCGGCGACGTCGAGCAACGGCGCGCTCGTCACGCCCGTCATCGTCGGCAACCGGCTGGTGCTGCAGTACGGCGTGAACATGACGGGCTCGGCGAACATCACGTTCCGGATCACCTCCGCCGACGGCAGCTTCGTCGAGGACAACTTCAGCGTGAACGTGACCAACCCGGTGGCGCCCGGCAACCTCGCGGTGTCGCCCAACCGGATCACCGCGCTGGGGAACGAGCTGACGCTCACCGCGAGCGGGCCGGTGTTCCAGAATCCGTCGATCGTCGCGGTGAACTTCTACCGCGACCTCAACGGGAACGGGACGCTCGACGGGAACGAGATTGTCGACGGGTTCCTGGGGCTCGACGACGTGCCGGGGGACGGGTTCTCGCTGGCGATCCCCGTGCAGGGCGATGAGTTCGCCGGCGCCGTGGGCGGGCAGATCTACATCGCGCGGGCCGTGGACATGAGCGCGAGCGTGATCGCGACGGTCGTCGGCGCGGGCACGATCAACCAGTTGCCGGTGATCGGGCTGTTCGCCCGGCACGAGCAGAACTTCGGCTCGACGCCCGATGTGGTCACGAACCTGGGCGACAACCTGGAGATGTTCGCGCTCAACACGTTTGACCGCGACGGCACCGTGGCCAGCGTCCAGTTCTTCCGCGACGCCAACGGCAACAACATGTTCGACAACGGGGTCGATGAGCTCCTGGGCACCGACAGCACCCCGGTCGACGGTTTCAACCTGACGGTCTCGACCACCGGCTTCGCGTCGGGTGTGCAGACGTCGGTGTTTGCCCGGGCGATCGACAACGACGGGGGGATCGGCGCGGTGGTGTCGCTGATGCTGCGTGTGAACGCCGCCCCGACGATCGGGAGCCTGACCTTCTCGGCGCCGCAGATCACGCGCGGGCAGGCGATCACGCTCATGGCGAACATGGTCGCGGACACCGACAGCGGGACGATGCCGACCAACCGCGTGAGCAAGGTCGACTTCTTCCGCGACAGCAACGGCGACGGGATGTTCCAGTCCGAGACCGACCAGTTCCTCACATCGATCACGGTCGGAACCAACGGGGTGTACAGCCTGACGCTCACGGGCGTGCAGACGGCGATGTTCCCGGCGGGGGACAACGTGTTCTTCGCCCGGCCGACCGACGCGGACTTCGCCTTTGGCGCCGTGGTGATGGCCACGATCGTGGTGGGCAACGCCGCGCCGACGGTCGCGACGCTCACGGCGACGCCCAACCCGGTCGCGAACCTCGGGGCGAACCTGACGCTCACCGCGTCGGGCGCCATCGACAGCGACGGCACGGTCGCGCGGATCGAGTTCTATCGCGACGCCAACGGCAACGGCGTCTTCGACATGGGCACCGACATCCTGCTCGGGACCGACAACACGCCGGCCAACGGGTTCTCGATCGTCGTGAACACCGGGACGATGGACTTCATGTTCGCCACGGGCGTCAATCGGTACTTCGCCGTGGCGTTTGACAACGACAACACGGCGTCGGCGGCGCCGGCGACGACGACCAGCCGCGTCAACGCCGCTCCCACGATCACCGCGATCACGTCGAACCCTGATCCAATTCCTCGCAACGGGCAGTTCACGCTCACGGCGACGGGCGTCGCGGACGCCGGCGAGATCGGCGCGGGCGGGACGATCTCGCGCGTCGAGTTCTATCGCGACACGAACAACAACGGCGTGCTCGACATCGGGACGGACCTGCTTCTCGGGAACGATTTCTTCGCCGCGGGCGGGTACACCTTCACCGGCTCGGCCGTGGGGCTCTCGAGCGCTCAGCCCAACCGGTTCTTCGCCCGGGCCGTGGATTCCGAGAACGGCGTGAGCACGCCCGTGAGCGTCGAGGTCAACTCGGTCAACTCGCTCCCGACGATCTCGACGGTCTTCTCGAGCCTGACGACGGTCCCGATGGTGGGCTCGTCGATCACGCTCACCGCAGTCGGCGCGGTGGACACCGACGGGACCATCGCCGCGGTGCGGTTCTATCGCGACGACGGCGACGGGATGTTCGACGCAATGACCGACACGCTGCTGGGGCAGGACACCTCGGCGGTCGGCGGCTTCTCGCTCATCGTCAACACGGGCGACATGGCCTTCGGCTTTGCGCCGGGGATCAACCGCCTCTTCGCCGTGCCGGTCGACAGCGACGATGCGCTCGCGGCCACCGCCGCTTTTGTGAATGTGCGCGTCAACGCCCTGCCGACGATCGTCAGCCTGACGGCGCCGGCGACGGTGGCGCGACTGGCCAACATCACGCTCACGGCGACCGACGTGCTCGACTGGCCGGACGTCCTGCCCGCGGGTCCGATCCTGCGCGTCGAGTTCTACCGCGACACCAACGGGAACGGCACGTTCGAGCTGGGAACCGACCAGCTCCTGGGCTTCGGCGTGCGGCAGGGGCTCACCAACACATACGTCCTGACCACGAACACGCGCGGGTTTGACGAAGGCGTCAACACGTTCTTCGTCCGCGCGATGGACAACAACCAGGGCTTCAGCGTGGTCGGCCCGTCGTCGACGACGACCGCGATGGTCACCAACGCCCCGCCGCTCATCACCACGATGCTCGCTTCGCCCAACCCGCTCGCCAGCATCGGCTCGGGGCTCACGCTCACGGCGATCGGGCAGCGCGACACCGACGGGACGATCGCCTCGGTCGAGTTCTACCGCGACGACGGCGACGGGATGTTCGACCCGATGACCGACACGCTCCTGGGGACCGATTCGAGCGCAGCGGGCGGGTTCTCACTCGTGGTCGACACGGGGAACATGGCCTTCGGGTTTGCCGCGGGGACCAACCGGTACTTCGCGAGGTCGGTCGATAACGACGGCGCCTTCTCGGATGCCGCGACGACGACGTCGCGCATCAATGCGGCGCCGGTCATCACAAGCGTGCCCGCGGTGGGCCCCGTGGCCCGCGGCTCCCTCGCGACGGTGACGGCGATGGACGTACTCGACAACGGCGAGATGGGCTTCAACGGCTCGATCATCTCCGTGCTGTTCTACCGCGATCTCAACAACAACAACGTGATCGACCCGACCGATCGACTGCTCGCCGCGGGCGTCCGCCAGGCCGGCACCGACAACTGGCGCGCAACGTTCTCCACCGTCGGCTTCAACGTGGGCGACAACCCGATCCTTGTGCAGGCCCGCGACAACAACCTGGGCCTGAGCACCGTCAGCGTCGGCATGCTCAATGTCGTCAACGCCACGCCCACGTTCTTCCTGACCAGCGTCGCCCCGGGCACGGTGGCGTTCCTCGGGCAGAATATCACGATCACGCCGATCGGCGCCCGCGACCCCGACGGGACCGTCAGCAGCGTGTTCTTCTACCTCGAGACCAGCGGAGACGATCTGCTCCAGTCCGAGGGGATGAATGCCGACCTGCTCATCGGGACCGACACCTCGGCCGTCGGCGGGTGGAACCTGACGATCGGGACGAAGATGGATCTTGGCCTGGGCGGGGGCCTGGGGTTCCAGGTCGGCACGAACCGGGTCTATGCGTGCGTGATGGACAACGACGGGGGCATGGTCGCCCTCGGGCAGAACTTCAACATCACGGCGACCAACACCGCGCCGACCATCGGAACGGTCACGTCGCCTGATGCCGGGCGCGGCACGATCTTCCAGATCGCGGCCAACAACGTGGCCGACGCCGACCTCGGCGGCGCCGTGTCGCGCGTCGAGTTCTACGTCGATACGAACAACAACAACGTGCTCGATATCGGGGTCGACCGGCTCCTCGGGAACGGGTTCCCCGTGAACGGGACGGCGCGGCTGACCACCTTCGCCAGCGGCGCGGGCCTCGCCCTGGGCATGAACACGGTGTTCGCGCGGGCACAGGACAACCGGCAGGTCTTCGGCGACGTCACCATGGGCACGGTGAACGTCGTCAACAACGTCCCGACGATCGTCACGATCTTCGATTCGCTCGACCCCGTCCCGTTCCTCGGGGCCGATCTCGCGCTCACGGCCGTCGGCGTCGCCGATCGCGACGGAACAATCGCCGCGGTCAACTTCTATCGCGACGACGGCGACGGCATGTTCGACGCGATGACCGACACGCTGCTGGGGACGGACAATTCGATCGTGGGCGGCTACCGGCTGGTGGTGAACACGGGCACGATGGGCCTGGGCTTCGCCGACGGGAACAACCGCTACTTCGCGCAGGTCGTCGACAACGACGGGGGCCTCTCGACCGCGGCGACCACGACGGGCCGGATCAACGCCCGCCCGACGATCGGCGGCGTGAGCGATGCCGGGCCGGTCGCGCGCGGCAGCCTCGTGACGCTCTCGGCGACGAACGTGGTCGACACCGCCGAGCCCACCGCGGGCACGGTTACGATCGTCCGCTTCTACCGCGATCGCAACAACAACGGGACGATCGAGCTGACCGATCAGTTGCTGGGCTTCGGCCGGCGCGAGATCGGCACGGACAACTTCAGCGCGACGTTCTCGACCGTCGGCTTTGATGCCGGGGCCAACACAATCCTCGTCCAGGCCACCGACAACAACCAGGGCCTCAGCGTGATCTCGACGGCGACGGTCACGGTGACCAACGCCGACCCGACCTTCCTGTTCACGAGCGTGTCGCCGGGAACGGTGCCGTTCCTCGGGCAGAACATCACGATCACGCCCATCGGCGCCCGCGACACCGACGGCACGGTCAACTCGGTGCTGTTCTACCTCGAAACCACCGGAGACGATCTGCTCCAGTCGGGAGGCATGAACGCCGACCTGCTCATCGGGACCGACACCTCGCCCGTCGGCGGATGGTCGCTCACGATCGCGACGATGATGGACCTGGGCCTCGGCGGAGGGATCGGCTTCCAGGTCGGCGCCAACCGCGTGTACGCCTGCGTCATGGACAACGACGGAGGCATGATCGCCTTCGGTCAGAACTTCAACATCACCGCGACCAACGCGCCGCCGACCGTCGGCATGGTCGCCGGGAATCCCTCGCCTGTCAATCGCGGCAACCTCACGACGCTGGTCGCGACCAACCTCGCCGACCCGGACGTGGGCGGCAGCGTGACGCGCGTCGAGTTCTTCCTCGACATGAACAACAACGGGCTGGTCGACGCGAATGTCGATCGGCTGCTGGGTATCGCGGGTGTGTTCGCGGGCCAGGCGACGCTCCTGGTGAGCACGCAGACCTTCGCCGCGGGCAACAACAGCGTGCTCGCGCGGGCGGTCGACAACCGGCAGACAGCCGGCCCGGCCACGGCGGGCACGGTGGTGGTCAACAACAACGCCCCCAACGTCAGCTTCCTCTTCGCCTCGCCCAACCCCGTGGTCAGCCTCGGGTCGCCGCTCACCCTCACCGCCTTCGGGGTCTTCGACCGCGACGGCACGATCGCGTCGGTCGACTTCTACTTCGACTTCAACAACGACAACGTCCTCGATCCGATGGTCGACATCCTCGTCGGGTCCGACACGTCGGCGATCGGCGGCTACTCCACGACGGTCGATACGGGCAACGCGGCGTTCATGCTCACGGCCGCGACGAATCGCTTCTTCGCCCTCGTGACCGACAACGACGGCGGAACGGCGATGATCTCAGCCACGCACCGCATCAACTCGACGCCCGTAATCGGGGACATCGAGATCACGCCGATTCCCGTGACGCGCACGGGGCTCTTCAACGTGACGCTCAGCGGAGTCGATGACGACGCCGGGGTGATCCAGCTCCTGGTCTACCGCGACAGCAACCTGAGCGACGCGTTCGAAGCGACGGACCTGCTCATCGGGGCGGCACGGCGGATCGGAACAAGCACCGATTGGCTCTTCACCGGCTTCGGCGCGTTCATGCCCGTGGGCACGTACAAGTTGTTCTTCCAGGCGCGCGACACCAACGGCGCCCTCAGCGCCGTCTCGTTCGCGGTCATCCAGGTGGTCTGATCCGGCTTCCGGCCCCGCGACCCGTCGGGGGCGCGGGTGGTGCAGCCGCGGGCCTACGCCGAGCGGGCCTCGGGGCGCAGCGGCTGCGCCCGGCCGTATCCGGACTTGCTCGCGGGCGGGGCCGCGGTCGCAGGCGGCGGGACGCCCGGTCCGGCGCCGATGGTCGTATTGAGCGTCGGCCCGATCACGCCGGGGACCGTGCCGCCGACATTACCCGGCTGGGTGAGTGCCGGGCCGCTGGTGGCTCCATAACCCGGCGAGGGACGCGCCGGGGGCTCGCCCAGGCGGCGCTGGCGGACGGAATCGATATTGCGGTCCAGCTTCCCCAGGATTGATTTGACCTGGTCGAAGGTCTTCTGCGATGTGCCCATACCGGCCTCCCTGGTGTGCTGGGTCGCCCGGCATATCGGCGCGGATGGCACGGAGCTTGCCCCGGCTGGAAGTTCCACCGGTGGATGGACCTGTCCTGACGGATGTAGCGACTGCGGGAGTCAGTCTGGTCCGCTCCGCGCGGGCGGGCCGGCGCGTCAGCGGCGCACCCGTCCGGCACGACCGGCCCAGACGGCGCGGCTTGCGGCGGCTTGCTCGGCGCTCAAGGAAAAACGCCCCGGGACGGCCCGGGGCGCTGGTCGGTCAATGCGGCTGAGAGGAGTTGAACCTCCACGGTATTGCTACCACAAGAACCTGAATCTTGCGCGTCTGCCAATTCCGCCACAGCCGCGGTGGAACTGAGCGTGACGATAGGGGCGTGGCGCGCGTTGATCCAGCGATCCGGCTCGGCGGCGCACGGGCGAGCGGCGGTTATCATGCCCCATGAGCGCCTCGGAGGCCGGCCAAGGGCGACGCACGGGTCCGGTGCTGTTCTTCGACGGCGAGTGCGGGCTGTGCAGCCGGGGGGTGCGGTGGCTGCTCCGGCACGACCGGTCGGGGACGATCCGCTTTGCGCCGCTGCAGGGCGAGACGTACGCGCGGCTGGCGGGCCGGGGACAGGCCCCGGAAGCGGGGCCGCGGGGGTGGCAGTCGGCGGTCCTGAGCGATCAGCGCGGCGTGCACGTGGGGAGCGAGGCGATCGGACGCGCACTGCTGGCGGCGGGGGGGTGGTGGTCGTGGGTGGGGCGCGGGTCGCTCCTGTTGCCGCGGGCGCTGCGGGAGGCGGCGTACAGGTTCGTGGCGCGGCGCCGTCTCGGCTGGTTCGGCGGCGCGGACGCATGCCCGCTCGACCGGAGCGCGCACGCGGAACGGTTTCTGCCCTGAGTCAAGCGGCTACGCTCCCCCGCCATGAAGCTGTCGGTGGTCATTCCGTGTTATAACGAACGCCGGACGATTCATGAGATTGTGCAGCGCGTCGCCGACGCGCCGGTGCTGCCGGGAGAGGCGGGTTCGTGCGGGTGCGGGCGGCAGGATGCCGGCGCGACCGGGCCGCGGCACGAGAAGGAAATCATCATCGTCGATGACTGCTCGACGGATGGGACGCTCGAGCTGCTCGCCGACGGCGGGCCGATCGCGTGCGTTCCGGGCGTGCGGGTGCTTCGGCATGAGCGCAATCGCGGGAAGGGAGCGGCGCTGCGGACGGGGATCGGTGCGGCGACCGGCGACGCCGTCGTGATCCAGGACGCGGATCTTGAGTACGACCCGCGCGAGTATCCCAAGCTGGTGGGGCCCATCGCGGAGGGCCGGGCGGATGTGGTGTTTGGCTCGCGCTTCGCGGGGGGCGAGTGCCACCGCGTGCTGTATTTCTGGCACTACCTGGCGAACAAGATGCTCACGCTGCTGTCGAACGCCGCGACGAATCTGAATCTCACGGACATGGAAACGTGCTACAAGTGCTTCCGGCGCGAGGTGATCCAGAGCCTGCGCCTTGAAGAAGACCGCTTCGGGTTCGAACCGGAAGTGACGGCGAAAGTTGCGCGCTGGCGCGGGCCGGGCGGGGAGCGCTGTCGAGTGTTCGAGGTCGGCATCAGTTACAGCGGCCGCACCTATGAAGAGGGGAAGAAGATCGGCTGGCGCGATGGGCTGCGGGCGCTGTGGTGCATCGTGAAGTACCGGTGAGCGGGGGTGGGGGGACAGGGGCGAAACCAGCGCGATTCGGGGGACCGATAGGACCAAAGCGCCCTCGGGGGCAAGCCTTCGACTGGTCGAGCCGATAAGCTGTGTGTACCCGGCGGCGGCCAGAGAATCGGCCCGCGGGGCTCACTGTCAGGCAGGCCCCACCTGCCTTTGCCCGAACGCTCGCGCATTTCACCATTACCCATGCTCAGCCCCAGCCAAGCCCGGATTCAGACGTTTCGCGTGGTGCCGTATCTGCCGGAGCCGCTGCGCCCGCTCATCGACATTGCGCACAATCTCTGGTGGACGTGGAACTACGAAGCGGTGAGCCTGTTCACCAGGCTTGACCGCGACCTGTGGGAGCAGTGCGGGCACAACCCGGTGCTCATGCTCGGGAGCATCTCACAGGAGAAGCTCGATCGGGCCGCCAATGACCGCTCGTACATCCATGCGCTCGGCTCAACACACAGTCAGCTCGTCGAGCACATGAAGCACCAGGGGTGGTTCGGCGACGTGTCGTCAAAGGTGGCGGGCACGCCCAAGCCTTTCAAGGTGGCGTACTTCTGCGCGGAGTTCATGCTCACCGAGTGCTTCCAGATCTATTCAGGCGGGCTCGGCGGACTCGCGGGCGATCATCTCAAGAGCGCGGCGGACCTGGGCATTCCGCTGGTTGCCGTCGGCTTGCTGTACCGGCGCGGGTATTTCCATCAGTACCTGAGCCCCGACGGGTTCCAGCAGGAGACGTACCCGGATATTGACGCGGCGAACCAGCCGATTCATCGCGTGCTCGACGCGGCGACGGGCCAGCAGAAGCGCGTGACGGTCGAGCTGCCCGGGCGATCGCTGGCGCTGGGGATCTGGCGGTGTGACGTCGGACGGGTGCCGCTGTATCTGCTCGACGCGAACCTGCCGGAGAACAGCCGGGAGGATCGCGAGATCACCAACAATCTGTACGGCGGGGACATCGAGCACCGGATCAAGCAGGAGCTGGTGCTGGGGATCGGGGGCGCGCGGGCGCTGGCGGCGGTGGGTGAGCAGCCGACGGTGTTTCACATCAACGAAGGGCACGCGGCGTTCCTGTCGCTGGAGCGCATCGGGACGACGCGGCGAGGGACGAACCTGAGCTTTGACCAGGCCCGCGAGGCGGTGGCCGCGAGCCATGTGTTCACGACGCACACGCCGGTGCCCGCGGGGATCGATCGCTTTCCGCCGCGGCTGGTGGAGACGTATCTCACGCACCTGCTGCCCGACCTCGGGCTGGATATCGAAGGGCTCCTGGCGCTGGGCCGGGAGAACACCGCCGACCGCAAGGAGTTTTTCTCCATGGCGGTGCTGGCGATCCGCACGTCGCGGTTCTGCAACGGCGTATCGAAGCTGCACGGGGACGTGTCGCGCGCGATGTGGATGCACATGTGGCCGGGCGTGCCGGAGTCCGACGTGCCGATCGGGCACGTGACCAACGGGGTGCACACGCGGAACTGGGCGAGCGGGGACATCACGCAGCTCTACGACCGCTACATGGGGACGAGCTGGCACGAGAATCCGCAGGACCCGCAGACGTGGCAGGCCATCGACGAGATTCCCGATGAGGAGCTGTGGGCGGCGCACCAGCGCCGGCGCGAGCACCTGATCGCCTGGGTGCGCCGGCGGATCCGCAAGCAGCTCACGGCCCGCGGCGCGGGGACGCGCGAGATCGAGGCGGCGGCCGCGGCGCTCGACACCAACGTGCTGACGATCGGCTTTGCGCGACGCTTCGCGACCTACAAGCGCGGGACGCTGCTCTTCCGAGACAAGGAGCGGCTGCACAAGCTGCTCAACGGCGACCGGCCGATCCAGTTGCTCGTCGCGGGGAAGGCGCACCCCGCCGACGCGGGCGGCAAGTCGTTCATCCGCGACATCGTCGAGTTCACGCGGCAGGGGCGCCACAACATGCGTGTGGTCTTCATCGAGGACTACGACATGCACATCGCGCGCCGGCTGGTGCAGGGGTGCGACATCTGGCTCAACAACCCTGTGCGCGGGCTCGAGGCGAGCGGGACCAGCGGCATGAAGGCCGCCCTCAACGGCTGCATGCACTGCTCGATCCTCGATGGGTGGTGGGCCGAAGCGTTCAACCCCGAGTGGGGCTTCTCGATCGGCCGGGGCGAGGACTATGAGGAGAAGAACCGCGACGAGCAGGACGACATCGAGAGCCGCTCGCTCTACCAGGTGCTGGAATCGCAGGTGGTGCCGGAGTTCTATGAGCGCGACGAGAGCGGGGTGCCGCGGCGGTGGGTGGCGCGGATGAAGAGCTGCATCAAGAACCTGGCGCCGCAGTTCAGCACGCACCGGATGCTCGTGGACTACGCGACGTCGTTCTACTTCCCGGCGCACAACGCCGCGGCGAGGCTGGCGAAGAACAACCTGGGCGAAGCGCGGGAGCTGGCGGATCATCTTGATCGGCTTCGGCACAACTGGCACGAGGTTCGGGTGCTGGAGGTGAGCGGGAGCGGCCCGAGGAATGCGGTGACGGTGCGCGGGTCGGTCGAGGTTCGAGCGACCGTCGCCCTGGGAGCGCTCACGCACGCCGACGTGCGCGTGCAGCTCTACCACGGGTCGGTGAACTCCTTCGGCGAGCTGGAGCACGCCGAGGCGATCGAGATGAAGCACCAGCGTGACCTGGGTGACGGGAAGCACCAGTTCGCGGGCGAGTTTTCGCCGCAGCGCTCGGGGCAGCACGGGTATTCGGTGCGCGTGTTGCCGCAGGATGACCGGCTGGTGAGCCCGTTCCTTCCGGGGCTGATCACGTGGGACACGATCCCGCCGGAGGAGCCGGCGCCGACAACGGCGCCCGCGCCGGTGCGGGTCACCTGAAGCAGCGCGGACGAGGACAGTCGCGGGTCAGGCCAGCGAACCGTCGCGGATGAGCTGCACGATCGCCTCGATGTCCCGGGTGAGCGGGCGATCCTCGGTGAGCGTCGGGACGACCGAGCGGATCGCGCGGTGCGCGGCCTCGACGCCCTTGCCGGACCGGAGCGGGCGGTGAGCCTCCAGGCCCTGCGCCGCACAGAGAAACTCGATCGCGACAACGTGCTCGGCAAGCTCGAGGGCGCGACGGGCCTTGGCGGCGGCGCGCGGGCCGAAGCTGTTGTAGTCCTCCATGCCCGCGCTGGTGGGAATGTTGGCGACCGAGGCGGGCGCGGCGAGGCCGACCATCTCGTTCACGCACGCGGCGGCGGTGTATTGCGCGATCATGAGGCCGGACTGAAGGCCCGGGCGCGGCGCGAGGAAGGGCTTGAGGTGCGACTCGGGCTCGAACGCGCCGGTCATCAGGTAGATGCGGCGCTCGCTGATGCCCGCAAGGTGGCACAGGGCGATCGAGAGGTAGTCAAGCGGCAGCGCCAGCGGGGCGCCATGGAAGTTGGCGCCTGAGATGATGGCGCTCGTGGGGGAGCGAACGTCCTCGAGAATGGCCGACCTGTAGCGGCCCCGCGGGAAGACAAGCGGGTTGTCAGTCACGGCGCGGAGCTCGGCTTCGACGGCGAATTCAAGGGCGAAGGCCGCGGCCTGGCAGGCGCCAAGCACCGTCGGCGCCGCACGCAGGGAATAGGGATCCTGAACTCTCGGATCATTCTCGACATGACTCCTGAGCACGGCGCTGCCTTCGAGGGCGCGCAGAATGCTCTCCGCCGATCCGCGCGGCTCCAACTGCGCCCGCGCGACATAGAGCCGGTCATCGAGAAACGCGCTGGTGGCGCGGCACGCATCGATGGACAGAGCCACCGCGCGCTCGGCGGCGCCGACGAGACGCTGAAAATCGCTCGCGAGCAGCGTCCCCTGCGCCGCCATGAGGTGCGTGCCGTTGATGAGAGCGAGGCCTTCCTTGGCGCCGAGAGTGAGCGGGGTGATCCCGGCCTTGCGAAGCGCAGCGCCGCCGGGGATGGGGCGCGAGGCGGGACGCTCGCTGACGCTTGCGGTTCGATGGATGGTCGCTGCGCCTTCGCCGAGGGCGACGAGGGCGACGTGAGCGAGCGGGGCGAGGTCGCCCGACGCGCCGACGCTGCCGATGCTCGGGACGACCGGCGTGATGCCCGCGTTGAGCATGGAGGCGATGGTCTCGGCGACGACGGGGCGCACGCCGCTGAGCCCGCGGGAGAGGCTCGCGGCGAGCAGAAGCATCATGCCGCGAACGACGTCGGTGGGCAGCGGCTCGCCCACGCCGGCGGCGTGCGAGCGGACGAGGTTGCGCTGAAGGTGGGCGAGGTCGCCATCGCTGATGCGCTGCTTGGAGAGGGAGCCGAAGCCGGTGTTGATGCCGTAGAGCGCTTCGCCCGACTTGATGGCGCGGTCGACGACGGCGCGCGAGGCCTTCATGAGGCGGGCCGCCTTCGCGCCGATGCGGACGTGGCGCCCGTGTCGCGCGACGCTCACCACCTCGTCAATGCTGAGACCGCCGCCGTCGAGAACGAGGGCGGAGCTGGAACGTGCGCCGCGAGAGCCTGAGGCGGACTTCTTCATGGCCCGATGGTGAGGCGGAGGTCCGCCAAAGGCAAGCTCGACCGCGCGATCACGCGGGGTGAGGGGACAGGGAGATCACCGGCGTTCGCGGCGTTCGCGCTTGGGCTTGAGCAGGTCGGCCAGGCCCGTGGGGACCTCGGCGGTCGCGCCCCAGCCGGTCTTGGACTTGGCGGCGGCCGGAGCGGCGTCGTCCTTCTTGCCCTTCTCGCCCTTGCCCTTGGGCGCCTTCTCGCCGGCGGGCTTCGCTTCGCTCTTGGCGGATTTTTCAGACTTCTCGCCCTTCTCGGCGTCGGCGTCCCTGGCCGGCGCTTCGGACTTGTCGGGGCGCTTGCCTTCGGGCTTCCCGGCGGGCTTGCCCTCGGCCTTGCGGGCGTCGGGCTTGGCGCCCTCGGCGGCCAGTGCGGGCGCGGCACCCTCGGCGGCAGCAGCGCCTTCGGGGTGCTCCGGGGCCTTGTCGTCGCGCCGGCCGGTCTCGAGCTCGCGGTCGGGCTTCACATGGAGCTTCACGGTCGCTTCGAGGTCGGCCTCGAACTTGATGTGCACGTCGTAGTCACCGATGCGCTTGATGACGGCGCCGATGCGGACGTCGCGCGGCTTGATGCCGGTGTAACCGTCCTTGAGCAGGGCCTCGCAGATGTCGCTCTGCGTGATGCCGCCGTAGAGGATGCCGATGTCGTTGCAGGAGCGGATGAGGTTGACGGCGTGGCCTTCGATCTTGGCGATGAGGGCCTCGCGCTCCTTGCGGAGGGCTTCGAGGGCCTTCTGGGCCTGCTCGCGCTTGCCGGCGAGCTCCTTGATCTTCTCGGGGCTGGGAGCCGTGGCGAAGGCGCGGGGGAGAAGGAAATTCCGGGCGAAGCCCTTGCGCACGCGGACCACGTCGCCGACGATGCCGGTGCCTTCGACGTTCTCAGTGAGGAGCAGTTCGATATCGCGAGCCATGCTGCTGTCCTTTCCGGCCCGGATCAGCGAGGAGCCCGACGGGGACCGTCGGACCGCCCGGGAGGGGGGCCAAGAGAGTTAGGAGCCGGCCGCGCCGCGACGGGCACGCGCCGACCCCAACGGGCCCGGATGATAGGAGGCCGGGGGAGAGGAGGCGAATGGCGCGCGTCGGCGGGAGCGGCTCAGCCGCCGTGCTGCGCGTTCTCGAGCTTGAGAAGAGGCGCGAACTGCTTGATGGCGGTGTTGCCGATGGCGAAATACTCGATGTTGACGCCGAGGCTGCAGCGGAAGATCAGGATGAGCTTCTGGTCGGTTCGGCTGCGGGTGAGGGCGGGGAGCTCGCCCTTGTCGGAGATGGGCTCGCCCGGGGTGTAGCGGATCTTGGTGTACGTGGCGTCCTGGTAGACCCAGCCCACGCACTGATGGCGCTGCGGGCGGCTGAGGTTGTCCACGAGCGTTGGAGGGCCCTCGGCATTGGACGACGCCGTGCTGAGGAGATCGAAGGGCGAGCCGACGGAGACATCGACCGCGACAATGACGGTGGTGGAATCGACGAGGAGACGTTCGACGCGCAGGCTCTTTTCGAGGCCGCGGCCGCCGCCGACGTCGCGGGTGTAGAAGGTCTCGTCGCCACTGATGATGTTGTTCTTTTCGTCGAGGCGAAGGCTGCCCGTGTTGCCCTTCTGGAGCACGAGGGTCATCGGAATGGAGTTCGCGACGACGACTTCGGGCGAGCCCTGCGCGGAGGGACGCCAGGGGGTCGCCTTGGATTTGTCGAGTTCGGCGGTGACGGCAACGGTGGAGGCGGAGAGGAGCGCGCCGCTGCGGATGGCTTCGTCGCGCGCCTCGATGCGCGCGTACCTGGAGAAGGGAGCCCTGGGCGAATAAGAACCGTCGTCCTGGAATTCGCCGAGGCTGATGCGGACGCCCTTGACGTAAAGGGCGAATGGCTGAAGGTTCTTGGGAACGACGAACTCGAAGCCCATGGGGGTGTTGGAGCCGCCGCCGACGCTTTCGAGGAAGATCTTGGGGCCGTCGAAGCGCCAGCGTCCAGCGCCGGGCCGGTCGGCCTTGGATTGGCTGATCATGGCGAAGGGCTGAAAGGCCTGGGTGTAGCCGGACTGGGGATCGATGCAGACCAGCGTCAGGAAGCCGGGGCCCATGACGACCTGGCCCTTCTTTTCGCGCATCCCGCCCTTGGGATTGATGATGTAACCCTCGATCTGATACTGGCTCGGGGGGAGCGGTTCGCCGTCGAGCCCGATGATCTTCTGCGAGCGGCCGGGGTCGAACGTGTCGCTGACCAGGCTGTTCACGTCGAGCGTGGCGGATTCGCCCACGGTGTAGCGGCCCATGAGTGCGACGTCATCGGGACGGACGGCGAACTTGAGGGTCGTTTCGTCCGGGCCGGATTTCATGAGGTGCCCGCGGCTGGGAAGATCGGGGTAGTAGCGCGCCAGCGGAGTCGAGGTGCTGAACACGGACTCGGAGCTCTGGCCGTAGAGCGACGCCACGAGTCGATCGACCGGGATCCAGAGCTCCGACTGGCGAACGAGGCTGCCGGACTTGTCGTATTCGACGACGGTGAAGCCCAGGAGCGCGGGGCTGGAGCGGATCATCGATATGGAGAGCGCGACCATGCCGGCGGTGATGGCGCCGACCCCGGCGCCGCAGACGGCGCCCCCGGCGATGTTCACCACGTCGTCGCACTTGGCGTTCCCGCGGATCACGAGGTTCATGCCCGCGGTGAGGATGCCCGTGGCGACGGCGAAGGGGATGAGCAGGCCCGCGCCCCAGGCGATGTTGCCGAGGAAGTCGTTGCCGACGCTCAGGAGCGCGGCGGCGCAGGGCTCCCACAGCGCAAACGCAATCGCGCCGCCGGCGATGACGCACATGAGGTGGAGCACGCCGGAGAAGAACCCGCGCGTGGACCAGATGTATCCGATGCCCAGGAGCACTGCGATCAAGATGGCGTTGATGACCATGGCTGAACTCCGACTCGTGCGTTCACACTCTGATGCCGACCGCCTGTCCGCTTCGCGGGAGTGCCTCGGCACCGGCCCGCGCTCATTCAATCCGATGGGCGAACACGATCAGCCCGCACCGCCGCCGGAGATCACGCGCGTCACTTCTTCGACGCTGGTGAGGCCGGAGACCGCCTTGCGGAGCGCGGCCTGCTGGAGCGTGGGCAGATTGCGCTTGCGCAGGGCCGCCTTGAGCCCGGCGAGATTGCCCGCTTCGAGAAGCGCTTTTTCCTCGTCGCCGAAGTGGTACACCTCGAAGACCCCTTCGACGCCGTAGTACCCCACGCCGGCGCAGACGGGGCAGGTTTCAGGCCGATTCTTGATGAGCACCTGCCCGCCCTTCTTGAAGAGCTGCTGAACCTTGCCCTCGGCGATCCCGAGCTTCTTGAGCATCTCGGGCGAGGGTGGATAGGGCGCTCGGCAGTTTGTGCAGAGCCGGCGCATGAGCTTGTGCGAGACGATCCCGCGGAGAGCCTTGGCGGCCAGTGCGGGGTCGTCGAGGGCCTTGAGGTAGGCTTCGATGGCCGGCATGCTGCCATCGGCCCGCATGGAGAGGTAGACGCGCGATCGCTCCAGGTCGCCCTTGGAGGCTTCCTGGGCGGTCTTGGCGTCGGGCATCTCGCAGACGCCCAGGACGTCGGGGTCGCGGCGGAGCTGCGAGCGGACGTTGGTGGAGAAGTCGGCGCCTTCCGCCGTGGGGTCGTAGATCACGTGCCGGATGCCTTCGAGGATGGCTTCCTGCTCGAGCTCGATGGAGACGACGCCCGAGGTGTAGGCGTCGTGCATCTGGAGGAGCGTGAGGAGGGTGGTGGTGCGGCCGCCGTCGGGAAGGCCCGCGACGATCACCACGCCCTTGCGGATGGCTTCGGGGTAGGGGTCGCCGTCGGGGGTCTTTTGGGTCTGGCCGGTGAGGACCTTCAGCTCGGCCATCTGCTCGGGGAGGAGGCCGAGGTCATCGGGCTTGCGCCGGACCGCGGTGTCGTAGTCGAAGCGAAGCGTCAGACGCATGCCGCCCGGCACGCCGAGGCTCGACACGCGGACCTTGTGCTGATCGGCGCCCTGCGAAACGACGATGTCGGCGGTGAGCTTTCGGCGGCGATCATTCACGTCGAGCTTGGCACAGGCCTTCCAGAAGTCCATGATGCGGGCGGCGGCCGCAGCGGGGACGGCCTCGCCGGGATGGCGGACAGTGTCGATGATGAAGGAAGGGGCGTAGGTGCCGTCCTTGCCGGTGGGGATCACGTCGACTTGCGAGGCGCGTCGGCTGAGGGCCTGGATGTAGATCTCTTCAGCGGCGGTGCGCACTTCGTATTCAGGCGTCTGGGCCGCGGGCGGTTCAACCACGCTCTTGTCGGGCGCCTTGATGGTGAGCTTGACCACGCCGGCGACCTTGGCCTTCTTCTTGGCCTCGATCTCGGCATCGGAGAGCTGCTTCATGCCGATGCGGATCTTGTGGGGCTCGGGGACGCGGTCGTCCTTCTGCACGGAGATCATGTAGCTGAGCAGGCTGCCCCCGAGGAGGACGAGCATGACCCCCCATCCGACAAAGAACCCGGCGATTCCGGCCACGGGGATGGAGACGGAGGCGATCACCGCCAGGAGCGCCAGGACCAGGTGCGCGAGGTTCCACTTGGTTCGCGGAAGAAAGAACCGGGCCGCGTGCTTGTCGTAGACCTGTGACACCACATGAGCCCAGAGGCCCAGCGTCACGACGAGGACGAGCGGCTTCCAGGGCGAAACCAGGATCAGGGCTTCGGCAAGGAGAGCGGAGTTGGTCGAACCCAGGGTCAGCATGCCTGCTCCCGAACGAGGAATCTGGACCGAGAGACGACCGCCCTCGCCGGGCTGAATGCCCGCGCGGTCGCCCACACCTGTACCGACCCCGACCGGGGCCGGAAAAGTGAGGCGTAAGGATACCGATGTTCGCGTCCGGCCGCACGCGGGTTGCTCAGTTTGCTCCGCGGACCCTGATCCCGTACAACTCGCGGATGACTCAGCACACCCGTTCGCGCGTGCGGCATCACGGGTACCCCCCCGGCTGGAGGCTGTTTCGCGTGGGGGCGAGCCTGGCGGGGCTGGGGCTGGTCGCGTCGTGGATGGTCGCCGTGGGGATCGCGTTCACGGTCGACCCTCGCGCGAGGCAGGTTCAATCCGGGTCGGAGTACCTTGGCGGGCCGGGCGTCCTGCACCGGTTTGACGTGTGGCAAGGGCGCGGCTTCGCGCTGGCGGATGTTGCGTGGACGCTGGGCGCCAAGCGTCGCTGGAGCCCGGAACAGGCGACCGGCGCGCCCGACACCCCGTTGCTCGACGATGAGCCGACGGCGTGGGCGTCGGCGGGTCAGGATGACGGGCCGGAGTGGCTCGAAGTGGCGTTGGACGATCCGATCCGCTGCCAACGCATCCGGGTGCACCAGTCCTTCAACCCGGGCGCGGCGGTTCGCGTGATTGCCCGTGCGACGCTCGCCGGAAAGGACGGAGGAGTCGTCATTTGGACCGGCGCGCCGACGCCGGACCCGACCCCGATCGGCGATCCTTCAGTGGTGCTCGAAGTGCCCGTGGACCCGCCGATGCAGATCGCCAGCGTGCGCATCGAGCTCGACTCGGCGGCAGTGCGCGGTTGGAACGAGATCGATGCGGTCGAGTTCATCGCCGAGGACGGAACCGCGCACCCCGCGACCAGCGCGTCGGCGAGCAGCATGTTCGGACAGCCGGGCGGGCTCACGGCGAGCGAGCTTCCCGCATGGAGCCGGCTTGAGCTCTCGGCGCCGCTCGCGACCGACGCGCCGATGGAAACGGTGACCGTGGCGGCGTTCGGCTGGCCCATGCGGGCGTGGGTTGCACGATCCGCGCGTCAGCGGCACGCCAGCGCGAACCCTGGCGGCGCGAACGTGGTGCGCACCCCGTCAGGCCCGATCGAGATTCTGCCGCTGAGGCCGATCGTGGGGCCGGCTCTGGTCAACAGCGTGTTCTTCGGCGTGGCAATCGGGATCGTCGGCGCCGTGGTCCTGGTCCCGCTGCGCGTGTTTCGGCGACTCGCGCGCATGCAGACGGGGCGCTGCCCGCGCTGCGGCTACGACATCCGGTACGACTTTGCGCGCGGATGCCCGGAATGCGGGCTGCTGCGCAAGGATGCCCGGAACAAAGGCGAGACGCCTGTTGCGGGTGCGTGACTCATAGGCTCAGCGCGACGAGGCAACGCTGCCGGCACGGGGGCGGCCCGGGTTTCATCCGGGCTACCAGTCTCGACCTCGCACTCCCCATGCGGTGTAATCGAACTTCGCGAGCTCGCGCTCGACGACCTCGGTTTCTCGCCGCCGAATGCCCTCGGGGAGCACCCCCGGAATGGCATTTGCGCTTTCTCGCGACGATGCGGACCCGTCGCAGGCGGTCATCGTGAACCGCCACGATGAGCTGGTGCGCCAGACCGCTCCAATGCGCTGAGCCGAAGCATCGTGGAAAGGGCTCCTTTCGACGAGCCCGGCTTTTGCTGCCGGGTACACCACATCCGCCTGCCGCTGGGTAATCCACACATCCGGGCGCCAAACCGGTCTCTCCGGGTCAAGCGCGACCGGCGACAGGTACATCGCCATGGAGATTCGCCGATCCAGCGTGCCGCCCACAGTGTCGGGAGATCGTGCCAGAACGCTCGCGGCGGAATCCCGCTCCGTCGGCGTGATGTCATCGTCGGGACAAATCAGGCTTGCATGAAACGGCTGATAGGCGTATGCGTCGAGGATCGCGAAATGCCAAACCCCGCCGACGATTCCAAACGGAGCCACTGGGTGATCGCGGTAGATTGCGCCGGCTCCGCGCGGATCAACCCGACAAGCCATCGGCCATGAGTCCCGGTTGTCGCCGGCATAGGCCGCGATCACTGAACTGTGTGAGCGGAGCTGCGTCAGGCAGACTGATTCGCGCGCGGCCCGCCGCTGGCGAGCAAGGACCGGACTCAGCAAACCGGCAAGTATCGCGAGGACGCCCAGCACCACGAGGACTTCAACGATTGAGAACGCGCGCGAAGGCGGCATGGCAACTGACTTGTTCACGGTAGTGATTTGATCCAGAAAAATTTGACTTGACAAATATAGGGGGGGGGGGGAGTCTCCTCCTTTTGACACCAAAACTTGGTCCAACCATTCCCGCGGCGCTCGCGATCGTTCCTCTCACCTTCGCGTGCGTGAACTTGGTGGTCCCGCCAATGGGGACGACGGAAGAAGCGCCCTGCGGCGGCGATTGCAACAGTTACTCCGTCTGCCCGCCTGACGAAACCTGTCCCGGTGGCTACATCGATGGATTTGATCGCTGCACGTCCACGATTTTGACAGTATCGTGTTACCAGTACAGCGGCGGAACAACCTCGAACGGAGCTTGTTGCACGGGCGGCAGCCCAACGACCACGCCGCCCACCGCAACAAACGTGACTCGTGGCAAGGCGTACCTTACGCCGAAAGATTACTGCTGGTTCTATGCGCCTGTGCCCTCAGAGGACTGAGCCGACCAAGAGCGCAATGGCAAATCTTGCTGATCATGGAATCAAGGGCTGTCAACGCGAGCGGATGGGTTTTGGCGATCGCTGTGACGAGCGCCGTCGCCAATGAAGATCCATTTTTGCAGGTTGGGCTGAAGTTTCCGGCGGCGATTCATGTCGAAGGTACTGTCCATGTGCCGCCCAACGTGGCGGAGGCAACCGGAACGTTTGTCGCAGACCTGCGGCCAGATTCAGTGGGCGCACAGCGGTTCAGTCGAAGCAAGCCGATGGGCATGTCGCCGCTCGAGTTGCGATATGACACGCCGCTTGAAACGATCATCTACGATCCATCGAAGCGCCGCGCCACT
Organism: Phycisphaerales bacterium; assembly: GCA_050182995.1. Taxonomy (GTDB): domain Bacteria; phylum Planctomycetota; class Phycisphaerae; order Phycisphaerales; family UBA1924; genus JAEUIX01. The sequence continues at coordinate 625,781 of JBFXBS010000001.1, read as the reverse complement.
CGAATGGAGCCGTTTCTCCCCACCGTTGGAATGTCGGCGGTGGAGAGCATCATTGCACCGTACGGTTTTGTGCGGCTCTTGCGCTGGCAGGCTGCGCGAGGAGACGCCCCTGAGATCAAGCATGAATCGGGCGAGGTCGTGCTTCTTGCTCCGTCGCCCGGCCGGGGAAGACCGAGCGTCGAAATGCGGATCGATAGTTCATCGCGGCGAATTTCGCGCATCATCGCGAGGGGCAGCCGCAGCGAAATGGACTTTGTGTTCTCCGACTATCGATCACTCGCGGACGGCACCGAGTTCCCGTTTCGATATGTCACGACCGTGAAGGCCTCCAACCTTCCCTCGCCTCAACGAACTCTGACCGTCTTCCAGAAGGTTGAACTCCTCGATGTGACAGGTCAGCCCGAGCGGCCTGCGTTTGACGCGGACGTGATTCTCGAAGATTCCATCGATGGTGTGTTTCGAAATGGCTCGGGCGAAGTCGTCGGCAAGCCACCGCTCCCGGGCCGAACAAGAGGGTCGGCGTTCTCCTTTGCAACGTCTGATCGCCTCTTGATTGGCTCCGGTGTGCTCCTGCTCGTCGCTAGCGCTGTCATCTTTAGAATCCGGAACAGATCGTGATGTTTGTTCGATCACACAAGACCCACGCGTCAAGACCGTTGTGGTCTGACCGGCCGGACTGGGTTGCCTCGGCAGCGGCTGCTCTGTCGCTTTTGCTTGGCGTCGGCTGGGCATGGGCGGGCGTGTCGAAGCTCCTCGCCGCCATTGGGCTGCTCGCGAATTCGAACCCTGACTGGGCGTCGAGCTTTCACCCGGCACTTCAGGTGACGGCGACCACCGCGGAATGCGGATGTGCCTGGTTGATATTGTCGAATCGGGCTCGCCTCGGCCTGACCATCGGTTTGATCCTGGTCACGATCTTCACGGTGGCGTTCTGGATCTGGCCGCCCGCAGCAGGGCAGAACTGCGGATGCGGGTTCGAAACGCTCTCGCTGCTCGCCGCACATCCGTTCGCGCGTAACACTCTCTTCGGCGCTACGCACGTATTCGCTCTTGCTCTGAGTGCACAGTCGCGCGAGTCGGCCGCTTGCCGCTTCACCACTGAGAAACTCAGCGCGACGAGCCGAGCTTCTTGAGGCGCATCGTGAGCTCGTTGGGGTTGGGCGTGGCGTCCATGGCGACGCGCACGTGGATGTATTCCTGCTCCACGAGCTCCACGAGCGAGCCGTTGAAGTCCTTCATGCCGCTCTGGCGGGCTTCGACGCTCTTGAGGAACTCGCCGAGCTCGCCCTCGCGTGATTCGAGAACAAACTTCTGCACGACGCCGTTGTTGATGAGAATCTCGAGCGCCGGGATGCGGTGAATCTCGGGGCGGAGCGTCGGCAGGAGCTTCTGATAGACGAAGGCGCGCATCTGGTACGCGAGGATGCGGCGAACGCCTTCCACTTCATCGGCCTCGAACAGGCCGTAGATGCGGCTGAAGGTCTGCGTGGCGCTCGACGCATGGATGGTGCCGTACACCAGGTGGCCGGTCTCGGCGGCGTGGAGGGCGGCGTGGAAGGTCTCATTGTCGCGCATTTCGCCGACGAGCACGATGTCGGGGTTCTCGCGGACGAGGGCGCGGAGGGCGATCTTGAAGTCGAGGCAGTCGATGCCGATCTCGCGCTGGTTGATCGTCGCCTTCTTGTCGGTGAAGATGTACTCGATCGGGTCTTCGATCGTGACGATGTGGACGGGCTTGCGCTCGTTCACGTAGTCAAGCATGGCGGCGATGGTGGTCGACTTGCCCGAGCCGGTGACGCCCGAAAGCAGCACGATGCCGTTGGGCTGCATGGCGATTTCGGACATCGACGGCGGGAGGTAGAGCTCTTCGAAGCGGCGGATCTTGCTGGTGATCAGTCGGCAGGCGCAGGCGAGCTTGCCGCGGGCCTGGAAGAGGTTGACGCGGAAGCGATGGCCCTCGTCGTAGTCGTAGGCGAAGTCGACCGAGCCGAACTTGCCCAGGTCGGCGAACTGCTGTTCGTCGAGGATGTGCTTGGCGATCTCCGTGAACTCGCGGGCGGAGACGGGGTCGGTGTCGAGGGGTTTCAGCGCGCCGCGCAGACGGATGACCGGGGGCTTGCCGGTCTTGACGATGAGGTCCGACGCCTCGAACTTGATGGCGGCCTTGAGGAAGTCGCCGAAGCGTGTTGCGTGCGGATCGTGCGACTCATCGGGGTCGAGGTGGACATGGGCGGCGGGTTCGGCGTGCGCTTTGCTGCTCATCGAGTGTCCATTCCCCTGGGGGCTGTGAGGCGACGGGAGGTTCCCGCCGGGCTGATCGCTGCTGATCGGCCCGGCAAGCGGCGAAGGGGACTGAAGGGACATGACCGCTTCTCCTCAATGGTACCTCAAACCCTCTCACGAGTGTGAGAAAGTTGTCACCCATGAGCTGGCTTGAGGGCGGCAGCACGCCGGCCCCGGCCCTCCCCGGCCGGGACAAGCACGGGGCAACAAAAAAATCGCCCCGCGGTCGGGCTGACCGCCCCCGACCGAGCTGGACGAAAAACCGCGGCGAAACGCCGACACTCACCCAACCATTCGGTCCGCCCGGCAGGCCGGTTCCGCGCCAGTTCAAACTCAGGGATTTCAGGGATTCAGGCGGCGGGGTGGCCCGATAAGCAGGGCTAATCCAGCGAACGCCCCCACCGATCGAACCTCGGCAGGTACCAGTTCGCGGGATCGAACGAGAGCGCCACCCACGACGACCGGCCCACGATCCGGTCCTGTGAAACGAGCCCAAAGGCGCGCGAATCGGCGCTGTTGTCGCGGCTGTCGCCCAGCACCAGGTACTGCCTCGGGGGAATCGTCACCGGCCCGAAGCTCCGCGGAACGGCCGAACCCGGCGTGAGCATGATGGCATGCGCGTGTCCCGGCAACGCCTCGCGCGCAAACTCATGCCGGCCCTGCCGAGCGGCATCGATCTGAGCGACGATCGTTGGATCGAGGTTCGCGTACGAGACCGGCACGCCGTTGATGATGAGGCGATTGGCGCGGAGCTCGATCGTGTCGCCGGGGAGGCCGACGACGCGCTTGACGAGGCGCGTCGAACCCGCCGCGGGGGAGTGAAGGACGACGATGTCGCCTCGGACGGGCGATGACCACTGGGCGATCCAGGTTGATTCGGTGAACGGGACGCGCAGTCCGAAGGCCAGGCGGTTCACGGCGATGCGGTCGCCGGGAAGGATGGTTGGTTCCATCGAGCCGGTGGGCACATCGCACCAGTCGGCGACGGCGGAACGCAGCGGGAGCATGATCGCCAGCACGAGCAGGATCGGCGTGACCCACTCGCGAATCGCCCGATGGATCCATGAACGTTTGACGGGGGCGGCCGGGTCAACGATTCGCGGCGTGTGCATGCGTCCAGTACGTCGGCGGCAGAATGCGCGGTTCATCGCGAGCCGGCGTGTCCCGGCTCGGCGGACGGGCTATCAGAGCCCGAATCTGGACGGTTGCACGGCCGATAATCGGTGGTATAGTCACAAGGATCGTGGGTGGATGGCTGAACGCATGTCACTTCCTACGAGGCATCCGCCACGGTTGGCGTGTGCTGAACCTGATTGATTCAAAGGCCATCGGGGAGCCTGTCATGAACGTGAATCGTTTTGCCCGCCGTCTTGGGATGTGTGCTCTGGCCGCCGGACTGGCGGTGCCGTGCCTGGCGGCGGACCATCGTGAGGCGCCGGCAATCAACCAGGATCCGGCGGCGGATCTGAATGACGTGTATGCATTCCCCGCGCCGGGAAACGCCAAGCGATTTGTGCTCGCGATGACGGTGAACCCGTTCACACCGATCACGGCGCCGCTGGGCAGCGCGTTCTCGCCGAACGTGCGGTATCGGTTCGCCATCGACCACGACAACGACGGCGTGCTCGACCGCGATATCCAGGTCACGTTTACGCCGCTGGTGAACGGGCAGCAGACGTTCACGGTGAAGCTACCGGATGGCGGGTCGTTCTCGGGACAGGTGACGGCGCCGACGACCAATGCGGCGCCGAACGCGCCGGTCATCGTGGACAACGGGGGCGGGGTGACGGCGTTCTGCGGGCCGACGGATGACCCGTTCTTCTTTGACTCGGTCGGGTTCAACCGCTTCCGCCGCGGCGTGGGAACGTTCAACGGCAACGATGGGTTTGCGGGATTCAACGTCTCGACGATCTGCATCGAACTGCCTGTGACGATGCTGGGCGATTCCGACGACGTGTTCCAGGTCTGGGCGCTCACGGAGCGGCAGCGCGTCACGCTGCGGCGTGGGTCGCGTCGAGAACTGGAAGTCTCCATCGGGCCGTGGGAACAGATCGAGCGCACCGGCAACCCGGCGATCTCGACCGTGCTCATCCCCGGGCCGAAGAAGGATCTGTTCAACCTCGGCACGCCCGACCGCGACGGGATGGACTTCGGCGCCGACATCGTGGCCTCGCTGCAGGGGCTGGGCACCGATCCGACCAACATCGGCATCCTCGCCTCGGTCGCGGTGCCCGACACGCTCAAGGTCAACCTGTCGATGCCTTCGGGCTATCCGAACGGTCGTCGGCTCGAGGATGACGTGGTGGACACGCTGCTGTTCTTCATTTTCAACCAGACGCCCACGACTGACGGCGCGAACGCCAACGACGCGACGTTTTCCCCCACGTTCCCGTACTTTGCGCCCCCGCAGCAGCCGCCGGCGTAATCATGAGCACACCAAGCACTCGTTCATTTTTCGCCGCCGCCCGAGTGCGCGCGGCGAGTTTCTGCGCCTGCATCGTCCCCGTGATCGCCGCGGCGCACCCGCCCGATCAACTTCCACCCGCGGGGCCGGCGTTCGCGCTCGACCCGGCGACGTCGGCGACGATCGAGTGGCTCGAGGCGCGAGTGGCCGAGCGGCCTGATGACCCGATCGGCGTGTCGAGCCTGGCGGGGGCGCTGCTGCGCGCGGCCCGTCAGACCACGCGCCACGATGATTTTGAGAAGGCCGCGCAGGCATTCATCAAGCTGCGGGAGATTCACCCCGAGAGCACCGGCGCGACGTACGGGCTTGCGCACGCGCGGCTCGGGCAGCACCGGTTTGCCGAGGCACTCCGCGAGGCCCAGCGTCTGGCGTTCGCGCAGGCCGAATCGCCCGCGGTGATGGCGCTGCTCGGCGATGCGCACCTGGCGATGGGTAACACGATCGAGGCGTCGCTCATCTTCGACAGGCTCGAACAGCAGGAGCTGACGCTCGATTCGTTGGCACGGGTGGCGCTCGTGCGCGATGCACGGGGGCGGCACGATGACGCCCGCACCGCGATGAGCGAAGCCGTGGAGGCGGGCAAGCTGCTCAAGGTCGACGCGTCCCGCATCGCGTGGTGCGAGTCGATGCTGGGCGAGTTCGCGCTGGCCTCGGGCGATCTGGATGGTGCCGAGGCGCACCTCAGGAGCGCGCTCACCGGCGCCCCGGACATGCACCACGCGCGGTTTCGTCTCGCGGAGATCATGACGCGGCGCGGCAGGATCGAGGATTCGGAGCGCGAGCTCATGGCCCTCGCCGCCCAGTTCCCCCTGCCGCGATACTGGATCGCGCTGGGGGAAGTGCATCTGCTGCACGGCGAGGAGGCGGACATCAAGGCGGCGAAGGAGTTGTTCGCGCGGGCCGAGGCGCACATGGCCGCGGAAGTGGAGCGGGGCGACCTCGGGCACGCGCGCGAGCTGGTTGAGTTCTGGCTCGCGCACGGAGGCGACCCGGCGCGAGCGGCGGAGCTTGCCCGGCGCGATCTCGAGACGGTCCGACAGGACGCGGAGGCGTTTGAGGTCGCCGGGTGGGCGCTCCATCACGCCGGGAAGCACGAGGAGGCGCGCGAGCTGCTGCGCCTGGCGATCGAGCGCAACCCGGGAAGCGCTCGAGCCTTTCGGCGCGCGGCGGAGATCAGCCGGGCGCTCGGGCAGGCCGTCGAAGCGGAGCGCCTGAGCACCCGCGCCCGCGCGATCGATCCGACCGACGGACGGGGCGTGCCGCGTTAGTCCGCGGGCAGCCGGGTCACCGCGTCCAGCGTCCGCCCGCTACCATCGACCTGATGACCGACGCTTCAACTCCTGAGACGGCGCGCGGGGGCACGGATGGCGCGAGCGCCGGGGCGCGCCCGCCGGAGGCCGATGCGCAGCTCTATCTGCACCCGCAGACGCTGGCCCGACTGGGGACGCTGGAGCTGCGGGCCAAGATGATCGTCGAGGGCGTGATGTCGGGCGCGCACCGCTCGCCGTACCAGGGCTACAGCGTCGAGTTCGCCCAGCACCGGCCCTATGTGCAGGGCGACGACATCCGGTTTCTGGATTGGAAGGTCTACGGGCGCACCGACAAGCTGCACCTCAAGCAGTATCAGCAGGAGACAAACCTCGACCTGGTGGTGATGGTCGATTCGTCGGGATCGATGGCGTACGGCTCGCGCTCGTTTGCGGAGGCGAGCGGCGCGGGGCAGAAGGTCGGCCCGCACGGGCACCCGCACTGGACGAAGTTCGATCACGCGACGGCGACGGCCGCCGCGCTGGCGTATATCGCGCTGCGCCAGGGCGACCGCGTGGGGCTGGTGGTGTTTGCCGACGAGGTGAGGCAGTTCGTGAAGCGCTCGAGCGCGATGGGCACGTGGCGGCAGATCGTCGGGGCGCTCTCGACGCACCCCATCGATCGCCCGACGGACCTCGGACGCGTCGTCGACCAGGTGCTGGCGAAGCTCAACAACCGCTGCCTGCTCGTGATCCTGAGCGACCTGTTCGAGGATCCGGAGAAGCTGCGCGGCGCGCTGGCGCGCGTGCGGCACCGCGGGCACGACGCGATCATCGTCGAGGTGCTCGATGAGGCCGAGCGATCGTTCAACCTGAAGGACGAGGCGCCTTTTCAGGGCCTGGAGGGCGAGCCGATGATCAAGATCGATCCGCGAGCGATCCGCGAGGCGTACCTCGAATCGATCAACGAACACCTCGCCGCGATCGAGCGCATCGCGCGCGGCTTCGGGTTCGACTACATGAACGTGAGCACGCACGACTGGCTCGGCCCGCCGCTGTCGAGCTTCCTGGCCTGGCGCAACGCGCGGATCAAGCGGAGCAAGTCGGGGTGAAACGGCGCACTGTCCAATTGCATTGGTGGCCGGGTGCGCAGCCCGCCCGGCTCGCGCCCAGGGCGGCAGGCCCGATCTGGTCCTGCGCTTTGCCGCGCTGCGGCGGCGCCGCTTCGCCGCTTCCCCGGAGCCGCCGCCCATGACCTTCCTCCACGCGGGACTCTTTGCGGCGGGCGTCGCGGCAATCGCCATTCCGATTCTCATTCACCTGCTCATGCGCCGGCGGCGCAAGCCCGTGCCCTGGGGCGCCATGCGCTTCCTGCTCGAAGCCTACAGGCGCACGCGCCGGCGGCTGCTCGTGCAGCGATGGCTGCTGCTGGCGGCGCGATGCCTGCTCCTGGCGATGCTTGCCGTCGCGCTGGGGCGCCCGCTGCTCGGCGTCGGGTCGGCATCGTCGGGCGGCGGGCGGGTGGTGCATCTTCTCATCGACAACTCGCTCGCGTCGCGCGCGACGGACGATCAGGGCCGCACGGCGCTCTCTCGGCATGTCGAGGCCGCTCGGGCCGCGCTCGATCAGCTCGGCGACGGCGACCGCGCCGGGCTCATGCTCATGGGGACGCCGGTCGATCGCATTGTGCTCCCGCCCACGGGCAATCTGCCCGCCGTGCGCGCGCTGCTCGCCGAAATCGTCTCAACCGACTCGGCAGCGGACATCCCCGGTGCGCTGGCGGCGGTGCAGAGCTCGCTCGCCGACGGAGGTGCCGCGGGGCCGGAAGGAATTCGCGCGGTCGGCCCATCGCAGCTCTCGTTCGTGCTGCTCATCTCCGACTTTGTTCGCGGGAGCGCGAGCCTTGATGCGTCGTTGCCGCGGCTGCCGCCGGGCGTGCGGCTCGTCGCCTCGCGGCCGCCCGTCGCGGGCATCCCCGACCGGCCCAATGTCACGATCCAATCGGTCGACCCGCTTCGGGCAACGATCCTCTCTGACCAGCTCGATCAGAGCCAGACGGCGGTGGTGCGCGTGGTCCGGAGCGGGCCGTCGGGCTTCCCCGCTGCTGTTTCGCGGGTGCTCGTGCGCGCCGAATCGGTCGAGGCACGCAGCGGCGCGGGCGGCGTGATTCCACTGGGCGAATCCACCATCGAGTGGAGCCGCGGGCAGTCGGAAGCCAATGTCACGATCGCCCTCGACACCGCGGCGCTCAACCGCGCCTGGTCGCCGAGCGATGCGAATCCGCTCGGCGCGAACCCGGACGCTCGGCCAGCGCCGGCGGTCCTGCTCTCGACGCGGATCGACGACGACCGCCTGATCGGCGACAACCTCGTGCGCACGCCCGTGCAGATCCGCGACACGCTGCGGGTCGGGTTTCTCGGTTCGGCTCAACGCGTTTCGCGATTCTCCAACCCCGAGTCGCTCACCGCCGACCAGTGGATGCGCCTGGCGCTCCGCCCGCGCGAAGACTCCGCGATCGAGATCATCGACCTCGACCCGGCAGCGCTCGACGCATCGCGGCTGTCGGGGCTTGACGCGATCATCATCACCGCGCCCGAGCGATTGAGCCAGACCGATTGGCCGCGACTGCGGCAGGCGGTGGAGCGCACGCGGGGCAGCGCGGTCGGCGGTACGGCGCCCGGCTTGCTCATCGTGATGCCGCCCGGGCACGTTGCGGTGCACACGTGGACGGATGCGATGACGCAGGGCCTCGGTCTTGACTGGACGATCGCGCGCGAGGCGCGGGCGGTCGATCAGGGCGGTCCGACGTCGGGGCTGGTCGTGGGATCGACGACCGGGCGGGCGAGCCTGCTCGCGCCGCTGCGCGCCGAGCTTTCGGAGCTGGCGCGGTCGGTGAGCGTTTCGCGCGTGCTGCCCGTGGCGCCGGTGCCGCGAGGCGCGAGCATCGAACTGGCGCTGGGCGATGGAACAGGCTTTGTGCTGACGACGCCGCTGTTCGGCCGGCGGCGCCCGGCGCCCGAAGCGCCCCCGGGAGACGACGCATCTCCCGTCGGCACGCGCAGCGCCGGGAACGACGAGCCGTCGGGCATGCTCGTGTACATCGCCGGCGCGCTGGAACTGAAGTGGACGGATCTGCCCGTGAAGCCGTTGATGGTGCCGCTCGTGCAGGAGCTGGTTCGCCAGGGCGTGGGAAGATCGGAAGCCATCGTGACGGCGCTCGCGGGACAGCCGCTGGTGGCGCCGGCACAATCGGTGCTGCTGCGGCCACGCGTCGATCAGCAGCCGGAGGGGCCCGCCGGGGCCGCGGGCGCTGCGGAAGCGATCATCACGCTCGATCAGTGGGGGGCCCCGACGCGGTCGATCCGAGACGCCGGTGTGTGGGAGGCGTTCGACTCGTTCGGCAGCCGACGGGGCGTGGTCGTTGTCAATGCCGACGCGTCCGGCGGCGACCTGACGCCGCTGGAGCCCGCCGCGGTTGAGGCCTGGCTGGGGACAGCGGCGACCGGTGGGCCGGTCGCGTGGGTTGATTCGGGAAGCGCACCCGGAGATCGTGCGACGATGAGCGCGGCGTTCACGAGCGAGGAATCGGGTCGGCCGGCGTCGCCGTCGATCCTGCTGTCCGTCCTGCTGCTCGCGCTCGTAGAGATGGCCCTGGCCCGGTCGGCAAGCCACGCATCGACGTAAGCGAAAGGCGTCCGCGGGTCGGCGGACGCAGCCCCGCGCGCACAGGCTTACGCTTGGCCGATGCTCGATCGCCTCATGGCCGCCCGGCTTCTGCACGCGCCGCTCGTGGCGATCGTCGCGTGCCTGGTGGCGCTGCCGGGGCTCGGCGCGACGGGGCTTTCGTCGTCGGAGGGGCATCGGGCCATCCCAGGATGGACCATGCTCCAGAGCGGCGACTGGCTGCACATCAAGCTCTTTGGCGCAACGTATCTGCGCAAGCCGCCCGGCATGCCCTGGGCGATCGCCACGAGCTCGAGCTTTCTGGGCATGACGGAGCTGGCGGCGCGATTGCCCTCGGCGCTGGGCTTCGCCGCGATGGCGCTGCTTGCCTGGCGCATGAGCACGCGATGGTTCGGGCCGCCCTGGGGACTCATCGGCGGGCTGGCGCAGGCGCTCATGCCGGTGCTCTGGCCGTGGGCGCGGTCGGCGGAGATCGAACTTCTGCACGCGCTGGCGGCCCAGGCCGCGGCGTTCATGGTGATCGACCTGCTCGTGACGTCGGAGCGCGGCGAGTGCGATTCGACCCGCGATGGGGGCGCGCGCAGCACCCAGCTTCACCCCGCGTGGAACGCCGCGGCGATCGGCTTCGCAGGCATGGCGATGTTTCTCCTCAAGGGACCGGCGGGAGTACCGGCCATTGTCGGCGCGGCAGCAGGGGCCTGCCTCGCCCTGGGCGCCGCCCGCGCTTTGTTGAACTCATGGCTGTGGCTCGGCGTGCTGCTCGCGGGCGCGGGGGTGTGGGTCGCATGGAGCGCGCTCGCCGGGCGAAACGCCACGCCGGACGCCGTCACGCAGGATGTTCGCGAGTTTCTCTGGTCGATGGATCGCCTGGGCGCGATCGCGCTCATGCCGCTGGGGGCGCTGGCGGCGGGCCTGCCTGCATCGGCGTGCCTGCTCCTGTGCTGGAGCCGATCGAAGGCGTTCGAGGCGCGCGTGGCGCAAGCACTCGCAGCCGGCGTGCTCATCGCACTGGGAATCTACATGGCGATGGGCGTCTCGAATCATCGCTATGCGCTGCCGGCGCTCACGATGCTTCCGCCGCTCGCGGCGTACGCGGCGAGCCTGGGCCTCCGCCCGCGGAAAGAGCCCGGCGGAAACGGCATCGAGGCGGGGGTGCGAGGCTTTCGCGGGGCCATGGTCGCGGCGGGCGTGCTCGCGATCATCGCCGGCGTGTGGATTCCGATGATCGAGCGGAGCCGTGCTCGGCACAGCGGGCGCGAGGCGGGCGCGGCCCTCGCGCGGGCGCTTGCGGACGCCGCCCCGACCACGCGAGAGCGGGACGCCGGCATGCCGCGACGCGAGCTTGTGCTCGCCGACGCCCTGATCGACGCGCGGCCGGATGTGCTGTGGTACATGGAGCGCGAGCGGCCTGGCGCGCGCGCTCGCTGGACGCGCGGCGAAGCGTTCCGGTCGGCGCAGCCCGCAAGCGATCTGTACCTGCTCGCCCGCACCGACGACGGAGCGCCGGACGAGCGCGCGATGGTCGATCGGCTCGTCGCCGCCGGCGCGGCGCAGGTCATTCACGAGGGTCGGCTGCACGACTATTCGTTTGTGCTGCTGGCGGCGGCGCGGGGAGATTCGGAGTCCGCGAGCGGGCGGCGTCCGGCTAGACCCGAATGAACACGCCGCGCATGCGCCGCTTTGGCGGCGTCTCGCTGTCCCAGAGCTCGTCGATGCGATCCGGCCCATGGATGGGCGCGAGGCCCGCGTGCTCCATGATCGAGATCATCTCGTCGCGCGTCAGGGGGAAAGGCGGGCCGAGACACTCGGAAAGGGGCTGATCGGGTCCGCGTCCGCGGCAGACCGTGAGCACGACGCCGCGCGGCGCGACGAGGCCGGCCACCGCCGACGCCGCGCGCTCGCGCAAGGCCACTTCGAGCGACTGGATCGTGTACGCCTCGACGACGAGGTCGAAGCGCCGCTGAAGCCGGGCGGGCAGTGAAAGCAGATCAGCGACCATGAACCGGTCGGCGTGGTCGGGGTGACGCCGGGCCGCCCACTTCACCGCCGCGGGGGAGATGTCGAACCCAAGCACGTCGTACCCGCGGTCGGCGAGCTCGACCACGTCGTCGCCGAGTCCGCATCCCACGACCGCGGCCCGGGAGCCCGGACGGACGAGCACAGGGGCCTCGGTGTTGAGCCATTCGACCAGGAGTGGACAGGGGCGGCAATCGGCCCACGGGACGCGCGACGCCTCGCCATTGGCGTTCAGGTACGGATCGTCAAACCGGTCCACAGCGGCCCCGGAGTCGGGTCCGGCGGGTTGAAGGCCGGGCGTCTGCTGAAAGGGCACATCCACTTTGGAGGTGGAAGCGGCGTGCAGCGAACTGGGTTGATCGGCCGCCATTTGGTGCGACCCCTCCCCCAAGTTACCAGCAGTGCGACATAGTGACGGAGCGATAATTCAGCGCGTCAAGACTCTGTTGAGAATACCAGCGAAAAGGTCGTTCGGCCAGCGTTGGCGCGTGGGAATCCCCGAATGGCTGGTTTTTGAGCCTTGATGGCCTGTTTCATCGGGTGTGGAAATGAAAAGACCCCGGTCCAGGGGACCGGGGTCTGGGGATTCAAGGGACCTGAATCAGGCCGAAGCGATTGCGATCAGTCGCAACCGAAGTAGAGGTTGATGAAGTCACCGAGGTCGTCGGCGTTGATCACGCCGTCGTTGTTGACTTCGGCATCATCGCAGGGCGGGATGCTGAAGTAGCAGTTGATGTAGTCGCCGAGGTCGTCAGCGTTGACGACGCCGTCGTTGTTGAAGTCGGCGGCGGCGCAGGGGTCGGCCGAGCAGGGGCTGTTGAGGAAGACGGGGTTGACGCGGATGTTGCTGCCGGGGCTGACGGGGGCGTCGCCGGTGGCGAACTGGACGCTCGCCGCGGTGCCACCCGCATCCTCGACGCCGACGGTGCCGCCCGGGGCGCCGGCGATGCCTTCGAAGCTCAGGTCGGTGAGCGTGTCGCTGTAGCGGAACTCGACGTGCCCGTCCTGGAAGATGACGCACTGGAAGGTGTTGAGGTCGACGTCGGCGCCGACGGTGCCGAACTGGGCGACGTTGGTCCACTGGAAGATGTGGCGGAGGTTGCCGGGCGTGCCGCGGACCTCGTGGTGCATGCCGTCGATGGTGTTGATGTTGAGGTTGAAGTCATCCCAGAGGACGGCGAGCATGTTGTTGGGGACGGCGGCATTGGGGATGGGCAGGTTGCCGAACGCACCGGAGTTGCTGGGCGGGAACTGGAGGTTGCCGTTGGTGCAGAAGTTGACGGTGTTCTGAACGGTGCCGTAGTGGGTGAAGGGGAAGGCGAGAGCGATGGGGAAGAGAGCGTCGTCGCCCGTGGTGGTGACGAGGGTGCCGGTGGCGCTGATGTCCTCGAAGGCGCTGCCGCCGTTGAGGGTGAACTCGTAGGTGGCCATGCCGCAGCCGACATCGTCACCCTGGTAGGAGCCGCCCATGCTGGCGCAGGCGCCGGCGGTAAGGACGGTGCAGCTTCCGTCGCCCATGCAGCAGGCGCCGGTCGCAGCGCAGGGGTTGGGGAGGTTCATGGCGTTGATGGTGATAGCGCGGTTGCCGTCAGCGATGACGGTGGTCGCGTCGAGGTTGAGCCCGTCGGTGCCGTCGATGTTCTCGACGCCGACGGTGATGTCACCGGCGGCCTGGAAGGTCATCGTGCCGTAGCGGAACTCGATGCGGTTGGTGGTTTCGTGGAGGATGACCTGGAAGGAGTTGGCGTCGGCGTTGGCGAACTGGGGGATGTCCTGCCAGGAGACGATGAAGCGGCGGTTGGGCGCCGCGCCATCGGTCTGAGCGTAGACGGTGCCGCCGGCGCCGGGGTTGAAGTCATCCCAAGCCGGGGCGATCATGTTGTTGGGGAGGGCGGCGGCGGGGATGGGAACGTTGCCGAAGATGCCGCTGGCGCTGGGGGGGAACTGGATGTTGCCGTTGGAGGAGACGTTGACGGTGGTGTAGTCGGTGCCGCGGTAGCGGAAGGTGAAGCCGATGTTGTTGGAGGCGGTGCAGTCGTCGCACTGAACGTTGGCGAGGACGCCGGAGCCGGAGATGTCTTCGAAGGCTTCGGCGTTGTCGGCGGTGGTGAAGGTCTGCCCGCCGCAGGTGGTGCCGCCGCCCTGGAAGACGCCGCCCTGCGCGGCGCAGCCGCCGGAGGTGGTGGCCTGGCAACCGGTGGCGGTGCAGCAGGCGCCGATGGCGCCGGCGTCGATGGTGAGCACGTAGTGGGTGTTGCCCGAAAGCGCACAGGGCGTATCGGCGAAGACGTTGTGACCGGCGAAGATGCGATAGGTGCCGGCGTTGACGGTGGCCGTCAGCGTGGCGGGCGCGCCGCAGGCGACCGAGGTGGTCGTGCCGAACTGAGCAGCGGGGCAGGCGCCGGAGAGGATGAAGGTGCGACCGACGAACTCGGACTGGAGGGTCACGGTGATGAGCGAGCGCTCGGTGAGGGTGATCTCATACCAGTCGGTGTCGCGTGTGCCGTTGTCGGCCCAGGCGGTGCCGAAGATGACGGCGTTGTTGGGCACGCTCTGGATGAGGTTGCCGGCGTTGTTGCAGCCGCCGTTGGTGTCCTCGCCGCAGATCTCGGTTTCGAGGATGGCGCCCATGGGCTGATTCACGCAGGGAGCGGGCGGATCGGAAACGAGGATGTTGAGGTTTCCGACGCCGGCGGCGGTGCCGAAGCCGGCAACGCGGATGAGGTAGGTGGTGCCCTGGGTCACGTTGACGAAGACGCGGGAGCAGAGGCCGGTGGACGTGTCGTCGTTGCAGGCCAGCTCAGCGCCGCCGCAGGAGTCGAGGACCGACATGATGGTGTCGAACCCGCCGGGGCAGGTGGTGGCGGCCATGAGGCCGGTGGAGGTGGCGGTGTAGGCGAACCAGACATCGCTGGAACCGGGGTCGCCGCCGAAGCCGCAGGAGGCGAAGCCGTCGGAGGTGGCGCCGACGGAGTTGAAGGCGTTGTCGCCGTCGAACACGGGGGTAGCGTCAGCGCAGTTGTCGTTGGCCGGGGGCGTGAGGAACTCGACGTGGAGGGTGCCGGTGCCGACGGACCCGGCGAAGCCGGAGACGCGGATGAACACGCGGACATCCTGGGTGACGGGAACGATGATCTGGGACTGGAGGCCGCAGAAGTCATCGTTGCAGACGAGCGAGACGCCGCCGCAGGAGTCGTAGGCGCTCAGGACGGTGTCGTAGCCGGAGCCGCAGGTGTTGACGAGGAGGCTGCCGGTCTCGGTGGGCAGGAAGGAGAACCAGATGTCGGGCGAGGTGCCCGAAGCGCCGCAGGTGCCGGCGGTGTCGTTGGTGGCGGTGGTGGTGTCGAAGGGGAAATCGCCCGCGGCGACTTCGATGGCTCCCGCGCAATCGTCATTGCCGGCGACGCCGACCTGGACGTTGAGGGTGCCGCTGCCGACTTCGGTGTCGAAACCGGCGATACGGACGAGGACGGGCACGCCCTGGGTGAGGGGGACGCTCAGCCGCGACTGGAGGCCGCAGGAGTCGTCGTTGCAGCCGATTTCGCCGCCGCCGCAGGAGTCATAGACGCTGAGGATGGTGTCGAAGGTGGCGTCGCAGGTGTCGAAGACGTGGGTGTCGGTTGCGCCCGGGGTGTACATGAACCAGACGTCGGCGGAGCCGGGGTCGCCGTTGAATCCGCAGGACGCGGACCCGTCGGTGGTGGCGCCGATGGTCGAGAAGGTGGTGCTGGAGGTGATGGCGGTGGCGTCAACGCAGTTGTCGTTGGCGACGTTGCCGGGGCCCTGAGCGAGAAGCGAGCCGGCGCCGGAAGCGCCGTTGAAGCCCGAGACGCGCACGATGATGGGGACGCCGGTAACGCCGTTCACCGTGATCTGGGTCTGAAGACCGCAGAAGTCGTCGAGGCAGAGGAGCTCGACGCCGCCGCAGGAGTCGTACGCGGAGAGCACGGTGTCGTACCCGGAGCCGCAGGTGCTGAAGACGATGGGCCCATCGGCGGTCGGGGTATAGGAGAACCAGACGTCCGGTGAGGCAGCCGAGAGGCCGCACGAGCCGGCGGCGTCATTGGTCGCCAACGACGTGTCAAAGGGGAAGTTGCCGTCGCCGATGACCTGCGCCGAAGTGCAGTTGTCATTGGCGGGCTGAGCGAGCGCTGTGCTTCCGCCGGCGAAGAACGCCGTGGCAGCCAGCAAGGCGGACAGTCGGTTCCTACACGTCACGATTCACCTCCTGGACAGAAGAGAAATCCGTCACCCAAAAAAGCGAGCGGCGTACCCACCGCGAGCATTCTGCTTTTGACTACCTCACACGACCTCAGCTCGACCGCAGATCGCGGCCAGGCTCCGTGTTCAAGGTACCACCAGATGCCACCAAACGCAAACTGAAAAACCGCGAAGTTGGTGAGCCTGGGTGCCCTGCGAACGCTCAGGGGCACCCCCCGCCGCCCTGAAAGTGCCCAAAGTACGCGTTGATGAAGTCCCCCAGATCATCGGGATCGCGGGTTCCGGACCCGTCGAAGTCGGCACCGGGACACGGGGCGGTGGCGAAGTAGCAATTGAGGAAGTCCCCCAAGTCATCCGGATCGACGGCGCCGCTCCCGTTGAAGTCCGCCGGGCAGGCGCAGGCGTTGAGGTCCGGGGTCACACGCTCGCACCCGGACAGCGTGACGCGATAACTCATCGGGACCGATTGCCCAAACCACCACCACAGCGGTCGAGCATTGTCGGGGGGGAGTTCGGATCGCGGGGGGCGGATCGCCCAGAGCGGCGCTCCAAAATCGTCAAACGGGTCAACGCCCTCGCCCGAGACCCCCAGCAGGTAGACACCCGCACGAGGTATGTGACCGGGGCCGAGCCGAGCGCGATCGCCCGACTCCCCCACGGCGTCGTTGTTGCAGACCACGCCCAGCCCGCCGCACGCTTCGAAGAGGAACGCCTGCGGATCGGTGCCGGGCGTGATGGACTCGACCGTCGCGGAGAACGAAGAGGGATCGGCGACGCGGAGCATGTACACGTCGGCGTCGAACTCGGTGGTGCTGCCCCAGATCACCTCGACCGGGCCGTCGCCCAGGATTCGTTGGTGCTGAGCGGGAGTCTGCTCGGCATCGGCGCCGCCGTGGAACTCTTCGAACCACTCGGCGGGCGTCGCGACGCTCAGGGTCATCGCGCAGGCGCCGGCGCGCCTCTGGGCATCGACCACGCGCGCATTGAGGACGTGGGTGCCGTCGGGTGCGCCGGCAGGCAGAATAAACTCGAGTGAGTGGACGCCGTCGGCGGCGAACCGATCGCCCGCGAGCCCATCGTCGCGAAGGGGCACAACGGCGGGGCCGCCGAGGGGCGACAGATCGATCTCGGCGGCGAGCGCGGTGCTTGGTGGGTTGGCGCCGGCC
Source organism: Phycisphaerales bacterium (assembly GCA_050182995.1). Lineage (GTDB taxonomy): Bacteria > Planctomycetota > Phycisphaerae > Phycisphaerales > UBA1924 > JAEUIX01. The sequence goes on along the minus strand of JBFXBS010000001.1, from coordinate 608,700 downwards.
GCGGGCGTGACGGTGATGAGCAGGGACTGTCCGCGCGGCGCGTGCGCCGGTTCGATGCTCGCCGTGCAGGACGGGTTGGTGGGACAGGCCGAGCACCCGAGCTCGAGGCGGAGGGTGACGTTGCCGGAGACGTTCATGAGGGGGAGTGCGCCCCAGTCGGTCAAGGCGAAGTCGGTGCGAAAGGCGGCGACCGCGAAGTAGTACGAGCCCGCGGCGAGCTGGCCGTCGCGCCCGTTGAAAGACAGAGATCCGCCCACGGGTGGGCGCGGAGGGGAGGCCTGGCCAAAGGAAAGTGCCGAGTAGTCGCCGGGGCCGTCGTCATCGTCGACTTTGACGAGCTGGCCGTCGTTGCTGTAGAGCGCGATGATGGTGTCGGCGTTGCTGAGTGCCGGGGGCGAGCCGGCGAGGGTCCAGATGTCGAGCCAGCGGCCCGTTGTGCTGATCGCCGGGAGTTCGAAGCGGAACCACGCGACCTCGCGCGGGCCGAGGAAGATGGGCAGCGTGAGCGATGACTCGGGACCGAGGGCGCCGAGCTCGGTGCGCGGCTCGGGTTGAGCGTGCGCGACCGAGCAGACCAGGAGTGCGCAGGCGGCGGCTCGCATGCACGTGCAGCTTATCGAGCGGCGCGCGCGTCGCCGCGGCGCCTGAGGTGGGATGATCCGGTGCAAAAAAGAAAGCACCCCGGTCCGCGTGGACCGGGGTGCGATGGTGCAAGAGTTGAATCAGGCCTGGGTCAGGTCACCCGGGACCGGATCAGATGGCGCACTGGAAGTAGATGTTGATGAAGTCGCCGAGGTCGTCGGGGTTCACGTCGCCGTCGTTGTTGAAGTCGGCCTGGCCGCAGGGCGGGACGGAGAAGTAGCAGTTGATGAAGTCGCCGAGGTCGTCGGGGTTGATGTCCCCGTCGTTGTTGAAGTCGGCGGGAGCGCAGGGATCGGCGGGTGCACAGGGACCGGGCACGTTGGCCGAGGTCACCGCGATGTTGGTGAACGACTGGGCCGCGCCGTTGCCGGTCGCGTACTGGGCGCTCAGGGCCGAAGCGGTGGAGTCCTCGACGCCGATGGTCGAGCCGGGGCTGCCGGCGATGCCTTCGAAGCTCTGGTCGGAGATCGAGTCATAGCGGAACTCGATGCGGCCATCCTCGAAGAGGACGATCTGGAAGGTGTTGAAGTCGGTGTCGGTGGTGGTGCCGAACTGGCCCACGTTGGTCCACTGGAAGATCTGACGGAGGTCGACGCCCGGGGTGCCGCGCGTCTCGTGGTGGAAGCCGTCGTTGGTGTTGACGTTGAAGTTGAAGTCGTCCCACAGGCCGGCGACCATGTCATTGGGAACGGCGGCGTTGGGGATCAGGAGGTTGCCGAAGGGCGCCGCGGTGCTGCTGAAGGAGAGGAACCCGTTGGTGCAGGCGTTGACGCTGTTGAAGACGTTGCCGAAGAACGTGAAGGGGAAGGAGAGGGCGACGTTGAAGGAGCCGTCGTCGCCCGGGGCGGCGGCGATGACGGTGCCGGTGAGGGAGATGTCCTCGAAGGCGCTGCCGCCGCCGAGGGTGAAGGTGTAGGTGTCGCCGCCGCAGTTGGTGTTGGCGCCCTGGTACGTGCCGCCGGAGGCCATGCAGTTGATGGGCCCGGCGATGGAGCAGGAGGTGTCAGGAGCGCAGCAGCCGCCGTTGATGGCGACGATGTTGACGGCGAGGTTGCCGTTGCTGGAGCGCATCTCGGCGTCGGAGACGACGAAGGGGAGGTTGTAGACCGCGGCGGGCACGGTGGTCGCGACGGTGCCGGAGAAGATGTTGTCGCCGGCGAAGAGGTCGGGCGCGACGCCGTCGTCGAGGAGCGCGAGGGAGCCGGAGCCGCCGATGAGGCTGGCGTCGATCATGACGCCGATGCCGGTGCTGGGCGGGTTGGCGCCGCCGGTGACGGTGACGAACAGGTCGACGGACGTGAGTTCGTTGACCGTGCCGGGGTTGGTGGACCCGACGCCGACCGGGGGCGTGGTGGGGGGCTGGCTGCAGATGTCAAGGACGAGCCCGACGCTGGCCGGGCCGGTGTTGGTGACGCTGAAGGCGGTGGCGTTGAAGGTCATGTTGAAGCGGCCGGCGGCGACGTAGTACGTGCCCGGGGGCAGGGAGCCGTCGCGGCCGTTGTAAGCCACGCCGCCTGCGCCGCAGGTCGTGAGGGCGGGGCGCCCGCCGACGCCGAAGGAGAGGGCGGAGACGCCGACGCCGCCCGAGCCGTCATCGTCGTCGCTGGTGACGAGGGTGCCGTCGGCGCGGTAGAGGCCAATCTCGGTGTCAACGCAGCCGGGGGAGTTTTCAGTGTGGATGTCGAGGAAGGTGCCGGCGCCGGCATCGACGCTGGACGAGAGATTGAAGAGGAACCACTTGGTTTCGCCCGCCGCGGTGTCGAAGGTCTGCTGCTGGCAGTTGGGCATCGACATGTCGCCGAAGTCGAAGGCGGTGGTGGGGGGCGTGAAGACGACGAGGTTGGCCGTCGGGTTGGTCTGACGGAAGAGGTCGTCGACGACGGTGAAGGTGATGACGTTGGTGCCGGCGGGCGTGGCGCCGGGGATCATGTACCCGAAGCCGAAGACGTTGTCGCCGGCGGCGCCGTCGTTGTTGAGGCCGTCGTCGAAGAGCTGCTGGGTGGCGGACCCGCCGAGGGCGGAAAGGTCAGCGGTGACCATGACGCTCATGCTGGCGGGGTTGGTGCCCGGGGTGACGGTGGCGGTGAGCTGCGAGATGCCGCCCGGCTGAGCGGACGTCGCGGAGACCACAGCGCTGGGCGGGGTCGGGGGGAACTGGTTGTTGATGTTGAGGTTGATGGTGCCGGCGTTGGCGCCGGTCGAGGTGTAGGCGAAGTCGTTGGCGCCGCTGGTGCCGGCGGAGCTGGAGACAGCGATGTAGTACTCGCACCCGGGGAGGAGGCCGTCGCGACCGTTGTACGCGACGCCGTTGCCGACGGCGGGCCGTGCCGGGACGGTGGCGCCGTAGGAGAGCTGGCTCAGCGAGTTGGAGCCGTCGGTCGTGTCGGAAGTGATGAGGCGGCCGGCCTTGTCATAGACGGCCATGCGCGACGCGTTGGTCGGCGCAAGAACCGAACCCTCGGTATCGAGATCGAGGAACGTGCCGGCGAGAGCGCTGGCAACGGGAACCTCGACGCGGTACCAGACGATCTGGTTGGCGGCGAGAGCCGAGTTGACCATGCGCGAGTCGTTGCCGGCGGTCATGGTGCCCAGGTCGATCGCCGCGGGGGGCGTCGTGGGCACGAGGATGCCGGTGTTCACGTTCACGCCGACGACGCCGGCGGGGCCGGTGGACGTGACGTTCCACGCTGTGGTGTTGAACGTCGTGTTGAACGTGCCGACGGCGATGTAGTACTGGCCGGCGGGGAGGACGCGCGCGTTGTTGTTCAGGAAGGTGTTGCTCAGACGGGAGTCGCGGCCGTTGGACCGCGTCCCGGTGGCGAGCGTCACGTCGCTGCCGGCGCCGAAGGAGAGCGAGCTGAGCGCGGAGGGGCCGTCATCGTCGTCGCTGCTGATGAGGTTGCCCACGTTGTCGTACAAGCCGACTTCGGTGTCGTTGGCGCCCGTGGTGTCGATGTCCATCCACGTGAGGGCGCACGTGCTGACGGGCGCGTCGAGCGTGAATGTGTACCAGTTGACGGACGCCGCGGCGACCGCGGTGTCGGGCACGTTGATCGTCCCGGGAACCGAGAGATTGCCCAGATCAGTGCTGGCGGGCTGTGCCAGCGCCGAGGTCGCGGCGCACGAGCCAGCGATCACGGCAAGGAGCGAAACCTTGTTCCACCTCATGGTCAAACCTCCTGTACAACCACCAAACCGAAAATAAACCAAACCACGCCCCTTGCAAGATGGGCGTGGCCTAGACGGTACGTTGACACAAACCAAACCTGTTCCGCAAGTGATCCCTCACAAGCTCTTCGCAGGACGCGCGCGGGGTGAACGCGCGGTGATCCGTTCACAGTAGGCCACGGATTTGAGAATCTGCCAGCGAGATCGCGGAATTCGGGAACCGAGCGTGGAATTACCGGTGCTGAAATCGCTGGTCATCCGCACCCGGCGAAGAAGGCGTTGATGAAGTCCCCCAGATCATCGGGGTCGACGTTGCCGTCGTGGTTGAAGTCCGCCTGGCCGCACGGGGGCATCGAGAAGAAGCAGTTGATGAAGTCGCCCAAGTCATCCGGGTCGAGGTTGCCGTCCATGTTGAAGTCGGCGACGCAGTCAGGCCCTGGGTCCACCCCGCGAATTCGGTACGCCGCGTTCTGCAGGGTCTGGACGGGAGCCTGCGCCGGGAAGTAGCGGGCCTGGAAGGCGTCAGGACCGTCGGCGCCGTCGTTGAGATTGGACAGTGCGACGAGGACATCGGGCTGGTCGCCGCTCGTGACAGCAACGACGCCGAGCCAGTACTGCCCGGGGAGCAGTTCGCGACTGCCGGTCTGGCCGAACCCGGTGCCGAGGTCGAAGGTCACGAGCTCGAACCCGGGGAAGTTGGGCGAGTAGTTGGGGATGCGGCACGTCGGCACCACGAACTGCTCGGCGTACTGGTTGCCGAAGACCAGCATCTCAGCGGCCTGGCGGGTGGGATAGATGTTCACGCGCCAGTGACTGGGCTCGTTCGGACCGGTGTTGCGGACGAGCGCTTCGACGCGCGCGACGAGCACCGGGGGTGCGCCCGCGCCTTCGAGGCCGTTGATCTCGAAATCGTCGATGCACGACCACGAGGAGACGATGAGCAGGCAGCCGGGGCAGTTGTTGGTGGACTGGGAGACGAGCTGACCGGTGAGTTGGCCGAAGTCGATCTGCTCGAAGAGCTTGGGGCCGCCGCCGCAGAAGTTGACGCACGGGTTGGACATGCAGTTGGTGCCGGGGCCGGCGAAGGCGCCGCCGCTGGAGGCGCAGGCGAAGGCGCTGATGACCGAGCAGGTGTTGTCATCGGCGCAGCAGGCGCCGAGCGGGGAGCCCTGGACGAAGAAGTTGATCGACCCCGCGGCGGAGCGGGATTGCGCATCGGTGACCGAGAACGCGAGGCTCTGTGGGCCGGGCATCGGCGGGGCCGCGATGACCCCGGCGGAGAACACGTTGTCGCCCGCGACGAGGTCGGGGAACACGCCGTTGTCGAGGAGATTGACCAGGCCGCCGGAGATCGGCGTGGCGTCGACCGTGACGGCGATGCCGGTGCTGGCGGGCAATTCGGCGGGGGTGACGGCGACGCGCAGCGCCACGGCGTTGCCTTCGACGACGGGGTTGGGCATCGCTTCGCCCGAGCCGGCAAGCTCCACGCGCGGGCGACTGCACAGGGTGATCGACATGCCTGTGCCGGCCGGGCCGGTGTTGGTGATGCTGAACGCAGTGGGATTGAACGCCATATTGAAGCGACCGGCGGCGAGGTAGTAGGTGCCGGGCGCGAGGTCGCCGTCGCGGCCGTTGTACGGACCTCCGCCGGAGCCGCAGAGGGAGGAAGGGGGCCGTATGCCCGCGCCGAAGGTGAGCTGCGAGACGCCGACGCCGCCGGAGCCGTCATCGTCATCGGAGGCGACGAGGGTGCCGTCGGCGCGGTAGAGGCCGATCTCGGTGTCCTGGCACGAGGCGCTCAGTTCGGTGTCGATGTCGAGGAAGGTGCCCATTCCCGCGCTGATGGGGGACGAAAGGTTGAAGACAAACCAGGTGGTCTGTCCGGCGAGGCTGTCGAACGTGAGCGCCTGGCAGTTGGGGAGGGACATGTCGCCGAAGTCGAATGCGGGAGTGGGGGGGGCGAAGGTGGTGATGCTGATGTTGCCGTTGCCGCTGCGGCCTTCGCCGTCGGAGATCTCGAAGGGGAGCGATTGCGGTCCGATGGCCGTGGCAGGGCCGATGATGGCGGCGGCGGTGAAGATGCTGTCGTTGGCCTGGGCGTCGGGCGGGACGCCGTTGTCGAAGAGCGGCAAGACGCCTGCGTCGATGCTGGTGGCGTCAAGCAGCACGGCGAGGTTGGTGCTGGGCGGGTTCGTGCCGGGCGTGACGGAGACGGTGAAGGTCACGTTGTCGCCGGGCTGCGCGCTCGTGGGGTTTGCCGAGCCGACGCCTGCAGGATTCGTGGGCGATCCAAGCGGGAGGACCTGAATCTGGAACCAGTTCACGCCGAAGGTGCCCTTGACGCTGGGCGCCTGGGCGACGTTGCCGAAGTCGTCGGACGCGGTGAAGGTGATGTTGGTGCCCGCGGTGGAGACGCTGTTGGCGACAACATCGGGGAAGTCGAGCACGGTGCCGGTGCGGAAGTTGTCGTCCGACGGCGAGGGGAGGTTGTTGGCGAGGTTGAAGGAAGAAGCGGCGATGTAATAGGTGCCGGGGGAGAGGTGTCGAGCGAGGAACGACTGAGCGGCGTTGGCCGGCGCGCCGCCGAGCGCAGCGTTCGCGTCGTCGTTGCCGGCTCCGGCGATGGGGTTGAGGAATGAGTCGTAGAGCCACACGTCGGTGTCGCTGGTGTGTCCCTGGCCCGCGAAGTTGAACCGGATGACCCCTTCGACGAACGTGCCCAGGGGCACGATGTTCACCGACGAGGATTGGAGCGTGACCACGTACGAAGCGGTGGTTGACGCCGTGCCGGCGACGCGGTAGTAGATCTGTTCGCCGCGACCGGTGCCATACCAGGCGTTGAGGCGGCTGGCGCCCATGATCTGTCCGGTCTGGAATGTCGCGTCCAACATGCCCGGCACGCCGACGACGCCATCCCACGGGATGCCCGGAAGCGTGTCGGCCGGCGCGGCGGCGACGTTCAGCCCTCGGATGGTGGTCGTGTGCCCGCCGGTGGCGGAGGTGAGCACGAGCTGGTGCCGATAGATGCCCGGCGGCAGGGTGGCGGTTCGCACAAGGAAGTAGTCGAGACCCGAGCCGGAGGCGCTGACGGTGATGCCGGAAAGGGTGTCGCCTGGCACCATGCCCGGGCCGCCGCTGAAGGCGTTCGTGGCGGTGGCCTTGGTGTCGTTGCCTTCGAGTTCGGGATTGTCGGTCTGGGCGGCGAGCGGCGCCCCGGAAAGCCAGACGGCGAGGAAGGCGGGAACACACGCAGCGCGACGCAGATTCATGTTTACAGCCTTTGCCGACGATCGCGGCAGTTGACATCGCCCCCCCGAACTCTACCGAAACGGCATGAAATTGCCAGTGGATAATGACCGTACCGGGGTTGCGCGGGCACTTCGACCTACGAATGCAAGCAGAACCCTGCGGCGGCAACGGTCGACAGGGATCGTGCCGGGCGGATCGAGCGCGATACGCTCGTGTCATGCCGACGAGTTTTGAGCATCACACCCTGAGCAACGGACTGACGATCATCGCCGAGCGAGACGACTCGGCGGCGACGTCGGCGTGCGGGTTCTTCGTGCGGACGGGCGCGCGCGACGAGCGCCCGGAGGTCATGGGCGTCAGCCACTTCCTCGAGCACATGATGTTCAAGGGGACGGAGCGGCGCACGAGCGAGGACGTCAACCGCGAGTTTGACGAGCTCGGCGCCAAGGCCAATGCGTACACGAGCAACGAGATGACGGCGTTCTATGCCGCGACGCTGCCCGAGCACCTGCCCAAGGCGTTCGAGGTGCTCGCCGACATGATGCGCCCGGCGCTGCGCGAGTCGGATTTCGACACGGAGCGCGGGGTGATCCTCGAAGAGATCGCGATGTACGACGACGACCCGGCGTGGGTGCTCTACGAGAAGTGCGTGGAGGAGCATTACGCCGGGAGCGGCCTGGCGCATCGAGTGCTGGGGACGAAGGAGACGATCGGCGCGCTGCAGTCGGCGCAGATGCGGACGTACTTTGACGCGCGGTACTCGGCGGACAACACGGTGCTCGCGCTGGCGGGGCGCGTCGATTTCGAGCGTGCCGTGCGCCACGCGGAGGAGATGTGCGGGTCATGGACGACGACGCGGGCCGATCGCGATGCGACGCCGCCGAGGGTCGCGGGGGGCGCGTTCACGACGCACAGCGAGAAGGTCGGGCGTGGGTACGCGATGCTGTTTGCGCCCGGGCCGGGGATGCGCGATGAGGAGCGGTACGCGGCGTTCATCATGGCGCAGGCGCTGGGCGGGCCGGACAACAGCCGCCTGCACTGGGCCCTGGTCGAACCCGGGCTGGCGGAAGAGGCGAGCGCGAGCTTTGAGCCGCACGACGGGATCGGCGATTTCCGCGTGCTCGTCGCGTGCGAGCCCGACCGTCTCGATGAGGTGCTGGGCGTGGTCGATCGCGAGATTGCCGGCCTCGCGACGAGCGTGAGCGACGACGACGTGGAGCGCATCCGCGCCAAGATCGCCACGGGCGTCACGCTCGCGGGCGAGCGCCCCGAAGGGCGCATGCACCGGCTCGGGCGCCAGTGGCTCTACCTGCGCGAGCACACGACGCTGGAGGAGGAGCTGGAGCGGATCAACGCCGTGACGGTGGCAGACGTTCGGCGGTTGCTGGAGCGCTGGCCGTGGCAGCCGCGGACGGTGGGGCGGATGGTGCCGAAGGGGTAGGACCCGAGGGCGCTGCCGCCGGCAACGAGCCTGCGGACCTTGCCCACGGCGATGCTCCCGGTGACGTTGCCGGAGATCGGAGGGCCCCGCAGCGGTGCAGGCCAGCGATGCCAGCGACATGACAGGTCCATGCGCCATTGACACGCCACACCTCCGCGGGCATGATACCGATCGCGTGCCCGGGAGCATGCGGGCAAAGCGGAACTCTTGTTTCCGTGGAACGGGCGGACCGCTCACCCCGCCTTGCTGGCGTGCATCTTTTTCTTTTCCTCGTGGCGGACGATGGACCCGGTGCCGAGGTAGACGACGTCTTCGGCGATGTTGACCATGAGGTCGCCGACGCGTTCGAGTTCGCGTCCGCAGCGGTACATGTACATGCCGCGGGTCTTGCTCTCGCGGGTGTCCTCCATGAGGTCGAGCGATTCCTCGAAGACGCGCTTGTCGAGCGAGTCGATGTCGCGGTCCTTGAGGAAGATGGAGCGGGCCGATTCGACGTTTTCGGTGAGGAGCGTGTTGAGGAGCGCGTGGCAGAGCATGGGGACGCGCGACGTGAGCTCCTTGAGCGCTGTCGGCCACTGCGGGACACCGAGCGGGGCCATCTTGGTGGCGAGCTTGGCGATGGAGTGCGCGTGATCGCCGACGCGTTCGAGATCGGCGTTGATGCGGAGGAGCGTGGCGACGGTGCGGAAGTCGCGCGCGAAGGGCTGGTAGAGGGCGAGGATGCGCAGCGCTTCTTCCTCGATGTGAACCTCTTCGCGGTCGATCTCGTCATCGCGGCGCATCACGGCACGAGCGGCCTCGGGGTCGAGCCGCAGGAGCGCGTCGATCGCGGCCTCGAGCATGCCGATCGCCAGCGTCGCCTCACGCACGAGGCGCTCCTTGAGCTGCTGCACTTCGCGGCCGATGGCGATCTCGCGGGGTCCGAGCGGCAAAGGTGAAGGCGCGCCTTCAGTTCCGGAGTTCGGCGCCGACGTGTTGGAAGCCATGTGTACCAGCCTCGGGAATGCGTTCGTCGTGCCGAGCGATTCGGACGCAGGGATTGATGTCACCGGTGCGCCCGGCGCTCGAACCGACGTCCCGCGCGATCGACGAAACCACTGAACACTGAGCATAGTCATCGATCGGCACTTGTTCAGGGTGAACATGACTCCCGAACGCAAAGAAAAGGTGAACGCGCGATGACGCGTCTCCCGATACCATCTCGTCCATGGCGCTCGACGGAGTCTCCAGCCACGTGCCCTTGCATCTCGCCCAGGCCTATGGCCTTGGGCAGCGCCCGCCCGTCGCGCCCGTCGCGCGGGTGCATTCGGCTCAGGGAGGCGTGGATCGAGCAGACCCCGCCGGGCGCATCGGCCCCGCGGTGCCCTCGTCGCCGCCTGTTGTGGAGCGCTCCCCGGGGATCGACCTGCTCGTGGGCGGGGTCGTGCCCGGCAGCGTGGATTTTCGCGGCGCGAATCCGGCGCCCCGCGGGGCGCTGCCGTTCTATTCCCGTCCGGGTGATGCGAACGAGGCCGCCACGGCGATCCGGTTGGGCCGGTCGCTCGATGTCGAGGGCTGAGCCGAGCGGTTCGCAGCCGCGGTCGATCAACTACTGCTTGTCTGAGTCCTTGCGCTTCTCCGCGGGGGGATGGGCGGGCGCGCTGGGGCGAAGCTCGGCCTCGAAGAACGCCCCGACCATGTCGAGATCCGCGCCGCGGAACGACGTGTGCTTGTGCCCCTTCACCACGTGCAGTCTGGAGCGCACGCCGCTTTTTTCGAGGGCGGCATGGAGCGCCTCGCTCTGCGCCAGCGGCACGAGCGGGTCGGCGTCGCCGTGCATGATGAGGAACGGCGGGTCATCTTTTGACGCGAACGAGATCGGATTCGCGAGGCGATAGAGGTCGGCGCATTTCTTGGGCCAGCAGCCCATGAGGTCGGTGACGAGCGTTCCCGCGGGCGGGAGTCGGCCGCCGTTGTCGGGGTCGGCGTTGGCGGCGTCGGGCCCGAGGATCGCGACAAGATCGGTGGGTCCGAACCAGTCGCAGACGGCGTTCACGCGGCTGCTGAAGGTGGGATTGCCGCCCACGTCACCCTCGGCGTTCTCAACGCCCGCGCTGGTGCCCAGGAGCGCGACGAGGTGCCCGCCGGCGGACGCGCCCCAGACGCCGATGCGTTCCGGGTCGAGGCGGTACTTGTCGGCATTGGCCCGCAGCCAGCGGATCGCGCCCTTGCAGTCGTGGATCTGCGCGGGGAAGGTCGCGTCCTGCACAAAGCGGTATTCGACGCTCGCGGCGGCGAAGCCCTTGGCGGTGAGCGGGAGCGCCGGGCAGACGGCCTTGGTGCCGCCGCGCCAGCCGCCGCCGTGAACCCAGACGATCAGCGGCACCGGGGCGATGTCTTCGGGCTTGTGGCCTTCGGCCGGCTGAGCGGACGCGGGCAAGTAGAGATCGAGCTTGAGCTCGCGATCATCGACGCGTGCGTAGACGAGATCGCGCAGGGCCTTGACGCCCTCGGGCACGCGCAGGCCGACGCCTTGACGCGCGTTGGATGTCGAAGCCGGGCGGGGGGCCTGGGGATCCGGATCCGGCGGGGCAGTGGGCTGGGCGTAGAGGGTGAGCGCGTGCGAACCAAGAACGCACGCACCGAGCACGGCGCGGCGCGCGATCCAATCCATACGGCTGGGTCCATTCATGGGCAGATTGTTAGCAAGGCACCGGGATAAGAGAAGCTTCACCCTTTTGGGGCGATGATGGAGGGGTTGGGTGAATGAAGGGTGTTCGGGGGTTTGCCTTGCGGAAATGGTGGAACCGGTTAGACTTGAGTTCTCGGCCATTCGGCCGCGCATTCGCGCGCGAAGTGAAGAGGGGCAAGCGTGGCAGGGTTTTCTCGCGGGTCCACGAAAGGAGCACGTATGGGTTTCTGCGCAGTTTGGCGTCGTCGCATTTCGATCGCGGTCGGAGTGGCCGCGAGCACGTTGCTGTGTTCGGGGACGGCGCTCGGTCAGGGCGCACCCGGCGCTGACATCACGCACTCCAACATTCAGGACGCGTCGCACTATGGACCGGTTGGCGGCGTCCACGCCTACGCGTGGGGGTCGTGGACCTGCAACATCGGCACGTCGTCCCTGTCGTGGATCAACGGCGGCACGCCCGGCCTGGGCATGAACGCGTTCCGCCTGCACGGCGGACGCCTGGTGCAGATCGGCCTTGGCAACGCCAAGGGCGGGTGCTGCGTCGCCAACGGCTCGGGCTGCGGTCTCACGTGCTCTTCGTCGGGCTTCGGGCTTCGTCCCGGTTGCCGCGACATTTACAGCTCCGGATTCAACGGTGGTCAGTCGCGCCTGATCGGCCGCTCGCTCATCAATGCCTACACCGGCGCCTTCTCGCCGATCCCTTCGGGCAGCGGCGACGCAATCTGGCGGCGCTGCCAGGTGCGCGAGAGCGACATGTCGGCGACCACGTTTGCCGGCGCGCTCTACATCGCCGAGGGCATCTACGTCTGCACCGAAGAACCCGCGCAGAACAAGCTCAACAACGCTTCGTACCGGCGCATGACGGTCGCCAACACCGGCGGCGCGCCGACCTACGTCTGGTCTCCGGCTGACACCACCCAGATCGGCCGACCGGCGATCTACGCCTGGCAGGACCACGGCCTGGGCCTCAACCAGCCCGATGCCGCCGTCAAGGTGATGGCGGTCGATGTTCCGGGCGAGGGCCGCTTCTTCGCGGCGTCCCGCGCGTATGACAACGGCAACGGCACCTGGCGCTACGAATACGCCGTCTACAACCTGACTTCCGACCGCTCGGGCGAGAGCTTCCAGGTTCCCGTCGACGGGAACGCCGAGATCACCAGCGTGTTCTTCTCCGCGCCGACCTATCACAGCGGCGAGGTGTACAGCAATACGCCGTGGGGCACCGCGCGAGACACCGTGGTCGGCACGTTCCGCTGGGGCAGCACGCAGAAGTTCGGCCAGAACCCCAACGCCAACGCCCTCCGCTGGGGCACGATGTACAACATGTCCTTCGTCGTGAACCGCCCGCCCACGCTCGGCGAGGCGAGCATCGCCCTCTTCAAGCCCGGCACCCCCAACACCATCACCATCGCCGGGCTCGATGTCCCCGACGCGCCCGCGTGCGCCGCCGACTTCAACGGCGATGGTGTCGTGACGCCCGACGACCTGGGCGACTTCATCGACTGCTACTTCTCGATCCCGCCGTGCGGTCAGGCCAACGTCAACGGCGACGCCAACATCGACCCCGACGACCTGGGCGACTTCATCAACACGTACTTCGGTCCGTGCTGAGCGGATCGGTCGGACGAATCTGAACTCCTTGAAGCCCGCGGCGCGTTGATCGTGCCGCGGGTTTTTCGTTGCGCGATCAGGCGCGCGACGCGCCAGCCGCGCTCACGATCGCCGCGAGCAGTTCATCGGGCTCGCTCATGCGTCCCGCGCCGACGGTTCGGCAGGCCTGCCAGCCCTCGCCCGGGCCGATCATGCGGAAGCCGTCGTCGACGAGCTGCTTGCGGTTCCGCTGGGTGCTCGGCTGGCGCCACATCGCGTCGTTCATCGACGGCGCCAGGAGCACCGGGGTGCGTTCGCGGTCGATGGCGCTGAGGATGAGCGTGACGACGTCGTCGGTGCGGCCCGTCGCCAGCTTGGCCATGCAGTCCATCGTGCACGGCGCCACCAGCGCAACCGCGGCGGACCGCGCGAGACTCACGTGCTGCGGGTCGTGGCTTTCGACATGCTCCCACGGGCTCGTGTACACCGGCCGGCCCGAGAGGGCCTGGAAGGTCAGCGGCGTCACGAATCTTGTGGCCGACTCGGTCATCGCGACCGTGACCTCAGCGCCCGCCTGCGCGAGGCGCGAGACGACCCAGCAGGTCTTGTACGCCGCGATTCCGCCGGTGACGCCGATGAGGATGCGGCGACCGCTGAGCGGACCGAGGTCTGGGTGCGTGACGGCCGCGGACATGCCAGACAGTACGCCGGGATCATTGACGTGCGTCGATCCCGGCATAGGCGCCGGGCGTGGAGCCGCGGTGGCGCCGAAACGCGGCAATGAAGGCGCTGGGGCTGCGGTATCCGCAGGCGCGGGCGACGTCGGCGATCTTGCGATCCTCAGCGAGAAGTCGGGTTGCGTGGAGCAATCGCAGACGCTGTCGCCACGCCTCGAACGTCAGACCGGTCTGCAAAGGAAAGAGCCGCTGCGTCGTACGGGCGCTCACGCCCTGGCCCCGGCAGAGCACCGACAGCCGACGCCGGTCGCCCGGTGCGGTCTGGAGGATGGCGGCGATGCGCATGGCGCGGCTATCGCTCGGCCACAGCAGCTCGCTCGGGGTCGCGGCACCGGCTCGTATCTCGTGCAGCAGCAGGCGCGCGAGTGCCGCGTGCCAGCCGATGCGGCGATCAAGGCCCGGAAGCATCGCGATGCGCTCGATCGTCGCGCGAAGCAGCGTGCTGACATCCACCACGCGCGGCGAATCCGGCAGGTCGGGTTCGAGCGTGGTCCGGATGTGAAGCACGCGCAGCGTCGTTTCGCCGCAGGTCTCCAGGTCGGCACGCACGCCGGCGGGCGTCCACACGGCGTTGCGCGCGGGACAGGACCAGGCCGCCCGAGGGGTGCGCACGATCATGACGCCCGAGCTGGCGGCGATGAGCCGATGCCAGCCCTGCGAAGGCGAAGACGTGCGCAGGCCGGGCGCGCACCGGGCCACCAGGGAACGGACGATGAGGAATCGCTCGTCCACGGGACGCAGCGCGGGTTGGCGTCGAATCGACATGAGTCGGCATCATATCGACTTGGCGCAACGCGTCCGATCGCGTACCTTGCCCTCATCACGAGGCAATCTCCAACCCTTTCAAGGATGCACGCATGGCCAACCACCTGTCTCACTTTGCAGTCTGCGCCGCCGACACCCAGCGAGCCCGTCGGTTCTACGAGCGGACCTTCGGCTGGGGCTTCGAGCCGTTCGGCCCGCCCGATTTCTACCTCGTCCATACGGATGGGCCGGGCCGCGGCGGGCGCGTCATGGGCGCGCTCCAGAAGAGCTTCGAGGTCGTTCCCGGGGTCACGCTCGCAGGATACGAATGCACGCTCTCGGTGCCCGATCTCGACGCGGTGATCGCCGCGATTCAAAAGCACGGCGGCAGGATTCTCATGCCCAAGGCGACCATTCCTACGGTCGGAACGATGATCCGCTTCGCCGACAGCGAAGGGAACGTCGTGTGCGCCATGCAATACGAAGACCCCGCGCGCTAGTCGCGTGCGAATTTGATGGACGGGGCGAGGGGAGGGCACAGCGATGGGGAGAATGCGCGCCGCATCGGGCCTCCTGCCCCCCGCGCTCTCCCCTTCCCTGAGCCGAAATCGCGAACGTTACTTCACCAGGTGCGGGAGCGCGGCCTTGAGGTCCGGGTCGGTCGTGTCGAACTCGGGCTTGATCTTGTCGAGCAGGATCTCCTCGACGGCGAGCTCGAGGTCGGAGCGTCCGTCGCGCTCGACCATGGGCCGGGCGCCGTCCATGAGCTGGACGATGCGACGCTGGATCAGCGCGCAGAGCTTGAACCGCCCGCCGACCTTGTTGATGATCTCATCGCTCTTGAGGGCTTCAATCATGGCGTGTCAATGCTCCGTAAGGATGTCGGGCGGGCGATGATCGCTCGTTCCGGCATGGCTGGGGGCGCAGGGCTGCAATAGTAGGCCGCACGCCCCTTCGGGACCGATCGCGGGAGCGTGGCACACAAGTCGGCTCGGCGACTTGTGTGTGCAGCGAGGAGCCCGTGTTGACGGCGCCCCTTTCGGGAGGCTGGCGCAGGTCGTGACTCTGCAAGGCATCGCGGAGCACTGAGATCGCACGGCCGACTTCCGTGGCACGGCCCGGACTTCTGTGCAACCCCGTCGTGCAAGGATGCCGACGTCAACGGGACGAGGTGGAGAACGCGGTTGACCTTGGGTGCTCGATCAACGCGTGCTTCACGCCGGATTGCTGAATCAGGGCTTGGCGGCGTGGCTACGCTTGACGAACCCATGCTCGTCAAACACTGGTCCTTCGGCGACCGACTCGTCCATGCCGGCCGCCCCGAGTGGGGTGTCGGGGTCGTCACGTCTGCCGCCGGCGAGCAGCACGAAGGCAAGGCGTGCCAGCGGCTCGTGATCCGCTTCGAGCGCGCCGGGATGAAGACCATCAGCACTGCCCTGGCCGACTTGCGCGCGCCCGACGAAGTGCCGATGCTCATCGCCGAGCCTGAGAAGCGGGATGACCCGCTTGCGGCAGGGAATGCGGTCTCGGTCAAGGAGCTGATGCTCAGGATACCGGACGACGCGAAGGATCCATTCGCGACGCCCCGGTCGAGGCTCGCCGCCACCATGGCGCTCTACCGGTTCACGGGTGAGGGGAGCTCGCTCCTGGACTGGGCCGCGATGCAGTCGGGGCTCAAGGACCCGATGACCAAGTTCAGCCGGCACGAGCTCGAGGAGCTGTTCCGGCGGTTCATCCAGGTCCGCGATGAGCATCTGCGGCGATTGGCGCAGGAGCTTCGCAAGACCGAGCCGGGGTTGCTGGCGGAGGCTCAGCGCACGGCCCCGAAGTTCGCGCAGCAGGTGTTGCGCCGGCTCGACTGACGCGCGCCCGCGGGCGCTGCCGGGGGGCAACAGATCGCACAACCGGACCGCGGGGGAAGATCGATTCTCGGTCGCCGAGCGCTGGCAAGCGGCTTTCGAGAGCGGCGGGGTCGGTTTTATCGGGACGAGCGGATTGGCATGCGGGTGCGGTGCTGCGCGGCCCGCCGGTTGTTCATCTTCTCCCGGACGCGTTCCCGCCCCCCACCTTTGACCGGCGACTCGTACTCCGGCCGGACGACGCCAAGGGTGATGGGGCGGGAGCCGCGTTCGAGTGCGTGCGGCGACTCCATCCCCAGACACGAGCCGGAGGAACGAGCATGGACGAACAGGACTTCCAGCAGAAGCTCGGCGACCTGATCACGCAGATCAACGGCATCTCCCCCGAGAAGCGCGAGGAACTCGGGAAACTCGCTGACGAAACCCGCAACCGGCACGACCGCATGAAGAAGACGGTGGCCGACCTGCAGGAATCGCTCGACTATCTCCGCCTGAGCATCAAATACGTGCTGTTTGATCTTGAAGCAACGCGCCGGGAGAACAGCTACCTGCGCAAGCTGCTCGACAAACAGGCCAGCGGCGGGGCATCGGGCGAGGCCGACGAGGGCAACGCCGAGTGACTTGAACTGAACCAGACGCATCGCGACCCCGGTCGCGCGCAACGATACTCCCTTGACATCCCGACACGACACTCCATGGGCGGCTCTTGCCGACCCATCCCGGGAAACCGGGAAACCTTCCCAAGGGAGAGAGCGAGGCGGAGGAGAGAGATCCACCGCCCCGTAGAACAGGGGAGAGGGCCACGGCACGCCAGGGACAAGGCCTGCCGCAACCTCTCCCCTGATCATTTTTGGCGGTTCACGGAACGATTCACGCCAAGGGTGAGAAACCAAAGCAGGCGGGCGGCATCTCGGGTGGAATGCTGATACTGCAAGATTCGTCGCGGAATTCCGAGTACCTGAGGGTCGGTTGAGCGTCTTGTGAGTGCAGCCGGGTTCAGATACGGCACGCGTGCGGGGAATCGATTCATGAGCACCTTGAGAACGAGCATTGATTCGCGGCATGACCAGTTGACGCTGCGCCTGACCGGCGACGCGGGGGTCCGCAACCTGGACACGCTGGACCGGGTGGCGCGGCTGCTGGCGGTGACTTCGCCGAGGCGGGTGGTGGTGAACCTGAGCGGCGTGACGTTCATCTCGAGCCTGGGCGTGGGGGTTTTGGCGCGCCTGCAACGGGTGGTGGAGGCGTCTGGCGGCACGCTGGTGGTGTCGGATGCGCCGAAGCCGATCGGCGACGTGATCCGTCATTGCCGGGTGGGTGACCTGCTGCCCGAGGCGGAGCACTGCGCGAAGGCGAGCTGAAGCGCGGGCGGCGGCCAAGGCGCCGAACGGGAGGCGCAGGGGTCCCAGATTCACCTGAATATGCGCGGCGAAGCCGGGGTCGGAGCGCTTGGAATTCGCGCGTCGCCCGCGTACCTTTGCGGCGGAGGAGGAAAGGAGATCGCGATGAAACTGCGCCGCGCGTCCGTCGCCGCCGGTCTGGGGGCGTTTGCCCTTCCAGCCGCGGCCTTTGGGGTCATCAATCCGTTCACGGAGACGTTCGACTCCGCGATGGCCAACTGGTCAGCGGCGGCGAGCCCGTTTACGCCGTTGAGCTATCCGATGAGCGGCGGGCCGGACGGCTCGGCGTATGGCAGCCGGATGTTCAGCTTCGCGGCGAGCAACCCGGGCGACCAGCCGCTGATGTTCCGCGGGCAGGGCAACTTCGGGTCGAGCGGGAATGCGTTCGTGGGCAACTGGTTCACGTCGGGGGTGACCTCGCTCACGTTCAGCGTCCGGCACGACGGCTCTGGCCCGATCGATTTCTTCGCGCGGATGAGCCCGGAGTTCGGGCCGGGGATCGTGGCGCTGCTCGAAGCGCCGGTGCAGCCGAACACGTGGACGACGTTCACGGTGCCGATCCTGGAAACGACGCCGTTCATCTATGAAACGTTTCCGGCGCCGGCGTTTGCGACGGCGTTCGGCAACATCTCGCGCGTTCAGATCGGCGTGCTCGTGGGCGCGGGCCTGGCGGGGCAGGCGACGCCGGTGACATTTGACCTCGACAACGTGGGGATCGCGCCGGCACCCGGGGCGGCGGCGCTCGCCGGTTTCGGGATCCTCGCGGCGCTGCGCCGGCGGCGGTGAGGCGGTCGCGACGAGGTTGGAATCACGGGGCCTGACGGCGTGCCGCGTCGGGCGCATCCAGAGGAGCGAGTCGAGCGGCTCGGGCGGAGTGTCGTGCGCGTTTCCGCGGATGCGGAGCGTCCGCCACGGGTCCGGGGCCGCCCGGTACACTCTGGATCTATGGGCAAATCTCACTTACTCGCGGCGAGTCTCTTTCTCTCGGCGACGGTCAGCGCGGGGGGGGCGCCGATCCATGAGCCGCCCGCTCGCGGGGGCACGGGGACCTGGGAGATCGTCGATCCGCCCGTGAGCGCGGGACAGGCGCCGGCCAACATGGGCGTGACCGCGGCGCCGAGCGGAACGCCGGTGGGTTACTACCGGCACCCCACGATCTACCGCGACACGATTGTGTTTGTCGCCGAGGGAGACCTCTGGCGCGTCGGCACGGCGGGAGGCAAGGCCACGCGCCTGACGAGTCATCTGAATGAAGAGTTGTGGCCGGCGTTCTCGCCCGATGGTGCGTGGATCGCGTTCACGGGGCACTATGAGGGGCCGCCGGAGGTGTACGTGATGCCGCTGGCGGGCGGGCTGCCCAAGCGGCTGACATTTGACGGTGTGCGGTGCTGGGTGTGCGGGTGGACGCCCGATGGGAAGATCATTGCCGCGACGGAGCGGTTCAGCACGCTGCCGAATTTCCAGCTCACGCTGATCAACCCGTCGAGCGGGGCGCGGGAGCTTGTCGAACTCTGGCAGGCGGCGGACGGGGCGTATGGCGTCGCTCCATCGGGCGGCGCGGCGCCCCTGTTCTTCACGCGGCTGCAGTTCCAGGGGTCTTCGACCAAGCGCTACAAGGGCGGCACGGCACAGAACCTGTGGCGATGGGACGGTCCGGGGAGCGAGGCGATCGCGCTCACGCCGGACTACGCCGGCACGAGCAAGCGGGCGATGTTCCGGCGGACGCCCGACGGCGGGCGGGTGTACTTCCTGACCGATCGCGACGGGCACATGAATATCTGGTCGATGCGCCCCGACGGGAAGGACCTGCAGCAGCACACGCGCCACAAGGGCTTCGACGCGCAGGGCGGATCGATCGACGACGCCGGGCCGGGCGGGGGGGGCGGCGGGAAGATCGTGTATCAGCTCGGCGCCGATCTGTGGACGCTCGACCTGGCGACCGGTGCGAATGCCGCGGTGCCGATTTCGCTTGACACCGATCTCGACCAGATGCGCGAGCGCTGGGTCGAGAAGCCGATGGAATACCTCACGAGCGCGGCGATTTCGCCCGACGGCGACCGCGTGGTGATGGTGGCGCGCGGGCAGGTGTTCGTGGCGCCGCACCGGCAGGGGCGGATCGTCAACGTGTGCCGGGATGATTCGATCCGGTATCGCGGAGCGCGGTTTACACCCGACGGCGCGTCGCTCATCGCCCTCTCGGACAAGTCAGGCGAGATTGAACTGTGGAAGCTGCCGGCGAACGGGCTGGGCGAGCCGGAGCAGCTCACCAGCGACGGAACGGTGCTGCGGTGGGACGCGGTGCCCTCGCCCGACGGCAAGCTCATTGCGCATCACGACAAGAACCAGGCGCTGTGGATCTACGACGTGAGCGCGCGCACGAGCACGCGGATCGACACGACGAGCGATGACAGCTTTGAAGGGCTGACGTGGTCGGGCGACAGCCGCTGGCTGGCGTATACCGCCCGGGCCGACAACACGTTCCAGGTCGTGCGCCTCTACGGAGTGGATGACCATCGCGTGACGCAGGTCACCACGGATCGGTACACGAGCTATTCGCCGGCGTGGAGCGCCGACGGCAAGTGGCTGTATTTTCTGTCGGATCGGAACCTGCGCTCGCTGCAGCCAAGCCCGTGGGGCGCGAACCAGCCTGATCCGTACTTTGACGAGTCGACCAAGGTCTACGCGCTGGGGCTGAAGCCGGGGGAGCGCTGGCCCTTCCAGCCGAGCGATGAACTCGCGCCGAAGGAGAAGGACAGGAAGGACTCGGACAAGGAGAAGGAGAAGGAAGCGGGGAAGCCCGCCGTCGCGGATGGAATGCAGCCCGCGGGCGAGCCGAAGGCCGACGCTCAGCCCGAGGGTGACGAGAAGGGCGAAAAGAGCGAAAAGGGCAAGAAAGCGGACGCGCCCGCGCGGGTCGAGATCGTGCTCGAAGGGCTGAGCGAGCGGCTGTACGAGGTGCCGATCCCGTCGGGCAATTATGAGCGATTGCAGGCGGGGAAGAAGGCGCTCTTCCTGCTCTCGGCGCCGATGGCGTATGAGCGCAAGAACTCGCTCGCCGCGGTGGAGATCAGGAACGAGCACGTGGAGCTCAAGACGCTGCTCGCGGATGTGTCGAGCTACGAGATGTCGCAGGATCGCGCCAAGCTGCTCGTGCGGCAGCGCGATTCGCTTTCGATCATCGATGCATCGGCGAGCCCGCCCAGCGACATGCCCAGGAAGCAGGTGAGTCTCTCGGGATGGACGCTTTCGGTGGTGCCGCGGGTGCAGTGGCGGCAGATGTTCATCGATTCGTGGCGGCTGATGCGCGACTACTTCTACGACCCGGCGATGCACGGCGTGAACTGGCGCGCCATGCTCGACAAGTACCTGCCGCTGGTCGAGCGCGTGACGACGCGTGCCGAACTCAATGATCTCATCGCGCAGATGGTCGGAGAGCTTTCGGCGCTGCACCATTTCGTGCGCGGCGGGGACCAGCGTGAAGGGCCCGATGAGATCGGCGTTGCGGCTCTCGGCGGGGTGCTCGAACGCGATGATGCCGCGGGCGGCTGGCGCATCACGCGGATCTACCAGTGCGAGGCCGACGACCCCGGGCGCGTCAGCCCGCTCGCCAGGCCCGAGGTGGGCGCCAAGGTCGGCGACGTGATCGAATCGATCGATGGCACGCCCACGCTGAGCGTGCCCGATTATTCGATGCTCCTGCGCGCCAAGGCCGGGCAGCAGGTGCTCCTGCGACTGAAGCCGGCGCAACCGGCAGGCGCCGCGCCCGAAGCGCCGGCGTTCGGCGAAGCGCGGAGCGTCATCGTCGTGCCGATCACGCAGGGATCCGAGAACGACCTGCGCTACACCGACTGGGAGTATTCGCGCCGGCTCGATGTTGAGCGGATGGGCGAGGGGAAAATCGGCTACGTGCACCTGCGCGCCATGGGCCGCGGCGATATCACCAGTTGGGTCAAGGGTTACTACCCCGTCTTCAACCGCGACGGTCTGATCATCGACGTGCGCCACAATCGCGGCGGCAACATCGACTCGTGGATTCTGGGGAAGCTCCTGCGCAAGGCATGGTTCTACTGGTCGCCTCGGGTCGGGAACCCGGCCGTGTGGAACATGCAGTACGCGTTCCGCGGGCACATGGTGGTGCTGTGCAACGAGCGCACGGCGTCGGACGGCGAAGCGTTCAGCGAGGGGTTCCGGCGGCTGGGGCTGGGCAAGGTCATCGGCACGCGCACCTGGGGCGGCGAGATCTGGCTCTCGTCGAGCAACGTGCTCGTCGATCGGGGCATCGCTTCGGCCGCCGAGACCGGCGTGTGGGGGCCGGAGGGCGTGTGGCTGATCGAGGGGCACGGGGTTGATCCGGACATCGTGGTCGACAACCTGCCGCACGCGACGTTTCAGGGCAAGGACGCGCAGCTCGAGGCGGCGATCACGTATCTGCAGCAGCGGATGCGCGAGCAGCCGGTCCTGCCCGCGGTGCCGCCCGCCAAGCCGGATAAGAGCTTTGAGAACAAGTGATCATGGGTGGAGCGAGGCGGCGATTGGTCCGCAATCGTTCGGAGCGAGCGCGGCCGCCGCGACGGTGCTGAAGGGTAGTAAGCATGAGATTTCGGATGGCGTCGGTGGTGGTGAGTGTGTTCATCGGCGTGGTGGCGGCGGGCGAGCCGCCGACGCTGCACACGCGCGCGGAAGAGAGCGCGTTTCGCGCCACGGCGCTGCACGCCGAGGTGGTGTCGCTGCTCGATCGGCTGGCGGCGGCGTCACCCCTGGCGCGACGGGCGAGCCTGGGCACGACGGGAGAGGGGCGTGAGATCCCTCTGCTGATCATTGCTGATCCGCCGGTGGCGACGCCCGCGGAGGCCCGCGCGCAGGTGGAGCGCGACGGGAAGCTCGTGGTGCTGGCGATCGCGAACATCCACGCGGGCGAGGTCGAGGGGAAGGAGTCGCTGCCGATGCTGGCGCGGCAGATTCTCGGGCTGCAGGCGGCGGATGAGGACGACCTGCGTCCGCTCCTCAAGCACCTGGTGATCGCGCTCGCGCCGATCTACAACGCCGACGGGAACGAGCGGATCGACCCGGGACATCGACCGGGGCAGAACGGGCCGGAGCAGGGCGTGGGGATCCGTGAGAATGGCTTGCCGCCGAAGGGGCTTGATCTCAATCGCGATTTCGTGAAGCTCGAGGCCCCGGAGACGCGCGGGCTGGTGCGGTTCCTCGTGGAGTGGGACCCGCACGTGTTCATCGACTGCCACACGACCAACGGGTCGCTGCACCGCTTTGTCATCACGTACGCAGGGCCGAAGATGCCCGCGGGCGATGCGGAGCTGAATCGGTTCTCGCGCGACGAGTTCTTTCCCGCTCTGCGCCGGCGGTTTGAGCGGCCGGGGCGATGGAAGGCGTTCTGGTACGGCTCGTTTGAGGGCGCGTTCGGCGAAGGGAAGCGCGGCGTGAACGAACACTCCCGCTGGGAGACCTTCCCCGCCGAGGCGCGCTACGGGACGAACTACGTGGGGCTCCGCAATCGGATCAGCGTGTTGAGCGAGGCGTACGCGTATGCGCCGTTCAAGGATCGCGTGCTGGCGACGCGCGACTTCGTGCGGTCGGTTCTTGAACTGGCGAGCGAGCGGCGCGAGGAGATCAGGCGTGTGCTGAGCGAGGCGGACGCGCGGGCGACTGCGTGCGGGAACGCCGTCGCGGACCCTGATGATCACGTCGCGATTCGGACGAAGGCCGCGAAGTGGGACGAGCCCGCCACGATTCTCGGCTATGAAGAAGAGGAGCGCGACGGGCGGATACAGAGCACGGGGCGCGAGCGAGAATACAGCGTGGAGCTGTGGGACCGGTTTGAGGTGGTGCAGAGCGTGCCGCGGCCGTGGGCGTACCTCATCGCGCACGCCGAGGGCGCGGAGGCAATCGTGGAGAATCTGCGCCGGCACGGGATCGAGATCGAGGAGCTGCCCGGGGGGCTCGAAGCGGACGTGGTGGCGCTCGAGGTCGGGGACGTGACGCAGGCGACGCGGCTTTTTCAGGGGCATGCGCTCGCGCGGGTCGACGTGCTGGAGCGGCCGAGAACGGCTCTTTTGGGTCACGGGAGCTGGCTGGTCCGCACCGGGCAGCCGCTGGGCAGCCTCGTGTGCTACCTGCTGGAACCGGCGTGCGAAGATGGGCTGACGGCATGGAATTTCTGCGATCGATGGCTTCGGCCGGGCGTGGAGTTGCCGATCTATCGGCGCATGTCGCCGTTGCCTGAAAGGCCCTGAGTGAGGTCTGGCGTGATCACGGGGCACCGGGCCGGGTAATCGGTTACACTCATTTTGCATGGAGCGTTCGCCGGAAAAAACGCCGCCAAATGCCGGTGCGCCGCCTACGGGGTCGGTCTCGCCTCTTGGTGCATTTGATGCGACGGTCGATCCGTCAGCGTCGAACGACACAGGCGGGGCGAGCGGGTCGGGTTCGGGCAGCGCGAGTCCGGCGGGCAGCCTTGGGCGGGCGGCGGAGGGCCTCGAGCAGATCGGTCCATACCAGATTCTGCAGATGCTCGGTGAGGGGGGGTTCGGGTTCGTGTACATGGCGCAGCAGACGCACCCGGTGCGTCGGCGCGTCGCGATCAAGATTCTCAAGCCCGGAATGGACTCGCGCCAGATCATGGCGCGGTTCGACGGGGAGCGCCAGGCCCTGGCGATGATGGACCATCCGAACATCGCGCGCGTGCTCGACGCGGGCACGACGCCGACGGGCCGCCCGTTCTTCGTCATGGAGCTCGTCAAGGGCATCCCCATCACGGAGTATTGCGATTCGTCGAGCCTCAGCACGCGCGAGCGGCTGGAGCTCTTCATCGGCGTCTGCGACGCGCTCCACCACGCCCACCAGAAGGGCATCGTCCACCGCGACATCAAGCCCGGCAACGTGCTCGTGACGATGCACCATGACAAGCACTCGGTCAAGGTCATCGACTTCGGCATCGCCAAGGCGCTCAACCAGGACCTCAGCGACGATCCTTCCGGCGCGGCGGTCACGCAGATCCGCCAGTTCATCGGCACGCCCCAGTACATGGCTCCCGAGCAGGCGGGCTCGGGGATCGACGTCGACACGCGCTCCGACGTGTACTCGCTCGGCGTGCTGCTCTACGAGCTCATCACGGGGATGACGCCCTTCGAACACGCGCAGCTCCGCGGGAAGAGCATGCTCGAGGTGCAGAAGATGCTCAAGGAGTTTGAGCCGCCGCGCCCCTCGACGAAGATCGCCAAGGCCACGAAAATCCTTGCGCCCGACGCGACGCGCGAGGGCACGCTCGCGGACCAGATCGCGCGCCATCGGCGGACCGATCCGGCGGCCTTGCGCAAGTCGCTCACGGGCGAGCTCGACTGGATCGTGATGAAGTGCCTCGAGAAGGATCGACGGCGCCGTTACGACTCCGCCGCCGCCCTCGGGGATGATGTCCGCCGGTACCTGAACGACGAGGCGATCGAGGCGCGCCCGGCGACGGCAGCGTATCGGTTCCGCAAGTTCGCCCGACGGAACAAGCTGGCCCTGGGCGCTTCCGGCGGCCTGGTGATGGCGATGTTCCTCTCGCTCATCGCGCTCGCATACGGGCTGCACGAGGCACAGCTCGAGCGCGACAAGACGGCCGAGCGCGAGACGGTGACGCGTGCCCAGATGCTGCTTTCGAGCATGAACGCCGTGCGGGCGTACACAACGGGCATGGTGCGGCCCGCGCTCCAGGCCCACGCGGGGAGTTACGAGGACTTCAAGCCGGAGATGGTCCCGGCATACTCGGCGCGGCAGGTCTTTGAGAAGTTCCGCACCGCCAACGATGACTACCGGCACTTCAAGTACAAGGAAGCGAGCGTCAACCCGACCAACGCGGAGGCCAAGGCCGATCCGTTTGAGGAAGGGCTTGTCGAGGACTTCACGCGCGACCGCTCGAAGAAGGAGACGCAGGGGCTGCGCGTGATCGACGGACGCCGGCACCTGTTCATCGCGCGTCCGATGGCGATCACCGACGCCGCCTGTCTGGATTGCCACACCACGCCCGAGAAAGCGCCGCCGCGGCAGGTCGAGCTCTACGGCCGCGACGGCGGGTACGGCTGGTCGATGGGCCAGGTCATCGCCGCGCAGGTGGTGTACGTGCCGGTCGCCGAAGCGTTTCGCGCGGGAGACACGGGGTACAAGTCGCTCATGATCACGCTCGTGAGCATCTTCGTCCTCGGCGGCGTGATCGTCGTGATCGTGCTGAGCCGGGCGTAGAGCGCGCCTTCAGCGAGCGTTGGCGCGGGAGAGGATGCCGTCGAGCATCTCGCGCACCTCGACCGCCATGCGCGTGTTGGGAAACTCGGCGATAATGCGCCGCCCGATGGTGGCCGCGTCGGCCCAGTCCTCATCCTCGACCGCCGCCTTGAAGTGCGCCCCGAGCGCCTCGCGGGCGCCGGCGACGACGCTCCGCGCCGTTTCGCGCAGCGGGCCGGCTTCGGCCTCGCTCATGAGCCCGTCAAGATCGCGGAGCAGCGCGAGTGCTTCTTCGTATCGGCCCATCGCGGCGGCCTCGACGAAGCGCTTGCGCGCTTCTTCCTTGTAGTCCGCCTTGGCGCGATCGACACGGGCCGGGAGCTGTGCGATCCGCTCGGTCTGCGGATACAGCCGAGCCAGCCGCGCCGCCTCGGCCGCCGCGTCGCTCCAGCGGCGCTGCAGGAGCATGCCGTCGATCAGGGCGACGCTCTCGCGAGCCGCGGCGTCCATGTCGCCGATCCGCGCCCGCTCGATCCGCGCGCGGAAACCCTCGGCCTCCACGCGATACCCGAATCGGTCCGCGAGCTCGGTGCACAGGACGATGGCCGCCTCCCATTCCCGATTCGCGATGTCCTGCTCGATGGCGCGGCAGAGCATTTCGCGCTCGGTGGCGCGATTGAGCACGCGCCGGGCGTCGTCAGAGAGCGCCGCCTGCTCGGAGATCACGCGCACCGCTTCCTGCACTTCGATCATCCGCTTGGCGAGCTGCTGGATCGGAGAGGTTGACGCCCAGATGGCGATGATGAGCGCAATGGGTGAGAGCGTGAGCACGAGCAGCAGGCCGGTGAGCCCCGCGGTGACGAGCCCCTCGCTGGGAATCCTGCCGATGAGCCCGCGCCCCATGAGCAGGAGCATGACGCTGACCACGAGCGCGCCGGCGTAGGCCACGCCGGTGACGACCACGGCGCGCCGTCCCCAGCCGGGCGTCCCGAAACCGTCGAGCCGATCATCGTCGCGGTCCGCCCCGCCGCCCCCCGCTCCGCCGCCGCTGGTCCAGTCCGCCATGATCGGCTCCTCCGTCGCGCTTGCCTTCACACGCGAGGATAGTGTACCTCTGGGGCCTCTGGGGCCAGACACTCATGTCCACGACCGGGACGCTCACCATCCGCCGCTTCACGCTGGGCCCGTGGCAGACCAACTGCTACGTCGTGACGCCACAGGGGCATCCGGGATGCTGGATCATCGATGCCGGGATGGAGCCGAGAGCGCTGATCGCCGGCGTGCGGGAACTCGGTGCGCCGGTCGCTCCGGAAGCGATCATCCTCACGCACGCGCACGTCGATCACATCGCCGGGCTGAGCGAGGTGCTGCGGGCGTTTCCGCGCACGCCCGTCTTCATCCACCGCGATGAATCGGCGTGGCTCGCAGACCCTGAGCTCAATCTCTCGGCGATGGGCCCCATGCCCGTGAGCGCACCCGCGCCCGATCGTGAGTTGGCCGGCGACGAGGAGCTCTCGCTCGGTCCAACTCGCTGGCGGGTGATTCACACGCCGGGACATTCACCCGGTGGCATCTGCCTGTACTGCGAGCAGGCGGGGATTCTGTTCGGCGGCGATGCGCTCTTCGCGGGCTCGATCGGCCGGACCGACCTGCCCGGCGGCGAACACGAACAGCTCCTGCGATCGATCCGCGAGCGGCTGTATGTGCTCCCGGCGGAGACCCGTGTCCTTCCCGGGCACGGGCCGGCGACCACCATCGGGCAGGAGCGGATGTCCAACCCCTTCGTTCGCGCGTGAAGGATGAACCCGATGAATGCCGCGCCGGCTCACTCCGCCAGCACGATGCGCGTCTCGACGTGGATCAGGTCGAGGAGCTGGCGTGCCGCGGCAAGATGAGGGTGCTGATCGACGAGCGAGGAGATCTCATCGCTGGCTTCGTCGGTGCGGCCGAGCTCCTGGAGGATGAGCCCGCGCAGCAGGCGGGCGGTGGGGGCCTCCTCATCGAGCGAAAGAGCGGTGTCAATGGCCTTGAGCGCGCTGGCGAGCTCGCCGGTCTGGCGCAGATAGATCGCGCGCATCACGTACCCATCGGGGCGCTCGGGGGCGAGCGAGGTGATGCGCAGGGCGGCCTCGCGCAGTCGGGCCTGGTCGCGGAGCGCTGCCGCGACGTTTCCGAGTGCGATCCACGCGGTGACGTCGGACCGGCCCGCGTCGTCGCGGACGAGCCGCTCGAGCACGCCGCGCGCGTCGGTGAGGCGGTTGAGCGCCGCGAAGCACTCGGCCTGCCAGTGCAGGAGGTCGCGCCGCTCCTGGTTCTTCTTGTCGCGCAGGAGCACGGAGATGTTGAACTCGGCGTCGGCGTAGCCCTTGGCCGCCATCTGCGCCCGCACGAGGTCTTCGAGCACGGAGGCGTCATCGGGCGCGAGCAGGCGGGCCTGCTTGAGCAGTTCGACCGCTTCCGCCGGCTTGTGCCGGAGCAGCGCGACGTGCCCGGCGGTCTGGCGGATCGCCGCGTTGTGCGTGAGCGATTCGTGCGGCGTGTTCAGGAGTGCCTCGGCTTCGTCGAGGCGGTTGAGCTGCACGAGCATCTCCGCAGCGGCGACAACATACTGCGCGCTCGAGGGATCGAGCTTGGCTGCATTCCTGTAGCGCTTGGCCGCCTCCTCGGTCTGGCTGAAGCGCTCGTGAACGATGCCCAGGTAGTACTGCGACTCGACGTTCTCCGCGTCGAGCTCCTCGGCCCGAAGGAGCGACGCCCGCGCCGATTCCAGCTCGCCGCGCTCGATCATGATCCGCCCGCGGAGCACGTGGCTCTTGGCGACCGTGGGGTTGAGCGCGATCGCGTTCTCGATGCTTCGCGACGCCTTCATGAGCTCGCCGGCGAGGAACTGCTCGTGAGCCTGCTGCCACTCGACACCGCTCTTGACCGCCGACATCTTCATCGCACCCTCTTCGATGGCCTTGGACGTGAACGCGCCGTGGCCCGCGCACCCCGAAAGGGCGGCGAGAGAAGCGGCGAGGGTGAGGCCGAGCGGAAACTGGTGTGTCGTCTTCATGGGTGTACCTTTTTGTCGTCCGAGAAGTTCTCGGGCTGGGCCGGGAAGCACCCGCGCGAGCGTCAGCCCGAGCGGGCGGGAGTTTCCAAACGGGACAGGCTTACTTCGACACTTCCTGCTGGCGCTGCGCGTCGTCGGCCGGCGTCTCCGCCATCGAGGGCGCCGGGTTCGTCGGGCCGAGGAACAGCGCCCGGAAGAACGATCGAGTGCTCATGCGCGTCGCACGGCGCTGCTCGGCGCCGCTCGCCTCGGGCGAGATCGGCGAGATGAGCGCCGGCTTCGCGGACATCGCGGGAGAGGCCTGGCCGATCGGCGAGCCGGGGTAGCTCGGCGTCGTCCACGGGCCTTCGTACGGCGACGCATCAGTCATGCTCTCCGCCGCGCCGGGAGTCTCTGCGGGTGGATTGATCGCCGTCTGCTCACCCATCGGGTCGCCCGTGGCGGCCTCGTCGATGCTCGCGCCGGTCATCGGCGTGTTCGCCGTCGCCGCGTTCGTCTCTGAACCGGCGACGGGCTGAAGCCCCGGCGTCGTTTCGGTGGTCATCGACCAGCCGCTCTCGTCATGGGCCGGCGTGGCGAGGTCGGCGGCCGCCTCGTCCGTGCTCGCCGGAGTGGCGTTCGCTTCCGCTTCGCTCGTCATGGCGTCTCGGAGCGTGCGGTCGAAGATCGACTCGGGCGCCGCCGACTGCGGCTCGGCCACCTTGATCCGCTCGCGGGGGATGTTCACCGACCCGTGGGGGCGTCGATGCGGCGAGCCGGGACGCGTGGGCACAGCTTCCATGCGCGAGTTGATTTCGCCGGTGATCACGCCCTCGAGCAGGAAGTTGGTCGGCCAGTTCTCCTTCTCCGCCGTGATCTTCTCTCGCAGGCGGATGGCGTCGGGCTGGCGCGAGTTGAGCGAAAGAGAGCGCTGGAGCTTCCAGAGTGCTTCTTCCGTCCGGCCTTCACGAGCCGCGGTTTCGGCTTCGACGTTGAGCACGCTGGTCATCTTCTCGCGGCTGAAGGGCAGCAGGCCCTGGCGCTGACCGGCGCGGATGCGCTCGATCTCGTTCTTGACGTCGACGCCCTGCATGGCCAGAGCCGTCTCGCCCATGATCTGCGGGCGAATGAGGAAGATGAGCTCGCGCCGGTCGGTTGAGTCATCGTGCCCGCGGAAGGCGGCGCCGATGAGCGGGATGTCGCCGAAGAACGGCACCTGCTTGCGGAACGCCGTCGTGCGCTCGACGAACAGGCCGCCGAGGACGATCGTGTGTCCGTCCTTGACGATGACGTTGGTAGTGATTTCCTGGGTGGTCTCGTCAGGGATGGAGACGATGCCGCCCTGCCCGTTGCCGGCGTCACGGATGGTGGCGCTGGCGACCTTGGGCTTGAGCTCCATGCGGATCTCGCCGGTGCTGGAGACGAAGGGGCGGAAGTAGAGCGTGGTGCCGGTGTCGAGGAATTGGACGGTCTGGGTGGTGCTGGTCTCGGTGGCGGTGGTGTTGAGGTAGCCGACGCGCTGGCCGACGAGCACGCGCGAGGGCATGCGATTGAGCGCGAGAAGCTTGGGGCTGGAGAGGACCGTGAAGTCGGAGACGTCGTCGAGGGCGCGCATGAAGATCCCGATGGGTCCTGCGACGACGCCGATCTTGACCGTCGAGCGGCCGTCCTGCGTGTTGCCGGGAGAGGTGCTGATCGCGCCGCCGCGGTTGTCAGCAGGGGAGAGGCCGCCCGAGGCACCGGAACCGCCGCGGATGAGGGCCTGTGCCGCTGAGCGGGGACCGCCGAGGCCCGCGAACTCCAGGAAGTCGAGGTCGCCGATGATCGAGAAGTCGACGCCGAAGGCATTGGCCTCGACGACCTGGGTTTCGAGGATGGTGGCTTCGACGAGGACCTGCGCGGGGCGCGTGTCGATTTCGACGAGCAGCTTCTCGATCGCTTCAATGTTTTCTTCGTAGTCGATGACGACGAGCACGGCGCCGAGGGCGTAATCATCCTTGCCGGTGGGCGCTTCGCCGCTGATCGAGAATTCCGGGGTCTTGGTCGCGGTCTTGATGTCGCCGCCCTGGCTGAGCAGGGGCTTGACGAAGCCCTCGGCGTCGCTGGCGTTGAGGTAGTTCAGGCGCATGACCTTGGCGACGCGCTTCGAGAGCGCCTTCTGGATCTCCAGGAATTCCTCGCGCGTGTAGACGTAGATGAACGTCCCCTTCTCGACGTACTGGAAGCCGTTGACGTGCAGGATGGCGTCGAGCGCCTGGTAGAACGTGACATTGAAGAGGTCAGCCGAGACCTTGCCGGTGACGTTCTTGCTCGCGATGATGTTCTTCTGGCTCTGGATCGAGAGCAGCTCGAGCACGTTGCTGATCGATTCGTCCTTGACGTGGAGATCGACGGTCATCTGCTCGCTGACCTTGACCTGGGCCTTGCCGTCGCCGGCCTCGCGAACCGGTTGCTCAGCGGGCTCGGTCTTGGCCATGGCCGCCGCCTGAACCGCGGCGATCTGCGCCGCGCGCTCGGCCTCGGCCTGCTTGTTGACGTCCTCAACGATCTTCGGGTCGGCCTTCTGCATCCAGGGCGCCTGGCCCGTGGGGGTCGGAGGCGGGCTGGAGTTCTGACCCGCCGCGGGCATGCTCGTGCTGAGCACCACCGAGGCGGCCGCCGCCGTCAGCGTTCCGGCCTTCTGAATCAACTCGCGGGGGGCGATGACCTGAGCCATGATCGGTTCTCCACGTGTAAGGGCCGCGTCGACGGGACTCGCGAGGGCGGTGGGGCGCCTGCCCGTCGCGCGGACCGAATCTCCTCCGGGCGATCTCGGGCCCGGAGCGGAAGAATCTGTCGGAACATCCGACTGGGTACTTTGGAGGAACCGCGGCAAGGTGCAGGGAATTGCCGGTGCGGAAGAATCACAACCGGACGCGCGTCCGATACCCGCTCATTCAGGCCCGATTTCCGCCGGCATGAAGCGCGGATCGTCCTGCAGATGACGGATCGGATCGCTCGAATCGCGCGTGCGCGCTTCCCGCTTCTGCTCCTGCTCGCTGGAACCCTCCGGCACTTCGTCGGCGGGGGTGACGGGCATCGCCGCCCGGCGCTGCTGCTGGCGCGGGTCGGCGATGGCCTCGCGCGGGTGGCCCGTCACGAGGATGAGCCGCGCCCACAGGAGCAGGCCCATCGCCATGACCGCGATGCCGAAGACCGTCAATCGGCGCGTGGAGCGGAGTCGCATGGAGTGCTTATCGGCGCGAGCGGGCGGCTGCTGAAACCCTCGATCCGGGGCACGGCGTGTTTCCACCCAGGGGGGCGTCGATTCACACTCAAGGATCGATCTCGGCCACCTGCTCCGCGCCGGGCATCTTCCGGACCGTCACGCGCCCCGTGAAGGGCTCGACGACGATCGTGTAGCTCTGCTCCGAGCCGGTGAGGGTGATCGTCCCGCCGCGGCCGGCCGCTTCCCCGCTGGGTGTGGAGACCGGCGAGCCGAGATCGTCAAAGACAAGCGTGTTCTGCGTGTCAAAGTCGGTCCCGGTGATGCGGGCGCCGGCGAACTGCTCGGTGTTCAGCTCCACGACGTATCGCCCGTTGGGGCCGCTGGGGCTGAAGAGCGTGTTGTTCTCGTCAATGATCGACCCCGGAACCGCGACGATCCGGTAGCGGTTGTTCGCCGGGTCGAAGACCATCGCACGACGCTGCTGAAACGCGATGGCGTCGGCCTGGGCGAAGGTGATGTCGGAGACAATCGTCCGCAGGGCGGCCTGCACACGGAGCGAGTGCACCCCGCCGAGCTGGGGAATCACCAGCGCCGCGGCGAGCCCGAGCAGCGCAATCACGACGATCATTTCGATGAGAGTGAACCCGCGACGCATCCCGCTCGCTCCTCCCCCGCCGTCCCGCGTGGCTCGATCAGTCCTTCTTCGACGCGGGCATCTCGATCACCTTGACTGACACGCCCTTCTCCAGGCGCGCCTCGATCCGCGCCATCCGGTCGCCCAACTGCGTGAGCGCCTCGATCATCCGCTTGCGCTGGTCGGCCGCGTTGAACGGCGGCTCGGGCATCATCGTCGTGCCCGGCTGACCCGAGCTGCCCGTCTGCGCTGCCGCGTGCGACGGCATCATTCCGCTTGTCCCCGTTGAGCCCAGGATCAGGTTGAGGCCCAGGATCGCGGCGCAGGCCCACACGGCCGGGGTCATGCTGCTGTGCTTGCGGTCGTTCATGGCGAGTCCTTGTCGGGCGGTGGGCCGCTGGAGAGGAGCGGGGGGGGGGGGGGCGGGCGAGACGGCGGTTGCGGAGCGCAAGCCGCGCCCGCATCGTGCCTCCATCATCCATCGACCGTTCCGACGTGCCCCATGAGGCGCTTCCGCCGCTGCGACCCGCACAGCTTGCCATGGCCCCACCGGTCCAGACCCGACGTCAAGGCCGGGGCAGCGGGTGGTCCGCGGCATCGAAGCTCGCCGCCCACACGTCGCCCGTCGCGGGGTCGTAGATCCAGCCGTAGTTCGTGTGGAAGGTCGTGTCGGGCGTGTTCCCCAGCACGATGACGTGCGAGTTATTGCCCCCGACCCACTGGTTCACGGGCGGTTCGAGCAGGTACTCGCCGCCGACGGCGACGAGTTCGCCCCAGGTGCCGTTCCCCGGGAGAACGTTGGGCAGGTTGTTGCTGTTGCGGGCCTTGAAGACGCCGAGGTGACGGCGGAGCTTCTGGACCTCGGAATACGTCGTCTTGGCCTGCGCGTCGCCGGTGAGCGCGCTGAACTGAGGGATGACGATGGCCGCCAGAATCCCGAGGATGACCACGACGATCAGGATCTCGATGAGCGTGAACGCGCGGGTGTGAGTTCGGCTTGTCACAACTGGCCCTCCCGATTCCGGGCAACGCCTCTCGACGCTGTCATCATCGGATATGCGCGGCGACTCTGCACGCGATCGTGAAACAGTTCCTCGCGCCGTGCGTCAAGACGGACGGGCCGTGCCGACGAGCGAGGCACAAGGGTCCGACTTCCCTCGGCCTCAGCACGACGCCCGCCGTCGCCATGAAAAGAGCCGGCGCCCGTTTGAGCGCCGGCCCTGTGCAGTGAAAAGTTTCAGCCGACCCGGGTCGATTACGGCCAGGGGTCGAGCGAGCCGTCGGTCCGGAAGTCGAAGTTGAAGCCGTTGCAGAAGAGGCCGCCGGTCGCGGCGTCGTAGAGCCAGCCCACGTCGCCCGGGACGACGACCGCGGCTTCAGCCGTGGCCTGGTCGCCCGCGGCGATCGTCGCGGTGCCGGTGCGGGGGTTGACAGGGGGAGACTTCAAGTAGTCGGCGCCGAGCAGGAGCGTCCAACCGAAGTCAGGCGCGGCTCCACCCATCGCCAGCGCCGGATAGGCGCCGTTGTTCTTGACGCGGTACAGCTCGATCTGGCTGCGGATCGTCTGCAACTGCGTCTCCACGTTGCCCACCTGGGCGTCTTCGCTGGCCTTCGTGAACTGCGGGATCACGATCGCGGCCAGAATGCCAAGGATCACCACGACGATCAGAATTTCGATCAGCGTGAAGGCCTTGGGCTTGCACCATCGACGACGAGTCCACATACGGAGTACTCCTTTCAGACCACGACGGGGATGAGCTCCATCCTCGTCCCTCTCGACCGCCGGCGACGCACCGGGCACGCGAGGCCACCCTTTGGGCGACGCGCCGCCGCGGAACTCCGCGGGAACGAGTGGCACACCCATCATCGGATGCGCAGGATCGGCCCGTCGGCGAAAGCGCGCGACCCGCGCCCGGACCGCGCCGATTGTGCGGACACACCGGCTTCGCCGCTTGGCAACCGCGAGATTACAAGCCGTGCCGAGTCCGACAACGCGCGGGCACGCGTTCGCCGTGTGCCTCTTCGCGGCGATGCTCGCGCGTCACGTCCTGCGCTGTTCTCCAGACCGTGCTGCGTTCGGCAGGAATTCGATCAGCTCTTCTTCTCGGACCCGCTCAGGATCATCGGAACAATGTTGTCGCTCGAAAGGTTGAGCGCTCCGATGAGCGCCGCCTTCGCGGTCGCCTCGGCGTCGGTCCCGGCGCCGGCCATTTCGACCAGCCGGCGGATCTGCCGATCGTCCAGCATGTTCCCGTACTTCTTGGCCGACTGCGTGACCTTGCCGAGCAGGTCGATCATCTCCTCGGCCTGGGCGGCGAGCGCCGCGTCCATGAGTGCCGTCTGCGCCCGCTTGTCGCCGATGCGCGACATGACCTCGGCGATCCGCATGCGCATCGCGCCCTTGG
Source organism: Phycisphaerales bacterium (assembly GCA_050182995.1). Lineage (GTDB taxonomy): Bacteria > Planctomycetota > Phycisphaerae > Phycisphaerales > UBA1924 > JAEUIX01. The sequence goes on along the minus strand of JBFXBS010000001.1, from coordinate 573,701 downwards.
CCTGACCCAGGGCCGTGACAAGAGCGCCCGCGGCGTCGGCGGGGTTCAGCGTCGGGTTCCCCGACACCGCCAAATCGCGCAGCGCCTGCAGCGCCTTGGTCTGGTACGCCGTCACTTCTTCATCGGTAATCGCTCCGCCGCTGGCCCGATCCACAAGCTGCTTGACGGCCTCGGCCTGCTGGGCCGGGTCGGTGCCGGAGCGGATGAGCCGCACCGCCTCGTCGCGCGAGTGGCGCGAGCCCAGGTCGGTCATGGCCTTGGCGTCGCAGAGAGCCAGGATGGGAGCCGCGGCGAGGCGCGCGTTTCCGCGCACTTCGTTGATGAGCGCGTCAGCGCTGGGGCCGGGCAGGTCGGCGATGATCACATCGATCCCCGGAGCGTCGACGATCGCGCTCTCCGCGTCGGAGAGGCTCGTGCCGCCGGGGAGGACGGTGTAGCCGAGTCCGCGAAGAACGTTGCCGAGCGAGTTCTCCCGCTCCTTGCTCGAGGCGATGACGACGCCGTACTTGGCCGACGCGTCGCGGATGCAGCTTCCCAGCAGCGGGACGACGCGCTCCGAACCGTCGAACGAGTTGGCCGGCTGGGCGATCGCGAGGGCGAGCGCCGCTTCATACTGCACACGCCGGTTCGGGTAGCGCAGGCACTCCAGGAGCGGGTTGCGGCCCATGGACACATCCGCCAGGAGCGATGCCCCCGCCGTCTGCTCGATCGCGGCAATGGCCTTGCGCGCAAGCTGCGTGCGCCGCCCGTCAATGGCGGTGGCGAGCACGTTCTGCGTCGGACGCGCGCCGGCAGCCACCGCGTAGTACGTCGCGTCGCGACGGTCCTTCGGGTACACGGGGTTCTCGTAGCCTTCGGGCGTATCAAGTTCACGCGAGAAGTTCGCGCCGAGCCACAGCGCCACGGCGTCCCCGTTGGACCGGTCGGCCTTGAGCGCCTCCTCGGCCATGTTCATCGCCATTGCTTCGTGCCACACACGGGTATCCACCGGCATCGGAATCAGCCCGATCGAAGGGTCGTAGCTCCAGACAAGCTGGAACTGCTCACCCTTGAACGCCAGCAGGCTCTCTTCCTGGTTGTAGAACGCCCGCGCGATGTCGGCGTACGCCGCGGACACGTCCATGCCGGCGTCGAAGGACCCGCCGATCCGCGTCACCGCGCGCTCGCACGCCGAGCGGACCGAGTCGATCTGCGCCGAGTTGTACACCTGCACGAGCGCGGGGATCGAGATGCGATACGGGATCTCGCCGAGGATCTTCGCCACCTGCTCCTGGGCGGTGGGGTCGAGCTTGGGCAGGGCGGCAAGCAGCGGCATGATCGACTGCCGACCCATGTCGACGAGCAACTGGCGAACCTCCGCCGAGAGCGCCGGGTCGCCCTTGCGGGCGAGCACCGGGAGGAGCTGCGGCAGGGCGTACTCGCCGGCATAGGCGAGGCGCTCACGGGCGTACTGCCGCTGGAGCTGGCCCTGGGTCAGGAGCGAAATGTTCTTGGCAATCTGGGCCGGATCGCGGGCCTGTTCGAGCTTGCCCTGGTAATACGCCCGAAGCAGCCGGCCGGCGACGCTCTCAAGCTCGGCATTCCGTGTGCCCGTGGCGGCCGCGTCGGTGAACCGGTCGGGGCCGCCGTTGTTCTCGACAAGGTCGACAAACGCGCTGAGCGAGATCGCTCCTTCCCCTTCGGCACTCCCGATCGGGGGCGCCAGCCGCTTGAGCAGGGCTTCGCCGAAGTTCTTGGCCAGGTCGCTCCGATCGATCTTCACGTAATGCACAAAATCGCGCAGCAACTCGGCGTCCTTGGGCGGATCAGCCGCGATCACGCTCACGGAAATCGTCACGCCCGCCAGCAGCGCCAGCGCCGAAGCCGGCGACAGTTGCCGGCGACGCACGGAGCGGTTCGAGCGGGAAGCGTCAGCGGCGAACGAAGCAAAGAGGTTGGACAGCACGATCTACTCCTGAGCGCGAATCTGGACGGGGGACGACGGACGGGCGGACCTGCCAAGAGCGGCCTCATCCCGGAGTTGGTCATTCATCAGCCGCCGGGACGTGGATTCCTGTCTTTTGGGCTACGAGGTTAGGCGGTTCCCGCGTTTGTCGCGTGACGTGCGCGAACACGATGACGGAAGGGTGGAAAACGAGCCGGGTCGGCACGATACCCGAACGGGCCCCGGTCTGTCAAGCCCATTGGCGCGGGTCGGTCGACTCACGTGCTCGTGCGTCGCTGAGGTCTGGACCGCTCCTGACGGGGCGGCAGAAAAGGCCGATCGCGCCGAAAGGGTCGCCATTGCCGGTTGCAGGATCAAGCACACCTGCTTTTTGTCCGATGGACCTCCCTCACACGCCGCGCAGTCACCCGGGCCATGGACGGCCCGGTCCGCGGCTGGCCGCCCGACCTTCCCTCACGAAGAGGACGAGACGATGCCCTTCGACAAAGACGTGCTCACGACCGGCGAGGTGGCGAAGATCTGCAACGTCGCCCCGCGCACGGTTTCCAAGTGGTTCGATTCGGGCGCGCTCAAGGGCTACCGCATCCCGGGCTCGAAGGATCGCCGCATTCCCGTCTCCCAGCTCATCAAGTTCATGAAGGCCCACAACATCCCCATGGACGGGGTGATGTCGGGCCGCACCCGCGTGCTCGTCGTCGATGACGACCGCGAAGTCGTCGACGTCCTTCAGAAGGTCCTCTCCGAACAGGCCAACTACGAAGTCCGCACCGCCACCAGCGGCTTCCAGGCGGGCATCGAGTGTGAACGCTTCAAGCCGCACGTGCTCCTGCTCGATCTGCACCTGGGCGGCGAGGCGGGCGCGGGCGCCGACGCCCGGGCCGTCTCCGCGCTCGTCCGCTCCGAAGACGAACTCCAGCTTGCCAAGATCATCGCCTTGAGCGGGAAGCTCACCGACGGCCAGCTCGCCGGCCTTCGCTCCCAGGGCTTCGACGGCTTCCTCAAGAAGCCCTTCCAGGTTCGGCAGGTGATCGAGGCCATCGAGCAGTGCATGAGCATCGTGCACTGACGAGCCGGATCAACGCGGTCGATCAACCGCCCGAATCGGTCGGCGTCACGCGCACGCTGAAGCGCCGCTCGGGCCGGTCATACTTCACAAACGCGTCGCGCACCTCCGCTGCCGAGATGTCGGCATAGGCCTCCGGCCCCTGGGCGATGTCGTCGAGGCTTCGTCCGCGATAGGCGAGCCCGTTGAGGCGCTGAGTCCAGTAGCCGTTCTGCTTCATGGCTTCACTGAGGGTCGACTCGACCTGCTTCTTGGCGGTCGCCAGTTCTTCGTCGGTCGGCCCGGTTCGGGCGAACGTGTCGAAGACTTCGCGGATCGACGCCGCCAGCGCCGCCGACTTCGCGGGTTCGCAGGGCGCCCCGGCCTGGAACGCCCCCCACCCCGGGTACGCCTCGCCGGGCTGGAACGACGCGCGAATCGAGTAGACGAGCACGCGCTCTTCGCGGATGACCTTGACCATGCGGCTCGAGACGACGTTCGCGGCCAGTTCCATGAGCCTCACGTCGCGAATCGAGTCCGCATCCGGCCCGTGGAACCCCACGCGAACCACCGCCTGCTCCGTCGTCGTCTGCACATCGAGCGCGACATTCACGGGCTTGGGCGGGTGGGGCACGTCACGCAGGGCCTTCAGGTACGAGGGCGTGACCCGCTCGCGTTGGGGCAAGGCGCCGAAGTACGCCGCCGCAAGCTGCAGCGCCCGCTCCGTCGGCAGATCCCCGATGATGGTGATTTCCAGGGGCGCGGTGCGGACGAAGCGGTCAAGCCACGCCTGCACGCGATCGAGCGAGAGCGCCTCGACCTGCTCGCTGGTGAGCGAGCGGAGTCGTGCCTCGCCCGCGGGATACGCCTGATCCTGGTACGCGAGGCTCGCCATGCCCGCCGGCGTGCGCCGCTGAGCCTGGATGGACTGGAGTTGCCGCTGCTGCCAGTTGTCGAACGCGGCGGGCTCGAGCCGCGGCTCGGTGAGCAGGAGGTACGCAAGCTGCAGCCCCTTCTCCGCGTCGTCGTGATCGCTGGCGACGAGCATTCCGAGCGAGTCCTGCGCGGGTGTGCCTCCGCCGCCGCCGCGCCCGCCTCGACCGCCTCCGCCTCCGCCGCCGCCGCCGATGACCTGGGCCTTCCACCCGGTGGTGATGTCGCGGATCTGCGCGGAGGAGAGCGACTTGGTGGCTTTCGAGAGCCCCCAGGCGATCGCCGCGGCCTCGGCGATCCCGCGATCCGCGTTCGTCTCGCCGATCGTCCCGCCCGCCATGAGCACCTGGAACGTCACCGAGTTCTTGGTCGTGTCCATGAAGCGGTGGTTCACGCGCACCCCATTGGAGAGCCACGCCGTCGTCACGCCGCTGGCCTGGTGCGTGGCGCGCTCGACGATCGTGCCCGGCGTCGGGAGCGTTGGCAGCAGCGTCGCCGCGACCGCCGCGCCCGCTTCCTTCTCCGGCCGGACGCTCATCGCCTTGGCGCCGGCCGCAGCGAGCTCATCCTCGCTCGGCACTTCGCCCGCGCTGGGGAGCGTCATCGTGTAGACCGCGCTCGAGAAGTCGAACGCCTCGCGGAACGCCGCGCTGACTTCGTCGACCTTGATCTCCGGGAGCAGCCTCCGCAACAGGTCCAATCGCTGCGCGGCAGACACGATCGGCTCCTCCGCCGCGACCTGGCGCAGGTACCGCTGCACCAGCCCGCGCGTGGGCGTCGTGCTCTCGCGCGTGGCGCCCGCCTCGGCCGAGGCGATCATCTCGCGCTTGGCGTCTTCGATCTCGCGCTCAACAAACCCATGCAGGCGGGCCCGCTGGAGTTCCGTGGCCGCATCGGCGAGCACTTCGTGCCAGCGCTCGGGCTTGCCCGAAGCGCTCAGCCGGGCCTGGCGCATGACGCCGGGACTGTTCGATACGCCCGCGAAGCACGAGAAGAACGCGACGCCCCCGCCCGAAACCTTGTCCACGCAGCGGCGTGCAAACGCCGCCTGTCCCAGGTCCTCCACGAGTTCGCGCCGCATCCCTTCCACCGTCGTCGTCGCCTCGCGCGCGGGCATCACCCGCACCGCCCCCAGCGAGAGCGACGTGATCTCCGGATCGGCAAAGACCAGGCCGCGCACGCCGGAGGTCGGCGCAATCCGCGGATCCTGATCTTCGGGCCGCGGCGACGCCTTGCCCGCGCTGAAGTGCGACTGCACCTTCCTGAGCGCCTCCGCCGCCGGCAGATCGCCCACGACCACGATGGTCATGTTCGACGGCACATACCGCTTGGTGTAGTAATCGACGAAATCCTCGCGCTGGGCCCCGAGGATGGTCTCTTCCGTCCCGATCGGGCTGCGCACGCCGTAGAGCGACCCGGGCGTGAGCCGCTCCATGAAATAGTCGCCGGCGCGCTGCTGTGCGCCGGAACGAGCCCGCTTCTCGTTCAGGATGATGTTCCGCTCGGCGTCGATCTCCTTGGCGTCGAGCAGCATCCCGAACGCCACATCTCCCATGAACGTGAACGCCTTCTCCAGCTTCTCCGCGTCGTTGTTGGCCAGGTCGAGCATGTACGTCGTCGACTCCATGCCCGTCGACGCGTTCTGGTCGCGCCCGAACGTGAGGCCCAGCGACTCGAACAGCGGCACCACGCTCCCAGGCGGAAAGTTCTTCGAACCGTTGAAGGCCATGTGCTCGAGGTAATGGGCCAGCCCGCGCTGCTTGTCGGTCTCGTTGAGCGACCCGCTCGAAATGTGCAGCCGGACCGACACATGTCCGGGCGGCGTCGCGTGCTCGCGGATCACGTAGGCCATCCCGTTCTCGAGCTTGCCCGCCGTCAGGGCCGGATCAGTGGGCAGGGGCTCGGCGCCCGCGACCAGGTTTCCGCCCGCGCCGCCGAACACCAGGCACGCCGCCGCGATCGTTTTGACGTTCACGCGTGTCTCCAGAAATTGGCCCCGCGCCCGGGGTCAGTCTACTGGTCATACCCCCGGATTCGCAAGGCGTTGCTCCTGAATTCCGGCCCAACCGGGGGCGTGGGGCGCGCCGCGACCCTACCCTCCTCCCCATGGCCCGAAAGCTCAAGAACGCCGTCGAGCGCGACGCCCCGGTCGCGACTGCATCACCCGATTCGCCACCGCCGGATACCCAGGCGCAGGCCCGCGCCCGGGCCTTTGCGATCGAGGCCGCCCGAGCCCTTGACGATGACAAGTGTGAGGACGTGGCGCTGCTCGATGTCCGCGGGCTCTCGCAACTCTGCGACTTCATTGTGATCGGCTCGGGCTCGTCGGATCGCCAGATGCGCTCCGCGGCCGACGAGGTCGCCGGCGTGGGGAAGGAGATGGGCCACGCCGCGGTGCGCCGGAACGTCGACGAGCGAACGACGTGGTACGTCTGCGATTTCGTGGACGTGGTGGTGCACGTGTTCGAGCCGAACACTCGAGCGTACTACGACATCGAGATGATGTGGGGCGATGCGCCGCGCGTCGAGTGGCGCCGCCCGACGCCGCGCACGACCACGCGCCGCTCGCGCATCAAGCCCGCCTCTGCCACCGAGGAGTGAGCGATCCCCGCCCGCGCTTCCAAACCCGCGCGCCCGTCCGCCTCGTCGAAGAGAAACGCTCGTCCGCGTGCTTCGGCACGCTCGCGCGCCACGTCCGCGCGCCCGCCACGCGCCGCGTCCGCCGCCCCGGTCGCGCGCGCCTCGGCCCGGCCCGCCAAGGTCCTGAAGGTCAAGACCCCCGGCGCGGACGCCGCGGCCTATGAAGTCCGCCTCGGAGCGGGCATCCTCCCCGCCGCTGCCGAGGGGCTCATCAGTCCAGGCCAGGCCGCGCTCGTGGTGATCGATTCGCGGCTCGAAGGCGGGGTCATCGAGCCCATCCTCCGCTCGATCGACCGCGCCCGTGCCCGCTGGGGCGTGTGCGTGGTCCCCGCGACCGAGACGGATAAGTCCCTCGTCACCGCGGAGCGAGCCCTCACCGAAGCCGCACGCATTCGCCTCGGACGCGATGGGCTCGTGATCGGCGTCGGCGGGGGCATCGTCACCGATGTCGCCGGCTTTGTCGCCGCCGTGCTGAAGCGCGGCGTGCGCCACGTGCAGTGTCCCACTTCGCTGCTGGCGATGGTCGACGCGGCGGTGGGGGGGAAGACCGCCGTCAACCTCAGCGTCCCCGCGGGCGGCCCGGGCCAGAGCGTTTCGGGTCCCGCGCGGCTCCTCAAGAACGCCGTGGGGGTGTTTCATCAGCCTGCGCGGGTGGTGTGCGACGTGGGGACGCTCACCACGCTGCCGCGGCGCGAACTGCGCTGCGGGCTGGCTGAGTGCCTGAAGCACGCGTTGATCGCCGGGAGCGCCACGCCCGGGGCGCGTGATCTCAAGCTCCTCGACTGGACCGAGCGCGCTCTCGACCAGGTGCTCGCGCTCGATCAGTCCGCCCTGATTCAGCTCGTCGCGCGCAACCTCGCCATCAAGATCGATGTCGTGTCGCGCGACCCGTTCGAGCACGGGAGCGGAATCGATGGCGGGCGCATGATGCTCAACCTCGGGCACACGTTCGCGCATGTCTTTGAAACGCTCCCGGGGCTGAGCTGGCCCGACCCCGCCGCCGCCGCCGGCCCGATCCAGCTCGGCCCGCTGAAGCACGGCGAAGCGGTCGCGCTGGGACTTTTGTGTGCCACGCGCGTAGCCGAGCGCATCAAGCTTCTCGCGCCAGCTCGTCGAGAACCGCCCCTCTCGGAGCGATTGCACGTCGCCCTCCACCGAATCGGGTTACCCACGCGAGTTTCCGGCCTGCCGGATGCTTCGACCATCGTCGATCGAATGCTCGATGACAAGAAGATTGTCGCCGGGCGCCTGCGGCTGATCCTTCCCGCCCGCGGCTTCCAGGCTCGAATCGTGACCGAACCGGCCCGCGAGGCCGTGGTCAGCGCGATCGACGCGCTCCGCGACGCGCGCTGAGTCGTTCCGATCCCACGCGCGCAGCCGGCATTCGCTTTGGTTTTGCGACCGCGACCGCCATCCACTTCTACAGGCGCAACTCTCGCCCGCCCGATAAGAGCCCTCCGGCGGCCACGGCGATTCTTGTTCCAAACGTGCCTCGCGTCGGCCGCCCCCCGTGGTCCACGGCTCGGAGGGCCCCCGTGCGCACGATCGCCATCATCAATCAGAAGGGTGGCTGTGGCAAGACGACCACCGCCATCAATCTCGCCGGCGTCTTCTCACGCGCCGGCGTCCGCACGCTCCTGGTCGACCTCGACCCGCAGGCCCATTGCGCCGCCGGCCTGGCCATCCCCGAGCAACGCATCGATATCAGCATCGGCGACGCGCTCGCCGCCTGCGATGACAAGCCCATCGACTGGACCCGTTTGCTCTGGCGCGTCAGCCGCAATCTCGACCTGGCCCCCAGCACCGTCCGCCTCGCCGGGCTCGAAGCGGCACGCGGCGGCCTCTCCCACCTGCCTAATCCCGAGCGACGCCTCCTCTCCGTGCTCTCGCGACTCGCCGATCAGTACGACATCTGCCTGCTCGATTGCCCTCCGGCGATCGGCCTGCTCACGTACAACGCGCTGGTGGCGGCTTCCGATGTGCTCATCCCCGTCGAGACCTCCTTCTTCTCGCTTCAAGGCGCGGCCAAGCAGGTCAGCGCGATCAAGTCGCTCGGGAAGCGCCTCGGGGTCGCCCCGCCCTACCGCATCCTGCCCACGCTGCACAACGATCAAAGCACGCTCTCGCGCGACCTCCTGGGCGAGCTCCAGCGCCGCTTCGAAGGCCGCGTCTCTCCGGTCGTGATCCGCTTCGACCAGCATCTTCGCGAGGCCGTGAGCTTCGGTCAGCCGGTGGTCGAATACGCCCCCCACGCCCCCGGCGCCGAGGACTATGTCGCGCTCGGGCGCTGGCTGCTCGATGCCCGCGAGCTTCAGCCCGTGCTCCCCGCCAGCGCGCCGGCGCTTGATGACTCCAGCGTCACGGTTCGCGAAGGCGCCGCGGACTCGTTCCTTGGAGGGCCCGCGCAGCTTGATGCTCATCCGCCCGCCGTCGCGCCAGGGCCGACGCCTGTCGAGACCCTGCCCACGGCCGAGGCGATCCGTTCGCGCACGACCGAACTGGCCAGCCGCGTCGCCAAGCTCGTCGAGCGCGGCGAGCCGCGACCCCTCGCCATCGCCGACGTCCCCACGCTCACCACCTATCTCCGCGCCGCCGGCCGCATCGAGACGCCGGGTCTCGCCGGGGTGTACGGCGTGCGCGAGACGCGCCAGGGCGTGCTCTTCGTCCAGCCCGCCTCGCTCGGCCGGTCGATCGCCGTCGCCGGCACTTTCAACAACTGGTCCCCCGATCAGCACCCGCTTCGACTCAACGAACAGCTCGGCGTCTACGAGACCTGCATTCCCCTTCCCCCCGGCAAGTTCTCCTACCGGCTGGTCATCGATGGTCAATGGCGCGCCGATCCGCACAACGCCGAGACCGAAGCCAACCCCTTCGGCGGCATCAACAGCATCCTCAACGTCTCCGGCACGCCCTTGAGTGTTTCCGCCTGAGCCGCCGCCAATCTCGATCCTGGGTTGATCACGGATGATCGCCGACCCACACAAACTCGGGAACCCCGACGCCTTTGACGAACTGGCGGACTTGTTCCTCGGGCAGATGGGCACGGTGCACGCGCACGACGCCGCGCTTGGTGCAATCCCGATGGCACGATCCAGCGACCGGACCGATCCGCCTGCATCGCGCGGCCCGATCACGCCCGCCGAGCGTGCTCCGTCGGCGCCGCGCCTCACGCTGGTGTCCGATCGAGCCGAAGCCCCGGCACCACGGACATGGGGCCCGCCTGTCGATCGCTGCCCCATCGAGCACACGCCGCGCATCGAAGTCCTCCTGCTCGGGCACCTCCCCGTCATGGCGGCGGCGTGGGTCGGCCAGTACGTTCGGCATGTTGCCGATCGCGTGCAGGCCCCCGTCGCACTCGCGCGTCTGAGCGCCGGCAGCCTGCGCGTCGAACTGCACGCCCCCGCCGGCTGCAGGCCCGAAGTCGTCAGCGGCAACACCCTTGAAAGTGCACTGCGCACGATGCACGCCTCGGCACGCCGCGTGGTCATCGTGACCCCTTCGGCACGCGAAATGGAAGCAGTCGCCTCGGCGGGCGTGAGCCGCGTCTCGCTTCTCACCAGCGGCGATGAGGCGGGCATCGTCGCCGCGTACGGAATCGTCAAGTCTGTCGCCCAGCGGCTCCGCGACGGGCGCGGGATTGATCCGGCGTCGGTCCTGCGCGTCGCCGTGATGGGCGCGCCCCCCGGCCGGGCTGAGTTCGTCATCAATCGTCTGCGCGACGCCTCGCGCGCGTTCCTCGGGCTCGATCTGCAGGCCGATACGTGCATCCCCCGCATCGGAATGACCCCGGGCCAATCCGGCCTGCCGCTGTTTGACGGCCCGTTCGATGCGCCGATTGACGATCTTGTCGCGATGGTCGGCCTCGGGCCGGTCGCGCGGGCCGACGTTTCCGCCCCGCCGTCCGGCGCCGGCAAGCCCGGCGTGAGCACTCGCGCTTCCGACGAGCACGTGCTGCACATCGCCGATGCGCCCGTGCCCGACGACCTGCCGAGTGAGCCCGAAGGCGATTCCCGCGCTCACACCTCCGAAGATCCGGTCATGCCGGCCGCGGACGAGGAATCGGCGCGCGATGCCGACGTTGTGCTCTCGGCGTTCATCCCCGGGCTCGAACGGCTCGTGGCCCGATGCCCCTATGCCGAGGAGATCGAACTGGCCGCCGAGGAGCCGGCGCCGGGTGCCGCGGCTCGTCGGCTGCATCTGCTCGTTCGGGCTGAACGGTACGCCGATCGTGCCCGCGCGATGGAACGACTGGCGATCGCTTCCGATTGGGCCCGCGCCCACCGCCGCCTGCTCGAGCTCACGACCGGTGAAGCCGCCTGGACCCTCTCAGCCGACGCCCCCCAGCAGCACGTGTTCACCGATCAGCCCGCGGCGTGGCGGCGCCTCCTCGACTCCCACCTCCGCATCCACGTCCTCACCCCGCGAACCCCGGTCCAGCATCCCGACTGGGCCTGCGCACCGGTGAACTAGGCCCCTCTCGAGCCCTTCAGCCTCGGACGGCCACCGCCGACCCTCCGATCATCGAACCGGCTGAAATGCCGGGTCGGCAGGTGCGTTGTACGTGCGGAGCTCACCATGAATTCACCCCACGCTGGTCGCGCTGTCCGCACGATGCTGGCCCTGTCCGTCGCCTGCCTGGCTTGTCAGGGGTTGCGGGCCGACCCGCCAGCCACGCCGGCCGATGATCCTCTCGCCGGGCCTTCGATCCAGCCCGCGGCGGCCGAAAGGAAGTCTCTCGTCGAGCGCGATTTCGACGGGAAGGTCAAGCGCCTCGAAGTTCTGCCCATCGTGGCGGCGATCGAGCTCATCAAGCTCGAGCCCGGCGTCCGTGCGCAGATCGACGAGATCATCGCGCGCCGCAACGCCGCCCTCGACGCCCTCGTGCGCGACAACCTTCGCCTGATCGTGGAGCTCGCCGGCGCCAACCAGGCGGGCAAGAAAGACGAAGCGGGCAAACTGCTCCGCGAGCTGTACGCCGCGGCGGCCCCGCTGCGCGAACTCGGGCCGCTGCAGGTCGAGATTCAGCGCGCGCTCCCCGCCGGCGCGAAGTCCGAAGCCATCCGGCTGACGCAGGAGTACTGGAGCGCCATCGTCGCCGAGGCGACCGCCGAGCGTTCACCGCGCTCCGACGAGCCGGGCGCGAGCGCCGGTGATCCTGAAGAAGACCGCGGAAACATGGCCGACAGGCCCGCGCGACAGGCGCGCCGTGATCGCGCCGAGGGCGGCGGGCGTCGCCTGATCGAACTTCGCCGTGCAGAAGTGCTCGCGGCCGCCGGTGGCGAGATTCGGCGCGCGTATGAACGCGTCGTGGGCCAGCAGGCCGCCGACTTCGAGGCGCTGATCGGGGAGCTCAACCTCAACCAGGAGCAGGAGTCGAAAGTCCGCCAGGTGGTGGGCGACCTGTTCCAGAAGACCTACGGCAAGCCCACGCCCGCGCAGCGCGCCGGCATGATCGCGGAGGTCTGGCGCGTGCTCGACGCTGACCAGCGCGCCACCCTCCTGAAGCGGCTCCGAGGCTGATTCCGGGCGTTGTGAACGCGCCCGCGCGGGCCGCGCGGTCCCCGGCGTGAAGACGACTCGCGCTTCGGTCGATAACCCTCCAGGGGCCCATCGCGCGGCGCGAGCCATCGATGAACGGTCATGATTGCGCCCGCAGTTCATTCGCCGAACGCAGCCCTCAAACCATGTCCGCTGAACCCGTCGATCCCGAGCTGCTGCAGACCTTTCTCGTCGAATCCGGCGAGCAGATCGAGGATCTGGCCGCGCGGCTCACCGAACTGCACGATCGTCCGCTCGACGTGGCGCTCATCAACCGCGCGTTCCGCGCGATCCACACGATCAAGGGCTCCGCATCGTTCCTTTCCTTCGAGCCTCTGGTGACTCTGGCCCATCGAGGCGAAGATTTGCTCAATGCGGGCCGACGGGGCGAGATCGTCATCGACGCCGCGCTCGTCGGGCTCCTGCTTCGCGCCAGCGACACCCTCCGCGGGCAGCTTGAGGCGATCCGGGCGGGCCAGGCGCCGCGACCCGCCGAGCCGGGCCTGATCGAGGCGCTTGCCGCTCGACTTCCCGCGGCTCGCGCAAACCGCCACGCATCGTCCGAGGCGCCGCTGGTCAAGCCGGGGCGCCTCGTGCACCGCGCCGCCCGCGCGCTCAACCTCCCGCCGCACAAGGCCGAGCTTGTCGGGTTTCTGCTCGCCGATGTTGAGCAGATGCTCGTCAACGCGGCTCGATCCGTCCGCGGCATGAGCACGCCCGGCGCGCTCCCCGCGGCCGCGAGCGAACTGGAGGAGCTCGCCGCCGCCCTCCGCAACACGGCTGAGTTCTTCGAATGCGAGCCGATGTGCGAAACCGCGAGCCTGCTTGGGCGGCTGGCGTCGCGTGCCCCGAGCGCGTCGGCCTCCTCACTGTCTGCCGCGGCGAGCGTCGCCGAATCGATCCTCGACACGCTCCAGGCCCAGCATGATGCGCTCGCATGGGGGCGCCAGCCGGTCGGCTCCGACGAAGACCTGCGGGCCGCACTCGACAGCGCTCTTGACCCCACCCTGCGCGAAGGCGCCAGCCGCACCGAGCCCGTCCGGCGTGCACCCGCGGGCGCGCCGGCGCCCGCCGATTCCCGCGCGTGGGTCCGCATCGACCAGGCCAGGCTCGATGAGCTGGCGAATCTCGCCGCGCGTGTGGAAGCCGCGCGTGTCCGTGTCACTGCGCTGTGTGCGGTCCCGGCCGGCGCGCCGGCGCAATCGCCCCGGCACCGTGCCGAAGCCGGCATCGCCCTCGCCGCGCTCGCGGCGGCGACCACCGAGGTCCGCACCGCGATCGCGCGCATGCGCCATCAGCCCCTGAGCCGAGTTCTCACCCGCGTGCCGCGCATGGTTCGGGAACTCGCATCCACCCTCGGAAAAGAGCTTGATCTGGTGATCGACGGAGCGGAAGTCGAGGTTGAGCCGGCCGTTGCCGAGGCGCTGGCCGATCCGCTGGTGCACCTGATCCGCAACGCCGCCGATCACGGCATCGAGTCGCCGTCAGCCCGCCGAGCCGCCGGCAAGCGACCCATGGGCGTCATTCGCATCGCCGCGAGCATCGAGGGGATGCACGTCGTCGTCCGCATCAGCGACGATGGAAGGGGAATCGACCCGCGTGCCGTGGCCCGGTCCGCCGTCGCCAAGGGTGTCATTTCGCCGGCCGAGGCGGACGCTCTGTCGCCCGCCGAGCTTGCGCGTCTGGTCTTCCGCCCCGGGTTCTCGACCGCCGAGCGCGTCACCGGGATCTCTGGCCGCGGCGTCGGGCTCGATGTCGTGGTCGCCTCCGTCGAGCGCGCGGGCGGAAGCGTCGATCTCCGCAGCGAGCCGGGTCGCGGCACCGAGTTCATTCTGAGATTCCTCTGCCGGTCAGCGCCGCTCGCGGTGCCCACGGCCCCCGAACCGCCGCGCGATGTGCCGTTCGACGCGTATCGGTCCGCGGCGTAAGGGCGGGCGACCCGAGCAGGTCCGATCTCGCGCGCCCGTGTCCGATAGCCGTGCCCTTCCCGCCGTGCCCGCGGCCGCCCGATCGCTCCGCGTCAAGCCGGCCGGTTTATTCATCGATATCACGGCACGCGGGCCAATCCCACGTCACCCCCCCTCCCCCCCGCATCGGTTTCGAACGGGGTCGCGGAGCGCCCCGTCGCCGGCCCTGTGCCGTCGGCCTCGATTGCTGAAGGGAGCCGCATGGAGCCGGACTTCATCACCCCGATGATCGCGAGCACGCGCCACGTGTTCAACACGCTCATGCAGCTCTCGATCCTGGCGCGCGACCCCTGTCCCCTCCAGCGCCCCGGCTCGGTTCACGATGTCTCCGGCATCACCGGCCTCTCGGGCGACGTCACCGGCGCCATCATCTTCTCGCTCCCGCTCGAATCGGCCAGGCAGATCGTCCGCCGTTTCGCCGGGCAGAACCTCGAGCCCGACCACCCCGACTTCTGCGACGCCATCGGCGAACTCACCAACATGATCGCCGGCGGCACCAAGGGCCTGATGGGCGGTCGCCGCGTGCAGATCTCCTGCCCCACCGTCATCCTCGGCCCGGGACACATCGTCTCCAGCCGGCGCTACGTCTCCGGGTTCGCCGTGCCCTGCGTCACCGATTGCGGCGAGCTCACCCTGGGCATCTGCGTGACCGAGCACGCCCCCGCGCCCGCCTCGCGCGCCGCCCGCCCGGGCTCGGTCCCCGTTTCCTGATTCACCTCTCCTTCGCCGCCACCGCACCTGAGACCCTCCATGAAAATTCTGCTCGTCGACGACTCCAAGACCATGCGAAGCATCGAAAAGTCGGTGCTCGCCCAACTCGGGCACAGCGATATCGACGAGGCCTGCGACGGACAGGACGCGCTCTCAAAGATCGCCGTCTGCGCGCCGGACCTCGTTCTGGTTGACTGGAACATGCCCAACATGGATGGTCTCACGTTCGTGAAGACCTATCGCCAGACCAACAAGACCACGCCGATCATCATGGTGACCACCGAGAGCGAGAAGGCACGGGTGATCGAGGCCATCAAGGCCGGCGTGAACAACTACGTGATCAAGCCCTTCACGCCCGACCTGCTCAGCCAGCGCATCACCGAAACGCTCGCCAAGAAGGTCGCCTGAGTCACTGCGCAAAAAAGAAGCCCGCCCCCTGCATCGCGGGGCGGGCTTTCGCGCACCAGCGTCCGCCGAGATCATCGGCGGGCCCATTTCGCGCCGGCACGGCGAAGGCTGGGAATCCGGGCGTCAGCCCGGCCCCGACTGCACCCGTCCGCCCGTCTCGCTCTCGGCCCGTCCGGCGCGTGAACGCGGAACCGCGTCCAGAGATCTAAACGCACGCGGCGAGCCGCTCTCACGCCCCGGCGCGCATTTTTTCGGACCTTGGCGGCCGGACCCGATCATCCCCCGTGCGCGGGGGACGCTCGACCACGCTAAACTCGCCCCGGCATGCCCGCAGACGCCGCCGATCACGACGAGTTGCTCCGTCGAGCCATGGGGGGAAACACTCAGGCTCTGACCGCCCTCCTGCGCGAACTTGGCCCCGTGGTACGTTCGCGCATCGCGCCCAAGATCAACGCCCACTGGCGTGCCGTTCTCGACGAAGATGACGTCATGCAGACGACCTACCTCGAGGCGGTCCTTCGCATCAACAAGTTCACCACCGGCGGCAGCCGCGAGTTTCTTGCCTGGCTCACGCGCCTCGCCGAGAACAACCTCATCGATGCCATTCGCGCCCTTGAGAGCGCCAAGCGTCCCGATCCGCGCCGGCGGGTCAGCGGGGGGCCTGCCAGCCCCGAGGAATCCGCCATTGCATTCATCGATATGCTCAGCGCCTCGGGTTCGACGCCGAGCCGGATCGTCGGACGGGGTGAGGCCGCCGGCCTCCTTGAGTTGGCGCTTCAGCGCCTCCCGCCAGACTACGAACGGGTTGTCCGGCTCTACGACCTCTCGGGAAACCCGGCGGCGACGGTCGCCGCGGAGTTGGGACGCTCCGAAGGGGCCATCTACATGCTCCGGGCCCGTGCACACGACCTCTTGCGGGATCTGCTCGGGTCCGATTCCAAGTTCTTCTCGACCGGCGCGTGAGTGGTGGGTCGTGCGCCCGCTCAAGGAGACAGGCGACCGGTGAGCCGCGGGTTCGAGCGCGCCCGGAATGTCGGACGGGCGCGTTCGACGCAACAGATGGACGAGCTGCGGGATCCATGCCGTGCCCGATGACCTGCCGCCGAGTTCGGATGCTCCTTCGGGCCAGCCCCCTCGCTCAGGCTCCGACCGTGAGCAGGCGCTGATCGCCGGCGCGCTGAAACAGGCATCGCCGAGACCCGGGTCAGCCTCGTTCCCGCTGCGCCCGCGCGAGATCGATAAGAACGCCATCCCCGGCTACGAGATCCTCCGCGAAATCCACCGCGGCGGCCAAGGCGTCGTCTACCAGGCGCTTCAGAAGAGCACGCAGCGGAAGGTCGCCATCAAGGTCGTTCACGGCGGCCCCTTCGCCGGCCCGCGCGAACGCGCCCGCGTCGAGCGCGAAGTCCGCATCCTCGCCGGGCTCGATCACCCCAACATCGTCAAGATTCACGACTCGGGCGAGGTGCCCGGCGCCGCGGGCACCGGCGGCGGGACGTTCTACTACGTCATGGACTACGTGTCGGGGCACTCGCTCGACGCGCTCATCTCCAAGGACCAGAAGCCCGTTGCCGACGTGCTCCGCCTGTTCGTGGACATCGCCGACGCGGTTTCCGCCGCGCACCTCAAGGGCGTGATTCACCGCGACCTCAAGCCCAGCAATATCCGCGTTGATCCCAGTGGCAAGCCGCACGTGCTCGACTTCGGCCTCGCCAAGCTCTCCATCCCCGACGAGTCGGACGGGCACCGTCCACGCGTCATGACCATGACCGGTCAGTTCATCGGCTCGCTCCCGTGGGCGAGTCCCGAGCAGGCGACCGGCGCCCCGGGTGCCGTGGACATCCGCACGGACGTCTACTCGCTGGGTGTGATGCTCTACCAGGTGCTCACGGGGCGCTTCCCGTACCAGGTCGTGGGGCAGATGCGCGAGGTGCTCGACAACATCCTCACCGTCGAGCCGGCGCGCCCGAGCACCGTGCGCAAGCAGGTCAACGACGAAGTCGAGACGATCGTCCTCAAGTGCCTGGCGAAAGAGCCGGAGCGCCGCTACCAGTCCGCGGGCGAACTCGCGCGCGACCTGCGCCGCTACCTTGCGGGCGAGCCGATCGAGGCCAAGCGCGACAGCGGGTGGTACTTCGTCACCAAGACGCTGCGTCGGCACCGTGTCGCCGTGGGCGTGGCGACCGGCTTCCTCGTGCTGCTCGTCCTCTTCTCGGCGGCGATGAGCCTGATGTGGTCGCGCGAGCGCGACCTGCGCGCGCTGGCCGAGCGGCGGCGTGAAGAGACGCTCATCGAGGCGAAGGCCAAGGAAGCAGCCCGGGCGCAGGCCCACGCGAACTTCGAGAGCGTGCGCGACCTCGCCCGCGTCTTCATGCAGGACTTCTCCGAGGGCATCGAAGACCTTCGCGGGGCAACGCCGGTGCGCGTGGCGCTCCTCCAGACGGCGCAGGTCGCCCTCGCCAAGCTCGCGGCCCAGGCCGAGAGCCGTGAGAGTGGGGGGGACGCCGGCACAGACGCGCCCAATGTCGACCTGCTGCGCGAGCTTGCGGATGCTCATGAGCGCGTCGGCGAGATCGAGGCCGGTCTCTACCTGAGCCGCGTGGGCAAGACGGCCTCCGGCGCGGCTCACTACGCCCGCGCGCGGGAGATTCGCGAGCGCTTGCTGGCCGTCGAACCCGCCGCGGCACGAGCCATGGCCGATGTCGCCGCCAGCCGGCGCCGCACGGCCCAGGTGCTCCAGCGCGAGCGCCGGCTCGCCGAGGCGCGCCCGGAGTTTGAGCAATCGATCTCCACGTTCGACGCGGCACTCGCCCTCGCACATGCGGGCGAAGCGCCCGAGATCCGCCGGCGCCGCATGGAGGCCGTCGTCGGGCTCGCCAATCTCTTCGTGACCATGAGCGTCGAATCAGCGGCCGACGCGGTCGAGCGCGACCGCCTCATCGGCGAAGCCACGGCGCGCTACACGCAGGCCGAGGAGTTCTGGCGCAGCGAGCTGCGCGCCGACCCCGCCGATCGGCTTGCCCTGCGCCAGATCGGGTCGCTCATCGACGCCCGCGCCCGGGCGCTCACGGCGCGCGCCCGCTTCCAGGCCGATGGGGCCTTTGCGTCCGCCCGCGCGGGCCAGCGCGAACGTGCCGTCCTCGAGTTTCGAGCCGCGCGGGAAACGCTCGCCTCGGCACGCGCCGCCGCCGCCCAGGCCGCCGAGCAGTTCCGCGAGCTCTCCGCCCGCCGCCCGCAGGACGCGCTCGTGCGCCGCGATCTCATGATCGCGACCTACAACATCGGCGACGCCCACATGCGCGAAGGCGACATGCTGGAGCGCGCGCTCGAGTCCGAGGGCGTGATCCCGCCCGGCGGCCCGGCGCCAGGCGGCGAAGCCCGTGCGGCTCACACGCAAGGCGCACAGGAGTTCCGTGCCGCACTCGTCATCGCCGAGGAGCTGGCGAACGCTGATCAGGCCAACCTTGAAGCCCGACGCGACCTCGTGCTCGTGCTCAACAAGCTCGGGAACGTCGTCCGCGATCTCGGCTCGCTCGAAGAAGCCGCGGCGATCTTCCAGCGATCGCTGGAGTTGCGCGAGGACCTCTGGCGCACCGATCCCATGGAGCAGCATCATCTCGACCTCGCCGTGGGTCTCTACAAGCGAGCCGAGGTGGACCGGCTGCTTGCCCAGTCTGCCGCCGAGGGCCCGGCTCGAGCCGCGTTGCGGCTGAGCGTGCGCACGCTCCTCTCCCGGTGTCTGCAGGCGTACGAGACGCTCGCCGCCGCCGGCGTGGCCGTTCGCGACGCCGATATCGCCCGCGTTCGGCGCGAGTTGGAAGCGGCGGAGCAGGCCGGGGGGGGCAACCCATGAGGCCCGCGATGAACGGATCAAATCGCATCGGCCATGTTCATGTGAATCTGGGGGATTCCCGGTGCGGCGGCGTTTTTTGGTGCGGTGCGTGAGCGGCTCCGGCGCTTCGCGTTGACCATCGGTGTCGGAATCGTGTCCGCGCGCCCGGCCCGGACTCGACTTGTCGTGTAGGCTTGTAGACGTCTTGGGTTGGCCGGCGGTGCCCCGTCGGCCCCGACGCGCGAAGAGATCGCGGGGCCACGCCCCGAACCGCGAGCGCGCAGTTTCCGCGAGGAGGTCGGCGACACATGAGGGTGAAGAGCACGATCATCAGCGCGAGATCCATCGCCGCTTCCGCGGGCCTGCTCGTCGGCCTCGCCGCCTCCCCAACGCTCGCGCAGACCTTCTGGTCCAGTGCGCAGAACGGCACCTGGGGCAACCCGGCCAACTGGTCCGCCGGCGTGCCCACGTCGGCCGTCGATGCGTTCATCACCGTGCAGGGGCCGCCGTCCTATCAGGTCACGCTCAACGCGGCCTTCACCGCCCGCAGCCTCACCCTCGGCAACGCCGTGGTGAACAGCGATGCCACCCTCGCGCTGAGCAACCGCACGCTCACCCTCCGCAACGGCTACACCCAGAACGGCTCGGTGCTCCTGGGCAACATCGCCACCCGCCCGCAGAACTTCCTGTCCATCTCCGGGCCCACGACGCTCAACTCCGCGGTCCTCATGGCCTCGACCGTTCTCACCCGCGGCCCACTCCAGTTCATCGGCGGCGACAACGACATCTGCGACACCGACATGGACCACCGCGGCTCCTCAGCCTCCTGGTCTGGCGCGGGCAACATCCTCCTCCACGGAGCCAGCGGCCGCTTCACCAATAACTTCGCCTCCACCTTCACCATCTCCAACGACCAGACCGTCGTCACCGACTCCACCGGCCAGTTCATCAACAACGGCCGCCTCATCAAGAGCACGGGCGCCGGCACCACGTTCTTCGACTTCACCCTCGGCGGCGCCCTCACCAACGTCGGCACGATCGAAGTGCAGACCGGCACGCTCCGCGCCAACGCCCTTTCCGCCGCCACATTCTCCGGCGGCACGCTCAACACCGGCACGTGGAACGTCCTCAACGGGCGCACGCTCCAGCTCGACGGCGTCTCCATCACCACCACCAACGCTTCGATCGTTCTCTCCGGCGCCTCCTCCACCTTCGCCGCGATCGACGGTCTCTCGACCATCGGCACGGGCGGCAGGTTCACGATCCAGAACGGGCGCGACTTCACGACCGTCGGCGACTTCACCAACAGCGGCACGCTCACCATCGGTGCCGCGCAGACGTTCCGCGTCGCGCCGACCTTCGCCCTCACCAACCTCGCCGCCGGAACGCTCGCCGGCGGGACGTTCAACCTTCTCGGTCGCGTGCAGGTTGACGGCGCCAGCATCTCCACGCTCGACGCAAAGCTCACGCTCGACGGCGTGAACTCCGGCATCATCGACGAAGCCGCGGGCGACGCGCTCGCCGCGCTCTCGGCCGCGCAGGCCGCGAGCGAACTCACCGTCCGCGGCGGGCGCATCCTCACGACCACCGCGCCCACGTTCACGATCGCCTCCGGCGCCAGGCTCACGGTGGGCAGCGGTTCGCGCCTCACGCTCAACGTGCTGGATGCCGCCACCTTCAGCGCCAATCGTCTTTCGAACGCCGTCCTCGACGTGAGCGGGATCTTCCAGTTCGACGGCGCCGATGTGCGCGAGCTGGCGACGAGCCTCACGCTCAACGGCCCCGCCGCCGCCATCCGCGATGAGTCCAACGCCAGCGGGCTCGCGGGCTTCAATCGCATCAACGCCACCGGCCAGCTCTCGCTCCTCGGCGGACAGCAGCTCACGATCGCGGCGTTCAACATGGACGCCGGCGCTCGGCTCACCCTCGACGGCACCGGCACCTCCCTGGTCGCCGGCACCTTCGCCGAGGGCGCGGGCGGCACGCTCGCCCCGGGCCGCACCATCACCGTCGGCCGCGGCGCGACCCTCCAGTACACCGGGGCCGCGTTCACCTCCGTCCCCGCCGGCCTCAATGTTCGACCCGGCGGGCGCGTTCTCGATGAGAACAACGTCGACGCGTTCAACGCCCTCAACAACATCCAGGGTGACGCCACGTTCGGCGTCGCCACGGGCGAGACGCGAACACTCGCCGCCGGCCTCAGTATCGATACCGGCGGCACGCTCCTCGTCGGCGAGCAGGGTGGCGTCAGCGGCGCGATCCTCAACGTCAACGGCGCCCTCACCCAGAACGGCTCAACCAACCTCGGAAACGGCCAACTCAACATCTCGGGCAACTACGCCCTCGGCGGCACGCTCAGCGGCGACGGCATCATCACCGCGCCCGCCACCAGCGTCTCGGGCAAGATCGCCCCGGGCCACTCGCCCGACGACCTGACGTTCAACTCCAACCTCACCATTCTCGCCGGCTCGTTCCTCGAGTTCGAACTCGGCGCGCCCGACGGCGCCGCGCCTCCCGGCGATCTCTCCGACTTCATCCTCGTCAACGGCACCGTCCAGTTCGACGCCGGCCTCGCGGGCACCGTCAACTACAACTTCATCAACGCCTTCGAGCCCGAGGTCGGCGACACGTTCGTGCTTCTCCGCGCAACCGGCGGAATCACCGGACTGCCCGCAGGCGTCGTCCCGCTCGGCACCGATATCGGCGCTTCCATCAGCATCGTCGCCGGCACCGACCTCGTCCTCACCGTGACCGCGCTCCCCTCACCGGGCGGCGCAGGCCTCACGTTGCTCGCCGCCGTGTGTGCCGGCCGCCGCCGACGCCGCGCCTGATGACTCAGCCCGAGCTTGTGGTCGAGCCGCCCGGCGGCTGATCGCCCGGCGCCGCCGGGGGGGCGGGCGCCTGGGGCGGCGGTGCCTCCGCCGGCTTCGCTTCCGGCGGCTTCGGACGCGAGGGATCCGCCACCCACCGGTCGTTTCGCCACAGCACCGCTTCGACGTCGATCCGATACCGGATCGCCAGGTCGCGCGGGTTCGGATCGCGCAGCGGCTCTCCCCCGTCCGAAAGCAACTGCGCCGACCAGGATTGCTGCAGCCCGCGCAGCAGCGATGCTTCAAGGCGCAGATGTCCGATGAGTTCCTCGCGCGAAAGCCGGGGACCCGGAATGCCGCCGCACGCCGGGCAGAGCGTCGCCGTGCCCGAGCCGTCGCGCGGAATGAGCACGCGCCGGTTGTGACACTCCGGACACCCGTTCCACTGCTCGGCGAGACTTCGCACGCGCAGCGATGCTCCCGCCGCTCCCAGAATCCCCTCGTGCTCATCCACGATCGCCCAGTGCCCGGGTCGGTCGAGCAGGCGGAGCGCCCGCCGCCCCTCCGCCGCACGGATCAACCCAAGCGCCGTGGCGATCTGCAGCGCCGAGCGCTCCGAGATCGGCTCGGCGTCGGCGCGAACGCGCTCCAGGCGATGCATGCTGTCCGGGTCTGTCGGGTCGACCTGGGCCGCCAGCGCCCGCAGCCAGCGCTTCTCCGACTGGTTGTTCGTCAGCGCCGCCAGTCCGAGGCACGCGCTGTACCCCACACCCACCGGCTGTGCCGAGGTCACGTCAAGGTGAAACGCCAGCACGTACAGCCTGCGAGCCAGCTCGCGCGCACCCTCGCTCAGCCGCTCCTCCGCCACTTCCTCCCCGAGCCGGAAGTACCCCACCGGGTTGCTCGGCGTCAGCGCCGCGAGCTTCGCTTCGAGGTCCGGCACGGGAATCGACCCGGCGTCTTGCGGGCGCTCGCCCGCGCGCGTCGAAGGCGACTCGTGCCCGCGAGCCGGCGAGCTGACTGCGCAGGTCGCCACGCCGATCAGCACGCCCATGATCGCTCGAACTCGGTTCATGGCGGGGTCTCCTCCCCAAAGCGGATGAACCACAGGCGGAGCATGCCCGCTTCGGTGGCGATGAGCTGCGACTGCACATCGCGCGCGTCGCGGTGCCCCGCGTGAATGGACTCGAGCACCGTGCGAAGCTCCGCGGCGCGCGCCGGGCGCTCCGTGCTCGCCACCAGCGCCAGGAGCTCGGCACACGCCAGTTGCTCCGCCGCGAACCGTTGCACCAGCCCGCGCGACACCGCCAGCCGCGCTTCGCGCCGCAGGCGGATCTCATCCAGCGAGACCGGCGCATGCTCATGAGGCAGCGTCCGCACCGCCTGATCAACCAGCACCTGGTGGAGCCTCGTCGCGGCCGCCGCTGCTCGCACGCCGCCCTCGCTTTCGCTCACCCCGCCCTCGGAGCGCTCGGCCGCCATGCCCTCATACGCGTCGGCGAGCCGCGCCACCGCCCCGTCGATCTGGCGCGTCGGGCCATCCGCCGCCATGAGCTCGAGCGCCTTCTCAACCAGCGCGCGCCGCGCCAGCAGCGGAAACCGCTCCGCATTCCACGGCCCGAGCGATTGGCCCGTCAGGTCTGTCAGGCACTTGGCCAGCGCCGCCGATCGACCCGCGCGCGGCAGGTACTTGAGCACCCCGTTCACGACATCCGCCGACGATCCGAACGCCGTCACGAGCTTCATCGCGGCGCTGCGCACTTCGCCCCCGCCGAGCATGGCCACCTCCGCGAGCGTGTCGGCGTCGATCGGTCCGATGAAGGGCGCGTAGGGCTCGAGTTCGCGGAGCCGTTCGACCCGGTTGGGCAGGCCCTTCGTCGTGGAGAGGTAGCGCGCCGTCCACACGCCATCAGCCGCCGCCGCGCCCTTGGGCAGCACAAATATTGCCGCCGGCGGCGGCATGTTGGCGCGCCGTCGCGGCAGCACGTCATGGACGAGAATGTCCGCCGCTCCTTGCGCATCGCCGCGGTGCCGGCGCCACGCCGCTTCGTTCAGCCGGGCATAGAGCGCCACGACGTCGAGCGCCGCCACCTGGTCCGTGGGCGGCGCGACGCCGAGCTCCTCGCGCGCGACCCGCAGCCAGTCGTCGTTCATCGCCGCCGCCCCGCGCGTGACCAGGCCCCACGCGCCCGCATAGGCGTCGCGGAGCTGCAGGCGCCCTTCACCCGTGGCCGAAGGCGGGAGCGTCATGGTCGAATCGATCCCTTCCGCGCCCGACCGCGTGACGATCGCCGCCGTCACCGTTGCAAGGTCCGACATGCTCACGCGCCGGTCATCAAACCACGAAATCAGCCGCGACCGGCTCGGGTCGCCTTGGCGCCAGCGCAGCTTGCCGGCGATGAGCGTGATCGCGTCGTACACCGCGCGGCTCTCATCGGGCTCCGGCGCACCGATGATCAGCCGTTCGAGCCCCTCGACGATCGCGCCCTCGGCCGCCGCCTGCTCGGCTGCGCTCGCGCCGTAGAGCTGCCGGATCGCCTGCTCCCAGCGAGCCATCGCCGTCGTGACCCCGCTCAGATCGCCGCTCCGGCCGTCACCGATGATCCGCAGCGGCATCCGTCGCAGCGCGATCGCCGCCCCGGCCTGGAACGACGCCGACGCCGGCAGTCGCGAGCCCATGAGCGAACCGCCCGCCGCGGTCTGCAGGCGCAGGCGAACCACCGCGGGCAGATTCTGCTCGCCGGCGAGGCGAGCCAGCGCGCCGACGGACCACGCAGAGCTGACCACCTCGTCAGCCTGGAGCGGCGCCCTCCCGCCGAGCCTCTGCGCCCCCGCCGCCACCAGGTCGATGAGCGCCGGCGCCAGGTCGGGCTCGGGCGCGAGGCGCAGAAACGCATCCACCAGGTGGCTCATCGCCGCCGCGCGCTGCCCGACATCCATCTTGGGCCACCACGCGGCGAAGGCGGGCACCGCGCGCTCCAGCGCCTTGAGCGATTGGGCGCGATCCGTCCCAGCCAGGTCCGCCGCCGAGCGCACCGCCCGCACCACCGCCGCCGCGTCAGGAATGTCCTGCGCCCACTCATCCTCCGGCTGCTTCGGCGCGGCCACGGGCGCCGGCGCCGGCGCCACGGGCGAAACCTCGACCACCGGCGCCGCCGGCGGCACATTGCTGATGAGGATCGCCCCGCCGACGATCAGCCCGATCGACGCGACAAAAATGCCCAGCGCCGCGTACACCGCCGCCTTCAGCAAGCGCGTGCCCTGGTCGCCATCGTCACGTTCGGGCTCAAAGAGCGACGCCGCCGGCGCCGGTCCGGCCGGCGCGACCGGCCCGCGCGTTCCCATCCCCGCCGGCGCCATCCGTGTCGAAGGCGAAGACGATGGCACTTGTGGGGGCGGAGCCACGGCCGCCGCGCCCGGGCGCGAAACGCCCGGCCCGCCCGACACCCGTGCCAGCACCTGCTCCGCCGCGCTCGCCGGCAGCCCGCGCGCCATCGCCAGCATCGCGATCTGCTTGACGACGTCGGGCGTGATGCCTCCGCCGATCGCGATCAGGCGCGATGCTTCGCTGACCAGCGCGTCCGTCGCCCCGGGCGACGTCGGCGCTGCCGAATGCATGAACGGCCCCGTCGGCGGTATCGGCGCCGCCGAAACTCCATCCTCCCGCAGGGGCGCGCTCGCTTGCCGCGCCGGCGTCGGCCAGCGCGAAATCGCCGCCCCTCCGGCGTCGGGCGCCGAAGACAGCAGCCCCGATTCACTCGCGGGCGCGACCGCCGGAGCGGGCATCGCCGGTCGAGGTGCCGGTGCAGGCGCGTGGACCGGAGACGATTCAGGTCGCGGCGATAGCGGCGGTGGTGACGTTGGTGGCGCGGGCGCGAGCGGCTGCGGGCCGATGGGAGCCTCCGTCCGCAACTCCGCGGCCGGAGGAGCGACCGGGCGTATCGGTGCTTCCCTTGGTTCCGGAAGCCCTGCCGGTGCTCCGCTCACCCCGATTCCACCCGCGCCAAGAGGCGAGATGAGCTGCATCGCCGACGCCTGGAGGCACAGTCGCACGATTCCCGCTTCGGGCGAAGCCCCGCGCGGATGGGCCGCCAGCGCCGCCAGGCGCGTGTTGAGCGCCTGAAAGATCACCTCCGCCCGGCGTTCGCCGCTCTGGATCCCGAGCAACGCTTCGACGCCGCGCGCGGCCGTGGGCACGGCATCGGCGCCGAAGAACATCTCGATGAGCGGGTAATGCGACTGCGGAATGGTGCTCATCGCGCACTCCCGCTCGCCGCCCCGCTTGGTTCACCCGGCTCCGCGGCGGGCACTGGCGCCTCGCGCTCCAACCGACTCAGCAACTCCCGCAGCCTCGTTCGCCACGGCTCCGGTCCGAGTTCCGGATACAGCACGCGCACCTGCGTGAGCAACTCCAGGGCCTTCGCGGCGTCCGACGCGCTGAGCAGCCTCGCCGTGTGATACTTCGCCCGGAACCACTCCATCGACCCGCCGCGCAGCCCCGACGCCAGAACGCGCCACGATTCGAGCGCCATCGCCGCGTCGCCCGCGGGCTCGGCGAGCATCGCCACGCGCGTGAGCGCATCCACCGGCGGCGGGTCGTTCCGCGCCTTGGCCGCGTCCAGCAGCGCGCGATCGAGCCGGATCGCCAGGTCCCGCGCTGATTCGATCTTCTCCGTCTCCCACAGGTCCGCCGCCGCCTGCGCCACCTGCCGATACACCGTCTGCACGCCCGGATCGCGCAGCGCGCCCGGCCCGGCGCCCATGGTGTCGATCAGGCGCGAGCCGAGCTTCACCACGCTCGCGGCGTGCGTCTTCAGCCATGGGTCCGCCGCCGCGCCCTCGGGCCGCTCTCCGCCGCCCGCGCGCCGCCAGCGCATCACCGCGCGCTGATACAGCATTCGATCCGCCGCGTCGGCCAGCCGATCCCCCGACGCTCGAAGTGCGTCCGCCAGCGCCTCCGCCCCCGCCTCGTCCTCGCGTGCCAGCATGATCTGGAACCGGCGGAACTTGAACTCCGGTTCGTGCTTGCTCAGGTCCACGCCGTTGTGCGCCACCACCGTCCGCAGCGTGTCGAGCGCCTGCTCCGCCCGCGCCACGTCCGGCGCCGGCAGGCTCAGGATCGCATCGAGCATCTGCCGCGTAAGCTGGATGACCCGCTCCGTCGCCTCCAGCGCCTCCGCCTTCTCGCTCTCGATCGCCAGCCGCTTCTCGGCCCCGAGCACCTCCTCGGCGATCTTCATGAACCGCGTCGCCGCCGACGCCCGACCCGCCTCGCCCGCGCGCCGGAACACGCGGTAATACAGCACGCGTGCCGCCTGCCGACGCGCGCTCACATACAGCGGCGAGTCCGGCGCCACGCCCAGCAGAACGCCGATCGCCTGCTCGTCATCGACCCCGGTTGACGCGGCATCACGCCGAATGAGCAGGTTCGCCGCCCGCTCGGTCGCCGGGTAGGTCTTCACAAAAAGCACCACGAGCTCATCCCGCCGCGTCTGCGACGCCGAGCCGCCCGGCTCGCGCGCCGCCCGGTCGAGCGAGACGATCGCCAGCCACAGCGCCTCTTCCGCCAGCGCCGCGTCGCTCGCTTCGCTCGCCGCTCGTGAGAACCGGTCGGCCGCGCCGTTCATGTCCCCTGCCCGAAACACCGCCCGCCCCGCCGCGATGAGCGCCCGCGTCCGCTCCACCGGGAACTTGCCCGAATCAAGCTGGATCACCGCGCCCTCCAGCAGCGCCGCCGCCTGCCGATACTGGTTGATGATCGCCTCGCTGGTGCTCGGCGCTTCGGGGTCCTCGCCCGCGTCCTTCTGCTGCGTCACCGCCCGCTCCAGCGCCTGCATCCCGCGCACGTAGTGCACGATGAACCCCGTGTCCCCCAGCGGCGTCGTCCCGTAGCGCTGCGCCAGGTCCAGAACCTGCGCCACGTCCCCGCGCGCCACCAGGTCGGCCAGCGCCGCCTGCCCCAGCAGCTCGATCGTCTGCCCGTTGTGCCGCCGATCCGCCTCGAAGCAGATCACCGCCAGCAGGCGCGCCGCGCCCGCTTCTAGCGGGCGGATCGTCTCGGGGCGCGACGTGTGGTCGCCGCCGCGAGCCTGCCGCACGAGCGATTCAATATCCGCCCAGCGCCCCGCGCCGCCGAGGATGGTCAGCCGGCGCGTAAAGAGCTGCGCTCGAACTTCGGCGCTGATCGCCGACTCCGATTCCACGGCGTCGAGCCAGCGCAGGCCCTCGATGTCCCCGTTCCGACGCAGCGCCTGCGCCAGGCCGCACCCGATCGTTGCCCGCGCGATGTGGTCATACTTGAGCAGGCTCCTGGGGAGCCGATCGAGCGTCGCCGAGCGGCCCGGCAGCGAACCCAGCAGCGGGCCGAAATTCCGGATCGCGTCCGCCGCCGCCTGCTCCGATCCCGAGAGAAACGACAGGTAGTACGCCGACCATCCGGCGTAGTAGTACGCGATCGATCGCACGCGCCGCGCGTCCTGGATCTCGTTGCTGATCTGCTCCGAGCCCCGCCCCGATTCCTCGGCACGCTCCAGCGCCTCGACCTTCCGGCTCGATTCGGCGCCCACCGCCTCAAACTGCTGCTTGAGCTGGCGGAGCGTCCGCTCCGCCTCCGCCGCCTCCTCGACCGTTCCCAGTCGCAGCCGATGCCGCTCCGCCGCGGCTTCCGCTTTCGCGTACACCGTCCGCGCCAGGTCGAGCTTGAGCTCGTAGGACTGCACGTCAGGCACCAGCTTGAGCAGCTCGCGCGCCCGCGCTTCCCATTCCTCGCGCTCCGCCGTCGTCTTCGACGCGGCAATGAACTCCACGTACAGCTTGCCCAGCCGCTCCCCGATCGCCGCCCGTTCCTCCGCCGACGCCGCCTTCAATCGCGCCGCCAGGTGCTCCGCGAGCAGCGAGCGCAGTCCGGGCCGATCGAGATACGCCTCGAGCGCCGCGCCCGCGCCGCCTCCCGCGCCCGCGCCCGGCTTCCCTTCGCCGTTCTGACCGATCGCCGGCGCACTCACCATCGCCGCGGCGATCACCCCCACGGCCCACGCCCGCCGTGCTCCCTCGGCGCGCCCCCAACGTGCTGTCTCACTTGCTCGCGACATACGTCACTTTGTTGAACCCGGCGTCTCGCGCCGCCTGAATCGCCGCCGCCCCCGCGCCCACCGTCGCATCGTCGGCCACCCGGATGATCACCCCCGGCTCCTTGGGCAACTGTGCCAGCACGGCCGAGAGCTCGTCGCGCGACCCGAATGCGCGGTCGGCGATCCGAAACCGCACACGCCCGCTCTCCACCTCCACGTGCACGATCTGCGACGAAAAATCATTCCCCCGGCCCGAGCCGCGCAGCGTCGGCGAGATGGCCGCCGACAGGTCCGTCTCCGGGTCCGCCAGCGTCCCCGCCATGATGAAGTACAGCAGCAGAAAGAGCACCACGTCAATCAACGCAATGAGCGGCAGCGCCTGGATATACGCCTCGCGATGGGCTCGCCTCGTGAAGTTCATGCCCCGCCCCCTCCCCCGCCGCCGCCCCCTTCAGTCGCGAGCTTCCACGTCCGGATCCCCGCGCGCGCGAGCAGGCCCGCCAGGGTATTGAGATGCCGCGCATCACACGTCCGATCCGCCCGCACGAGCACCTCAAGCGTCGCCAGCGAACCGCCCGCCGCCTGCTTCTGCCGCTCCAGTTCCGCGCTCAGGTCCGCCCGGCTGATCGACCCGACATCCATCATGCTCAGCCCGCCCGCGGCATCCATCTCGATGATCATCGTGTGCTCGTGCCCGCTCGCGCCGATCTCATCCTCCCCCGCCTCCTGCGGGAGCGCCATCGGCTTGAGCTGCACCTTGGCGAACTGCGACGACATCATGAAAAAGATGATCAGCAGCAGCACCACGTCGATCATCGCCGTGAGATCGAACGTCGCTTCCTTGATGTCATGGTGCCGATTGAACTTCATGACCGATCCGCCTCGATGCGCCCGTCATTGGCTGCGTACCGCACGCTCTTCTCACCGATCTTCCCCTCACGCCGGACCGGCGGGCATCACCGGCCGAGGCGATGCCGGGGGCAGCGGGTTGCCCGGAAAGACTCCGCCCGCCGACGGGATCGAGCCGGCCGAATTGGACCCCGCGGGCGCAGACGCCGGTGGCGCCGCCAGCGGCACGGGCCGAGCCGCCGGCCCGGGCGCGCCCGCCTTCGCCGCGTTCTGTGCCGCCTGCAGCGTCG
Organism: Phycisphaerales bacterium; assembly: GCA_050182995.1. Classification (GTDB taxonomy): domain Bacteria; phylum Planctomycetota; class Phycisphaerae; order Phycisphaerales; family UBA1924; genus JAEUIX01. The sequence continues at coordinate 543,666 of JBFXBS010000001.1, read as the reverse complement.
ACGCCAGCCGCTCGGCCGCATCCGCCACCAGCCCCATGAGCCGGTCCGTCCGCCGGCGGAACATCGAGTACGCAATTGTGCACGGAATCGCCAGCACGAGCCCCTCGGCCGTGTTCACCAGCGCCAGCGACATGAACTTGGCAAGCTGCGCCGATCGTGCCGCGCCCGTCTGCTCGCTGATCGCCCCGAACGCCCCGATCATGCCGAAGACCGTCCCGAGCAGTCCGAGCATCGGCCCGATCGCCGCCAGCAACGCCAGCGCATGCGTCGGGCGATCCAGCCGGTCGAGTTCCTTCGCCGCCGATTCCTCGAGCGCCGGCTTCAGCTCCAGCAGCCCGAACTGCGAGCGTGCCGCCCGCTGCAGGCCGCCGACGAGCACGCGCGTGATGAACTTGTCGTTCTCCTTCTCCCGCGCAAACGTCACCACCGCGTCCACCTGCCGCTCACGCATCAGCCGCTCGAGCGCCACGAGCACGCGCTCCGGCATCAGGTTCTCGATCCGAAGCGTGATCAGGTTCGCGATGATCAGCCCCAGCGCCAGCATCGACAGCGTGATCAGCACATACGACAGCAGCCCGCCCTGGTGGATGTACCCCAGCACCGATGTCGGGAATCCCGAACCCGATGTTCCCCCTGCATCCGTCCCCTCCGCCTGCGCGAGCACGCTCAACACCATCGCCGCGGCGGCTCCACACTGAATCGTCATCGTCCGGCTCCTTCTTCGTCGTCTTCAGACAACGCCGGCGCCCCGGCATCGCCCGCTTCACCCGTCATCTCAGGGATCGGAAACAGGTCATCCAGCGCGCTCCCCGCGGCAAAGCGCCGTCGCGCCTCCTCGCGCAGCGTCGCCGCCGCCTCCGCCTCCCCGATCTTCGCCAGCGCATCCGCCGAGTCCACAAGCACCAGCCGCGCCAGTTCTGGCGTCACATCCGCCAGCCGCGCAGGCACATGCAGCATCTCCACGACGCCCTGTCGAACCTCCGCCGGCGTTCCCTCGCGCAGCAGCGACCGCCCGATCCCCGCCCGGCACCAGGCTTCGAGGTACCGCGTGCTCCCCGGCGCTTCGCTCGCCGTGCTCCCCGCGGACTCGTCGCCCCAGAGGTCGTCCGACGAGAGCGCATAGGTCGCCAATCGCCGCGCCAGGCGCGCCCGCGCCTCGCGCCGCTGCTCGGGCACGCCCACGCGCGCCCGCACGATCTCCGCGACCATCACGACCGCGTCCTCGGTCGTCGAGATTTCCGGGATCGGCACGTCCACCGCCGGTGCGCACTCAAACATCGCCGCCGCCCGGTACAGCGCCGCCAGGTCCCGCACCGCCGCGTCGGCGCGCTCCACGCGCGCCCAGGCCCCTTCGTCCGCGAGCAGGCGTGTCCCCGCGGGATCGTCGTGGGTCGAGACAATCGGCGGCAAGCGCGGACACAGCCCCCGCGACGCGTCGATCACCGGCGCCAGCGCCATCGTCCCGCCGATCCACCTCGACCGCTCGCGCTCCCCCGCCGCATACCGGATGTTCAGCCATTCCAGCCACGCGGGCACCGCCGTCGCCCACGCCCCGCGCCCAAGCCGCGTCCGCAGCGCCCCTTCCGTGAGCACCGCCCCGCTCGGCCCCGTCAGCCCCGGGTGCTGCTGATACAGCGCGTCAAACAGCAGTTCCGCCGCCCGCCGATCGCGCCGCTCCAGCCGGGCTCGCCCTCGCCACAACTGCTCCGCGAGTTCCGCCAGCGGCGCCGCCTCGGCGGCCCGCGGCCCCGCCACCCGCCGCACCCGGTCCCACCCCACCACTCTCGTGCCGTTCTCGCCCGCCACGCGCACCTCGACCCCCGACGGCGCCATCCGGATGATCTCGCCGTCCAGCGCCTCGGGCTGGCCGCGCAGCTCAACCTGCGCGCACGCACTCCCCCATCCGAGTCCCGCGCCGATGATCGCGGCAGCCGCCGCGCGCGTCCTCATCGCTTGGGCCCTTCAACGTAGCTGTACGTCCCGCCGCTGTCCTCCGCGATCCGCCTCATGAGCGCCTCGCTCCCGCGCTCCTCAAAGGCGATGCAGTGAATCGGGATCTTCCGCCCCGACCGATTCATCGCCGCCACCCGATCCGCCACCGCCGCGTCAAACAGACCGTCCGTCATGAAATAGATCGCATCGGCCTTGGGCCGGAGGCTGAAGGCATTGGCGAACGCCCCGCCGGGCTCCGTGCCGCCGCGCGCCTCAACCCGCCCGACCTGCGTGATCGCCCAGTTCTTGTTGGCCGTTGTCGCTTCGATCCACTTCTCCCGGTTGCCGATGGGGATCGTCTGGCTCTCAAAGAAGTACACCAGGAACAGCGCGTTCTCCGCCAGCCCGTCGATGGAAGTCGTCAGCTCATGCCTGAGCGTGACGATCTTCCGTCCCTCCATCGAGCCTGACACGTCCACGATGAAGATGAACCGCGACCCGCGGGCCTCCACGCCGAAGAACTTCGCCCCGCCTCCGCCCGCGCCTCCCTCGCCCGTGCCGACTCCGATCCCCGTCCCCGATCCCGCCCCGCCCAGGCTCGATCCCACCGAACCCAGCTCTCCCGCGTCCGGCAGCCCTGAGCCCCCCGGAACATCGATCAAGTCCTGCCCCGGCGCGTCGCTCGGCGCCATGTCCTCCACGCCCGGCGACGCGTTCTCCAGGTCCGCCTCCGCCAGCGCCCCGAGTTCCGCTTCCGTCATCACCGCCATCTCGACCGGCCCGTTCAGCCCGCCGCTCCGTCCCCCGCCTCCGCCGCCGAGGTGCCACACCCCCGCGACTGCGAGAAACGACAAGTGGATGACGAGCGAGATCGCCAGCCCCACCACGGTCGCGTGCGTGATGAACCGGGCGATCCTTTTCGACACCGGTTCCGTCTGCGCGTCTCGCGCCGGTCCCTCGCTCGGGCTGAATGCCTGTGCCTGGCTCATGTCATCCGTACGCGGCGTCACCCGCGCGTCTCCGGGGGCTCTGGGTCACATCCGTGTTCGCTGGGGCCTATCCCTGTTCTGCCCTGTTTTGCCGCCTTCGCCCAACCCGGCACCCACAGTTTACGCGGCCCTCCGACGCGCCATCTCGTGGGTCCGGTGGCAGTCGAGAGGTGTGGTCGAGGAGCAGGGGGGTCTGGGGGGTACCGGGCAATGGTTGGGGGGCATACGCACGCCGCCCAGATGTTCGCACCCCCGCCCTGCACGGTTCGACGAACCCCACCCGATCGTGTCCCGTCCCGCCGGACCGTCCTCTTACTTCGGATTCGCCAGCGCCTTGAGTTCCCGCCTCATCACCTTTCCCGTCGGATTCCGCGGCAGCGCTTCCAGGTGCCGCACTTCCGTCGGCACCTTGTACCCCGCCAGACGCCCCCGGCAATGCGTCAGAATCGACTGCTGATCGAACCGCTCGCCTTCCTTCAATTCCACAAAAGCGAGCGGCAACTCCCCCCGCATCGGGTCACTCGTTCCGATCACTCCCGAGTCCTTCACGCTCGGATGCGCATTGAGCACCTCCTCGATCTCCCGCGGGAACACGTTTTCCCCGCCGATGATGAGCATCTCCTTCAGCCGCCCCGTGATGTACAGGTGCCCATCCGCGTCCATCCGCCCGATGTCCCCGGTCCGAAAGTACCCCTCCTCATCCCTGCACGCCGCCGATTCCTTGGGCAGGCCGTAATACCCCTTCATCACGTTCGGTCCGCTGATCCGCACCTCCCCGTCGACGCCTGCTCCCACGTCCGCGCCCGTCTCCATGGACACGATTCGCTCGCGCACGCCCGGCAACGCCCGCCCCACCGAGTGCGGTCGATACTCATGCGGGCGGCACCAGTTCGTCACGGGCGACGTCTCGGTCAAGCCGTACCCCTCCGCGATCGTCACGCCAAACCGCTCTCGAAACCCTTTCGCCACCACCTCCGGCAGCGGCTCGCCCCCCGACACCGCGTACCGCAGGCTCTTGAAGTCCTCCGCCGAGCCGTCCTTCACCTGCATGAGCGCGTTGTACATCGACGGGATCGCCACGAACGCCGTCGCGCGATGCTCCCGGAACAGCTTGACGATCTTCCCCGGCACAAATCGCGCCGTGTACACCGCCTTGCACCCCAGCATCAGCGGGAGCAGCGTCAGCACCGTCAGGCCAAACGAGTGAAACTGCGGCAACACCCCCAGCACCACCTCCGCCCGCGTGAAGTTCACCCATTCCACGCATTGCCGAACGTTCGTCGCCAGGTTCCCGTGCGAGAGCATCACCCCCTTGGGCTTCCCGCTCGTCCCCGACGTGTACAACAGGCACGCCAGGTCCGCATCGCTCACGAGCGCCGGCCATCGCGGCGTCGGCACGCTCTTGAAATCCAGCTCCTCGATCCGCACCAGGTGCGCCCGCGCCGGCTCGCCCCCCATGTGCTCGAGCAGCGGCTGCGTCGTCACGATCGTGTCCGGGCGGCAGTCATCGATCACATACTGCAGCTCCTCCGGCTTCAGCAGGTAGTTCAGCGGCACCACCGTCCGCCCCAGCATCCACCCCGCCAGCGCCGCGATCGGCATCGCGCCGCTCGTCGGGAGCATCACCCCGATCACCTTCGACTGGCTCACCCGCTCCAGCTCGTCGGCCACGATGAGCGCCGCCGCCAGCACGTCGATCCGACGGTACGCGCGCCGGTCGTCAACGATGCCCACCTCCAGCGGGCGTTGCAGGCAGCGGCGGATGATGGGCCAGTGCACGCTCATGGTTCGATCCCCACCCACGACCCCGTGAGCGTAGCGATTCTCGCCCGCGCCGATCGCCTGTGGATCGTCCGATCCGCGCTCAAGCCGCCCGCTCCTGCCCGTATACTCCGCCCATGTCCTCCCCTTCAGGCGCGCCCACCGTGCGTCGTCGCATCGCCCTCATGAACCAGAAGGGCGGTGTCGGCAAGACCACCACCGCCGTCAATCTCGCCGCGGGCATCGCCCTCCAGGGCCGCCGCGCGCTCCTCATCGATCTCGACCCGCAGGCCCACGCCACCATCCACCTCGGCGTCGATGTCGGCACCGAACGCCTCTCCGCCCTCGATGTCCTCCTCGAGCCGCGCCTCCCTCTGCAGGAAGCGATCATCGAGGCCCGCCCAAACCTCTGGATCATCCCGGCGATCACCGATCTCGCCGCCGCCGAGCCCGAACTCGCCGGCGTCGCCCCCCCCGAGCGCTTCCTCCGCCTCCGCCGCGCCCTCGACACCCACGCCGAAGCCGCCCCGGGCGCCTTTGACTTCGTCCTCATCGATTGCCCACCGTCCCTCGGCGTCCTCACCCTCAGCGGCCTCGCCGCCGCCGACGAAATCATCGTCCCCATGCAGGCACACTTCCTCGCGCTTCAGGGCCTCGGCAAGCTCCTCGAAACCGTTTCCGAACTCTCCCGCGTGGTCAACCCGCACCTGCGCGTCAGCGGGGTCATCCTCTGCCAGCACGATTCCACCACCACGCACAGCCGCGAGGTCGTCGCCGATCTCGATGCCTTCTTCGAGCATTCACGCGCCCAGAGCAGTGGGGGCGCTTCTCCGCCCTGGCGCGACGCCAAGGTCTACCGGCCCGTCGTCCGGCGCAACGTCAAGATGGCCGAGGCGCCGAGCTTCGGCAAGTCCATCTTCGAATACGCCCCCTGGTGCCCGGGCGCCATCGACTACCGCGCCCTCGCCGAGCGCCTCGTCGCTGAGGCCGCTTCTCCCGACTCGCTTCACTCCCTGCGGCCGGCGATTCCCGCCGGTTTCGCTGCCGGCGCTCCCGCCGCCACCGGCGACTCGTCTCACGCCTGATCCCGCGCCGCCCAGCGCCATGGGCCGCCTCCACCTCCCTCTTTCTCCACACTCCACTCCCCCGGAGCCGTCATGGGCGATGCTCACACCAGCCACGGCACTCACTCCGCCCCGCGTTTCAGCGGACCCCTCGCGTGGCTCGTCGCCGCCATCATCGGCATGGCCGCGGGCGCTTTCACCACCCTGATCATCCCCGCGCCCACCGCCCGCCCCGCGTCCGAAGTCTCCGCCCCAGGCTCGGACCTCCGCGTCGTCGAGATCCTCGCCGATGGCACGCGCGTCGAGCTCCGCGGCGCTGTTGCGCCCGCGGCCGATCAGGGTCTTCCCCCCGTGCCGACGATGGAGCTCTGGCACTGCCTCCCCTTCGCCCTGCTCCTCGGCGGCATCGCCCTTATGCCCTTCATCAACGAGAAGTGGTGGCACACCTACTACCCCGAAGTCTCTCTCTTCCTCGGCGGGCTGGTCGTGGGCTTCTATCTCCTTCAATTCGGCGCCCACGGCCGCGTCATCATGCTCCACACCGCCGCTGAATACATCTCCTTCTTCGCCCTCGTCGGCGGCCTCTACGTCGTCTCCGGCGGCATCCTCGTCGACGTCCGCGCCCGCGGCACGCCCACCGTCAACACCGCCATCCTCGCCGCCGGCGCCGTCATCGCCAACCTCGTCGGCACCACCGGCGCCTCCATGCTCCTCATCCGACCCTTCCTCCGCATCAACAGCCCCGAGCACGGCGGCCGCCTCCGCCCGCTCCACGTCGTCTTCTTCATCTTCATCGTCTCCAACTGCGGCGGCTGCCTCACCCCCATCGGCGATCCGCCCCTCTACCTCGGCTTCCTCAAGGGCGTCCCCTTCCAGTGGACCCTCTTCAACCTCTGGCCCATGTGGCTCCTCGTCAACGGCATCCTCCTTGCCGTCTTCTTTGTCCTCGATTCCCTCTCCGCTCGCCGATCACCCACCGGCGCCATGACCCAGCCCGACCAGGCCAAGGCCGGCGTCACCGTCATCGGCGCCTCGGGCATGATCTGCCTCGCCCTCATCGTCGCCTGTGTCTTCATCGATCCCCTCCTCAAGAAATTCTTCGGCATCGAGCACATCCCCATTGGCGCCTCCTGCCAGCTCCTGGTCGCCGTGCTCGCTTACGTCATCGCGCCGCGACACATCCATCGCGCCAACGCCTTCAACTTCGCCCCCGTCAAGGAGGTCGGCCTGCTCTTCGTGGGCATCTTCGCCACCATGGCCCCCGCCCTGGCCTATCTCGACCAGCGCGCCTCTTCCCTCGGGCTCGAAAGCCCCACCCAGTTCTACTTCGCCACCGGCCTTCTCAGCGCCTGCCTCGACAACGCCCCCACCTACCTCTCCTTCCTCCAGATCGCCTTCAGCACCCTCGGCCTCTCCCTCACGCCCGACGAAATCGCTCGATTCCTCGAGGGAACCTTCATCCTCGCGCACCCCGAGTCCGCCGCCGGCCCCGCCTCCGGGATCAGCTTCGTCGGCGCCAAGCTCCTCAGCGGGATCTCCCAGGGCGCCGTCTTCTTCGGCGCCATGACCTACATCGGCAACGGCCCCAACTTCATGGTCAAGGCCATCGCCGAGGGCTCAGGGCTCCGCATGCCCAGCTTCTTCGGCTACCTCGCCCTGTCCTGCCTCATCCTCGGGCCGGTCCTTGTGGTCAACTGGTTCGTCTTCGTGCGCTAGGTATCCTCTGCCGGTGCCTCGGATCGATGCCCAACCCACCCAACCTCCGCCGGATCTTCCGCGCGCAAGCAACGTGACCGGCGCCGCGCCCGCTCCGCACGTTCCGCTCTCCAGCGCCTTCCGCGCCGTCTTTTCCGTCACGCTCCTCTCCCGAATCGGCGGCCTCGCCCGCGACGTCATCATCGCGCGCGTCTTCCAGGACAGCGCCATCAACTCCGCCTTTCAGTTCGCCTTCGCCATCCCCAACATGTTCCGCCGCCTCTTCGGCGAAGGCGCGCTCTCAGCCGCCTTCCTGCCCGAATACACCGCCCAGCTCAAGGCCGATCCCGACGCGGCCCATCGCCTCGCGTCGCTCATGCTCGCCGCCCTCGGCCTGTTCACCGGCATCGCCACGCTCCTGGGCGAACTCCTCCTCCTCGCGCTCCTTCTCCTCCTCCCGCCCAATCCCGAGCGCGAGCTCTCCATCCGCCTCACGATGGTCATGCTCCCCTTCATGCCCCTGATCTGCACCGTTGCGATCCTCTCGGGCATGCTCCAGGTCCACGGCCGCTTCGCCGCCAGCGCCTCCGGACCCCTCGTGCTCAACGCCTTCATCATCGGCGTGGGCCTCTGGGCCCTCGCCACCGGTCGCATCCTCGACCAGCGCGTCGCCTACACCTTCGCGATCGCCACCACCCTCTCCGGTGCGACCCAGGCCTTCTGGTTCGCCCGCCTCCTTCGACCCCACGCCCGCTGGACGCGCCATTGCGCCGCCGCACTTCCTGCCGCGCGCACCGTCTTCCGACGATTCATGCCCGTGCTCGTCGGACTCGGCGCCCTTCAGCTCGGCGCGCTGCTCGATCAGCTCATCGCCATGTGGCCCATCTGGGTCGGCCCCACCATCCTCGGCGTCGCCTATCCGCTCGACGACGCCTCCGTCGCCATCCTCGCCGCCTCGCAGCGGCTCTACCAGTTCCCACTCGGCGTCTTCGGCATCGCCGTCGCCACCGCGGTCTTTCCCACCCTCTCCCGCCACGCCGCCGATCCTGCCGCCTTCGTCGACACGCTCCGTCGGGGCATCCGCCTCTCGCTCCTTCTCGCGCTCCCCGCCAGCCTCGGCCTCGTCCTCGTCAGCACCGATCTCACCCACGTCCTCTACGCCGCCGACCCCGCACGAAACGTGCCCGGTTTCTCCGCCGACGGCGTCGCCCGCGCCGCCGCCGTCCTCGCCGGATACGCCCCCGCCATCTGGGCCTTCACGCTCAACCACGTCCTGGCGCGCGGCTTCTACGCCCACGCCGACACCATCACCCCCATGCGCATCGCCCTCGTCCTCGTCCTCATCAACCTCGCCGGCAACCTCCTCCTGATCTGGCCCCTCCGCGAAGCTGGCCTCGCCTGGTCCTCCGCGCTCTCCGGCACGCTCCAGACCGCCTGCCTCTACTTTTTCCTCCGCCGCCTGCCCGGCGGCGCCGCCTTCGATCGCGCCACCACCTTCGCCGTCGTTCGCCTCGTGGCCGCCGCCCTCGTCATGGCCGCCGGCGTCGCGACGCTCCTTGGGCTCTTTCCCGCGCCCGCTTCGTGGTCGGCACACCTGCTCCGCCTCATCCTCTCCTGCCTCCTCGGCAGCGCCCTTTTCATCAGCGTCTGCCTCGCGCTTGGCGCGCCCGAGATCGCCTGGATCCTGCGCCCAGCCCGCGCCGAGAGGCGATAAAGTTCCCGCTCAGTCCGCGCCCGCTCACCCGCTCCCCCATGCCCGCCATCGACCTCCACTCCAAGCCCATCGCCATCACCGGCGCTTCCAGCGGCATCGGCGCCGCCACCGCGCTCGCCTGCGCCCGCGCCGGCATGCCCGTCGCCCTGGCCGCACGGCGCCTCGATCGGTGCACCTCCCTCGCCGACCGGATCAACCGCGAGGGCGGGCGCGCCATCGCCGTCGCTCTCGATGTCGCCGACCCCGAGGCCTGCGCTCGTCTCATCGACCGCACCATCGACGCCTTCGGTTCGATCTACTCCATCTACGCCAACGCCGGCTACGGGATCGAGTCCCCCGCCGACGCCCTCGACCCCCAACGCCTCCGCGACATCTTCGAAGTCAACTTCTTCGGCACGATGAACGCCATCCGCCCCGCCCTGCCGCACTTCAAGGCCGCTCGCCGCGGACACGTCCTCATCTGCTCGTCATGCCTCGCCAAGATGACCCTGCCCTTCACCTCCGCCTACTCCGCGACCAAGGCCGCCCAGGCGCACATCGGCCGCGCCATGGCCCTCGAGCTCGAACCCCTCGGCATCCACGTTTCCGTCGTCTGCCCCATCGGAACTCGCACCGAATTCTCCACCAACGTCCGCACCGAAGTCGGCCAGCCTCGACAGATCGAGCACATCCCCGACCGCTTCAAGCAGTCCGCCGAGCTCGTCGCCGACGCCACCGTCCGCTGCCTCCGCCGACCGCGCCCCGAAGTCTGGACCAGCCTCTTCACGCGCTTCGGCATGGCGGTCTGCACCGCCTTCCCGGGCATCGAGCACTTCTGGCTCCGCCGCATGGTCCGCGAGCGCGCCGCGCCCGCCGACCCCGCCCCCGCGCGCCCGGTCGAACAGCCCTGACGCACGCGCTCCCCAAAGCCGGCGCGCACCTCTTCCTGCCTGATGCCCAACGCCTCCTCCCCTACCTCTTCGGCGGCGTGTAATACGGGTCGGCCTTCGCCGGTCCGGCAGCGGGTGCTCCCGCCGGGCGCGCCCCACGCGCGCCGGCCGCGGGCATTGATCCCGGTGCCGGCGCCGGCGCCGCGGGCGAGAGTTTCACCTTGAAGATGTAATCGGTCACGCGGTCGCGGATGTCCTCGAGCGTCTGGTTCATGAGCGCCGCGCCCTCGCGCTTGAACTCATACCGCGGGTCGCGCTGGCTGAACGCCCGGAAGCTGATCGAATCCTGAAGCTGGTCCATCTGGTTCAGGTGTCCCTTCCACAGGTCATCGAGCACCTCCAGCAGCATCGTCCGCTCGAGATACAGCAGCTCCGCCCGCAGGATCGATTCCACCTTCGAGCGCACGGCGTTCGATCGCTCCACGCCGTCAAGGAACCGCATGTGCTCGGGCATCTCGACATTGAACCGTTCCTTCAGATGCGCCGCCAGCGCTTCGTCGGTCGCGCACGCGATCGCCGCCTGCACTTCCTTCTCCAGCGTGCCCTCCTTCACGAACTTCTCGCTCGCCTTGATCAGCTCCTCGCGCGTCCGCGCCGGGCTCAACAGCGTCTTCGACACATACTCCGCCGTCCACCCAAGCCGATAGCGGCTGTTCGCCCAGCTCACAAGCTGCTGCATCGCGCCCGCCGCCGACTGCTGCGCGAGCATCTTGGTCAGGTCGATGATGAAATCGACCGGGAACTCCACCTCGCGCTTGAGATACAGCCGCTCCGCCTCGGACAGGATCAGTGCCTCGACCTTTTCAAGCCCTTCGCCCTTCGCCGCCGCCACCTTCGCCGGGTCGATCTCGATGTCGAACTTGTTCTTCGCCCACGCGCAGAGCTGCTCCGCGCCATACCGCGGCTCCAGGTACGCCCCCATCCCGCTCAGGTCGATCGCCTCGATCTGCTGCGACCCCGCGTCGTACAGCCGGTCCACGATGCTCCGGCGAAGCTCGCTCATCCCGCGCGAGGCGTTCAGGTCCGCTTCCGTGAGCTCGACCCCGAACCGCTCCCGCGCCCACTTCATCAGCCCCGGCCCGTCCATCTCCATCGAGGGCCCGTCGCCCTCGCTCGGCGGCAGGTACTCGCCCACCGTCATCGCGATCAGCGAGCGCATCTCGTCCTTGCATTCCTCGCGCACCCGGCGGTCCAGCTCGCTGACGTCCAGGCCGCGAAGCCGGGTTTCCGCGATCGCGCAGTCGGTCTTCGACTGCACGAACTCCGCGACGCACGTCGAGGGATACTTCGGGTCCAGGTACTCCGCCGCCGCATCGCGCACCGATTGCCCGATCCACTCGAAGATGAGCCCCGGCATGTCGCGCCCCTCGAGCACGCGCTGGCGCAGCCCGTAGAACCGCTGCCGCTGATGCTCGCGCACCTCGTCATACTCGAGAATGTGCTTGCGCCGCTGGAAGTTCATCTCCTCGACCTTGCGCTGCGCCCGCTCCACGCTCTTGGAGAGCATCGGGTGCTCGATCGCATCGCCCTCCTTCATGCCCAGCCGCGAGAGGATCGCCAGCACGTTGTCGCCCGCGAACATCTTCATCAGGTCGTCATCGAGCCCGATGAAGAACCGCGATGAACCACGGTCCCCCTGCCGGCCCGAGCGCCCGCGCAACTGGTTGTCGATGCGCCGTGATTCGTGCCGCTCCGTGCCGATGACGTGCAGCCCGCCCAGGTCTTCCGTCGAATCGAACCATCGCAGCCGGTGCAGCAGGAACCGCCCGTGCTCGTCCAGCGCTTCGCGCAGCTCGTCAGCGGTGGCCTGTTCCACCGCCTTCTCCGTCAGCCATGTGTGCGTCGCCGTCCAGTGCCGCAGCAGCTTCAGCTCCAGCTCCGCGAAGTCCATCGCCTCGGCCTCGCGTTTGGGGATTCCCAGTTCGCTCGCGGCGACCTTCCGATAAACGCCCTCGCGAAGCTGTTCGTCGGTCGACTCGACCGTCACCGACGCGGGGCAGATCCCCCGCACCTGCCAGTGCTTGAGCATCATCTCGCGCGACACCGGCCCGAGCTTGATGTCGGTCCCGCGCCCGGCCATGTTCGTCGCGATCATCACCTGCCCGAGCTGCCCCGCGTTCTCCACGATGTGCGCCTCGCGCTCGTGCTGCTTGGCGTTGAGCACCTCGTGCTTGATCCCGTGCTTGCGAGAAAGCATCTGCGCCAGCATCTCGCTCTTCTCGACGCTCGTCGTCCCCACCAGCACCGGGCGACCCCCGTCGTGGAACGCCTTGATCTCGTCGACGATCGCCTCCCACTTGTCCTTCCCGCTCAGGAACACCAGGTCATCGAAGTCGCGCCGGCGCACCGCCTTGTTCGTCGGGATGCTCACGACATCCAACTGGTAGATGTCGTGGAACTCCTGCGCCTCGGTGTCCGCGGTGCCGGTCATCCCCGCCAGCCGCTTGTACATCTTGAAGAAATTCTGGATCGTGATCGTCGCGACCGTCTGGTTCTCCTGCTTGATCGGCACCGCCTCCTTGCACTCGATCGCCTGGTGCAGGCCGTCCGACCACTGCCGGCCCACCATCGGCCGACCCGTGTTCACGTCCACGATCACGATGCTCGGCTCCACCCGCCCCGTGTTCGGATTCTCCTGCGGCGCCACGATGTAGTCCCGGTCGCGCTGATACACCACGTGCGCCCGCACCGCCTGCTCCAGCAGGTGCGGAATGTCCATGTTCGCGCCGACATAAAACGACCCCACGTTCGCCACCCGCTGCGCCTCGGCGATCCCGTCGTGCGTCAGGTGCACCGCCTTCCGCTCCAGGTGCGTCTCGTAATACTGCGTGTGCCGCGACCGCTCCATCTCCAGCTTCGGCAACTCCGCCAGCGCCTCCTTCATCTGCGCCTGCAGCGCCGGGATCTTCCCCTTGTCCCGCGCATTGCGGATGTCCCCCTCCAGCCCCTTCGCACGCTTCTTGCACGCATCCACCCGATCCTCGGCCTCCTGCCACGGCCGCTGCTTCTGCACCAGGTGCCGCGCGAGCTGCTCCGCCAACTCATACCGCGGCCGATCCTCGTGCGCCTGCCCCGAAATGATCAGCGGCGTCCGCGCCTCGTCGATAAGCGTCGAGTCCACCTCGTCCACGATCGCCATCTGCCGCACCTTCTGCACCTGCTGCTCCACCGTCCGCTTCATGTTGTCGCGCAGATAGTCGAACCCGAACTCGCTCGTCGTCCCATACACCACGTCGCAGCGGTACATCCGCCGCTTCAGATCCTCCGGCTGCATGTGCATCGGGTGGATCGCCCCCACCGTCATCCCCAGCGCGTGAAAGTACGGAAACGTCCAGTCCCGGTCGCGCTGCACCAGGTAGTCATTCACCGTCACCACGTGCACCTTGATCCGCTCGCAGCACGCCAGGAAGCACGCCAGCGGCGCCACGATCGTCTTCCCCTCCCCCGTCTTCATCTCGCTGATCTTCCCCTGGTACAGCACCATCGCGCCGATGAGCTGCACGTCAAACGGCCGCGCCCGGAACGGCGGGCGGCTCTCCGGATACAGCCCCCGCACCTCCTCGTACAGCTCCGGCGGAATGTCCACATACACCCACCCGCCCTGCGGCTCCGTGCAGCCCAGAAACTCCCCCTCCGGCGCCCGCGGCTCGCTCGCCGCCATCTGCGCCTTCACCTCGTCATACCTCCGCCGCCCCTCCGCCGACAGGCGCGACGGGTCGAACTTCTCCCCGTGCACCGGGCTGAAGATATTGCGGATGCCCACCGCGCGGTCCATCGCCTCGCGCGCCGCCGCGAACGCCGGCACCATCATCTCGTCAGCCTTCGCGCCCTTGTCGATCGCCCCGCGGATCTCGAGCATCTTCCCGCGAAGCTCCGCGTCGGTCAGCCGGCGCATCTCCGGCTCCAGCCGCCCAATGGCCTCCGCCCGCTGCGTGTATCGCTTCACAAATCGCTCGTTCCGCGTCCCGATGATGCGGTTGAGAATCGGCCCGATGATGGGAATGTCCTGCCTCATGTTCAATCGCCTTCTGACGCGCGCCTCCGCCGATCAAAAGTGGGGGGAGGTGCGCGCGTCCGTTCAATGTCCTGGAAAAATGATCTGCGCCGAAACCGAAACTCGTCGCTCCACGGGCCGGCGCGCCCGCGTCTCGCATCGATGCTCTCGCGTGGTGTTGGTCGCGGCCCGCTCGGCTTCGCCGCTCGGCCCGCCTTCTCACGCGCGCCCGGTTTGGGCCGCCACGCTCACGCCCCCGGCATCGGCGGCGGCAGGCTCAACAGCGCCACCCGCACGCGCCGGCTCCCCCGCGCTTCCCGCCCCTCGTCCCCCTGGCGCTCTGCCACCATCGACTCCGCCGCCGCCCCTCCTGCCGCTTCGGCAGCCCCGAGCCCGCTCGGCCGAATCCGCTCCGCCTCCCGCCGCTCCTCCCCGATCACCCGCACCGGCGTCGCCTCGGCCGCCACCCGCGCCCCCGTCACCGCCAGCGCCGGCAAAAACTCCGCCAGCCCGCCGGTCGTCATCGCCAGCGCCACCACCATGAGCAGCGATACCCCCGCCAGCACGCCACAACTCGCCCGCGCAGGGAGCGAAGGAGAGGGAGTGGGGGAGGGGGTCGGCGCCGCGGGGGCCTCGCCATTCAAAAGTTGGGGAGACGATCGGTGCATGAGCCTTCCAGACGCGGCACACTCAACAACCCGCGTACCAGCATCATTCGCTTCCGCCCGGAGTATAGGATCGGGTCGCTCCCCCGCATCATCCAGCGAATTCGTGTCCGCTCCTTCCTCCGTCCGATAGCGCTGGGGCCGTTGCCGTGCCCCGGGGCGAGTGTTCCCTTTCGCGGCCGATGCCGCCGAGCTGCCCATGGGCGATGGTCCACAGGGAAATCCCGACATGGTCGCCGCCCGCCACGTCCTCCCCGCCACTCGGTCGTCCATCACCCACAAGTTCACCATCGGCGGGCACGAGGGGTACCTCACCGTCGGTCTCCGCGCCGACGGCTCGCCGGGCGAGATTTTCATCAAGATGAGCAAGGAAGGCTCAACCATCTCCGGCATGTGCCAGGCCTTCTGCCGCGCCTTCTCCATTGCCCTTCAGTTCGGCCTCCCCCTCCACGAGGCCGTCTCGCGCTTCAAGGGCATGCGCTTCGAGCCCCTCGGCACGACTTCCAACCCCAACATCCCCGAGGCCCTCAGCATCGTCGATTACGTCGCGCGCTTCCTCGAGCTCACCTTCGCCGACCCGCGGTCAAGCCACCAGCCGCGGCTCTGAACGGGAGCGCGAGCGCGTGCCACACAAGTCGGCCCGGCGACGTGTGTGTCCGGTGAGCGGCCAGCCGGGACACGCGCGGAAACCCTGATCCGGCGCGATCGGGACGCACCCCCGCCCATCAGCCCTCACTTCCCCCCGACCTTCACCGTGATCTCCGTCGGCACCGGGCACGGGTTCTCCGTCAGGATCCGGTTCAACTCATCCATCGCCGCCTGGTTCGGCACGCGCCCGCCGACCTCCGCTCCCACCTTCACTTTCGCCTTCCACTCGTCCGGCCCGACGATGATGTTCACCGCGTTGAACTTGTCCGGGCTGCGGCTCAGGATCTGCGACACCTTCTGCCTCCACGCGTTCCCCTCGTCCACCTTCGACTGGTGCGCCGCCATCTTGGCGCGCTCCGCCAGGTTCTGATACCCGATCACCCCCGCCACCCCAAGAATCGCCAACGCCACCACGACGAGCAGGCCCGTCTTCTGCGCGTTCCCGCGCGCACCGACAAACGTCCGCGCCGTTCGCTTTGACCCTGTTTGCAGCATGGCTCGCTCCGCGCCGTTCAGCGCCCTCGGCAACCGGAACCATTCCCGCCGCCTCAAACGCTCGGCCCAGAGTGTACCGCCCCCGCCGCCCTCACACCCGCGACTGCACCTTCACCGATCCCGCCGCCGACCCGTCGCACCGCGCCAGCGTCTCCTCCACCATCCGCCCGATCCCCGTAAACACCTCGTGCGGCGTCGCCTCTCCGTACATGTACGCCGGCGTCGTCACCACGTTCGACTCGGCGCACACCACCGCCTCATCCACCGGCTTCACCACGTTCTTCGATCCCCACGCCGCGATCGCCTCGCTCACCCCCGCATCGTCGCCGATCGTCACTTCGCACCCGCGCGCCCCCGCCGTCCTCCCCAGCACCCGTGCCGCCAGCACCGGCGCGATGCAGCACAGCCCGATCGGCTTCCCCGCGCCGTGAAACGCCTTGATGACGCGCTCCACGTCCGCGTTCACCGCCATGTTCGCTCCGTCCTTCGCAAACGTGCACAGGTTCTTTGCCGCCCCGAACCCGCCCGGAAAGAACACCGCGTCAAACCCCTCCGCCTCCAGCGCCGACAGCGGCGAAATCTCCCCCCGGCTGATCCGCGCCGATTCCACCAGGCAGTTCCGCGTCTGCCCCATCGGCTTGCCCGTGACGTGGTTGATCACCTCGGCCTGGTTCGCGTCCGGCGCAAAGCACCGGTACTCCGCTCCCAGCCGCGACAGGTGCATGAGCACCGACACCGACTCGTGAATCTCCGAGCCGTCCGCCCGCCCGCACCCGCACAACACCACTGCGACCCGTGCCATGTCGCCTCCCTTCTGACTGTTCCGTCAGCATACGCGCCGCCCGCGCCCGCCTCACCGCCCCCAAAGGACTGTCACCGCCCCCCGGCACGCCCGCGCTCACATCGGCAGCCGCCCGCCGGCCACCCCCGCCGCCACCTGCACCAGCCCCAGCACCACCGGCATCGCCGAGATCGCCACCGCCCATTCCGACAGGCGCCGCCCCGTCTCGCGACGCCGCCGCCCGACCGCTTCGCAGATCCCCACCACCAGCGCCACGCTCGCAAACTTGAACGCGAGCAGGCCCGTCAATCCGCCCGCCTCGATCACCCGATCCGCAATCGTGTTCACCTCGATCCCCCCGAAGCGTTCGATGATCGTCGCCGTGAGCATCACGTCGAGCGCGCACACGAGCACATACCAGCAATACTGATCAGGAAAGAGCACGGGTCGACGCAGCCCTGTTTCGCCGGCCATGTCCGCCTCCGTCGGCGGCCGCGCCGCCGTTTCAGCCCCGTCCCCGCGCCGCCTGCTCCTCGCGCGCCATCCGGTCGAACAGTTGCCGCGGCGCTTCCACGCCCGTCCACATTCGAAACTGCTCCGCCGCCTGCCCCACCAGCGTCGTCAGGCCGTCCACCACCCGCTCCACGCCCGCCGCTCGCGCCATCGCTACCAGCGGCGTCTCCACCGGGTTGTACACACACTCCACTACGACCCCCAGACCGCTCAGGTTCCTCAGCGACTCCCCCGTGATCGCCATCGCTCCCTCCCCCGATCCGCCCGCCATCCCCGCCGGCGTCGCGTTCACCAGCGCTTCCGGCCCGCGCCCCTCAACGCTCAGCTCCGCCGCCTCCTCGAGCGTCACCACCGCCGGCGCTTCCAGCTTTGTCGCGGCCCCCAGCTCCTCCGCCAGCCCCCGCGCCCGCTCCGCCGACCGCGCCCACAGCATCACCGTCTTCCCGCGATGCAGCAGCTCCGTCGCCGCCGCCCGCGCCGTCCCGCCCGCCCCGAGCACGAGCACGCGCCGCGCCGCGCCCACCGCCTCCGCGATCGCCGGCCCGTCGGTGTTCACCACCTTCAACCGCGTCGCCGCCCCGCGCCCGTCGCGCTCGATCACCAGCGTGTTGCCCGCTCCGCACCGCTCCGCCAGCACCCCGATCTCCCACCGCCCGTCGCCGCCCTCCCATTCCTCCCGCGCCAGCCGAACCAGGTGCTCCTTGTGCGGCATCGTCACCGACAGCCCGCTCAGGTCCAGATGCTCGTGATCCACCAGCGACAGCACCGTCGCCTTGAAGTGCTCATACTCCGCCGGTACCGGCATGGGCAGATACACCCCGTCATGCCCCACCGCCTCAAACCCCGCGTTGTGCATCACCGGCGAGAGCGAATGCTCCACCGGCCACCCCACCACCCCATACACCCGCGTCGCGCTCCCGATCGATCGAAACCGGTACCGGTCCAGCAGCTCCGAAAGCACCGGCTGCCCCGGCGCCGTCGCCGCGTCGCGACGCAGCGACGCGAACGTCAGGAACCCCCCGAACTTCGGCGCCAGCACGCGCGACATCAGCCCGAACGGCCCCATGCCCAGCGCGATGATCGGCTTGCCCCCGCTCTCCCCCGCGCGCCCCGCCGACACGATATCGAGCAACTCCAGGTTGTCCCGCAGCGACCGCGCGAAATACGCCACCTTCACCACCCGGCACGCCGGCTCGCTGTACATCCGCTCCAGCCTCCGGATCAGGTCCGGCGGGCGCGAATGAAAATCATGCGACGACAGGATCAGCGACGTGCTCAAGTCCCGAATCTGCTCCGGGTGATCGATCGCCAGGTTCACCTTCTGCTTCAGGTTCGCCGACCGCGTGTACGTCGCCAGCTCCACATCCACATACCGCGCCGGCCGCGCCCCCGCACCCACCCGCTCCAGCAGCGCCACCCGCGCCGCGTCCGACCCGCCGAAATGCCCGCCCTCCAGCACCGGGCGGCACGTCAGCACGCACGACACCGGCGACTCCGCCACCAGCCGCTCCACGTCCCGAATCTGCCGCTCGCCCTCCCCGATCTCCTCGCCCTCCCCGCCGGCGCGCTCCATCCCCCCGCCGGTGAAAAACGTATCGACCCGATACTCCACCAGGTCCGCGCCGCCATCCCGCGCCGCCCGCGCCTCGGCCAGGGCTGCGTCGATATCCTCCACAAAGATCGGCACGCAGACAAGTGTCACCCCCGAGTGTACGGCCCCGATCGCGCTCCTCGTCCTGCCTCGACGACCTCATCGCGCCCTGCGTCGCCGACATCCCCGATCGGGTCGCGGGTTCGCGCTTCGCCGCGCTCTTCGCCTCCGCGCTCTCGCCTCCGCCGTGCGCCCCCGCGCCCACCTCATGCCGTGGTGGTCAGCCGACCCGCCGCGCTCCCCGCCACCTGCCCGCTCGACCACGCCCACTGAAAGTTGAACCCTCCGATCCGCCCGTCCACGTCGCACACCTCGCCGCAGATGTGCAGCCCCGGACACACCTTCGACTCCATCGTCTCCAGCTCCACCTCGCTCAGCGGCACGCCTCCCGCCGTCGCTTCCGCATGCGCAAACCCGCGATCGCCCGTCACCGCCACGCGCATCTCCGTCACCGTCGCCGCCAGCGCCCGCCGCCGCTCGCGCGATACATGCTCTCCCGTCGCCGACGCCTCCACCCCCGCCTGCGCGCACAGCGCCCGCGACAGCCGCTCCGGCAGCCCGATCGGCGCCCCGCTCAGCACCCGCGCCGGCGACACGCCCCGCCGCGACACCAGCAGTTCATCCACCTCCTCCAGGCTCCGCCCCGGCGACCAGTTGATCCGCACGTGCGCTCCCTCATCACGCCCCCGCGCGTCCAGGTAATACCGGCTCGCATCCAGCACGCTCGGCCCCGACAGCCCGAAATGCGTGCACAGCGTCGAGTTCGTGAAACTCGCCAGTTTCCGCCCGCTCCCCGCCCGCACCTCCACCGTCGCACGCACCGACAGTCCGCTCAACTCGTGCACAAATCGCTCCTCCACCACCAGCGGCACCAGCGCCGGAAACACCCGCTCCGTCACCGTGTGCCCCAGCGACCGCACCACCCCATACCCCGCGCCATCCGATCCCGACCTCGGCAGCGCCATCCCCCCCGTCGCCATCACCACCCGCCGCGCCCTCATCTCTCCCGCCGCGTCGCTCCGCGCAATCACGAATCCATCCCCCGCGACGCGCACGCTCCCGACGCGCCACGGATGCACGACCTCCGCGCCCGCCTGCCGCGCCGCGCCCAGCAGCGCCTCGAGCACCGTCCGCGCCCGATCCGTCACCGGAAACAGTTTCCCCGTCTCCTCCCGCTTCAGCTCGACGCCGAGCTCCGCGAAAAACTCCACCGTCCGCCGCACGTCGAACCGCCGGAGCACCGCCCGGATCGCCCCCGCCGTCGAACCCGCGTAGTCCTGCTCGCGCACCGCGTGGTGCGTCACGTTGCACCGCCCGCCCCCCGCCACCAGGATCTTCGCCCCGATCGTCCGCGCGCCGTCCACCGCCACCACCCGCGCGCCCGCGCGGCCGGCCCAGATCGCCGCCATCAGCCCCGCGGCCCCCGCCCCCACCACCGCCACGTCAACCCGCTCCTGCATGTATTCCTCGATGCCTCGATGCCGCGTGCCCAGATGCCTTCCGCGCCCTCGCCCCTCTTCCCACCCGCTCGATATCATTCACCATCAACTCGCAAGGAGGGCCCATGCGCCACGACATCCGCTACAACAACATCATCGATTCCGACCAGGCCCGCCTCGCCCAGGCCGCCGCCGACCAGGCGCCCGACACGCCCACCAGCCTCATCGATCGCCGCCGCTTCTACATCACCCAGGCCTACCACAAGTACACCCAGGACGACCACGAAGTCTGGCGCGACCTCTTCACACGCCGATGGGGCGTCCTCGAACAGCAGGTCTCCCGCACCTTCATCGACGGCCTCAAGATCCTTCGCCTTTCGCCGGAACGCATCCCCCTCCTCTGCGATGCAACCCTCGAGCACGACGCCACCATCGCCGATGGCGTCACCCTCAAGGCCGGCACACGCCTCGAAGGCATCAACCGCTACCTCGGCCAGGTCTCCGACTGGGCTTCCTTCGGCGTCCCGGGCTACCTCCCCGCCAAGGCCTTCTTCGCCTGCCTCGCCGCGCGCGAGTTCCCCACCACCATCCTCATCCGCCCGCGCGACGTCATGGACTACCTCCCCGAGCCCGACATCTTCCACGATGTCTTCGGACACGTCCCCCTGCACGCCTCGCGCGTCTTCGCCGACTTCCTCCAGACCTACGGCCGCGCCGCCCTCGAGTGCGACGACCCCGTCCACATCGAACGCCTCGGCCGCCTCTTCTGGTTCACCGTCGAGTTCGGCCTCATCAAGGAAGACGGGCGCGTCAAGATCTACGGCAGCGGCCTCGTCTCCAGCCACGCCGAAAGCGAATACGCCCTCACCGGCGCCTGGCAGAAGAACGCCGAGCCTGACGCCGCCGCCAGCGACCGCCGCCCGGTCCCCCAGTGGCGACCCTTCGACCTCGACCGCGTCTGCGATACGCCCTTCGAGATCGACCACTACCAGCCGGCCTACTACGTCCTCGAAAGCTTCGAGCAGCTCCGCGACGCCATGAACCGCTACGCCGACCGCGTCCTCGACAGTCGCCCCCGCCGCGCCACCAGCGCCGCCTGAACGCCGCCCGTCACGCTGGCCCGCGCCGCCGATTCGGCTTTCCGTGCCACAGAAGTCGGCTCGGCGACTTCTGTGCGCCGCCACGCCGCAGAAGTCCGCTTCGTCCGCCGCGCCGCCGATTCGGCTTTCCGTGCCACAGAAGTCGGCTCGGCGACTTCTGTGCGCCGCCACGCCGCAGAAGTCCGCTTCGTCCGCCGTGCCGCCGATTCGGCTTTCCGTGCCACAGAAGTCGGCTCGGCGACTTCTGTGCGCCGCCACGCCGCAGAAGTCCGCTTCGTCCGCCGTGCCGCCGATTCGGCTTTCCGTGCCACAGAAGTCGGCTCGGCGACTTCTGTGCGCCGCCACGCCGCAGAAGTCCGCTTCGTCCGCCGCGCCGCCGATTCGGCTTTCCGCGCCACAGAAGTCGGCTCGGCGACTTCTGTGCGCCCATACCTCTCGTTCACTGCCCCCGCGCCTTCGACCGCACATCCAGCGGCCCGCCGCTCCGCACCGGTTCGCGCACCGGCTCCGCTTCCGCCCCCTTCGGCTCCTTCTTCCGCAGCTCCTCGGCGATCCGCTCCGCCCGCGCCTCCACCTCCGCCCCGGCCTCGGCCTCTCCGCCACCGCTCGGCCAGTACACCCACCCGAGGATCGCCGCGCACCCGGCCACGATCGCCGCGCCGACATACGTCTTCGCCCGTCCGCTCTCCGCCGGGGCCTTGATCGCTTCCTGTTTCACGCGCGTTCCTCGTCCTATCGCAGGCTCATGAAGTCGCGCCCGCGCAGCCCGTCGCGCGTCGCCCAGAAGTACGCCGGACCCCCATACGTCCACACAAAACCCTGCGGCCGCCCATACTCAAGATACCCCGCCATGTCGCTCTCCCCCGGGTTCCACAGCCCCGACGGCGGCCTCAGCATCGTCGGGTCCGCCCCCGTCGGGTCCGTCGCATTGATCACGTCCGCCATCACGATCACCCGCGCGCTCCCGTCTGTCAGCGCCGTCCTCACCCGCGAACGCGCGTCAAACCACATCGGCTGCTGCGGATGCAGATAGTCCTTGTTCTCAAACAGCAGCACCTTGTTGTTCGGAAAGTGAACATCCCCGATCAGGTTCCGCCTGATCTGGTGCCGGTTTCCCGCGTTGGCGATCGAACGCGTCCCGCCCGCAAACCGCCGATAGTCCTGCCAGAACACCGGCGGATACCAGTACGACGACGGGAAAATCCACTCGATGTACCCGAACGCCGGCTGGTTGTTGATCATCCAGTCCGCCAGCGCCTTGTCCCCCGGCGCCACGAACGACTGAATCCGCGAATCCTCCTTCTTCTGGTCATACAGGTAATGCGCCGCCCAGTGATACCCGTACCCCTCCGTCCCCTGCGTCGAGTACGGCTGCGAATACGGCCACCCCTCCACGCAGCGCCGGTTCGGCACCCACAGCCACGACGTGTCGTTGATCTCGCACCCGCTGCCCCCGCCCCCGGTGCTGAACGGGTTCAGAAACGCCCCGCGCAGGTCGCCCGTGTACGCCGCCTGCATCTGCGCATTGCTGTGCAGGTTTGCCAGGCTCTGTACCTCGCGCGCCGCAATCCGCGCGTTCTTGAGCGCCGGCAGCAGGATCCCCACCAGCAGCGCGATGATCGCGATCACCACCAGCAACTCGATCAGCGTGAACCCGCCGTGGCGCTTCATGTGGCCGCTCCAGTTTCTCCCCGCTCCCCCGCGCCGTCGCCGTCCATGCCCCTCACCCGCCCGCGTCGGGGTGCCGGTCCGTCGGCTTGCTGTACAGCAGCGTATACCCCGGGCCCTTGAGCGCCCCCGGCACATACGTCACATAGTCGGCGTGCCCATCGAGGAACCCCGACACCGACTTGTTCATGTCGCCGAACTCCCCCTTCCAGCTCCGCCGCTGCGCATCAGTCGAGACCGCCTGCCCCGTTTGATCAAACACCCACACGTACCGCGACGCCATGATCTCGCTCGCGCGCGTGATCCGCGCCGCCCCTTCGCCCAGCACGCGCGTATACCAGTCATACGTGCTCTCCCCCGGCTGCCGGCGCTGCCGGGAGTCCATCCGCATCGAGTCCTCCACCTCCTGCCACCACGACACGCTGCACAAATACGACGTCCCCACGTCGTCGTACCCGCTCCGGCTCTGGTCCGGCTCCGGGATCCCCTCATCCCCCATGATCTGCTCCACCTGCAGCGTCGCCTTGTCGCCGGGCGACTTGAACGCCGGCAGGTCGATCGTGTCGCGCAGCTCCCGCGTGATCCACCGGTCGATCGAAAACCCCTCGTACACGTACGCGTTCAGCGGCCGATCGAGCGGATGCACATCCGCCGAGCGACCGATCCATCGATCGTGGCAGAACTTCCCCCCAAACGCCCACGGCGCCATCTGCGACGCAAACCCGCTCGCCCCGCTCACCTTCAGCGGCAACGCATCCTTGTTCTCCAGCCGATATCCGCTGAACGCGATGTTGAGCTGCCGCACGTTGTTCAGCGACACCCCCAGCCGCGCCGCCAGCCGCGCCTTGGCCAGCGCCGGGAGCAGCACCCCCACCAGCAGCGCGATGATCGCGATGACGACCAGCAGTTCGACGAGAGAAAACGCGCGACGATCCCGTTCCATGCAGCCTCAGCCTTCCCACCCTCCCGCACCTCACACTCGTGCACCCGCCGATGGCACAGACGTCTCACCTGTGCGAGAAATCTCCGCTCACCCGCCTCCGTCTGTCGGCACCATCCGGTTCCCCTGATAGGCCGGTTCGCTCTGAGTCTTTCGCGTCGTCCCCTGCTGATTGGTCCCGCTCGCGGCGGGCACCGCGGTCTCCGGCGCCGATTCCGTGGTCACCGCCTCCGCCGGCCCGAGCGAGTCGCCCGGCCGCGGGCCCGACATCACCGTGTACGCCACGATCGCCCCGGCCACCACCAGCGCCACCACCGCCAGGCCCACCATCAGCCCGTGGCGCGACGACGCACCGCCCTTCCCTTTTCGCCCCCCCGCCGATGTACCCATGTCCATGTTCCTTGTTCAGTCCCCGCGAGCGCCCGCATGCTCCGGAATCAGATCGGTCCCGTCCGCGGGATCAGCCGCAGGTTCTGCAGCCGCGGGAACCGGAAGATGTACCCCGGCCCCTCGTGCGCGCCGGGAATGAGCGTGAGGTAATCCGCGTGACCGTCCAGGTAACTCATCACGCACTTGTTCTGGTCGCCGAACTCCGTGATCCAGTTGCGCCGCGCCCCATCGTTCGAGACCAGGTCCGCCGCCTGGTCGTGGAACATCACGAACGTCGACGTGTTCACTTCGGGAATGTCGATCATCCGCCCGAACCCGCGCGAGAGCCGGTTCGAATACCGCGACCACTCGCCCACCGACGTCGAGTCCAGCAGCTCATACCACCGCCCGTTGTAGTGATACGACGTCCCGATGTCGTCGTAGCACGAAATTTGGTAGTTCGGCGTCGGGTTCGGGTACGTCCGCTGCACCGTGTACACATCGCCGGGCGATCTCAGCACCGGCATCTCGACGACCTTGCGGTTCGCCGCGGTGAACGTCGCCTCAAACTGGATGTCCGGCTGCAGATACGGATTCAGCGGGCGCGTGTACCCGGGGAAGTCGTATATGCCCCCCGCGAACCCGATCCAGAATGGGTCGCAGTTCTTCCCGGCGAAACTCCACGTCGCCGCCACCTTGTTCTGCGGCACCATGTACGGCACCCAGCCCTTGTGGTCGGTCCGGTAGGTCTCGAACGCAATGTTGATGTTCTTGATGTTGGAGAGCGACTGGTTCAGCCTCGCCACCCGCCGCGCGTTCTTGAGCGCCGGCAGCAGAATGCTCACCAGCAGCGCAATGATCGCGATCACCACCAGCAGTTCGACGAGTGAGAACGCTTTGGAACCTCTCTTCAACATGCTTGATCCTTTCAACCCGAACTCGTGAGCCCTTCAACTGCCTCTGCAATCAACCGGCCTTGGGTACACGCAAAGTTACGACCCGGTTGTCGGACGACGCCTGGACCCGCGCTCCTCCGGCGGAGCGGATGGGTCCGCCGGCGGTGCCTGTTTCGCGGACTTGAGCGACTCCTCCAACTTCTCCTCCACTGCTCGTACGCTCGCGGCTTCGTCCGGCGTCAGCGCCCGATTTTCGCCTGAAAGCACAAAATACAAAGCCACGGCCAATGCCAAAGCCGTCATCGCCAAGCCAAGCAGGACCGTCCGACGCTTCGCCTCGCGCGTTTGGGTCTCTCGTCGTGATGCCGGAGGAAGCGTCATGATTTCATCGCGGTAGATCCCGCCCCTTCACGCCGTCCCGTGTCGCCCAGAAGTATGCGGGATATCGACCCGTGCCTCCGCTTCCGTTCTCGAGTCCGTCGCGGTCCATCGCGTACGCCCCGAGGATGCCTGTCGACAGATCCCAGAAACCGCTCGGCGTGAACGTCCGCGCGACCTCCGGATCGGACGATGCGGCTGCCGCCGCGATGCGCGTGATCTCGTACGTGTCCGTGCTCCCATCCACGCGAACAAAGTTCGGCGTGGCGAACGGATTGTTCCACTGAGGCGGCTCGTTGATGCGGCCTGTTGGCGAACTGCGCGAGGTCTTGGTGTAGTCGAATCGTTCCCACAGCATCACCTTGGATGCCGGGAATATCACATCACTCAACTTGTTGCGCCGCAGCAACTGCCTCGAAGGCAACCCCGCCGTGGTGTTTGCGTAACGCGAGCTGTTGAACCAAAACGTCGGCGAATAGAAGTACGACCCATCCCAGATCCAGCGGTCTAACTCCTGCTCGTTCAGATCACGATTGAATCGCTCGATCAACCGGCGATCTGCCGGCGAGAACTGAATCGGATTCGCCAGTTGCCCCGGCGAGATCCACCGCATCATCAAGCTCGCCCAGTGCGCCGCGAACATCTCCGTCTGGCGCCCGCTGTCTCGGAACTCCCACCCCGAACCCGGCGGCCTGTCCACATACGCCGTGTACCAACCGCGCGCTTCCGGGGCGTTTGGGCGCTCGTCCCACGGAAACAGAAATCCTTCCTTGTACTCCCCGGCGTACAGGTGCATCGAATTCCCGAGATCCCGCAGGTTCGAGAGTGACACGATGTTTCGGGCCGACCGACGCGCCTCGGACAACGCGGGCAGCAGGATGCTCATCAGCAGCGCAATGATCGCGATGACGACCAGCAGTTCGACCAGCGTGAAACCTCTCTTGCGCTCAGCCATGTCAGCACCTCGATTCCAGACGTTGTCCGACTCGAACTCGATGCAATTCATCACTGCGCCGACCGATAGTTCCCCCGCGGCGGGTCGCCTGGCGCTGGCGGGCGCGGAGCCTCCTCCGCCGGTACGGTTGCGGCTGCCGTCGTTCCTTCGCCCGGCCCGGCGCTTTCCGCCGCCGCCGCTGAACTCTCGCTCGGCACCGCCAACTCCCGCGGCCACACCTGCCAGGTAATCAAGCCACCCGCCACGACCAGCAGCACGCTCGCCACCGCGACCTTGATCGCCGTTGCGCGCTTCTCGCCGTCGGTCTTTCCTTTCGCCGTCCCCATCGTCGCTCCCAGGCCCCTCACGCATCGCGCATGCCTTCCGCTTTCCGAATCTCGCGCAGGCGCCGCCATTGCGAACCGGTTCGGTTTCAAGAGCGCTGCCGCTCCGACCACCTTCCTTGCGTTGTCGCGAACTCAGCATGCCCTTCTCGGGCGTTCAGGCCGAATGGCCTGCTTCACTATCGCCTAAACCCGACCGATATTCCAGTCCTCACGACCGGAAACTCCGGTCACCCCACCCGCCTCGTGCCGCCGCACCGCCCCTTTTCCCACATCCGCACCCGCCCAGGAACCGTCGGCGGCCCCCGCCCGTAGCACTGGTATAACATACGCCGAAAGCACCCCCGCGGCTGCATCTTCCTTCTGCCGCCCGATCAAAAGCCGATCATCCCGGCCGCGGTCCCTCGTCTCTTCCGCTCCCTCTCCCGCCTCCTTCCTCTTCACTTCTTCTCCCTCGTTCTTCCCGCCGCGACAACCGATCTCCGCCTTCGTGTCCTTCCCATGACCGCGCAGCCACGCAAACCCGACCTCTCCGAAACCTCGCCCATGGACCCCGCGGCGGCCCCTCCGCCTTCCCACCCCCCGCACACCGCCGCGGGAGACAACGGCAACTTCAACAACCCGCCCCTCGACGCCCCGCCCACCCCCGAAGGTGAAGGCGAAGGCCGCGAACGCAAGGGCAACACCAACATCGACACCATCATCGGCCGCCTCGTCGTCGACCAGGGCCTCGCCACCTCCGAGGAAGTCCAGTCCGTCTTCGAGCTCGTCCGCTCCGCCCAGGATCCCAACCAGGCCTCCCTCTCCCACAAGCTCGTCAGCAGCGAAGTCATCACCAAGCGCCAGCTTGAACGCCTCCGCCAGATGGCCGAGGCCGAACGCAGCGGCCAGCAGATCCCAGGCTACAAGATCCTCGGCAAGCTCGGCGCCGGCGCCATGGCCACCGTCTACAAGGCCAAGCAGCTCTCCCTCGACCGCACCGTCGCCATCAAGGTCCTCCCCAAGAAGTTCACCGGCTCGGCAAGCTTCATCGAGCGCTTCTACGCCGAGGGTCGCGCCGCCGCCCTCCTCAACCACCCCAACATCGTCGGCGCCTTCGACGTCGGCAAGGCCGGCGAGTACCACTACTTCGTGATGGAGTACGTCGACGGCCGCACCGTCTACGACGACATCGTCAAGCACAAGAAATACGCCGAGGCCGAGTCGCTCGACATCGTCATGCAGATCGCCGAAGCCCTCATGCACGCCCACAGCAAGGGCCTCATCCACCGCGACGTCAAGCCCAAAAACATCATGATCACCCGCGAGGGCGTCGCCAAGCTCGCCGACATGGGCCTCGCCCGCGCCATCTCCGACAAGGAAGCCGCCGAGGCCGAGCAGGGAAAAGCCTTCGGCACGCCCTACTACATCTCCCCCGAGCAGATCCGCGGCGAAGTCAACATCGGCCCCCCCGCCGACATCTACTCCCTCGGCGCCACCCTCTACCACATGGTCACCGGCGCCGTCCCCTACGAGGGCAAGAACCCCTCCGCCGTCATGCACAAGCATCTCAAGTCCGAGCTTGTGCCCCCCGACCACGTCAACCAGCGCCTCTCCGCCGGCATCTCCGAAGTCATCGAAATGATGATGGCCAAGGACCCCAAGGCGCGGTACCAGAACTGCAAGGACCTGCTCGTCGATCTCAAGGCCGTCCGCGAGAGAAAGAACCCGCCGATCGCCCACAAGGACTTCGCCGTTGACGAAGTCAAGGGTCTCCTCGCCGCCGAGGCCGCCGCCCCGGCCATGCTCCGCGAAGATCAGTCCGCCGGCCCCGCCGCACGCTCGACCATCTGGACCTGGCCCTTCATCACCCTCCTCGTCCTGCTCGTCATCAGCGTCCTCGTCAACGTCATCCTCGCGCTCAACTTCAACCCCTGAAGCGCCCGCGCGCGGCCGCCGCTCCCTACGATCTCCCGTGTCCGCCACCGCACGTTCCAGCGCTCCCCCCGGCGCGCCTTCCGCCGCCCCCGCGCGCCTCGCGCCCGCTCAGCGCGCCCTGGCCCTCTTCCTCGCCCTTGCCTGCCTCTCCCTCCTCGCCCTCGGTGCCCGGCTCACCCCCAGCCCCTCAGGCCACGGCACCCACCACCAACTCGGCCTCCCCGCCTGCGGGTGGGTCCAGCTCATCAACGTCCCCTGCCCCACCTGCGGCATGACCACCGCCGTCTCCCACGCCGCCCACGGCGACCTCCTCAACAGCGCCCGCACCCAGCCCTTCGGATTCCTCTTCGCACTCGCCGCCGCCGCCGCGTTCTGGGTCGCCCTCCACGCCGCCCTCACCGGCGCCCGCACCCACGCCCTCTTCGCCTTTCTCCTCCGACCCCCAAGTCTCTGCATCCTCGCCGCCCTTTGGATCGGATCATGGGTGTATAAGATCGCGACCTGGCCATGACGCCCCGGCACGTCGGCATGTGCCCGAGGGCCGCAGTGGGGATGGCTGCGGCAGCTTGAAGGCCAGGGGCTTGGAGATTCGCGTGCACCGAACGACCACCCCATCCACCCTACTTCTCTTCCGCCGCGCCGCCGCTGTCGCCCTCCTCCTGCCGCTCTTCGCCGGCGCAGGCTGCTCGCTCGTGGGCGGGCTCTTCGGCGGCATGGCCGAGAGCTACAAGCGCAGCAGCACCCAGACCATCCAGGCCGAGTACGACGGCCTTCAGGGCAAGTCCTTCGCCGTCGTCATCCAGGCCGATCGCATCATCCAGGCCGACTACCCCGAGGTCATCGCCAAGCTCACCATCGACATCGCCGAGCACCTCGCCAGGGAATCCGGCGCCAGCGGCTACGTCCCCGGCGCCGCCGTCCTCGATTACCAGTTCAACCACCCGCGCTGGGTCACCATGACCCCAAGCCAGCTCGCCAAGGAGTTCGGCGTCGAACGCATCATCTACGTCGAGCTCACCGAATACCGCCTCAACGACCCCGGCAACCAGTACGTCTGGCAGGGCGTCGCCGCCGCCCTCGTCGCCGTCGCCGCCGCCGACAGCACGATCCCCGACGAGTTCACGTACCAGAAGCAGATCCGCGTGAAGTTCCCCGACGACGAAGGCGTGAGCCCGACCGACATGAGCCGCGCCGTCGTCAACACCGCGCTCGTCCGCCGCCTCTCCGACCGCGTCGCCTGGCTCATGTACGAGCACGAAGAGCCTTATTACCCCGAGTACTGATCCGCCTCCGTCGGTGGCACGGACTCCTCGCCCGCGCGCCCCTTCTCGCCGACCCACACCCCCATGCCCACTCCTCACTCCTCGCTCCGCTTCGCCGCTGCCGCATGCCTCGCCGGCGCCGCCCTCCTCCCGGCGGGCTGCAACATCGTCGGCCCGGCCTTCTTCTTCATTCACGGCCCCGAAAAAGTCCCCGCCGCCTTCGAACTCCCCGATGACCGCACCGTCGTCATCTTCATCGACGACCGCGTGCCCTTCACCTCGCGGCCCGTCCGCGAGACCATCGGCCGCGCCGCCGAGCAGGCCCTCCTCGACGCCGGCGTCGTCCGCGACGTCGTCTCCTCCAAGGCCATCCAGGCCGTGGTCGCCCGCGAGCGCTTCGGAAAGCCCCTCGGCATCGCCGACATCGGCAAGGCCGTCGGCGCCGACATCGTCATCTACGCCTGGGTCGATGCCTTCACCCTCTCCGTCGACACCCAGACGTTTTCCCCCGCCGCCGCGCTCCGCGTGAAAGTCATCGACGTCGCTTCCACCGAGCGCCTCTTCCCCGCGCCCGACGCCTCCGAACCCTGGTACCCCCTCGCCATCCAGCCCGCACAGCAGATGGGCTTCCGTCCTTCCACGCCGCCCGAAGAAGACCGCGCACGCCAGGACCTCGCCAACTACGTCGGCCTCTCCCTCTCACGCCTCTTCTTCGAGCACGAGCGCCCCAAGCCCCAGTCCCGCCTCGACGAGACCGATCGGTGACCGCCCACGCGCTCCTTTCCGCGCCCGCCCCCACCCCCGTCGGCACGCTCCCCGACTCCCACCTCCCCGACTTCCTCCACGTCATCGATCCCTTCACCGCCGGCGAGGGCGCGCTCCTCGCCGCCGCCGTCGCCACTCGCTCCTCGCACGCGCGTCATCGCGCCTGGATCCTCGGCTCCTCCTCGGATCTCCGCCACGCTCGCCGCGCCGGCCTGCCCGACCCCGTCGGCGTCACCTTCTCCCTCGGGGCGCCCATGACCGCGCTCCGCTCCATCTGGCGCCTCCGGCAGGCGCTCCCCGCACCCCCCGAAACCATCATCGCCTGGTCTCCCCTCTCCCTCAGCCTCGCCCTCGCCGCCTGGCGAAGCCCCGTCGCCCCTCGCGCCCCCATCAGCTTCGTCGGCATCATGCCCGTCGGCCCCGCCGCCGCCGGCCGCGGTTTCCTCGCTCGCCGCCGACTCGCCCTCGCCCTCCGCCGCGCCACCATCGTCCCCCTCGGCGACGCGCTCCAGTCCGCGTGGTCCGCCGCCGTCGGCGTCGGCGTCACCGCGCTCCCCACGCCCGTCGCGCCGCTCGGCATCTCCCCCGATTCACGCCGCGCCCTGCGCGACGAGCTCCGCATCGCCCCCGATGAGCTCGCCGTCCTGCTGCTCTCCGATCCCCCTTCCCACGCCGACGGCCGCCACTTCACGCAGTCCATCGGCATGGCGCGGCTGTGCGATCTTCCCGTCGTCGGCATGATGCACCGCGATGTCCCCGATTGGCCCCGCGCGCTCACCTTCGTGCGAACCCATTGCCACGAGTGGGACATGCTCCGCATCGACGGCCCGCTCTCCCTCGCCCTGCACGCCGCCGACCTCTGCGTCTGGGATCCCGCCGATCGCCCGGGATCGCCCGGCGCCTCCGCTCAGGGACCGGTGCTCGCCCTCGCCGCCGCCGCCGCCGGCATTCCCGTCGTCGCCCCCGATTCCCCCATCTCGCGCGAGATTCTCGCCCCCGTCGCCGATTCCTGCCTCGCCCCCGGCTGGCAGGAGCGGCAGATCGCCGGCCGGCTCACCGCCCTCGTCGATCCCGCCGTCCGCGCCGCCATCGCCGATCGCCTTCGCGCTCATCACGCGCTCCGCCTTCGCGCGTTTCATGAACGCCTCGCCGAAACGCTTCGGATCGTCCGCGGCAGCGCGCTCTCCGCCGCCGCCTGGCGCGATGCCATCGAGCTCGGCAACCTCGCCTGATCGCCGCCCGCCCGCGCTCCTCAGCCGCTCCCGCGCGCCACGCGCTCGACACGCGCTTCCAGCCCCGCCTTCACCCCCGGCCATTCCTCCGCCGTCACGCTGAAAAACACCGTGTTCCGCGCAAACCCGTCCTGCAGGATGCGATGCTTCCGCAGCACCCCCTCGCGCACGG
This sequence comes from Phycisphaerales bacterium, assembly GCA_050182995.1. GTDB lineage: Bacteria > Planctomycetota > Phycisphaerae > Phycisphaerales > UBA1924 > JAEUIX01. The sequence continues at coordinate 511,419 of JBFXBS010000001.1, read as the reverse complement.
CGCCAAGCTTGGCAATCGCGCGCTGGCTCACCACGTTGCGCTCGTCGCACTTGAGCTGCACGCGCTGCTTCCCCTCCGCCTCGAACGCGCGCTGCATGAGCAGCAGCTTGCTCTCGGGGTTCACGCCCGTCCCTCGCGCCCCCGGCACATACCACGTCGCGCCGATCTCCACGCTCCGGTGCCGCTCATCCCGATCGAGATACGACGTGCACCCCGCCACGCGCCCCCCCGCCCGCTCCACCACCACGAACGTCTCATTCCCGCCATGGTCCGAAATCGTCCTCAGCCACCGCCCGAACTCCTCGCGCGTCCACGGATCGGGCCACGACAGAAAGTACCGGAAGGTCTCCCGGGGCGTCTCGCGAAACAGCTCGTCCAGGAGCCCCTCGTCCGCGGGCCGCAGCTCGACCACCCGCCCCGTCAACACGCTTCCCGCGCCGCCCGCTCCGCCTGCACCGTTCATGGCTGAGCATATGGCCGCGCGCCCCAACGCGGGTTCAACCTCGGTCCCGGGCCGAAAATCTGCACCGACCGACCACGTTTGCGCGCGAAATGGCGGTACTCGCCCGCGGGCTTCTGGCGGCCACGCGGCCGCGCATGCACACTGCGTCTCATCTCCTCCTCCGCCCCGACCTCACCGCCCCGCCTCGGAGATCGCCATGATCGCTCCGCAGCCGCCCGCCCCCGCCGCGCCCGCGCCCCAGCCACCCCCGCTCAGCGCCTGGAACGTCCCCATCCTCGCCTCGCGACTCACCGCGCCCCTCGACCCCGATGAGCCGCACGCCGACGCGTCCTTCCGCTTCGTCCGCGCACGCCTCCAGATCACCAGCCATCTCCTCGCCCTCGCCGACGAAGCCCGCGACGACGGCAACCAGCGCCTCGCCGCTCAGTGCCTCTGCGCCGCCGCCCGCTGCGCCGCCGTGCCGCGCGCCGCCAAGGCTCCACCTCCCTCCCGCGCTCCCGCCGTGCCATCCCCCGTCCCCGCGCGCGCCGAACTCGCGCCGCTCGCCCCCCGCATCGCGCCTTTCACGAACGCCGCCCGTTCGCACGCCGGGGCGGTCGCCGTCGCTCTCGCCCTGCTCCTCGCCTTCATGCCGATGCCTTCACCCGCGCCGCGCGCGGGCATCCCACCGCCCCAGCGCCTCCTCGAACATCCGCACCCCGAGCTCCACGCGCCCGGGCAGCTCGCTCGGGTCCCCCACATAGCACAGCCGCTCGATCAGCTCCCACGACTCGCGCGGCAGGTCGCTCCGGATGTACCGAAACCCGAAATCATGCCGCTCCGGACAGTGCAGGCAGCGAAGCAGATCCACCAGCGGTCGCACAATCAGCGAAAAGTAGAAGTGCATCGCGTCGCCGGGCAGGTCGCGCTCGATGAGCTTCGGCGGCAGGTGGCGCAGCAGCCGGAACTTCTCCCGAAGGTCCGAGACCTTCTTCTCAATCGCCGCATCGAGCGACGCGCGATCAACGTGCGTGATGCGGATGTGCCCGTCCTTGTCAAACAGCACCCGCGGCGTGCCATGGCGCTCCACCTCCAGCCACGGATGCGACTGCCCCGCCTCGATCATCAGCCAGTCAACCATCAGGTGCTCGGGCGCTCCGTCGAGCTGGTAGAACGCCTGGTGGTATCCGTGCCACGTGGGCCACGGCAGGCGGTATCGCAGCCGCACCGGCGCGATCGCACGGATGATCGAATCAACCGCGCCAGCGGCGGGCTCCACCTGTCCCGGCGCGATGACCAGGAACAGATCGACATCGCTGAGTTCATCGGCGCGCCCCGTCGCGTCCGAGCCGCCGAGCCACGCGCCGCGAAGAACGTCGTGCGCGGGAAGTTCGCGGGCGAGGGCGTCGATGATGTCATGGCGGGTGAGCATCATGGGCGTCAAGATGCGCATGCGTCCGGCTTCCGGCGGAAAGGATCACGCGCCGGCGTCGGACGCCGGGGAGGGCGAGTCGTCCCGTGCAAATGTGCGTCGGTAGGTGCTGATCCATGCGACCAGGATCGGCACGAGCAGAAGGGTTGGCCCCATCCAGACGAGCCAGGCAGGAAGAGGCACGACAGATTGAACGCGCCCGGCGTTGACGACGAGGGCCGCGGTGATCGCGGCGATGCACCCGGAGAACATGCCGATCATGTGCTGGAACCACCAGAACATCCGTTCGCGCGGCCTGCGGCAGAGCGTGAGGAAGAACTGCGTCCCGAGCGCGACACCGATCACGGGAATGGTGAAAAGGAGGACGCTGCGGGTCGCGACGCCGAGCGCCATGGTGGCCGTGGAGCAGGCGATGAGCGCGCCGACGAGCGCGAAATCCAATGTGCCCTGATGCGGGGCTGTTCGACCCTTTTGACGCAAGACGCGGAGGGCGTGATGGACGGAGGTGAGCGTGAGAAGGCCGACGTTGAAGAAGAAGAGAGGCGTCACAGCGGCGGCAAGCGTCAGGCCCGCGGGCGCGCTCGCCGCCTGCGCGAACCTGAGCGCAGAAAGGATCATCGCGGAGATGCCTGCGACGAGCATCGACGCGGCAAAGACCCAGCCGGCGCGCCGATGCAGTCGCCCGCCCTTGGTGGCGACAAGGGGCACCCAGAAGACGAGTACGCCGAGCACGCCCGCGGGGACGTGCAGCCAGAGCGTGCCGGCGATGAGGTTGTCGACGACGGTGGGCATGGGCAAGGGTACAGGGCTTGTGCGCGGACCGCCCGGCGACGCGGCGCATGGAGCGCGGCTGTTCAGCGCGCAACAGCGGACGCGCGGCTGATTCAAGCGCCGCTGGGCGGGCCGAGCGCGAGGATCGCTGAGCGAACCTGCGCGGGGATGGGTGCCTTGCGGGCCTGGTCGTAGTCGAACGCGACGACGATGCCCGAGCCCTCGGCGGCGAGCGCGCCGCTTCGGGCGCGGCTCGTGATCTCGTGCGCGAGCGTGAGGCGATCCGCTTCGAGCGCGATCACCCGCGCCGTCACGTCGATCGTGTCGGGAAACGTGAGCGGAATCCGGAAGCGGCAGTGCACGGAATGCAGGATCGGCCCGATCCCCCGGGGCGGAGCGTCCGGCGTCATGAGCCCGACGCGGCGGAGCAGCTCGATCCGCGCAATCTCAAAATACCGGAAATAGAAAATGTTGTTGACGTGCCCGAAGGCGTCCATCTCGGCCCACACGAGCGGGATCGAGACAGTGACGGCAGACAAGCCGGGCGGAATCGACGTGCTCAAGAGTGCTTCCGTGAAAATGACATCGAATGGCGCCCGTTCCGCGCGGTCGGTAGCGGGCGCGCACGAAGTCTACGACGGCCGGGGGCGCGCCTTGGGGACGCACGATCGACGCCCTTCGCGCGTGCCACGCCACGCGCGACCCGCACGGGCGCGACTACCCTTGTGCATGTCCGGTCACGCGCCACGATCGCTGATGCACAATCTCGGCGCCTTCTTCGGCCACATCTTCAAGGCCGCCGGTCAGGACGTTTCCAGGCCGCCCGCGCCTCCGCCGCCCCTCCGCGTCCGTCACGAGGTTCGGCAGGAGGCGCGCCCGACGTCTGTCGGCCCCGTCGTGCTTCGCCGGACCGTGATCGAAGAAGTCGAGCTGCCCTCGCCGCCTCACCCCGCTCAGCCGCCCACGCCCGGAGTCCGACCATGATTCCTCGCAGCGTGCTTCTCGTCGCCGTCGCCGCGGCCGCCCTGCTCGGGGGGTGCGCCGTCAAGAACATCGACGTCGTGAACGAATCGGGATTACCCGTGCGGATTGCACAGGTCGAATCGCCGCGCATCGCGCGCCAGAGCGGCGACGAAACCGTGCTGCGCGAAGTTCGTCTCGCGCCCGGGGAGCGCGTCTGGCTCACGGTGAAGCCGGCCGCGGCCGAGGGGATGGTTCCGCGCCTCCGCGCCGCTCCGGCGGTCGACGGCGCCGGCACGCAGTGGATCGATCTGCCCGTCGGCGGGTCGTACATCCTGACGATCGGCCCGGAGGCGCCGGGCCTGCCCATCGCGCTGCGCCTCGAAGCGCTGCCGCCGCCGAAGCAGACCGACGCCTCGGAGCGGCAGCGCCGCGACATCGTGGACCGCCCGCCGGCGCACTTCGACAGCCGCACGCGCTGAGGCGCGTTCAATCGCGCGGCTCGGTCGAGCCGAGCATCGCCGACATGTACGCCTGAAACTCGTCGTGCATGATCTTCATGCTGCGGGTGCTCATCATCCTTCGAAAGCTCCGCTCCGCACAGATGTCGCGCATGCGCGTTTCCCACGAGCGGAAGTAGTCCTCGGGAATCTGGCCGTGCTTGTATCCGAACCAGACGATCTCGAAGACCGAGAGCTGCATGAGGTTGAAGAAGTACTCGCGGACGTCGCGGGCGCTTTCGGCGAACTGCACGTCGTGCCGGTAGACCTCGGCGAGCGAGGGGTCGCGCACGCGCATCTCGCGCAGGTGCATCTGCATCTCGACGAGCTTGGAGAAGTTGCCGAAGTGCTGCGCCCGGCGGTAGTTGCGGAACTGGATCGCCGTGAAGATCAGCCCGCCCGCGATGGCGAACGACGAGACGGATTGCACGATGACCTGGATTTCCTGGAGCGTCATGGGCGGAGGTTAGTCGACCATTCCGCGCGTTCCGTGTCCCGGGCGGATCGGGGCGCTTTCGCCGCCGTACCCTCGTCCATGCCGCCCTCCGCCACGCCCTCGACGACGCCTGGTCCTGATCTCACCGTGCGTGCGCTCCAGCAACTCATCCGCGAGCGGTACTTCGCGACGGATTCGGCCCGCGGCGTTCCGGGCACGTTCATGTGGTTCATCGAAGAAGTCGGCGAGCTCTCGACCGCCCTGGCGCAGAACGCCCCCGGCAAGTCGCCCACGCCCGCGCAGCGCGACAACCTGGGCGAAGAGTTTGCCGACGTGCTTGCGTGGCTGTGCACGCTCGCCAACATCAGCGGCGTCGATCTCCAGACCGCGCTCGAGAAGTACACCGTCAAGGGCGTTGAAGGCGTCAAGAACTGATCTGCTGCTTCGCGTCAAGGGTCATCGGCATGTCCATTTTCTCCCGCATCATCCGTGGCGAGATTCCCTGCCACCGCCTGCATGAGGATCCGCACGTCCTTGCGTTCCTGGATGTCCATCCGGTTTCGCGCGGGCACGCGCTCATCGTTCCCAAGCAGGAAGTCACCACGCTGGGGGAGCTTGATGACGACACCGCCGCCGCGCTGGGCCGGGTGCTTCCGCGCGTGTGCCGGGCTGTTCAGCGGGTCACGGGGTGCACGGCGTACAACCTGCTTCAGAACAACGGGGCGCTTGCCGGGCAGGAGGTGATGCACGTTCACTTCCATCTCATTCCGCGCTACCCGGGCGACGAAGCGGGGTCGGGGCTCTCGGTTCGGTGGCGAGCCCGGCCGATCGATCATGCCGACGCCGCCAACCTTGCGCGGGACATTTCCCGGGTCCTGGCCTGACGTTTGTGATTTCGGAGCTTTTGCCCATGCGGATCCCGCGCCACGCCGCCAACTACGCCCTGCTGGTCGCGCTGCTGGCCGTGCTCGGGCTGGCGCTGCTGTACCCGATCGCGCTGACGCTCCGGGGGGCGTTCTACGAGAACACGGCGCGGGCGGAAGGCTTCACGCTGCTCAACCTGCGGCTCATTTTTGAGGACCCGACGCTGGTGGGGGGGCTGTTGAATTCCTTGAAGGTTGCGTGCGCGACCACGAGCCTGGCGATGTTGTTGGCGCTGCCGCTGGCGGTTCTGAGCGCGCGGTTTTCGTACCCGCTCAAGCCGCTGCTGAACGCGCTGATTCTCGTGCCGCTCATTCTTCCGCCGTTCGTGGGCGCGATCGGGTTCAAGATGATGTGGGGGCGGCTGGGCGCGATCAGCACGCTGACGGGACTGGAGTTTGACCTGCTCGGCTCGGCGAAGTTCTGGGGGGTGGTGCTGGTGCAGTCGCTCAACCTGTACCCCATCATCTACCTGAACGCGTCGGCCGCGCTGGCCAACCTCGACCCGGCGCTGGACGAGGCGGCGGAGAACCTTGGGGCGTCGTGGTGGCGGCGGTTTTTCACGATCACGCTCCCGCTGATTCGCCCGGGGCTGTTTGCGGGCGGCACGATCGTGTTCATCTGGTCGTTCACGGAGCTGGGCACGCCGCTGGTGTTCGACTACGCGCACGTGACGCCGGTGCAGATTTTCCTGGGCCTGAAGGAAGTTGAGTCGTCGGCGCAGCCGTACGCGCTGACGCTGATCATGCTGGTGTCGGCGGTGAGTTTCTATGTGCTGGGGAAGCTGGTGTTCGGGGGCCGCGCGCACGCGATGTACGCGAAGGCGTCTCGCGCGGGGGGCGAAGCGCCGCTGAGCGGGCCCGCGGCGTGGGGCGCGACGGGGCTGTTCGTGCTCGTCTGCGGCGCGTCGCTGCTGCCGCATGTTGGCGTGATGCTCACGGCGTTTGCGGCGCCGGGCTCGTGGTATCGGAGCGTGCTCCCGCAGGAGTGGACGCTGAGCCACTTCCAGCAGGCGCTGGGCTCGGACCTGGCCTCGGGGTCGATCAACAACTCGCTGCTGCTCGCGTCGCTGGCGGTGGCGTTCGATCTGTTCCTGGGGATCCTGATCGGCTACCTGATCGTGCGGACGAACATCAAGGGCCGCGGGTTTCTTGACGCGCTGTGCATGCTCCCGCTGGCGGTGCCCGGGCTGGTGATGGCCTTCGGCTATGTCGCGATGTCGCTGCGCTGGCCGTTCGGGCGAGAGGGCCCGCTGGGCGATGTGGCGAGCGTGGTGGCCGCGGAGCCGAGGCCGATGCTGTTTCTGGTGATGGCGTATGCGGTTCGGCGCTTGCCGTACATTGTGCGCGCGACGGTGGCGGGGCTTGAACAGACGAGCGGGCAGTTGGAGGAGGCGGCGTTGAACCTGGGGGCGTCGCGCTTCACGGCGGTGCGCCGCGTGATCGTTCCGCTCATCGCGGCGAACCTGATCGCGGGGGCGTTGCTGGCGTTCAGCTTCTCGATGCTCGAAGTGAGCGACTCGCTGATCCTCGCGCAGCAGGAGCGGAGCTACCCGATCACCAAGGCGATCTTCACGTTTGCGAACCGCCTGGCGGACGGCCCGTATATCGCCAGCGCGATGGGGGTGTGGGGGATGCTGCTGCTGGCGGTGACGCTTGCGGGCGCGAGCATCATGATCGGGAAGAAGCTGGGGGCTATCTTCCGGGTGTGAAGCGAGGCGGGTGACTCGGAGCCACGGGGACCCCGGACCCTGGGGTGCGGAAATAAGCGAGCGTTATCGCACATCTAATCTCCATCGATTCGACTCATGCCGATGACGGGGTATGGTTCAACGTCCAGCCGCACCGACAGGAGCCGCCCCATGTCCGCGAAATCGACCCGTCCCGATGCGTTCAACGCGAAGGCCACGCTTTCCACGCCGAAGGGCGAGTTCACTTATTACCGGCTTGGCGCGCTGGTGGAGCAGAAGGTGGGGCATGTTCAGAAGCTGCCGTATTCGATTCGCGTGCTGCTGGAGTCGATGCTGCGGAACGTGGACGGGTTCACGGTGAACGCCGACGACGTGACTGGTCTTGCGGCGTGGGACGCCAAGTCGCCGGGACGGGACGAGATTCCGTTCATGGTGGGGCGGGTGGTGCTGCAGGATTTCACGGGGGTGCCGTGCGTGGTGGATCTGGCGGCGATGCGCGACGCGATGCACGCGCTGGGCGGCGATGCCGGGGCGATCAATCCGCTGGTTCCGTGCGACCTGGTGATCGACCACTCGGTGCAGGTCGACGCGTTCGGCTCGGCGCAGGCGCTGACGATCAACGCGGGCAGGGAGTTTGAGCGCAACCGGGAGCGGTACGAGTTTCTGAAGTGGGGGCAGCAGTCGCTCCGCAATTTCCGCTGCGTGCCGCCGGCGACGGGGATTGTGCACCAGGTCAATCTGGAGTACCTGTCGCCGGGCGTTTTGCGGAAGGCGTGCGAGGGCGCGTTGCCGGTGATGTATCCGGATTCGTGCGTGGGCACGGACTCTCACACGACGATGATCAACGGCCTTGGGGTGGTGGGGTGGGGCGTGGGCGGGATCGAGGCGGAGGCGGTGATGCTGGGCCAGCCGTACTACATGCTGCCGCCGGAGGTGATCGGGTTCAAGCTGCGGGGCAAGCTTCCAGAGGGCGCGACGGCGACGGACCTGGTGCTGACGGTGACGCAGATTCTCCGCAAGAAGGGGGTGGTGGAGAAGTTTGTCGAGTTTTTCGGGCCGGGCGTGGCGGCGCTGTCGGTCCCTGATCGGGCGACCATTGCGAACATGGCGCCCGAGTACGGCGCGACGATCGGGTTTTTCCCGGTTGACCAGGTGGCGGTGGAGTATCTGCGGTTCACGGGGCGCGGCGAGCAGGCGGACCTGACGGCGGCGTACTGCAAGGCCAACATGCTGTGGCTGGACGATTCGGCGAACGAGATCGAGTACACGGATGTGATTGAGCTTGACCTGGGCACGATCCAGCCGTCGCTGGCGGGGCCGAAGCGCCCGCAGGACCGAGTCGAGCTGAAGAAGGTGAAGGCCGAGTTTGAGAAGTCGCTGACGGCGCCGGCGGGGAATTCGGGGTTTGGGTTGAGTGCCGATCGGCTGGGCGCGAGCGGCACGGTGACGCATGATGGGATGATCGCCAGCCGCATTGGTCACGGCGCCGTGGTGATTGCGGCCATCACGAGCTGCACGAACACGAGCAACCCGGACGTGATGATCGCGGCGGGGCTGGTGGCGCGGAAGGCCCGCGCGCTGGGGCTGAATCGGAAGCCGTGGGTGAAGACTTCGCTGGCGCCGGGCTCGAAGGTGGTGACGGAGTATTACGACCGCGCCGGCCTCACGGCCGATCTTGACGCGCTCGGGTTCAACACGGTGGGGTATGGCTGCACGACGTGCATCGGCAACTCGGGCCCGCTGCCCGAGGAGACGGAGGCCGCGATCAGGGAGGGCGACCTGGTGGCGGCGTCGGTGCTTTCGGGCAATCGGAATTTTGAAGGGCGGGTGCACCCGAGCGTGAAGGCGAACTACCTGGCGAGCCCGCCGCTGGTGGTCGCGTACGCCCTGGCGGGCACGGTGAACATTGATCTTGCCACGGAGTCGCTGGGCACGAGCAGGGACGGCAAGCCGGTGTATCTGAAGGACATCTGGCCGACGCATGCGGAGATTGCGGCGACGAAGGCGGCGTGCCTCAACTCGGAGCAGTTCCGGACGCAGTATGCCAATGTGTTCAGCGGCAATCCGCAGTGGAACGAGGTTCCGGTCTCCAAGAGCGAGCGGTATCACTGGAACACGACGAGCACGTACATTCAGCATCCGCCGTACTTTGAGGGGATGAAGGCGACGGCGCCGGAGGGCGCGCTTCCGGCGATCAAGGGCGCCCGCGTGCTGGTGTCGGTGGCCGACTCGGTGACGACGGACCACATCTCACCGGCTGGTGATATTGCCGAGGCGAGCCCGGCGGGGGTGTATCTCAAGACGCTGGGCGTGAAGAAGGCGGACTTCAATTCGTACGGATCGCGGCGCGGCAATGACCGGGTGATGACGCGGGGGACTTTCGCCAACGTCCGGGTGAAGAACAAGCTCGCCGTCGAAGCGTCGACCGGCGGCGCGGGCGCGGCGGCGGCGCCGGGCAAGATCAAGGAGGGCTGGTGGACCCGGGACTTCACGAAGCCCCACGGGCCGATCGAGAGCATATTTCAGGCCAGCGAGCACTACCGGAAGGCGCACGTGCCGCTGATCGTGCTGGCGGGGAAGGATTACGGGATGGGGTCGTCGCGCGACTGGGCCGCGAAGGGCACCATGCTGCTGGGGGTGAGGGCGGTGATCGCGGAGAGTTTTGAGCGCATTCACCGGTCGAACCTGATCGGGATGGGGGTGCTTCCGCTCACGTTCAAGCCGGGGGAATCGGCCGATGGGCTCGGGCTGGACGGCACGGAGACGTTTGACATCGCGATCCCGGCGTCGATTGAGCCGCGCGGCGAACTGACGGTGACGGCGAAGCATCCGGGCGGCAAGTCGACGAGCTTCCGCGTGACGTGCCGCCTCGACTCGGCGGTGGAGATCAGCTATTACCGGCACGGCGGCATCCTGCAGACGGTGCTGCGCAAGTTGCTGAATGAGAGCAAGAAGCCGGTGCATGCGTGAGTGGGCGTCGCGGCAGCGCTTGAGGAGCGGCGGGGGTATCGCCTGCGCGGCCGCCTCGCTTCGCGGCCTCGCCCGGAGCGGAGAGGGGTGTAATGTCAGGGCATGTGGTCGGTGGATCTGGTTGTGAGCGAGATGGCGCGAGCGCTTCAGGAGGAGGAGGCGCGGCTGGTGGCCGAGCAGGGGCATCAGGGGATTGATGCGCTGGAGGAGGTTGCGGTTCAGGGGGTGCTGGCGGAGCGGATGGGGAGCGAGGCGCGGGGGTGGGGCGTGCTGCGCGAGCAGCGGTATCCGGCGGAGTGGCGGCGTCGCGGCGGGCGGCGCGGGGAGTTGCCGGGCGAAGCGGATCGGTTGCGGTGCGACCTGGTGCTCACGCCGGCGGTGGGGCAGCGGCTGGCGGATGAGCTGCGAGCGGAGCGGGCGGCGCGGGCGCGGCGCTCGGCGGCGACGGGGACGCTGTTTGAGGAGGCGGAGGAGCGCGAGCCGCGGGAGCGCGATGAGGGGATCGGGGCGGCGGAGGCGTACTGGATCGAGGTGAAGGTGGTGGGGCAGTTCTGCTGCGTGGGGGGCGTGCCGGCGGCGAACGGGAGCTACGCGTCGCAGATCATCCGCGGGGTGGGGTCGGACATCCGCAAGCTGCGCGACGACCGGGGGATCGAGCGAGCGGCGGCGGCGCTGGTGCTCTTCACGGTGGATGAGGAGGTGGCGCGGAACGACCTGCTCGTGCTCGCGCATCGGTGCCTGGATGCGGAGTTGCCGATCCGCACGCCGGTGCAGGCGGGGTTTGGGATTGCGGATCGGATGGGGAATTCGCGCTGCACGGTGTGGGCGGCGGAGCTCTCGAAGACGGGCGGGTGAGGCGCGGGGGTCGGCGTGCCGGCGGTTCAGGGCGGAGAAGGGGCGGGTGGGCCGTCGCGGCGTGCGTAGACGACGAAGCGGTGGCTCTCGGGGGCGAGGCCGAGGCGTCTGCAGAGGCGGTCGCGGAGGTCGTTGAGCTCGGGGAGGTCGAGTTCGTGGACCTGGTGGGTGTCGGTGCGTGCGAGGATGCCAAGGGAGCCGCGGCCGAAGGCGAGGACGTAGTGGGCGTGGTCGGGATCGACGAGGATCTGCTGGAGGATGGAGGCGTCCTGGAGGAGCTTGAGCGTGCGGTAGACGGTGGCCTTGGAGACGCGAATGCCGGAGTCGCGGAGGCTGGCCATGAGCTGCTCGGCCTGGAAGGGGCCGGGCTGAGAGACGACGGCGTCGAGAATGCGGGCGCGCTCGGGGGTGTACTTGAGGCTCTCGGACTTGAGCTGGCGGCGGAAGACGGCGCAGAGGGGCTCGGTGATGTGAAGGTCGTCGCCGGGTCGTCGCGGAGAGGCGGGCACGAATCATGCTAGCGCCGCGGGGCAGGGCGGAGAGGTGGCGGCGGCGCGAGCGGCGAGATGAGAGCCGATCTCAATCACGCCGGGGAGGGCGCGGTATCACTAGACTCGGGCATGCTCGATCCGACGCCGGTGCGACAACGGAAGCGGCTGCTGGCGCTGGGGCTTGGGCTGGGGACGCTGCTGGTGGCGATGGTGCTGTCGACGCGCGGGCTGGGGGAGGGGGTGCCGGGGATCGCGGGGGTGCTGGGGCTGATGTATGCGCTGTGCACGGGCGGGCTGGTGGCGGGGGCGTACGTGGCGACCGGGGTGGCGCTGGGGGCGGTGGTGGTGCACGTGTTGACGCGTCGAGCGGCGGGGCTGGAAGCGAGCGAGCATCGGGCGTGGCTGGCGCTGGGGATCGGGCCGGGGCTGATGCTGTTTGTCAGTCACGGGCTGGGCGTGATGGGGTGGTTGTCGGGGCCGAAGGGGCAGTGGGTGGCGATCGGGACGCTCGCGGCGGGCGTGGTGGGGCTGGTGGTGGTGCTGTCGTGGGCGGTGCGGGCGCGGCCGAACCTGCCGAAGCCGCCGACCACGAGTCTGCTGTGGATGCTGCCGACGGGGGTGATGCTGGTGGCGGCGAGCAATCCGCCGGGGTGGTTGTGGCGGAGCGAGGCGGCGGGGTATGACGTGCTGAGTTATCACCTGCAACTGGCGCAGGAGTGGGCGACGGGGGAGACGGTGGACCGGGTGTGGCCGCTCGAGCACAACGTGTATTCGTTCTTGCCGAGCGCGGTGGAGTCGGGGTATACGCACCTGGCGGCGGCGCTGGGCGCGGGGTCACGGCGCGCGAGGACGGGGGGTGCCGGGGGCGTGGAATCGACGGGGCTGCTGGCGTATGACGGCGCCGGGGCGATGGGGTGTCAGCTTCTGCACGTGGCGTATGGGTTGATTGCGGCGGCGCTGGTGGGGCGGGCGACGTGGATGGTGCTGCGTCGCGGCGGGCTTGGGGGGCGCGTGCCGGGGGAGCTTGGGGCGCTGGCGGGGGCGATGCTCGTGGCGACGCCGTGGATGGTGGTGGTGTGCTCGATGGCGTATGTGGAGGGGGCGGTGAACGCGATGATGGCGGCGGGGCTGGTGGCGGCGATGGACGAGCGACTGGGGCCGGTGCGGCGCGGGGTGCTGTGCGGGGTGGCGGTGGGGCTGGCGACGGCGTGCAAGCCCACGGCGGCGTTCATGGCGGCGCCGGTGGTGGGGCTGGTGCTGCTGGCGGAGACGCCGATGAGTGGGTGGTTGAGGGCGAGCGCGGGCGCGGTGGTGGGCGGCGTGGCGATGTTTGGGCCGTTCCTGGTGAGGAACTGGCTGGCGTCGGGGAACCCGATATTTCCGGCGGGGACGGCGTGGTTTGGCACGGCGCACTGGACGGGGGAGCAGGTGTCGCGGTTTGCGAGCGCGCACACGGAGACGATGGGGCTGGCGGGGCGCGTGGGGTTGCTGTTTGAGTGGAGCGGCGCGGGGGGGACGGGGCTGGGGGGCGAGCCGCGGGGGATGTTCCACTCGCAGTGGATGGGCCTGTTTCCGATCGGCGCGGTGATGCTGGGCCTGGGGCTGTTGTGGAGGCCGGTGCATCGGGTGTCGGCGGCGCTGGCGGGCGGGCTGGTGTTGGGGCTTGTGTGGTGGGTGTCGGCGTCGCATTGCCAGTCGCGGTTTTTGTTGCCGCTGGGGGTGCCGCTGGCGGTGGGGTTCGGGATCGGCGTGGGGCGGATGGCGTCGTGGTGGGCGGAGGGTCTGGACGCGCGGACGGCGCGGCTGGCGATGATCGTGGTGGGGGCGGCGCCGCTGTTTCTGTCGGCGGCGGCGACGCGGCGGTTCCTGGCGGAGCAGGCGCCGGTGCGGGCGGCGGGGATGCCGAACTTCGATCTGCCGGTGGGGACGACGCGGCGCGTGGGGGACCTGGTGAAGGAGGAGTTGAAATCGCTGGCGGAACAGGACCGAGAGGGGTTGATCCGGTCGCTGGGGCCGGAGGCGTATGTGAACAATTTCATTGATCGCGGGGAGTGGGGGAGCCCGGGGGGCGAACGGTTCGACGCGGGCGGGGGAGGTGGCGCGGCGGGGAAGGTGTACCTGATCGGGAGCGCGACGCCGTTTTATTTTCGTGGTGCGGCGAGCGGGCGGGTGGTGTATCACACGACGTACGACCGGTCGCTGCTGGGGGAGGCGATGCGGGCGCACCCGGGCCAGCCGGAGATGTGGTCGGAGGTGCTGCTGGCGCGGGGGATCGAGCATGTGTTCGTGGACTTCAGCGAGGTGCTGAGGCTGTCGGAGGCGGGGTGGAATGACCCGGACGTGACGATCGACGCGGTGGCGGGGTGGATCGTGGGGTGGTGCGTGCCGGTGCGCGAGTGGCGGCTGGGGAACGAGGCGGAGGAGCAGGGCGTGACGACGATGCCGGTGATGGGGCTCTACCGTCTGGCGGCGCCGGGGGGCGCGCCGAGGAAGGGGCGGAGCTCGTGAGCACGGACGCGGAGCAGGGCGGGCCCGGGCCTGGGGTGGGGGAGCCGGGGGCGAGCGCGGGCGGCGTGGCGGGGGCGACCGCGGCGGTGGAGGCGGCGGCGCAGGAAGCGGGCGTTTCAAGCGGGCGCGGGCGGCTGGTGGTGCAGGCGGTGGGGTTTGTCATCGGGATCGGGCTGATGACGTGGTGCGTGTACGCGGCGCTGGCGTCGGAAGAGAAGCGCGCGCAGCTTGGGCGGCTGCTGGACGCGCCGTGGTGGATGCTGGGGGCGATGCTGGCGCTGTCATTTGGCACGGTGGCGGTGGATGGGCTCTTTTTCAGGGCGGTGCTGAGGCCGGTGCGCGGGGTGGGCGCGGGGACGATGCTCGGGGTGAGCGGGGTGTGCTCGGCGCTTTCGTACCTGCCGTTCAAGATGAGCATGCTGTTCCGGATCGTGTATCACACGCGGCGGGACGGGATGACGATCGTGGATGTGCTGGCGTGGATCGGCGCGGCGGGAGTGCTGCTGCTGGTGTCGCTGGCACCGATCGGGGTGCTGGCGTTTGCGTGGCCGACGGAGGACCTGGGCGGGCCGGCGTGGTGGGGCGCGCTGGGGGTGATGGTGCTGGGCGGGGCGGTGATGGTGAACGTGAGCAGCCGGGTGATTCGGGCGAGCGGGGCGGCGACATGGATCGCGGCGCGGCTGCCGGGGCGGAACATGACCGAGCGGCTGCTGGAAGGATTGACGATGCTGGCGGACCGTCGCGCGGCGGCGGAAGCGATGGGGATGCGCGTGGCGATCGCGGTGATGCAGACGGCGCGGTTTGCGCTGGCGGCGCACCTGGTGGGGGTGGAGGTGAGCGTGGCGGAGGCGCTGATTGCCGGGGGCGCGTACAACCTGATACAAGCGATCTCGCCGGGGGGCGTGTCGGGGTTTCGCGAGGCGGGGGCGACGGCGGCGCTGCATTTCATGCAGGGGCCGGAGATTTTGGCGGTGACGCTGACGGTGAGCGCGACGGAAGCGGCGATGAACCTGATGATGGGGCTGGCGGGGGGCGTGTATCTGCGGGTGGATCGGTTGTGGGAGCGAAGACGACGTGAGACGTGAGTCGTGAGCCCCGTGTCAATCCCCGCCGCCGCCGCCGCCGCAACCCCCGCCGCAGCCTGAACCGCCGGAGCAGCCTGTGCCACCTGATCCGGCGTCGGAACCGCTCGAACCAGAGGAATCGGCACCCTGTGGATCGGAGGGCGAATGGCTGGAGGAGGAGCCGCCGCCCATGAACCACCAGGGGAAGAGTCCGCCGGAGCAACCGGAGCCGGGTGAGGAGGGTGTGTCGGCGGCGCTTGTTCGGCGGGAGGACTGTTGGCGGCGTGAGGCGCCGATACCGATGGCAAGGACGAGAATGGCCACGGCGATGCCGCCGAGCACGAGGAGGATGGGCCCCCAGGAGAAACTGGCGGCGAGCATGGTGCCGCAACCGGCGAGGCCAACGAGCAGGAGCGACGCGGCCGCGGAGGACAGCGCCAGCGAGCGGGCACGGCGCTTGGGGATGACCCAATTGTCGGCGAGGTTCACGCGTCGGCAGTGGGCGTCGTGATTGAAGCGCTGGTCGTTGGGCGGCCAGACGTCGCACGGAGGCTCGGCCGCGAAGGCGGCACGGTAGGAATCGAGCGTGCGCGAATACCAGTCGTCGAACTTGGTGGACTCGGCCTGGCCGCCCTGCGTGGGTTCGTGGTGAAGGGGTTGGCCGAGGGTGTGCCTGCACAGACGATCCCAGTAGCTGCGCGAGTAGGTGAGGTGAAGGTGCCAGGCCTGATCCACATGATCGGACGGCGTCACGGGGTGGCCGGCGGCGAGTGCCAGGTAGAGGAATCGGCGGTATTCATGGAGGACGCGTTCAGCGAAGGAGCGCGACCAGCCGTTTTCGCGGGCGAGTCGCGCGATGAAGGTGAGCGCGGGGTGGCCCTCGTCAAAGGGATAATCGCGGATCGCGGTCCAGCGAGGGTCGAGATCGGCGGGCGCGGGAGTTGAGGTGGACTGTGCGGACTTGGGGCGAACGCTGAGCGTGGTCGCACGGTCGTTCATCTGGATTCTCCTGGCGCTGCCCGATTGCAGCGCGTGTGTTGAAGATCGAGTCACCAGAAGAGTACATTGTCTTTGGATGTGCGAGGGATGTACGGTACCAGAGGTCGCGGGGCGTTTGTCAAGAAGGCATGAAGGATGGGGCGAGTGCGTCTTTGGCTGGGGCGCTCATCCGCACCGCCAAGGTCGGGCGGGGCGGGAGTTGAAGATGTGGACACCGATCGAAAAACCTGGGACCGAGTGAACCGGCGATGGGTGGGGGCGTCTGAAGAGTGAGGTGGCGCGTCGGGCGGCGAAGGGCCTGCGCGTCCATGAGGAGCTCACACATGCGTTCAGCAGGCGAAGCGGCGCGAGGGTGGACGTGGCGGCGGGCGGTGCTGGCGGGCGTGCTGGCGATGGGGATCTTCGGGGCGCTGGGCGAGCGAGCGGCGGCGAGCCGGGTGGATGAGCGGCATCCGCCGGCCGGGGTGCATGCGGAGTTGCCGAAGCCGGACCTGATCATTGTGCCGCCGGCGCGCGTGCGGCCGTGGCGCGCGATTCCGGTGGAGGTGCAGAGCGTGGGGGTTCGCGTTTCGATTGATGAGCAGGTGGCGACGACGACGATGGAACTGGTGCTGTGGAACCCGGCGCGGTCGGCGCAGGAGGCGCAGCTTGTGCTGCCGGTGCCGGACGGGGTGACGGTGCGGTCGTTTCAGTATGACGGAACGGGCCCGGAGCCGACGGCGGTGATCCTGCCGAGGGAGGAGGCGCGGCGGATCTATGACTCGATCGTGCATCGCTCGCGCGATCCGGGGCTGCTGGAGTTTGCCGGGTACAACGTGATCAGGACGAGCGTGTTTCCGGTGCCGGCGTGTGAGAAGCAGAGCGTGCGGCTGGTGTATGAGCAGGTGCTCGTAGCGGACGCGGGGCGGGTGGATTACTTCCTGCCTCGGAGCGAGGCGCTGGGTGCGTCGAACGTGCGGTGGTCGATGGAAGCGACGCTGTCGTCGTCGCGGGCGATTGCGACGGTGTATTCGCCGAGCCATGAGATTGCGGTTGATCGGCAGGGGAGCGGGGGCGTGACGGTGCGGGTGCCGGAGCGGGCGAGCAACGTGCCGGGGCCGTTCCGGTTGTCGTATGTGACGAACCGGGCGGCGGGGGACGCGGGGATTGTGGGGACGATCCTGGCGTATCCGGATCCGGCGGGGGCTGGGGGTGCGGGAGGCGGGGGGTACTTCCTGCTCCTGGGCGGGCTGCCCGAGGTGCCGACGGATCGCAACCCGGTGAAGCGGGAGATCACGGTGGTGATCGATCGGTCGGGGTCGATGCGCGGGACGAAGATGGAGCAGGCGAAAGCGGCGGCGGTGCAGATCCTGGAGGGGCTGCGCGCGGGCGAGGCGTTCAACATCATCGATTTTTCGGATTCGATCGCGAGCTTCGCGGCCAAGCCGGTGATCAAGGACGCGGAGAGCGCGGCGAGGGCGCGGAGCTATATCAACGCAATACAGGCGAATGGGGGGACGGCGCTGAACGATGCGCTGATGGAGGCGCTGCGTGCCGAGCCGATGGACGGGATGCTGCCGATGGTGATCTTTCTGACCGACGGGCTGCCGACGGTGGGAGAGCGGCGCGAGGTGGTGATCCGGACGAACGCGGAGCAGGGGAATGTCCACGAACGCCGGGTGTTCACGTTCGGGGTGGGGTTTGATGTGAACACGCCGCTGCTGTCGGCGCTGGCTCGAGCGAGCCGGGGCGCGCCGACGTTTGTGCTGCCGGAGGAGAACGTGGAGACGGCGGTGTCGCAGGTGTTCCGGCGGCTGGAGGGGCCGGTGATGACGTCGCCGGTGCTGACGGCGGTGGGCGCGGATGGGCGAGCGCTGGGCGCGGCGGGGGGGATTCGCGAGGTGTTGCCGACGCCGCTGGCGGACTTGTTTTCGGGCGATCAGCTTGTCGTGCTGGGGCGGTATTCGGGGGAGAAGGGGCTGCTACGGCTTCGGCTGGAGGGGGAGTATCTGGGGAAGAAGGGGTCGAGTTTTGAGTATGAGCTGGATCGAGGCGCGGCGAGCGCGCGGCATGGGTTTGTGCCGCGGCTGTGGGCGACGCGGAAGATCGGGGCGCTGATCGAGGCGATCCGGCAGGCGGGGGCGACGCCTGGGGGCGCGACGAATGACCCGAAGCTGCGCGAGCTGATCGATGAGATCGTGCGGCTGTCGACGGCGTATGGGATTCTGACGGAGTACACGAGTTTCCTGGCGACGGACGGGGAAGGGCGGCGGGCCGACGGCGGGGGTGCGGCGGTGCCGATGGATGCGGCGGGATTCGAGGTGAAGCGCGCGTTGTCCGATCGGGCGCAGACCCGCAGCGGCGCGGGGGCGATGAACCAGGAGCAGAACGTGCAGGTGATGGCGGGCTCGGCGGTGGCGCTGAAGAGCAACGCGTGGCTGGGCGAGGACATGCGCGACGTGGAGGTGAGCGGCATCCAGATGGTGGACGGGCACGCGCTGTATCAGCGCGCGGGCAACCGATGGGTCGATGCGCGGATCCTCAGCGACGAGGCGAAGGAGCCCGAGCGGACGGTCGAGTTCGGCACGGCGGCGTACGAGGGCGTGCTCGCGTCGATGGCGCGGGAGAACCTGCTGTGGGCGCTGACGAACCGCGGCGACCTGTACCTGCTGCTTGACGGGAAGCGGACGCTGGTGAAGCAGCCGTGACGGAGCGCGGCCTCGGCGGTCACTCGCGGCCGCCGAGGAGCCGGAGCAGGCGGAGGATGGAGAGGTAGAGCCAGACGAGGGTGACGAGGAGGCCGAAGGCGGCGTACCACTCCATGTGTTTCGGCGCGCCCTGCTCGGCGCCCTGCTCGATGAAGTCGAAGTCGAGCACGAGGTTGAGCGAGGCGATGACGACGACGAAGGAGGCGAAGCCGATGCCGATCCAGCCGTTCTCCCAGAGGTGGGGAATGTGGATGCCGAAGAGGCTGAGGGCGATGGAGCCGAGGAAGACGAGGGCGATGCCGCCGGTGGCGGCGAAGACGCCGAGCTTGAAGTTTTCGGTGGGCTTGATGAGGCGGGAGAGGTAGGCGAGGAGGAGTGCGGCGAGGATGCCGAAGGTGAGGAGGGCGGCCTGGAGGACCATGGTGGGTCCGCCCTTGTAGAAGACGGCGGTGAAGACGGAGATAGCGCCGACGACGCCGCCCTCGGCGACGGCGTAGATGGGCGAGAGGAAGGGCGCGGATCGCGGCGAGAAGGCGATGATGAGCGCGAGAACGAGGCCGCCGATGACGCAGCCGATGAGCATGGGGAGGGCCATCGGGGGGAGGCTTGCGGCGGCGCCGCTCTTGAGCGCGGCGAAGGAGGGGGCCATCCAACCCCAGACGGCGGCGGCGGTGGCGGCGCAGATGCCGAGGAGCAGGGCGGACTTGACGACCGTTCCCTGAAGGGTCATGACGGCGGGCCCGGCGGCGGCGGTGTCGCCGAAGCGGGTGAAGGTGTCTGCGCGCAGAACGGGGTTGTGGGTGCGCATGATGAGCGGCTCCGAGTGCGCGGAGTGTATCGACTCGTTGAGGGGGGATGATGACCGTGGTCGCAACGCACGAAGCAACGAGGCATGGAGTCGGAGCGCGAGGCTACTCGCCCATGGCCTCGGAGAGGTAGTTGGGCGATTCCTTGGTGATGCGGATGTTGTGGGGGTGATTCTCGACGATGGTGGCGGAGGAGACTTTGCAGAAGCGGGCGTCGCGTTGGAGGAGCGGGAGGGTCTTGCAGCCGCAGTAGCCCATGGAGGCGCGGAGGCCGCCGACCATCTGGTAGACGAACTCGGCGAGGGTGCCGCGGTAGGCAACGAGGCCTTCGACGCCTTCGGGGACGAATTTGATGCGTTTGGCTTCGGCGGGGTCGCCGCCCCCGCCCGCGCTGTGTGGACCTTTCTGGGCGTAGCGGTCGGCGGAGCCGGCGTTCATGGCGCCTTCGGAGCCCATGCCGCGGTAGGACTTGTAGCGGCGGCCGCCGCGGATGACGAGCTCGCCTGGAGATTCATCGAGGCCGGCGAAGAGGGAGCCCATCATGACGGCGCCGGCGCCGGCGGCGATGGCCTTGGCGATGTCGCCGGACTGCTTGATGCCGCCGTCGGCGATGACGGAGACGCCGGTGCCTTCGCAGCCGCGGACGCAGTTCATGATGGCGGTGAGCTGGGGGACGCCGACGCCGGAGATGATGCGGGTGGTGCAGATGGAGCCGGGCCCGATGCCGGCCTTGACGGCGTCGGCACCGGCGTCGATGAGGGCGCGGGCGGCTTCGGCGGTGGCGATGTTGCCGGCGATGACCTCGATGTTGTGGCGCTTTTTGAGTTCGCGCACGGTGCGGAGGACGTTTTCGCTGTGCCCGTGGGAGGTGTCGACGACGAGGACGTCGGCGTCGGCGGCGATGAGGGCGGCGGCGCGGTCGTATTGATCGACGCCGACGGCGGCGCCGCAGCGGAGTCGGCCGCGGGTGTCGACGGACGCGCGGGGGAATTGCGAGAGGCGATCGATGTCGCGCATCGTGATCATGCCGGCGAGTCGGAAGTCATGATCGACGAGGATGAGTTTCTCGACCTTGTTGCGGTTGAGGATTCGGCCGGCTTCTTCGAGGGTGGTTCCCGGGGGCGCGGTGATGAGGTTCTTGCTGGTCATCACGTCGCGGATGGGCGTGGACTCGGCGCCCATGAACTTGAGGTCGCGGCGTGTGAGGATGCCGAGAACCTTGCCCTTGGGCTGTCCGCCTTCGGTGATGGGGAAACCCGAGACGTTGAAGCGGGCCATGAGCTGGCGCGCGTGGCCGACGGTGTCGGCGGGCGCGAGGGTCTGCGGGTCGAGGATGACGCCGTTGGCGGAGCGCTTGACCTTGGTGACTTCGCGTGCCTGGGCCTCGATGGGCATGTTGCGATGGATGACGCCGAGGCCGCCTTCCTGGGCGAGGGCGATGGCGAGGGCGGACTCGGTGACGGTGTCCATCGGCGCGGAGAGGAGGGGGATGTTGAGGGTGATGGAGCGCGTGAGGCGCGTGGTGGTGTCGGCGTCGACAGGGATGACGTCGCTGTAGCGCGGGAGCAGGAGCACGTCGTCGAAGGTGATGCCCTCGAAGAGGATCTTGGGCTGATCGCCCTGCGCGCCGGGGCGAGCGGGGTCGGCTGGCTGGGGTGACTGGGCGGAAGAGGAGGCGGGGCTTGAAGCGGTGCGCCCCGACAAAGTGGTGGCTTCCATTGAACATGGTTGGAGGGCCGGGCGTGAGCGTCAAGGAGGCGGAGGATTGGAAGGGGGAGCTCGAGCCGGGTCTTTTCTGGTCTTGTTCGGCGTGCGCGGTTATTCTTTGTGACAGAGGGGCGGAACTACCAGCGTGGGTGGGCCGAAGAGTGGGTGCTCGGCGATCCGGATGGGAAATCGGGGCGTCGGGAGTCGCGGGCGGGGGTGGGGGGGGGGGTGACCCGGGGGCGGGCCATTGCTGAGGATCTGGGAAACCGCGGCCTGAACGGGAGTTGACATGACGAAGCTCGTGTGCGTGTGTGTGGCGGTGTGCGCGATGATGGCGGCACCCGCGCGGTCGGAGCAGGTGATTGCGTCGCCGCTGAGCGTGGATGGGGGCGTCGAAGCGCCGCCCGGCGCGGTGGTGGTGCGGGTGGACCTGGGCGCGGTGAAGGGGTTGCTCACGGGGGTGCCGGTGCGGATGGTGGGCTTCCCGCTGGGGCCGGGGCGGCTGGTGGAGCTCGACGTTCGGCGGTTTGAGGTGCTGGCGCCGGATGCGATCGTGGTGGAAGGGACGGCGGAGGGGGACCGGGCGATGCGTTGGCCCGAGGTGGTGCTGCTGCGCGGGAGTGTGCGCGGCGCGGACGAATCGCGCGTGTACCTGGCGCTGTCGGAGTTCGGCTGCAACGGGTTCATCGAGGCGGACGGGGAGACGTTCATCATCGCGGGGAAATCGGCGGTGGGTGATGTGCCGGCGGAACCGACGGTGGTGTACTCGACGGCGCAGCTGCCCGAGGGGTTGCTGAAGCTGCACGATCACGTGTGCGGCGGGGCGATCGAGGGCGAGCCGGGGGAGGATGAGGTGGTGTCGCCGGCGGGGGCGAGCGTGCCGTGCAGGGTGGTGCGCGTGGCGATGGACGGGGACTTTGAGTATTTCCGCGATGTGTTTTCGGGGAGCTCGTCGGCGGCGCAGGCGTACACGATCACGCTCATCGGGGGCGTGGCGGAGATCTACCGGTCGAACCTGAACGTGACGCTGCAGGTGGGATTCTCGCGGGTGTGGACGACGTCGAGCGATCCGTACCCGGACGGGTCGGTGAGCGGGTCGCTGCTTTCGTCGATGAGGAGCTGGTGGAATTCGAACATGAGCGGGACGCCGCGGAACAACGCGCATCTGCTGACCAGCAGCGCGAGGTCGGGCGGCGCGGGGGGGATCGCGTACCTGAGCTCGATCTGCCAGGGGGGCAACTCGTACGGGATCTCGGGGTTCATCAACGGGTCGTTTCCGAATCCGCTGGCGCTGCGGAGCTCAGGGAACTGGGACCTGGTGGTGGTGGCGCACGAGATGGGGCACAATTTTGCGGCGGGGCACACGCACTCGCTGAGCCCGCCGGTGGATGGGTGCGGGCTGGAGCCGCAGGATTGCTCGCAGGCGACGCAGGGCACGATCATGTCGTATTGCCACACGTGCTCGGGCGGCGTGGGGAACATCACGCTGAATTTTCATGCGCGGAACATCAACGAGCAGATGCTGCCGTACCTTGCGGGCGGCGCGTCGGGGTGCGTGCAATCGGGGGGCGCCGGGTCGTGCACGGCGCAGATCGTGAACATCAACGCGCGGACGACGTGCTCGGCGTCGGGCGGCGTGGCGCAGGTGATCCTGGGGAACGGGACCTTTGCGCTCGAGCCGGTGGACGTGGCGGGGGGCGGAGCGTACAACGGGTGGAGCCCGTGGGGCTCGAACAGCGGCTGCTCGAACGGGTGCTGCACGCAGGGGTACGTGTGGCGGTATGAGTTCAACACGGGGCAGGCGTGGACGCCGGTCGGGTTGCCCGGGTGCAACCGCTCGACGGACACGTCGGCGTTCACGAACCAGTCGCAGATGGCGATGGTGACGGTGCCGGCGCAGGCGATCACGCAGTTCCGCGTGAGCGATGGCGGGTGCAACGACAACCGCGGGGGCGTGTCGGTGCGGGTGGTGCGCTGCCCGCAGATCACGTTCAACCCGACGAACCGGTTCAACTGCGCGCCGGTGTCGTCGGTATCGTTTGCGGTGTCGGCGGAGGGTGATGACCTGGCGTACCAGTGGTTCCACAACGGGCAGGCGCTGGTGAACGACGCGCAGTACAGCGGCGCGACGTCGCGGGTGCTGGTGATCGACCGGCCGGTGGGGCCTGAGGCGGGGCTGTATCACTGCGCGGTGAGCAACAGCTGCGGCGAGGCGACATCGGCGACGGCGCTGCTGTCGCTCTCGAACTTCGGACCGATCATTCTCGATCCGCCCGAAGGGGCGACGATCGAGGCCGGGCAGTCGGCGATGCTCTCGGTGGTGGTGACGGGCGCGGGCAATGTCACGTATCGGTGGCGACGGAACGGGGTGAACCTGAACGACGGCGGGAAGTTCTCGGGGGTGACGACGCCGACGCTCATGATCGAGAGCGCCTCGACGAGCGAGGCGGGGACGTATCAGTGCGAGCTGCGGGATTCGTGCGGGCTGTCGGTGACGGCGCCGGTGGACGTGGTGGTGGAATCGAGCACGACGTGCCCGGCGGACTTCAACGCGGACGGGAATCTTGACCCCGACGACCTGGGCGACTTCATCAACTGCTTCTTCGGGCCGGGGTGCGCGAGCGCGGACTTCAACGGAGATGGGAACGTTGACCCCGACGATCTGGGGGATTTCATCAACGTGTTCTTTGCCGGGTGCCCGTAGGGGCGGCGGATTGAGGCCGGGCGACGCGAAAGGATCGATGCCGGAGAGGGATCGAGGCTATCCTCACGGCTCGCCGGAAACACGGCGAGCGTGTTCTTCATTCCAGAGTTCCAGCGTTCTTTCACCACGACACCCCCCCCTCCCCATGTCTTCCGAGCAGACCCCCGATCAGCCCGTCGTGTCCTCCGAGCAGACGATGCAGCCCGAGCAGCCGACGAGCGGCGGGCAGGAGGTCGCGCCGGCCGAAGCGGGTGGAGCGGCAAAGCCTGCGGCCGATCCGCGGAAGGGTCTCCCCCCGATCGCCAAGCCCACGGTGATCCGGTCGGACGAGCCCGCGCCTCGGCGCGGTCTTGGCGGCGGGAGACCTGAGCGGGGTCCGCGCGGGGATCGCAAGCCGATGGACCTGGGCGAGAAGGTGCCCGACACACGTTCGACGCTTCAGGCGGTGAGCGACGAGTCGGGGGGATTGAGCGCGGAGATGGCGGCGGAGATCAACGCGGCGATGGAGAGCGGCACGCCTCATCAGGCGCGGCCGGCGCATCCGGACAAGCCGAGGGTGATGCACACGGCGGGCGAGCCGGCGCGGGTGCGCGGGCCGCGCGTGGTGCAGAGCGGTCGCGAGCACCGGCCGGGGACGGTGGTGTCGGTCGGGCCGACGGACGTGTTCCTGGAGTTCGGGCCGAAGGAACTGGCGGTGGTGCCGCGGACGCAGTGGAAGGAGGGGGAGGAGCCCCCGGCGGTGGGATCGACGCTTGACGTGGTGGTCGACAAGTTCGACACGACGGAGAACCTGTTCCTGTGCTCGCGGCCGGGGACGGTGACGAAGGCGGCGTGGGAGAACCTCGAGGTCGGACAGACGGTCGAGGCGCGGGTGACGGGACACAACAAGGGCGGGCTGGAGCTGGAGGTGGCGGGGCACCGGGCGTTCATGCCGGCGGGGCAGGTGTCGCTCGAGCGGATTCCGGACCTGTCGGTGCTCGTGGGCGAGAAGTTTGCGTGCCAGGTGATCCAGCTTGACACGCGCGGGGCGGGGAACATCGTGCTGGGGCGGAAGGATCTGCTCAAGCAGGAGCGCGAGGAGAAGGCCAAGAAGCTGAAGGAGACGCTCGCGGAGGGGCAGACGATCGAGGGGACGGTGCGGAAGATCATGCCGTTCGGGGCGTTTGTGGATCTCGGCGGTCTGGACGGACTGCTGCACCTGTCGGACATGACGTATGACCGGGTGTTTCCGGGCGAGAAGAACGTCGAGAAGTATGTGAAGGACGGGGCGCGCGTCCGGGTGAAGATCCTGAAGCTTGACCTGGAGGCGAACCGGATCAGCCTGGGGATGAAGCAGTTGATGGACGATCCGTTCTCGGTGGCGGTGAACCAGATCACCGAAGGGGCGGAGGTGATGGGTCGTGTGGTGCGGATGACGGAGTTCGGGGCGTTCCTGGAGATCGCGCCGGGGGTGGACGGGCTGGTGCACATTTCGGAGATCTCGCGGCGGCGGATCGCGCAGCCGGGGGACGTGCTGAAGCAGGATGAGGTGGTGAAGGCGAAGGTGCTGAAGATTGATCCCGGAACCCGGAAGATCAGCCTGAGCATCAAGCAGCTCCTGCCGGTGGAGCCGCCGGCGCCGGGCAGCCGCGAGGCGATGATGGCGGAGAAGAACGCGGAGCGCGCGAAGCGCGACGCGGAGCGACTGGCGGAGATCGCCAAGGAGACGCCGGCGCTGCGGCGCGAGCGTGAGAAGTTCAAGAACAAGCAGCTCTCGGGCGGGTTCGGCGAGAAGGCCAAGTTCCTCGGCGGCGGGCTGGGCGACCTGAAGCTCTGAGATGGGGCGCGAGGCGCACGACGCGAGGCGCGAAACGGACGACGCGCCGCCGGCGGCGCGGGCGGTGGTTTCGGCGGGGGGGTTTGAGGCGCGGGCGACGCGCGGCGGGAGCGGCGAGGGCGGGTGTGAATCGGCGGGCGCGAGTGATGCGTGGGCGCGCGAGCTCGGGCACGCGTGCTGCGAACATCGGTATTTTGACCTGATGGGCGCGACGATCACGGAGCGGTTCACGCACCTGCGGATCGAGTTGTCGGAGCGCGGCGCGCTGCGCGCGGTGCAGCCGGCGTTTTTGGTGCGCGAGGATCTGCTCATGGGCGCGCCGGCGTGGATTCGCCGCGCGGGTGAAATCGTGCGGCGCGGGGCGAAGGGCGCGCTCACGCTCAACATGCTCATGATCGGCAACGCGACGGGCGAGGGCGTGCTTGCGGGGAGCACGGAAGAGGCACGTGCGTGGACCGCGCGGGCGCTGGCGGCGACGCTCCCGGCGCTGGGTCGCGCGCTGGGTGCTTCGCTCGTGGTGTTCAAGGATTTCGCGGCGGGGCACCGACGGGTGCTCGGAGCGCCGCTGCGGGCGGCGGGGTTTGCGCGCTTGCCGAGCATGCCCGGGTGCGAGATCGAGCTGGGGTACAAGGACTTTGCGGAGTACCTGTCGAAGGTGCACAGCCGCTCGCGGCGGGCGGACCTGCGAAGGAAGTTCCGCAGCGCGGAACGCGGAGAAGGGGCGGACGAGGGCGCGAGGGGGCCGGTGACGCTCGAGGTGCGCGAGTCACTGGGCAGTGAGGAGCTGGCCCGCGAGGCGCATGTGCTCTACCAGAATGTGTACGAGCGGTCGACGCTGCGATTCGAGCGGCTGACGCCGGAGTTCCTGCTGCGGCTGGGCGAAGTGATGCCCGACAAGGCGCGGTTCTTCCTGTGGCGGATCGAGGGCCGGCTCGTCGCGTTCAATCTCTGCCTGGTGCATGAGGAGCGTCCGGCGGAAGGGCCGGCGGGCGCGCGGGAGGGCGCGCCGGAAAGGGCGCCCGGCGCGCGCGTGCTCAAGGACCTGTATATCGGGCTCGATTACGGCGTGGCGCTCGACCGGCACCTGTACTTCCTGTCGTGGCGCGACGTGATGGAATGGGCGATGCGCCACGGCGTGCGGACATACTGGACCGCGCCACTGAACTACGCGCCCAAACTCGACCTGAAGATGAAGCTCGCGCCGCTCGACCTGTACGTGCGGCATGTTTCGAACGCGCTGAACCCGATCGCCAAGCGCGTGATCCCCTTGTTCGGACCCACGCGAGGCGAACCGATCCTGCGGCGGTTCGAGAATTTCGGTGATCTGGCTTGAAAGGGGGAGGGAGCAGAAGGCACGAAGCAGGGGGCACAAGCGCGAGGAAGAGTGAATCAGCGGCGGAGTGAATCGGTCCAGAGCGAGAGGACGAGGAGCATGTAGAGGCGCTGAGAGTGGTCGCGGCGGACGAGGCCGGAGGGGCCGGCGCCGAGGTGCTCGTCGAGCATCTGGCGGATGAAGCGCCGGTTGAGATCGAGGCCGAGGGAGGGCGGGCCGAAGGGCTCGCGCGAGTTGAGGCGGTCGAGGAGGAGCGTGCGCAGGCCGCCGAAGTCGGAGCGAAACCATTCGCCGATGGGGATGGCGAAGCCCTGCTTGGGACGATCGACGAGGTCGGCGGGGAGGTATTTGCGGGCAACCTGCTTGAGGAGGCCCTTGCGCTCGCCGCGGGGCATGAGGGAGCGGACGGCGGTGCTTGACGCCTGTTCGAACACGGCGGCGGCGACCATGGGGGAGCGGACTTCGAGCGCCACGCTCATCGCGGCGGTGTCGGTCTTGCGGAAGATGTCCTCGGGCAGATAGAGAAGGAGGTCGGAGCGAATCGCATGGGCGGTCGACTCCTTCGAGATGAGCTCGGTAAACGGAGCGCTCAGTTCACTCAAGAGCGTCAGCGGACCGACGAGAGCATGGAGGAGGTTGCCCCACGCGCTTGGCGGGAGCGGGAGGGACTCATCGCATCCGAGCGCGTGAAGCAGGGGGGTGGGGAAGATCGAGAGGAGGTCGCGCACGCGGTCGTGAGCCGCGGCCGAGAGGAAGCGGGCCTTGCGCGCCTGGTGGGAGGTGGGATCGGGACCGAGGCGGCGGAGGGGATCGGGGATCAGGCGGAGGGCGAATCGGGCGATGCCGAGGAAGGCGAAGAGGCCCGCGGCGCGGTAGCGCTCATAGCCGGCGAACATCTCGTCGCCGCCATCGCCGCTGAGCGCGACGGTGACCTGATTGCGCGCGGCGCTGGAGACCCAGTGGCTGGGGAGCAGTGAGCTGTCGCCGAAGGGAAGGCCAAGCTGAGCCACGAGGCGCACCAGGTCGTCGGCGGGGGACGCTTTGCAGTCGAGCACGTGATGGCGCATGCCGAGCGTTTTTGTCACGGCCGCGGCGAACTCAGATTCGTCGAATCGTGCGTCGGGCATCCGGACCGTGAACGCCTCGATATCGGGACGATGCGCGTGGGCATAGGTCGCGATCAGGGACGAGTCGATCCCTCCGGACAGAAACACGCCCACCGGAACGTCGGCTTCCATCCTGGAGGCGACGGCGGCGGCGAGCGTTGTGTCAAGCTGCTCGGCGGCGAGCGTGCGGTCGCGGTGAACGGGCAGGTCGCGCCATGCGTGCATCCAGGCGTTGGGTTCGGCAGAGAGCTTCTCCGGGCCGCCCAGGCCGATGTCGGAGAAGTCGCCGCAACCCGAGGCCGTGCCGGGGAGCATCTGCTGGTGGTGGGCGACCGGCAAGGCCGGGCTCCATCCCAGGCGGATCCACTGGCTGGCGGCGGATCGCGTCGCGTGCGAATCGCATGAGGGGCTGCCGCCGCGGGGCGCCTCCCAAGGAAGATGGCCAAGCCCGGGCAGGCTGCTGCACGCGGCCGTCACCAGGTCGTGCTCGAAGACCCCGAGGCGGGAGTAGAGGGGCTTTTCGCCGAAGCGATCTCGGCTGCTGCAGAGGAGGGCGCGGGCGCGATCCCAGAGCATGACTGCGAACATTCCGTCGAGCCGAGGGCACGAGTTCAGGCCCCACTCGCGCCATCCGTGGAGGAGCACTTCGGTGTCGCTGTGAGTCGTCTCGAAGCGGTGCCCGGCGGAGTGCAGGTGGGACCGAAGTTCGCGATGGTTGTAGATGCAGCCATTGAAGACGACGGCGACGAGGTTGTCGTCGGCGCGGGCGGGGAGAGGGCGGTAGTTGACGGCCGCGGCGGGGGAGCCGAGAAAGAGGAGCGCCGGAGGCAGGACGGGGAGGTCGGCGGAAGGAGCGTGGTTGATGGAGAGGGACCCCGAGCCGGGGGCTGAGGATGGACCGCGGAGTGACACCATCGGCTGGGCGCCGCCGGAGTGGTCGATGATGCTGAGGCGGCGGTGGACGAGGGCGACGTCGATGATGCAGCCGTCGGAGCGGAGCGCGCGGTCGCGGAAGCGGCCCTGGCCGTCGGGGCCGCGATGGCGGATCGAGGAATCGAGGAGGTCGAGCCAATGCTCGGGGATGGCGTGGGCGTGGGGGCGGGAGAGGGCGAGCCGGCGCTCAACGGCGTCGCGCGGGGTGGTGATTCGGATGATCCCCGCGATGCCGCACATCGGCGGAGGGTACGGCGAGGGCGGCGCGGACGTCGGTGGATTACGTTCGCGCGCCGGAGGCCGGGGTCCTTGACGCGAGGGTGCCGTTGTCGCTCGGGCGAGACCCGTGCGCGGGCTCGAGCCTGGGTTCAAGGGTGAGGGGGGCCGGGCGGGCGCCGGATGTCGCGGGGTCTGGGCTCTTGAGGTTGGCGCCGGCGGAGAGGCGCCGCAGACGGTGACGACGATCGTCCCAGAGCATCCAGATGGTGTGGAGGAAACGAGCGGCGAGGACGCCGATGGCGAAGCCGAGGGCGGTCGCGGGAACGGGGTTCCAGTTCTCAACGTGGACGAGGAACCACTGGGTGCCGAGCCAGAGGGCGTAGAGGAGGGGGGAGAGGATGGCCCGCTGGAGCTGGACCTTGGTGGCGTCCTTGAAGAAGGGGACGTGCTCGACGGAGGCGTCGGCGAGGACGTGCATGGTCTGAGCGGCGGCGGTTTCGGGCTGGCCTGGGGGCTTGGGGTCCTTGCGTGGAACGAAAGGGAGCCGGGGCTTTCCGAGGTGGTTGGCGAGGAAGTGGAGGCCGTAGTAGAACACGATGTCGCAGAGGACATCGGCGCCGAAGGTGAGCGCGGGGAGCCAGCGGGCATCGAGCCCGAGGAGGTGGTAGCCGCGGACGATGAGGAGGACGGGTCCGAGCGCCAGGACGCCTGCCGCGAGGATGTTCACGTTGACGTTGACGACGCGGCGGGCGTAGAAGTTGGCGACGAAACGCCACATTGAGGAGAGTCTATCCGCGGGGAGGGCGGCAGCACGGGCGGGAAGGTCGAGCGGCTCGATCCTACTATGGGGGGTTGTTGCAGAGGCGTCGAAGGTTTCCCGGTCGAAGACCGAACTGGGCCGGAGCAAGGTGATCCATGGTTGTGCTTGGGCAAACGTCATTTGACTGGAACTATCTCCTGACGGCAGGGATGGTGATGCTGTTCCTGGTGGCGTGCGTGCTGCTGACCCTGACGGTGCTGATCCAGAAGCCGCAGGGGGGCGGGCTGGCGGGTGCGTTCGGCTCGGGCGCGGGCTCGGGGCAGACGGCCTTCGGCACGCGGACCGGCGATGCGCTCACGGTCGCGACGATCATCATGTTTACGCTGTACCTGGGCACGGCGGTCGGGCTGACGTACCTGATCAAGCCGGGGGCATCGACGGCGGCATCGACCGTGACGGCGCCTGCGGGCGGAGCGACGCCACCGACGACGGCACCGT
Organism: Phycisphaerales bacterium; assembly: GCA_050182995.1. Taxonomy (GTDB): domain Bacteria; phylum Planctomycetota; class Phycisphaerae; order Phycisphaerales; family UBA1924; genus JAEUIX01. The sequence continues at coordinate 480,811 of JBFXBS010000001.1, read as the reverse complement.
CGGAGACGCCGGCACCGGCTGGAAACCAGTCGCCCCCGGCCCCTGCGCCGAGCGCGGCCGCGCCGGCCGACGGGGCGAATGCGGCGTCGCAGGCTCCGGGAGCGAATCCGACGAGCGGACCTGAAGCGCCGGCCGCTCCGGCGACGCCGCCGGCGGAGACGCCGAAGCCTTGAGCGCCGGTTGACCGGGTGCGGAAGGCGCGTGCGTCAGCCTTGCGCGGTATTCTGCGAAGACCGTGCGGCGCGAGCGGCGTGCCCCGCGGGAGCGATGACGGCGTTATTTTCCATCACGATCTTCATCGGGGCGGCGTTGCTGTTCGTGGTGCAGCCGCTGGTCGGCAAGATGGTGTTGCCGCGGGTCGGCGGGAGCCCTGAAGTGTGGAACACCTGCATGGTGTTCTTTCAGGTGTCGCTGCTGGCGGGGTATGCGTATGCGCACGGGCTGCAGCGCGTGGGGCGGGGGGGCGGCGGTGTGCAGGTGGGGGTGCACGCGGCGGCGCTGGCGGTCGGGGCGATTGTGCTGCCGTTTGCGCTGCCGAGGGAATGGGCGCCGGGTGGCTCGACGCCGGGCTCGCCGGCGTGGGCGATCATCGTGCTGCTGAGCGGGATGGTGGCGTTGCCGTTGGTGGTGGTGGCGACGACGGGCCCGCTGCTGCAGCGCTGGTACACCATGGCGCGGGCGCGGCACGCGGGGGACCCGTATTTTCTGTACGCCGGGAGCAACGCGGGGAGCATGCTTGGGCTGCTGGCGTACCCGGTGCTGGTGGAGCCGAGCCTGACGCTGCGGGCGCAGGCGGTGGCGTGGGCGTGCGGGTATGCGGTGTACGCGGTGCTGGTGCTGATGTGCGCGGCGGCGATGCTGCGGGGAATGCGGGGCGGCGCGGCGGGTGACGGTGCGGGCGTCGCGGCGGGGCGAGGGGTCGAAGCACATGCGTCGCCGACGTGGGCGCGGCGGGGGCATTGGCTGGTGCTGTCCTTGGTGCCGTCGAGCCTGTGCCTGGGGGCGACGCACTACCTGTCGACGGACGTGGCGGCGGTGCCGTTTCTGTGGGTGTTGCCGCTGGCGGTGTACCTGCTCACGTTCATCATCGCGTACTCGCGGCGGCCGCTGCCTGCGTGGGCGATGGCGACGGGCCTGGTGGCGACGGCGGTGGCGGGGGCGATCATGCAGATCCGGGTGGACCACCCGGGGATTGCCGGGATCATCGCGCTGCACCTGGCGATCCTGTTCTTCGGGGGCTCGCTGTGTCACGGCGAGCTGGCGCGGTTGCGTCCGGCGACATCGAGCCTGACGGAGTACTACCTGATCGTGTCGCTCGGGGGCGCGCTGGGGGGCGCGTTCAATGCGCTGCTTGCGCCGGTGATCTTTGACGCAGTGTGGGAGTACCCCCTGGCGATCGTCGCGGCGATCCTGCTGACGCCGACGCGCGTGGGGGCGGTGGGGGCGATGCGGCAAGCGCGGGCGGCGGCGGTGGGTGGAGTGGCGGCGGCGGCGGTGATCGTCGGCGTGCTCTTTGCGGCGACGATCCTGGGGAGGGACTATGGCCGGCGCGTGATTCACCGGGAGCGGACGTTCTTCGGCGTGCACGTGGTGGCGCGGAGCGAGGTGCTTTCGGCGCTGGGGAAGCCCGTGGTCTATCACACGCTCTGGCACGGGACGACGAATCACGGCGTGCAGCAGATGGAGCCGGCGGCGCAGCGGAGCGTGCCGCGGGCGTATTTCCATCGCGAGAGCCCGATCGGATCGATCTTCGCGGTGGGACAGGTGGACGAGTTCTTCAATCGGCTGGCGGCGCGGCGACGGGAGTTTGACGGCACGGAACTCGTGCGGCCGCGGGTGCAGCGGGTGGCGATCGTGGGGATGGGTGCGGGCACGCTGGCGGCGTACTCGCGCGCGGGGGACGAGTACACGTTCTACGAGATCGACCCCGAGGTGGACCGGATGGCGCGTGACCCGCGTCTGTTTGCGTTCGTTCCGGAGGCGAAGGGGACCATCCGGACGGTCATCGGGGATGGGCGCGTGCGGATGGCCGAGGCGCCGGACGGGAGTTATGACCTGATCATCCTCGACGCGTTCAGCAGCGATGCGATTCCGTATCACCTGATCACGCGGGAAGCGCTGGCGATGTACCTGCGCAAGTTGGCGCCGGGGGGGATCGTCGCCGTGCACGTGTCGAATGTGCACCTGGACCTGCCGCCGGTGGTGGGATCGGGGGCGGCGGAGGCGGGAGCGTCGGCCATCGTGTGGCACTACGAGGCGAGTGACGAGCAACTGCGGCAGGCGATGTCGTCAGCGACGTGGGTGGCGCTGGCGAGGAGCGAAGCGGACCTGGTCGCGCTCAATTTCGGGCCGGGGACGTGGGAGCCGCTGGAGCCGAGAGCGGGGGTGCGCGGCTGGACGGACGACTATTCCAACCTGCTCGGGGCGTTGAAGTCGAAGGGGCGGTGAAGGGCGGTGAAGGGCGGTGAAGGCGTGCGATGTGCGGTGTGGTGAGAGGAGCCGGCGCGGGAGTACCCTATGGCGATGAAGGCGCGGCATGTCATGACGGTCGGCGTGGTGGGGATGATCTCGGCGGCGGCCTGCGCGCAGTCGCCGCCGGCGACGGAGTATCGGCTGGGGGAGCAGGGGTGGACGGCGACGGAGGCGCCTGCGCCGGGGAGCGACGCCGAGATCATCGCGCGGGCGCGTCGGGAGCTGGCGGAGGATCGGCCCGGCGTGGCGGAGTCGATTCTTGATGACTACATCGACCGGTATGAGAAGACGGCGAATCCGCTGCTGCCGCAGGCGTATCTGTACCGAGGAGATGCGATCAGCCTGGGCGGGAACGAGTTTCTGGCGCTGTACGACTATGAGTTTGTGATTACGAGCTTTCCGCAGTCGCCGGAATACGCGCTGGCGAACGAGCGGGAGCTGGAGATTGCGCTGAGGTATGTGAACGGACTGAACCGGAAGCTGCTGGGGATTCGGTTTGTGGGGGCGACGGACATCGGGGAGGAGTTGCTGATTCGCGTGCAGGAGCGGCTGCCGGGGAGCCGGCTGGCCGAACGCGCGGGGATCGAGCTGGCGGACCATTACTACCGGAACCGGGAGATGGGACTGGCGAGCGAGGCGTATGACCTGTTCCTGAAGAACCATCCGAACAGCCAGTATCGGATGAAGGCGATGCAGCGGCGGGTGTACGCGAGCATCGGTCGGTACAAGGGCCCGCGGTATGACAGCCGCCCGCTCGTGGACGCCGAGGTGCTGATCCGGACGTTCGCACTGCAGTATCCGGCGAAGGCGGAGGAAACGGGGCTGGACGAGGCGCTGCTGGCGCGGATCGACGAGAGCGGGGCGCTGCAGCTCCTGGAGACGGCCCGGTACTACTTCCGGACGGGGGACCCCTCGGCGGCGCGGTACACGCTCAAGCGGCTGATTGCCAGGCACCCGCTGAGTGCCGCGGCGCAGACGGCGCTGGCGATGTGCGAAGAGCGCGGGTGGATGCAGCCGAAGGGGGAAGCGCCGGCGGCCACGTCGCCTTCGGAGGGGCAGTCGAGCCCGGAGCCGGGCCAATGAGCGAGCGAGTGCGACGGGTGATCGGGACGACGGCGGTGCTCGCGGCGGGGATGGTCCTGTGCGTGCCCGGCTGCTCATCGGATCCGCGTCAGGGGTATTCGTTCACGTCGACGTTTTCGAGCGACGTGGAATCGATCGCGGTGCCGGTGTTTCAGAACACGACGTATGGGCGTGGGCTTGAGCTGGAGCTGACGGAGGCGGTGGTGGCGGAACTGCGATCGCGGACGCCGTGGCGGATTTCGACTGAGGACCAGGCGCACACGACGATCCGGGGGACGATCACGTCGGCGGAGCTTCGGAAGCTTTCGACGGCTCGCGACACGGGGCTGGTGGAGGAGCTGGCGGTCGAGGTGACGGTGGATTTTGAATGGAAGGACAACCGGACGGGCCGGGTGATCGTGTCCCGGCGAGGGTTCACCGGGGCGGAGGCGTTCGCGCCCGCGCGGGGGATCGGCGAGCGGATCGAGACGGGGCAGCACGCGACGGTGCAGGAGCTGGCGCGGGCGATCGTGGCGGAGATGCGGAGCGGGTGGTGAGCGTCGCGGCGAGCGGGTGGAGAAGTGCGGGTGGGAGCGCTTGCTTAGCGGAAAAGAGGCGGTATCGTTTTGTACCTGACCGCTTGCGGGCGAAACGTGAGCCGCGGGCGGATGACCACAGGCGACCAGCTCGGCGGCGGGCCGGTCGCAACGGCAACAGGCGGAACGCGGCGCACGGTGAACCGGCGCGACGTGACGCCCGCAGGCAAGTGCCCGCCGCTGAGCCCCGCGAACGCGTACAAGTCCCCGGTTGAAGATTCAGGACCAGGGCGATCGGCTCAACGATCGGCGCACGCGCACTCTTGCAATGCCCAACATGGCCACACTGACGACGCCGAAGAATTCGTTTTTGCATGGACGCTGGACGCCGGAGGAATCGGCCCGGTTGTACGGGATCGGAGACTGGGGCAAGGGGTACGTGGGCGTGAACGCCGCGGGTCACCTGACGGTGATGCCGACGAAGCAGCCGGCGCACCAGATTGATCTGTACGAGGTGGTGAGCGGGCTGAAGGAGCGCGGGGTGCACGCGCCGGTGCTGCTGCGGTTCAATGACATTCTCGAGCATCGCCTGCGCGAGATCCGCAAGGCGTTTGACGACACGATCGGCGAGCAGGGGTACAAGGGCCAGTATTCGTGCGTGTACCCGATCAAGGTGAACCAGCAGCGGCACATCTGCGAGCAGATCGCCAACCTCGCGGTGGATCTGAATTTCGGGCTTGAAGCGGGGTCGAAGCCGGAGCTGCTGGCGGTGCTGGGCTTGTCGGCGGTGGCCGGGGGGCCGGGCACGAACGGGATGCCGATCATCTGCAACGGGTTCAAGGACGCGGAGTTCATCGAGACGGTGACGCTGGCGACGAAGCTGGGCCGGAACATCATCCCGGTGGTGGAGAAGTTCAGCGAGCTCGAGCTGATCGTGAAGTACGCCAAGCAGTACCACGTGAAGCCGCGGATCGGCGTGCGGGTGAAGCTGTCAAGCCGCGGGGCGGGCCGGTGGGAGTCGAGTGCCGGGGCGCGGTCGAAGTTCGGCCTGTTCGTGTCGGAAGTTCTGCGGGCGGTGGAGTATCTCAAGGCCAACGAGATGCTCGACTGCCTGAACCTGCTGCACTGCCACGTGGGGAGCCAGCTCTACGACATCCGCGTGCTCAAGAACGCGGTGAATGAGCTGACGCACATCTATTGCGAGCTGCATCGGCTCGGCGCGGGCGTGACGATGCTCGACATCGGCGGGGGCATGGGCGTCGACTATGACGGGAGCCAGTCGGCGTGGCAATCGAGCATCAACTACTCGGTGCAGGAGTACGCGGCGGACGTGGTGTATCGGATCAAGAGCGTGTGCGACGACGCGGGGGTGCCGCACCCGATGATCCTGAGCGAGTCGGGGCGGGCCATGGTGGCGTATTCATCGGTGCTCGTGGTGGATGTCGTGGGGACGAGCCGGTTTGAGGCGAACCTGGACATGGCGGGGGTGATGAAGGCGATCGGGGCGGAGACGGAGCCGCCGCAGCCGGTGCTGGACCTGGTGGAGGCGCACACGAACCTGACGGACCGGAACATCATCGAGACGTACCACGACGCGACGCAGTCGCGCGACGAGGCGATGAGCCTGTTCTCGCTGGGGTACATGAGCCTGCCGATGCGGGCGGTGGCGGAGCAGCTGTTCTGGTCGATCGGTCACAAGCTGCTGGAGAAGGCGGCGCGGAAGGGCGAGCTGCCGGAGGAGTTTGAGAGCCTGCCGGAGCTTCTGAGCGACATCTATTTCTGCAACTTCTCGCTGTTTCAGTCGATGCCGGACTCGTGGGCGATCGACCAGCTTTTCCCGATCGTGCCGCTGCATCGGCTGGAGGAGGAGCCGACGCGCCGGGGGATCCTGGCGGACATCACCTGCGACTCGGACGGGAAGATCGACCATTTCGTGGACAAGCGCGTGGACAAGAAGGCGCTGGAGCTGCACGAAGTGCGCGAGCTGAGCGGCGAGGAAATCGGGGTGGAGCCGTATTACCTCGGCGTGTTCCTGCTCGGAGCGTATCAGGAGATCCTGGGCGATCTGCACAATCTGCTGGGCGACACGCACGCGGTGCACATCTCGCTGGATCAGCACGGAAGCTGGGAGATTGACGAGGTGATCGAAGGGGACACGGTGGAAGAGGTGCTCCAGTACGTGCAGTACGACATCGCGGACATGAAGCGCGCCATGCGGCAGGACATCGAGGCGGCATGCCGGCAGGGGCGGCTGACCTTTGCCGAAGGGAAGAGCCTGCTCAAGTTCTACGACGACGGGCTCGAGGGGTATACGTACCTGGAAGAGTGACGGGCGTCACACGAGTGCGCCCGGCGGACTGAACCCACGCGTCGGAGTCGGCTCGGATGATTCATCCCGAAACGTCATCCTCGGGGACGTCGCCCGCGCGTCAGCGGGGCGCGGGCGTCGAGGCGGCGCGGGTGCCGCCCGAAATCTACCGCGTGCTGTTCGACAAGTCGCCGGACGCGATCTTCCTGCTTGATTCGCGGAGCGGTCGGCTGCTGGAGTGCAGCCCGGCGATGAAGGCGATGCTGGGGTACCGGTTGGATGAAGCCGGGCCGGCGTCCATCCCGGAGTTCTGCGCGTCGGAGTCACCCGCGCTGGGCGAGCAGCACGTGGCCGAGGTGCTCCGGGCGGGGCACCATGAGTTTGAATCGCGCTGGCGGCGACGGGACGGGACGGTGATTGATGTCGAGATCCGGGCGGGCACGCTTCCCGGGCCCGGCATGGGCGGTGCGGGCGGGGGCGCGCCGTTGAGCGGCGGCCAGCCGGTGATCTATGCGATTGCGCACGACGTGACGGATCGGAAGCGTGCCGAGTCGGTGCTGCTGCGCGAGCAGCGGCTGTTCCTGGGAGGGCCGGTGGTGGTTTTCCGCTGGCGCGCGGCGCCCGGGTGGCCCGTGGAGTATGTGAGCGCCAACGTTTCGCAGTTCGGGTACTCCGTGGATGACCTCGTTTCGGGGCGCGTGCCGTACGCGAGCATCGTGCATCCGGACGACCTGGCGCGCGTGGCGATCGAAGTGGCGAAGTACACGGCGGAAGGCGCGACCTCGTTCTCTCAGGAGTATCGCCTGCGTCGAGCCGACGGGACGTACATGCACCTGCTCGATCACACGGTGGTGGTGCGCGACGGGCCCGGGGGCGCCGGGGCGGCGACGCACTACGAGGGGTATGTGATCGACGACACGCAGCGGCGCGTCGCGGAGCGCCGGCTGGCCCTGCTTGTCCGCCGTTCGCCGATCGGGATCATCGTGTGGAACGCCGACACGACGGTGCGTGAATGGAACCCGGCGGCGGCGACGATCTTCGGCTGGGAGGAAATGGATGCGCGCGGGCGGCGCGCGGAGTTCATTGTCCCCCCGGCGGTCCGGCCGCTGGTGCAATCGGTGTTCGAGCAGCTCATGCGCGGCACGGGAGGAGAGCGGAGCTGCAACGAGAACATCACGCGCAGCGGGCAGACCATCCTCTGCGACTGGTACAACACGCCGCTGGTCGATGATGACGGGAAGGTGATCGGCGTGGCGTCGATGGTGGAGGATGTGACGGAGGAAGTGCGGGCGCAGCAGCAGTTGGCGCAGCGTGAGCACGACCTGAGGCTGATCACCGACGCGGTGCCGGCGATCATCGCGCACATCGGAGCCGACGGGCGGTACCGGTTCGTGAACAAGGCGTATCGTGCGTGGCTGGGCCTGCCCCGCGAGGAGATCATCGGCCGGACGCGCGAGGAGATCGTGGGTCCGTCGTTCGAAGCGGCGATTCGCGACAAGGTGGCCACGGTCCTCTCGGGCGAGCAGGTGCGGTTTGAGAACGCGGTCACGGCGCATGGGCGGAAGGTCGACACGGAAGTCACGTTCATCCCGCAGGTGAGCGAGGGTCGCGTGCTTGGGTACTACGTGCTGGCGGTGGATGTGACGGAGCGGAAGGCGGCGGAGCGCGAGCTGGCGCAGCACCGCGACCACCTCGAGTCGCTGGTGCGCCAGCGCACGGCGGAGCTCGAGGCGCAGGGCGAACGGCTGCGGCAGGCGTCGCAGCTTGCGGCGCTGGGGACGCTCGCCGCGGGGCTCGGGCACGACATGAACAACATGCTGCTTCCGATGCGGTGCGCGCTCGATTCACTCGAGCACGCGCCGGGCCGGCAGGACAAGCAGCACCACGTGGCGGCGCTGAGGAGATCGCTGGAGTTCCTGGGGCAACTGTCGTCGGACCTGCTGAGCCTGGCGAGCGCGCCCGACGACGCCGCGCGGGGCGAGGCGCGCACCAACCTGGCGACGTGGTGGGCTCGCGACGGGGCGATGCTGGCGGGAGCGTCTCGGGGCGTGCTGCTGAAGATCGATCTGCCGGCGCGGCTGCCAGACGTGGCGATCGCTCCCGAGCAGCTCACGCGCGCGGTGCTCAACCTGATTGTGAACGCCGCGGAGGCGATCGGCTCGACGGGCCGAGCCGGGGGCGAGGTGCGCGTGTGGGCGCGCCCGGAGACGTTCGAAGGGCGGGAGATGATGGCGCTGGCGGTGAGCGACGATGGGCCGGGGATGCCCGACGAGGTTCAGCGGCGTGCGCCCGAGCCGTTCTTCACGACCAAGAAGCGGGCATTCTCCACCGGTCTGGGCCTTTCGCTGGTGCACGCGACGATGAACGCCGCGGGCGGGGTGATGCGGGTGTATTCGCCCAAGGGCCAGGGGACGACGGTGATGCTGTACTTGCCGGTGGCGACGCCCGGCGGGCGGGTGGAGGGGCGGGCACGGGAGGGACGGGCGCGCACGGCCTGCGTGACGGTGGCGGACGACCGGCTGGCCGGGTTCATCCTGGCGCTGCTGGGCGCCCGGAATTTCACGGCGTTTCGCGGCGACGCGGGGGTTGGCCCGGGAGCGGCGGACGTGTGGATCACGGACTCGGGGCAGGCCAAAGGTGTCGCCCGCACGGGTTCCGATCGGAAAACGATAGTAGTTGGTGAAGTCGGCCCCGATTTCGACGCGGCGGGTGCTATTCTGGTTCGCGACCCTACGGATGTCGCGGCGATGGCGGCAGCGCTGCGGTAACGCGAGTCATGCAGCAGCAGAGTCGAAAGATCCGGGTGCTCAGCGTCGACGATCACGCGTTCCTCTCCGAGGGACTCCGCGCGCGCCTGGCGCTGGAGCCGGACATGGAAGTGGTGAGCGCCGCGTCGCGGGCCGACGGGCTCGCCGCACGCGTGCGCGACGAGGCCATCGACGTGCTCCTGCTGGACATCGAAATGCCGGGCTCCGACCCGTTTGAGGCCATCGCGGAGATTCGCAAGCAATGCCCCTCGGCACGGGCGATCGTGCTGTCGGCGTATGTGCGCGATCGGTACGTGGATGCCGCGGTCAAGGCCGGCGCGTGGGGCTACCTGTCAAAGTCTGATCCGCCCGAGACGATTGTGGCGGCGATCCGCGACGTCGCCTCGGGCAAGTTCACCTTCGGCCCGACCGTGCTGGAGCGCTGCCGGCAGCTTGGGCGCGATGAGCCGGGGCTGTCGCTCGGCGGGACGGCGCCCGGGAGCACGAGCGGTGCGGAGGCGGGCACGACGGAAGCCAAGCCCGGCGCGATCACTTCGCGGCTCGGGGCGCTCACGCCGCGGGAGTTGCAGATCCTCCGCATGATCGGGAAGGGCATGTCGCGGACGGAGATCGCGAAGGTGATCTTCCGCAGTCCGAAGACGGTGGATGCGCACCGCGCGGCGATCATGGAAAAGCTGGCCATTCATGACCGTGTCGAGTTGGCGCGATACGCCATCCGCGAGGGGCTGGTCGAGATCTGACGCGATCGGCAAGCCGGAGCCCGCCGGGCAACAATCGGGCGTGATTTCGTCCGAAGCCGTCATCCCCCCGCCGGCGCCGGCCATCATGGTCGAGGAGGGCGTCTGCTGGGTGATGTTCGCGTACGACGTGGGAGCAGGGATCGACCTGGAGGCGGCGGATCGGCAGCTCACCGAACCGCGTGGGCGGGATGAGCTTCAGCATCAGCGGCGTGCTCCGCGGTACCTGCAGTTTCAGCCGGCCCCGCTGCGGATCGAGCTCGAGGTTGAACGAATTTCCCTCGCAGCCGGGCGAAAGGCAACGGGCTCGCTCGCCGAGGCCCCAGCGGAGGGCGGCGGCTCACCCGGACCGGTGACCGATTCGAAGGTGACCTGCACGCTCTTTGACTTCGGGGCGATCTCGGTGGCCTACCGGGTTCGGCTGCGCTGCCCGCTCGAGGGGCTGCTCGACGTGGCGGAAGCGCTCTACGAGAACGAGGCGCTGCTCGCCGACTCGCGACGGATCGTGGAATCACTGCTGCGAAGGCTGGGCGGGGCGATCCGGTTCGCGTCGATCGCGGCCGCGGTCGAGGACTATGTCGTGTACGAAGTCCGGAGGTGGGAATGTGCGGCACCGATCGCCGAGGCGGTGGCGTCGCACGCACAGACCATCGGCGGCGTGCTGCGGGCGGAGCGGGGACCGATGTCGGCGCAGGAACTGGCGGAGGCGATGTCGTGCCGGATCGCGTTCTCACCGGCGGATGCGGTGGTGATCGATTGGAACGCGGCGCTGGTGTTCGATGCGCGCGCGGAAGACGCGCTGGCCGTGCTGGAGTACGCGAACGTGGAGCTCCTCGAACTGCGCTATCTTGACGACCGGCTTGACGGCATCCTCGAGCAGGCATCGCGCGCGGTGCAGGGGCCGCGGTGGGGGCAACTTCTGCCCGGGCTCGGGGCCGAGCAGAGGCGTCGCATCGCCAACCTGCAGATGGACGCGGCGCTCCTGTTTGAGGGGATCAACAACGCGATCAAGCTGCTGGGCGATCAGTACCTGGCGCGTCTCTACCGGCTCACGGCTCACCGCCTGCACCTTCAGGACTGGGAGGCGAGCATCCTCCGCAAGCTCCAGACGGTCGACGGGATCTACCAGAAGCTCACCGATGCGGCGAGCACTCGGCGCATGGAGGTTCTGGAGTGGATCATCATCATTCTCATCGCGGTGTCGATCGTGCTGCCGTTCCTGGGAGTTGGAAAGTGACCGTCGCGCCGGTGGACGGCCGGTACGAATCATCCGATCAGCGGCGGCGCCGGCTGTGGATCGAACTGGCGGTGACGGCGTGCGTCGCCGTGGTGCCTGACCTGTGCTATTCGCTGCTCCCGTATGACCACGGAACGGCACGCACGGTCGTAGCGGACGCGGGCGCCCTGCTGGCACGCTCCATCGGCGTGAGCGCGCCGCTCCTCTACATGATGTGGCGGAGCGGCGATCGCTGGTCGCGGTTCGGGTTGGTCCGCTGGCGCTGGCGCGTCGATGGTCCGCTCACGCTCTTGCTGATCACGGCGTCGATCATCGCCGGGTTCGCGTGGGCCGGGTCGATGGCGCTCATGGGGCGTGGCACGCCGATCGAAGCGTCGAGTCCGGTCCCGATGCAGGCGGCGAGCCTGCGCGCGCTGCAGGCGGCGGCTCACGTCGCCAACGGGTTTGCCGAGGAGGTCGCGATCTGGGGCGTTCTGTACACGCGCTTTCAGGAGCTTGTCGGTCGAGCGGTTCCGGCGATCATCGCCTGCGCGCTGGCGTTTGCGAGCTATCACGTGTACCAGGGCGTTCCCGCGGCACTGGGGGTGATGGTCTTCGGGCTGGTGCACGGGGTGGTGTTTGCGTGCACGCGCAGACTCTGGCCGCTGGTCGCGGCGCATGCGCTGCACAATATTTGGATTGACTGGAGCGCGCCGCTGCTCGATGGTTACGCGCTCTGAGCGCGCTTGACGCGGAGCTCGGTGAGGGCTCGGCGTTTCTGGACATCGATGTCATCGACGACGTACTCGGCGCCCTGGTTGTTGAGCTCGGGCAGCTCGTACATGAGGTCGAGCATGATCTCTTCCATGACGCCGCGGAGGCCGCGGGCGCCGGTGTCGCGCGCCATGGCCCGCTCGGCGATGCCGCGGAGGGCGCCCTCGGTGAAGCTGAGCTTGGCGCCTTCCATCTGGAAGAGGTGCTGGTACTGGCGGACGAGGGCGTTCTTGGGCTCGGTGAGGACGTTGATCATGGCTTCGATCGTCAGCGGCATGAGGGGCGCCACGACGGGGAGCCGCCCGATGAACTCGGGAATCATGCCGAACTCGAAGAGGTCGTCGGGCTGGACCTGCGAGAGGAGCGCGCCCTTTTCGCGCGTGTCGTCGCCATCGACGGCCAAGTCGGTGAAGCCGATGCGGGCCTTGCCGACGCGACGGCGGATGATGTCTTCGAGGCCGACGAACGTGCCGCCGCAGATGAAGAGGATGTTCGAAGTGTCGACCTGGATGTACTGCTGCTCGGGGTGCTTGCGGCCGCCCTGAGGGGGGACGTTGGCGACGGTGCCTTCGAGCATTTTGAGGAGGGCCTGCTGCACGCCCTCGCCCGAGACATCGCGGGTGATGGAGACGTTGTTGTTGGTCTTGCCGATCTTGTCGATTTCGTCAATGTAGATGATGCCGCGCTGGGCGGATTCGAGATCGAAATCGGCGGACTGGAGGAGCTTGAGGAGCAGGTTCTCGACGTCTTCGCCGACGTAGCCGGCCTCGGTGAGCGTGGTGGCGTCGCCGATGGCGAAGGGAACCTTGAGGATTCGGGCGAGGGTCTTGGCGAGGAGGGTCTTGCCCGAGCCGGTGGGGCCGATGAGGAGGATGTTGGACTTGTCGAGCTCGACGGGTGAATCCTCGCGGGTGACCTGCGTGAGGCGCTTGTAGTGATTGTGGACGGCGACGGCGAGGGCGCGTTTGGCCTGGTGCTGGCCGATCACGTATTGATCGAGGAAGTCCTTGATCTCGCGCGGCGCCGGGACCTCGGTGAACATGGGCGCGGCAGCGCCGACGCGCCGGCGCTCCTGCTTGAAGATGTTCTGGCACAGATCGGTGCAATTGGCGCAGATGTAGACGTCGTTGGGACCTTCCACCATGGGGCCAACTTCGCGGGAGGTCTTGCCGCAGAATGAGCAGGTGGTCAGTCGGCGACCGCGGAACCCCTTGCCGTCATCGCCTCCGGCGTTGCCGGTGGTGGTGCCGTCGGGTCCGTCAGATCGGTTCTTGGCCATGATGAGGTGGTCCTGTTGAGGGGCGGGGCGGGCCCGCGAGAAGGCGAGGGGAAGGCGCGATTCACGCCGTGGTCAGTGTATCGGTCGTTCCGAGGCTGATCTGCATCGAGTTCCGGTCCATTGAAACAGTGTGCGCTCAGCCAGCGAGGCGGGCGAGACAAATCAGTTCGACTTGGTGCGTCCGGGGGATGTCCGGGTGGCAGCCGGCGTGTCCTGTTTTCGGGCCGACTCGGCCTGGATTTTCGAGGCCAGGCGAGAGCGGATCCGGTTGAACTCCTCGTCGGACATCAGCCCGGCAAGCTTCATTCGGCGGAGTTCTTCCATCAGCCCCGCCTGGGAGGATGGATCGGCTCGCGAGGAGAGAAATCTTCGCCGAACGAGGAGGACGACGGCGGTCAGGACGACGACGGCTGCGATCAACGTGCCGACGGTGATGAGCACCTTAGTCGAATCCGACGTCGGTGCGGGGCTCGACTGTGCAAGGATGGAACGTGCGAGGGTCAACGCGCGACATGCTCCGGCTGGCGGCGGTGAATCAGGCGTTGTTCGACGCGATGGAGTCGCGGATCGGGACGAGCATGCTCGGCACCACGCGAGACTTGAGCAGTTGCTCCCCGCGCTTGGAGAGGTCGGCGAGGGTGGTCACAAGCTCCGCGACGTCGCGGACGGGTCCGCAGCGCCGGAGCGTGAGGAATACGCTGATGGGCTCGGCCTGGGCATCGGGTCCGGTGGCGGGCTCGCCGCGCCAGGCCGGAGAGCCGGCGCCGCCGGGCGTGCGGGTCTTGACCTCGACAAAGGCCTGGAGATCAGCGGCGTCGCTCAGGGCCATGCCGATGATGGGCTGGCATTCCATGGGCCGAGCGCCGGGGAGCTCGAGCATCTTGCCCAGGGGCGAAGATGCATAGAGCGCGTCGAAGACGATCTGGTCGTGGTTCCCGTGGGCGAGGAGGTCGAAGCCGTAGTTGAGCTCGAGATAGTCGACGTCGAGCGGGGAGATCGAGAGGAAGTAGGGGGCGACTTCGAGGGCGAGCTTGTGGAGGGCGTAGGCATCGGCGGTGGTGGGGGGGTTTACGACGCCGGAGCGGATGCTGGTCTTGCGGAGCGCGATCCAGCGCTGCGTGGCGTCGACGAACTCCGATTCCAGGACGAGCTCGCTCGTGAGCCGGCGGAACTTGTCCATCGCCGGGAACTCGCGCCGCACGCGGTCGAACATGGCCAGCACCGTTTCACGATCGGACGGCAGGTCCATCTTCAGGTTCAGCCGCTGATTCACGGAAAAATCGGAGCAGAACGCCCCGTAGCTTTCAGACATATGCTTGCTCTCGCGTGGTGTCGAGAGTCTACGTCCGCTCCCCGCGCGAGTCGACGCGAAGATGGGCAAGCGTCGCCGACAGGTTGCCCACACGTCCCCGCCGGCGGCCCCCAACCGGTCGCGAGCGCGGTTCAGCGGAGGTCGAGCATGAAGATGAGCAAGAGGCGTCTGGCCGGGGTCGGTCTGGTGATGGCCGCGGCAACACTGCTCGGCGCCTGCGCCAGCGAGCAGGCGGATCACGGCGGCGAAGTGTGCGTCCCCGTCGACTCAGCCCAGGCAGAGAAGGCGCCTGCGGACACCGCCGGGATGGTCAAGGTGGTGAACCGCGTCTGCCCGGTGGTGCAGGGGGATGCGATCCCCGGCGGCTGGGCGAAGAAGGAACTGGTGGTCGAGTGGCGTGGCCAGTCGGTGGCGTTCTGCTGTGCCGGGTGCAAGCCGCGGTGGGCGAAGATGACTGATGCGCAGAAGGACGCCGCGCTGGCGAAAGCCACGGCCGCCGCGGGAACGTGATCGGCAGATCAGCGGCCGGCGATGGTGACGGGCACGGTGGAGGACTTGGGCGCCTGGACGTGCAGGCGCTGCACGCGGTGCCGCGCCCAGTCGGAGACGCGCCGGTCGGGGGCGTCGGGTGAGTCCTTGAGCGACAGGACGTCGTAGGTGTTGTTGCGCTGCGCGGGCGTGAATCCGGCCTCGCGGATGAGGCGGCAGAGCACGGGTTCATCCAGGCAGTAGGTCGTCCCGGCGGAGGAGACGACGTTTTCTTCCATCATGACGCTGCCCATGTCGTTGGCGCCGAAGGTGAGCGCGACCTGACCGATGTGCGGGCCCATCGTGACCCACGAAGCGCCGATGGAGTAGACGTTGTCGAGGAACAGGCGGGAAAGGGCCTGCGTGCGGAGGTAGTCGGTGCTGCCCGACATGCGGACGCGCTTGCCGAAGAGATGGGCGGTCGGATACTGCGCGCGATCCAGTGCCTCGTAGTCGATGAAGTCGGCCTCCCGGGCGCCCGGAGGAAGCGCGGAACGCTCGGCGCGGCCAAAGTCCCACGCGCGTGCGACGGCGTCGCCCGGGAACTCTCGTGCCAGCTCGGCCTCATCCGCACCCCAGTTGGGCACGCGCCCCAAGGGCGTGTTTTCGCGCTGAAAGGGCCAGGAGATGAAGCTCACGTAGTGTCCGAACGCCGTGGCGCCGGCCTGTGCAGGTGTGCCCGCACCAAGCGCCTTGTCCTGCCACTGCCGGACCAGGAGCATGTGGTGGACGCGGTCGGCGACGCCCTCGATGTGCCCGAACATCATCGTGGCGCTGGTGAACATTCCCAGCGAGTGCGCGGCGTACATCGTCGTGAGCCACGCGTCGGCGTCGCACTTGCCCAGGCCGATCTTCCGGCGAACGGCCGGCGCGAAGATTTCGCCCCCGCCGCCGGGGAGCGAGTCGAGCCCGGCGTCCTTCAGGCGCACGAGCACCCAGCGGACCTTCTCGAAGAGCGTGTCGCCCGGCGGATCGAAGAAATGAACGAACTCGATCATCTCCGGCGGGCTGAAGGCGTGGACATGCACCCTGGGGAAGCGGCTCTTGATCGTTGAAAGGAGGGTGGTGTACCAGTCGAGGGGAAGCGCGGGGTTCATCCCGCCCTGCATGAGGATCTGCGTGCCGCCGATCGCGACGAGGGCCTCGATCTTTTCGAGAATCTGCTCGACGCTGAGGGTGTAGGCGTCGTGCTCGTGCCCGTCGCGGCGGAAGGCGCAGAACGTGCACCGCGCGTTGCAGACGTTGGTGTAGTTGATGTTGCGGTCGATGACGTACGTGCGCAGACTCCCGGCGTGCAGCGACCGGCAGCGGGCATCGGCGAGTCGGCCGAGCTCGATCAAGGGGACACGGTGAAACGCCGCGAGCGCCTGATCGGGCGTCAGGCGAGCCTCGCCCCGGGCCACGGCGGCCAGCAGGCCCGGATCGGCCCCGCTCAGGTGCGGTCGCTCAGGGAGTGTCACGGGAGAGGAATGCGGCATGCCAGTTTTCAAGGCGGAGTGAAAACAAGGTTTGGCGGGGCAGGATCGGGAGTCAAGCGCGCTTGGTTTGGGCGGTGGACGGTCCGAGAACGGTTCGTGCGCGAGCTGCTGCGCATCGGGATGAATGGAGGAGAGGATTTGCCCCCGGGGCTGGTCGCGGGGCTGGAGGGGCGGGCCGGGGGTGCCGATATCTGCGCGGGCCCGCGTGATTGCACGGACTGAATGACTGCCATGCCGCACATTTCGCCGGCGCTTGTTGCCCTGCGGGGGTGGGTGACCGCCGCCGCGGTGGTGGTGGCGGTGTGCGCGCTCGCGCAGCTCTCGATGTTCGCGCTGGCGCGGTACACCGAGGTGCGCGTCGAGCGAATCGAGAGCGTGCCCAACCAGGCGATTGTCGTGGGCCAGCCGGGGCCGCATGGGACCGGAACGTCCAAGGCTGCCAATGGTGCGAAGGACGAAGCGGCGAAGCGAGCCGGCACACCGGCGCGCGCCGGCGCGCGGACGGCCATGGAGCCGACCGATCCGAACACTGTTCGCAGCGTCACCGACCGCAACCTCGAACTGGCGAACTCGACCGTCACCGTGCTCGGGCTGGTGTCGCTCATCGTGCTCACCCTGGCGACCGGGCTGGGGGCGGCCATGTCGAGCGCCGCGGCGGTGCCGGGCGTCGAGCTGAGCGTGCGCGCTTTTGTCTGGTCCGCAGCGATCTTCGGGCTCGGCCTGCCGTGGGCGGACCTGGCCGGGCCCACGATGTTCGACGGCGTGTTCTGCAGCTACGCGACGCTGGTCGCGGCGGCGGAAGAAGGGGCCTCGGCCGCGATCATCGCGCATGTCGTTGTGCCGATGCTCATGCTCGTGACGGCGGGTCTCGTGGGCTGGTGGTTCCGCCGCGGCACGCTCGCGGGCGTGATCCTCACCAGCCTGAGTGAAGTGGACGAGGCGATCGAGCGGGAAATGTCGATCATCCGCGAGCGCGGCGTGGGACGATTGAACCCCGGGGCGCGAAACGCCGAGGTGCTGCAGCAGACGATCTCGCCTGACCGTGTGGCGGTGCCCGAGGCGCCGCCGCCCGGGCGACCGCACGGCGTCGAGCGGCGCTCGATGGCGGATCGGCGACAGTTGACGGATTCGCCGAAGCGGCCGATCTAGCGTGCAGACGGAGCGCGCGACTGGTGGCGCGGCGCAACCTTGACGCTGACGCGGGCGCGTTCGCGCGGGTGATACTGCCGATGCACTTCCTTCAGGCGCGAGCGATCGACGTGCGTGTAGATCTGCGTGGTCGCGATGTCGGCGTGCCCGAGCAGCTCCTGCACGACCCGGAGGTCGGCGCCGCCGGCGAGCAGGTGCGTCGCGAAGCTGTGTCGCAGCACGTGCGGGTGCGTCGGCGGAAGTCCGGCCTGAAGGGCGTGCGCGCGGACGAGCTTCCAGATCGAAACGCGTTCGAGCGGGCGGCCTGAACGGGAGAGCAGCAGCCGGCCCCTGTCGCGACCCGACGCCCCCGCGCGCGCCGAGCCGACCGCACCGCTGGCGAGCCGCGGCCGCAGGTCGCGGAGGTACTCACTCACGGCACGGAGCGCGGGCTTGCCGATGGGCACGAGGCGCTGGCGGTTGCCCTTGCCGGTGACGAGCACGACGCCCTGGGCGGGCTTGACGTCATCCATGCCGAGGGCGGCGGCTTCGGACGCGCGGATGCCGCAGGAGTAGAGGAGTTCGAGCAGGCAGCGATCGCGCAGCGTGAGGTCGATCTGTCCGGGCTTGTGGTCCCGGCGTGCAAGGCGGGAGGCGCCGCCGGAGTCAACGAGCTGAGCGGCCTGCCTGGGCGAAAGGACCTTGGGCAGGCGTTTCCAGCGGGTGGGCTGTTCGAGGTGGGCGCTGGGGTTCTCCTTGACGCGCTCGGAGATCACCAGGAACTTGAAGAAGACGCGGATGGTGGCGATGTGTCGCGTGACGGTCGAACCGGACATGCCGCGAGTTGATTTCAGGCGGGCGAGGTGCTCGGTGAGGTCGCGGAGCGAAATCTGCTCTGGAGCCGTGCGACCGTGCGCCACGAGATCGGCGAGCAGGTCTTCGAGGTCGCGAGAATACGCCGCGATTGTGTTGCGCGAGAGCCCGGCTTCGACGCGCAGGTAGACATTGAACGCCCGGGCGGCGTCGGCGAGCGCGGGGGGAAGCGTGCCGAGCGTCGGACGAACGCGCGGTCGACCGCGACGGCGCGGAGCGGAGGTCGCCGGCGGGTTGACTTTTGAGCGGGAACGTGCGGGCGCGGGGGTCACAGGGGCATCATCGGCTTGTGCGCGCGCCGGGGTGCAGTGACGAGCGGCGAGGGTCAACGGCCCGGGTCGTTCGTGTCGGGTCGCTTGGCCTGATCGGCGACGAACGGCCGCGCGGGGGTGTAATTGATGCCATAGTCGGGCCGGGGGCGATAGGCGGACTTGAGCCAGGCGATGGCCTGCTGAAAGCGGGCCTCGTCGCGTGAGCGGAAGGCGGGCTTCCAGGCGTCGTGCGGCGCGGCGCCCGGGGCGACAGGGGCGAGAACGCGCGGGTGCTTCACCAGCGCGTCTTCGCGCGGGAGGGCCATCTGCAGCGCAACGGACTTTTCCGGTTCGTCAAAGTTGAGCAGGGGCGAGCCGTCGGCGGTGCGGAAGTTCTGGACGATGTAGAAGTTTGTGTACGTGGTGGCGTCGCTGTTGGGCCGGCGGTTGGCGAGAATGAGGCGTCCGGCCTCGGTGCCGCCGTGGCACGCGGTGGTCGCGCACTGCGGGAGCAGCCAGGTGCGCTGCACCTCGTCGCGGAAGAGGCGCATGGTCTCGGGCTGATCGAGCACTCGGACCTGCGAATACAGCTCGCGGGCGCGGACCTTGAAGAGCAGCAGGAGTTGCTCGCGCGCCGGCAGACGATACAGCCCCTCGCGGCCTTCGCGCCCCGTGGGGAGCGACGGGTGCCCGCCGTGGGACTCGAGCAGCGCGCTGATGGTTTCGCGCGGGATTTCCAGCCGCGGGGGGCGGTTGAGATCGATCTCGAAGACCTTCATCCTCGCGATGTCGGTTTCGCTCAGGTAGGGGAAGCTTGCCAGCGCGCCGGCGGGCAGAGGCGGCTCGGTGTCGGGGAGAGGCGGCTCCGTGCCGACGCCCGCGTCTTCGGGCTCGATGGGTCGGGACTTGTCGCGCAGGTCGATCTGGCGGAGAAGCTGCGTGCGGGCGCGGACGGCCTTCGCGTTCTCAGGCATGCGCTTGAGCAGGGCATCGAGCTCGGCGAGAGCCGTGTCGAGCTGTCGTCGCGCGATCAGCCATTCCGTGAGGCGGAGGATCTGGTCGGCGTCGTCTTCGTCGATCGCCGCGCGGAGTTCGCGATAGCGATCCATGACCGGCGGCAGGACCACGAAGCGCTGCACCTGCGAGGCGCGAAACGGCGTACGGATGCCCGCGATGCGGAGGATGTACTCGGTGGCGCTCTGCTCGACGAGAAAGCCCGTGAAACGCCGCCCGTCGACAAGATAGAGCTGGACTTCAGGTTCTTCCTTCGCTGCCGGACGTGACGGGGTCTTCGCACCGGGCAAAGGGTTGGGGATCGGCTCGGCCGCGGGCTGTGCAGCCGCGGGCGCCGGAGGCGCCGGTGCGGGGTCGGCGGGCGGTTCGGCCCGGATGAGTCCGGCGAGAGCCAGGACGGCGAGCGCGGCAGACGTGCCGATGGCTCGAACTGGCCACCCACCGTGCCCCCACGGCGTCGAGGAACGCGGCATCTGGAGCATGGTGATCAGCTCTCCGACGGGAACGAGGCTTGGGGCGCGGGTGCGAGTGAGCGGGGAGAAGCGGGGAGGCTGGGGAGCAGCGGCGCATCGCGCCGGTGGATCACTGGTTCGCCGCGGTGCCTGAGTTGGTTGCAGGCGGCTTGCGTCGTTTGGTTTCGATTCGGTCGGAAGCGGGCACGCGAACTTCCTTGGCCAGTCCGACCAGCGCGAGCACACGAATGAGCATGTAGCTGAAGTCGACTTCCCACCATTTCAGCCCATGACGGGCGCTGGCCGGGAAGGCGTGGTGGTTGTTGTGCCAGCCTTCGCCGAGTGCGAGGATGCCGACGACGGGGTTGTTGCGGCTCTCATCGCGGGTGCGGAAGGGGCGGCTGCCCCAGAGGTGGCAGACCGAGTTGACGCTCCAGGTGATGTGATGGACGATCATCACGCGGACGAGTCCGCCCCAGAGGAACCCGAGCAGGGCGCCCATCCAGGTCATGGTCAGGAGACCGCCGAGCGCGGCGGGAATGATCAGCCCGGCAAGCACCCACCAGCGGAACTGTCGATCGGCAGCGACCAGGGCGCGATCGGCGCGGAGGTCGCGCGTGTAGCGGCCAAGTCCGCGGGAATGTCCTTCAAAGAGCCATCCCATGTGCGCGTGATACGCGCCGCGGATGGTGGCCCAGAGGCCCTCGCCCCAGGAGCCGTCGCGGCTCATGTGGGGAGAATGGGGATCGCCTTCGGTGTCGGAATGCTGGTGGTGACGCCGGTGTTCGCCGCACCACTGGATCACCGGCCCCTGGGCCGCCATGGACCCGGCGGCGGCGAACAGGTAACGCATGAACGCGGGCGTCTCGAAGGACTTGTGGGTGCAGAGCCGGTGGTAACCGACCGTGATGCCGAAGGAGGTGATGGTGGACATCAGAACGAAGATGCCGAGGTGGAGCCAGTTGAAGGCGGATCCCCAGGCGAGGATCATGGCGGCCACGAGCCCGGCGATGGGGATCAGGACCGCCCCGAGGTTGATGTAGCGCAACTTTCGATCGGCGGGGGAACTGCGCATGAGACGGCGGGCGCGGCGTCTCACACGTCGAGACACCGGCGGTGACGCGGTGATGCTGGTCATTGCGGGGGTCGCTCCGATCGGCTGGGCCAAGGGCAAGCGTTTGAGCCGCGCCGACGCGCGGCACGCAATCCATCGTAGGTCGTTCACCGGCGGCGCGTCGGGCGATTTCCCAACCAGTTCGGAATCGCCATCCACATACAGTCGCGGAAGGTGACGCGGACGCCGGAGCGACCTATCCTCCCGTTGATCGAGAGTCCGCCAGTGGCGAAGGAGCCCGGCGGATTCCTGGTGCCGCCGCTTCCTCGTGCCCGAGACCAAGCCACGGTTGATTTCACTCCGGGCACATTTGAGGGCCGGTTATGACGAAGTTGTACGTCGGGAATCTGTCGTTCAAGACGACCGAAGATCAGTTGCGCCAGATCTTCAGCGAGTTCGGTGAAGTCGCCAGCGCGTCGCTGGTCATGGACCGCGACACGGGCCGTCCGCGCGGGTTCGGCTTTGTGGAGTTCGCCAACGCGGAACACGCGCAGGCGGCGATCGCGGGCCTCAATGGGAAGAACATCGACGGTCGCGACCTGACCGTGAACGAGGCGCGCCCGCGCGAGGATCGCGGCGGCGGCCGCGGCGGATTCGGTGGCGGCCGGGGCGGCGGCGGTGGTGGGGGCGGCGGTGGCCGTCGCGGCGGCGGCTGGTGATCGGGCCTCGGAGTTGAGGGTGTGGTCTTGACCGGCGGCGCGAAGCGTTCGCGCCCGCCTCGTGTTGGCGTGCGCGCGGAGCTCGTCCCTCATGGTTGATCCGGTCCCTCCCATGCACCGGGCCACGTACGAGGCCGTGTTCCAGGAGCCTTGCCCCGCCGAGCTCGATTGGAAGTCGGTCCGCGCCATGCTCATGGCCATCAGCACCGCCGCGGCGCCGGTACAGGGAGTCGTGCGGCTGACGCGCCGAGGCCGCACGTTCGCCATCCATGCCGACCGGCACAAGGGTCGGATCGCCGATGAGGACGTGAAGCTCGTCAGGCGGTTCCTCGAAGGTCCGACCGGACCGGAAGCGGCAGCGACGGCGGCGGGGGCTCGGCTCGTCGTGCTTGTATCCTCGGGCGATGCCCGGGTCTTCCGCATCGGCCCCGGAGCCGATGGCCGCGAGGCCCTGTTGCCGTTCGACCCTTGCGGCGTCGGTCGAACGCTCGTGTATGTGCAGGATCGCCCGGATTCGGTCCCGGATGCGGGGCGGGAGGGGTTTGACGAGGCCCTTTCGCGCGTGCTCCGGGGTGCGGCGGACGTGGTGATCATGGCCCGGGGCAAGACCGCCGGCCCGGGCGCCAAGCGGCTTGCCGATTACCTCGGCGGCCCGCGGAGCATGATCAGCGCTCGCGTGACGAGCGTCGTGATGATGGATCCAAACCCGACCCCGGAACAAGTGCTCGCGAAGGTCAAGCAGGCACTGCCCGAAGAGTGATCACGCCGGCGGCGGCGCTTCGCGTGCCGACCGCACGCGCAGCGCTTCTTCCAGGCGCGCTTTCAGGAGTTTTTCCTCGCCGTGGTCGGTGGGGTGGTACAGGCGCGCGGGGATGCCGAGGTAGTCCTGCGTGCCGATGCGCCCGAGGGTGTCGGACGCTGCGCCCTGTTCGTGCGAGTATGCGTACGTCTCGCGCGGCCCGCCCGCGGGGGCGGAAGCGGCCTTGTCTGCCGCGCGGCGAACGTTCCCGTCCTTGATGTGCATGGGAACCGGCACGGTGCGGCCTTCGCGCACAAGCTCAAGAGCGGCCTCGACGGCCGCGCAGCTCGCGTTGCTCTTGGGGGCCAGCGCGAGATAGGTGCAGCACTGTGCGAGGGTGATCCGTGCCTCGGGAAGGCCGATTCTCTCGACAAGCTCCCACGCGGCAGCGGCGACGCTGATGGCGCGCGGATCGGCGTTCCCGATATCTTCACTGGCGAGGATCGCCAGGCGGCGAGCGATGAAGCGCGGGTCTTCGCCGCCTTCGAGCATCCGCGCCATCCAATACAGGGCGGCATCGGGGTCCGACCCGCGGAGCGACTTGATGAGCGCGCTCGCCAAGTCGTAATGCTCGTCGTCGGCGTACACCGCCGCTTTGCGCTGAATCGAGTCCAGCGCGACGGCGCGGTCGATGTGGATGAACGGCGGCCCCGAAGAATCCGGGGTCGGGCGGCTCGAAAGCACGGCGATTTCGAGCGCGATCAAGGCCCGGCGTGCGTCGCCGTCGCACAGGGTCGCCCACAACTCCAGCGCGTCGTCATCTACTCGCACCTGGCGTGCGCCGAACCCCCTTTCCGGGTCGGTGACCGCCCGGCGGAGCAGGGTGAGGATGTCCTGCTCGGTGAGGGGCTCCAGACGCAGGAGCGTGGACCTGGAAACGAGCGCGGCGTTGACGGCGAAGAGCGGATTTTCCGTTGTCGCGCCGATGAGCGTCACGATGCCGCGTTCCACATCGCCGAGCAGGACGTCCTGCTGGGACTTGCTGAAGCGATGGATCTCGTCAAGGAAAAGGAGCGTTCGGCGGGCCGGCGCGGCGCGGTCGGATGTGCCGGCGCCGAGCCGCTGGCGGGCCTCCGCGATGATTTCCCGGATCCGGGCCACGCCCACGACCGACGCGTTCTCACGCTCAAAGTGCCAACCGAGCTCGGCGGCGATGCACTCGGCGAGCGTCGTCTTGCCCGTCCCCGGAGGGCCGAAGAGGATGAGGCTGGTGAGCGAGCGTGCGGCGATCATGCGCCGCAGGAGCCTGCCCGGGCCCAGGATGTGCGATTGGCCGATGACCTCGTCGAGTTGACGAGGGCGCATGCGCACCGGCAAGGGTGCCGCGGAGGCGATGGCGCGCTCGCGCTGCTCGAGCCAGAGGTCGGCCATGCGGGAGCGTAGGGGGAGCGCGGCGCGCGGCTGAGAAGCCGTGGGCCGGCCGCTGCGAGGCCGAGGGTTGAGCGGTCGGAGCAGCGCCCAGGGTCAATCAGGCGGTCAGCAGTTCCTCGAGGGCGAGGAGAGCGCGGTCGGTCGTCGGCGCCTCGCGGGGGAACTCGACGCGCTGCACGCCGAGGCGCGTGCGCACATCGATGCCCAGAGCGTCGACGCCCACGCAGAGCGGATCGACAATGTCGCCCGCGGCAGCGCGGGCGGCCGCACGGGCCAGGCGCGCCCGATCGGCGTTGGCGGTGCGCACGAGGCGCGGCTCGTCGGAGGCGAGGACGTTGCGGAGATCGACCTGCTCGACGTCGTAGACTCGGCCTCGGAAGCGGAAACCACGAGGGATGAGTCGAGCGAGCCGGCCGGGCGGACGGACCCCGTGATACGCCATCCACCGATCGCCCATTGCGTGGAACGCCGGGTCATCGATCCACGAAATTGACGCGTGGACCTGAGCGGCGTCATCGCCTTCGTCGGGAATGAAGAGCGTGAGTTCGTCGAGCAGTCGCGGGTCGGGCGCGGGCGAGAAGGGCGCCACCAGATGGCCCGTGAGCGGATCGATGACCGTGGAGGAGCGCCAAACGCCCCCTTCGAGCGCGGCGTCAGCGGCGCGGAGGACGGAGTGCCGGTGCGCGCGGAGGTGTCGCGTGAGCGGGAGCGACATGGGAAATGGTTGGCGGCTCGGGTCGGACGGTGAATTGGGCGAATGGGTCCAAAAAAGGCGGCGGGGCCGGCCCGCGAGCCGGCCCCGCTGAAGATTGTCGTGCAGTCCGCTCAACGCGGCGGCGTGAGCATCAGAGCCGCGCCGCGGAACGAACCGCGCAGGTCACTTCTTGGCCTTCTTCTTGCCGCCCTTCTTCTTGCCCTTCTTCTTTGCCTTCTTTGCCATTGTGGTCTCCTCGGAGTGACTCCGAAGCGTGGAAGTCTCCGGTTGAGTCGATCGCTACGCGCGTTCGAGACCGGAAACGATCAAGAGACTATACATCGGCACGAGGTACTCGTGCGCAACAAACTGCATGGTGGAAAGATTCCAGCGAGCGACATGGAAACAATCAACCAAGGAAGCGCCGCCGTGTCAAGCGTTCACATCGTTGTGCATGGAGCATCGGGTCGCATGGGTGCGCGCATCTGCGCGCTGGTCGTCGAAACGCCCGATTGCACGCTGCGAGCGGCGATCGCGCGAGCCGGGAGCAAGTCGGTCGGCACGCCTGCCGTGCCGGGGCGTGCGGACACGCCACGCATCGTGTCGAGCTTTCCGGGCGACGGCTTGAGCGTGATCATCGATTTCTCGTCGCCCGACGGCGCAGCAGCGGCCGCCGACGCTGCGGAATCGACCGGAACGGCCCTTTTGGTGGGCACCACCGGCCTCGGTGCGCCCGAAATCGAACGACTCGAACGCGCCGGAGAGCGCGTCCCCGTTCTTCTCGCGTCCAACACGTCGCTCGGAGTGGCCATCCTCTCGACCCTGGCCGCCTCTGCCGCCAAGCTCCTGGGGGCCGAGTACGACTGCTCGATCGTCGAATCCCACCACGCGCAGAAGAAGGACGCGCCCTCCGGCACCGCTCGCCGCCTCACCAAGGTCCTGCGCGACGCCGGCGCCCGAGTTGCCGACGAGCAGGTGCTCGCGATGCGGGGCGGGGATGTCTACGGCGAGCACACGATCCGCTTTGCCGGCGCGGGCGAGTACATTGAACTCACCCACCGCGCCACGACGCGCGACCTCTTCGCACGTGGGGCGATCCGTGCGGCCCAGTGGCTTGTCGGACGCAAACCGGGGTGGTACACGATGGACGACGTGCTGGGGATCCGCGCCGGCGCGGGGCCGGCCGGCACCTCACTCTGAGGGCGAGGGCGCGACGCCGGCATCCGGCTCGATCATCTTCGTCGCTGCCTCGGGCGAAGCGCCCGCGACGGACGCCGGGGGAATCTTGATCGGCGGCACCGGGTCAACCGGCGATTCGGGCTCGAGGATCGACCGGAGGCTGGTTCCGTTGATCAGGTTGTAGAGCGCGACCGATCGCGCGTCGCTGATCTGCACGGGAATCCGCGCCCGGATGACGCCCTGGTACGGGTTGTACCACAGGCCCGCCAGCGTGGAACTCACGGCCAGCCGCACCGGCGGATTGCGCATCGCCGCGTGCTCGACCGGTGCGATCTCCAGCCACGGGTGTTCGGGCGGGAGCATGCGGCTGCGCGGGATCTCCTCGAACCAGGCCGGGTCGATCGTCTCGGGCCAGCCGCGCGAGTTGGCGGCAAGCTGCTCAAACTCGACCTTGTAGCGAACCGTTCGCTCGATTTCCCGGATCGCGCTGATCGTCTCTTCGATCTGCCGGGCCTCGGTCGTTTCGCGAGCGGACTTCGACCACAGCAGGCCGACGAGCACCATGAAGCACGCGGCGGCGAGGATGTTGGCAATCGTGCGCATGAATGACCCGGAGCCCCGGATGAGTATCGACCGAATCCCCCGCCCGGGCGAGCCCTGCGCGTGGACCGGCACGGGGGCGCGGCGTGTGCAGGCGACACCGGCGCGCGCGGGTGTTCTGGGACGTTGTCGAGCGCAACCGTCCGGGGCCGAGAACGCTCCGGCCAGCCCACATTCTCCGCACCACGCTCCAAGGCCCAAGGGCGCTTAGACTCCGCCTGATGACCTCGAAGGCACACGGCGACGATCGACCTTCCCCGGGTGCGGCCCTGAACGTGTACACCCTCGCGTGCGGGATGCCGCTGGTGGTCGAGGAGAACCGCGGGGTCGGCTCCGCGGCGCTCACGTGGCTCCTGCCCGTGGGCTCTGGGGCCGACCGCGAGGATCGGCAGGGCCTGTCGACCATGCTCTCCGAGCTCATTTTTCGCGGGGCGGGCACGCTCAACTCGCGCCAGCAAGCCGATGCGCTTGATCGGCTGGGGCTGTCGCGCGGGGCGGATGTCGGCGCCGCCCACCTCCGCCTGAGCGCGACCATGCTCAGCGCGAAAGTCATCGACGCGCTCCCGCTCCTGGCCGACATGGTCCTGCGCCCGCGCTTCGAGCCGGACGCCATCGAACCCGTTCGAGACCTGTCGCTCCAGGCGCTCCAGGGCCTGAAGGACCAGCCGCAGGAGCGCGGCGGGATCATGCTCACGGAGCGCCACAACCACCCGCCGCTCAATCGATCGGGCCTTGGAACCGAATCTGGGCTCGAGTCGATCACGCGGGAAGAGCTCGCGTCTCACTGGGCCGCGCGGGCGCGCCCGGGCGGATCGATCCTGGCGATCTGCGGCAACGTCAACGGTTCCGATATCGCCCGACGGCTCGATGAAGTGCTCCGCGGGTGGGGGGGTGAGGCGCCGAAGGTCGAGTGCACCGCCAGCCCCACGCGCGGGACGTATCACCACGAAGAGGAGCAGGCGAGCCAGGTGCACATCTATCTCGCGCACGAGGCGCCGCGCGAGAGCGACCCCGACGCCGTGCTGGAACGGATCGGGAACGCTGTGCTCTCGGGCGGGTCGTCGTCGCGTCTGTTCACCGAGGTCCGCGAGCGCCGCGCGCTGTGCTACTCCGTGCACGCGTGGTATGCGGCGGACAAGCTCTGGGGGCGCGTGACGGGGTACGTGGGCACGACGCCCGACAAGGCGCAGATGTCGCTCGACGTGATGATGGCCGAGCTTCGGCGGATGGGCACGCGAGCCGGCGCGGTGACGCCGGAGGAGTTTCAGCGTGCCGTCGTGGGGTACAAGTCGAAGCTTGTGTTCGCGGGCGAGTCCACCGGCGCCCGGGCGGCGGCGATCGCCAGCGACCTGCATCGCCTCGGCCGCCCGAGAACCCTCTCGGAGCTGGCGGCAGCGATTGATCGCGTCACACTCGACGAGCTCAACGCATACTTCGCCCGCCGAACCATGGGTGCGGTCACCATCGTCACGCTCGGGCCGGGGGCGCTCAAGCGCCCCGAGTGACGCGGGCGGACTTGGAGGTGCCTTGAGGGGCCGGGCCGCGTTCAGCAGGGGTCAACGTGCGTTCAGAAGCCGGCGCCAGCCACGCGCCTTCGTGCCGGAGCAGCCACTCCTTTCGCCACAGCCCCCCGCCATAGCCCGTGAGCGTGCCGTCGCTTCCGATCACGCGGTGACAGGGGATGAGGATGGCGATGCGATTGTCGCCGTTGGCGCGAGCGACGGCGCGGGTGGCGGTGGGTTGCCCGATGGCCCGCGCGACGTCGAGGTAGGAACGTGTCTGCCCGCAGGGAATCGCGCGGAGTTCCTTCCACACGCGCTGCTGAAACGTGGTGCCCGGCGCATCGAGCGGCACCGTGAACTCGCGCCGCGCGCCGCCGAGGTACTCGCTCAGTTGCCGATCGAGCGTGCGGAGGATCGCGTTGTCGCCGGGGACGATCGGGCGCGCGGCTCGCCGCCGGAGCGTGCTGATCTGTGCTTCGAGCGCCCGCCGGTCCACGAATTCCAGGAACATGAGCGCCTCGTTCGAGGCCACGGCCAGCAACGGGCCCAGCGGCGAAGGGAGCCAGCGCGCGCACAGCGGCGCTGCACCCGCGCGGACGGCGTCGCGCGCCGGCTCGCCAAACAGCGACTCAAACGCTTCGCGCAGCCCGCTTTCGGATTCATACGCGGCGACCGTGGCGGCCGATGTCATGGAACCTCCCGACTGCAAGCGCGCGAGCGCGCGACCCACGCGACGCGCCCGCTGGTACGCCTGAAACGTCATGCCGTAGTTGGTCTTGAACCACCGCGCGGCGGTCGCAGGGTGAATGCCCATGGCGCGCAGGTGGGCGGCGGAGAGACGATGCGGCAGCGCGGCGACTGTCGGGCGGCGCGCGCGTGTTTCCGACCGTGTGGCGATGGTCGAACTCTGCTGCTCGGTTCCCGAACCTTCGACCGCCGCGATGAGCCGATCAACCCACGCCGGTCGCGCCCCGGGAGGATCCATCGGGCGGCAACGCAGGCACGGCCGATACCCGGCGAGCAGCGCGTCCTTCGCGCCGCTGAAGAACACGATGTTCTTGAGCAGCGGCACCTTGGCCCCGCACCCCGGACGGCAGAAGACGCCGGTGGTCCGCACGCCCAGAAAGAAGACGCCGACAAATGACGTATCACGCCGCACGACCGCGTCGTACATGACGCGGGGCGAAGGGAGTGAACAGGTCGGTGGGGTGGGGGCCGGCATTCTGGAGGATTGTGGCGGCGCTTCGGCTGGTGTCGAGCGGGAATCGAACGCCGAATTCGGATTCGGGTCCTGGAGGGTGGTGTCACGGCGATGGCTTGGAAATGAAGTCCGGGATGGACGGATGCGGCACGCGCCTCGGTCATGG
This sequence comes from Phycisphaerales bacterium, assembly GCA_050182995.1. Taxonomy (GTDB): domain Bacteria; phylum Planctomycetota; class Phycisphaerae; order Phycisphaerales; family UBA1924; genus JAEUIX01. Next base: position 451,338 of record JBFXBS010000001.1, on the reverse strand, counting down.
TGACTGAAGAGCGGGACTCCCGGGCGGCGGATCATTCGGAGCATTCGACGATTGAGCGGGTCTATGCTCCGCCAACACAGTTTCAGGCGACGGCGGGTCGGCGTTGGGCCGATCCGGTCGCGTGGGCGTGCGCGCTCGGAGCCCTCGCGGTGGACCTTGTCGGGTTTCTGGCGGCGGAAGAGGCAGTCGGTCGAATCGTGGAGCGGGCACTCCATGAGGGGCGTGCCGCTGCGCGCGGGGCGGCCGGTTCTTCGACGCATTTTCTCGCCGGTGCGGTGGCGCGGCGCGCCCGGCGACCGGTGCTGCTCGTCGTCGCGCATGTCGATGACGCCGACGAGGCCCTGGATGAGCTTGTCTCGGCGGGCGTGGATGCGGCGCGGTTTCCTGCTCTTGAGACCTTGCCGGGCGAGTCGGGCGTGAGCCTCGACCTGCTCGCCGAGCGGCTCTCGCTCGTGCGTCGAGTGCTGAGCGGAGCAGGCGCGGCAACGTCGCCCGGCGTGATCGTCGCGCCGATTGCCGCCCTCATGCAGCCGGTGCCCAGGGCCGAGAGCCTCGGCCAATGGCTGCGCGTCGTGACGCGGGGCGAGGAGATCACGGGCGGGCCGGCGGCGCTGGTGCGCTGGCTCGATGGTGCGGGGTATCGGCGGGTCGATGCGATCGAGGAGCCGGGCGAGTACGCCGCGCGCGGCGGGATTCTGGACGTCTTTCCGCCCGGCGATGCGCGCGAAGCCGCGAGCCCGGATGGGCTGGTCGAGTCGCTCGGCGGCGCGCCGGTTCGGCTTGACTTCTTCGGTGACACCGTCGAGCAGGTGCGCGAGATCGACATCGAGTCGATGGCCGCCGATCGAGCCCTGCGCTCCGTGCAGTTGGTCGCGGCCAAGCCCGAGCTGCTCACCGGTGAGAGCGGCGGCGGCACATCAAGCGTCATCGATGTGCTCCCGCGAGAGAGCATCGCCTTGCTCCACGAACTGGCGGAGCTCAACGAGCAGGGGCGCGGATACTACGAGCGCTGCCTCGATGCGCGGGGGATCTTCGGCCCGCCGGCGGTTTTCAAGGGCGTTCGCGAGCGGCTCGGCGCGGTGATCGAAGTTGAGCACGCGCCGACCTACGCCGGGGGTGTCGAGGGGGGGTTGATCGAGCTGCCGGTCAGCGGGGTGCCCGTGCTGCCCGATGACGCGGGCAAGGCGGTCGCGGACGTGGTTGAGTGGGCCGACGCCGGGAGCGGCGGGCCGCCCACGCGCGTCGTCATTGTCTGCCAGAACGACGGCGAGATGCAACGGCTCGGCGAATTGCTTGCCCAGTTCGCACCCGAGCACGACGCGCGCGTCGAGCGCTTCGTGGCGTACGTGCACCAGGGATTCGTGTGGCGCGGCGAAGGCGAGCGCCCCACGCTCGTGCTTCCGTACCACGAGTTGCTCAACCGGTTCACCACGCGCCGGCGAGCGGTGCGGCTGCGGGCCGGACGGGCGATGGACACGTTCCTGGAGCTCTCGACAGGCGACTACGTCGTGCATGCCGAGCATGGGATCGCGCGGTACCTGGGACTGGTGCTGCTGGGCCCGATGGAAGCGCCGAAGGTCGTGGGGCTGGAGTCAACGGGGTTCAGCGCCGGGAGGAAGCGTGCGAGCGCGACGGCGAAGAACTCGGGACCGAAGCGGGATGGCGCGACCGGCGGAGCGGGCGCGAAGGAGCGCGGCGCTGATGACGAGCAGGCGCAGGAGTACCTCGTGCTCGAGTTTGACGGCGGCACGCGCCTGCACGTGCCGGCGGCCAAATGCGCCCTGGTGACCAAGTACATCGGCGGATTCAAGGGCAAGCCGCCGCTCTCGACCCTCGGCGGGCAGCGCTGGAAGGGGCAGAAGGAGCGTGTCGCCGCGAGCGTTCGAGACCTGGCGGCGGAACTGATGCGGGTGCGGGCGGCGCGCGAAACGATGCCGGGGATCAGGTTTCCCGCGGATACGCCCTGGCAGCGCGAGTTTGAAGACGAGTTCCCGTATGACGAAACCGAGGACCAGCTCGCGGCGCTCGGGGAGATCAAGAAGGACATGCAGGGCCCGCGGCCCATGGACCGGCTGCTCTGCGGCGACGTGGGGTATGGCAAGACCGAGCTGGCGATCCGGGCGGCGTTCAAGTGTGCGGAGTATGGGAAGCAGGCCGCGGTGCTCGTGCCGACGACGGTGCTGGCGGAGCAGCACGAGCGGACATTTCGCGGTCGCTTCAAGGACTATCCGTTCAAGGTGGCGTCGATCTCACGGTTCAAGAGTGACGCCGAGGTGCGCGAGGTGCTTGAGGAGCTCGCGAAGGGACGGATCGACGTCATCATCGGGACGCACCGGCTGCTCAGCAAGGACGTGAAGTTCGCTGACCTGGGGCTGGTGGTGATCGACGAGGAGCAGCGGTTCGGGGTGGAGCACAAGGAGCGGCTGCTTTCGCTTCGGCTGACGGCGGACATCCTGACGCTCAGCGCGACGCCGATCCCGCGGACGCTGCACATGGCGATGCTGGGAATCCGCGACATTTCGTCGCTGGCGACGGCGCCCGCCGACCGGCGCGCGGTGGTGACGGAGGTTGTCCCGCGAAACCCGGTGCGCCTGAAGCAGGTGATCGATCGCGAGCTGGCGCGCGAGGGACAGGTGTACTACGTGCACAACCGGGTGTACGACATCCTGAGCGTCGCCGACGACGTGCAGAAGCTGGCGCCGGGAGCGCGCGTGGTGGTGGGTCACGGGCAGATGCCCGATCGCGAGCTGGAGGAGGTGATCCTGAAATTCGTCCGGCGCGAGGCCGACATCCTCGTCAGCACGACGATCATCGAGAGCGGGATCGACATCCCCACGGCGAACACCATGATCATCGACGATGCCGACCGCTTCGGGCTTGCCGACCTGCACCAGCTTCGCGGGCGCGTGGGAAGGTACAAGCACCGCGCGTATTGCTACCTGCTCCTGCCCGAGAACCGGCCGCTCAAGGAGACGGCGAAGCAGCGGCTCAAGGCCGTGGAGCAGTTCAGCATGCTCGGGGCGGGGTTCAAGATCGCGATGCGCGACCTGGAGATTCGCGGTGCGGGGAACATCCTGGGGCCGGAGCAGAGCGGGCACATCGCGGCGGTGGGGTATGACATGTATTGCCGCCTGCTCGAACAGTCGGTGAAGGAGCTCAAGAACGAAGTGGTGGCGACGCCGAACGAAACGGTGCTGAACATCGGAGTCGTCGGCGTGATCCCCAAGGGGTACATCCCCGCGGAGCAGCGCCGGCTGGAGGCGTACCGGCGCGTGAGCCTCGCGGCGACGCTCGCGGAGCTGCGCAAAGTCGAAGAGGAACTCGCCCAGGCGTACGGCGAGCCGCCGACGGCGGCGCGGCGGCTGCTCGACCTTGCGGAGATTCGGATCGGCGCGCGGGCGCTGGGTGTGCGCAGCATGCATATTCGGGAGAAGGACCTGATCTTCATGAGCGATCAGCCGCAGGCGGTCGCCGAGCGGTTTCGCGATGCGAAGGGACAGGTGGTGGTGCTGGCGCCGGGGGGTGCGGGCGCGCCCAAGGCAGCGCCGGCGCCCGGAGCGCTGTGGGAGGTGTACTGGCGGCCGGTGTCGGCGAACGCATTTGAAGCAAACACGCTGATCGTGATCCTGAAGAAGCGGATGGCGGCGGGCTGAGTCGGACTACGCCCGTTCGAACACGAAACTCTTGCCCCGGTAGTCGGCGGTGACGGCGTCGCCGGGGGCGAAGTCGCCCTGAAGGATGCGTGTCGCCAGCGGATTCTCGATGCGCTGCTGGATGACGCGCTTGAGCGGGCGAGCGCCGTACGCGGGGTCCCACCCTTCCGCGGCGAGGTGCGTCTTGGCCTCGGCGGTGAGCGTGAGGGAGATTCGTCTCTCGGCGAGACGCTTGCGGAGGCGCTCGAGCTGGATCTCGACGATCTGCGTCAGGTGCTCGCGCTTGAGCTGGTGGAACACGACGGTTTCGTCGATGCGGTTGAGCAGCTCCGGGCGCATGAACGGCGTACCGCCCATCGCCTGCTGCGCCTTGATCGTCGCCTCGATGACCTGCGGCGACATGCCCGCGGCCTTGCCGAGTTCGGCCATGGCCGCGCCGGCGGGACCGCGACGCACGAGATCGCGCACCGCCGCGTCAATCTCCCAGTCTTCGGCCCCCGAAGCAGCGAGCTCCTGGATCATCTGGCTGCCGAAGTTGCTCGTCATGACGATGATGGCGTTCTTGAAGTCGACGGTGCGCCCCTGCCCGTCGGTGAGGCGGCCGTCGTCGAGCACCTGCAGGAGGACGTTGAAGACGTCGGGATGAGCCTTCTCGATCTCGTCGAGGAGGATGACGGCGTAGGGGCGGCGTCGGACGGCCTCGGTGAGCGCGCCGCCCTCTTCGTAGCCCACATAGCCCGGGGGCGCGCCGATGAGGCGCGAAACCGCGTGCTTCTCCATGTACTCGCTCATGTCGATGCGGATCATGGCGTCGGGCGAGTCGAAGAGAAACTCGGCAAGAGCGCGGCAGGTTTCGGTCTTGCCCACGCCCGTGGGGCCGAGAAAAAGGAACGAACCAATGGGACGGTTGGGGTCACCCAGGCCGGAGCGGGCCCGGCGTACAGCATCGGCCACGGCGCGGAGCCCTTCGTCCTGACCCACCACGCGGCGGGCGAGCTCCTGCTCCATGCGGATGAGCTTTTCGCGTTCGCCTTCGACGAGCCGTGCGACGGGGATGCCCGTCCACGCGCCGACGACCTCCGCAATCGCTTCGGCGTCGACTTCCTCCTTGACCAGCGCATCGCCCTTGGCCTGGCGGTCGGCGAGGGCCTTTTCGGCGGCGGCGAGCTTCTTCTCGAGCTCGCGGATCTCGCCGTACTGGATGCGGGCGGCGGTTTCAAGGTCGCCGCGGCGCTGCGCCTGGTCAAGGTGGGTGCGCTTGGCGTCGATCTGCTCCTTGATGTGTTTGACGGCGTCGAGGTCGTGCTTTTCTTCCTGCCAGCGCGCGGTGAGGGCGCGGTTCTTCTCCTGGAGCTCGGCGAGGTCGCGCTCGACGCGCTCGAGCTGGGTGCGCGTGCCATCGGACTTGCCCCCGGAACCGACTTCAAGGCGCAGGGCCTCGCGTTCGATCTCAAGCTGCATGATGCGTCGGCGGAGCTCGTCGAGCTCGGTGGGCATCGAGTCGTTTTCGATGCGCAGGCGCGACGCGGCTTCGTCCACGAGGTCGATGGCTTTGTCGGGCAGGAAGCGATCGGCGATGTAGCGGTGGCTGAGCTGGGCGGCGGCGAGGATGGCCCCGTCGAGAATGCGCACGCCATGGTGGGCCTCGTAGCGCGGCTTCAGCCCGCGGAGGATGGCAATGGTTTCTTCAACGCTGGGCTCGCCGACGTAGACGGTCTGGAAGCGGCGCTCGAAGGCGGGGTCTTTCTCGATGTGCTTGCGGTATTCGTCGAGCGTGGTGGCGCCGATGCAGCGGAGCTCGCCGCGGGCAAGGGCGGGCTTGAGGAGATTGCCTGCCGAGACGGCGCCCTCGGCGGCGCCGGCGCCGACGATGGTGTGCAGCTCGTCGATGAAGAGGATGATGGAGCCGCTGGAGGCGGTGACCTCGCGCAGAACGGCCTTGAGTCGCTCTTCAAACTCGCCGCGGAACTTGGCGCCGGCGAGGAGGGCGCCGACGTCGAGGGCGAGGAGGCGCTGATCGCGCATGGATTCAGGGCAGTCACCCGAGACAATGCGCAGGGCGAGTCCTTCGGCGATGGCGGTCTTGCCGACGCCGGGCTCGCCGATGAGGACGGGATTGTTCTTGGTGCGCCGCGAGAGCACCTGCATCACGCGGCGGATCTCGTCATCGCGCCCGATGACGGGGTCGATCTTGCCCTGCTCGGCCTTCTGCGTGAGGTCGATCGTGTACTTCTTGAGCGCCTCGAACTGCGACTCGGAGCCGGGTTCGGTGACGTTCTGCACGCCGGAAGCCTCGCGGATCGATTTGATGGCCGCGTCGAGGCGCTTGCGGTCGGCGCCGCTGAGTGAGAGCACTTCCTTGGCCGGGCCGGCGACCTCGGCAAGGGCGAGGAGGAGGTGCTCAATCGAGACGTACGCATCACCCATGGACTTTGAAGCGGCCTCGGCCTTGGCGAGGATCTCCACGATCTGACGCCCGCCCTGGCCGGCGTTGCTCGAAACCGAAGGCAGGCGCGCCAGCTCGCTCTGGGAAATCGACGCGGCCCGTGCGGCGTCGGCGCCGGCCTTCGTGAGGATCGAACGCGCCGGCGCTGAGGCTTCCTTGAGCAGCGCATGCAGAACGTGCAGGCCGCCCAACTCGGCGTGTGAGCGGGCCATGGCGTCGGACTGTGCGTCGGCGAGGGTCTGCTGTGCGAGCGTGGTGAAGCGATCTGGTCTCATGCGGCACTCCGGGCGGTTTTCGCCGGAAGTGAGATGTGCAATCGGCGCGCCGGGCTGCGGGCCGAGTCATGGGCTCGCCGGGTGCGAAAACCGCCTCAGTTGCCCCAAAGACTGCCGGATCGGCAGTCAATCGCCGGCCGGATGCTCGTCCTTTGGCTGGGAGGGCGGGGTAGGCGTGGCGGTCTGGTCGCCGGTGACGAAGACCTGAAGTCGGTCGAGCACGAAGAGGGTGAAGACCGTGCCGACGGTGAGCGTCAGGGCGACGCCCAGGGCGCCGAGGCCGGAGGCCGCGCCGATCGCGGCGGTGACCCAGATGCCTGCCGCCGTGGTGAGGCCGTGAACGCTTTGTCGGCCGTGCAACACGGCCCCTGCGCCGATGAAGCCGATGCCGCCGATAAGGCCCTGCAGGACGCGGGTGAGGTCGGCGGATTGTGCGGGGCCGGGAGAGGCGCCGGGCAGGGCGATCGCTTCGCGCCCGAGGATCATGAACGCCGCCGAGCCCATGGACACGAGAATGAGCGTGCGGAAACCGGCGGGGCGATGCTTGCGTTCGCGCTCGAGGCCGACGAGCGCGCCGAGGACCATCGCCGCGGCCAGTCGTACGGCAATGTCGAGATTCGAAAGTGATTCCATGTCGATTCTCCGGCCGTCGCGCCGGCGACCCGAACTGAAGGGGCGCTCAGGCGAGCAGGCTGCGTCCGGTCATCTCGCGAGGCTGCTCGATGCCCATCATGGCGAGCGCGGTGGGCAGGACATCGGCGAGCCGACCGCCGTCGCGCAGCGAGCGGCCCTTGAAAGCGCTGCCCAGAACGTAGAGCGGAACGTCGTAAAGGGTGTGGGCCGTATGAGGGGAGTTGTCCTCGGGCGACCACATCTGCTCGGCGTTGCCGTGGTCGGCGGTGACGATGAGCGAGCCGTTGCGGGCGAGCGTGGCGTCGATGATCGCGCCCACGCAGGCGTCGGTGACTTCCACGGCGCGCTTCGCTGCTTCGAGGGAGCCCGTATGCCCCACCATGTCGCAGTTGGCGAAGTTGACGAGGATGAAGTCCTCGCAATCGTCACCCGCCGCGAGGCGCGCGAGCACCGCGTCGCGGACCTCATAAGCCGCCATTTCGGGCTTGAGGTCGTAGGTGGCGACCTTGGGCGACTGCGGATTGTTGCGGGATTCGCCCGGGAAGGGCTCGTCGCGATAATCGTTGAAAAAGAACGTGACGTGCGGAAACTTCTCGGTTTCGGCGCAGCGGAACTGGCGCAGGCCGAGTGATGAGAAAACTTCTCCCGCGATGTGCTTCATCTTCGGCGGCTTGTCGAAGGCGACGCGCATGAACGGGACAAGGCTCTCGGCCCACGCGGTCATGGCGACGAAAAAGAGGTCGAGCTTGCTCCCGCGGTCAAAGCCGGCCTTGCCGGAGTCGGGCGAGGGCTTGACCCTGGCCCATTGATCGTCGGGGAAGACGAAGGCCATGGAAATCTCGCGCGGGCGGTCTCCTCGATAGTTGTAGAAGATGACGCTGTCGCTGTCCTTGATGCGTGTTGCGCGGGCGTCGGCATCGTCGCGCGCGATGATGGTGGGCGGGACAAACTCGTCGCCCGCGAGCGGATCGCCCTTGGCGGACCTGGCCGGGTGGTCATAATGACGCTGCATGGCCTCGGCGGCAGACGCGGCGAGCGCGATGTCGTGCGATTCGGTCCTGCGGCCCGTGAGGCAGGCGTAGGCGCGGGCGACGCGCTCCCAGCGGAAATCGCGATCCATCGCCCAGTAGCGGCCCGCGAGCGACACGACCCGGCCCACGCCGATCTCGCCGCACTTCGCTTCCACCTCGTTGACGAAGCCCTTGCCCGTGAAGGGTCCGGTGTCGCGGCCGTCGGTGAAGAGGTGGATGCAGACCTGGTCGCGACCGAGCCCCGCGGCGGCGGCAGCGCGCATGAGCGCGTAGAGATGGCTCAGGCGCCCGTGCACGCCCGCTTCGGAAGCGATCCCCATCAGGTGCAGGCGACGATCGCTGCCCGCCCCCGCCTCGCGCACGCGCGCGAGGGCGTCGCGAATGGCATCGACACGCGCGATCTCGCCCGATTCGCAGGCCTTGCTGATTCGGACGACTTCCTGATCCACGATGCGCCCGGCACCGAGGTTCTGGTGGCCGACTTCGCTGTTGCCGGTCTGGTCGGGCGGCACGCCCACATCCAGCCCGGCGGTCTTGACGAGGGTAAAGGGCCAGTCGCGGCGGAGCCTGTCGTCGACGGGCGTCCCGGCGAGCTTGACGGCGTTGAAGGCGTCATGCTCGGGATGGGGATTCTGCCCCCAGCCGTCGCGGACGATGAGGACGAGCGGAGTGTTTCGGGGCATGGTTGACGATACGCCGGGCGGCGAAGGTGCTGATGCCGGGCGTCTCCCAGGGCCGGACGCAGGTTCAGAACGAGAAGTGGTCGTCGCCGAAGGTGATCAGCCCGCCGAAGTGGCCGGCGAGGCCCGTCAGCGCGGCGGCGACAAAGAGGAAAACGCGGTAGAGACGCTCCTTGAGGAGCGCCTGGAACGCGAGCGCCAGCACGGCACATGCCGCGGCCAGGATTCCCAGCAGGCGGTGGGTCCAGACGGTGGCAACGGTGAACCCTTCGGCGCTGGCGGCGATCAGGCCGATCACCACGGCGATGACGGCCGAGAGCGCGCCGAGCGGGACGAGGAGCCGGTTGGTCTCTCGGCCGGCGCGCCAGCCGCCCATGACGAGCAGTTCGGCGAAGGCGGCGACGATGAGCAGGGCGATCGGAAAGTGCACGATGACGGGGTGGAACTTGCCGACGAAGGCGAAGGCGCGATCGCCGATTGAGCGGGGCGCAGCCGGGGGCGTGGGGGGCGCGGCGCTTGGCGCGACTGCCGGAACAGTGGGGGGCGTCGCGGGCGGGGAAGCTGAATCCCGATCGGCCGGCGCCGGCGCGCCCGCGGCGATCCACGCGCGGACGAGTTCGATCTGCTCCGTGCTCAGCGGTCCGGCCTTCGCCGTGCGCGGGGGCATTCGAAACTCCGGATCGTCGTGCGCCAGGAGCTCGAACAGGGGAGACTCATCCGGCTGTCCAGGGACGACCTGCGCTTCGGCGACGAGGCGCGGCAAGTCGGTGACGTAGCCGAAGCGGCCCTTGGGGCGTGCGAGCGTCTCGGCGTGGCATTCTGAACAGTGTGCCGCGAGCACGGCGCGAACGCGCGAAGGGAGATCGTCAGCCGGCGGGGTCTGAGCATATGTGGCCTGGGCGGCGAGCGCGGGCACGAACGCAACCGCGACCGCAAGGAACAGAGTGCATCGCATGGGAGCTCCGTCGATGCGCGGTTTCGGGCCGCGATGGAGAGGTTCAGCCGGTGCCGGCGACGCGCTCGGCCTCATCGAGCGAAGTCACGCCTCGCGACGCGAGCAGCCAGCCGCACTGCAGCAGGGTCGTGAACAACCCCTTCTCCGAAATCTTGCGGAGCGAGGCGATCGACGGTTCCTTGATGATCACGTCGCGCAGTTCGTCGGTGAAATCGAGCATCTCGAAGATGGCGCGGCGGCCGCGGTAGCCCGTGCGCAGGCACGCCGCGCACCCCTCGGCGGCAAACGTTTCGGTCTTCCCTTCGAGCCACTTGCCCATGCGGGTCGAGAGGCTCGGCGGGACGCGGATGGGGCGCTTGCAGTTCTCACACAGCACGCGGCACAGGCGCTGCGCCAAGCACAGGTCGAGCGCGTTGGCGACGAGGAACGGCTCGACCTTGAGATCGAGCAGGCGGAACGTGGCCGTGAACGTGTCTTTCGCGTGGACGGTCGAGTACACGACGTGCCCGGTAATGGCGGCCTGCATGGCGGTGCGGGCGGTCTCTTCGTCGCGGATTTCGCCGACGAGAATGACGTCGGGGTCCTGGCGGAGCACCGAGCGGAGCAGGCCGCCGAAGGTGTTGCCCTTGGCTTCGTCCACGGGGATCTGCGTCACGCCGTCGAGCTGATATTCGACGGGGTCTTCGATGGTGACGACGTTGCTGGTCTCGCGGTCGACTTCCTTGAGGCAGTTGTAGAGCGTGGTCGTCTTGCCCGAACCGGTCGGCCCGCAGACCAGGAGCAGGCCCTGCTCCTTCTCGGCGGTGCGCTTGATGCGGTCGTGCATGTACGGCGGCATGCCCAGCTCGCTGAGGGTCTTGGGTGCGTTGGCGTTGTCGAGCACGCGGATGACGACCTTCTGCCCGTGCACCGACGGCGTGAATGAGACGCGGTACTCGACGCGGCGCGCCTTGAACCGGCTGGAAAAGTGTCCGTCCTGCACGGCGTCGCGCCCGGCCTGCTGCATGGCGCACGCCGCCTTGAGCACGCCCTGCACGAGCTCGCCCACTTTCTTCGGAAGGTCGCTGATGGTGATCATCTGTCCGTCGACGCGCATGCGGACGGACGTGTGCTCCATCTTGGGTTCAATGTGAATATCGGTGGCGCGGCTCTTGCCCGCGAGGAGCAGGAGGAGGCGCATCGCGTGGGGCCCTTCGGCATCGCCGCCGAGCGCGCCCGAGGGTTGGCCGCGGGCGTCGATGATGCCGACGGGCTCGTCGGCGCCTTCACCCTTGGGCGGGAGGGATTCGATCATGGAGCGCAGCTCGGTGCGCCATTGAGAGGTCGTGTCGATGGTCTTGCCGCGGGCCTCGTCGCGCACTTCGCCGAGCGACTGTTCGATCTCGATGGAGAAGGAGTGCGAACCGATCTTGATGACATCGCCCGGGCTGAGGGGCTTCGGGGTCGCGAGGCGATCCTGGTTGAGGCGCGTCCCGTTGCGCGAGCCGAGATCCTTGAGAACATAGCCGCCGTTGCCGTCGGGCTCGATGACCGCGTGATATCGGCTGGCCATCTCGTCCGGAAGCGGGAGGACGTTGTCAGCGTTTCGGCCGATGGTGACGGGCTTGGCGCCGAGCGTTACCAGGTGGCCGCGGCCATCATTGGAAGTGAGCGTGAATGTCGCCATGAATTGGGCACCTCGGAGCGTCGACGGGAATCGGCCTACATCGTAGACGCCGATTGTCGCGACGCATGTGCTCACATCCGTGCGGGACCGGGCGATTGACGCTCAGCGAGCGGGCTTTGAGCCGGGTCCGGACCGCCTCGGACGAGCCGATTTCACGCCCGTGGCCGACTCCTTGGCCGGCGGGACGGGCGAAAGCCGGGTCTGGAAGAACGCTCGGTACATCTCCTCGAAACCGGCGTCTGGATCATCGCCGGCGGTCGCGCGCCCGGCTCCGGGTCGGCCGGCGATATTTGACCAGGTGTACCGCGCCGGCCCGGGTGGGGAGGCCGGAGGCGATGCAACAGGGTGATCGAATTTGCGGCGCCGATCAGGGTCGGAGAGGACTTCGTACGCCGCTTGCAGGCGCGCGAACTCTTCGGCGGCTGACGGCGAGCGGCTGACGTCCGGGTGAAGCTGCTTGGCCTTGGCCCGAAACGCGCGCTGAATCTGCCCCGGCGTGGCATCGAGAGGCACGCCGAGAACCTGGTAGGGCGATGGCTCCGGAGCGCGAGGACGGAACGGCGGGGGCGGTGCGGGCGGCATGCCTAGTTGCCCGGCTTGCCGGAGGTCGTTGATCCTGTTCCCGCGGCTTCCTCTTCGGCCTTCTTGGATTCCTCCGGCTTCTTCTCCGGCGCCGCCGGCGCGGGTGGGACCGCCGACTTGTCTTCGACCCAGACGCACTCGATCTCGAAGATGACCGGCGTGTCGGGCGGAACGCGCCACTGCGGGCTGCCGACGTTGTGAAACGCCATGCCCGAGGGAACGATCAGCCGTCGGATCGTGCCCTTGGTGACGCCCGGAAGGCCCTTGGTCCACGCGGAAAGCAGCTTGGCCTGAAGGCTCACGAGCTGGGGCTCGACGGGCGCGCCGTCCCAGCGCGGATCGCGCGAGCTGGCGAACTTCCAGCCGTCGGTGTGCAGCCAGCCGGAGAAGTGCACGGCGACCCGCGCGTCGGACCCCGCTTCCGCCGCCGGGGAACCCGCGGGCGGGACGAGGTCGATGATGAACATCCCGTCATCGCGCTTGGTGACGCGCATCGACGATGGCGCGGTGCTGAAGACGAGCGACTCACCCGCGGGCAGGCCTGAAACCTGCTTGCCGGCGGCGTCGTACGCGCGATCGCCCAGCGAAACGCGCCCCGGGGCCAGTTCGATGGAGATTTCGCCCTCGATCGCCGAGCCGAGCTGCACGGGGAACCGGCCGGATGAGCCCGTGTATCCCGCGCCGGACTTGGCCAGCGTGATGTCGACGATCGGGCGGAGCGCCGCCGGGTTGAGATCGGGAAAGACCTCCGGTGCGAGCCACAGGCCCACGACGGCATCACCCAGCGTGGGCGCGCCGGCGAGGGAGAAAAGACGAAGCTTGAGCGCTCCGCTGGCGCCGCCGGTGCGATAGAAGTGCAGGATGCCCTGGCGATAGGGGCGCGAGGGCGAATCGGCCCGGGCGATCTCGAAGTACACGGCATTGTCGAATCCGGGGACGTCAACACGGCCCATGCCCATCACAAGCGCGGGAATCTCACCCTTCGCGCTGCCCGTCGCAAACGAACCGCTCAGCATCTCGACGGCGGCGGCGATCTCCTTGTCGCCGATCTCGGGCAACGGTCGCTCGGCCTTCGCGGCGGGCCAACCGGGCACATCGAACGCTCCGGGGAGGACGTTGCCGGCGCCGAACTCGGCGCCTGCCGGGGGACGGATCCGCAGGCCGCGCGGGCCGAAGCGGGGCGTCAGATCGGGAGTCGGGGCGGCGGGTGGGACGGCCGCGTCGTTTGTCGGCTGAGAATCGACCTTTTCTGACTGCCCGAGGCTCGGCGCGGTTGTGAGCGCCAAGCCTGCCGTGAGCACCAATGCGAAGCGCAATCTGATCATGGTTCATCCTCGTGCGGCGGAGCCGCGAGTGCCTTATCGGAAGATTGCCGGGCGCGATTGACCCAGCCCCGGTGAGGGGGCGGTCGGGTCAGGCGAGTTCGGGGTAGAGCTTGCCGACCACGCCGACAAGGTCTTTCACATGGCTGATGGATTCGTTCATGAACTTCTGCTCGGTTTCGTTCATCTTGAAGGTGATGACTTTCTCGACGCCCTTTGAGCCGAGCACGGCGGGCACGCCCACGAAGTATCCCTTGCCCTTCCTGCCGGGCGCGATGCCAAACTCATCTTCGCAGTAGGCGGCGGAGGCGATGACGCGCTTCTTGTCGCGGACGATGGCCTCAACCATCTCGACCGTGCCGGCGGAGGGGGCGTACCACGCGGAAGTGCCCATCAGCTTCACGACCTCGCCGCCGCCGGCCTTGGCGCGCTCGACGCAGGCGTTGATTTTTTCGGCGGGAAGGAGATCGGAGATCGGAATGCCGTTGACGCTCGTGCGGCTGGGGAGAGGAACCATGTCGTCGCCGTGACCGCCCAGGAGGAGGCCCTGGATGTCCTCGACGGAGACGCCAAGCTCCCAGGCGAGGAAGGTCTTGTAACGGGCGACATCGAGGGCGCCGGCCTGGCCCATGACGCGGTTGGTCGGGAAGCCGGTGACCTTCCACGCGACGTAGACCATCGCGTCGAGCGGGTTGCTGACGACGATGACGATGGCGTTCGGGGCGTACTTCTTGACGTTCTCGGCGACGTTCTTGACGATCCCGGCGTTGACCTGCACGAGGTCGTCGCGGCTCATGCCGGGCTTGCGCGGCAGGCCCGCGGTGATCACGACGACGTCGGAGTCGGCGATATCGGCATAGTCAAACGTGCCGGTAATTCGGGCGTCGAAGTTCTCGACGGGTCCGCAGCAGGCCAGGTCCAGGGCCTTGCCTCTGGGCATGTGGAGCTCGGGCTTGTCCTTATTGGGGATGTCGAGGAGCACGACGTCGCCCAGCTCCTTCATGGCGATGGAACGGGCGCACTCGCCCCCGATGTTTCCGGCTCCGATGACGCTGATCTTCGCTCGACGCATGAACAGAGGCCCCTTCTGAAGCGGTTGGTGCGGGTGAAAGGGGATGGTAGGGGGGAGGGGGGCGGAAGGCAGCGCTGGCGCGGGTCTCTGGCCGCCGGGGCGGTTTTCTGCTCCGCTCTCAGCCCGTCCGCGTCAGGATCGCAAGGTAGGCGTACCGACCGCCTACGCCGCGGACGTCGAGCCGGACGAGGCCGTCGCGGTCGAGGGCCCGCAGATGCTCGAAGAGCTCGGGTCGGAAGCGGACGGAGAAGAGCCCAAGCCACCACGTGAGCAGGCGGCGAAGCGGGCTGGGCCAGGTCTTCTGATCCCAGAAGTCGACGATGAGCACGAGCCCGCCGGGACGGACGTTGCGGAGTGCGGCGTCGAGCGCCTCCGCCCACCCGGGCATCATCGAGAGTGAATATGGAAACAGGGCGACGTCGAATGGGTGGTCGAGGCCGAAGAGGCGCGCGTGGTCGAGCTCCTCGGCGAGGGCGCGCTTGAGCGTGACGCGATCCTCGAGCCGGGCGCGAGCGAGACTGCGGGCCGCGGTCTGCAGCATCGCTCCGGACGCGTCCAGTCCGAAGAAGCGCGCCTCGGGGCGTCGGCGCGAGAGCCGGATGAGGTTGCGCGCCGTTCCGCAGCCGATCTCGGCGACGGATCGAGCGTCGGCCGGAACGAGGCGGAGGAGATCGTCGCGTCCGAGGAGGAAGAACCTGCGGGAGGCGTCGTAGATGTGGCGCGTGAAGCGGTAGATGCGGTCCATGTGCGCGCCGTGCCCATCGGTGGTCGCGGCGTTCGCCGCGGGCCTCGAGGTACGGGCCGGCGCAGTGTTCAAGCGGACAGGCATGGGCGGAAGGCAACAGAATCCTATCGCACGACGTAAAGGTGAAACCCGCCGTAAATCGCCGAGCGGTCGGCCTGATACAGCCGATGCGACTCCGCGCGCTGGTATTCGAACTTTGAGCGCAGGTCGGCGGGGAGGGATGTTTCGATCGGCGAAGCGGCGGCGGCGGTGCGGAAAATGATGCGGCCGCCCGCGGGAGACACTCGCGCGATCTCGCGCCATTGGCGCTCGATCATCGCCGGCGTCATCCAGTCCTGCGAATCGAGAAAGACGAACGTGTTGAACTGTCCCGGCGACGCCCGCGAGAGCTCTTCGACGGTGGATGTGAGCTCGGTCCGCACGCCACGCAAACCCTTACGAATCACGTCGCGATGCTCCGGCTTCAGATAGGGCGGCACCGCCCGGCGGCGTTCAACGTCGTACCGCCTTCCGAGCGCCTGCCAGGCGAAGTAGTTGTCATCGAGCGACCAGCCGCAGATGAGTCGGCGCGTTCGATGGCGATACGTGCCCATGAGGTCGCGCCCCGACTCGTCGCGCATGGCCCTGAACTGCTCGGGCGGGATGCCCAGGTTGAAGACCGAGAGCGGCGAAGCGCTGACCCAGCGCAGGAGGCGCGCGTCATACAGGCTGCCGTAGAGCCTGTCGAACGCCGCCGCGCGGGCCGCGTCGTCGTCGCGCAGAGCAATGAGCTGCTCCGGGCTGCGCCCGATGGCCGCGAGAGAGCGCTGGATGGCCGAGAGCAGGCGGCCGAGGCGCGAGCGGCGGTAGAACCCGACGCGAAAGAGCTCGACGCGCTCGCGCCCGAGGGCGCTGCGCCGGAGCCAGTACTGTCGGCTGGTGGAGTCGAGGTGAGGCTTGACGAAGGCGTGAAAGGCCTCAACATTGGCGGGGTCGCGGGCGATGCCCCAGAAGCGGAACATCGACTCGTGATCGGGCAGGTGCCGCATGCACGCGAGCTTGAGCCGCGTGACGCTCAGGTGGTGCAGATTCAGATCCACCGCGGTGATCGATTCCGGGCGATGCACCAGGTAGTTCAGGACATTGCAGCCCGCCGAGGCGATCGTGAGCACGCGGCTCGAAGGTCCGAGGCGCAGTGCCTCGGCGTCGACGATGGGGTCTTCCCAGATCTGGTTGTAGACGAGGCCGTTGAACCAGAACGCAAACAGGCGCTCCTGGAGTCCCCGCGTGGACAGGCGCGGCGCCGTGCGCACCGCCGACTTGAGCAGCGCCGTCGAGCGCGCTCCGGAGCGGGCGGGGTCGACCGAGACGAGGGATGCGCTCATGCTGCGGGCACTCCTTGAGATGGCGGAACAATCGCGGCGGAGCGTACCTCATGCACCCACGCGTGGTTCGTCGCGGCGCATGAAGGCCGCGCGAAGTTCGCTGCGAAGCACGCGGGTTCACTCGCGATCGAGACGGGCGTGAATCTTCACGCACTCCTCGCACCCGCGCCAACGCCCAGGCCATCGGCCGCGTCGATAATGTGCAGTGGCTCGGCGCCGGCGGTCGAATCGCTCAGGAGTTCGCCTTGAGGCACCTCAAGCTCACATACCGGTCAGTCTTCCTGAGCGATCTGCACCTGGGCAGCGGCACGTCGATGGCGGAGCAGGCGGCGGACTTCCTCAAGGCCGTTGAATGCGACACGCTCTACCTCGTCGGCGACATCGTGGACATGTGGCGCCTCAAGTCGCGCTGGCGCTGGCCCGATTGCCATCACCGGTTCGCACGCCGCGTGCTCAAGATGGCGCAGAAGGGGACGAGGGTCGTCTACATCCCGGGAAATCACGACGACGCGGCCCGCCAGTATGAAGGCTTGAACTTCGGCGGCATCGTGCTGCAGCGCGAGGCCATTCACACGACCGCTGATCGGCAGCGCCTGCTCGTCATGCACGGCGACGAGGTCGATCTGATCGTCAAGCACGCGCGCCTCCTCTCCGTGATCGGCGGAGCGGCGTATGACAGGCTCGTCCACGTCAGCCGCTGGTATAACCGCTATCGGCGCCTGCGCGGCAAGCCGTACTGGTCGCTCTCTCACGCCATCAAGCTCAAGGTCAAGTCCGCGTGCAAGCACATCGCCCGGTTCGAGTCGGCGATCGAGAAGATCGCCCGCGAACGCGGCGTCGACGGAGTCGTCTGCGGGCACATCCACAAGGCCGAGATCCGCCGCGGCGCGAGCGGCCTGCCCGATTACTTCAACTGCGGCGACTGGGTTGAATCGGGCACGGCGCTCGTCGAGCACGACGACGGAACGATGCAGATTGTCGACGGGATCGCCCTGGTCGAGCGCCAGCGCGAGCTGCAGGGCGGAAGCCTGTCATTCGCCGATGACGCCGACCAGTTGCTCCTGCCGGGCTTTGCAAAGTCTGCGGACGTCGCGCCGATCGACGGCCCGACCGTGCGTGAACGCGGGTCGATGTTCACACGTTGAAGTACTTCGCTTCAGGGTGATGCACGACGATCGCGCTCGTGCTCTGCTCGGGGACGATCTGCCAGTTGTCGGTGAGCTCGCAGCCGATGCGTGACGGATCGATGAGCCGGAAGAGCCGCTCCTGGTCGCTCATGTCGGGGCACGCCGGGTAGCCGAAGCTGTAGCGCGAACCGCGGTACTTCTGCGTGAAGAGCTCGCGGATGCGCGGCGAGTCGTCGCCGGCGATCCCCAGCTCCTGCCGCATGCGCTTGTGCCACAGCTCCGCGAGCGCCTCGGCGCACTCGACGCCCATGCCGTGAAGATAGAGATACTCGGTGTAGTTGTTGGCCTTGAAGAGCCGCTGCGCGGCTTCGGTCACCTCCCGGCCCATGGTCACGCAGCTCAGGCCGATGACATCGACCTGGCCTGAGTCGACCGGGCGGAAGAAATCGGAGATGCACAATCGCTGGCGGCCGGATTGCCGGGGGAACGTAAAGCGGTCGAGCTCTCTTCGCGTGCCCTCGGGATCCCAGATGATGAGGTCATTCCCGTCGCTGTTGCAGGGGAACCAGCCGTAAACAACCGCCGGACGGAGAATGCGCTCGCGCGTGCACTGCTCGCAGAGGCGGCGGAAGATGGGCTCGACCTCATCGGCGACCTGCGCCTCGTAGTCGGCGTCGTCCTTGGCGCCCTTCTTGAACTGCCACTGCCCGCGAAAAAGCGCGACCTTGTTGATGAAGGGGTAGATTTGATCGAGATCGATGTCGCTGACGACGCGCGAGCCCCAGAATGGGGCCGCGGGGATCGCCACGGTCGTCGAAACGGTCGAGCGTTCGATGACTTCGACGCTCGCGGGCGCACCGGCGCCGCGTGCGGCACGAGCCGCCTTCGACTGCTCGAACGCGTCCATCCGCCGTCCGCTCTCGGCGCGCGAACGCGCAATCGTCTCCTCGGCGGCGGATCGCTTGCCGAGGCGCTCGTCGATCTCGCGGTTGAGCGCGGCTTCCTGGTCATCGCCGCTGACGATGCAGTCCATCGTGCGCAGACCTTCGAAAGCGTCCTTGCCGTAGTAGGTGCGGCCCTTGTAGACGCCGCGAAGATGACCCTCGCAGTAGTGCCGCGTGAGCGCCGCACCGCCGAGAAGCACGGGAACGTTCAGGCCCTGGGCGTTGAGCTCGCCGAGGTTCTCCTCCATGACGTTGACGCTCTTGACGAGCAGGCCGCTCATGCCGATGGCGTCGGCCTTGTGCTCCTGGAACGCGCGGATGATGTCGCCGATGGGCTGCTTGATGCCGAGGTTGACCACGGTGTAGCCGTTGTTGGTGAGGATGATGTCGACGAG
The DNA here is from genome assembly GCA_050182995.1 of Phycisphaerales bacterium. Taxonomy (GTDB): domain Bacteria; phylum Planctomycetota; class Phycisphaerae; order Phycisphaerales; family UBA1924; genus JAEUIX01. The sequence goes on along the minus strand of JBFXBS010000001.1, from coordinate 432,448 downwards.
GTTCTTGCCGATGTCGTGGACGTCGCCCTTGACCGTGGCGAGGATGATCTTGCCGCGGGTCTGGCCCTCGGCGCGCTCCATGAGGGGTTCGAGCCGCGCGACGGCGAGCTTCATGACCTCGGCGGATTGCAGGACGAACGGAAGCTGCATTTCCCCGGAGCCGAAGAGATCGCCCACGGTCTTCATCCCCGCGAGCAGGTGATCGTTGATGATCTCCAGCGGCTTGTACTTCTCGAGTGCGGCGTTGAGCGTCTCGGCCAGGCCCTCCTTCTCGCCGTCGACGATGTGCGCCTGGAGCTTCTCTTCGAGCGTGAGCTGCTTCTGCTCTTTCTTCGTTGTGCTCGAGGCGGCATCCCGGAAGAGTTCGACAAACACCTGCAGCGGGTCGAAGCCCTCGCGCCGCCGGTCATGAATCAGGTCGAGCGCGGCGTTCCACTGCTCTTCGGGAATCTTGTTCTTGGGCAGAATCTTGCTGAAGTGCAGGATGGCGCTGGTGAGGCCGGCCATCTGGAGTTCGTGCAGAAAAACGGAGTTGAGCACGATGCGTGCCGCCGGCTTGAGCCCGAAGCTGACGTTGGAGAGGCCGACGGTCGTCTGGCACAAGGGCAGCTCGCGCGCGATTCGCTTCACGCCCTCGATGGTCTCGAGCGCGCTGCGCCGGTCGCTCTCCAGCCCCGTGCTCACCGGCAGGACCAGGGGATCGAACATGAGATCCGCAGGGTCCAGCCCGTGCGTCGCGGTCGCACGTTCGAAGGCTCGTTTCGCGATCGCGAGCTTGCGGTCGGCGGTGCGGGCCATCGAGGCTTCCTTGTCCTCGTCGATCGAGCCGATGACCAGTGCCGCGCCGTAGGTCTTCGCGAGTCGGCAGACCTGGTCGAACTTGTGCTCGCCGTCCTCGAAGTTGGCGGAGTTGATGATGCACTTGCCGCCCGCGTGCTTGAGCCCGGCTTCAAGCGTCGCGATCTGCGTGCTGTCGAGCATGAGCGGCACATCGACCTGGCGCACCACGCGCTTGACGATCTCCGCGGCGTCTCGCGCATTGTCGCGCCCCGCATAGTCGACGTTCAGGTCGAGCACATGCGCCGAATCATGCCGAACCTGCTCGCGCGCCAGCGACACGACCCCGTCCCAGTCCTCCGCTTCCAGAAGCTGCTTGAACTTCTTCGACCCCGAGGCGTTCATCCGCTCGCCGATGATGAGGATCGACGTGTCCTGCCGGTAGGGAGTGGGCGAATAGAGCGATGTGACCGAGGGCGTGAGCGCCGATGCGCCGCTGCGGTGGGCGCCCCGACTCTCCGAGTCCGATGACTGAGTTTCAACGTGCCGCTCGATGAGGTGCGTCGAGACGCCCACGCGCCGATGCAGGGACGACACCGCCTCCGCAAGCAGCCGGATGTGCCCCGGCGTCGTCCCGCAGCATCCGCCCACGATCCCCACCCCATCGCGCTCGATGTACTTCACCATCGCCTCGACAAACGGCTGCGGCTTGAGCGGGTACTCGGTCCGTCCCTCATGCAGAATCGGCAACCCGGCGTTGGGCATGCACGAGATGGCCCGAGGCACGCCGACTCCCCGAGTCGTGGCGTCGCGCGCGCCGCGCCAGTGCTTGCCGAGGAAGTGGATGTGATCGGCCATCTCGACGGGCCCGGTGGCGCAGTTGAGGCCCAGCGAGCAGATCGGGTATTGCGAGAGCGCCGTCGCCGCGGCCTCGATGCTCGTGCCCACGAGCATGGTTCCGGTCGTCTCGATCGTCACCGACGCCATGATCGGGACGTCGAGCGGGCCCTTGCCGCGCTCGTCGAGCGCCGCGAGCACGGCATTGATCGCGCACTTGACCTGCAGAATGTCCTGGCACGTCTCGATCAGGAGCGCGTCCACCCCGCCATCGAGCAGCCCGCGCGCCTGCTCGCGATAGCTGTCGAAGAGCTCGTCCCAGTGCGTGTTGCCGAGCGTGATGAGCTTCGTGCCCGGTCCCATGCTGCCGATGGCGAAGCGCGGCTTGTCAGACGTGCTGTGCCGAGCGCACGCCGCCCGCGCCACCTCCGCCGCCCGGCGCGCCAGCTCGCGCGTCTGGTCCGCAATCCCGAACTCGGCCAGCACCAGCTTGTTGGCGCCGAAGCTGTCGGTCTCAACGCAGTCGGCCCCGGCGGCCAGAAACTCCTCGTGAATCTCCTGGATCACGTCGGGCCGGGTCTTGACGAGGATGTCAGTGCAGTTCTCGCAGCCGCAGTAGTCGTGCTCGAGCGAGAGGTTCCGCTGAAAGATCGACGTCCCCATGGCGCCGTCAAAGACCAGAACCCGGGACCGAAGCGCCTGGAGGAATGGTGAGAACATGGGTGCTTTTCTAGGCAGAGCCTGAGCGAAGCGAAGCCGGACGGTGTCCCCGTGCATCGACTTCATCCGTTTGTGCGGATGGACGGATGGAGTATAGCGGCTTGCCGGGGGTTGGGGGTTGGGGGGGGGAGGGGGAGGGGGAGGGGGCTGGGGGTAGGGCGGCGGTGGGGTCGTGGTGGCAATCCTCGTACGCTCGACGCATGCCGCGATGTCCATGGGCTTTGTCCGAGCTCTCAAAGGCGTACCACGACCGGGAGTGGGGCGTGCCCGTGCATGACGATCGCGTGTTCTTTGAGTTCCTGGTTCTCGAAGGCGCTCAGGCGGGTCTGAGCTGGGAGACGATCCTGCGCAAGCGTGAGCGGTATCGAGCGGTGTACGACGGATTCGATCCGCGGATCGTGGCCCGGTACGACCGCCGCAAGATGGCGGCGCTGCTCGCCGACCAGCCGCGGGCCCGCGAGCTCGCGCAGTTTCCCGGGGGGCCAATCGTGAGGAACCGGCTGAAGATCGAGTCCTCGGTCTCGAACGCCAAGGCGTTCCTGCTGATTCAGGACGAGTTTGGCTCGTTCGATGCGTATGTCTGGCGGTTCGTCGGCGGGTCGCCGCTCGTGCACCGGAGGAGGTCCATGTCGGAGGTGCCCGCGTCGACCGCGGAGTCCGACGCGCTGAGCAAGGACCTGTCCAAGCGCGGCTTCCGCTTCGTGGGCACCACGATCATGTACGCCTTCATGCAGGCAACGGGTCTTGTGAACGACCACCTGGCGAGTTGCCCGAGGGGGAGAGCGGTGCGCGGGGCAAGAACGCGGGCGGCGACCTCGTAGCGGATCGGCGCTACGTTCCACCCCTCATCGCCTCGTCCTTCGCCGCCCGCAGCGCTTCGCGGATGTCGCGCAGCATCGGGCGCAGGTCGCTCACGATCGGGCTGTGGTCGAGGATGTCTAGGACCACATCGCTTCGCATGATCGCAAAGAGGGTCTCTGCCGGGACGGCGCTTGACTGGCTGAAGCGCCCGTTGAGCTCGGGGTCCTGCTTGAGGCGTTCGAGCGCCTCCACGACGCTGGGCATCTCCTTGAGCCTCTTCATCACCGGCTGCTCGGTGAAGAACGCCATCGCCTTCGGGCTGCGCGAGACGATGGCGAAATCCTCGGCCATGGCGAGCAGTTCCGACCCGTGCAGGGGCGACGTGCGCTCGGCGAGCGTTCCGAGCGACGACTCGCGCACCTGCCGGGCAAAGTCGACAACCGCCTGCGAGGGGGCGTGCTCTTCACCGGAGGCGAGCCGGGCGCCGGCGATCGGCGCGAGCGCCAGCGGCACCCAGAGCACGCACATGGCGAGGATCGAGCCTTCGATCAGGCCGATCCCCGCGCCCAGGGCGTGGTTCCAGCGATGGAGAAGCGGCTCGCTGCGAACGAGCCGGCGCGTGCCGAAGCTCGCGGCGACGGCGACGCCGAGCGTGATGATGACAAACGTGACCGAGATGCTGAACACGCGGGTCTGAAGCGCCTTGGTGCCGAGGACCACGGCGACGGGCTTGTCGAGGATCGGTCCGAGCCACGGCGCGAAGAACACGGCGAGCAGCGTGCCGGCGAGGAGCCCGGCGACTTCGCCGCCGCCGCGCCACCAGCCCTGGGCCGCGCACGCGCTCGCGACGCCGAGCATGAGCGCCAGCGGCACCGCGCCCGCGAGCCAAGCGGTCATGCCGAAGAACGCCCCCGCGGCGAGGATCGCCAGCGCGACTCGCCTGTCGACACGCGGGGCGACTTCGACGGTTTCAGCCTGGCGCTCGGGCATGAGCCCGAGCATACTCGGCATGCCCCGGCGCGCGAAGTGCACGCTTCATCCCCACGGCGGGCCAGGTTAATACGCTCATGACGGCGGGCTCGCCTGGTCGTCCGGGGCCTTCTTCTCGCGCTCCAGTGCCGCGCGACGCGACATGATCGAGGCGATCACGCCCACGGCGAGCGCCGAGACGATCACGCCGAGCGACACGCCGGCGGAGACGTCGATCCCCGCGAACCCGATCTGCCAGTCGCTGAGCCCGAGACCCGGGATCTTCGAGAGCGGGATGGCTTCGACCGGATGCTCGATGATCATCTTCACGCCCACGAACACCAGGATCATCGACAGGCTGACCTTGAGGTACTTGAACATGCCCATGAGGCCGGCGAGCGCGAAGTAGAGCGATCGCAGCCCCATGATGGCAAAGACGTTGCTCGTGAAGATGATGAAGGGTTCTCTGGTCTGTCCGAACGCCACGGGGATCGAGTCGATCGCGAAGACCACGTCGGTCGCCTCGACGACGAGCAGCACGAGCAGCAGCGGCGTGGCCATGAGCACGCGGCGATGATCGACGATCTGCCGAACGAAGAACCGCTCGCCGTGGAGTTCGCCCGTGATCGGAAAGAGCCGCCGGGCGATCCGCAGGGTGAAGCTCCTGGCGGGGTCGAAGTGCCCGTCGCCGCTCACGAGCATCTTGATGGCGGTGAAGATGAGAATGGCGCCGAAGATGTAGAGCACCCAGTGAAAGGCGGCGACGAGCGCGGAGCCCGCGCCGATCATCGCACCGCGGAGAATCAGGGCGCCGAGGATGCCCCAGAAGAGCACGCGGTGCTGGTGCTGCTGGGGCACGGAGAAGTGCGCAAAGACCAGCGTGAACACGAACAGGTTGTCGACGCTCAGCATGTACTCAAGCAGCCAGACCGAGAGATACTCGATCGTCGCGGTCGCGCCCGTCAGGGGCTTCCCGGCAAAGGAGAGCCGCTCGGCCCCCATCCATTGATTCTCGTAGATGACAAAGATCGCGACGGCGAACGAGAGCGCCATGAGCACGAAGACGCCCGTGTTGCGCAGCGCCTTGCCCGGGGTGATTCGGTGACTGTGCTTGTGCAGCACGCCCAGGTCGACGTACAGAATCGCCGCCACCAGCGCGAGGAATCCGGTCCACAGCCAGAAGGTCATTCAGCCTCCGATCGTGCGGGAGATGGTGAGGCGCCTGATCCGGGAAGGACGATCGAAAGCACCACGGCAAAGGTGAGCGTGCCGACCACGGCGAGCAGGGACACGAGCGTGTCAATCTTGATCGGCGAGCCGGGCTGCCAGGCAGCGCCGATCCACGAGCCGATCGTGTCCAGATACGGCGGCACGCTCAGGAGCAGGAGCTTTACGCCCACGAACGCGAGAATGAGGATGAGCGCGGGCTTGAGGAACCTGAACCTGCGAATGAGCGCCGCGAGGCAGAAGTACAGTGATCGCAGGCCGAGGATGGCGAAAATGTTGCTCGTGTACACAATGAACGGGTCGGGCGTAATCGCGAAGATCGCCGGGATCGAGTCCACCGCGAACACCAGGTCAGTGATCTCCACCAAGAGCAGCGCCAGGAAGAGCGGCGTGATGGCCCAGCGGGCCGAGAGCGTGCCCGGCGGCGGCGGGTCCTGAGTGTGGGTGCCGGTTTCAGGGTCGTGCGAATAGGTCGGGGCGATGGTTCGGCGCGTGAAGAATTTCTGCCCGTCGTAGAAATCCACGGCGGGCAGAAACCGCTTGACAAACCGCACCGCGATATTCTGCGCAGGGTCGTCGTGGCCCTTGATGAGCGCCATTTTCAGTGCCGTGAGCACGAGGAAGACGCCGAAGATGATCAGCACCCATTGATATTTCAGGATGAGCTGCGAGCCGAGCAGGATCATTGCGCCGCGCATCACGAGCGCGCCGAGAATCCCCCAGAACAGCACCCGATGCTGATACTTCGCCGGCACAGCGAAGAACCCGAAGATGATGCTGATCACGAAGATGTTGTCCATCGCCAGTGACTTCTCGACGATGTAGCCGGTGAGATACTGCTCCGCGGCCTCTGACCCGCGCACTTCGCCCATCGTGATCGAGGCGCGAGGATCGACCACGCTCGCGGCCGTTTCGCCGGAGATGTACATCGGCGTGTTCAGGCCCAGCCCGAGCCAGTGCCGCTCGTAGGCAAAGTACACAAAGCCGGCGAAGAGCGTCCCGAGGAGCACCCACACGATCGACCAGGTCAGGGCTTCCTTGAATGACACGACATGCGCCTCTCGATGAAAGACGCCCAGGTCGAGGGCCAGAAAGATGAGCACCAGGCCCGTGAACCCGGCAAAGGCCCAAACCTTTCCGCTCTCAGGAGCGACATCGACAAGGCTTCCGGCGGCAAGCAAAACACTGGTCATGGCGGCTCCCGGAGCAAACGCAGGCGTGATCCGCGGCGCCATCCTCAAACGGCGGCGAATCGGACGCTGGTCTTGCTCTCGCGGACGTCCGCGGCCTCGGACCGGGGCAACTCGCTTTCGAGCGACCCGTGTTGACGATCCGGGGCTCCCGGCACACGCCGGGCGGCTACTCCCCAGGGAGGGTGTCGGGCGGATGATTCGTCGACCGGCCCCCCGGGTCAACCTTCGCCACGCGGATTACTGCCCGGAGACGACATTTTCCGCGGGTGCTCCGGTCGTGCCGAGTCGTCCGTGCCAGCCACGGGTTCTCCAGGGCCGGGCACGGCGGCTCCGGGCCTGGCGCGCTTGGCATACACCAGGCGATTGAGCGGGCCGACGTTGATCTTCGCCGTGCGAATCACCCACCCGACAAACGGGAACGAGAGCCCCAGGCACGTGCAGTTGATGAACAGGCGCAAGCCGCTGCTTTCAGAGTTCACGAGCCAGAATGCAAACGCGCCGTAATACGCGATCACGATGGGGATCAGGACCCACTTCGGAAAAAGCTCTCCCACTCGATCGCCCTGCTCGGCCAGTTGAAGGCTCCGCTCCTTGAAGACCTTGAGCAGGCGCTGTGCCCACACGAACTCCGTCGCCAGAATGACCAGCCCCGCCGGCACGAGCACCATCGGGCCCGGCCCGGGCAGCGGCGCGATGGCGATGCCCGCGAGGATGACGCTCGTCCCGGCGATCAGAATCCAGATCTTCCAAACGTTGCGCCGCGCGATGGCGGCGGCTTCGACCACGTCCTCAAGGGGCGTCGGGCGGGCCGGCGAGGGCGCCGCGCCGGGCAGGCGCGGAGCGCGGCGTTCATGAATCACGGAGATTCCCACCCCGACGACGAGCACGCTCAGCACAAACACCAGCGACGTGCCCGTGGGGAGCCGGTCGTCCACCGTGAGCGCCATGCGCGCCGCCAGGAACACGAGGATGACCGTGAGGCAGAGCTTCATGTAGCGGAAGCGCGAGATGTGCGGCGCGACCAGGATGTACAGCGAGCGCAGCGCGAGGATCGCCATGGCGTTCGCGGTGAACGCAATGAACGGGTCGCGCGTCACCGTGAACACCGCCGGGAGCGAATCGAGCGCGAACGAGACGTCCGCCGCCGCCGAAGCGATGAAGACCATCATCAGCGGCGTGAACACCCAGCGCCGGCGCCCGTCCGGCCCGGGCTCACGCGCCACCAGCTTCTGCCCGTGATCGGCCAGGCTCGTGGGGAGTCGCCTCGTGAGCCGCACGAGCGGCTTGTCGCCGATATCCGCATCGGGCCGGGGGATGAGGAACTCCCGCACCGCGCCGAGCAGAAGCGCCCCCGCGAAGACGTAGTGCATCCACGAGACCTTGATGAGCTCGGCGCCGATCACGATGAGCACCGCCCGCAGGAGCAGGCAGATCACCACGACCCAGAGCAGCATGCGCGCCCGGAACGCCGGGCGCAGCTTGTAGTGCGCGAAGATCACGCTCAGCACCGCGATGTTGTCGATGCTCAGGGCGATCTCGATGACGTACGCCGTCACGAACTGCAGCCACGCATCACCCGCCTTGGCGATCGTCCCCGAGATCCCCAGCGCGCCCGCGTACCCGAACAGGCGTGCCTCGTAGAGGCGGAAGATCGCCAGCGACGAAAGCGCCGCCGCAGACACCCACAGGAGCACCGAGAGGAGCGACTCCGACGGTGTCGCCTGTCGCGGGCGGCGCGTGAGCACGCCCAGATCCAGCACAATCAGCGCGAGGATGAAGCAGAGGAAGATGAGCCAGGGCCAGACAAGCATCGGGAGGCCAAACGTAGGAGCCGATTCGCCGGTTTACCCGCCTCACCCGCCTCCCAGCCGCTCGCCCAGGAAGCCGACCACCCGATCGAGTGCGATCCGCTCCTGCCTGCCTGTATCGCGATCGCGCACGGTGACTGTCTGGTCCTTGAGCGTGTCGCCGTCGATCGTGAAGCAGAACGGGCACCCCGCCTCGTCCATCCGCGCGTAGCGCTTCCCGATGCTTTGCTTCGGATCAGTCTCGATGAAGCCCGACTTGCCGAACTTCGCGAAAAGGTCGTCGGCAAGCTTCTCGGCGACTTCCGGCATGCCGTCCTTGTCGACCAGCGGAAAGACCGCGGCCTTGATCGGCGCCACGCGCGGGTGAAACTTCATGATCTCCGGCGACGGACGCGAATCGTCACGCGTGTACGCCTCGCAGATGAGCGCGAGCGCCCCGCGATCGAGCCCCGCGGCGGGCTCGATGCAGTGCGGCAGATACCGCTCGCCCTTCTTGCCGCCGTTGGGAAGCGTTTCGCCGCGGGTGGTGTCGAAGTAGTCGAGCTTGACCTTGCTGTGCTCCTGGTGCTGACGGAGATCAAAATCGCCGCGGTGGGCGATGCCTTCAAGCTCGCCGAAGCCCGGCGCGGTGAACGGGAACCGATACTCGACATCGCTCGTGCCGACGGAGTAGTGCGAGAGCTCGTCCTTGGCGTGCTCGCGCAGGATGAGGTTCTCGCCGGCGAGGCCGATCGATTTCCACCACTCCATGCGGAAATCGCGCCAGAACCTGTACCAGTCCTGCGACTCGGAGGGGTGGCAGAAAAACTCGAGCTCGGCCTGCTCAAACTCGCGCGAGCGGAACGTGAAGTTCCGCGGCGTCACCTCGTTGCGAAACGAGCGGCCCGTGTTGCCGATGCCGAAGGGAATCTTGACCCGCGTCGTGTCGATGACATTCTTGAACTGGACGAAGATGCCCTGGGCCGTCTCGGGGCGCATGTAGACCTTGTCGTCCTCGGTTGCGGTGGCGCCGGTGTAGGTCTTGAACATGAGGTTGAACTGGCGGGGCTCGGTGAGTGTGCCCTTTTCTTTGGCGTGCGGGCCGAGCACTTGTGAGATCTGCTCAGCCGGCACGCCGGGCTTCCCTACAAACGACCGCACGACGAACGCAACCGCGCCGGGATTCTTCGCGAGGTACTTCTCGGCCTTTTTGTGTGCCTCTTTCTCTGTGTCATCATCACCGACAAACGCAAACATCAAATGCTTGTCGGGATCGTTCTGAGCGACCAGCACGCCAAGGTGGTCTGCACGATATCGTCGCTTTGTTTCACGGCAATCCACCATCGGATCATTGAACCCCCCCACGTGCCCGCTCGCTTCCCACACTCTGGGATGCTGGATGATGCACGTCTCCAGCGGCACACAGCGCACGCGCTCGCCGCCCGGGCCTTTGCGGCCCCACGCCGGGTTCATGATCATGTCCTGCCACCACGCCTCGCGCAGGTTCTTCTTGAGCTGCGCACCGAGCGGGCCGTAGTCCCAGAAGCCGTTGATCCCGCCGTAGATCTCGCTGGCCTGGTAGATGAACCCGCGCCGCTTGCACAGGGCCATGATGGCGTCCATGCTCTTGGCGGCGCTGGGGCTGCTGGCGGGCGTCGGCGAAGCGCTCGATGCGTCGGACATGAAGGCTCCCAAAGGGCCAAGTGTAGGGGCGAGCGCCGGCGATCCAACAAAAACCGGCCGCGCCCTGTGGGGCGCGACCGGCGAGGTTCCTGATCGTGAGGGATCAGGAAGGCTGAGGCAAAGAATGGACCATCAGCCCGACGGGCTCAGCAGGGCTGACCGCCGGTGACGGTGAAGTAGATGTTGATGAAGTCGCCGAGATCGTCAGGATCGGCGCTGCCATCGTTGTTGAAGTCGGCTTCGGGGCAGGACCCGGGGTTGGCGGCGTTGCCGAAGAAGCAGTTGATGTAGTCGCCGAGGTCGTCGGGGTCGACGTTGCCGTCATTGTTGAAGTCGGCGGGGCAACCACCATCGCCGGCGGACGTGCGGAAGTTGATCTGCACGTTCTGGCTGGTGGTGGTGCCGGCGCGGACCTGCCAGCCCGTGGAGCGGGCATCGAGGACCGCCGGGGGCGCGTCGAAGGAGCCGAAGGCGAGGAAGTAGGTGCCCGCGGGGAGGGTGCTCCCGCTCTGCCCGGCGTAGGGCTCGCCGTCGCCGACCGCCGGCGCCGAGCTGCCGGGCTGGCGGAAGGAGAGCTGCGAGTTCGCGCCCGGCCCGCTGCGCGAGTCGGTGGCGATGAGGTTGCCGCTGGTGTCGTAGAGGGCCAGGCCCGGGCCGCGGTTGGCCGTGCCGTCCTCGGAGCCCAGCGTGTCGATATCGAGGAAGTTGCCGGGGCTGCCGGCATCGACCGTGAAGTCAGTGGTGAAGGTCATCCACAGCACCTCGCCCGCGGCAGGCTGGATCGGCGCCTGGCTCGCGACGCCCTGCGGGAGAAGTCCGACATCGAGCGCGACGTCGGGTGCGATCGGCGCGGGCAGCGCGCAGTTCGCCGTCGCGCTCACGTTCGTGGTGACCGTCACGCTCACCGTGCCGAAGTCGATCGTGTCGGCGGCGTTGACGTTGAACGAAGAGCTGCCGAAGCCGGCGCCCTGGCCCGCGATCGCCAGGAAGTAGATGCCGGGGGGAAGATCGCCGTCGCGGCCGTCGAGCTTGACCGCGTCGCCCGTGCCCGGACGACGCCCGTGCCCGAAGCTGAGCTGCGGGTCGAGGTTGGCGCCGGCGTCCGCGTCGATGGCGATGCGGTTGCCGTCGGCGTTGTAGAGCGCCATGTCGGTGAGCGCGAGCGAGACCGAGCTGTCCACCGTGATGTCGAGGAACGTGCTGTCATCGACGTTCACGCCCGCCGGAATCTCGAAGCGGACAAAGTCCGTCTCGCCCGGGAGCACCTCGACATCGATGGTCGTCATGCCCGAGCCGGTGTTGCAGTCCGAGTCGGCCGGGTCCACTTCCGTGCCGCCGGGCACAAGGTCGACGAACCCGGGCGGGGGCGCCGCGGGAATATCGGCCCGAAGCTTGAGATAGACGTCACGACGAGTGGCCACGTTGCCCGAGACTTCGAGCGGTGTCGCCGCGGGGTTCGGGTCGATCGTGCCGTCGAAGTTCGCGTCGAACCAGCGACGGGCCTCGCTGGTGCCGGTGAGCGGCGCCAGCGTTCCGCCGCGGGTCTTGGCCTGCACGCCCGTGTTCTGCGGGAACAGGTCGTTGGTGCCCGGCGTGAGAATCCGCGTTTCGTAGCCCCAGTCGGCGTCACGCGGGAAGGGGATCACCAGCGGGTTCCCCTGCGCGTCGTTGAACTGGATGCCCTGCTGCAGCCACTGCGTAAGCTGACGATTGGGGAGCTGGGCCGGGGTTGTGATGCCGTTGATGCGTACGGCAGCGATGACGCCGCTGTAGAACGGCGCCGCCGTGGCAGCGGTGTCGATCGTGTTGAAGAACGTGATGCCGTAGTCGAACGTCTGCTGCTGCTGCGACGAGGTGACCCAGCCGAAGGCGATGAGGCTCACGGGGACGGGGTCGGGCACGCCCTGCGCCGCGGGGAACATCGGGAAACGCCCGACGTCAAACGTGAGCGTCGACCCGCCGTTGCCGAACGCGGTGCCCGCGGCGGCATTGTCGGAGAGCGACGCAATCTCGTACACGGCCTGCACGACTTCGGTTCCCGCCGGCGTGTCCCAATCCACCACCTGGTACTGATTGATGACCCCCGCGGGGAATTCGTCGGCAGCGCGAACCTGTCCGAGCGCCGTCGCCGACCCGGCGAGCGCGCAGAGACAGCAGGGGAGCACAGCCCTTCTCACGATATTCATCGAAACCTCCATGGCCCGGCAGAATTGCGGGCCGTTCCCCTTTTCTTCGCGTCGAACTATCCGAGCCAGAGATGCGCTGGTTCCGCCGTTCCGGCAAAAACCGGTTGTGGCTCGGATGAAGGACCGCGCTGGCCGGTTCGGCAGGGGCGGAGTGCCGAGCGCCGGCGGAGCCCGCCGGCCGGAATTTCGCCCAATGCCCCCAGGTCACCCGGAGTCGCAACGAAAAAAAACCGGCCGGGCGATCAAGCCCGGCCGGTCGTGCTCAGTGAGGTTCCGAAACGCGTGGCTCAGCAGCCGACGCCGACGGTGGAGAAGTAGGCGTTGATGAAGTCGCCGAGGTCATCGGGGTCGATGCTCGTGTCGCTGTTGAAGTCCGCGGCGGGGCAGGAGCCGGGCGAAGCCTGCTCGCCGAAGTAGCAGTTGATGAAGTCGCCGAGGTCGTCGGGGTCGATGTTGCCGTCGTTGTTGAAGTCGGCCGGGCAGCCCGCGGGCGTGCGGAAGTTGACGTTGACGGTCAGGCGCGAGCCGCTGTCGGAGCGGGCCTGCCAGCCGGTGTCACGGAAGTCGGTGTCGAAGAGGCCGATGCAGAGGTAGTAGGTGCCGGCGGGGAGGTTGTCGCCGCTCTGGCCGGTGGCAAGGCAGGTGCCGATGCCGGGGCGGGAGAGAGCGCCAACGTCGGAGAACGACAGGACCGACAGACCGGCGGTGGCGCCGAAGTCGCCGCACCCGTCGTCGTTGTCGGCGACGCGGTTGCCGAGGCTGTCGAACACGCCGATCTCGCTGTCGACGACCGCATCGGAGCCGGCCGTGGTGATGTCGAGGAAGGTGGAGGTGTCACCGGGCATGACGGCGTAGTCGGTGTCGAAGGTCATCCACTGGACCTCGCCGAAGCCGACTTCGGCCACCGCGATGGTGGTGACGCCGGCGGGGAGGAGACCCTGGACCGCCGCCGTGGGCGCGACGGGCGCGGGCAGCGGGCAGGCCTCGCCACCGGTGTTGTGGGAGATGCGGATGGTGCAGTTGCCGAACTCGATGCTGGCGGCGCCGTTGACGTTGAAGCCCGAGGAGCCGAACGTCGTGCCGAAGCCACCGATGCCGATGTAGTACGCGCCGGCGGCGAGGTCGCCGTTGCGGCCGTTGCCCTGCTTGGAGTCACCAACCGCGGGGCGGCGACCGTGGCCGAAGGTGAGCTGCGGGTTGAGCAGATCGCCGTTGTCCTCGTCGCTGGCCAGACGCACGCCGAACTCGTTGTACAGGCACATCGCCATGTCGGGACCATCGGTCTCCGTGGTGATGTCGACGAACGTGTTGCTGTCGACCGACGCGTCGCCGCTCAGGCGGAACCCGACGAGGCGAGCCTCAGCGGGATTGACCGCGAACGTGTACGACACATCGGCGCCGTTGGGCGCCGTGCCGGCGCAATCGAGCGTCGACACCGGCATGTCCTGCACGCCCGTGATGAAGTCGAAGAACGTCGGGGGCGGGGGCGCCGGGATGTCGGACTGGAGCTTGATGTAGATGTCGCGGCGGCTGGCGATGTTGCCGGCGTTGAACGCCGCGATGTTCAGCGTGTCCTGGTTGACGCCGAGGCTCGCATCCGAGGCCGCGGGATCGTTGCGGAAGTAGTTGGGCGAGGACGAGCCGGTGACCGGTGCCGCGCCGCCGCCACCGCGGGCGAGCGGAACGATCTGCGTCACGCTCCCGGCGCTGTTGCCCGGCGTGCCGCCGGTTGAGTGACCGGCGCCGTGCCACAGGTTGTTCGTGCCGGTCTCGAAGATGCGGACGTCATAGCCCCAGTTCGGATCGGGGAAATTGATCGTGACGGGGTTGCCGAGGCCGTCGACCAGGGCCAGCGGATCCTGGAACCACTGGACGAAGCCCCACGACGGCGCGATGTTGTTCTGGCGGAACGTGCCGAGCACGTTGCTGAAGTACGGGGCCGCGGCGGCCTGGATCGTCATGTCGATGTCGTCATAAAAGACGCACTGGTAATCGAAGTTGGCGGCCACGTCGGGCGCGGGCCCGAACGCGATCCAGCCGAACGCGAAGCCGTTCGCCGCGATCGGGTACACGACGTTCTGGGCGGGCGGATAGTTCGGGAAGCTCCCGTCGTTGGTCGTCGCGGCCGACCCACCGGTCCCGCGGCTGTTCCCCGCGACCGTGAAGTCGCTGGGCGACGTGATCTCGAACACGAGCTGGTTCACTTCGCTCCGCGGGGCCCATTGAGCGCCGGCGGGGAGAACCGTGACCTGCTTGGTCGGGAGCGTGCAGAGATCATTGTCCGTCGCACAGACGGTCCCCGCAAGCGCAAACAGAGCCAAAGCGGAAGCGCGCAACTTCAACATGTAAAACCTCCTCAGCACATGCACCCGTGCGGCCAGCGAACGCCAGCCAAGCAAGCGGGTGCCCTCAATCATGTATCTACCACGGCATAATCCCCCTGTCAACCAAAAACCGGCCATCGGGCCGATTCCGCGTCGGCAAGCGAGCCGAAACCTCTTACATTCCGCCCTGCAACGCCCTTTGTGGTAGTTTGGGGCGAGTACGGTCCCTGGGTTGATCGCCCGCCACGCATGAATCCCGCTCCTCCAGATTCGACTCCTTCCCCCGCTTCCAAGACCGGCTTGGCGCGCCAGCGGGCTCACCTTCTGCGCGCGCTCGGCAAGAGCCCTCACGACCCCGAAGTGCTCGATCGACTTGCCCGGGTTCAGGCCGTGATGGGCGAACTGGCAAGCGCGGCAATCTACGCGGAGCGTGCCGTGGCTGCCGCGGCTGCTCGGGGGCCGATGGGCGCGGATCAGTGCCGAGCGGCCCGGGGGCTCCTCGTCGAGGTGCTCGTCGCGGCCGGTCAATGGAGCCGGGCGGCAGCCGCGGCCGACACCATGATCGCCCAGCAACCCCAGGACCCGACGCCCTGGCGAAACTGGGCATGGCTGCTCCAGAGCGGCGGGCGATTCGTGGCGGCGGGCAATGTGGCACGCCGTGCCCGAGCGGCAAGCCCCGGGGAATCGGATTTCGTGTACAAGGAGGCGCTCGCGCTGGCGTCGCTCGGACGGGCGCGCGAAGCTGGCCAATCTCTCGATTCGGCGCTGGGCGCATTCCCGGGAAACATCGAGCTGCTCCGGGCCCGCGCATTCTTCCTGAACGCGTGCGACCGCGCGAGCGGGGAGGAGCTGCTCGCGGCGCACAAGGCGCTGGGGTCGGCCGTCCGCGCGGCTCACGGATCCACCGCGCTCCCGCCGAAGCCCGCCGGGGCGGTGCGGGACCGTCCCGTCGTCGCGCTGATGTCATCCGACCTCCGCCGACACTCGGTCGCGTACTTCATCAGTCCGCTGCTTCGGCACCACGAGGCGACCGGCCTCGACCTGCGCGTCTTTTCGACTTCGCCGCGGAGCGATGAGGTGACGGGCGAACTCCGCCGAGCGATCGGCGCGGAGCGCTGGCGGGATCTCGGCGGCGCAGCGCCCGAGCGCATCGCCGAGGCCATCGTGCGCGAGGGCGTCGACCTGCTCATCGATCTCCACGGGCTCTCCGCGGGCGCCAGCCTCGAGGTTCTCGCGCGCCGGCCCGCGCCGCTCCAGGCGACGTACCTGGGGTATCCCAACACGACCGGGCTCGAGTGCGTGGACTTCCGCATCGTCGATGCGATCAGCGATCCGCCCGGCGCTGCCGATGCGCTGTGCGTCGAGCGGCTCGCGCGCGTCGAAGGCTGCGCGTGGTGCTTCGATCCGAGCCTGGGGGGCGAGCCGCCGGCGGTCGAAGCCGAGCGCGATGCCGTGGATGCTCGCGGCGCCGGCGCATCGAGCGGGGGCGGGGGCCTCATGTTCGGCTCGTTCAATGCGCTCTCGAAGATCAGCGATCGAACGCTTCGGCTCTGGGCGGGCGTGCTCGGTGCCGTGCCCGGTTCGGGGCTGATCCTCAAGGCCCACGGCCTTGATGAGCCCGAGGCGCGGGCGGACCTGGCCAAACGGGCCGAGGCGTGCGGAATGAATCCCGATGCGCTGCGGATGCAGGGGCGCGTGGAGCCGCGTGCCGAGCACCTGCGCGCGTATCGGCACATCGAGATCGCCCTCGATACGTTCCCCTATCACGGCACGACGACCACGTGCGAGGCCCTGCTCATGGGCGTGCCGGTGGTGACGCTCGCGGGGAGCGAACACCGGTCGCGCGTGGGCGTGAGCCTGCTCACCGCCAGCGGGTTGACGGAGTTGATCGCGCGCGATGAGCAGGAGTTTGTCGCCATCGCTGCGGCGCTGGCGGGTGACCTGAATCGACGAACCGAGATGCACCGGACCCTTCGCACGCGGCTGAAATCGAGCCGCCTCTGCGACGGCCCCGCGTGTGCGCGAGCGTTCGGCGCCTGCGTGCGCACGATGGTGCACGAGCGCGCACGTGCCTGACTCGACCTACGGAATCACCACCGGCTCAAACGCCGGATCGGGCACCGCCGACGCGGGCGGCGGCACGATGGAGATCCACGTGATGCACCTGACCTGGTCGTTCTCAACATCGAACACCGCCAGGGTCGGGTCGGTCCCGTTGCGCGTGGCGATCACGCAAGGCCTCGGCGAGCCGCCCGTGTCGGGCACCGAGCCGATCCGCATGGCGTCGCTCCCCGGGGCCACCTTGCGGAAGATCGTGGCGCGCTTGGCGGCCATGTAGTCGAGAGTCTTCTGCTTGCCGACGAGTTCTTCGAGCACCGATTGAGAGGCATACTTGCACTCGGGCGCGAGCAACTCAGCGAGCGGTGCGGAATTGCCCGAGCGCCAGAACTCGAGGAACGCGTGACACGCCTTGGTTTCAACGGGCGAAACCGGTCCGTGCCAATGTCCGAGCGGGTAAAAGGGGCCGGCGAGTGGAGCGGGCTTCTTGGCTTTCGACATGGGCGCCGACTCCTTTCGGCGGGTCAGGATGGGCGGGCGTCCGCGGACGGGCGCGACGGTTCAGCGCACGTCGGCGGCCTGCGGATTGTGCCAGGTGCGGGTGACGCCGTCCGGGCAGTTGTGCCCGATGAGCGCGTCGGAGCCGGGGGGGCCCCAACTGCCGGGGTTGTAGGTTTCGATGTTCTGCCGCAGCGCGTTGGAGTTGAGGAAGGGCTCGCAGATGCGCCAGCCGCCTTCGACTTCGTCGCGGTGCTTGTAGAGCGTGCGGTCGCCGCGGATGGCGTCGAGGATGAGCGGCCCGTACGCCTCGATGACTTCGCCCCCGAAGCGTTCGAGGTAGTCGAGATCGAGCTTGGCGGAGTCGAGGCGCATGCCCGGACCGGGGACCTTGCCCTCGATGCGGACGCTGATGCCCTCGCGCGGCGCGATGTTGATGATGATGCGGTTGGCCGGGCGATAGGCCAGCGCGGGGTCGATCTTGGCGAACATGTTCGTCGGCGGCTTCTTGAGCTGAATCACCACTTCCGTGAGCTTGGTCGCCAGGCGCTTGCCCGAGCGAAGGAAGAACGGCACGCCCGCCCAGCGCCAGTTGTCAAAGTGCAGGCACATCGCGGCAAAGGTCTCCGTCTTGCGGCCCTCGACCACGCCCTTCTCGTCGACATACGCCACGTCGTCGGGTTTGCCCGAGCCGCCCTTGCCATAGCGCCCGAAGACGCCGAAGCGCGGCACGTCGGCCTCGCGCAGCGTCGGAGAACAGTCGATGATCTTGATCTTCTCGCGCATGATCGCCGCGGCTTCGAAGGAGCTCGGCGGCTCCATCGCGACAAACGTGAGGACCTGGAGCAGGTGCGACTGGATCATGTCGCGCAGGGCGCCGGCGGTGTCGTAGAAATTGGCGGCGCGCGAGCCGACGGTCACCGTCTCCGCCGCGGTCAACTGCACGTGGTCGATGTAGTTGTTGTTCCAGAGCGGCTCGAAGATGGAGTTGGCGAAACGCATGACGAGCACGTTCTGCACCAGTTCCTTGCCCAGGTAGTGATCGATGCGGAAGGTCGCTTCCTCTTCAAACACGCGCCCGAGACACTTGTTGAGCGACACCGTCGTGGCAAGATCGACGCCGAAGGGCTTCTCGACGATGATCCGCTGCCACGGCAGGTTCTGCCGGTCGAGCGAGCACCAGCGCCGGCCCTCCGCGACCAGTCCCGACGTGCCGATGTTGTCGATGATCGGCTCGAACAGGTTCGGCGAGGTCGAGAGGTAGAAGAGAATGTTGGGCATGTTGCCCTGCCGGTTGATCTTCAGCCCTTCGCCGACGGACTGGATGCGCTTGGACATCGGCCCGAAGGCGTCAGCCTGTGACGCGTCGCCGGCGTGGTAAAAGACTCGTTGCGAGAACGCCTTCCACTTGGCCGCGTCGAAGTTCGCCGAGTGCTCCTTCACCCACGGCTCGAGCTCGGCGCGCCAGGCGTCGTCGGTCTTTTCAGTGCGGCTGGTCCCGAGAACGCACACGCCCTTGGGCAGGCGCCCCTGCCGATCAAGGTCATAGAGCGCGGGAACGAGCTTGCGCTTGGTCAGGTCTCCGGAAGCCCCGAAGATGACGATGACACAGGGCTCGGCGACTAGTTGGCTGGTGGACATGGCCCGATGGTACTTCAAACGCCCCTTCTCAGGCAACCGTTCGGTATATGTGGGCGCAGCGTGGAGCCGCCTCGGAATCGACGGGCCACCCGCGGGATTACCCGCTTGCTCCCCCGCCCCCCGGCTACATTGGCCCGATGAACGCCCTCGCCCGCATGATCGATGCCAACCTCAACCGGGCTCGCGAGGCGCTCCGCGTGCTCGAAGATGTCGCCCGCTTGGCGCTCGATGACGCCGAGTTGTCGGGTCGCGCCAAGGGCCTGCGGCACGACCTTGCGGGCGCTCTCCGGACGCCGGACGGATCCGCCCCCGACCCGCTGGCACTTCTGGCCTCGCGCGACACCGCCGGCGACGTCGGAACGGGGATCAAGGCCGAGGGCGAGGGCCGGCGTTCGGGGGTGCGGGATGTCGCCGTTGCCGCGGGAAAGCGGTTGAGCGAAGCCCTGCGCGTGCTTGAAGAGGCGATGAAGACCGCCGACGGCCCCTCCCTTCCCGGCGCGTGGGAGTCCATCGAATCAATCCGCTATCGCGCCTACGACCTCGAGCGCGATCTCGTCCTCGCGCTCGGCACGGGCCGCGCGCGCCAATGGCGCCTGTGCGTGCTGCTCAGCGAAGAGCTGTGCGCGCGCCCCTGGGATGAAGTGGCGGCCGAGGCGATCGCGGGCGGGGCCGATTGCCTGCAACTCCGCGAGAAGCAACTCGAGAGCCGGGAGCTGCTCCGCCGGGCGCGGTGGCTGGCGGAGTTGTGCCGGGGCCGGGCGACGCTCATCATCAACGATCGCCCCGATCTGGCGCTCCTGTCCGGTGCCGACGGCGTGCACCTCGGGCAGTCCGACCTGACCGTTGCCGAGGTCCGCGCCCTGGCAGGTTCGCGCCTGCTCGTCGGCGTGTCGTCGCACGATCTGGACGAAGCGCGAGCCGCCGCCCGAGCCGGGGCCGATTACTGCGGCGTCGGCGCGATGTTCCCCACGACGACCAAGGCGCGGGAAGTCAGCGGCATCGCGTATCTCCGGCAGTACCTCGCCGAGCCGGCGCTGGCGCGCGTGCCGCACCTGGCAATCGGCGGTGTCACGCCGGCCAACGTCGGCGAACTCGCGGCGGCGGGATGCCGGGGCGTGGCGGTGAGCGCGAGCGTCTGCGGGGCCGAGGAGCCGGGAGCGGTCTGCGCCGCCTTGATCCGGGCCCTTGAGGGTGTTGGCGGCGCTCCCGGAGAAGCTTCGAACCCGGTGCCGGCCCGCACCGGCCCGTGAGCTTCATCCTTCGGCCCCGCGCGGGCCGATGAAAGAGACTCTCCCGGAGGATCCGGCTGTGTCCACGCGCGCAGGGGCCCGCCCCCCGACACTCACGCCCATGCCCGATGCAGCCGCGGCGCGCCACGTCCCCGCGGTGTCGGTGGTCGTACACGCTCAGGCCGGGAGCGATCTCTCGCGCCCCGTGCACGTGCTGCGGCAACAGAGCATTGACGACTGGGAAGCCGTGCTCGTGGGCGAGCCGTGCACCGCCGAGACGCTCCGCCTCATCGGGCGCGATCCGCGCTTTGTCTTTGTCGATGGGCACGACCAGCCCGCCCACCGCGCCATCAGCGCGGGGCTCGACGCCGCCCGCGGCGTGCTCGTCTCCGTGCTTGACGCGCGCGACTACCTCGCGCCGCACGCGCTCGAGTCGCTCATTCACGCCTGTGCCCGCTCGGGCCTCGCGGGGGCCTATGCGGGATACGCATTCACCGGTCCGCTGGGCGTGCTGCCGGGCGACCCGCTCACCGGTGCGACACATGCGCGCGAGCGGCGCACGCCCCCGCCCGAGGTCGCCGCCTTTTCCGACCTGAGCCAGTGCCAACTCTTCCCGTTGCACGCGTGCGTGATCCGGCGCGACGCGCTCGGAGCTGAGCGGCTCCTCGCTCCCATGGAGCTCGGCGGCGACCACGATCTGCTCCTGCGGCTCGCCGGGCGTGGGGCGCGCTGGGCCTTCGCGGGCGAGCGCCTCGCGAGCGTCACCATGGATTACCCGCGCCCGCCGCGAACCATCCTCGCGTGGCTCGGAGCGCGGGTGCGGCTGCTGCAAGCACACCTCGCCTCAGCCGCGAGCGACCCGCTCCCTCCAGGACGGCTCAACGAAGTCCTTGAGCCCTTCGTGCAGGCGCACGTGCTGCTCCGCGGGTTTCTGCAACAGGTCGAACAGCGCGCGGGTGGAATGGCTGGTGCGGGTGGAGCGCCTGGCGCCGCCGGCCTCGCATCCCGCGTCGCCTTCGGCAACCTCTTCGCCCAGTGGTGGCAGCGCCTGCGGTTTCTGGGTCGCCCGCCCCTGCACGCCCTCGCGGCATCGGGCTGGAGCGAGCACGCCGGCGACGACCCCGTCCTCACGCCGCAGCGCCTCGCTGAGCGACTGCTCGAAAGCTGCGAGGCTGACCGCCCGATCGTGCTGCTTGGGCTGGGCCGCAACGCGCGGCACGTCGCGCGGGCGCTGCGCCGACTCGACCTGCCGATCGTCGCCCGTGACGACGGCCTCGATGAACTCCCGCCCTGGTGCCGCGATGATGGGCTCGATGGGCACGTGAGCCTGCTCGGCCCAGGCGTGCCGTGGGATCGCGACGCGCAGTACCTGATGACCGTGAGCGACGACGAGCGGTTTCTCGCGCGCCTGCCCGCCGGCCTGCGCCTCGAGCGCTGGTCACTCATGCCCGCGATCCTCCGCGCCGAGCTCATCCAGCGCGAGCGCGCCCTGATGCTCCGCGGCGAAGTCGACACGTCGACCGCGCTCATCCCGCCGGCGACACGCGGCGTGTTCGCACGCGAGCCGCGCGTGGGGGCCTTGGCATGAGCGCGCGTCTCCGCCCAACCGTCGACGTCTTCCTCGCGTCGTTCAAGCGGCCCGACAAGCTCGCCGCGATGATCGAATCCGTGCGTGAATCGGGCTATCCCGCGCGCGTGCTCGTCGCCGCGGGCGATCTCGGGACCGTGGAGACCTGTGAGCGATACCCGGGTCTGGTCGAGTGTGTGTTCTCCTCGGCGGTGAACCGGCGCGTCGGCTGCACCGCGCCGCTCAACCTGGTCTTTCGCACCCTCGTCCGCAACGACGCGCTCTTCTGCACCGATGATTGTGTCTTCGCGCCCGACGCGCTCGACATCGCGATGTCGACCCTCCACGAGCGCTTCCCCGACACCGACGGCGTCGTCGGACTCGCTCAAGAGAACATCGCCGGCGCCTACGACCTCGCGTTCCCGCTCATGGGCCGCAAGTTCCTCGACCGGTTCCGTCAGCTCCCACCGGAGTTCACGCGCGGGCGTGCCCATTCAGCCGCCGCGTCCGGCGCTGCCGGCGGCCTCGGCCTCGGGCAGCCGGGCGACCTCTTCTGGCCCGGGTACTTTCACCTCTTCAACGACGCCGAGATCGGGCTCACCATCAAGTGCATGGGCAACTGGGTCTTTGAACCGCGGGCAAAACTGCGGCACTTCCACCCCGAGTTCGGCGGCGGCGAAATGGACGCCACGCACGATCACGGCCTGACCTTCAAGAACGAAGACGCGATCGCCTGGACCACGCGCCGACGCGAAGGCAAGCTGTGGGGCGCGGACGCGTGAGCGGATATGCACCCCCAGCGCCAGGGAGGCGGCGGGTCGCACGCATCACGAAAGCCACCCAACGACGAAGTCGCCACGATTTCATCCAAACGCCAAGCGTCATCGAGCATGCAGGCAACGAGGTGGCCGCATCCGACAGCGACCACCCAAGGACGCATTCCCGGCGGCTCACCGACACCACGGTCGGCGACAGATGAACGCGGCGTTGCCCGCCGGATTGACCTTGTGCCAGTGGTCCTTGATGCCCTCGACGTGGTGCCGCCACTGCACATCGGCGTAGTGGCGGCGGAGCGTGCGGCACCACCACGCCGGGTCCTCGCGGACGATGTGCGTCCGGTCGAGTTCCGACGCTTCGATGACAAACCGCTTGGGCGCGCCGGGCGGGACCGATTGACCGAGAGGCACAGCGACCAGCAGCGTGTCGCACAGTCGAGAGAGGTGGTACACCGTTTCGTCGATCGTCTCATAGGGGACGTGCTCGAGCACGTCCTTGGCCATGCCGTATTGGAAGCGCTCGACGAGCGCATAGGCGGCGAGGTTATCGCACACGTTCACAAACGGGCGCACGTCCTCGGGCGCCTGGGCGATCGCGTATTCCGAGATATCGATCCCCCAGGCGTCGCGACGGAGCATCCGCATCGCCTTCACCAGGAACCCTTTGGCGCACCCGAAATCGAGGAAGCGCTCGCCCGGACGGATCCCCAGCGCGTCGATGATGACCATCGCCGTCGGGAGCGTGAACTCGGGCAGCCAGCGGTACGAGGTGTAGAGCGACTTGCCCGACTCGATGCCGCGCTCGTAGTAGTCGGCGTCATACTGCGAGGCGATGCGGGCCAGTGCGTCGGGCGGGAGGCCCGCCGGAAGGGTCGGGGCGCCCTCGGTCGCGAGGTCGGTGGTGGTCAGCATGTCACGGTCCTTTCGGCCGGCGCGCCGGCATGGACGGGCGCCGGCGGCGCCAGCCCCGCGAGGCGGTCGTGTTCAACCCATTCCACAAGCGGGCGTTCGAGGATTCGGCGCTGCATCGAATCGGGGAGTTCCTCGAACGGGTACGGCCGCACGGCCGGGAACGCCGTTTCGTAGCCCTTCGACGGGCAGAGGTCGGGTCTCGGGTTGATCACCATGTTCCAGGGTTGCCACACCTCTTCGAACCACTCCTCGCGCGGCGGACTATCGAGGTTCAGGTCTCGCGAGAATGAGAGCGACGCGAGGTGTTTCCAGAAAACCGTGCGCGCCGATGCTGCGTAGCCGAAGTTATGGAACCGCAAGCCCGTGTCCACACGCCGCACGCCCTTTTCCAGGCTCAGGAGCGCGTGCGACGTCGGCCCGATGTCGGTCCGTCCCTTTATCGCCCGCAAGACCACATACGGATTGTCGCGCGTCGACGCGCACCGCCACGTCCGCCAGAACAGATGCGGCGACACCATCCATTCGTCGATCCGCTCGTCCGCCGCCATCTCAACCAAGCGGCCGATCACGTCCTCGTGATAGACCTCGTCGGGTTCGAGCAACAGGACGTGGGTCGCGCCGGGATATCGTGGGATCACCAGTTGATTGGTGATGTGGCGCATCTGCCCCACCAACTCGGCGTCGAAGGGGTTGTCGATGATCGTGACCTTGCCGGCGTGGTCGTGCTCGGCCTTGAATCGCCGCAGCGCGATCTCGACGCCGTCAAAGTCGTGTGGGAAGACCACCTCGTGCCCGAAGTAGCGCACTGCGGTCGAGCCGCCGAAGACCCGCCGGCTGATCACGCAGAGCACGGCGTCGACGTGGTCGTAGACCGACGCGACCGACTCGGCGGCGAAGTCGCTCCCGTAGAGCACGCGAACGATGGCGACGATGCGGGGCTTGGGCATGGGATCATCCAAAGCGAGCGCCGGGCGAGGCACAGGCGGGACGCCCGCGCCGCCGCGCACGAGCCGGGGCCTACTGGTTCACCGCCGCCGGCAGGTTCGCCTTCACCTCGATCGCCTGCGCCGCCGACGGCTTGCCCACCGGCACATACTCCACGCCCTCCGGCACGCCGCTGAGCATCCGCCATGGGTCGATCACCGTGTCGCCCGCCTTGAACGGGAACTGCTTGTACTCGGTCCAGCGCGTCGAGATGAAGTACACGGCGGGTCGTTCCGGCAGCTCGGCGTCGGGCCGGAGAATCGGGTCGTGCATCACCGGGAACACCCCGCGCTGCCGCAGAATGTTCGCCAGCAGGATCGCCGGGCTCCCCTGCGTCTGGTTCGTGTTGGGCTTGAACGCCATGCCCAGCAGCACGACCGGCCGCCCGGCACGATGGGTCATGATGAGGTCCGCGAGCCACCCCGTCTGCGCGTCGCGCCCGTGATTGATCGTGTCGAAGATGTTGAACCGCAGCCCGAGCTGCTGCGCGGTGTAGCTCATCGCCATCTGGTCGCGCCCGTGGCACGGGCCGCCGTCGGCCATCCCCCCGTCCATGTACTTGCTCGAGATCAGCCGGTCCTTGGCGAGCTTGAGCGTGGCGTTCACCACGTCGCAGTTCGCGTCGGGCATCCGGTGGCACAGCTCCATCACCGTGTTGGCGAACAGCACCTTCAGCCCGAGATACGTGTTGTACGCGAGCTTCACCGTCTCGGCCTCGGTCCAGGTCATCGGGCAGATCGGCTGGCTGTGCAGCGAGCCGTACAGCTCGCGCGCCACGCGCTCCCCCTCACCCGCGTCGGCGTTGTTGGCCGGCGTCCCCAGCAGCACGAACTCCGGATGCAGAAAGTCCTGCACCACCGTGCTCTGCCCGATGAAGAACGGGTTGTAGACCATCGTCCATCCATCCCCGATCCGCCGGCCCGCCGCCTTCTCCGTCGCTGGTCCCAGCTCGCCGCTCATCGTCCCCGGCGTCGTCGTCGAGATCACGAGAATCGTTCGGAAGCGGCTGTCGCTCTTGACGTGCCTGCCGATCGCGCGCCCGACTTCGACCAGGCACGAACGAATCGGCGCATTGTCGAAGTTCCGCGCCACGCCGTCGTACGGAAAGCTCCCGTCATGCTGCGGCGCGTGCGGCGTCGGCACGGCCACAAAAATCGACTCGCTCCTGCCGACCGCCTCGTCGATCGACGAGCAATACACCATGTTCCCCTTCGCGCGTTCATACTGCTCGGGCAGCCCGGGCTCGAAGGGCGTCACCTCGCCGCGCTTGTAGCCTTCGACAAGCTCCCTGCTCGTGTCATAGCAGTAGACCGTGTGGCCCTTCATCGCGAGGGCGACCGCACAAGGGAAGCCGAGCTTGCCGATTCCAATGAAGGCGATGTTCATAGCGAGGTGCTCCTGCCGGCGCGCTGCCGGAGCGGGTTCATCGTCCGAAAACCGGCGCGGGTTGAGCCGAAGGCGCCATCTGTGATGCGTGCGCAGGCGCGGATACCGAACCGGACCCTGTCGGCGTCCCCGCGCGCTGGGCCGCGTCCGCCGCGTCAAACTCCACGCGGGCCGCCGCCGCGCCCCCGCCCGGCGCGACCCACCCCTCGCGCTCGCACGCCTCCCACCAGGCGTTCAATCGCGTCCACCACGCGGGTGGTTCCGCGTTCGCCTCGGCCGCCGTCGGTCGAGCTCCCAGCGCAAACATCACGGCATGCCGCCCCGACCTCGCCAGTTGCCGCGGCTCAAACCGCTTCAGCCCGGGCGTGTCGCGCATGAGCGTGCACGCGCTCTCGACTCGGCCGTCATCGCTGATCGCCAGCCGCGTGGCGTACCCCAGTGCCGCGTGACCCAGCAGGCGCTCGAGCCGCTCCTCGCTGGTGTCGAGCGCGCGGGCTGGTTCATCTCCGCGCGCCGTCGCGGCCCGCGCCCGCTCAAACGCGCTTCGGTACACGCGCACCGTGCACGCGAGCATGTGCGCGAACTTCACGCTTCGGCTGTCCGGGCGCATCAGGTACGCCGCCACCGGCGCGTGCGCATTCGCCCAGCGAACCCCGCGCTCCGCCAGCCTGATCCACAGGTCCGTGTCTTCGATCAGCGGCAACTCCGCATCAAACCTCAGCGGCGTCGGCGCCTCATAGAACCGCCGCTCCACCACGTGCCCGTGCGTGGTCATGAAGATCCCGCCCAGCAGGTGGTTCCACGCGATCTCGTCCGACCACGGCCCCTCCACCGAGAGCACCCCGTCGGCACCGATCATTTCGAACGTACCGATGGCCCCGCCGCCGCCGGCACGCTCGCCGGCGAGCAGCAGCGCATCGACCCCGCCGGGCAGCATCCAGTCGTCGGCGTCCAGAAACAGCACCCACTCGCCGCGCGCCTCGTCAAGCCCGCGGTTGCGCGCCGAGCACACGCCCCCGTTCTCCTGTCGGATGAGCCGGATGCGTCCATCATGCTCCGCGGCGTGCTCCACGATCCGTGCCCCCGCGCCGGCGTCGCGCGAGCCGTCATCAACGATGATCGCCTGCCAGTCGCCCACGCGCTGCGAGCGCAGCGAATCGAGCGCGCGGGCGATGGTCGCGCCCGCGTTGTGCATCGGAATGATGACCGAGAGCTTCAACCGCATCCTCCTGATGCCGCGCGCACCGTCGCCGCGCCGGGCGTCCTGCCCACGCCCCTTCATCGACGGTTCGACCCATCAGCGCACAATTTGCACGGCCCCACCCGCCCACTCGGGCAGGGTTCACCCCCGTGCCAGGCAGGCCCCCACGAACCGCGCCAGCCGGTCCGCCGCCACTTCGTACGTGAGCTCCTCCCGCACGCGCCGGGCCATCCCGCGCGACAGGCTCTCGCGCCACGCCCGCCGTTCCATCGCCCGCTCCACCCGCGCCTCGAGTGTCTCGGCACTCCAGAACGTCGACTCGGCCAGGTCGCCCAGCAGCCAGAGCACCGATGCGCTCTGGGGCGCGTTCGCGTTGTATCGCCACGGCGACGTGCGCACGCTCGCCGCGATCGGCACACGCCCCGGGGGCATCGGCTGCTCCCCGATGTGAAACCCGCCCGGCGCGCTCCCGTCCACACCCAGTCGCTGCAACTGCGCGCACAGCGCCATCGCGCTCCAGTGGTCGCACGCGGCCGCCGTCGGCAGCGCCTCGCCTACGCGCGCTTCGATCGGCGCCCCCGCGTGCACCAGGCTCGCCGCGGCGTACCCCCCAAGCTGGCACAGATGATCCATCGTCAGGCGGCACAGCGGGAGCCCCCCGGCCAGGGCGCACTCCATCACGCGCTGATGAATGTTCGTGTGCGCCGACGCATGCAGGTTCACCGCGGCACACTGGTACGCCGCCCGCAGCGCCTCCCCGTGCTCAAGCTCGCCCCGCGCATACCGCCCCAGTTGCGGATGCTTCTCCCAACCGCGCCCGTAGATGTGCATCCGCCACCCGCGCCGCTCGGCGACCCCCGCCGCCCACGCCAGCGTCTGGTGCCGGATCGCGCGATCGAGCATCGGCCACGCGGCGCGGTTCGCCACGCGCGTGATCTGCTCTTCCGTCGCCTCCTGGCCCGTTCGTCGGATCGCCTCGACCACGACCGATCGCACCTGCCCCGCGAGCGGAGCAGCCATCGCGCGCTGCACCATCCCGTCGATCGCCGCGCCGATCGACTCGATGATCGCGCGGGCGCGCACCGGGTCCGGTCCCGCCATCGCCTCCGCGATCATCCGCAGCCGCAGCTCCGCCGGCGTCTGGCTGTGGTGCGTAACACACGCGATCTCGCACGCGGCGCGCTCGGCCCACGCGCTGTCCGCCGGACCGTCGTGGAACTTCGCCGCGCTCGCGAGCACCGGGAACGCGACCGCCCGCTCCATCGGGTAGCCGAACACGCCAAAGAACGACATGTGCAGGTGGCCCGCCAGAAAATCCAGCGGCCCCTGGCTCGTCCCGACGGCGCGATCAAACAGGTGCCCCATCGCATCCTGCACCCAGCAGACCACCGGCACCTCCGCCGGGAGCACGCCTTCAAGGTGTCGGCGCGGATAGTTGAGCATCACCACCAGGTCGGCGTCGAACTCGCGCACCGCGTCCGCATACGCCCACCCGAGCAGCGTGCTCGAATCATCCGGTTCGATGAGCACCCGCGCTCGATGCCCGGCGGCTTCAAAAGCCCGCGCCAGGTCGCCGCTCGCGTACCGCAAATACGTCGAATAGCGCGTGGTGGGGAGAAGCACCCGCAGCGGGTCGTTCGAACCCGCTCGAAGCGCCTCGGCATACCGCCGCGCCCACCACCCTCGATCGCGACCCGCGTACGCCGCGCGCGCCGCCGAAACGCTCAGCTCCCCCTCCACGCGCTGCGACGCAAGCGCACGCTCGACGACGCCCCCGGTCGGGCCCAGCCGCGAGCCGTCGACGCGCAGGCAGATCGATCCAAGCTGCAGCGGCAACCGCGCCGCCAGCCGGCGTTCAAGCCCCTCGATGGCCCCCGGCCCCACGATCAACTCGACGCGCTCTTCGCTCAGCAGGGGTTCAAGGTCGGTCACCGCGCAGGCATCGAGAACTTCCAGCGGGTCTTCCACCACCAGCACCAGGCCCGGAGCGAACCCATCGGCCTGCACCGGCCGCTCTGCCGCCACGCGCATGACCATCCACGGCGGGTCTATCCCCTCGAAGTAGACGGGTCCGGGTTTTTCCCCAGGCCGAAGCTTGGGGAGCAGTCCCAGCGGCTGTCGCGCCAGGCCGACGTCGTCTACAAACCGCACCCACCGGCCCGGCTCGCCCGATGGGCCGAACCGTTCCCGCCGAACCACGCTGCCGTTGACCGTTCGGAACCACTCCTGCCCGGCTCGAGCCGCCAGCCATTCCTGAACGCTGACAGGGACGCTCACGCCCCTGGCTCGCAGCCGGTCCAGCGCTTTCACGACCGCATCCGCCCGCTCTGCCGGTCCCTGCCGGTCGTCGACCATGGCCGAAACCGCCCGATCGAGATCCGGCGGTCCCGATACACCGGCCCGGTCAAGCCGGTCGAGCAACTCCCGAGCCCGAGTCTTCAATCCCAGTCGAACCAAAGCTCGCACGCAAAGCAGGGCAAGTTCTGGTTGGTCCGGGTTTTCGGCGAGGGCGGCTTCGGTTGTCGGCACAAAAACCCAAGGGTTTGCACCCGATCCAAAGGTCTGCCCAAAAGATAATAGGTGTTTTGCCTGGGTGCCGATGGCGCCTGCCATGTCCTCCGCTATCGGCAAATTCAGCACGGGTCCGCCATCGCGGCCTGTTTACCGAGTATAATGCGAACAACTCAACGCGAAAACGTTGGGTTGAGTTGTTCGACCCCCTCGCCAGTGTACGATCTCGTGGGTACCCGACGAATGTCAGACGACCCCCTCCCATCCGGAACCCGCGGCGCCGCGAGCGTCGACATTGCAGACCCTGGGGGGCGCCTGCCGGAGCAGCCGACCCGGTGGCTCCGCGACCGCTTGGCGGCCGCGTTGACGCACCTCGGGTTGACCGGTCGGGTGGAGGTTCGCTTGGTGGGGGATGCCGAGATGGCGGCCGCGCATGAGCGATTCGGTGGGGTGCCGGGCACGACCGATGTGCTCACATTCGACCTGAGGGGAACGCCCGAGGGGCCGTTGGACGCCGACCTGGTGCTGTGTGTGGACGAGGCCCGCCGGCAATCCGGGCAACGCCGCCACCCGGTTGAGGCGGAACTGCTGCTCTACGCGCTCCACGGCGTGCTGCACTGCCTGGGCGAGGATGACCACGCCGAGGACGCTGCCGAGCGGATGCACGACCGGGAGGACGAGGTGCTGACGGCGATCGGCGTGGGGCCGGTGTTTGCCGAGCGTGCGGAGGGGGGTTCATGATCGCCTGGGCTCCGCTGCTGATCGTGCTCACGGCGATGTTCCTGGGCTGTGTGCTCTCGGCGCTGTACATCGCACTGGGGATCACGAGCCGGGGCGCGGTCGAGGAGTGCCTGCCGGAGACCCCGGACGGCGCCGCCTCGCGGGCGCGCGTCGAGGTGATCTTTGATCGAGCGACGGCCCACGCCTCGGCGGTCGGGCTGTTCCGCCTGGTGTGTGAACTGGCGGTGGTGGGGGGGCTGATCTTCTGGGTCGCGCAGGTCGATCCGGCGGGCGAGACGATCCCGCCGGTGGCCGACGTGCTGCTGGGCGCGGGGATCGCGCTGGTGGTGCTCTGGGTGTTTTCGGTCTCCATTCCGATGAGCATTGCCCATCATGCGGGGGCCAAGCTCATTGCGCAAAACTGCGTGGCGCTCCGAGCGCTGGAGCGGGTCGCTTCGCCGCTCCTGGCGGCGGGCCGGTTTCTGGATGAGATGGTGCGGCGGCTGGTGGGGGCCGAGCGGCACACGCCGGCGGACCGCCTGCAGGCCGACCTGCTCTCGGTCGTTGAAGAGGGAGAGAGCCTGGGCGCGCTGGATGAGAAGGTGCGCGAGATGATCGAAGCGATCATGAAGTTCCCGTCGCGCACCGTCGAGGAAATCATGACGCCGCGGACCGATGTGCAGGCCCTCGAATACACCAACAACCTCGGCACGCTCATCCAGACGATCAAGAAGATCGGGCACTCGCGCATCCCGGTGTTCGAGGAGAACCTCGACAACATCGTGGGCATCTTTTACGTCAAGGACCTGATGAAGTGGCTCGCGGGTGAGGGCACCCACGGCGGGGGCAAGCCTTTCGACCTCAAGTCGATCCTGCGGCCGCCCGTGGTCGTGCCGTGGAGCAAGACGGTCCGCGAGCTGCTCGACGAGATGATCCAGAAGAAGGTGCACATCGCGCTGGTCGCCGACGAGTATGGGGGCACGGCGGGCCTGGTCACGATCGAGGACATCTTCGAGGAGATCGTCGGCGACATCAAGGATGAATACGAGCCTGGGCCGCCCGAGACGCCGAGCGTGCAGCTCCACGAGCAGGAGCAGCGTGCGGAGATCGACGCGGCGGCGCGCATCGACGAAGTCAACCCGGTGCTCGGCACGCTGGGCGTCGAAGTTCCCGAGAGCCCGGAGTACGACACGGTCGGCGGATTCATCACGACGACGCTGGGGCGCATTCCCGTCAAGGGCGAGCGGTTCACGCATGAGCGGATGGTGTTTGTGATCCTCGAAGCGCGCCCGACACGGGTGGTGCGCGTGGGGGTGGAAGTGCAGCCCGAGGAGCCGCCGGCGGGCGCCGACGAGCACTTGACCCACTCCGCCCAGCCTTCGGGCCCGTCGCCGGAGTGATTGCCCTGTTCGGGCGAGCGTAACTTTCTGCGTCGCGGGTCATCCGAAGGTCGGCGCCACAGCGCGGACCGGAGGTGACCTTTGGACGAACAGGCGGCCCTCGCGTCGCTCGTGAGCGAGAAACCCGGGATTTCCCGGTGGGCGATCATCGTCTCATGGGTGCTGCGCTCGGCGGCGGCGCTCATCCTCCTGCAGACGCTTTTCTTCAAGTTCACCGGTGCGCCCGAGAGCGTCTACATCTTTACGAGAGTCGGCGCCGAGCCCTGGGGCCGACTGGCATCGGGCGCGGCGGAGTTGGTCGCCGCGGTGCTGCTGCTGGTCCCGGCGACGACGACCATCGGCGCCGCGCTTGCCGCGGGCATCATGCTCGGCGCTGTCGGCTCACACCTGCTCATCCTGGGCGTGGCGGTGCCCAATCAGGACGGCACGCCGGGCAGCGATGGCGGCCTGCTGTTCGCGCTGGCGCTCGTGGTGCTCGCCGCGAGCCTGGGCGTTCTCGGCATCCACCGGCGCGAGATTCCGATCATCGGGCCGGCGCTGGGGGCATAGGCGCCTCGTCGGGTTCGGCGGCGCCCGCATCCGCCCCCGCGTGTTCGTCGAGGGTCATCTTCATGATGTCGCGCACGAGATCGGCGAGTTCGGCGCCCTGCGTGTTGCTGAGGACGGCCGCGGCGAAGCCCGGCTTGCTCCCGCTCGGCGGCACGATAAGCAACTGTGTCGCGGTCTTTTCCTGCGAGCCTGAGTGGGAGGCGGTCACGCGCCCACCGATGCGGCCGATGCTCCATCCGAGGGCGTAGCCGGTCTTGACGCCGTCGCGAGTGGCTTGGCGCGTCCACATGGCGGCCTTGGTGGGCGCATCGAGCAGTCGCTCATCGAGCAACCCCGCGCCGAAGAGGGCCATGTCGCGCGCCGTCGAGATGAACCCGCCGCCGGGGAGCTTCCAACTCACGTCGGTGTCGGTCGAGAGGATGGCGTCGGCGTCGCGCTGCTTGACGTATCCGACGGCGCGGTGCTCGATTCTTTCCCACTGGTAATCGGGCCGAAGGGTTTCGAGCCCGAGGGGGAGGCAGACGCGTTCGCGCACGAGATCCCAGTACGGCTTGCCGCCGGCGCGCTGGATGACGGCGCCGAGGAGCAGGTAGCCGTGGGTCGTGTAGGAATGTTTCTCGCCGGGTTCGCAGACGAGCGGTGAGTCCTTGAAGGTGTCGAGGGCGAGGATGGCGTCCTGGAAAGGGTGGGTGGAGTCGTAGGTGCGGATGGTGCGGATGACCGGCCCGTTGGAGTAGTGGACGATTCCGCCCTGGTGCGTGAGGAGCAGACGCGGCGTGATGGTCCTGCCCTTGTCGGGGAACTCGGGCACGAGCGCGCGCACGTCGGCCTCGAGATCGAGCCGCTTGTCACGGGCGAGCTGCATGGCGACCACCGCGGTGAGCGGCTTGGAGACGGAGGCCCAGCGGTACATGGTGCGGTCGGAGGCGGCGATGCGGCGCTCCCGGTCCTCGAAGCCGAAGTGATCGACGTGCATGATCCCGCGGGTGCCGGCGATCGCGACGGAGAGCCCCACGAGGCGCTGATCGCTCATTTCGGCCCGGCATCGGGCGGCGAGGCGTTGGGCGAACGTCCGTTGTGCAGCCGGAGTGTCCGGTGGCTGCGCCGCCGGGGCGGGCATGGGCCAGAAGGTGAGCCCGAGGAGGACGACGAGCAGGCGCAGGGCCAGGGTGTGCATGGAACGGCCTCCAAGGTCTCGCGGCGGCGTGGCGCGCGTGCCGCGGTGGTCGAGTAGAGTACCCGGTCGTCGAGCGTCGATGATGGGGCTTCGGGCGGCGCCGCGGGCGGCGAGCCTCGGCCGCGATGGGTTCAACCGATGAAGTGGCTTCGACGGAATCGGAACAAATCGCGCGGGCGGCGGGCAGCGGCGATGGAGTATCGCCAGTGGCTGCTCGGCTCGATGATGACGGTGGCCGTCGCGATCATCTGGTGGAGCGGGGGGCTGGACCGGTTCGAGTTCATGGCGCAGGACGAGCAGCAGGGGCTGTTCTACGCACGCACGGGGCAGCCCGCCGAAGAGGTGGCGCTGGTGGCGATCGACGATCGCTCGCTGGACACGGTGGGGCGCTGGCCGTGGGATCGGGAGAAGCTCGCGGCGATTGTGTATGAGTTGAAGCGGGCGAAGGCGAACGTGGTGGCGCTCGATATTCTGCTCAACGAGCCGCAACCGCGCCGGTATGTCGAGGAGCCCAACCCGCTGGAGTGGGAGTTCCGCGAGACGCCGCCGACGGAGGAGGAGCTCGAGCGCCGGCTGGTGCCGGTGGATGACGACAAGATCCTGGCGCGGGCGATCGCGGACCATTCGCGCGTCGTGCTGGCGGCGAAGTTTCCGGCGCAGGAGATCCGGCAGTCGGACGAGGTGAGCGCCCGCGTGCGCCTCGATCCGGTGTTCCAGGTTCTCGAACGCGACAGCGAGGTGCAGGAAGCCTTGCGGCGGATGCAGGAGATTCCGGCGACGTGGGCGGGATCGGCCGTGCCATCGCAGGCGGCGGCGTATCGGGAGGCGGAGAAAGTCGCGCTCAACACGCTGCGGCGTGCCATCTGGGGCGAGGAGGAGACGGTGCGCACGCTCGGGCACGAGCAGGACGAGATGCGCCGGGTGCTCGACCGGGTGCTGGCGATCAAGTCGGCGTCGGACCTGTCCTCGCTGCCGCAGGGAGTAGCGGCCCGGCCGTGGGCGCGTTCGAGCGATCCCAACCCGCCGACGTCCGTGCTGGCGACGCCGGCGGCGCGACTGGCGAACGTGTCGTTCGACACCATCGACGTGGACAGCCGCACGCGGCGCGTGCCGCTCTGGGTGGAGCATCGGGCGCGGCTGTGGCCCTCGCTGGGGCTGGCGGCGGTGATGGAGTACCGCGGGGTGTACCCCGAAGATGTCGAGATCGGGAGCAACGACTTTGTCATCCGCGTGGGCGAGACGGAGACGCGATTTCCGCTGATGAAGTCGAGATTCCGGCGGGGCAACGAGGTGGACGGGCTGACGTACGTCACCTGGCCGCGCGGGGTGTACGGCATGGCGGGGCAGGTGGCGGCGGCGGTGGAATCGGCGCGCCAGCGCTTCGCGGGAAACGAGGAACAGCTCGAACTGGTCTTCAACCGGCGCGCGTCGGAGATGAGCGGGTGGGAGTGGCAGCTCTTCCGCCTGGACGAGGCGCGGACGCAGATCGTGCAGGCGGGCCGGCTGTACGAGCCGACGCTCCAGGCGGAGCGACTGCGGACGAACTTCATGAACCTGGCGCGGGTGGTGGAGAAGGCGTGCGCACGGTTCCTGACGCAGCTCATCACGCCCGAAGAGCGCGACGAGTTTCGCCTCGCGATCCGGCGGCTGCTGCGCCTGGCGCCGGATGAATCGGGCGAGCTGATCCTGTTCGAGACCGACAACGTGAACTGGCTCCGGGAGCTGGAGACGGTGCGGCGCATCGCCCGCAAGGCGCACGCGCAGGCGGTGGAGTTTCTCGACACCAGCGCGGGCGTCAAGACCCGCGCCGACATTGACACGATTCCCGACCTTCAGCCTGAAGATCGGGCCGTGCTCGAGACCGCCGCCACCGCGCTGGATATCCCGATCGTGTTGAACGAGATCGACGATTCGATCCTGGCGGTCGCGGAGATCAGGCGGCAGCTCGCCTATCTCCTGGGCGGGAAGATCGTCGTGGTCGGCTTCACCGCGCTGGCGACTGACTCAGACGTGGTGAGCACGCCGATCGATTCGAAGACTCCCGGAGCGATGGTGCACGTGGCGGTGGCCAACGCGCTCCTGCGCAACATGGTTCGCGCCCGGTGGGATCCGTGGGTGGATTTCGTCTCCATCGGGATCATGGGCATCATGGGAACGTGGCTGGGCGTTCGCCTGAATGTGTTCGCAGGCCCGCTGGCGCTGGTCGCGCTGGGGGTGACCTGGTTCCTGATCTCGGGCGCACTGTTGTGGGATGCGCGGCTCACGATCGCGGCGATCGCCGGTCCGGGTGTCGCCGCGGGCGGCGGGTGGGTGACCGTCCTCCTGCACCGGTTGCTCGTCGAGCAGCGCGGGCGCAAGGTGACCGAGGAGCGGTTCAAGAGCTACGTGTCGCCGGCGGTGGTTGACATCCTGGTGAACAACCCCGAACTGGGCACCATGCGCCCGTCGATGCGCGACATGACGGTGATGTTCACCGACGTGGCCGACTTCACCACGACCTCGGAACGGCTGGGCCCGGAGCTGCTGGCCAAGTGCCTGTCGAAGTATCTCAAGGAGATGACCGAGATCCTGCAGCAGAACCGCGGGACGCTCGACAAGTACCTGGGCGACGGCATCATGGCGTTCTACAACGCGCCGCTCGACGACCCGGAGCACGCGCGCCACGCGTGTGCGACCGCCGTCTCCATGCTCGCCCGCCTCGATGAGCTCAACGACGCCGGCGCCTTTGAGGAAGCCGGGCGCCTGCGCGTGCGCGTCGGCATCTGCACCGGGCCGTGCATGGTCGGCGACTTCGGCAACCCGCCGCGAAACTCGAACTACACGCTCCTGGGCGACACGGCGAACTTCGCCGCCCGTCTTGAAGGCGCCAACAAGTTCTTCGGGACGCGCATCCTCGCGGTGCAGCGCACGCGCGACTTCGCCGGGCCCGATGTGCGCTGGCGGACCATCGGCAAGGTGTTCGTCAAGGGCAAGAAGGAGGCCGATCTTCTCTCCGAGCTTGTCGGGCGGCTTGAACCCCACGGCCCGGCGACGGAGGAGTGGCTCCAGCTCACCGAGGATGCGGTGGCTGACTATGCCGCGGGCCGGTTCGATCCGTGCCTGGAGAAGTTCGACATGCTGGCGCGCCGCTTCGGCGACGTGAAGCTCGCCGAGATCTACGCCGAGGCCGTGCAGACCTGGAAGTCGCGCCCCGACTTCGAGACGGCGTTCGACGGCGCGATCGTGCTCACGGAGAAGTAGCGAAGCCGCGCCATGCGCCCTCCAGCCCGGCCCGCGGAGCGCGATTCGATTCTGTCGCGTCGAGCGGCGGACTGTCGATACTGCGTGAATGCGCACGCGCCTTGAGTCGGCGTTGGTTCCCGTTGGGCTTTCGCTCGCCGGCGCGGCCGCGGCACTCGCCCAGCCGGCGCCTTCGACCGCCCAGATGTGGGAGGTGGTGTTCGCGGCGGATGAATCCGGCCCCCTCGCGGCAGGCCCCGACGTGACGGCGGTCGGCATCACGATGTCAGCGCGGATCACGATCCTCCCCGGGACGCACAACACGGCGAACTTCGGGATCAGCCGGGTCGGGGGGGCGCTGTTCCGGATGACATTCGTCGATGAGTTTGCCGCGGGCCAGGGTCTGAGCCAGGGGTCGCTCGGTCGGGGCGAGACTCGGGCGGTGGACGCGCGGACGCTCATCGACACGGCAGCTCAGCCGCTCGCGGGCATGTTCGCGCCGCTCCGCGGCTCGTTTCAGCCGCAGGTCGCGCCCATGTTTCTCGGGTCGAACACCGAAGCAAACAACGGTCAGTTCACCAATCCCGTGACCGGCAGCCCGTTCGTGACCAACGTGATCGGCGGGCGGACGTTCAACTTCGGGGCCGACGGCACCGGCCCGTACGGGCACATGGAGCGCGTGCCGGTGTACCGGGTGGTCTACACGCCCCGGCCCGGCCCGCCGCGGATGGTTCGCGTCGATGTGACCAACATCGGTGCGCGCTACATCTACGCCGTGAGCGGGTCAACGGGGCAGGCGGCGTCGGCCGTGACGCTCCCCAACCAGAGCCTGGTGTTTCAAGTCGGCGTGCGCTGTCCGGAGGTAACGAGCCAGCCGGTGGATCAGCGCCCCTGCATGGGGGGCTCGGCAAGCTTCAGCGTGTCGGCTTCGGGGCACGCACCGACGATGCGCTACCAGTGGCGAATCGACGGCACGCCGCTGGTCGATTCGCCTCCTGCCCCGCCGCCCACGGGGATGGTGGTCGCCGGCGCGACCGGACCCACTTTGACGCTGTCGGCAGTGCCGATGTCACCGGCTCGAATGGTCGATTGCGTGGTCACCAACGCTTGCGGCAATGTGACGAGTGCTGGGGTGAGCCTTGCGGTGCTTCCGCCCGAGTGTTGCCGGCGCGACGTGAACGTTGATGGCGTCGTCAACGCCGACGACCTGGGCGACCTCATCAATCGGTACTTTGCGAATCCGCAAGCGGAGAGCGCGGACTTCAACGCCGACGGGTTCATCGACGCGGATGACCTTGGCGACTTCCTGAACTTCTATTTCGGCGACCAGTGTGCTGCTGGTCCGGTGACCGGCGCATGCATGATCGCGTGAAGCGAAGCGGGAGGGTGCGAGGATTCCTGCCAAACCGGCATTCCGGCGGGCGTGCCACCCGAGGGTGTCGCGTTGCAACCGAGTTTCAGCCGCGCCAGGGGCGATCGGGCGGGGCACGCCGCTCGCACCGGAGGTTCTCTGGGTTGTTGGATTCAGAACCGATGTTCGTCATCCGATAACCCCGCCTCTGACGTATTCAGAGGTGACCCTTCCACGGTCCGAACTCCAAGGGGAGTTGCCTAGACTCGGACCCCTTTCGATGGACTACTGACTCCAGTCGAGCATTCCGTCCGATTCGCTTTCGGCCTTTGGCCGATGGAGGAGCGGAACGGGGCGAAGTGGGCCTGCAAGGCCCGAGGAGACGCGCATGTTTGAACGCTTTACCGATCGAGCCCGCCGCGTGATGGCCCTGGCCAACCAGGAAGCCCAGCGGTTCAACCATGAGTACATCGGGACCGAGCACATCCTGCTGGGGCTTGTCAAGGAAGGCTCCGGCGTGGGTGCGAACGTTCTGAAGAACCTCGACGTGGACCTGCGCAAGGTTCGCCTGGAGGTTGAGAAGCTGGTCAAGGCCGGCCCCGAGATGGTGACGATGGGGAAGCTGCCGCAGACCCCGCGTGCCAAGAAGGTCATCGAGTACGCGATCGAAGAAGCGCGGAACCTGAACCACAACTACGTGGGCACCGAGCACCTGCTGCTGGGGCTGCTCCGCGAGCACGACGGCGTCGCCGCCCAGGTGCTCATGAACCTGGGGCTGAAGCTCGAGCAGGTGCGCGAGGAGGTGCTCAATCTCCTCGGTGCCGGGACCGAGCAGGAGGAATCAACGGGCGGCGGCGGCGGGAGCGCGGGCAAGGAGCCCAGCGGCTCGTCGGGCGGCGGATCTGAACCCGGGACGCCGGCGGCCAAGGGCAAGAGCAAGACCCCGGCGCTCGATTCCTTCGGGCGCGACCTCACCGAGCTTGCCAAGGAGAGCGCCCTCGATCCGGTGATCGGGCGCGTGAACGAGATCGAGCGGCTCGTGCAGGTGCTCTGCCGGCGGACCAAGAACAACCCCGTCCTGCTGGGCGAGGCGGGCGTGGGCAAGACGGCGATCGTCGAGGGGCTGGCGCAGCGGATCATCGCGGGCGAGGTGCCCGACATCCTGAGCGACCGGCGGCTGGTGGTGCTCGACCTGGCGATGATGGTCGCGGGGACGAAGTATCGCGGGCAGTTCGAAGAGCGCATCAAGGCGGTGATGAACGAGGTTCGCCGCGCCAAGAACGTGATCCTGTTCATCGACGAGCTGCACACGCTCGTGGGCGCGGGCGGGGCGGAGGGCGCCATCGACGCGAGCAACGTGCTCAAGCCGGCGCTGGCGCGCGGCGAGATCCAGTGCATCGGCGCGACGACGTTTGACGAGTACCGCAAGTACATCGAGAAGGACGCGGCGCTCGCCCGGCGGTTCCAGCCCATCCCCGTGGACCCGCCCAACAACGAGCAGACGGTCGAGATCCTCAAGGGTCTGCGCGAGAAGTACGAGCAGCACCACAAGGTGCGGATCACCGACGAAGCCCTGCGCACGGCGGTCGATCTCTCGGGCCGGTACATCACCGGGCGCGTGCAGCCCGACAAGTCGATCGACGCGATCGACGAGGCGGGGGCGCGCGTGCGGATCAAGAGCATGGTGAAGCCACCCGACCTTGCGGAGATCGAAGCGCAGATCGAGCGGCTCGGCGTGGACAAGGACGAGGCGGTGAAGGCCGCGGACTATGAGCGCGCCGCCGAGATGCGCGACAAGGTGGAGCAGCTCCGCAAGAAGAAGGAGCAGATCCAGCGTGAGTGGCGCGAGAAGTCGGTGACGGCGGCGGGCGTCGTCGATGACGAGGTGATCGCCGAGGTCATCAGCAAGATGACCGGCGTCCCGCTCAAGCGGCTCAAGAAGGAAGAGGCCGAGCGCCTGCTCGATCTCGAGAAGGAGCTGCACAAGAAGGTCATCAGCCAGGACGACGCGATCAAGGCGATCAGCAAGAGCATCCGGCGCGCCCGCGCGGGCCTCAAGGACCCGCGCCGCCCGATGGGCTCGTTCATCTTCTGCGGGCCCAGCGGCGTGGGCAAGACGCTCGTGGCCAAGGCGCTCGCCGAGTTCATGTTCGGCGACGAGGAGGCGCTCATCACGCTCGACATGTCGGAATACATGGAGAAGCACAACGTGAGCCGCCTGGTCGGCGCGCCCCCGGGCTACGTCGGCTACGAAGAGGGCGGGCAGCTCACCGAGCGCGTCCGCCGGCGTCCGTACAGCGTCATCCTGCTCGACGAAGTCGAGAAGGCCCACCCCGACGTCTTCAACATGCTCCTCCAGATCATGGAAGAAGGGCGCCTGACCGACTCGTTCGGGCGCAACGTCGACTTCCGCAACGTCATCCTCATCATGACGTCGAACATCGGCGCCGACCTCATCAAGGGCGGCGGCGGGTTCGGCTTCGGCAAGCGCACGGAAACGGGCGACTTCGAGCAGATCAAGTCGATCCTCATGAAGGAGATCGAGCGGTTCTTCCGGCCCGAGTTCATCAACCGTCTCGATGACGTGGTCGTGTTCCGTCCGCTCACCAAGGACGACCTCACCAACATCGTTGAGCTCGAGGTGAAGAAGGTCGCCGAGCGAGTGAAGGCGCAGATGGTGTCGCTCGAGCTCGATCAGCGGGCCAAGGACTTCCTCATCGACAAGGGGTACAACCCCGACATGGGCGCGCGGCCCCTGCGCCGGGCCGTCGGGCAGTATCTCGAGGATCCGCTGAGCGAAATGCTGCTCACGGGCAACCTGAAGTCGGGGAGCACGATTGCCGTGACACGCCGGCAGGGCGCCGAAGGGAAGGACGAGGAGCACCTGTTCTTCGACGTGAAGGACGCGCCGCCGGCGGAACCCTCACCAGAGAAGCCCACGGAAGCGGCACGGTCGACGTGACGCCCGCATCGCATGCGGATTGAACCCAAGACCCCGGGACCGCGCACCGGGGTCTTCTCATGGGCGCGGCTGCGCGCGCACAGCTCAGCACTCCGAAGCGTTCACGCTGAAGAACGAGTTGATGTAGTCGCCGAGGTCGTCGGGGTCGGGGTTGCCGTCCTGGTTGAAATCGGCCCGATCGCAGGACTCGCGCAGCGTACTCCCAAGGTGTGTGTGCGAGCAAGCTGCTTGAGTCTGATGTGTCCTGCAGGATGTCGAGTTTGAGCAAACCGCCTGTCAAACAAACAGCAAACTTCGGGCTCACTCGCTGCACCAGGCGGTGTTGGGTTTGTTTCCCGAATCGAAAGGATCCCTTCGAACAGGTCACTGCCGCTTGAAGGGGAATTCTGAAGAACATCGCGCCCGGGTGCGACGGGCAACGTAGCAATAAGGGGGACGAGTGGTTCGATCCGCGTCCAGCGGCGATGAGCCGCGGGGAGGTCGGCGATGCAACGAGAACAACTGTCCAACACGCCGGGCTTGTCGTATTCGAGGGTGGAACCCAAGCCGGCGCCCGTGCAGCGCTGGGAGAACGAAGGCGGGCACGCGTACACCTCGCCGCGTGACGTGCGCATTGAGGAGTCACAGGTGCAGGCGCCGCCGGGGACGGTGGAGGATCGCGAGGACCTGGTGATGCGAGAGGTTTCGCCGGAGGGGATGCCGCCGCCGCACGCGATGCGCCGGCGCGCGTGGCGGATGTTTGCGCTCATCTTCGGGATCGCGGGCGTCCTGGGCGTGGGGCTGGCGGTGGTGTTCGTGCCGATCGACACGCTGCTGGCGATTCCGGCCCTGCTGCTGGTGCTGATCGTGGCGGCCTCGCCGGTGCTGGGCGCGGCGTTCATGCGCGGGCGGGAGCACGCGCGGGCGCGACGGATCGCGGA
The DNA here is from genome assembly GCA_050182995.1 of Phycisphaerales bacterium. Taxonomy (GTDB): domain Bacteria; phylum Planctomycetota; class Phycisphaerae; order Phycisphaerales; family UBA1924; genus JAEUIX01. The sequence continues at coordinate 390,883 of JBFXBS010000001.1, read as the reverse complement.
GCAGGAAGTGGTGACGGTCGAGCCGGGGGACGCGGGCCGAGCGTGAACGCTGCCGGTACAGGCGCGCGCGTACCGCTTGGCGCGGGCGGGGCGATCACCCCACGGCCGCGCACACTTTCTTCGCGGCGTCGGCGAGGTCCGTGCCTGCCTGGAGCGTGGGGAGCTTCGAGCGTGCGCCTTCGAGCAGCTTGCGGCCCGCGTCGACGTTGGTGCCCTCGAGGCGCACGACGAGCGGCACCTTGAAGCCCGTGCTGCCGTCGGGGTTCCTGAACTTGGTGGCGGCGTTCACGATTCCCTGGGCGATGATGTCGCACTTCATGATGCCGCCGAAGATGTTGACGAGCACGCCCTTGACGCGCGCGTCGCCGAGGATGATGGAGAAGGCCTCGGTGACGGCTTCTTCGCTGGCCGAGCCGCCGACGTCGAGAAAGTTGGCGGGCTCGCCGCCGAAGTGCTTGATGATGTCCATGGTGGACATGGCCAGGCCTGCGCCGTTGACGAGGCAGCCGATGTTGCCGTCGAGCGCGACATAGGAGAGGCCGAAGCGTTGGGCGCGGAGCTCGGCGGGGTTCTCTTCGGTCGGGTCGGCCATGGCCGCGAGCTCGGGGTGGCGGAAGAGTCCGTTGTCATCGAAGTTGAACTTGGCGTCGATGGCCATGACGACGCCGTCGGGCGCGCTCGGGCCCGGGGGCGTGATGATGAGCGGGTTGATCTCGGCGAGCGAGCAGTCCTTCTCGACGAAGAGGCGGGCGAGGCGCTGCATGATGTGCACGGCCTGGGGGACCTGCTTGCCCTTGAGGCCGAGGGCGTAGGCAACGTCGCGTGCCTGGTAGGCCTGGAGCCCGAGGAGCGGATGAATGGGGACCTTGATGATGGCATCGGGGCGGTCGTGGGCGACCTGTTCGATCTCGACCCCGCCCTCGCGCGAGGCGATGAGGATGTTGCGGCGCGAGGCGCGGTCGGTGGTGATGGCGAGGTAGAACTCTTCGTTGCCGCCGCCGGGGCGAGCGGCGATGTCCGCCGCCTGCGCGACGAGCAGCTTCTTGACCTCGAGCCCCTCGGGCGGCGTCTGGGGCGATTTCATGCGCGTGGTGAGCATGAAACGGGCGGCGGTCTCGGCTTCTTGCGGTGAGCGCACCAGTTTGACGAAGCCGGCTTTGCCGCGGCCGCCGGCGTGCACCTGGGCCTTGACCACGGCGAGCGGCTCGGCCTGGCGGGCGGTCGCGGCCTTGAAGGCGGGTGCCGCAGCCTCGATGCGATCGATGACTTGTCCGGGCGGGACGGGAATCTCGAACTCGCTGAGCAGTTGGCGACCCTGGTACTCGTGAATCTTCATGGGGCGGATGATACGGTGGGGAGTGTGAGCGGGGGGGGCTGAGTGGAGGGGTTGAAAGCGGCATGGAGCGATCGGCGGAGCGCGCACGGGGGCCGTCGCGACGGGGCAAGGGGGCTGGCGCATCTTGGAGGCCAAAGGAGCCCGCTCATGGGACACTCGGCTGGGGCAGGAGGGGGGACGGGCGGTCGGCGCGTGAAGATGCTGGTGGCCGGGCTGTTTGCCGTGTGCGCGTTGGGCGCGGCGGCGTGGCAGTGGCAGGCGTATTCGCGCCCGCGGCCGAACGCGCGCGAGGCGCGGCTGGCTCGGGCTGGAGAACCGGGTGGACCGGGGCCCGCCGGGGCTGCCGGACACGGTGAGGCTCCGGTTGCTCCGGGTGATGCTCCGACGGGCGTTGCGGGCACGACGCGCCGAGTCGTCGACGGGCCGTCGGGAGCGAGCCCGCCCGGCGGCATCGAGCGAAGCGCCGGCAGTCTTGAGGAGGCGGCGCGCCAGATGGGGACCACGCCCGAGGCGCTGCGCGAGCAGCTTGAGTGGATGAGGCCCGACGCGAGCGTGATGGGCGAGGTGCCGTTTGAGTTTCCGGCGAGCCGGAGCGATGCCGAGGCGGCGAGCGTGCGCGAGTTGCTGAAAGTGAACATCGAGAAAGCCGCGCCGGCGGTGCTGCGGTGGTCGACCGCGCCGTCGAGCGAGGCGGAACAGCTTGCCGTCGCGTCGACCGAGGCGATCCTCGGGCGCGTGCGCGGCGAGGAGGCGTACCGCTCGATGGTGGCGCAGCTCGGGGGCGATGCGTCGAGCCTGCCGGTGATGGCGGGTGCGAACGGTGCGCCTGCGCGGGGGGCCGAACTGCGTGCGGCGATGAGCGGCGCGAGCATCGAACCAACGAAGGTGCGGTTGCGCGCCCGGCCGGTGCCGGAGGACGGGGGGCTCGCGCTTCCGAAGGATGCGCCGCCCGGCGCCATGATGGTGACGAAGAGCCAGACGGGCGATGGGCCGGAAATCACGCAGATCATCGCGCCGACGGGCGGGCTCTTTCCCGCGGCGGCGAGTGCGGCCGATGGCGAGGCGACGCGCGTGGTGGAGGTGCGCGTGCCGCTGAAGTTCGCCACCGTGCGGGTTGACCCGGGCATGGCGAGCCTCATCGTGACGATGGTGCGCATCAAGGACGGCACATGGCAGCCCTTGCAGTTTGCGATCTTCATTTCAGACGAAGCGGCGGCGAAGGCGCTCCTGCCTCGGCGCGGTCAGTGACGGTGCGATCGGTGCTGTTGTCGAAGGGCAAGCCATGCAGAAGACCAGCCGCGGGTTCAGTCTTGTGGAGATCCTTGTCGCGATCGGCATCATCGCGGTGCTGATTTCGATCCTTGTTCCGGCGGTCGCGGGGGCGCGGTCGGCGGCGCGCGAGACCGTCGCCCTGGCCAACCAGCGCAGCGTCGGGCAGCTCTTCGAGACCTACAGCGCGACGTACCGCGCGTATCCGTATCGCTCGCGCGGCGTGCCGCCGCCGGGGCGGGAGCAGATCCCCGCGCGTCCCGGCGTGTTGTTCGTGGAGTGGTGGCCCGAGGTGTCGATCATCGGAACGACCGACCATTTCCAGCAGGAGTGGCTCTGGCCGGGCATCACGTTGACGCTGGCGAGCTGGCCTGAGAACTACAAGACGTGGGTCTCCCCCGGGCTTCCGAGCGAGCCGCCGGAGGATCCCGACGGGCGCGGCGAGATCCAGGATGCGATCTCGGTGCGGTACAGCAACTCATTCGTCGCCCGGCCGCAACTCTTCACGCCCGGAGCGCAGGCCGCCGATGCGCTGCTGGGCGCGGTCGAGCCGGGCGACGTGCTCTTCCCGGCGGGGAAGGTGATGCTCTTTGATGCGCACATCGCGTATCTGCCGAAGGAGCCCGCGCGGATCGGTGATCACTACGACGCCTTGACGCCGATGTGCTTCGCCGATCTGCACGCCGAGAAGCACAACCCCACGCAGGCGACCCCGGGCGTGGCCAACGTGATGCGCGGCGGAATGAACAAGACGCTGCACTGCACGCCCGAGGGCGTGCGCGGGCGCGACTATTGATCCTCTCGCATGGGGGCGGCGTGCTCCGACGCAGGCTTCGGTGATTCGGCCGGCGGCTTCGGCCTTGGCTGCAGGCCCTGCATGTATTGGAGCAGCCTTCGTGCCTGCGCGGCGTCGAGCCATGCGAGCAGTTCCAGGCCAAAGGCCCTTTGCTGCTCCGAGGTCGGGTTGAGGCTGGTCTCCTCGACGAAGCGCTCGATGCGCCGGCGCACGCGCGTTTCCTGATCGGGCCGGAGCTTCAGCTCGCGGATCATCCGCTCGAAGAAGATGTCGCCGTTGGCCACCTGACGCTCGAAGGAAAGGCGGATCTGCTCGCCCCAGAGGCGGAGCGATTCGCCCAGCATGACCTCGAAGCGCGGCTTGCCGGCTTCCTCGACCAGCGCGTCTTCATACTCGCGGACGAGTTCGCGCAGGCGTTTCGCGGCGTCCGGCGGCAGAACCCCGGCCAGTTCGGTCTCGACCGCGCCCCGTCGCGCCAGCGGGCGCAGCCGCTGAGAGAACGCCACGGCGATCCGCACGGCCTCGGCCTGATCGCCCGACTGCCCGGCGCTCACGAGTTCGGTGAGCATCTCGATGTTGTCGCGCACGGTTGAATCAAGGATTGCGGCCCGTTCGACGAGCAGTTGACGCGCTCGCGCGCGGGCGTCGTCGCCGAGGTTCAGGAGCGCGAGCGCTGCCTCGGCGGGGAAGATCTCCAGGCGCACGACCCGTCCGCTCATATCGCGGCGGACGAGTGTCTGATCACGCTCGGTGGTCACGCGGGGACCGGCCAGAGAGCCGCTCGGGGCCGGCGGCGGCGTTGCCGGCGGCTCATCGGCGACGAACACGGTCAGGATCGAGGACAGCGCGATCGGGGCGAGGACGTGCATGATGCTTCTCCTCACAAGCGTCGCCAACACCAAAGCGACCGGCCTCTTCTTCGGCAAGCGGGCCGGCGCGTTCAGCCGCCGCGGCGCTCGCGGCGCTCCTGCTGCTGCTGCGCGAGGGCGGCGAGGATCAGCCGCTCGCGGTCTGTCAGGGTGTCGACGGACTTCTCGCCCTTCTGGATGGCCACGAGCAGGGCCACGGCTTCCTGCGGCGAGAACGCTGTCGAAGGCGTTCCGGGCGGCGCCGGCTGCGGGCCGGGCTGCGGGCCGATGAACGGCTGGGGCTGGTCGGCGACGACGGCACCTTCGCCATCGCTTTCGCACCCGGTCATGAGCGCAAGCCCGCATGCGACGAGACTCGCAAGCAGCGCACGCACGTTGTCCCCCGATGGGCGGTTCTTCACGGGCAATGCTACGCGATGAAGAGCCCGGCGACGGCCCCGGTCATCCAGCATGCCAGGGCTCCGGCCAGCATGGCCCGCGGGCCGATGACCGAGAGATCGGCGCGCCGGCTCGGCGCGAGGGCCGAGAGCCCGCCGATCTGAATCGCGATCGAGGGGATATTCGCAAACCCGCAGAGGCAGTAGGTGGTGATGGCCGCGGTGCGCGGGGAAATGCTCCCCGACTTGATCGCGTCGGCCAGATTCAGATAGGCGATGAACTCGGTGGCGACGATGCCGGTGCCGAGGAATGAGCCCATCTGACTCGACTCGGCCCAGGGAGCGCCCAGGCACCAGCAGAGGGGTCGCAGCACGCCGCCGAGAAGATTCTGGATCGTCCACTCGGGCATGCCCAGGGACTGGCGCCAGGTGGCGATCGGGAGCCAATCGAGGTCGACGCGACTGAGAGCCGAGAGCGGCCAGTTGACCATCGCCAGGAGCGCGACGAATGCGACGAGCATGGCGGCGACGTTGGCCGCGAGGCGCAGGCCGTCGGTGGCGCCGGCGGCGGCGGCGTCGAGGACGTTGCGCGTGGTGCGCTCCTCGGTCATGAGGGCGCCGAGCGTCTCCGGGCGCGGTTCCTCGGTCTCGGGGAGCATGATCTTGGCCATCACGAGCCCGGCGGGCGCTGAGAGGACCGTCGCCGTCAACAGATGACGGGCGAAGAGCACGCGGCCCGCTTCCGCGTCGCTGATGATCTGCCCATAGGCGTCGCCGAGGATGCCGATGTACGCGGCCATGACCGAACCGGCGATGGTGGCGAATCCGCCGGTCATGATGGCCATGAGCTGCGATCGGGTCATCCCGGCGATGTACGGACGCACGGTGAGCGGCGCTTCGGTCTGGCCCACGAAGAGATTCGACGCCGCGGAGAGCGCCTCGGCGCCCGTGATCCCCAGCGTCGCGCGCAGGAGCGACGCCACGAGCGCGACCACGCGCTGCATGATGCCCAGGTGATAGAGCACCGACATGAGCGCCGCGAAGAAGACGATGATCGGGAGCACCTTGATGGCGAAGACAAATCCCCAGGGCTGCGAAGCGTCGGCAAGCGAACCGAAGATGAACGCCGTGCCCTCGTCGGCGAACGAGATGACGCGCGTGACGCCGGCGGCCAGCCAGCCGAAGGCGGTCACGACGGGCGGAAAGCGCAGGAGCAGGAACGCGAGCGCGATCTGGAGAAGCAGGCCCGAGGCGACGAGCCGCCAGTTGACGCGGTTTCGTGCCGTCGAGAACGCCCACGCGATCAGGATGAGCAAGGCCGCGCCAATGACCCCGGAGAACTGATCCATCGGGGGAGCTTACCGGCGAGGCGCGGCGCGTGCGCGCCTCATGACGCGGCCGCGGCCCGTCCGGCCATCTGCTCGATGGCCGCTTCAAACCGGCGCGCGAAGCCCGGAGCGTCGCACAGGGGCGACGAAGCGACCGCCGCGCGAAGAGCAGGCCCGGTTGAGGCCGGGTCGAACGCCGCGCCGCGAGCGAGCGCGGCCGCAAGGCGCACGTATTCGTCGTCGCGCTCGGCACACCACTCGGCGTGCCCGACGCACGCGAGAAGCGAGAGGCCGACGCGGGAAGCGTGTCGATCGCCAGCGCGGGAGACGACGGGCACGCCCATCCACAGCGCGTCGCAGGTCGTGGTCGTCCCGGCGTAGGGGAACGTATCGAGCGCGACGTCCACGCGGTCGTAGACCGCCAGGTGGGCGTCAAGCCCGCGCGTGGGCTCGGCGATCTCGACGCGCTCGCGCGGCAAGCCCGCGGCGGCGCACCGCCGGGCCAGGTGCTCGCGCACGTCGGGCGAAGCGAGTTCGCGCGTCTTGAGGAGCAGGCGCGAGCCGGGTGTCGCCTCGAGCACGCGCGCCCAGAGGCGCAGGAGCGGATCGTTGATCTTCGTGAGCGCGTTGAAGCAGCCGAACGTGACGGGCGCACCGGGTGGTCTCGCGGAGCGCGTGCGCGGCACGGGCGCGCCGGCGCTGGGGCGATAGCACAGGAAGCACGGGTCGAGCCGCACGAGCCGTTCGCTTGCGAACATGTCGGCGTCGCCCGCGGGCGGGCCGGGATCAGTGCTTGAATCGACGATGCGGAAGTCGATCGCGGGCACGCCGGTGGTGTTTGGAAACCCAAGGTACGTCGCCTGCACGCGCGCGGGCCTGAACAGCAGTGCCGCGAGACTGTGCCCGGCGGTCAGGCCGGAGAGCTCGATGAGCACGTCGAGCGCGTCGGCGTGAATGCCGGCGGCGAGCGCCGCGGGTGTGGCGCTCGGGCCCGATGGTCCGGCGCGCCGCCACGTGCACGGGTGCCGGCGCATCCGCGCTGTTGCGTCGTCCGGCGCCGGCGACGTGTCATAGACATACACATCAAATCGATCACGGTCGAGGTGCTCGATGATCGGCTCGGCAAAAAACCCTACGGAATGCTGTCGCAGATCGGGCGATAGCAGGCCGACGCGAAGCCTGCCGCCTCGCGCCTTTGCCGAAGCCTCATGCCGGAACGGCTGGATGAGTTCGCGCGTCGCAAGCAATCGCCCGCAGTTCACATGCGACTGAAACACGCGCTGCCGGTCGGCCCCCGGGTCATAGTTGATGATCGTGGCCAGTGCTTCGGCCACGCCCAGGTCGTCGGGCGAGCGGAAGAGCATCGCCGAGAGCAGGGGGGTCGCCCGATCGGCCAGTCCAAGATTCAGGAGTGCCGCCGCGAGCTTGAGTTCCAGATCGCGATCGCCCGGGTGGGCTTCGAGCGCGCGCCGGGCGGCGGCTTCCGCCTCGGCGATCCGTCCCGCCGTGAACAGCTCGGCCACGAGCGCAAAGTGCGCCTGTCGGTTCCGAGGGTCAATCGAAAGCGCACGCTCCAGCAGCGGAAGGGCCTCGCTCCCCCGACCCCGCGCGCCCAGCAGGGCCGCGTAGTCGGCCATCACCCCGGCGTGATCGGGCGCGGCACGGTGCGCGCGCTCCGCAAAGAACAGCGCCTGCTCCAGCCGTCCCTCGCTCACGCACATGGAGCGCATGAGATCGTTGGCCGCGGCATCGCCGGGCGTGCTCTGCAGCAGGCGCTGCACGAGCGCCTTGGCCTGTTCGGGCCGGCCAGCTTCGATGAGGGCTCGCGCCTGCTCAAGCCTGCCCCCGGGGCCGGGAGTGGGACTGGCGCCGGACGCGCGCGGGCTAGCCATGCCGTTCCCGCACGAAGCGCCGTGCCGCGGCGTCGGCCTCCAGCACGTCCTCAAGATCGCGCACGGGCGAAACGCCGAGCGCATCCATCGCGGCTTCGGCGAGTTCGGGAATGCGCCCGAAGGCGAGCGGGCCCGGGCCTGCCGGCGCGGCGCCGGCGCTTACGGCCGCGACCGGCGCCCTCGCGCGGTGCGACGCGAGATACGCATGCGTCGCCTCTTCGCTCGCCGCATTGAAGATCGCCCCCGCGGTGCCCCCCGCGTCGATCACGCGATAGGCCAGGCCGAGCGCCGGAAAGCGCTCGCGGCTCGGCGGAGAAAAGTCAAGTCGCGACATGGCGCGGAGATCGAGCTTGGCGCTGCACCCGGCGGGACGGGCAGGATACGTGAGCGCGTACTGAATCGGCCCGCGCATGTCGGGCGAACCGAGCTGGGCGATGATGCTCCCGTCGGCGAACTCCACGAGTGAGTGCACGATGGATTGCGGATGAATGAGCACGTCGATGCGGCGCGACTCGAGGCCGAAGAGCCAATGCGCCTCGATGATCTCGAACGCCTTGTTGGTCAGGCTCGCCGAGTCGAGCGTGACCTTTGCGCCCATGTTCCAGGTGGGGTGGGCGAGTGCCTGTTCGGGCGCGGCGTGGTAGGCCTCGGCGCGCGAAAGATGCCGGAGCGCGCCGCCGCTGGCTGTCAGCACGACCCTCGCGACCTCCGGCCCGCACACCATCGGTGGGCAGGGAGCGCTCGCGCCCGTGCTGTCGCGAGAACCCGCGAGGCACTGCCAGAGTGCCGAGTGCTCGCTGTCGACCGGGAGCAGCCGCGCCCCGCTGGCTCGTGCCGCGGGGACGATGAGCGAGCCCGCCGCGACGAGCGTCTCCTTGTTGGCGAGCGCAACATCGCGACCGAGTTCGACGGCGGCGAGCGTCGCCGGCAGGCCCGCGACGCCGACCATCGCTGACACCACCACGTCGCATTCGACCTCGCGCACGAGCCGCTCGGCCGGATCGAGATCCGTGCCTGCGCGACCGTTCGACCCGACTGCCGCGGAGCGCGTGTGATCGCGCGTGGCGTGCGTGCCGTTGCGCGGTTCGACGACGCCGCCGACTACATGTCGCACGCCGAATCGCGCGGCCTGAGCGGCGAGCACGTCGCCCCGGCGTCCGCCGAGAAGCCCGACGACTTCGAACAGCGCGGGCTGGGCGCGGGGGTCGCGGTCGTGAAGCGCGTTGAGGTGCTCGATCGCGTCGAGCGTCTGCGTGCCGATCGAGCCGGTGCTGCCGAGCACGATGACGCGGATTCGAGAGCGTCCTGACTCGGTGTGCGCCATGGGCGTGAGGATAGGGATCGCCTCCGGGGATCGGTTGATGAATGCGGGCTATCGCCCGAGAATGACCAGCGTGCCGTGAATGACGATGAGCACCGCGAGGGCCTGGGCGCACCGCCGGCCCGCCGACGTGTGCTCGACCTTGGTCGGAAACCGGAGCCAGAGCAGGCGCTCAAACCCGCGCCAGCAGAGGAACACGAGCGCGACGCCGAGCAGCACCGGCGGCAGATGGGCCCCCGCGGTCTGAGCAGGCGCCAACGAAGCCAGGGCGAAACTCCCGCCGACAAGCATCGCACTGAACAACCACGAGACCATCCGCGAGCGTACGAGCGCTGTGCGCTTTGCAGTTCGCCTATGATGACGAAGCGCGAAGCGTCTGGCGAGGCGCGTACGGACACCAAACATCGGAGTTGTGTGAATGCCATCTCTTGGCTCATCGAATCCCCTTGATGTCGTGATTGGCGCCGCGGAGGCGCACCGGGACGCCGCGGCAGCCGCCAAGGCCGTTGCCAGCGCCGAGAAGCTCGAGTCCCAGGGTGACCGGGCCGGGGCGATCGCCGAGCTGCGCCGGGCCGTGGCCGCCGACCCGTCCGATGCGATGGCGCTGTTCCGCCTCGCGTATTTCCTCGATCTGAAGGGCCAGGAGTCAGAGGCGATCGCGCTCTACGAGCGGGCCGTCGAGCGTCCGCCGGCGCCGATCAACGCGTTGATCAATCTCGCGGTGCTCTACGAGGACCAGGGCGATTGGCCCCGTGCCGAGCGCTGCCTGCGCCAGATCCTGGAGACTGATCCGAATCACGCCCGCGCCCGCCTGTACATGAAGGATGTTCAGGCGAGCCGCGCCATGGTGATCGAGGACGATCACGAGCGCGAGAAGCTCAAGCGCTCGGCGCTGCTCGACACCCCGGTGACCGACTTCGAGCTGTCGGTCCGGGCACGAACGTGTCTCAAGAAGATGAACATCCGCACGCTCGGCGACCTCATCCGCACCACCGAGGCCGAGCTCCTTTCCTACAAGAACTTCGGCGAGAGCAGCCTCGTCGAGATCAAGGCGATGCTCTCGGCCAAGGGCCTGCGCCTGGGCCAGGGGCGCGACGAAGCGCACCGCGCCGCGCGCCGCCAGATGCTCGATTCGCTCAAGGGCACGAGCGCCGAGGCCGCCCTCAACAAGGCCGTGAGCGAACTCGCCCTTTCCGTCCGCGCCCGCAAGGCGCTCCAGCTCCTGAATATCCAGACGCTGGGCGATCTCGTGACGCACACCGAGGCCGAACTCCTCGGGGTCAAGAACTTCGGCGCGACCTCGCTCGTCGAGGTCAAGCAGAAGCTGGCCGAGTACGGCCTCTCGCTGCGGAACATCCAGCCCTGACCGACCGGCCGGAAAGCCGGCAGGTCACGATGATCCCCGTTGGCTCGCCGGGACGCTCCGCCCGCGCAGATCGCGGCGGTTCACACGGCTACATCGCGAGCTTCGAGCTCGGTGCCGATCAGGTCCGAGAGCGTCTCTCGCTCGCGGATCACCTGCGCCCGCGATCCGCTCACGAGCACCTCGCACGGCAACGGGTGGCTGTTGTAGCGGCTTGCCATCGTCATCCCATACGCCCCGGCCGTAAAGACCGCGAGCAGGTCGCCGCGCGCCACGGGCGGCAAGGGGCGGTCCTGGGCCAGAAAGTCGCCGCTCTCGCACACCGGCCCGACGACATCCGCCGGCTCGAGGCCCGGGACATCGAGCACCTCGGCCCGGCGCGCCGGTTCATGCTGGGGCGAAACGGAAATGGGCCATATGAAATGGAAGCTGCCATAGAGCGCCGGGCGGATGAGCGTGTTCATGCCGGCATCGCACACGATGAACTTCTTGCGGCCGGAGTACTTGACGTAGAGCACGCGCGTGAGGAGCACGCCGGCGTTCCCGGCGATCGTGCGTCCGGGTTCGAGGATGATCTTGAGCCCGGCGCGAACGCGGTCGCGCAGCAGCGGCGCGATGGCCTTGGCAAACTCGGCCGCGGGGGGCGAAGCGCCGGTCTTGTAGTCGGCCCCGAAACCGCCGCCGAGGTCGAGCACTTCGATCCTGGTGCCGCGACGGTTCAGGTCGTCGACGAGCGTGAGGATGCGTCCGACCGATTCGACGTAGGGCTGGGTCTGCGTGATCGATGATCCGATGTGCATGTGCACGCCGCAGAGCCGCAGGTGCTTTTCCTTGCCGAACTTTTCGAAGAGGGTGCGGGCGTGCTGAAGATCGACGCCGAACTTTGATTCCTTGTGCCCGGTGGAGATGTACGCGTGACCGCCGGCCTGCACGTCGGGATTGACGCGGAGCGCGGCCCGGGCCTCGACGCCCATCCCGCGGGCGGCGGACGCGATCACCTCAAACTCCCCCTCGGATTCGATATTGAAGAGGCCGATCGGCTGGCTCGCGCCGGGAGCGCCGGGCGCGGCACGTCCTTTCCCGAGCGCGTCGCGGATTTCGTCGTCGGTCTTGCCGACGCCCGCAAAGACGATCTTCTCGGGGGGCACGCCGGCGAGGCGCGCGCGGTGCAGTTCGCCGCCCGAAACGACGTCGAGCCCGCTCCCGCGCTGCGCCAGGGTGCGGAGGACGTGCAGGTTGGAGCAGCACTTGGTGCTGAAGCAGATGAGCGGATCGAGCTCGCCGAACGCCTGCGCGAGCCGGTCATAGTGCGTCTCGAGCGTGGCGCGCGAGTAGACGTACGCGGGCGTCCCGATGCGGGCGGCAAGGTCGCCCATCTTCAGCGACTCACAATGGAGCTCGCCATGCTCGTAGCGGAAGTGATCCATGGCACGAGGATAGCTGAGACGCCGGGGCCGACCGAAGGAGTGCGAAGCGGTTGACGCGGGCGGCGGAATCTGGGAGGCCCGGTGAGCGTTGGAGAGGATTGAATGATGAACTCGTGCCTGGTGATTCCGAGCGATGCGCTCGCCGAGTTCTGCAAGCGATGGCGCGTGCGAGAGTTGTCGTTGTTCGGCTCGGCGTTGCGAGACGACTTCGGACCCACGAGCGACGTCGATCTGCTCGCAGAGTTTGAGCCGGATGCGCCCGTGTCGCTGTGGGATTGGGGGTCGATGCTGGAGGAACTCAGCGAGATGTTTGGCGGTCGCACGGTTGACTTGGTCGAAAAGTCGGCCATCCGCAACCCGTTGCGGAGGCGGTACATTCTGGCCCACACACGCACGCTCTATGCCGCGTAAGGAAGCCAAAGACGACGCGGTGTACCTCGCAGACATGCTGTATGCGGCGAGGGCGGTGCGCTCGTTCGTGTCGGACAAGGCGATTGAGGACTGCCGGAAAGACCTGCTCCTGCGGTCCGCGGTCGAACGCCAGATCGAGATCATCGGGGAGGCGGCGCGACGGGTTTCCCCCGCGCGGCAGGCCTCCCTCAGCCGCATCCCGTGAAAAGGGATCATTGCCCAGCGGCACGTGCTGGCGCACGAGTATGGCGAAATTATGGAGGAGCGAGTCTGGCGCGTCGCCACTGTGCACGTGCCGGAACTGATCGGCGAGCTGGTCGCGGTGCTGCCCGCGGACTTGACGCGGGAATGAAGGTCGCAGGCGCTTTCGCGCGATCGAAACAGTTCAGAGTGGCGGGAATGACCTGATGATGTCCGCAGGGCCGGCGTGCGAGTTGCCGCCCACGGGGCTTAATCGTCCGCCTCACTCGCCGCGTCCGTCGCCACCTGCCGGAATGTCCCGCTCTTGCGCAGGTCCGCCTCGGCGAGCAGCTTGCCGTAGATCAGGTTCAGCCGCTCGGCAACCATCACCATGTTGTCCGGACGCATCGCCGGTTCGATCTCGACGCACTCCATGATGAGCTTGTCGAAGATCTCGGGCACGCGCGGATTGATTTCGATGCACCGCCGCGGCTTCTCCATCAGCTCGTCGTCGAGCGAGCCGACGAGCGAGTCGGGCTTGGCCAGCGCCGTGGGCACGAAGTGCCGCGTGAGCGCCCAGTACATCGTGGCGCCGAGGTTGTAGATGTCGGTCTTCTCGGTGATCGGCCGACGATGCACCTGCTCCGGGGCGATGTAGTCGGGCGTGCCCTGGATCCGCTTCTTGACCGTGTTGGTAGGGCACGATTGGCCGAGGTCGATGATCTTCGCTTCGCCCGCGGCCGTCACGATGACGTTGTTGGGCTTCATGTCGGCGTGCACGAAGCCCTTGCTGTGCATGTACGCCATCGCCCGCGCCACCTGCTCGAAGACGTGCGCCGCCTGCTCGAGCGTCCTGGGCGGAGCCTTGTCCAGCGGCTCCCCGTCGATGAGCTCCATCACCAGCACGATCGCCGTCGCCGCCGAGAGCAGCCCGTCCTTGCGCCGCACCATCCGCTCGATGCGCCGGATGTTGGGGTGCTGGAGCTTGACGGCGATCTCGTATTCCTGCTCGGTCTGCTTGAGGAAGCGGTCGTCCTTGGCGTCATCCCTGCCGACTTCCTTGAGCGCCCAGATCTGCTTGGTCTTCGGGTCCTGCACGAGGTAAATGATCGACGCCGCCCCTCGTCCGAGTTCGGACAGGACGCGATAGCCCTCGATCATTTCACCTGGCTTCAGTGGCGTCACGACTCGAACCGTCCTCCAAACGGGCGAAGAAACCGCCCTCCGCTGGTCGGGAAGGTAGGCAAGTCGGCCCCATCCGTCCCCAGCCCCGCACTCCCCCGATCCTCGCGCAGCAGACGGCCGCGCACGATCGAGGAGAGTGTAGCACGCGCCGATCGGCTTTCGAGGCTCTACTCGTGAATGCCGCGTCACCAAAGAGCAGCACGTCGAAATAAATCTTGCCCATCGCGCGTGCGCGATCGGCAATTCCCCCAGCCCTGCTTTCGTCTTGCGAAACCGGCGGCGCGGTCCGCCGCGATCAGCGCAGCATGTCTGCGAGGCGCTGACGCATCTGCGCCTCGGGGAAGCGCCGACCCGGGTCCGAGACCGGGGCGATGTCCGACGCGAGCAGGACGCGCTCGGGCGGGATGCTCAACTGGCGGCAGAGCGACGCGACGAGTTCGGTCAGGCTGGCCATCTGGGCCGAGGTCGGGCGCGAGCGGTCGATGTTGCCGACCAGGCAGATCGAGATGCCGTGCTCATTGAACTCGCGCGCCCGAGGGCCGGTTGCGTGCGCGCCGGGAAGCTGGTCGAGCCAGCGGAACCCGACGTAGATCGCGCCGTCATCCATCCCCGAGCCGTTGCCGACGACGAAGTGATGCCCAAGCCCCTTGAGGCGCTGCTTGAGGTGCTGCTTTTCGATCGTCTCCCAACTGCCGAAGTGCTCGCCGGACTGGTGGATGACGATCGACGTCCAGCGCTGGTTGTCCAGCGCTTGCCGAGTGCGGAAAACCGATTCGATCTGCGGGGCCTGGGGCTGAGCCGCGACGAGGGGCGGCATCGCCAGTCCGTCGCTCCGGGGCGTGCGCCCGCCGTCAACGGCCAGCAACACTCCGCCCAGGCCGGTCATCGCGCCGACGAGCGCGAGCCACACGACCTTGGCGCGCTCGGAAACCATCGAAGGTGAGGAACGGCGTCGACGTGCTCTTCGAGCCATGGTGCTGGTCCGGATCCTTGGACGGTACTTGAAGGTTATTCAGGAATCGGGTGGGAAGCCTCATGACCTTGCCAAAATCCCCCGAAAGGCATGCGGATTGTCCTTCTCCCCCGGCGGATAACCCGCGCCTGCCCCGGCGCTAGGGGCCTGATCGGGCACGCACCGTCAATCGCGAGGCGTCAACCGCTCGCGAAGGTTGGGCTGCTGCCGGCCAAACTCATCCTCGATGTATTGCGGCGCCGACTGCGCGCGGAGTGCGTCAAAGCGGTCGAATGGCGTGCGCTCATCCGTCGGCGAAAGCAGCGGCTTGGCGCAGCCGCCCAGCGCCGCAATCCCGACGCCCGCCATCAGACCCGCGGCCATGCGCGAACGGCCTCGAACGTCCACCAACCTGAGGATGCGCACGAGCATGCCTCATCATACCGCGCCGGCTCCGGTCTCCGCCGGGGAAATGCGCGGAAGTCGACCATCGGCGTCGAGCACGATCGCTCCGCGCGCCACGAGTTGGCGCAGCCCTTCATACACGGCGGCGCAGACCGCCGTCGCGAGATTGAGCGAGCGCTCTCCACGGAGCATGGGGAGCGACACGAGGCGATCGGGCGCCTGGGCGAGCATGTCATCAGGGAGTCCGCGCGTCTCCTTGCCGAAGACCAGCAGGTCACCGCGATGAAATGAAGCGTCCCACACAGGCCGGGCGGCCCTGGTGGTGAAGAACCAGGCGCGGGCCGGCTGGGCCGCCTCGACGGCGAGCGCCCGTTCGCACGCTGTCCACGAATCAAACTCCCGGGGCGCGAGCCTCGGCCAGTAATCCAGCCCCGCCCGGCGGCAGGCCTTCACGCTCGTCGAGAAGCCCAGCGGGCGGATCAGCGAAAGCGCGCAGCCGGTCGCGATGCACGTGCGCCCGATGTTCCCGGTGTTGTTGGGAATCTCCGGCTCGTGCAGCACGACGTGAAAGAGTGGAGTGCTCATCGGCGGGGCATGAGAGCGCAAGAAAAACGCCGGGCGGATCGCGCCCGGCGTGAGCGTATCGAATCGGTCGGAAGCGGGCTCAGCCGCCGGCGGCCTTGCGCGCCTCGGCCTCGGCGGCGCGACGTGCCTGCACGCCCGGGTCGATCTCGATGATGAGCTCGGCCAAGCGGCGGAAGTTCGGGTCGAGGGGATGGCCCTGCCAGCGCACGATGCCGTCGGTGCTGATGATGATCACGTGCGGGATGCCGCGGAGCGAGATCTTCTCCGCGAGCGTCTGGCGCTGCTCGTTCTCAAACATCTTGGTGTCGTAGCAGTGGGCGTAGACGACTTCCTTCCCGCGGAGGTACTGCTCAACGGTCTTGTCGCTCTCGCCCTGCCCGGTGATCCCGATGACGCACAGGTCATCCTTGTACTTGCGCTGGAGATCCTCGATCATGGGCATGGCCCGCTTGCACGGCACGCACCATGTCGCCCAGAAGTCCAGGATGATGACCTTGCCGCTCCAGTCGGGCTTGTCGGTGATCCACAGCTCCTTCTGGCCGAACTCGTCGGCGTTGGGAAGCTTCTGACCCTGGATGTCGTTGGCGCCGATGGCCTGCTGGTTCTTGTTCTTCTCGGGCCACGCGGCCTTCTCATAGACGCCCGAGTCGGGGAACTTGAACTCGACCTTGCCGAGCGCCTTCGGCCGGAGAATCTCCGACGCCGCCTTGGGCGTCTCGAACTCGCGCTTCACCTGCGCCAGGTGCGCCTTGAGCAGCGTCGCCTGGCTGGCGGCGACTTCCGGGGTCTCGCCCATGACGCGCTCGACGGCCTTGCTCACCGAGTCGGTCTCAAAGTCGGCAAAGCGCATGTTGCCCGCCCGGTCGATCAGGTAGAAATCGGGCTCCTGGTCGATCATGAGCTTGGCGCGGAACTGTCCGCTGTCCTGCGCGAGCAGGCCCGTGAAGTTCTGCTCCTTGGCGAAGGCCACCGCTTCGTCCCACATCTTCTCGCCGTGGACGGCGACCACGACCAGGTCCTTCTGCTCCTTGGCGGCGCGAACGGCCTTCTTGAACGCGGTCTGGGAGTTGGGCTCCCACGAAGCGAAGGTGAAGATGAGCACGGGGCGTCCGCGCGTCGAGTCGCTCGTGAGCTCGCTTCCGCCGGTCCAGTTCGTGAGCGAGCTGAACAGGTCCGCCGGCGCGGGCTTGAGCTCAAGCTGCGTGAGCTTGGTGCGCCGCGTCGTGTTCAGGCTTTCGCGCCGAATCTCCTGCTCCCAGATCGGGACATCGCCCGCGAGCAGGGTGCTCGTGCCGGCCAGCGTGACCGCGGCACCAGCAAGGAAAAGAGTGGCGGTCGAAAGCGTGCGGTTCTTCATGGTCATCTCCAGATCCGCTCCGTCGAGCCGAAGCGGCCAATTGCTGTTCCTGTTTCGGTGCCGCCCGTCCCATCGGACGACATCCGACTCTACCTACCGGCGTCCCGGTTCCGGGTGGCGGCCTGTGCGAGGATTCGCTCCCACATGCCCCGTCTCGCCCTTGGGAAGCCGAAACTGACTGATCCCTATTCCCGCAACCCCTGCTGATTTCGGCCTTTCAGCCAACGCAGATGTTCCAAAACCACGGCAGACGTGACCGCGACGTTGAGCGAATCAACCCCCGCATTCATGGGGATCATCACTCTGTCGAGGGCATGCTGCAGTGCACCGTCTGAAAGCCCCGGGCCCTCTGAACCAAACATCATACCAACCCGAGCCGCGCGCGGCCACGACCACTCCCGCAGTGCCTGTCCGGGGTTGCCGGGCGACAGAGCGACCAGGTGGATGCCGGCCTGAGTGAGCGTGGCGAGGCCCTCGGGCCAGGAATCGAGCCAGGCGAAGGGAACATGCAGCGCGTGCCCGACGGAAACGCGGATGGACTTGCGGTAGAGCGGATCGGCGCAGCGCGGGCTGAGCAGGATGGCGCGGGCTCCGAACGCCGCGGCGTTGCGGAAAACGGCCCCGACATTGTCGTGATTGGTCAGGTCTTCGAGGATCACGTACGCGCCGGGGTGTCGGATGAGCGTGATCGGGTCGGCGGGCGCCTCGCGAGCGCCGATGGCGATCAGCCCGCGGTGCAGGTGGAACCCGACGAGGCGCTCCAGGGCGGGACGCTCAATGACATAGACCGGCGGCTCGGGATTCAGGGCCGCGACGAGGGCCGCGACCATCGGCGCCCTGGCCGGCGTACACAGCACCGACAGTGTGCGGAAGCGTGACTCGACCAATCGTCGGAAGACCACTTCGCCCTCGGCCATGAACTTGCCGAAGGGCGCTTCGGGCGTGCCCGCGGGCCCGGTCCCCGGCGCGGAGCGCGGCAGAAACTCCGCGGCCAACTGGCGCTCGCGGACGTCGGAGTAGTCGGCCAGGCGCGGGTCGGCGAGATCGGTGACGTGGATCGTCGGCATGCCAGGCGAAGGGGTGCGCTTGCGGGAGGGCGCGCTTGTTTCCCGAGGGAGCGTAGACTGAACGCATGAGAACCGCTCACTCCCTTGTCGGCACGGCCCTGTCGCTTGCGCTTGCGTGCTCCTTCGGCTGTGATGGCAGCAGCGGGAACGCCTCGGGAGGCTCGGCCGCGCCGACCAACACGGGCGGACCGACGTCGATCTACGGGAAGTCCGCCCAGATGGGCAAGGACGTCAGGAAGCAGATTGAGCAGACCAGCGAGCAGGCCAACCAGCAGGCCGCCGCCATGACCGGCACGGGCTCGCACACCGAGATCGGCGGGCTGAAGTGGGCGGTCCCCGCGACGTGGGAAAAGGCGCCGACGTCGAGCTCGATGCGGATCGCCGAGTTCAACGCGGGCGGCGTGAACATTCGGTTCTTCGCGATCGGCGGGCCGGTGCAGCAGAATCTGACGCGCTGGCGCGGGCAGGTGGCCAATCCGATCAAGGGCCCGGAGTCGCGCGAGATGACTGCCGCGGGCGGCGCGCTCAAGGTGCATCTGCTCAAGGTGACCGGCACCTACGCGGGGATGGGTCCGTCGGGCGCCCCGGTTCCGCCGCAGGACAACACGCGGTTCCTCGGGGCGATCATCGAGGGCGCTCCGCAGCCGATCCAGGTGGTGGCGACCGGCCCGGCGGACCAGGTCGAGGACATGGAGAAGGCCTGGGAGATGATGCTCGCGGGCGTGCTGATGAGATGAGACCGGCCAGGGAACGGGTCGGGCGGGCGCGCCGGCGCACAGGCACCGCGCGGCCGGCCATCGGCATGGAGGGCGGATGGAACTCTGGCAAGCCGTCGTGCTCGGGCTGGTCGAAGGGATCACGGAGTACCTGCCGGTCTCGTCGACCGGGCACCTGATCCTCGCTTCGCACCTCATGGGCCTCGACACGCCCGAGGCCAAGGACGCGGTAGATGCGTTCAACATTGTCGTGCAGGGCGGGGCGATCCTGGCGGTGGCGGGGCTGTATTGGCCGCGCTGCCGGCAGATGCTCCGCGGCGCAGCGGGGCGCGACGCCGACGGCCGGCGCCTGCTCCTGAATCTGTTCATCGCGTTTCTCCCCGCGGCGATCACGGGGCTGCTGCTGAAGAAGCTGATCGAGACGTACCTCTTCGGGCCTGGTCCGGTCCTCGCGGCGGTGCTTGCGGGTGGACTGTTCATGTTCGCCGTGGAAGGGTGGAAAGCGGGCCGGTTCGGTCTCTTCGACGCGGCGCGGCGCGATGCCGGGATCGAGGCCATCACGATGAGGCAGGCGCTGGTCATCGGGCTGCTGCAATGCGTGGCGATGTGGCCCGGCATGAGCCGCTCGATGATGACGATCGCCGGGGGGATGTTCCTGGGGCTCAGCCGGCGCAGCGCGGCGGAGTTCGGCTTCCTGCTCGGGCTCCCGACGCTCGGGGCGGCCACCTGCTACAGCCTCTACCGCAACCTGAGCGACGCCGGCGAAGGGGGCAACCTGTTCCAGAAGCTCGGCACCGGCCCGGTGCTCGTGGGGCTGGTCGTCGCGACGGTGTCGGCGGCGGCGGCGATCAAGTGGCTCGTGGGATACCTCTCCCGGCACGGGCTGGCGGCGTTCGGGTGGTATCGCCTGGCGCTCTTTTTCGTGATGCTCCTGGTGCTGTGGAGCTAAAGAGCCGCGGAGAGTGAGGATCGCGGGCGGCCGCGTCGATATTCTCCCGGCCCGTGAGCACGTCATTTCCCAAAGAGAAGATCCGCGTCGTTCTGCTCGAGAGCATTCACGAGGCCGGGCGCGAGGCGCTCGCCCGCGAAGGCTTCAGCGTCACGGCACATGACAAGGCGCTCGAAGGCCCGGCGCTCCGGCGCGCCATCGGCGAGGCGCACATCCTGGGAATCCGGAGCAAGACGCAGGTCCGAAGCGAAGCGCTCGCGGCGGCGCCGCGCCTGTGGGCGGTCGGGTGCTTCTGCATCGGGACCAACCAGGTCGATCTGCCCGACGCGCGACGCCGGGGCGTGGCGGTTTTCAACTCGCCGTTCTCGAACACGCGGAGCGTCGCCGAGCTGACCATCGCGGAGATCATCGCGCTGCATCGTCGGCTGGGCGACCAGTCGGCGCGGATGCACCGGGGCGAATGGGACAAGTCGGCCGCGGGCGCGCACGAGGTGCGCGGGCGCACGCTGGGGATCGTGGGGTATGGGCACATCGGCTCGCAGGTGAGCGTGCTTGCCGAGGCGCTGGGCATGCGGGTGGTGTTCTTCGACATCATCTCGAAACTGCCGCTGGGGAACGCGCGTGCGTGCCGCTCGATGGATGAGCTGCTCAAGCAGAGCGACGTGGTGACGCTGCACGTCCCGGCGACGGAGCGGACGGAGGGCCCGCCGCCGCTCATCGGGAGGGCGCAGCTCCGGGCGATGAAGCGCGGGGCGATGCTCATCAACAACGCGCGCGGGGGCGTGGTCGACGTGCCGGCGCTCGCGTCGGCGCTCCGCGACGAGCATCTCGGCGGCGCGGCGCTCGACGTGTTCCCGCATGAGCCCGCCGGGAAGGGCGATCGGTTCGAGAGCGAGCTGTGCGGGCTGGCGAACGTGCTTCTCACGCCGCACGTGGGCGGGAGCACCGAGGAAGCGCAGGAGAGCATCGCGCTCGATGTCGCGGGCAAGCTCGTGCGCTTCATGAACAACGGGAGCACCGCGGGGAGCGTGAACCTGCCCGAGGTGGACCTGCCCGAGCAGCGCGAGGTCGATGGCGAGTCGGGCGGCGCCGGGGCGCGCCGGCGCTCGCATCGCATTCTGCACCTGCATCGCAACGTGCCGGGCGTGCTGCAGGCGGTGAACACGCGGATCGCGGAACTGGGCGTGAATGTCGAAGGGCAGTACCTGCGGACGCGCGAGGACGTCGGCTACGCGGTCATCGACGTCGGGCCGGGCCAGGGGAAGGCGATCCTGGCGGGCCTGCGCGAGATGCCCGAGACGATCCGCGTGCGCGGGTTGTGGTGAACGTGGCTGCGCGGAGCCGGGGCGCTAGGCCGGGGGCGCCTCGGCGAGCATGCTCTCGTGCGTGCGCTTCACCATGCCGAACCAGACGAGGCAGAAGATCGGCCAGGCGAGCGAGAAGATCGTGATCACAACGCCCACGAGGAGGTTCGCGCTCGGCCGGACGTACTTGGCCCATTCGCTGGAAGGATTGTCCTTGAGCCACTGGGTCTGGGCGGCGGAGGCCTGCAGGGCGAAGACCAGGCCGGCGACGGAGAGGACCGCGGCGAGCACGCCGTAGGCCAGGTGCATCGTCCGCGCCGACGCGGAGCGCCGGAGCAGCGCAATCCCCGCGAACACGAGCAGGAGATCGAGCAAGCCGCCGAGGCCCATCGCGACGTATTGACCCGTGGTGGGCCGGAAGACGTCGGGGATGGGAAGCAGACTCTTGGTCTCCGGGTTCTGGCTCATGCCCCATTCCTGCAGAGGGATGCCCGCGAACCCGCACCCGACGCACCCCACCCAGAAGATGCCCCAGACGAGGCTCACGATACCCACCACCTTGGGCCATCCCGGGCGCTCGGCGACCATCTGCGGCTCATCGAACCCGGGGATGTCTGGGCTGTTGGTCTGGCTCATGGGATTCCTCCGCGATGAATCAACAGCATATCGGCGACGGGTCGCGCGTGCGGCCGGCAGCAGGCGTGTGAAAAAAAGGCGCGGGCGACACGGTGTCGCCCGCGCTGCGGGTTGGCGGTGGCCGGCGAAGGGTTGTGCGGCATGACCGGGCGGTCAGCCGCGAGTGCGTCTGCCGATGGTGCTTACGCACATCCGGCGAAGTAGATGTTGATGAAGTCGCCGAGGTCGTCGGGGTCAACGCTTCCGTCGTTGTTGAAGTCGGCGCCGTCGCACGGCGGGACACCGAAATAGCAGTTGATGAAGTCGCCCAGGTCGTCGGGATCGACGCTGCCGTCCATGTTGAAATCGGCAAGGCAGGGGTTGGACTCGGGCGCGCCGTTGATGAAGAGGACGGCCTGGTAGTTCTGATCGGTGGCGTCGGCGTAGGAGGCGTTGTGGTTCTCGTCGTAGGTGATGCTGGCGGAGAGGATCACGCCGCCGAGGGTGGCGGAAGAGCGCGTGTCGAGCGTCGAACGGTCGGCGCCGTCGACGGTTTCCTGGTTGGCGGCGTTGGACCAGAGCGTCCCGTTGAGGATGCCGCTGGCGATGGAGAGGTTGAGCCCGCTGATGCGATACGTGGCGCCGCTGTTGAGGCCGACGAACTCATCGCGCTCGGCGACGAGCTTCTCGAGGCGATAGCCGAAGGGGCTCTGCTGCCGGACGCCGCGGATGAGCGCGAGGCGCTTGACTTCGCCCGCGGGGGTATTGAGGCGCGCCGGCGCGATGAAGTAGATGTTGCCGACGGCGTCAAAGGTGGGGTCGGAAAGCGACGGCCCGCCGTTGCGACCAGCGGGGATCGACCCGTTGTAATCGGCCCAGGTCGTGAGACGGCCGACGGCGTTGCCCGCGCCGTCCTCGATGACCTTGCCCGTCGAGTCATCGAAGATCTCCGCGGCGGAGTTCACCCACGCGGCAACGACCCACTCGGTGGCCCCGCCGGGGGTGGACGTGCGGCCCACCGCGATGTAGTTGCGCCGATCGGTCGTGTTGGCCTCGGAACCGGCAGCGGTCTGGGCCGTCACCGCCGAAGCGACCATGAGTTGCCCGTCGGGAGCAACGCAGACGGCGGCGGGACCGGACCCGCCGTTGGCGAACGTGCTCCCCTGGTAGTGCTGGAACTGAGGAAGCACCGCGCCCGGTGGAAGAAAGTAATCGGTCGCCGTGTCGAAGGGCATCATGGTCACGGGATTGATTCCGTAGGGATCAACCATGCCCAGACCGAGCGAAGCATCGGGCAGGAGGAAGAGGTGGTTTCCGACGGGCGCGCCGTCAGCGGCGAGGCCGAAGGTGCTGATGCTGATCGCGTCGCCGCCCATGCCCAGGGGGTTGGTTGTGCCGGTGCGCCCGATGGGGGAGACGACGTAGCCGAGGAACGCGCCCGTGCCGTTCACGCTCCCGGGGAAAAAATTGCGGAAGGTGTAGTTGCAGTTGCCGCGATGGTCGGTGTTGACGGCGTTGAGGTGTGCCGTGCTCTCGGAGATGACGTTGGGCGCGGATTCATAGCGGAACCCGGCGTCGAAGCAGGAGCCGAGGGTGATGGAGCGCCCGGCGACCTGCTGGGGGACGATGTTGGGGCAGTTGGCACTGACGAGGGCGCCGGTGCCGGCGCCGCGCACCGCGAGGGCGTCGCGGAGCACGTCGTCGCCGGTCTGCGAGCAGAGGGGCGCGCTGGTGTCAACGGGGTCGGCGATCGTGCCGGCGCCGGTGCGCGTCCAGCGGACCCAGTTGGGCGTCGAGTCGCGGTCGAAGAAGTTCACGCGGACGTAGTTGTTGCTGGTCTGTCCGGAGATGGGGCCCACGGTGGCGGGGTTGGTGCCATCCATGCCGAAGGCGTCCACACGGAAGACCACGTTGCCGTCGGAATCGACCGAGCCGAGGCCGAGCGAAGCGGTGGCGGAGCCGGGCATGGTGTTGCTGGCGGCGCCGTTGACGCGCTCGACGTACAGGCGGCCCGAGTCCCCGACGCCGTGCGTGAGGATTGCGCCCACGACCGCGTTGTACGTGTTGTTGCCGGTGGCGCCGCTGCTGTTGCGTTCGATGACGGCGAGGCACATGCGCTTGGCCGCGCCGAAGAGGGTCATCGCGCCCGGCGTGTCATTGGTCGGACCGTTGGCGAGGGCGACGCTGTTGACGCCCTGGGCGTTCTGGCCGGCGAGGCCGCTCCAGAACGCGGCGTCCAGACCCGTTTCTGAGAAGAAGACGTCGCGCTGCGTCGAGCTGAGCGCGTTCGCGTTGGCGAACGCCGAGGTCAGGGCGCTGCCGTTGCTTGCGTTGGAGGTCTTGAGCGCGGGCCCGATGCGGAACGTGTTGCCCCAACTGCTCGTGAACGGCACGAGGTCGAGGACGTATTTCGATCGGAACTGACTTCCGTTGTAGGCGTCGAGGTTGTCCTTGACTGCCGACCCCGTGCCGCTGGCGGTGCGCCCGACGCTGTCCTGCGCAGCGAGGGTTCCGGTTAGCGCAAGCCCCCCGCCGGCGAGGGCGAGAAGCGCCATGATCCGAGGGGGATTCGTCATCTCTGGGTCTCCTGTGTGTGATATCCGGGCGGGCGAACGGCGACGCCGACGCTGGTCCGCGAGGCGGCCAGTTTACCGTACCACGCGCCGGGTTCCTCACCCGGGAACACTCGGTGAAGAGTTTGTCAAACGCGGTGCATTTCTTCGTGTGCGCGGCCCGGTTTCGCGCGCGTAGACTGCCGGGTTCTGCACCTGTTGGACCGCCGCGGAGACCGTCACGATGCGTAAGGCCACTCGCTCGACAAGGAAAACCGGACCCACCAGCAATGGCGTCCACACCGGCCCGGGCCGCCCCGGGCCGGGGGTTTCGGCCGCCGACCGAATCGAGCGGGACACCATGGGTGAAATGCCCGTGCCCGCGCACGTCCTTTACGGCGCCAGCACCCAGCGGGCCGTGCTCAACTTCCCCGTCTCCGGGCAGCCGGTTCCCTGGGGCATCGTCTCGGCGTATGCCCTCATCAAGGGCGCCTGTGCCACGGTCAACCTCAAGCTCGGCCGCCTCGACCAGGGGCGCGCCAAGGCCATTCTCGCCGCCTGTCGCCGGATCGGCGCGGGACTTCCGGATGATCACGGCACCCCCACCTGGGCCACGCACTTTCCCATCGATGTCTTCCAGACCGGCAGCGGCACATCGACCAACATGAATGCCAACGAGGTCATCGCCAACCTCGTCTGCGTCGCCAAGGGCAAGCCCATCGGCTCGTCAAAGGACCCCGCCTATCTCAAGGCCGGCGGCGTCCACCCGAACGATCACGTGAACATGGGCCAGTCGTCGAATGACACCTTTCCGACGGCCATTCATGTTGCCGCGGCCGTGGCGATCGAGAACGACCTGCTGCCCGCGGTTGAGCTGATCACCAAGCGGCTCGAACGCCAGGCCAGGGCCTGGGACCGCATCGTGAAGATCGGGCGGACGCACCTTCAGGACGCCACGCCCATCCGGCTCGGGCAGGAGTTCAGCGGGTTCGCCTCGCAGATGCAGCACGCGTGGCATCGCTGCAAGCAGGCGCAGGGAGCGCTGCTGGAACTGCCGATCGGCGGGACCGCCGTGGGGACCGGCATCAACGCGCACGAAGACTTCGGCGCGATGGTCTCGGCGGAGCTTGCGAAACAGACGGGCGTGGCGTTCCGCGAAGCCGAGAATCACTTCGAAGCGCAGCACGCCAAGGACGCCTGCGTCGAGGCGAGCGGGCAGCTCAAGACCATCGCCACCAGCCTGACCAAGATCGCCGGCGACATCCGCCTCATGGGCATGGGTCCGCGCTGCGGGCTGGGCGAGCTGCAGATCCCCGCGGTGCAGCCGGGTTCATCGATCATGCCGGGCAAGGTCAACCCCGTGATCTGCGAGAGCCTCATCATGGTGTGCGGGCAGGTGATCGGGAACGACGCGGCGATCACGTTCGGGAACCTCGGCGGACTCAACAGCACGCTCGATCTGAACGTGGCGATGCCGCTGATCGCGCGAAACCTGCTCGAATCCATCGCGCTGCTCGCCGCCGGCTGCCGGATGTTCGAGGCGAATCTGCTTGCCGGGCTCGAGCCCGACGAGAAGCGCTGCGCCGAACTGATCGAGGGGTCGCTGGCGATGTGCACAAGCCTGGTGCCGGTGATCGGGTATGACCGGTCGGCCGCCCTGGCCAAGCAGGCGTTCAAGGAAGGCAAGACGGTGCGCCAGCTCGCGCTGGAGCAGAAACTCCTGCCCGAAGCGGAGCTGAACAAGCTGCTCAACCCGTGGAGCATGACGCTCCCCGGCGGCGAGGGCAGCGCCGGGGGCTGATCGCCGCGTTCATGCGGGCCGGCCCGTCACTTGGGCTCATACGCGTGAGGCAGCACGCGCTGCTCATCCAGCGGCGTCACCTCGTACAGCACCAGCGGGCCCACGCGCCGACGGAAAATGTTCAGGCCCGAATCGGGCGGAAGGGTCAGCGTGCGATCGCTCGACGCCTGATCCATGAGCACGATCACGTGCTCCTTTTGATCGAGCTTGCACATGAGCACGAGCGTCTTCGGCCCGACGATCTGCCCAAGGTAGTCGTTGCCGTAGGCCCACCCGAGCAACTCGATGTCGGGCGCATGCGCCACGAGCAGGCCGGACCCGAGCCGTCGCGTGACAGCGGCGTTGAACTCCTCGTCGGTCGTGCACACGAACTCGGGCTTGAACCCGTTGAACTTCAGGCGCGCGTAGAGCTCGGCGGGCTCGATGTAGCGAGGGCCGTCGCCGCGGGTCATCGTGTACGACCACAGCCCCGCGGCGCAGAGCGCGATGACCGCCGCGATTCCCAGGATCCACGAACGCCACGGACCGATTCGCGCGAGCGGCGCGGGCCCGGAGGTCTCACCGGCGTGTTCGGCGACGTGCCGATCCGGGGCCGCGACCCCCGCGATCGTCAACGAGGACGGATCGAGCGTGAACGCGCTGCGCAGTTCGAGGTCGAGAGAGCGCTGGAGCGTCACGGCGTCACGGAGCGCCGCGTCGCGCGCCATGGCCGACTCAAACTCCGCACGCCGCTCATCGTCGAGCGCGCCATCCAGGTACAGATCGAGCCACGCCCATGGGCCTTCACCTGGTCGCGAAGCATCCGGCGGAGTGGGGGGTGGACGGCTGGAGGGGTTCGGCGCGGGTCCGGAAGGATCGCTCATGGGCGCTCTCCTTTCGGGCCGCCGGGCGCGAGCGATGAATCCGCCAGCAGGGTGCGGAGAGATTGTCGCGACCGATGCACGTGGCTCATCGCCGTTCCTTCGGGGATGCTCAGCGACGCCGCGATTTCCTTGTACCCCATGTCCATGACCGTCCGCATGAGCAGGCACGCCCGCGCGGTCTCATCAAGGGTATCGAGAGCGGCGGCAAGCCGCGGATCCAGTGCCGCGCCGGCGCCCTGGGCAACGCGCGAAGGACTCGTCCCCGACCCGGCCATCCCGGCGAGCGCCGAGTCCGCCATCGCCGCGCGGTCGCGCTGACGCCGGCGCAGTTCGTTGAGTGCCGTGAAACGGACGATCTGACCCGCCCACGCGGCGAAGCTCGTCCCTTCGTCGAATTCACCTCGCTTGGCCAGCGCAATCATCGAAGCATCCTGGACCACGTCCTGGGCGGCTGTCCGATCCTTGAGCACGGCGACGGCGATGCACCAGAGACCCTTCGCCGCCGCGCGGTACAACTCCGCGAATCTCGCCGAGCTCATCATCGGTACCGTCGGAGCGGCCGAACCGCCCACGGCCCCGCGAGCGGGCGTCACTGTCCACGAAGAAATGTCGCCTGGCTCCCTGGTCATTGCAATCAACCCCGACCCCCGGGATATACCAGTCGAAATCGTACGGGGTTGAGCATCCGCGGCTTTCGCGCGCGAATTGGCGAAATCCGGTCGGGAAATCTGCAAGCCGCCCCGCCCGGCTGACATGAGATCGCGGGGACGGTGCGACCTTGCCGAACCCTACACGACGAGGGATGTTCCCTCGTCCCAAAGTCCTGCACGGGGCGACCGCGCAAAGGGCTGCCGCGGAGCTTCGTGCAGGTCTTTTTTTGCGCGAGCATCGTGAGCGCACCATCCGGTCAGACCGGAGGCTCGGCCGCGGGCGGAAGTTCGGGCTCCATCGCCAGCAGGTCCGAGTAGCTCAGCGAAAGCGGTTCGCCGAGCACCGGGGCGAATGCCTGGCGCAGGCGCTCGACGCCCTCGTGGCAGGCGGACAGCGCATGCGAAGGAAGCACGAGCGCTTCGAACTCGACGAAGTGCCCGAGGCGCTCGACCTGGTCGAGGTGAATGCGGATGTGCCCGAGCAGATAGACGTCGCGCACCTTCCGCACGATCACCCACGGGTCGATCGGGAGCGAGCCGAAGCGCTCGAAGGCCTGGTTCTCGGTGTAGATCGTAAAGTCGCTCACGCGGGCGCGCGAAGTGTCGGAGCGGTGGTAGTGAATGAACTCCGGCGGGTAGCCCTCGGTCTCGCGCCGCTTGAGCCGCCCGTGCGCGAGGCGGAAATAGGTGTCCACCTGCCAGAGCTGCGCGACGTGCCGGGCGCCGATGCTTCGGGCGATGGCGTGGGCCAGCTCGTGGTCGCGAAGCTCGGCCTTGTACTCCACGTTCTGCATGGCGTCTCTCTCGCGCTCGCCCACGGACGAAGGCTCGGAGCGAGGTTCCCTCATCGGCATTCGGGCCGGCTCAGATGCCCGCGGCCTTCAGAGCCGCGAGCAGCTTCCGCTCGTCCCACACGTCGATCCCGAGTTCTCGGGCCTTGTCGAGCTTGCTCCCGGCGCTTTCGCCCGCGATGACCAGCGAGGTGCGTGACGAGACCGAGCCGCTCACCTTGGCCCCGAGCCCTTCGAGCACCTCCTTGAGATCCTCGCGCTCGTAATGCTCGAGCGTGCCGGTAAGCACGATGGTCTTACCCGCGAACTCGCTTGAACCCGACGCGGGGCCGGTCGCCGCCTTCTCCCGGGCCCGCGCCGACTGGAAGTCGTGGCTCGACAGGTCCACGCCCGCGGCTCGCAGGTCGGCGAGCGTCTTCCGGGCCGCTTGGCTGTGAAGATACTCGTATACGACCGGGGCGGTGTCCTTGCCCAGGCCCGTTTCCGGGCGCGATGGCGGGTCTTCATCGAACCCCAGACGCACCGCGTCGGCCTTCGAGAGCGACTTGGGCCGCAGTCTCGGTTCATCGGCCGCGAGCAGGTCATCAAGGTCCTTGAACTGTCGCGCGAGCATCTTCGCCGTCGTGTCGCCCACGTGCCGAATGCCCATGCCCGCGAGCACCTTGGCCAATCCGCGCGACTTGGCGCTCTCGATCCCCGCGAGCAGGTTGTCGATCTTCTTCTCGCCCATCCGCTCGAGGCGCAGGAGCGCCTCGCGATGCTCCTTGAGCCGGAAGATGTCGGCGAACGAATCGAGCGGGATGCGCGGCACATCCGCCGGGACGCCCAGCTCCGCGCGCCGCGGATCGTCCGTGGGCAGGTGGGTCGCGCGGATCTGGTCCACGGTCTTCTCACCCAGGCCCTCGATATCCATCTGCTTGCGCCCGGCGAACCAGATGAGCTTCTCGCGGATCTGCGCGGGACACTCGGGGTTTACGCAGCGGCGCTCGGTTTCGAGGACCGGATCGTCGCGCGCTTCGGGGGGCTCGATCTCGACCAGCCCGCCGCAGACGGGACACGCGGTCGGCGCCTCGATCTTCTTCGCGCCGCGCGGGCGCCTGGCGAGCACGACGCCCGGCACGTAGGGGATGATTTCGCCGGCCTTTTCGACGTAGATCGTGTCGCCGAGGCGGATGTCGGTGGTCTCGCCGTCGGGGTCGTCGGGGTTGACCGGCGCCGCGCGCACGCGTCCGTAGTTGTGCAGCGTGGCGTGCCGCACGGTCGTGCCGGCGAGCACGACGGGCTCCATCACGGCGCGCGGGGTGATCTTGCCCGACTTGCCGACCTGGTGATCGACGCGCGTGAGCACCGTGGTCGATCGCTCCGCCGGGTACTTGTATGCGATGATCCAGCGCGGGCTCTTGGAAGTCGTCCCCAGGCGCTCCTGCTGTGCGTAGCTGTCGACGCGCACGACGACGCCGTCGATCGCGTACGGCATGTCGCCTCGCCGCGCGCCGAAGCGCTCGATCGCCCGCGCAATCACCTCGATGTCCTCGCTCGCCGCCAGCGGCTGATTGACGGCCATGCCCATCGCCGCGATCTTCTGCAGCAGTTCGGAGTGCGATCGCGCGAACGCCGGGTCGCTCAGATGCCCGCGCCCGTGGGCGGCGAACCCGAGCCGCCGCGCCGCGATGAGCGCCGGGTCAAGCTGCTTGAGCGTGCCTGCCGCCGCGTTCCGCGGATTGGCAAACGGCTCCTCACCCTCGGCCTCGCGCTCGCGGTTGACGCGCGCGAACTCAGCGAGCGGAAAGAACACCTCGCCGCGAACTTCGAGAACCTCGGGCACCGACGCCCGTGCCCCGCCCGCCGTTTCGCTCTCGCCCAGCGTCAGCGGGACCGCGCGGATCGTGCGCACGCCGTGCGTCACGTCGTCGCCGGTCGTGCCGTCGCCGCGCGTGACGGCGTGCTTCAATCGGCCGCCCTCGTATCGAAGGGACAGCGCCAGCCCGTCGATCTTGGCGTCGGCAACGAGCCGCGGTCGCGCGTCGGCGCCGGTGAACAACGTCCCGCTGCCGCCGCCGAGCCCGCGGATCACCCGCTCGTGCCACTCGCGCAGCGTGCCCAGGTCGTAGGAGTTGTCGATGCTCAGCATCGGCACCGCGTGGCGCACGGACCGGAACCCCTCGATCGGCTCTCCGCCCACGCGATGCGTCGGCGAGTCGGGATCATCCAGCTCCGGGTGCTCGCGTTCCAGCGCAGCCAGTTCCGCCAGCAGGCGGTCAAACTCGACATCCGACATGATCGGCTTCGCGTCGACGTAGTACGCCCGGTTCGCGTGCGAGAGCCGCGCGCGAAGCTGTATGACCCGAGTTCGAACGGTCGTGCTGGCCACGGGCGGATGGTACCGGCGCTCTCACGCCAGGGAGGCGACGCGAGTGACGCGCCCGCTCACCGGCCCTATCATCCCGCCGAAGCCGAGGTAGCTCAGCTGGTTAGAGCGGCGGATTCATAACCCGCAGGTCGGCGGTTCGAGTCCGCCCCTCGGCATTGCCCAACGATCGATTGCCGGCGCCCGACGCACCGGGCTCGGGCTGCCCGCCCCGGCGAACCGGGCCGAAGCCGCGCACCGCCACGCGCTAGAGTCATCCGATGGGCCGATCAACGGCCCGCCGAGTTGTTCCGCGCGCCGGAGACCGCCCGCATGACCACCGAGCATCCCATCATCGTCGGGGTCGACTTCTCGCCCGGCTCGCGTTCGGCGCTCGAACAGGCCGTGCGCATCGCGAAGCTGACCGGGCGCCCCATCCGTGCCGCGCACGTCATCGACCGCCTCGTGCTTGAAGACCTTCAGGAAGCCGTTCCCGCGCTCGCCCCGACGCTCGAGGCTGATCTCGTGGCCGACGCGCGCACGGCCTGGGCCCGGCTCACCGCGGGACTCGCCGACGCGCGCGGCGTCGAGATCGATGTCGTCATCGAGCACCTGCTCGCCGGCATGCTCCGATTGGCCGGTACGGCCGCGGGCACGCTGCTGGTGCTCGGCGCTTCGGGCGAGCGCGCGCCCGACGTCGGCCCCGGCACCCTCGCTACCGCCTGCGTGCGCAAGAGCCCCGCCAACGTGCTGCTCGTCCGCAGCAATCACGTCGGCCCGTTCCGGCGGATCGTGGCGGCGATCGACTTCTCGGCGACATCGCTGCGGGCCCTCGAGCGTGCCGCGACCTTCGCGGCGATGGACCGTGCGGAACTCCGTGTCGTCCACATCTTCAGCGCACCCTGGCGCGTGCTGCACTATCGCGCCCCGACACCCGAGATCGACCCCGACTTCCAGCGGCAATACCGCGACGCGCTCGAGCGCCGCCTGCGCGGCGCGGCCACCGACGCCTGTGCCGCGCACCCGGGGTTGACGCCGATCTGCGAGCTTGTCGACGACGACCACCATCGCGGCGCCATCGCCGAGCATGCCACCCGCGTGAAGGCCGATCTGCTCGTGCTCGGCACGCGCGGGCGCACGAATCTGCGCGACATCCTCATCGGGAGCACGGCGGAGCGCACGCTCGAAACCGCGTCCTGCTCGGTGCTCGCGGTGAAGCCCGCGGGGTTCACACATCCGCTCGCCGAGCCCGCGCCCGTGCGGACGATGAAGCCCAAGTTCTGATCGGCTTCACGTGCGCTGCGCCAGCACCTTGTCGATGCGCGATCCATCCATGTCGAGCACTTCGAGCCGCCACCCCTCCCACAGGACCGACTCGCCCTCGCGCGGGATGTGCCCGAGCAGGGCGGCGACAAGCCCGCCCGCGGTGCTGACGCGCGGCGCCCGCGTTTCCGCCTCGTGCAGAATCTCCAGCGTCACCGCCAGCTCGTGCAGCGGAACCCGCCCGTCGACCAGCCACGATCCATCCGCGCGCCGGCTCGCCGTCGGCGCGGGCGGCTCACCCTTCCGCGCGATGTCGCCCACGATCGCCGAGGTCACGTCGTTGATCGTGAGCAGCCCCTGCGTTCCCCCGTGCTCGTCCACCACGATCGCGATGTGCGTCCGCGACGCCCGGAACTGATCGAGCAGCCGAAGCGCGGGCATGTTCTCCGGCACGAACAGCGGCTTGTGCGCGACCTCGGTCGGCCGAAACTGATCGCCCGCCAGAAGCCCGTAGGCGATCAGGTCCTTGATGTGCACGACGCCCACGAGCTGATCGAGCCCGCCGCGGCAGAGCGGAAAGTGCGAGTGCGGGTTCGTCCCGACGATCACGCGCACGCCCGAGAGGCTCTCGCCCTCGTCGATCCACACGATTTCACGCCGGGGCACCATCAGGTCCCGCACCGTCAGGTGTGCGGCGCGCATCGTGCGCTCCATCAGCCGGTGCTCCTGCGGCGTGAAGATTCCCGTGCCCGCGGCCCGCGCCATGAGGGCCCGCACATCGTCCTCCGACACTTCGTCGTGGTCGCGCACCCGAACCCGCAGCACGCGGAGGATCGCCTCGGTTGAACCGGTGAGCAGGCGCACAGGCCACGCCGCCGCGACCGAGAGCGTGCGGAGCGGAATCGCGATCGCCGAAGCGATGGCCTCCGGATGGGCCAGCGCGATCCGCTTGGGGACCAGCTCGCCGATCACCAGCGAGCAGTACGTGATGGTGAGCACGACGAACGCGAGCGCGATCGCGTGCTTGTACGGCTCGAGCCATTGCACGCGCCCGATCTGCTCCGCCACGACGTTCGCAAGCGACGCCTCCCCGAACGCGCCGGCCAGGATCCCGATGAGCGTGATTCCGACCTGAACGGTGGAGAGAAACTTCGTGGGTTCGCGCGCCAGGGCGAGCGCCACGCCCGCCCCGAGGCTGCCTCGTCGGGCGGATTGCTCCAGGCGAGTGCGCTGACTCGTCATCATCGCCAGTTCCGCCATCGCCAGGAAACCGTTGAGGGCAATCAAGGCGAGCAGGAAGATGATGGGGAGAATCATCCTCGATTATCGCCGCCCCGTGGCGCTTCACGCCGCGATCGTCGCCGGGCCGGCGCGATCATCGCGCGCTTCTTCCGGTGCCGCGGCCGGCTCCGCCGCGGCCTGCTCCGCCGCGGCCTGCTCGCTCGTCGCCCGCAGGCACACCGCCACCAGCGTCATGTCGTCGGGCTGATGCAGCGAGCCGCTCTGGCGATCCATCGATTCGACCATCTGATCGACCGACGCCCGAGCGTGCATGCTCGCCAGGCGCGCGCCAAGCTCGGCGAACGCGCCCAGGTATCGATCGTTCGGCCGGCGCCGATCGCCCAGATGCACCTGCGCGATCACGCCGCTGCTGCACCCCTCAAAGGCCCACTCAAAGCCATCGGAGTACAGGAGCACGGCCTCGCCCGGCACGAGCGTCTCGACCGCCTGCGGGTACTCGGCGTTCTCCATCATCCCCAGCGCCGGCCCGCTGTCGCCCACGAGCCGCCACCCGCGCGGGCCGACGATCGCCGCCGGCGGGTGTCCCGCCGATGCGAGCGTGACCTGTCCGGTCCGCAGGTCGAGCACGCCGTAGATCGCCGTGATCAGGCGCGACGTGTCGGGCTGACGCTGCACGTACGCCGAGTTGAGGCGAGCCATCGCCTCTCCCGGGGGCACGATGCGCACGGCGTGGTGCGTCGCGTCTTTCATGGGGAGCAGCCGCCCGATGAGCATCGTGAGCAGCGCCGCCGCCACGCCGTGCCCGCACGCATCCGCGAGAAAGAACGCCACGTGATGCTCGTCGAGCTTGACCAGGTCATACAGGTCGCCCGAGAGCGAGGCGCAGGGCCGATAGAGCACCGCGGCCTCGACGCCCGCGAGATCCTCAGGCACCGGCGAGAGCAGCGCCCGCTGCACCAGCACCGCGAGCGTCGTTTCCATCTGCTGTTCGTTGATGAGCTTCGCCGCCGAAGCGCGCACGGCGTTCTCAATCCGCTGCTCGTCATGCCGCTCGAGGGCGATCCGTGCCGCATCGAGCAAGGCCAGCGCCACGCCCGCCGCCACCCGAGGGTCCGCATCCACCGGCAGCTTCACCCGCTGCTCGCCGCCCGAGATGACCACGTGCCCGGCCCCGATCTGCACGCGCACCCAGCCTTCTCCTGCGGATGGTCCCGTCGGCTCCCCGTGCGTCACGGGCGTGCCCGGTGCTGCCGCGAGCACGGCCGCCTGCACCTCACGCGCGCGGGCGGCCTGGTCCGCGGGCGCGAGGATCGCGACGCCCGATGGCGCCCCTTCCGGCACGGGGCGCAC
Organism: Phycisphaerales bacterium; assembly: GCA_050182995.1. Taxonomy (GTDB): domain Bacteria; phylum Planctomycetota; class Phycisphaerae; order Phycisphaerales; family UBA1924; genus JAEUIX01. The sequence goes on along the minus strand of JBFXBS010000001.1, from coordinate 356,320 downwards.
CGACTCGGGCACATTCGTCGGGGGTTGCGCTGAGTTCATGGGTCGCGGCCGATAACGCGGGCGACGCGCTCTGTTCTCACGCGCGCACCGCTGCATGGCCCATCGACCTACTTGCACCGCTTCTTGAGAGCCGTCCAGTCGCCTTCGATCTTGTCCCCTTCCTTGATCTTCAGGGACGGCAAGGTCCCGCCCTTGAGCTCAATCACGAACTGCGAGGGGAACCGGCTTGAATAGGAAGGCAGGCGGCTCTCGTACTTGAAGTTGCTGAAGTCCCCGACCTTCCCTTCGCTGCCGTCGGGGTCGCGAGGCTTTTCCGCCTTCATCGTGTGCATCGCCAGCACCCGCCCGCTCCCGTCGAGGTAGATGATGTCGATGTCCACCAGGCAGTCCCGCATCACGAATCGCTGCACGCGCACATCAGAGTCGCGAAACGCAAAGAGCATTCCCCCGTCGGCGGCGATCTCCTTCCTCTGTCCAAGACCCTTCATGCGCACCGGCTCGGTGATCGCCAGCTCAAGCTTGAACTTCTTTCCGCCCACATCCAGCGTCAGGGTCTCATTGACCGCGGCCGCGACAGGGGCGCCGTCCCTGGGCTTGGTGTCGCCCGCCGAACCGTCGACGCCGGCGGCCGGCTTGGAGCCGTCGTTCCCGGGCTTGGGGTCGGGCTTGGGGTTGGCCTGCTCGGCCCGAGCGCTCGATCCGCCGTTCGCGGCGTGCTGATTTCCCTCGCCGCAGCCCTGGGCCACGGCCGCCGCGAGCGTCGCCACGATGCCCACACCCATCAAGCCTGCGTGCGAAGCCATTGGTCGTCCTCCGAACTGAACACCACGGGCGATCGAGGAATCCTACTCGTGTGGAGTCGTTCAACCAGCTCGCGAGCCGAGAGCCGTGCACGGGTTGACTGCACCCCGCTCCAGAAAGCGACCAGCCCGACAATGGCCTCCGCCGGGACGCCCGCGTCGCGATAGGCGTTCACCCGCGTGTCCCCGTGGCGCTTCGCCAGGCGCTTTCCGTCCGGGCCCACGACCAGTGGCAGATGCCCATACTGCGGCTCCGGTCCCAGCCCCAGGGCGCGGTACAGGAGCAACTGCCGCGCCGCCGAGTCGAGCAGGTCGTCACCCCGAATCACGTGCGTCACGCCCTCGCGGGCATCATCCACGACCACGGCGAGCTGGTACGCCGGGGTTTCCCGCTTCGTCCAGACGACAAAGTCGCCGATGGTCCCCGACGGGTCGATCGCCTGAGGGCCTGCGAAATCGTCTTCGAACATCACGACCCCCGGCTCGACGGCCAGACGCCAAGACCGAGCCGAGTCAAACCGCACCCTTCCGACCTCCCCGCCCGCCTCATGCCCCCCGCACCCCATGCGAAAGCCGAGGGGACGCAACTCGGGCGGGAACCGCACCTCTCCGCTTCCGACTTGCGGTGCGGACGCCGCGGCTTCGATCTGCTGCCGCGTCAGATCGCACGGATACACCCTGCCCGCGGAGGCAAGGAAGTCCATCGCCCGCCGATACCCGCTCAGGTCGGTCGACTGCACGCGGGTGGTTCCGTCCCAGTCCATTCCCAGCCACTGCAAGGTCGCCTCAATATCCGCCGCCGACTCGGGCTTGACCCGGGGTCCGTCCAGGTCCTCGACGCGCAGAACCAGCCGCCACCCGCGTTGCCGGGCGATGGCCCAGTTGAGCAGAAACGTCCGTGCATTCCCCAAATGCAGGGATCCAGTGGGGGAAGGGGCCAGTCTCGATACACGGGTCATGGGGATTATGTTTGATAAATGTTCGGAATCTGGAATCCCGCGGTGGTCTCTTCTTCGGACAACCACGATACACTTCACCTGCCGTTACTCGTGGGTTCGCTCCGGGTGGGGAGCCGAAACTCTGGAGCCGCGGCACTCGTGGGGCGGCAGACCCATGTCCATACTCTCAGGTCTCGTCATGGCCAAGAAGACAAACTCCCCAACGTCGGCAACCGTCGCCGGAGCGCGAGGTCAGGTCACGGCGGGTGCGGCGGCGGTGGCCGTCCCGGCGACACCCAAGATGACCGAGGACCAGGTCGAGAAGGCCATGTCCGGCCGGCCGGACTGGGTCGAGACCGGCGGAGCGATTCAGCGGACCTTTCAGTTCAAGAACTTTGTCGATGCCATGGCGTTCGTGAACAGCGTGGCGACGGCGGCGGAGACGGTCAACCACCACCCCGACATCCTCGTCCGCTACAACAAGGTCACCATCACCCTGAGCACGCACGACGCGGGCGGGATCACCGCCCGGGATTTTGACCTCGCCGCCAAGCTCGACGCGATGATTTGAGGCAAGTTTTGCAAGCGCGGCGATCGCCTGCGGCTCGATCAGGGATATGTTTGCCGAGCCCACGCACAAGGACTCGCTCCATGCGCGTGCATCTCGTTCCGATCGCGATGGTTCTTTCGCCGGTGCTGGCGGCGGGGGCGACCGATTTCCACGTTGCGGCGCCTCCCGTGGGTTCTGATGCGAACCCGGGCAGCGCGGCCGCGCCGCTGGCCACTATCCAGGCGGCCGCCAACCGGGTCGCCCCCGGAGATACGGTGATCGTTCGCGCGGGAACCTACGCCGGGTTCAACGTGGGCCGCGGCGGCGTCGCCGGCGCTGCGGTGACGTTCCGTGCCGATACTTCGTCCGGGCCGGTCGTCATCAACGCCGCCGCCGGCAGCTTCAACGGCACCAACCACCGCGCCCGCATCAACCTCGACACGGTCTCGCATGTCGTTATCGACGGATTCGAGGTCGTCGGCATCGCCGACCAGCGCACGAGCAAGGCGGGCATTCGCATCGTCTGTCCGCCCGGTGCGGATTTCGGCGACATCACCATCCGGCGCGTGAAGAGTCATCACCACGGCCAGTGGGGACTGCTCAGCGGGCACGTTTCACGCATCACGATCGAGGACTCGCAGTTCCACGACAACGTCTCCGAGCACGGCGTCTACCTGTCCAACTCGGGCGATGGCCACATCGTCCGCCGTTGCCGCATCTGGGGCAACTCCTCCAACGGCATTCACCTCAACTCCGACGCATCGCAGGGCGGCGACGGCGTGATGACCAGCCTCACGATCGAGGCCAACATCATCCACGGCAACGGCATCGGCTCCACGTTCATTGACGCTTCGGGCGTCACGCGCATCGTGCCGGGCGGAGGCTCGGGCATCAACTGCGACGGCGTCCGCGACAGCCTCATCCGCAACAACCTGCTCCATGACAATCACGCCAGCGGCATCTCGCTCTACCGCATCGACGGCCTGCTGCCCGCGTCGGGGAATGTCATCGCCAACAACACGATCGTCAACGGCTCGCCGCTGAACACCGCTGCGCGCTGGTGCCTCAACATCTCCGACGGTTCGACGAACAACACCGTGTTCAACAACATTCTCCTCAACCACCACGGCTTCCGCGGGAGCGTCTTCATCACGAGCGACTCGCTCCCCGGCTTCATGAGCGACGGCAACATCGTCATGGACCGATTCGATCCCGATGGCGATGGGCCCACGCCCACCCGCACGCTCGCGCAGTGGCGATCGCTCACCGGGCAGGATGAGCACTCCATCGCGGTTCCATCCGTGCAGTGGCCGAGCCTGTTCGCGGACGCGGCGGGCGGAGATTACCGCCTCGCGCCGGACAGCGCCGCGCGCGACGCCGGCATCGCCTCACTTGGCGCGACGACCGCGGCGGGCGAAGATCTCGCGGGAACGCCGAGGCCGCGGGGACCGGCATTCGACATCGGTGCGTACGAGTACCTCGACTGTCCCGCGGATTTCAACCGCGACGGCGCCATCGATCCAGACGACCTCGGCGACTACATCAATTGCTACTTCGCGCCCCTTCCGTGCAGCCGAGCGGACTTCAACGAGGACGGGCAGAGCGATCCCGACGACCTGGGGGATTTCATCAACGCGTATTTTGACGCCTCAACCTGCTGACCCGGATGACGATGCCGAGCGGCTGCGAACAGCCGCGTTCCCCGGCGGTGTCAAGTGCGCTGTGCAGCGGTGCCGCAGTCCGGGCAAGGATGAATGATGGCCCTTGTGCTTCGCAACGTTTGGACCGTGATCCTCGCCGCGGCGCTGATGCCGGATTCCGCGCTTCACGGATCGGAATCGGTCCACGTGCCGGGAAGCGGGCCCCCGCGCGTCATCGCCACCACGCCTGAGCTGGGCGACGCCGGCGTCGACCCGTCGCTCTCCGAGCTGCGCATCGTCTTCGATCGCGACATGAGCCCGCGGGGTCACTCTCTCTGCGGCGGCGGACCGATGTTCCCATCCACGGGCAAGCTGCGATGGGAGTCTCCCCGCGTCGCCGTCGTGCCGGTCCGTCTCGCGCCCGACCACGAATATTCCCTGAGCATCAACTGCCCCGCCGCGACCAACTTCCGCAGCGCCGATGGGGAGCCGGCAGAGCCGTTCCCGATGCGCTTTCGCACCCACGGGGGCGCGCCGGGCACGGAGCCGTCGCCCTTTGCCGTGCCGCCCACGAGCGAGCAGCAGCGCGAGTCAGTCGCGGCGCTGCGACGGGCGATCGAGGAGCGGTACAGCTACCGCGACCTTCGAGGCGTTGAGTGGGCCGCGCGATTCGCCGCGCACGCGGAGGCGCTCGAGCAGGCGGCTTCCCGGGGCGCGTTTGCGATGGAAGCGGCCCGGCTTCTTGCCGCGGCGCGCGACATTCACATCAGCATTCGCGTCGGCATCGCGACGATCCCCACGCACCGCACGGCAGCCGCGCCCAATGTGCGCCTCGATGCACTTCGATCACTGGTGCCGGGGTGGCGCGAGCGAGGGCCTGCCGTGCGCTCCGGTCTGTTCGATGGCGAAGGGCGCCCGGCGATCGGGTACATCGCGCTGCTCACGTGTCCGGGCGAGCCCGCGTCGCTCGAGCCGGCGTTCGACGCGCTGCGCGAAATGAACGACTGTCCGGCCCTGATCATCGACCTTCGTGCCAACGGCGGGGGCGCCGAGTTGCCCGTCCGCGACTTCGCCGGCTGCTTTCTCGAGGCGCCCGCCGTGTACTCGCTCAACGACTACCGCGATCCCGATGCCCCTTCGGGCTTCGGCCGGCGCTTCGAGCGCACGGTCGAGCCCTCCGCCGACCAGCACAGGCTGAAGACCTATGGCGGGAAGGTCGCCGTCTTGATCGGGCCGGCGGTGTGCAGCAGCGCCGAGTCGCTCGTGCTCATGCTCGACGCGAATCCGCGCGCCACGCTCGTGGGCGCGCGCACGTGCGGATCATCGGGCAACCCGCGGCCGGTCGAACTGCCCAACGGCGTCGTCGTGCTGCTGCCGAGCTGGCGCGACTATTTCCCCGACGGCACGCTGCTCGAAGGCCGGGGCATCGAGCCTGAAGTGCCGGTGAAGGCCGAGCCGGGCAGTTTCAAGGACTCCGATCCCGTGCTCGACGCCGCCCTGCGCCTGCTGCGCGAGTGAGCGGGTGCTGATCACCCGCATCTCACTTGTGCAGATCGGTCAGGAACACGCTTTGGCGCGTGATCATCTGGCTCTTGTCGCCGCGGGCCGTGAAGGAGATTTCCGTCGTTTCGGGCGGGTGATCGCCCCAGCGGATCTCGATGACGCCGAAGTTTGTTTCGCGCGATACCGGTCCGACGCGGAAGGAGTTGGGGTCGCTCGCCTTGCCCGGCGGCTCGGTCATGCCGCTCGAGGTGAAGTCCCACATCGGGTAGGGCACCGGGTGGGCCGATCCGCGTCCACGATCGACCGAGACCTCGGCGAGGTGACGATCACCCGAGATGAAGACCACGCCGCTCGCGCCGGTCGAGGCGATGAGGTCGTACAGCCGCTGTCGCTCATGCGGAAAGTTGCCCCACGTCTCGTGCCCGTGCTCGTCGGCGACGACCTGGATGCTGCTGACGATGATGCGGACGTGCGCGGGCTCGTGCAGGCGCGCTTCGAGCCAGCGCCACTGGGTCTCGCCGAGCACGGTCTTGGACGTGTTGGTGGTGGGGACGTACGGCCCGCCGCCCCTCGCGCCCCGGGGCGAGGTTCCCGGTGCTGCCGCGCCCGGCGTGCCCTTTTCGAGCAGGTCGCGGTGGTAGCGCGTGTCGAGGAGGATCACCTGGACGCGCTTGTCCGCCGGGCCGAACGTGCGGGCGTGGTAGATGCCCTCCTGCCGGCGGATGGGGTCGTCGCTCGCGAAGCCGAAGAAGTCGAGGAACGCCTTCTGGCTCTGAGCCCGGAACGGGAAGTCCTTGCCCGAGTCGTTGTCGCCGTAGTCGTGGTCGTCCCATGTGGCCAGCATCGGACAGTGGGCCTTCATGCGCTGGAACCCCGGCTTGGCCGCGAGGGCGGCGTACGCCTCGTCGATCCGCTCGATCCCCGGGACGCGCTGCATGACCATCTTCCCGTCCTTCTCCCAGAAATCAGCGTACTGGTTGTCGCCGATGAAGAGGAACAGATCGGGGTCGGTCTTGATGATCTCATCCCAGATGGGCTGTTCGCGCCGCTCGCGGGCGCACGAGCCAAAGGCGATCGTGTCGATCACCGGCTCCGCGGCGAGCGTGCTCACCAAGAGCGACGCGGCGAGGGCGGATGCAAGCGACGGGCGGAAACGCATGCGGGGCTCCCGGTGGAGTGGGGCGGGGGTGTGGCGCGGGCGAGCGCTCAGGGACGGCGCGACGATAGCGTCGCGCAGGCGCGCCGGAACGACGCGGTGCGCATACCGGGCAGTCTTTACGTGATCTGAACCGAACGCGCGCCGGAGGCCGACCAACCAACGGAGCTGTGCGTCACGGCTTACGGGCAGGGCGGCGACTTGATCGTCGCGTCGATGACGTCGCCGAGATCGTCCGGATCCACCGAGCCGTCGCCGTTGAAATCGGCCTGAGGGCACGGTGGGCTGGCGAAATAGCAGTTGATGAAGTCGCCGAGGTCATCGGGGTCGAGATTCCCGTCCCCGTTGAAGTCGCCGGGACAATCCGAGAACTGGTCGATGGACGAAGCCGAGCCGGTGCCGGAGTTTGAACCGGTGAAGTTTGAACCGCCGCCGCCGCGCGCGCCGCCGATCACGAACGCACGGAACTCCCCGGGCGTTCCTGACTGAGAGATGCCGTTCATCCCGTCGATCGCCGTGACGCCGAGGGCGTTGTAGTCGGTGGAGAGTTGCGTGTACACGGCGGCGGACCACTGCCACGAGATCGAAATGCCCGGCTGGTTTGCGGAGAACTCGCCGCGCCACTGGACGGGGTTGGCCGCGCGCGGATTCTCGCCGGCCGGCACGTCCCACGCGAAACCGGAGAGGAAGGGCGTGCCGCCCGTCGACTGCACGGAAGTCATCCACCGATTGGTGACCGAGTCGAAGATCGTCGAGACCGGATTCACCGCAGGATCGACGACAACCTCGGCGTCCGGGATCGGCAGCTCGAGTGAGTGTCCGGTCGAGGGGACCACCAGCGTGACGAACTGGTTCCGAAACCGGATTACGACTTGCCCGGTCCCGCCGCCCACGCTCGTCAGGTGCGAGTTGAACCAGATGAACGAGGTGTCGGCGATGTTCGTGCCATTGAAGTTCGACGAGATCGCGGTCGGCGTGCCGGCGGCGCCCGAGGCGATACCGGCGAGCAACAAGAGGGCGCCCGTCGCGGCAAGGACCGTTTTCATGGGTGTGTGCCTTTCTCCCCGCCCTCGACCAATTTCAGCGTACTCCAAGAATCCCGGTTTGCAAGCGTGCTGTGGACGTCAACGGTCGAATTCAATCAGCGCTTCATTCGCAGCGCCAGGGTCGTCACGCCCGCAAGCAGGCCCACGAGCACGGCACCGTTGAACTGGTGGGCCGTGCCGATGAGCACGCGCGGCCAGGCGGGGTTGTCGACGCCGGGATGCGCGATGACCGCCCACAACGCCGCGCCTCCGAGCAGCAACTGCAGGCCCATCGAGTGGTTGAGCGCTTTGCCGAGTCGCGCGGCCAATCGCTGCACGGGTGGTCCGCCCTTGCCGCGGGCCGAGGCAAAGCCCACGACCATCACGAGCACCGCGGGCACCAGCGCAAACAGCACGTGCGACCAGAGGGCGTGCTTGCTCCCCATCTGCCGGAAGAGCGCGCCGAAACTGAGCTGGATCACGAGCGTGACGAGTGCGGCGATCGCCAGCCCCGGCGTGATCGATCGTCGCGTCGGCGCGGCCGCGCCGTCGGCCGGTTGCGCGGCGCTGCGGAAGGCGCTCGTCATCGAGACCGCCAGCGCGACCGCGAGGCCGAAGGTGATCTGGCCGAGCACGCCGTGAATCACGCCCATCGCCGCGGCATTGTCGATGACGCGCTTGCCGCCGAGGTAACCTTGGACGCACACCAGCGCAAAGAGCGCCGCCGCGAAGAACTTGACCCAGCGTCGCGGCTCGGCGGCGATGGTCCATAGGGCGAGGGTCAGAAAAGTGAGCCCGACAAATGAGCCGAAGAGCCGGTGCGCGTGCTCGTAGAAGACGCCGCCGGTCATCATCGAGAGCGGAAAGAGGAACATGTTGGCCGAGTAGGAACTGGGCCAGTCGGGCACAGCCATGCCGCTCTTGGTGCCGGTGACGAGCCCGCCGACCAAGAGCAACGGCGCAACGGCCAGCGCGGCGACGAGTGCGAATCGCGGCAGGGGCTCGAACGCGCGCGGACGGCCGAGGCGCGAGCCGATCCACCCGCCGAGCACGCCGAGGGCCGTGCTCGCCGCGAGATAGCCGAGGATGTAGATCGCCGCCCCGGGGATGGCGTCTTGATTGGTGACGTGCCCCGACGGGTCAGCCTCGGCGTCGGTGAGCACGGACCCCAGCGCGAGCAGATTGAGGGAACCGGCGACCAGCGACGCGATCAGTCCGGTCCGTGCCCGGCGCGTGGCGATGGCCCCCGCCGCCTGGCACAGAAGCAGCCCGACACCGATGATCGCCGGCGCCTGCGGAACCCCGGGCATGTGCCCGAGGAACGCGACCACCCACATGGCAAGTGCGGTGGCGAAGCCCCAAACAAGTCCTGAACCCAAAGTGCGGGGCTCGGGCATGAGTCACTCCAGAGTGCGAGAAGTTGCCAAATGCTAGCAAACCTACTATTCTTGCGAAATCAGTGCGGCGAAGCAGGAAAACGGTGCGTTTGCAAGTCTGGGCACAGGCGAGGTCGGCCGGCGGATGTGGATGAATCCATAGGCCTATTCTTGTCCGGCAGCCGGAATTGCGGCCCCAGCAGAATCTGAGTCTCAAGGAGTTCCGGGTGTCAACCATATTCCCGAAGTGGATGAACGCCCTGCCGACGCTCGGCGCGATTGGTGCGTTGGGAACGGCGACAGTCGCGGTCGGCGCGGTGTGGTACTACTTCACGCCCAAGTACTGGGATGTGGGGTACATGCCGACGCAGCCGGGGGGCGGGTTTAATCACCAGATTCACGCGGGCAAGCTGGGGATGGATTGCCGCTACTGCCACACGAAGGTGGAGAGCTCGGCAGAGGCCAACATCCCCAACGTGGCGACGTGCTTTGGGTGCCACAGCGACAACAAGCTGAAGCTGCAGGACCCGCAGGTGAACAAGGACCACAAGGGGAAGACGGACTTCATCCGCGAGGCGTACGCGGCGGACAAGTCGATCGAGTGGCGGCGGATCCACAAGCTTCCGGACTACGTGCGGAATTTTCCGCACAGCGCGCACATCGCGGCAGGGGTGTCGTGCTTCTCGTGCCACGGGAACATTGCGCGGTCGCCGGTGGTGTGGCAGCAGGAGCCGCTGTCGATGAGCTGGTGTCTGGACTGCCATCGCGATCCGGCGCCGAACATTGTGCCCAAGGACAAGGTGACGAACCTCTTCTGGGTCGAGAACCGGATGAAGACCAACGCGCTCGAGGCGCGGGCGACGGAGGGAGCGGCGCTCCTGAAGGCGATGAAGTTTGAGAAGGGTCCGGAGGGGTGCGGGACCTGCCATTACTAGGCATTGGGCGTCAGGCGTCAGGCCGTAGGCATTGGGCACGAGGCATCAGCAGAGCCGGAATCACATGAGCAACATCGATCAATGCCCGAGCAGCAAGAAGGATGGAAAGCCCGTCGATCGCGGGAACGCGGCGCATCTCGCCGCCGGCGCGGGGACGCGGCAGGCGTACTGGCGCGGGCTCGATGAGCTTGCCGACACGCCGGAGTTCCGCGAGCGGCTGCACCGCGAGTTTCCCGCGGGCGCGAGCGAGATGCTCGACGAGTCGGGCGCCGAGGGAGATTCGCGCCGCGACTTTCTGAAGCTCATGGGCGCCGGGTTGGCCCTCGCGGGCGTCTCGACGCTTGCGGCGTGCCGCCGGCCGGACCACACGATTCTGCCGTATGCCAAGAACGTGCCGGAGGAGATCATCCCCGGGAAGTCGCTGTATTACGCGACGAGCATGCCGCTGCCCGGCGGCGGGGCTGAGGGGCTGCTCATCGAAACGCACGAAGGGCGCCCGACGAAGGTTGAAGGCAATCCGCTGCACCCGGTGAACCAGGGGAAGAGTTCGCTCTGGTCGCAGGCGATGATCCTGGGGCTGTATGACCCCGACCGCCTTGCGCACCCGGTGTACGCGAGCGACGGCGGCGTCGGGACCGAAGCGACGTGGGATGACTTTGCGCTGTGGTGGAAGCGGCAGACCATCGACCCGAAGGGGAAGGGCGTCGCGGTCGTGTATGACAAGGCCGGCGGGCCGACGCGCGAGTTTGTCGCGGCCCGGCTGCGCACGCAATGGCCCGACGCGGACATCTTCGGTTATGACGCGCTCGAGAACGAGCCGGCGGCGGTCGGATCGCGCATGGCCTTCGGGCGCTCGATGCGCGAAGTGCTGGCGATCGAAAAGGCCCGGGTGATCGTCTCGATTGATCGTGATTTCCTGCAGTTCGAGGGCGGGGCGGTGCGCAACGCGCGCGGGTGGGGCGCTTCGCGTCATGTGAACACGACCGCCGATGTGATGAGCCGGCTCTACTGCGTTGAGTCGGGGTTCTCGATCACGGGAGCCGCGGCGGACCACCGCCTGGCGCTCGCGCCCTCGCTCCTGCCGAATTTCGTGGTGGCCCTGGCGCGGTTCGTGTCGAGCAAGAAGGGGACGCCCGCGAGCAAGCCGCTCATCGACGCGCTGGCGGGGCTGCCCGCGGACGCCGCGTCGTCGGCGATCGACCAGCGCTTTGTCGAGGAGCTTGGGAAGGATCTGCTCTCCGACGAGGCGCGCGGCGCCTCGCTCATCGTGGCGGGCCGGACGCTGCCGGCGCCGGTGCATGCGCTGGTCGCGGCCCTGAACGCCGCGCTGGGGAACGTGGGCACGACGGTTTCGTATGTGCCGGCGAGCGAGGACGAAGGCTCATCCTCGATGGAGCGGATCGCGATTCTCGCCGAGCGCATGCGCAAGGGCGAGATCAGCACGGCCATCTTCCTGGGGTGCAACCCGGTGTTCTCGGCGCCGGCGAACTGCGACTTCGCGGGCGCGCTGGCCAAGGTCAAGACGCGCATCGCACTGAGCGTCGATCGGAACGAAACGACGGCGGCGTGCCAGTGGCGGCTCAACGGCTGCCACGTGCTTGAAGCGTGGGGCGACACCGAGGCGATTGACGGGACCATTGCCCCGATTCAGCCGATGATCGCGCCGCTCTTTGCCGGGCGGAGCGATATCGAGCTGCTGGCGCTGCTGGCCGGTGAGGAGAAGCCGGACGGGTTTGAACTCGTGCGGGCCGCGTGGAAGGCCAGGCTCGGCGCGGGCTTCTCCGAGAAGACGTGGCGCCGGGCGCTGTTTGACGGCGTGCTGGCCGGGACCGCCAAGGAAGCGGGCGGCGCGGTGAACTTTGAGAACGTCGGCAAGCTGCTGGCCCAGATCCCGATGGGCGCCGCGCCGACGGAGTCGAAGCTCGACGTGGCGTTCGCGGTCGCGAGCAACTACGACGGGCGCTTCGCCAACAACGGCTGGCTGCAGGAACTGCCCGAGCCTTCATCGCACGTCGTCTGGGACAATCCGGCGCTCATCAGCGTCAAGACCGCTCAGCGGCTCGGGCTCATGCAGACGCCCGAGACCGACAAGAAGCCCAAGGGGCGCGTGGCGACCATCTCGGCGGGCGGACGCACGCTCCGCATCGCCTTCTGGGCCATTCCCGGCCTGCCGGACAACACAATCATCCTGCACCCGGGGAGCGGGCGCCGGGTCGTCGGGCTCGTGGGCGAGCGCGTCGGGTTCGACGTTTTCGGCCTCCGCACCACGAGCACGCCGTGGGTGGTGGCGGGCGCCAGCGTGGCGCCGGTCACGGAAGGGTCGGCGTGGCACAACATCAGTTGCCCGCAGACGCACTGGAGCATGGAAGGTCGCGCGATCGTGCGCGAAGTGGACCACCAGGCGTGGGCCGCGACGACGCCCAAGCAGTTTGAGCAGTTCCGAACGCCGGTCAAGGACAGCTACGGGCGGACCAAGACGCTGACCTTTGCCGAGCGGATCGAGGGGAGCGAGCTGATCGAGATGCCGGCGACGGTGGGCATCTATCCGAATCCGTTCAACGCGAGCCCCGCGGAGCCCGCGCCGCAGTCGAAGTACACGGTCAAGCCGCAGTGGGGCATGAGCATCGACCTGGCCAAGTGCACGGGCTGCAACGTGTGCACGATCGCGTGCCAGAGCGAGAACAACATTCCCATCGTGGGCAAGATCGAGGTGAACAAGGGACGCGAGATGCACTGGATCCGCGTCGACCGCTACTTCCGTGCGCCGGCGGCCGAAGGCGCCCGGGGGCACGGCCCGGGAGCGCATCATGCCGAGGACTGGACCGCGACGGGCGTGGGCATGAGTTTCCAGCCGGTGGCGTGCGTGCAGTGCGAGAACGCGCCGTGCGAGACGGTCTGCCCCGTCAACGCGACGGTGCACGGCGAAGAGGGTCACAACTACATGACCTACAACCGCTGCATCGGCACGCGGTACTGCGCCAACAACTGCCCCTACAAGGTCCGGCGCTTCAACTTCTTCGATTACGGCGTCGCGAAGTTCCGCGGTGGACTCCGCAACGGCATCGAGGATTCGGTCCCCGGCGTGGTGAGTGAGAACCTCCCGGAGAATCACAACCTCATTCCGCCTCGGCTGCGCAAGAAGCTCGATGAGATCAGCAAGATGGGGATGAACCCCAACGTCACGGTCCGCTCGCGCGGCGTGATGGAGAAGTGCACCTACTGCATCCAGCGCACCAACGAAGCCAAGATCGAGTTCAAGCTCCAGCATCCCGGGCAGCGCCCCACCGACGGCATGCCTGACGGCATCGTGCAGACCGCCTGCCAGCAGGCCTGCCCGACCGACGCCATCAGCTTCGGCGACATCCTCGACGCGGTCAGCCACAACGGCAAGGGCTCGCGCGTGCGGCAGGAGCGCGATCATCAGCGCAGCTACCTGCTGCTGGGCTTCCTCAACACGCGCCCGCGCACGACCTACATGATCGGCATGAAGAATCCCAACAAGAACCTCCGCGCGCCGGAGATGAACCCGCTGGGCGAGGTGTTCGACCCCGGGCACCATCACGAGCACGACGGGCACAACCACGCTTCGAGCGGCCGCGCCGGTCAGCCGGGCTATCGACTGAGCCTGCCCGTGCTGACCACCTGAGCAAGAGTTTCACGCGGCGGGCGTGTCCCGGCGCTTTCCAGCCTGATCCGATCGCGATCCTGATCTCCCGATTCTTCGAGAACCCGCATGAGCGCACTGCATCCAGATCAAGTTTCAGCCGCGAAGCTCGCGGGCATGATCCCCGGGGGCGGGGGAGGCGGGCCGCGCGAGTGGGACCCGGCGACGGGCGACGGCACACTCGTGACCGATCCGGCGGTGCGCGCGCCGCTCGTGCTGGGCAATCGTGATTTTCACTCCGTCACCGAGACGGTGTGCGGGTACATCGAGCGCGGGATGGGCGGATGGTGGTTCCCGGCGTTCGGGTTCGCGGCGACGGTCGCGGGCCTGATGCCGCTGATGATCCTCTACCTCATCATCACGGGCGTGGGCGTCTGGGGCCTGAACAACCAGGTTGACTGGGCGTGGGACATCACGAACTTCGTGTTCTGGATCGGCATCGGCCACGCCGGGACGCTCATCAGCGCGATCTTGTGTCTGTTCAAGCAGAAGTGGCGCACGAGCATCAATCGCGCGGCGGAGGCGATGACGATCTTCGCGGTGATCTGTGCGGCGACGTTCCCGGGAATTCACGTCGGCCGGGTGTGGATGGCGTGGATGCTGTTCCCGATCCCCAACGCGAACGCGATCTGGCCGAACTTCCGCTCGCCGCTGCTGTGGGACGTGTTTGCCGTGTCGACCTACGGCACGGTGTCGCTGCTGTTCTGGTACATGGGCATGATCCCTGACTTTGCGACGCTTCGCGACCGGGCGGCGCTTCGGCTGATGAAGAACGCCGAGGGAGGGGAGTTGCCGATCCTGGGCTGGCGGATCGACCGGATCCGGGCGCTGGTGTATGGGTTCCTGGCGCAGGGGTGGCGGTTCAGCAGCCGGCACTGGCGGAACTACGAGAAGGCGTACATCATGCTCGCGGGTGTGAGCACGCCGCTGGTCTTGAGCGTGCACTCGATCGTGTCGTTCGACTTCGCGACGTCGATTCTGCCCGGGTGGCACACGACGATCTTCCCGCCGTACTTCGTGGCGGGGGCCATCTTCGGCGGCTTTGCGATGGTGCTGCTGCTGCTGATCCCCTCGCGTGAGTTGTGCGCCGGGATGAAAGACCTGGTGACGCTGCGTCACCTGGAGAACATGGCCAAGATCCTGCTGGTGACGGGGATGATGGTCGGGTTTGCGTATTCGATGGAGTTCTTCATCGCGTGGTACTCGGCAAACCCGTACGAGATGCACGCGTTCAAGCTCAACCGCGTGATCCCCAACTGGATCGACCCGCGCGGCGCGCCGTACTGGTGGGCGTACTGGACGATGATCACCTGCAACGTGCTCTCGCCGCAGGTCTTCTGGTTCCGCCGGATGCGCCAGAGCGTGCTCGTGATCTTCATCGTGAGCGTGCTCATCACCATCGGAATGTGGTTCGAGCGGTTCGTGATCATCGTGACCTCGCTGCACCGGGCGTTTGTGCCGGGCGAGTGGGGCATGTTCTACCCGACGCCGGTGGACATCCTGACGTTCACGGGGAGCCTGGGAACGTTCCTGACGCTGTACCTGCTTTTCATGAAGTTCCTGCCGCAGTTCGCGATGAGCGAGATCAAGAACGTCATGCCGCAGGCGAGCCCGCACTATCACCCGCCGGCGAGCGGGCACGGAGCGGGGATGCATGCGGGCGCACACCACGCGGCGGGCCTGACCAATGGAGGTGGGGCATGAGCCGGGTCTTCCAGACACCCGAGGGCAAGGCGATCTACGGGATGATGGCTGAATACGCCACGCCCGCGGACATTTATCACGCGGCGGAGAAGGTCCGCGATGCGGGGTATGAGAAGTGGGACGTGTACGCCCCATTCCCGATCCACGGCATCGACGAGGCCATGGGCATGAAGCGGGCGCTGCTTCCGCTCGTCGTCGCCTGCACGGGCCTGACCATGGCGGGCGTGGGCTTCCTCTTTCAGTACTTCGTGAGCGGCGTGTTCTACCCGCTGGTGCACCAGGGCAAGCCCGCGGATGCGTGGCAGGCGTTCATCCCCGTGACGTTCGAGATCGGCGTGCTGTTCACGGCGTTCTCGGCGCTGCTGGGCATGTTCGCGTTCAATGCGCTCCCGCGGTTCCATCACCCGCTCATGTGCAAGGAACGGTTCCTGCGCGTGAGCGACGACAAGTTCATCATCGCCGTCGAAGCGCGCGACCCGCGCTTCGACCCGCAGCAGACCAAGACGCTGCTCGAGTCGTCGGGCGCGAAGGCCGTTGAGTGGGTCGAGGAGTAGTCAGGCGGCGCGAGGTGTGGGGCGCAAAGCACAATGGACCGGTGAAGCAAGAGCTGGAAATGAAGAATACATCCGCAGCAACTCGAATCGGACTGGCGCTCGCCCTGGTGGGGTGGGCGGCGGCGCTCCCGGCGTGCCGGGGTGATCGCTCGCCGAACCCGCCGAGGCAGTTCCTCCCCGACATGGACGATTCGCCCAAGTGGAAGCCGCAAACGCGAAGCGAGTTCTACGTCGACGGGCGGACCATGCGCCAACCGGTCCCCGGGACCGTGCCCTTCGGGAGCAACGCGAGCGCGAGCGATCCGCACCGCGCCGCGTACCTGAAGGACGACCTGACGTTCTACACGGGCAAGAACGGCCGCGCGACGACCAAGGACCCGCTGGGCGACGTCGTGGAGCACATTCCCGAGTCGGCCATCGACGCGTTCAAGGCGCACGGCGCCGACAACGAAGATGCGGCGCGGCGTGCCGCCCTCGCGGCGATGCTCGCTCGCGGCGAAGACCGCTTCAACATCTACTGCTCCGCGTGCCACGGGTTTGACGGGAAGGGTCAGGGCACCGTGGGCGTGCGCTTCACGATTCCCCCGGCGAACCTTCACGAGAAGCGCCTGCGCGACCGCCAGACGGTGGCCGGCGCTGACGGTCACATCTTCGACGTGATCCGCAACGGGTGGAACAACGGGAACATGCCGCCGTATGCGCACGCGATGAGCGAGCGTGATTCATGGGCGATCGTGCTCTACGTGCGGGCGCTGCAGGAAGTCACGGTGGGCCAGGTTCAGCCCGGAGACGTCACGCCGACGACCCCGGCCGCGCCCGCGACGGGAGGGAGCAACCGATGAGTCATGCCGCCGCGCATCCGGGCGATCACGCTCACCCCAGCCATGCCGCAGGGGGAGGCGGACATCACCACGGCCCGGACGTGAAGAAGCTGCTCGCGCACGACAACGTGCACGCGCCGGGGTTCAAGTCGGGCCTGTCGATCGGTCTGATGGTGCTGGGGTTCGTGGGGATCGCCGCCGCGCTGGTGGCGTACTTCACGGGCGACGAGGCGGTGCGCTCGGCGGCGCTGTTCTCCTATCACGCCGGCGCGATCATCGCGCTGGGGCTGTGTCTCGGGCCGCTCGGGGTGGTGCTCATGTTCCACCTTGTGGATTCGGGCTGGTCGGTGACGCTCCGGCGACAGTTCGAAAACGCCGCGACGCTGATCTGGGCGCCGATGATCCTGCTCATCCCGACGGTGATCGTGGGCGGGTCGAACCTGTTCCACTGGATGCACCCCGGCGGCGACCCGGTCATCGCGGCCAAGAGCACGTACCTGAACCCGGTGTTCTTCTACATCCGCTTTGCCGTGTATTTCGCCATCTGGGGCTATCTCGCGTTCCGCATGTTCTCGCTCTCGCGCCTGCAGGACCAGACCGGCGACAAGTGGCTCTCGAACAAGGCCAAGTTCACGTCGGCGTGGGGCATGCTCGCGTTTGCCCTGTCGGTCGCGTTCGCCGGCTTCGACCTCATCAAGTCGCTTGACCCGCACTGGTTCAGCACGATGTTCGGCGTCTACTTCTTCGCGGGGAACATGATCGCCGGCCTCTCCCTGATGACCGTGCTGATCTACCTCATCCGCTCGACGGGCAAGCTCGAGGGGCTCGTGACGGCGGAGCACTCCCACGACATGGGCAAGCTCATGCTCGGGTTCACCATCTTCTGGGCGTACATCGGGTTCAGCCAGTACTTCCTGATCTGGTACGCCAACATTCCCGAAGAAACAGCGTACATGACGGTGCGCTCGCAGGGCGGGTGGGAGACGCTCGGCAAGCTCATGATGTTCGGTCACTTTCTCGGGCCGTTCATCGTGATGCTGTTCCGGGACGTGAAGCGCTCGTGGCTGCTGGCGGTCGTGGGGGTCTGGATGATCGCGATGCACTGCGTCGACATCTTCTGGCTCGTGCGCCCGATCCCGTTCGTGAACGACCCGGCCGACAAGATGCACCTGGGACTCGTGGATCTCGCCGGGGTGGTCGGGCCGGTGCTGCTGCTGGTGGGCCTGCTCCTGTGGCGTGTCGGGGCGTCGCCCCTGATCCCGCTTCAGGATCCGCGCCTGGGCGAAGCGATGGAGCACAAGAACTACGTGTGAGCGACGGCGGACTGATCAGCAGAGTCGAGACTCAAGGCACTGGGACGAAGAATGTCGCACAAGCACCTCTCATCTCTTCCCGAATCGCACGACGCCGAGGACGCGTGGCACCACCACACGCCCGACGAGCACCCGCAGGACGCGCACGGCGAGAACGTGAACGTGCCGCAGCTGCTGCTCTACGGCACGGCGTGCTTCGTGATCGTCGTGATCGCCGTCGTCGCGACGACGATGTACTTCTTCGCGTTCACGTACAAGCTCGCCGGACAGCGGATGGAGCACTACGACGAGAGCGCGCCCGAGGACCGCAAGATCCAATCAGAGCACAACGCGGCGTGGCAGCGGGCCGAGGCCGAAGTTCTCAAGGGTCTCCGGGGCGAGAACGGAGCATTCGAGAAGGTGATCGCGCAGTACGGCACTCGAAAGTAACATGAACCGCACGCCGAATCATCCCGCGCGACGCTTCGCTCCGCTTCCGGCAGCGGCGTTCGTGTGCGCGATGGTCGCGGCGTGCCTGGGGCTGGTGCGAGTCGCCGGCGCTCAGACGGCGCAGGCCGAGCCAGCCGCGGCGGGCGCCACCGCCCGTGACGCAGGACCGGCCCTCCGCCTCCCCAATGATCCGATCGACCCGGCAACGATCCCCGCGGCGGTGCGCGGCTTGCAGTACGTCGACCGCCTCGGCGCGCACATCCCGCTCGATCTCTCGTTCACCGATTCCGACGGGCGGCGCGTCGAGCTCGGTTCGCTCTTCGGGCACGCCGTCCCCGGCAAGGCGGGCGCGGCTCGTCCGCTCGTGATGCTCCTCATCTACTTCCGCTGCCCGTCGCAGTGCCCAGGCATGCTCGCCCGCATTCAGACCCGGCTGAACCAGCTCGAGATCGCCGCGGGCGACCAGTTCAACTTCGTCGTCGTCTCCTTCGACCCGACCGACACGCCGGCGAAAGCCGCGGAGCTGCGCTCGGCGACGCTCCAGTCGTACGTGCATCGGGCCAGCGTGGAGACGGCTCAACAGCGCGGTGAAAACGCCTGGGCGTTCCTCACGGATTCATCCGGCAACGGGCTCAAGCTCGCCGAGGCGCTGGGCTTCCCGGTGCGCTACCAGCCGTCGGCCAACGAATACGCCCACGGCAGCGACATCTTCGTGCTCGCGCCCGACGGCAAGCTCTGTCGATACCTCGGCTTCGACCCGCCCGTGCAGACGCTCCGCCTGTCGCTCGTCGAGGCGTCCGAAGGCAAGATCGGCACCACGCTCGACCGCGTGCTGCTCTGGTGCTTCCACTTCGATCCCAACGCCAACAGCTACGTCGTGCAGGCGTGGCGCTTCATGCAGGTCGGCGGCACGATCTCCGCCGTCACCCTTGGGCTCGTTCTTCTGCTCATGTATCGCATCGAGCGCCGTCGCCGCGAGCGCGACCGGGCCGCACGCAGCGGCTCCAATCCTTCCTCATCACCGACGCGATTCGGAGCAGGAGCACCCGCAAGCGCGTGAACGCACACCCGGACGCGTCGAAAGGCGCCCCGAGGCATTTCGGATTCGAGACGACTCATGAACAACCTCTTCCTCAACCTGGGTGAAGGCATCAACTCGTGGCTGCACAAGGTCTGGTTCCGCCCCGCCAACAGCGACCTCGCCGTCGACATCAACGGCAACATGGTCTTTGAGGGCGTGGACTGGCTGTTCATGTTCATCCTCTGGGTGTGCATCATCAGCTTTGTCATGCTCATGGTGCCCATGTTCTGGTGGTCGTTCCGCTATCGGCGCCGCGCCGGCGTCCCGGCCATCCGCACGCCGAATCACAACACCCCGCTCGAGGTCACCTGGGTCGTCGGGCCGCTCATCGTCGTGACCTTCATCTTCTTCTGGGGCTTCCACGGCTACATGCGGGCCCAGCTCCCCGCGGCCAACGCCGTCGAGCTTCTCGTCTCCGCGAAGAAGTGGTCGTGGGATGCGACCTATCCGAACGGGGCCAGCAGCATCGAGCGCTGTTACTTCGACTTCCGCCCGGGCAGCGAGACCATCGTGCGCGGCAATGTCGACTTCCCCATCTTCGTCGTTCCGGCGGGCGTGCCCGTCAAGGTGAAGCTCTCGAGCCAGGACGTGCTGCACTCGTTCTACGTGGCGGACTTCCGCAACAAGATCGATGCGTTCCCGAATCGCTACACGTCGATGACCTTCACGCCGCTCTTCAGCACGCCGCACCCCGATGGACGCTCGCAGGTCGGCACGATTCTCGAGACGCCCGACCCCGCCGACCCGACCAACTACAAGAAGACCAAGAACTTCTCCGCCCAGTTCCAGCACCGCGATCATTTCCTGTTCTGCGCGGAGTACTGCGGCGACAACCACTCCGACATGGCGGGCATCATCCGCGTGGTCTCCCCCGAGGACTACCAGACCATCATCAAAAAGTGGGGGGACATCGAGCCCACGATGCCCCCGATCGAGGTCGGCCGCATCTACTTCAACTCCAAGGGCTGCTCGGCCTGCCACAGCATCGACGGGTCGACGCTCGCCGCGCCCTCCTGGAAAGGCCGCTACGGCACCGCAGTCGACTTCACCAACGGCACCAAGGTCGACGCCAACGATGACGCGTGGGACAACTACATCCGCGAGTCGATCAACGAGCCCGCCGCGAAGGTCGGCAAGGGTTTCGAGGGGTACAGCCCGATGCCGTCATTCAAGGGGCAGATTTCCGATCGCGGGATGTACGCCATCATCGCCTACATCCGCTCGCTCAATGGGAAGGGCCGGCCCGAGGACGCGCTCCCGCCGAAGCAGGATGCGCCGGCCGCGCCTCAGTCGAATGACTCGCAAACGCCTCCTGCAAACTGAAACGCCGAACCGACAGCAGCACTCTCCAATCGCCAAGGAACGCCATCATGGCTTCGATACCCAGCGACATCTCGAAGAAGGCGCACGATCACGACCACGGGCACCACGACGGTTCGTACCTCACGCCCAAGGACACCGTGCTCGCCACCATCTGGGACTGGATGACCACCGTCGATCACAAGAAGATCGGCGTCATGTATCTCGTGGCCATCCTGTTCATGTTCTTTCTCGGCGGCGTGGCGGCCCTGGCCGTGCGCATCGAGCTGCTCGAGCCCACGCGCACGATCGTTGACGCCGCGGGGAACACCAGGCTCACCGGGCACTTCCACGGCTGGCTGTTCGGGGTTGAAGGGCTGAACAAGTCCAACGAGATGTACAACCGCGCGTTCACGCTCCACGGGCTGATCATGGTCTTCCTGGTGATCGTCCCGAGCGTGCCCGCGTCATTGGGCAACTTCCTGCTGCCCATGATGATCGGCGCCAAGGACGTCGCCTTCCCCCGGCTCAACCTTGCATCGTGGTACGTCTACCTGTTCGGCTCGATCTTCGCCGTGTCGTCGGCGCTCGCCGGCGGCGTCGAAACGGGCTGGACCTTCTACACGCCCTATTCCACCATGACCGAAGAGGGTCACTGGAAGGTCGTCTTCATGATCATGGGCGCGTTCACGCTCGGGTTCAGCTCGATCCTGACCGGCCTGAACTTCGTCGTGACGGTGCACAAGCTTCGCGCCCCCGGCATGGGCTGGTTCGATATGCCTCTGTTTGTCTGGGGCATCTACGGCGCCGCGCTCATCCAGGTGCTCGCCACGCCCGTCATCGGCATCACGCTCCTGCTCCTCATCTTCGAGCGGCTCTTCCACATCGGCATCTTTGATCCGCGGCTCGGCGGCGACCCCGTCCTCTTCCAGCACTTCTTCTGGTTCTACTCACACCCGGTCGTCTACGTCATGATCCTCCCGGGCATGGCGATCGAGTCCGAGCTCATCGCCGTCTTCTCGCGCAAGAAGGTCTTCGGCTACCGGGCCGTCGCGTTCAGCTCGCTGGCCATCGCCGGCATCTCGTTCATCGTCTGGGGGCACCACCTCTTCACGAGCGAAGGCGAGCTCTCGGCGACCATCTTCTCCGCGCTCACCTTCCTCGTCGCTCTTCCCTCGGCGGTCAAGGTCTTCAACTGGATCGGCACGCTCTACAAGGGTTCGATCGATCTGAAGACCCCGATGCTCTACGGCCTCGGCTTCCTCTTCCTCTTCGCCATCGGCGGGCTCACCGGCCTCTTCCTGGGCGCGCTTTCGGTCGATCTTCACCTTCACGACACCTATTTCGTCGTCGCTCACTTCCACTACGTCATGATGGGCTCCACGATCATCGCGATGATCGGCGGAATCCACATGTGGTGGCCCAAGATATTCGGCAAGATGTACAACGAGCGCTGGGGCCAGATCGGCTTCTGGCTCGTGTTCATCGGGTTCAACATGACCTTCCTCCCGCAGTTCGTCATGGGCGTGCACGGCATGCCGCGGCGCTACGCGAGCTACGTCGACGAGTTCATCCCCTATCACCAGTGGTCGACCTACGGGTCGTGGGTGCTCCTGGCGGGCTTCGTCGTGCACCTGTTCAACTTCATCCACTCGCTCATGGTCGGTCCCAAGGCTCCGCCCAACCCGTGGGGCGGGCTGTCCTTCGAGTGGACCGATGCTTCGAGCCCGCCGACCACGCACAACTTCCACCACGAGCCCGTCTGCTCGCACCACCCCTACGACTTCGACGACGTCTATCCGCCGCAGTGCCCGCCGGGCCAGTTCACGCTTCCCGACCCGCTCCCGCCGGGCACGAGCAGGCACTGACTCAGAGCGAACGGATCACGTAACCTTGCCCGATTTCAGGACTTCAGGACCCCCCCATGTCCACCCTTCCCGCAGAATCCCGTTCGCTCGTGGGCCTGGCGCCGCACGAGACCTATCGAGCCGCGGAGCACTTCCGTGATCGCGACCACGAGTTTGACGCCGTCAAGATGGGCGTCTGGCTCTTTCTCGCGACCGAAGTGCTGCTCTTCTCCGGGCTGTTCGTCTACTACGCCGTGATGCGCATGCTCTACCCCGAGGCCTTCGTGCACGGGTCGCATCTGCTCGATTGGCGCATCGGCCTGCTCAACACGATCGTGCTCCTGATTTCCTCCTACACCGTCGCGTCCGCCGTGCGCAACGCCCAGATGGGCGAGCAGGTCGCGCTCATCCGCAACATCGTCGTCACGTTCATCTGCGGCACCGCCTTCCTCGTCATCAAGTTCGTGTTTGAGTACTACCCCAAGTGGCTCGACGGCAAGCTCCCCGGCAAGTTCTACAGCTATCCGTTCTGGGAGAGCCCCTATGAGCCGCACTGGTGGGGCCTCTACTGGGGCGCCACGGGCATCCATGCCAGCCACGTGCTCGTCGGCATGGCCTTGTTCATCTGGCTTTACATCCGTGCCCGCAAGGGGCACTTCGGCCCGAACCACTACAACGCCGTCGAAGGCGTCGGCCTCTACTGGCACATCGTCGACATTGTCTGGATCTTCCTGTTCCCGATGCTCTACCTGATCCACTGAAGAACGAAGCGACGCGATTTCACCGTTCAGTTTTGCCGCATTCCGCCGCTTCCCTCCCTTCCGTCACTTGAGTGTTCCTTCCGCGAGCGACCCATGTCACACGACCATTCCCACGGCCCAGAGATCGTTTCCCCCGGGATGAAGGAATCGCACGCGCATCACGGGCACGTCATTGTGCCCAAGCGCACGCTCGTCGCGGTGCTCGCGATCCTCATGTTCTTCACGGGCCTCACGGTCTTCGCCGCCAATGCCGAGGGCTGGTTCGCCACGGCGTTCGAGACCGGCATTCCCCAGTGGGTGAACGTGGCCGTCGCGCTTTCGATCGCCGTCGTCAAGAGCGTCATCGTCGCGATGTACTTCATGCAGCTCCGCTACGACAACCCGATGAACTCGGCGATCGCCATCTTCACGTTCTTTGTGCTCGCCTGCTTCCTCGGATTCACGATGATCGATCTCGGCGTGCGCGACGCGCTCGCGCCCTACAAGGCCACCACCATCGAGGTCGGCGGCACCGGCGGCGTCAAGCGGCTCGAACCCGTGCTCGTCGACCAGAATGGCCAGTTCGTACCCGGACGGCACGAAGAAATCACGGTCACCGGCAGCATCGCCGCGTTTTCGCGTGATCGTGCCAAGAAGCAGATCGAGTCCCTCAGGAAGGCCAATGTGCCCATGGACCAGTGGCCCAAGACCTATCGGCGCTGGGCCGAGCACCTTGATCACGACGCCCATCACGAGCATGATCGCGCTTCAAGCAATTCCAACCAGAGCCGGCCGCGCACGGGCATCACCCTGCCCGAGCTCCTCGGCGCAGCCGCCGATGGGCATGATCACGATCACTCAGGCAAGCCCGCCGATCCCTCCGCCAAGCCTGCCGGCGGGCACTGATCCGATTCCGTACGCCGCCACAGGGCTGATCGATCGCCATGAACTCACGTCGAGCCATCACGCTGGGAATCGCCCTGGTGTCGGCGTCGGCCGCGCTCGTGGCGATCAGCACGGCGTTCATGGCCCGGCGTGTCGCGGCGTACTACGAAGCCAACCCGCCGCCGCGGCACATCTTTCACCAGATCAAGGACCGCAGATTCAGGATCTGGGATCGCCAGATCGAGCTCACCGACGCCCGCACGCCCGAGGGAGCGCCGGCCCTGCGCGTCTCGATCGACGCGGAGCCATACCTGCTCCCGTGCCATGCGCCCAAGGTGCAGAACCTGCCCGACCTGGGCGGGTATGACGATTGGGTTGCCGTGGCGACGTTCGCGCCGCTCGAACAGGGCGAAGTGCAGCGAGATCCGATGGGTCCGGGCCACGAGCTGCGCCTCGTGGTCGTGAGCCGCAACGCCGCGCCCGGGCACGATGATGACATGGGGGGGCTCGTGGGGCGCAAGTTCTGGACGTTCGATTTTGTCGAGCTGCGCCCCGATCAGACCTTCACCCGGCGCGTGCTGCAGTTCCCGGCGTACAAGTACACCTCGGGCAAGAAGTACCTGCCCGCGCTCGAGGCTGATCCGCAGGCCGACGTCGAACCGATCGCCGAACGAAGCTGGGAGTTTCAGGCCGCGCTCCTGGCGATCCCCAAGCTCCACGTCAGCAACTACCGCTACCGCACGACAGGCGTCAGCGCGATGGGCTGGACGCTGCCCGGCGCGGGCTTCGGCGTCATGGGCATCATCGCCGGCATCGTGCTCTGGCAGGGCGGGCGAATCGGGCGCGCCAGGCCCGTACCATCGGCCTGATCGCTTACGCGACGTCCATGCGTTTCGAACTCAGACCCGCTCCGAAGGATCCTGATCATGTCCGACCCTGTCGCTCCCGCCGCCGCTGCCGGCGCTCCTCCTGCCGCGGTGCCTCCAGCGCCCGGCGCACCGAAGCCGACCATCGCGATCGAAGACTTTCTGAAGCTCGATCTGCGCGTCGCGCGCATCACCAGGGCCGAGGATCATCCCAAGGCCGACAAGCTCTTCCGCCTGCAGGTCGACGACGGCAGCGGCACGCCCCGGCAGATCTGCGCGGGCATCCGCGGGCACTATGTCGCCGACCAGCTTGTCGGAAGGCTCGTGATCATCGTCGCCAACCTCGCGCCCAAGGTGCTTCGGGGCGAGGAGTCGCGCGGGATGCTCCTGGCGGCGAGTGATGTGCCCAAGGACGCAGCGGCCGCCGGCCCTGGCGCGCCCGTGCGACAGGTGATCCTGCTGCGCCCGGATGTCGAGATCGCGCCGGGCTCGATCGTTTCGTGAGCCGCGCGATCAGCGGCGACCGGGCTGATCCGGCGCGTCCGACGCCTCGGCTTCGTCCGGTCGGCCCTTCAGGCCCGGGATCCCGTTCTTGCGCACGGCGTCGATGATCTGCTCGCGGCGCTCGGCGATCGTGTCGAGCTCCTGCTTCATGTTCTCGACGCGCCGTTCGAGCTGGCGCAGTTCAAGCCGGCGAATGCTCAGGCGCGTGTCAAACTGCCTGCCGAGGGCGGCACGCAGGTCGCGCTCGGCCGTGCTGATCCGGTCGGCGTCGCCCGACTGATTGGCCGCGACAAAGGCGAAAGCGAGGCGGAAGAGCTGCATGGTGTTGTCGATGTCGTCAAGGCGGAGGCGCGCCATCTCTTCGTCCTTGCGGGCCTTTGCATCCCTGATCAGGCGGACGCGCGGCGCCAGCGAGTCGATCGTGCGCTCGAAGAAGATCACGCTGCGCTCGCGCAGGCGGACGAGCTGGTCGGCGATGGGAGGCGCATGCTCGCGGAACACGCCGAGCACTTCCTCGCGCTCCTCGGG
The DNA here is from genome assembly GCA_050182995.1 of Phycisphaerales bacterium. Taxonomy (GTDB): domain Bacteria; phylum Planctomycetota; class Phycisphaerae; order Phycisphaerales; family UBA1924; genus JAEUIX01. Next base: position 330,162 of record JBFXBS010000001.1, on the reverse strand, counting down.
CGAGAGCGGGCGCGTGGGCTCTCCATCAAGCCCGGCCATGCTCATGGCGCGTTCGCGAAGGGGCGAGCCCGCGCCCTCGCGGCCGCCGCCGCCTCCCCCCCCTCCACCGCGGCGTCCTTCACCCATGGCGCCGTCGACCAGGGCGCGAAGCCGGGCGGGGTCGGGTGAGTCGCTTTCGAGCAGGCGCTCGGCTTCTTCGAGTCTGCCGAGTTGCCGGCGCGTGCGCTCGAGGCGGTCCTTGACGTGCCGGCGCATCTGCTCGCGAAAGCGCTGCAGCTCGGGGCGCTCACCAGCCTGCGCACGCTCAGGCCGATCACGCTGCTCGCTCGCGCCGGCGGGCGTCCGCTCATCAGGCGGCTGGTCCGCGCACCGTGCCCGGGCCGCGAGCCCGCTCGTGAGGGCGAAGGCCAGCACCACGCACGCCCATGATCGCGGAGAGGTGGCGTTCATCACATCGCTCCTTCCGGCGCCAGGCTCGGCAGCGAAGGCTCGACCATCAGGTTCTCACGCAGCCCGTCGGCCTCCATCTCGAGCAGATCGACCTGCTCGCGGAGCGTCGCCCGGTCCATCGACGTGAGCATCGCAAACACGGACTCCTGAACTTCGGGAGTGATCGGCGCCGGCGCCGGCCGGTCAGGGATCGAGCCGGCCAGCCGCGGCGGCGCGGGCGGCGTCTGCAACGAGACCCACGCGGCGAGCCCGGCGGCAAAGATGCCCACGGCCGCCGCCGCACGCAGCGCCCAGCTCAGGCGCACCGACACCACGGGAAACCGCCAGCCGCCACCCGAGAGATTCGTTCGACTTGCCTCAAAGACACTCTCTTCGAGCGCGGGCGGCGCCGACAACCGATCCGCCTCGGCAAGCTGCTCCACGCTCGACGCCAGCAGCAGCGCGTGCGTCGAGTCCATGACCTGCGCGTGCAGGTTGCCGGGCATGCCCTCGCGCTCGGCCGCGCCGAGCCGATCGAGCGCTTCGGCCAGCGCCGCAAGATCGGGCGACAGATCGTGCCCGAACGCGCGGTGGGGCGAAGGAGGGGGTGGTGGGGGGGATGGGGGGGGTGGGGGGGGAGGGGTGTTCATGTGTCTTCCTCCGTCGCGGCGGCGGGCGAGATCGATCGTGAGAGGACTTCCTTGAGCTTCCGCAGGGCCCGGTGGTGCCGGGCCAGGAGCGTCCCGAGCGGCTCGCTCAGGACCTCGGACATCTGGTTGAACGAGAGCCCGGCGTGATGCCGGAGCTCGATGATCTCCCGGTCGGGCGGGGAGAGCGTGAGCAGGGCCTGGCGCAGAGCGTCGAGCTCGGCGGACAGGCGCACGTTCCCGACGTCGACGGGAGAGTTGTACGCGGTGGACTCGACGAGGCCGAGCTGCGCCGGATCAGTGGGACGGGCGTGCCGACGCGTGCGGCGCGATTCGTCGCGGATGCGATTGACGGCAATCCTGAAGAGCCACGCTTCAAAGCGCCCGCGCTCGGTGTAGCCGCCGGGTTCTCCCGTGCGTGTTTCCCCTTCGCGTACGCCCCCGCGGCCAAGTTTGGATGCGACGGTGCAGAACACGGACTGCGTGACCTCCTCAGCCAACTCCGCCTGGCGCAGGCGCGACTTGGCCAGCGCGTACACCCGGCGCGCGTACAGCGCCACGATCGTGCGCCAGGCCGACTCATCGCCCCGGGCCGCGGCCTGAAGCTCACGTGCCAGATCGGCGGCCGGCGGCATGGAGGTGTGTAAGTCTGATGAAGACACGGGCCGTCAGAACCTCCGCTTGTTCAACGGGCGTTCGGGAACTCTATTGCGTCAACCTGGCGTGAAGACGAGACCAAATCCGAGACTATGAGCCTGCACGGCCCACCCGGTCGCGTGACCTTGGTAGATTCTCGGGCGTCGGTTCAAATTCCGAGCCACCAACTTGAGGAGATTGATCATGCATCGGGTTCTTTGTGCCGTCAGCGTGCTCGGGTTCGCGGCTGCCGCGTCCGCGCAGCAGTACAACAACAACTTCGACTTCGGCGACCCGCAAGGGGCCCAGGTTTTCGGCGATGCGACTTTCACCGCGGGCGCGTTGCGACTGACGCAAGCCATCCCGGGTATGTCCGGCGCGATCGTGCTGCCGATCTCGGCGCAGAACGTCCAGTCGTTCACGGCGAGCTTCAACCTGCGGTACGAAAACGAAGGGGGATTGTCTGCGGACGGCGTGAGTTTCAACCTGGGCGTGCTGCCCAATGGCGTCATCCCCGGCGCTTCGGAGAACGGACCGGGCAACGGACTCACCGTCATGGTCGACAACTTTGACTTCGATAATGACGGATTCGTCTTCGACGAAGGATTGCGTGTGTTCATGAATGGCACCGAGATCGCTTCGGTGGAGCTCTTTCTTCCCTCGTCCCTGTCCTCGACGCCCATCGACATCGCGCTCGGTTCGGACGGCACGCTTGACGTGCGATTCGAAGGCAACCTGGTGGTGAACAACCTGGCGACCGGATTTGTGCCGCAGAACGGGCAGCGCTTCGGTCTGGCATCGCGAACCGGCGGGGAAGCCGCGGCGCATTTCATTGACGATCTCATCGTGTCACCGCGCTATCGGCAGGGGCTCTGCACCGATCCCCAGGCAATTCGCGGCGACGGCCTCTTCAGCTACTTCGTCGGCCCGGACACGACGTCGAACCAATCCGGCGCCTCGTGTGCATCGACCACGCAGCCGATCTGGTTCTGCTGGCAGGCGCCGCTGACGGGCGTCGCGCGCGTCAGCACGGTCGGGCTGGCCACCCACGATACAGTGCTCTCGGCGTTCGAGGGCTGCGCTCCCTGCCCGGCCGCGTTCGGCGAGATCGCCTGCAACGACGACTCCAGCGGCCTTCAGAGCCAGATCACTTTCCCCACCAACGCCGGGGCGACCTACCTGATCCGCGTTGCTGAGTTTGGCGGCTCCACGAGCAATCTCGGGCCGCACGCCTTCAGCATTTCGTCGACCGAGGACTGCCGGGCCGACTTCAATGGCGACGGCAGCATCGATCCGGATGACCTTGGCGACTTCATCAATACCTACTTCGGCGGTTGCCCGTAAGTCCGATCCACTGACCGTTTGAAGAATCCTGAACCTCACCCGCAGCCGGCCCTCCGTGGGCGCGGCTGCTTTTTTTGGGGGCGGACGTGTGCCGAGCGCGTTACCCTTATGCAGATGCTGAACCAGCTCACCACGAGTTTCATCTCGCGCTTGCGGGCCCAGGATCAGGCAGCGTGGTTCGAACTGTGGGAGACGTTCGGCCCCGTGCTTCGGGCCCAACTCCTCAAGTGGGGGCGCGGGCGGGTCGGCCCGGAGACCGTTCAGGACCTCTCGCAGGAAACCCTGGCCGCTCTCTCCGATTGCATCGAGCGCTATGACCCCAAAAAGGGCGCCCGGTTCAGCACGTGGCTCTTGGCGATCGCCAAGCATGTCCTCGGCGACGAGATGGACCGCCGCAACGCCCAGAAACGCGGGGGCGACAAAAAGACCGGCGAGCTCGACGAAAGCTGGATGCTGGCGGCCAAAAATCTGCCGGTCGACCGGGAGTATGAGGCCGCCGTGTTTCACGCCAAGGTCGAGGCCGCCATCCGGCTCACCGAACGCGGGTGCGACTTCACGGACTTTGCGGTCTATCGGATGCGGGTGCTGGACGGCAAGAGCGGCAAGGACGTTGCCGAGAGCCTTGGGATGAGCGAGCCGACGGTCAGCCGGCGCTTGGCCAAGGTTCGGGACGCTCTGCGGGTGCGGCTGTCGGAGGTGATCCAAACATATTCCTTCACCGACGACGAGGCCCGGGAAGCGAACCGAAATGGATTGGAACTGACTCCGAACAAGGTGGACGAGGCGATGTTCGACGAGGCCGTCGCCGAGATTTACCACCGTTCCCAGGAGCTGCGGCGCTCCCAGTCCGACGGTGCGAGCACCACCCGCCGATAAGGCCCTTCAGGCCCATCCCCGGCGGCGAAACGCGTGAGGAATGCCCCATGGCGCCCGCGATTCTCATCTTCGTCGGCCTGATCGTCGGGATCCCGCTGGTGATCGCGCTCATCGTGCTCATCATCGCGCCGATCTTCCGCGCCCTCGGCTGGTTCATCGGACGCATCTTCAAGTTCATCGGCGCCGAGATCACCGACGTCTTCCGCCTCATCGGAGCGACGCTCACCGCGATCTTCTACGTCCCCATGTCCGTGTTCAACGTCGTGCTGGGCCGATGGTCGGCCGCTCAGCACTATGGCCGGGCGCTGACCGGCGAATGTGGCGCGTGGCTGGCGTGCGTGTATCGCATGGCGATCGGGCACCCGCTCCGCCTCTTCGGCGCCGAGTCGGTCGTTGAGGGCTTCGAGAAGCGCGTGCCGCAGGTGGTCGCGGCGGCGCCGCCCGGCACGGCGGCCGGCCTGCGCCGCGGCGCCGCCGAAGCGGGCGGCGGTGTGTCGTCCGCCCGCTCGGGTCAGTTCGCGGGATACGCGGTCATCGGCACTCTTCCCGGCGGCGGGAGCGGGGGCAAGCTCTACATCGCGCGGCCCGATGCCGCCAAGCTCTCCGCGTTCCAGCGTCAGGGTCTCGGCCCCGTCGGCGACGTGGTCATCAAGAGCTTCTCGATGGGCGAGGGGTCGCTGCTTCCGCAGATCGTGCGTGAGAATCGCGCGCTCGAAGCCGCGCGCCGGCTCGGGCTGGTCCTCGAGCATGAGCTTTCCAACGAGCGCTTCTTCTACGTGATGCGGTACGTGCCGGGCGATTCGCTCGGGGTCCTGACCCCGCGACTGCACGCGATGGGGGGCGGCTCGGGGCTCCCGGCGCGAGAGCTCTCGTCGGCGATCGGGTACGCCTGTGACCTGCTCGGAACGCTTCACGAGTATCACCGGGCGGGCCTGTGGCACAAGGACGTCAAGCCCGACAACATCATCGTCGCCAACGGGCATGCCCACCTGGTTGATTTCGGGCTCGTCACGCCGCTGCGCAGCAGCATGACGCTCACCACGCACGGCACGGAGTACTTCCGTGACCCGGAAATGGTTCGGCTGGCGCTCCGTGGGGTAAAGGTGCACGAGGTCGACGGCGCGAAGTTTGACATCTACGCCGCGGGCGCCGTGCTGTTTTCGATGATCGAGAACAGTTTCCCCGCGCACGGCGGGCTGTCGCAGATCACGAGGAGTTGCCCCGAGGCGCTGCGCTGGATTGTTCGCCGCGCCATGACGGACTATGACAAGCGCTACGCGTCGGTGCAGGCGATGCTGGCGGACCTGTCGGTGGTGCACCAGGCGGCGCAGCGCGGCGACGCGACGAGCGTCCGCCCCGCGGATCTCCCCAGCGTCAAGGCGGGCGAAGGTGCGGAATCGCTTGCCGGCCTGGGCGCGGGTCCGGATGGCGCGTTGCCTCATGCGCCGCCCCCGCCGCCGGTCGGGCGCTGGCGCGGCGCCGCACCGGTGGCGCACCAGGCCAACGAGCCCGCGGGCTTCGATTTCGGCGTGGGCGCGCGCCATTCGCCGCGAACGCCCGGTCGCTCCGCCGCGGATCAGCTTGCGTCGGCACGCGCGCGCGTCGCGGCGATGCGCCGCCGGGCTGCCGGGCGCATGAACCGCACGGCGCGAGCGCCGCAGAAGTCGAACTTCGGCGTGGCTGTCGCGTCGCTCGTGGTGGTGATGGCTGTCGCCGGCGGGCTCGGCGCGCTGTTCCTGCGCGCCCAGCAGGGTGAGTTTGTGCCCGTGGCGGAAGCGATCGCGGATGAGGCCGAGGTGCAGGTGGAGCGCGGGCGCGTGCGCGTGGCGTCCGCGGAACAGGATGTCTTTGGCGTTCCCGACGCGCCAGAGCCGCCCGATGAGCCCCGGGCGCCGCTCGCTGATCGTGCACGGGTCGTCGAGTCGTCGTCGGGCGTGAGCGTGACGCGCTCGGGCACGCCGGCGCGTGCATCGTCTCAGACCGGCAAGGGCATCACGGTGCTCTTCATGCAGGAATCCGCGGGGTTTGATGAGCGCGGGCAGGGCGAGATCGCCGCGGTGATGCGCCGCCTCACCGAGCGCGGCTTCGAGACGGTCTCGCGCGACGCGCTCCCCGAAGACCCCGACGAAGCTCGCCTCGCTTCGGCCCGGTATGTCGAGCTCGCCGGCAGCCTCCGCGCGGCGGTCGGGCTCCGCGTCCTGGGCGGCGCTGAGGCGTCCGAGAGCGTCCGCGACTGGCTCGAAGCGCACGACGAAGTGCACGCCGTCGTCTGGATCACGCCCGATCGCTCGAGCGAGTCTCCGCGCGTGCGCAAGCTCGTGTTCACGGGCGCTTCGGCGCCCAAGACCGCGACGCGCGCCGTGCAGGATGCCGTGACCGGCCGAAGGCGGTAGCCCGCTCCGCCCGGCGGCATTGAGCGCCGCGGCCGTTCCCGGTAAGCTCGGCGCCATGAGCGACGGGCACCCGGCCGAGACTCAACCCCACCGCACACGAGCGTTCGTCGCCGCGTGGCTCGGGTGGTGCTTCGACGGCCTCGACGGGTATCTCTACATCATGGTGGCGATGCGGCTCGTGCGCCAACTGCTCGAGGCCGATTCGGGCGGCGTTCCCGTGAGCACCGCCGAGGTCATTTCCAAGAGCGCGATCATCCAGGCGGGCTTCCTCGTCGGGTGGGCCGTGGGCGGCGCGTTTTTCGGCCGGATCGGCGACCGGATCGGTCGCGCGACGACGCTCACGCTCACCGTGCTCACGTACGCGGTCTTCACCGGCGCCTCATACTTCGCCGCTGAATGGTGGCACCTGCTCCTGTTTCGATTCATTGCCGCTCTCGGAATCGGCGGCGAGTGGGCCGCGGGATCGGCCCTCGTGAGCGAGATGCTTCACGAGAGGCACCGCTGGTGGGCGAGCGCGACGCTGCAGTCGGGGTACATGGTCGGGTGCATCGCGGCGTCGTTCACGGCCGCGGCGCTCAGGGACTTCGACCCCCGCACCGTCTTCATCGTCGGCGTGCTGCCTGCGCTCTTCACGGTGTGGATTCGCTGGGCTGTGCCCGAGCCCAAGGGCTGGACGCAGGCACGGCGTGAGCAAGCCATGCCCCCGCTGCGGGCGCTCTTCGGCCCGGGATTGCTCGGCACAACCATCGCAACCACGCTGCTCACCTCCATCACGCTCACGACCGTGTGGGCGTTTCTGTTCTTCGGCCCAGCGCTCATTCAGCGCCTGCCCGACCTCCGCGCCTCGCGCACACCCGAGGAGATTCAGGCCTACGCAAGCTGGGTCTCGATCCTCTACCTCTGCGTAAACATTGGCGCCAACTTCTTCGCGACGTACCTGGCCCGGTGCATCGGCTACCGCGCGGCGTTCGCGATCCTCATCTTCGGCGCGCTCTGCGTCACCTCGCTCGTCTTCGGCCAAGGCGTGCTCGGCTTCGGCTTCACGCTCAATGAGCAGAGCGTGCCGTGGCTCTACAGCCTCATCGCCTTTTTCGGCCTTGGGCTGTTCGGGATCTTTCCGCTCTATATCCCGCCGCTGTTTCCGACGCTCCTGCGCACGCTCGGCGCGGGGTTCTCGTACAACGTCGGGCGGCTGGTCTCGGCGGTGGGGGCGATCGTCGGCGGGCAGATCGCCGCGGGCCAGGGCCAGGCCGGCGCCATCGGCCTCGACGCGGCCATCTTCTGGACGGGTCTGCTCTACATCCCCGGGCTGGTGGTGTGCCTGTTCATCCGCGAGATTCCGCGGGGGACGGAGTCGAACGTGGCCCCGCAGGAATAGGCCCGAAACGCGGAATGCCAGTCCCGGGGCACACTCCCTTCCTACACTTGCCCCCCATGGCCAAGACCCGCGAAATCAAGAAGCGCATCAAGGCGGTCGGCAACATCCGCCGCATCACCAAGACGATGCAGATGATCGCGACCAGCAAGTTCGCCCGCGCCCAGCAGGCGGCGACCGCCACCAAGCCCTATACCGAAGGCCTCTTCGGGCTCGTGACCGAGCTCGCGGCGACGGTTTCAGGCGGCGAAGTGAGTCACCCGCTTCTGGCCGGGCCGACGACGGTGCAGCCGGGCGCTCGCGAGCTCACGCTCGTGCTCACCTCCGACCGCGGGCTCGCCGGACCGTACAACAGCGCCGTCCTGCGCACCGCGACCACGTTCTTCCGCAATAACCCGAGCGCCAAGAGCGGGCTGGTGGAAGTCGTGGGCAAGAAGGGCGGCGGGTTCTTCCGCTACTCGGGCGTGCCGGTCGCCGCCCAGCACCCCATCGGCGACAAGCCCACGTTCGAGAAGATCGAGAAGCTCGCCCAGGGATACCTCGACCGGTTCATCGCGGGCGAGATCACCACCGTGCGCGTGGTGTACATGCGGTTCATCTCCGCGGGCCGCCAGGTGCCCGAGATCCTCCAGCTCCTCCCGCTCAAGCCCGACGAGCTGAAGGTCAGCGGCGCCAAGCACGCCGACCCCGCCGCGAGCGCCCAGCCCGCCGGCAACGTGCTCTACGAGTTCAGCCCTCCGGCCGAGGAGCTGCTGGGCGACCTGCTCCCGGCGACGGTCAAGGCCGTGCTGTTCCAATGCTTCAACGATGCCGTCGTGAGCGAGCACGTGGCCCGCATGGTGGCCATGAAGGCCGCGACTGACAACGCCGGGAAGATGCGCAAGCTCCTCACCCGCGACTACAACCGGGCCCGCCAGGCGGCGATTACGACCGAGCTGGGCGAGATCATCAGCGGTGCCGCGGCACTGGGATGAATCCGCCGTCGTTCGAAGCTCCGCACATCACACGTGAGTCCGTACCGCGCGCGCACAACGAACACACGCGCGTGCATCGATGCACGCGCGTGGATGTTCAATCCCCGGTTTCATCGCCCCGCCCGCGGCGGCGAAGCAGTGGGGGTGAAGGTCGACGCTCAGCGACGCCGGCGCGCCGAGAACACGCCCGCCAGCGCCAGCAGGGCGCCCGCGCCCGGTGAAGGGATGAAGAACTGGGCGGCATCGTCGCCACCGATCGCCCCGCCGTTGCCGAACGACTCGAGCGAAGCCTCGCCGTCCTCGTTGTGCACGCGGAACTGCACGACACCTTCGATGATGAGCCGCCAGCCGGCGGGAATGTTCGATGGCAACGCCGCCTGAAGATCAGAACGGCTCAGTGAGAAAATGCCGGAGGTCGACCGCAGAAAGAACGGCGTTGGGGCGATCGGCCCGCGAATAAGCTGGGGCTCAGATACGGGCGGCTGCACACGAAAGCCCGCTTCGACCACCAACTCGACAAACGCCGAGCCGGTGGTGCTGTTCGGCACCGAGCCCACGAGCCCGAACGAGGCGCCCGCCTGCAGCGCCGAGCCGAACGGCGTCGGGCTCTCGTTGATCCACGACGCCGAGAACTCGACGCGGAGCGTCGCGGCGGTCGCGGCGGTGATGTTCGAGTTGCCCCGCTGAAGCAGGTTCGACCCCGACGTAAAGCCGATCCCGACGAAGCCGGGAGACTCCACGATCCCGAAACCGATGCGGGCGTTGCTGATGGCCGTGCCTGCGATCAGCGGCGGCGTCACTGAGTTTGCCGTGTTGTACAGGAACGTGTTCGAGGAGAACGCGGGGATCGGCCCGACTTCCTGGCTGTAACTCGGTCCGCCGCCGCCGATCACCGTGTGGGTGATCAACGCCGAGCTGGTCTCGAGAATGAGGGCGCCGTGCGCCGTGGTCGTGAGGCAAGCCGAAACCGACGCCGCGGCCATCGCGGCGCACACAGAAATCGACGACGTATTCATGGTGACTCCCGTCCTCCGAATGGTGGCTCGTCCACGTGAAACAAGCCCCGCAAGTATAGGGGAATCTCGCTCACCGACCAGCCAAATCCATGCATCCACCGCTCCAAACTTCCGCGGCCGCGGCAAGGTCTGGAAGGTGTCAGGGTGCCGGGGGTCGGCACGGATGGCCAGGCGGCAGTTCGTTGCGGAACTGGAACACCGCGCCGCCCACACCCATCCGCCGGTTCACGTGGTTCATCAGGTGTCCCGGCAGGTTGGCCAGGGCGCCGCTCTGAATGCACCCGATCGGGTCGGCCGCGGTCGACAGCACCTGGCCCTCGACCAGCGGCGTGATGAACCCCGAGTCAAACGCCTGCTGACTGAATGCAAGCTCGCGAAAGAGCACCGGGAGTGTCATGTCGATGCTCGCCGGCGCGGCGGCGAGCGGGACCGATGCCGCGGGTGCGCCGCCCGTTTCACCCGAGAAATCGCGGATGTTCCGACCTGTCGGCCCGGCAAGGAGAATCTGCGGGTCGCCGATCTGGCGCGTCGCGCCGCCGTTGTAGAGCGCGGTGATCACCGTCGGCGTTCCGTTGACGTCGGCGGTGTAGTTGATGAGGAACGCGAAGGCATCTTCGCCCACGCCCACGCCGCCGCCGAGGACGACGGCGAATCGCCCGATGCCGACGAAGCGCACGTTTTCGACGGTGTTGAAGGCGGGGTCGATGCCGAAGTCGAGGAAGGAATCGAAGGGGTCGGGTGTGAAGTCGCCGTTGAAATCGGTGAACGCGGAGCGGATGTAGTTGGTGCGCGGGTCAAACTCGATGATCGCGGCACCGGGACCGAACAGGCCGAAGGTCGAGCCCTCGGCAGACAGGAACCGACCGGGGATGAGCAGGGTGCCGCGCGACGTGAAGGCGCTCAGGCCGCCTTCGAGCTCGAAATCGCCGAAGTCGCCGACCGGGGTGATGCTCGCGCCGGGGACGTTGAGGCGGACGATGCGGTCGTTGAACGTCGAGAAGATGTCGTTGCCGAGCGTGCCGAGGCCTTCGAATCGCCCGCCGAAGGAGGAGAAGTCGGCGAGCATGGTGAACGCGGTCTGCCCGCGGCCGAGATCGAGGCCCAGGAGGAAAGCGGAGCCGTCGCCGTCGTCCACAAGCCGGAGAAACTGCGTCCCGCCGCCGGGGAGGGCGCTGGGCCGCGTGGCGGCGCCGACAAACTGGCCGAACCCGGCGTTGCTCGTTTCCGCGAGCACGATCGACCCGAGCGGATCATTGAAGTCGTACTGGATGAGTTGCCCCGTGTCCTCATCGATGGCGAAGAGCCCGGTGGCCGGGGGAACCGCCGCGATTCCCGGCACATTGGTGAACCCGTCGAACGCGAGCTGGAAGAGCGTGCTGAAGTCGTACACAAAGCCAAGCTCGTCGCCCAGTCGTGACGAACCGTCGGAAACCTCGACGTACAGATCAGCCAGGGCGTTCTCCGCCGTCAGCGGCGACTCGGCGTCGGTCTTCTCCTCGCTCGTCACGTCGACCTTGGTGCCGCTTCGATACGCCACGCTGAAGCGCCCGGTGTTTCCCGGCCCGCCGTAGGACAGCGTCGGGAACCCGGCCGCCACTTCCATGAGCCCGAGCGTGCCCTTGACGGCGAGCGTGGCATCAGGGGCCTGAATCTGTACGTCGTTGGCGACCGTCGCGGTGCTCACCTCGAACATCACGCGTCCGTACGGAAGCTCGACGGTCGTTTTTTCCTGCCCCTCGGCGTCGAGTCGAGCGATCGCCTCGCGCACGAGCACGCGGCCCACGCGGTCGAGCGTGAAGACCTGCCCCGTGCCGACCTGGAACTGCACCTGGCTGCGCAGGCCCGTCGTGATCTCCGTGCCCTCGCTGATCACGTCGCCGATCTTGGCCTGCACTCGGTCACTCGCCCCCGGCGCCTTGCAGGCGACCTTGCCCACCACGCCGCGAATCGTGATGGCCGATGGCGCCGATGCCGGGCGCGATTCGTTCGCGGGCGCGCCCGTTCCCGCGGTCTGCGCCAGGAGGCCGCCCGGAAGTGCGAGGGCCACGGTGAGCGCGGGCGCGACGTTCTTGGCTCGTTCAGAGATTCGCAGCATGACGAGAGTGTACCGCCTTTCGGCGCGGCGCACGCGCGGCATGACGTGCCTCCGGCCGATCGACGACAACCGAGATCGAAGCCGCCCCCGGTGCTACGTCTTCCGGTCGAGCAATCGGTAGGACACCGCTTCGCTCACATGCTCGTGCCGGATGGCGTCGCTCCCCGCCAGGTCGGCGATGGTCCGCGCAACGCGACGAAGCTTGTCGTAGGCGCGGGCCGAGAGCCCCAGCCCCGTGATCGCCCGCCCGAGAAACTCGCGCGTCGCTTCATCCATCGGCGCGAGCTCATCGAGCCTGCGCCCGCTCAGGCGCGAGTTCGGCGACATCGCTCCCTGACGCGCTGTCTGGCGACGCCGGGCCTCGAGCACCTGCTCGCGCATCTGCGCGCTGCTCGTTCCGCGCGGGGCGGCGGCGAGCTGCTTGAACGGCACGGCGGGCGCCTCCACGTGTATATCGATGCGGTCGATGAGCGGGCCGGAGAGGCGCGACAGATACCGCTCCTGGGCCGCCCGGCTTACCTCGTCTCGCGCGACGTCGCCCTTGGGCGTCGGATTCATCGCCGCCACGAGCATGAAGCTCGCCGGGAAGCGCACCGCGCTGTGCGAGCGCGCGATCGTCACGACGTGATCCTCCAGCGGCTGGCGCAAGGTCTCGAGAACCATCCGCGGAAACTCGGGAAGCTCATCGAGAAACAGCACGCCGCGATGCGCCAGCGAGACCTCGCCCGGCCGCGGGATCATGCCCCCGCCGACGATCGCCGCACCGGACGCGGTGTGATGCGGCGAGCGCACCGGGCGTCGCGTGATGAGCCCCTCACCAGGCGGAAGCGCGCCCGCCGAGGAGTAGATCCGCGTGATCTCAATCGCCTCTTCGGGCGAAAGCGGGGGAAGCACGCCGGGCAACGCCTTGGCCATCATCGTCTTGCCCGTCCCGGCCGGACCGAGCATGAGCACGTTGTGCGACCCCGCCGCCGCCACCACGATGGCGCGCTTCACCGCTTCCTGCCCGCGCACGTCCGCAAAATCAAGTTCCGCCGTCGCCGCGTGAAGCATGCCCGCGACATCGACCGCGCCGTGCGGCGACGCCTCGAGCTGCCCGTTGAGCAGCCCCACCATTTCCGTCAACGTGCTCACGCCGATCGCTTCGACGCCCGGGACGACGGCGGCCTCGGCCGCATTGGCCCGCGGCACGACCACGCCGCGAAGCCCGAGCGACTTGGCCAGCGATGCCATCGCGATCACGCCGCGGATGGGGCGCAGGCGACCATCGAGCGCCAGTTCACCCCCGAAGAGATACGCCGAAGCGTCGAGCGGCTCGATCGCCGCGGCAGGGGCGGCCCGACCGATGGCCTCGTCAAGGTCGGCAAACTCGTCTCCCGCAACCGTCCCCTCGGATTCGCGGCTTCTTGCCGGCGCTTCCGCCAGATGCTGAGGCAGTCGCCGCCCGAATGTCACCTGCGCCCCCGCGGCGTGCTTGCGCGCATGCGCCAGCGCCGCCTCAGGCCGCACAACTCCCTCGCTCATGAGCACGCCGATCGCCACACACAGGTCGTACGACGGGCCTTCCTTTCGGACATCCGCCGGCGCGAGATTGACCAGTACGTGCCCGCGCGGAAACAGGTACCCCGAGGCAATGAGCGCCGAGCGCACCCGCTCGACCGACTCTTTCACCGCGGCATCCGGCAGGCCGACCACCGTCGGCCCGCGGTTCTCGATCGTCGGATCAACCGCGATCTCAACCTCGCAGGGCAGCGCGTCGATTCCCTGCATCAGATATGACTGAACGCGCGCAAGCATGTCCCGGGGAGCATACCGAACGGGTCACGAATTGCAACACGCATCCACTGTTCCGGGGGCACCACGACTCGGGGAAACCACTACGACCGGGGCATTTCTCCGCCGTTCGATCGTTTCCGCGTCAGATTCCGCCGGGATTCTCGCTTAGGCCAACGCGATCGACGCGTATCTGGCACTCGGAGGCCCACCCGTGTCCAACGCCCATCCGCCCATCGGATCCTCTTGCGAACCCGCGGCGCGCATCGCCGCCGAGTCCGTGCGCCATGCGCTCGAGGTGCCCGCGCCGGGCGCGCGAGAATGGCTGGAGTCGGTCGCACGCACGCTTGCGGCACTCATCGCCGCGGAGCGCGGCGCACCGTGCGGAACGCCGCGCGTGAGCGCAGCCCTTGTCCGCGCCCGAGGCGCCGACGAGCCGACCATCGTGGCCTCTGCGTCATCGCTTGGCGACGCTGTCGATGTGCGGATGGTCGTTCGCGCTGCGCACGCGGGAAGCCACCCGGTCCGGTTCGCCTCCGCGGCGCTGATGCCCGACGGTCCGGACCTCTGGATCATGTTCGAGCCTTCCGGCCCTGTCGCACCGGGCGCCTGCGACAGCCTGATCGCTCTCTCGCGCGGCCTCTGTCCGACGCTCGCGTCGATTGCCGCGGATCGAGTCTGGATCCCGCTCACCCGCCGGCGGGCGCTCATCGCGCGCCTCACGCCCGCCCAGCACGAGATCGTGCTCCTCCTCAGCGAAGGACGCACCGAGCAAGAGGTCGCCGCCATGACGCGCCGATCGCCCAGCACCGTGCGCGGGCACATCAAGACCATCTACGACCGCCTCAGGGTTTCCACGCGCGCCGACCTGCTTCGCGCCTGGAACGGCGCGCCCCCCAGGGGCGCGGCTCCGGTCGCTCAAGCCTTGCCCTGATGCTCCTCCGATTTTTCGATGAGCGCCAGCACGCGCAGCGGCTCGGCGACGCTCCACGCCTGCGCCGGGCACCCGCCGAAGCGCTGCGGCTCCGCCGGCGTGTCATCTCCATCAAAGATTTCGGGAAGCTGGCCCGCGCACTCGCCGTCGAGGTAATCGAGGATTCCCTGGAGCACGCGCCGAGCGTCGGCGCGCGCCTGCGGCGTGAACCCGCCCACGCGCAGCGTCGCTTCGGCCAGCGGACCCAGCAGCCACGGCCACGCTGTCCCGTTGTGGTACGCCGCGTCGCGTTCGAACATCCGCCCGCGATAGCGCCCGCGATAGCGCGAGTCGCGCGGATCGAGTGTGCGAACCGCCCGGGGCGTCAGCAGGTGCGCTTTCACCGTCTCCACCACCGCGCGCTGCTGCCGCGCATCCAGCGCGCAGTTCGGCAGGCTCACGGCGAAGATCTGGTTCGGGCGAATCTCGGCCTGCCCGATCCACCCCGCGCCAAAGTGCGGTGACTGCAGCGTGTCAAAGAGGCACCCGCTCGCGGCGTTCCAGAACAGCGTGCGCAGCGACTGGCCGGCCTGGTCGCGCAACTGCGTAATGAGCGATGCCGGCGCTGTGCCCACGCCCGTCTCCGTCAGCCATGACAGCGCGTTGTACCACAGCGCGTTGATTTCGACCGCCTTCCCGTGCCGCGGCGTGAAGGCGATGCCGTCGCGCTTGGCGTCCATCCACGTGAGCTGTGTCGACGTGTCCCCCGCCATGATCAGCGCGTCTGACTCATCCATGCGGATGCCGTAGCCCGTGCCGCGACGATAATGGTCAACAACGTCGAGGCACGCGGGCAGCAGATCGGTGCGGAACGTGAGCGCATCGCCCGAGGCCTGCAGATACAGGCACGCGGCGTGGATGAACCAGAGCGACGCATCGACCGTGTTGTAATGCGCTTCGCCCGAATAGTCGTCAAACAGGTTGGGAATGAGCCCGTCCTTCCGATTGGTCGCGAACGTGCGGAGGACTTCGCGCGCTTCCTCAAACCGGCCCGGAACCAGGAGCAGGCCGGGCAGAGAGATCATCGCATCGCGACCCCAGTCGGCAAACCACGGATACCCCGCGATGATCGACACGCGCCGGGCGGACGCCGGCGCCGCGCCCGTGGGGGGGCGCGCCGGTCGATGCACCACGAAGTCATCCGACGCTTCCACCAGTTGCGCCAGCGCGCCCGTCGCGCCGGCGCGACCCAACGCCCGGCTCGTGGCCGCCACCATCGCCGAAAGGCGCGAACGACGGTGCTCCTCGTCGGCGCGCGGGTCGCGCGCCGCGACCTCGGCGGCCGCGCCGGCGCTTCCCCCTCCGCCCACGCTCGCGTGAATCGTGAGCTCGGCGTGCGCCTCGCGCGGGTCAAGCTCGAGCGCGAACGCCCCGGGATGAAAGAGATCCTCAAGGTAGTCGAACCCGCGCTCGCGCTCGTGCTCGTATTCAAAGTCATACCACCACTGCTCGTTGCGTTCGAACCGAACGCGGCCGCCCGAGGTCGAATGACCCGAGAGGTGCAGCACGCCGGCCGGCCCGTGCACATCGCAGCGCGCATCGCCCGCATCGACGCGGAAGCGGTCGCGCGAGGTATCCCGCAGGATGAGCGCGTGAAAGTCGCGCAGGGACACGAGCGGGCGGACAATCAGCCGGATCGACCGGCCCGATCCGCGCGGCGCGCTCACCGCGTATCGAACCGCCGCCGCCGGCGCGTCGCGCAGCAAGTGCAGCGTCTTGACGATCTGCACGTCGCCCACGGCGAACTGCCACCGCACCGTCGTGTCCTTCTCGAACTTCAACAGGTGCGCGTCGCCGCGCGGGTGAAGCACGCCCGGGCGAAAGCGGAACGTGGATAGATCCACGCGCTCCTCACCCATCCCGCCTGTTCCTCCCGTCCCCGCTGGGCCGGTCGATGAGAGCACGAGGGTTTCGGAGAGCGCGTTCAGGGCCACGACGCGCTGCACCGGCGGGCGCAGCGAAGCGACGAGCAACCCGTGATACCGCCGTGAGGGCGCCCCGAGAGCCGTGCCCATCGCGAACCCCCCCTGGCCGTTGGTGAGCAGCCATTCAGTCCGCGCGAGTTGCTCGACCGAAGAGCCGGGTCCGAGGCCGGGAGTGCGCACGTACGTCGAAACCGGCCGTCCCGTCCCACCTGCCGTGCCTCCCCCTCCATCCCCGCCCCCCCCAACCCCAGCGGGTCCGACGGATGAAGACGGCGGCGAAGTTGAGGGCGGTGCCATGGGGGCGTCCTGGGTGATCGGGGGGTGAAAGCCGAAAGAGGGGGGCGCGATGGTACCGCGCCCGGCGACTTTTCGTATGATTTCAGCCCCGGGGGCGCATACGTGGGCAGAAGAGCGTCCTCGAGTGTCCGGGTCCTCCCTTCCCTTCCTTTCCCATTCGCGCCCGCGCCACCTCCGAGGCCAATTCCATGGGTCGAGTGTCCCCGTCGTCACAAATCCTTCGTGATGGCACGCCGGTCACGCTCCGTTCAGCCGAGGGGACCGATGCCGACGCTTTCCTGGCGTTCCGCCGGCACACCGCGCTGACCTCGCCCTATGTCGCCACTCTGCCCGAAGAGCTGGCCGAGATGACTTCCGCCGACGTCGCCAAGTCAATCGCCCAGTACCTGGAGCGCCCCACAGAGCTCCTGCTCCTGGCGGTTGATCCGGCCCGCCCTGCTCTCGGCCTGATCGGCGGCCTGAACCTGCGCTCGCCCGGAAAGATCAAGCTCAACCACGTGGTCGACCTGGGCATGAGCATTCACGAGGACTATCGCGGCCGCGGCCTTGGCTCGTGCCTGATGGCGGCCGCCGTCGCCTGGGCACAGGCCCACCCCGACATCCACAAGATCTGCCTCGGAGTCATGCCTGAAAACGCCTTCGCCGTCCGTCTTTATGAGCGCTTCGGGTTCGAGGTCGAGGGCATCCAGCGGCGACACCTGCGCCAGCCCAAGGGAGTCGGCGGAGCGGGTGGGGAGTTCCTCGACCACGTCATGATGGCTCGCTGGGTCAAAGCGCGTTGAGCGTTTTCACCGCGCCGGCCGTCACCTGCCGATAATCTCGTGTGCGCCCCCCCTCCGCCGGCCACGTCATTGTCGTCTGCGTTCTCGCCCTGCTCACGCTCGGCGTGGTCATGGTCACCTCGGCCGGGATGAGCATCCAGACGACGGGTGCGGGGGGGGCGGGGGGTGGGGGGGGGACGGCGGCCGAGGTGGCGCCGATCACGCTCCGCACGATCCTGCTCTCGCGCCTCACGGTGTACTTCGCCCTGGCGATGGTCACGCTCGCGGTGGCGTATCACGCCGCCCCGAGCCTCTTGCTGCGTCGAAGCCAGGGCGCCACGCCCGACCCGACTTCAGTGGAGCACCCCCGCCCGGGCTGGACGCTCGCCCCGCTCTGGCTTGGCGTGCTCGGGCTGCTCTTGGTGGTGGCGCTGGTGTACGTTCCCGGCCTCGGCGTCGAGCGCAATGGCGCTCACCGCTGGCTTTCGATCCGCCTGCCCGCGGGCATCGACCTTTCGATCCAGCCCAGCGAGATCGCCAAGTGGGGCCTGGTGTTCCTGATCGCCTGGTACGTGGTGCGCGCGGGCCCGGGCACGCTCGGGCGGTTCTTCGCCGGCGTGCTCCCACCGCTGGTGGCCGTGGGGATCGTCGCGGCGTTTCTCGTGCTCGAGGATCTCGGCACCGCGGTGCTCATCACGATGGTCTCATGCCTGCTCCTGGTCGCGGGGGGCGCGCGAGTCGCCCACTTCGCGGCACTCGCGCCGATTCCCGTCCTCGGCCTCGTCGGCGCGGTCGCGATGCACCCCTATCGCCTCGATCGCATCCGCTCGTTCCTCGATCCCTATGCCGAGCCGGACGGCGCGGGCTACCACATGATCCAGTCAATGGTGGCCGTCGCCAACGGGCAGGTGAGCGGTCGCGGCCTCGGGCATGGTCTCCAGAAATTCGGCTACCTGCCCGAAGACACGACCGACTTCATCTTCGCAATCATCTGCGAAGAGCTGGGCGTGGCCGGGGCGCTGGTGGTCTGCGCGCTCTACGTCGGCCTGGCGTGGGCCGGGCTCTCGATCGTGCGGGCGCAGACGGCGATGCTCCCCAAGCTCATCGGGCTGGGAATCATCGCGACCCTGGGTTTTCAGGCGATGATCAACCTCGCCGTGGTGACGGCCCTCGGTCCGACCAAGGGCATCGCGCTCCCGTTGCTCTCCTCGGGCGGAACGGGCTGGCTGATGACCGCGGCGTGCCTCGGCCTGCTCGCGGGCCTCGATCGCGCCGGATCGCGCCAAGTTCCAGAAAGCGCGGCCGCGCCCTTCGCACCGCCTCTGGCCACGGCGCCATGACCCGCGCCGACGACGAGCAACTGTTCCTGTTCGCCGGCGGCGGCACGGGCGGGCACATCTACCCGGCCCTGGCCATCGCCGAGGAGTTGAAGGCTCGGCTGGGCGCGCGGGCCCGGTTTCATTTCATCTGCTCCTCGCGCGCGATCGATCGCTCGATCCTCTCGGCCGAGGGCGTTGCGTTCACGCCCGCACCGGCCCAGCCGCTCTCGCTGCGCCCGCTCGGGCTGCTCCGCTTCCTGCGCGGCTGGGCGCCCTCCATCCGTCTCGCGCGCGGGATCATCCGCGAAGCGGGGGCCCCCGGCGCCAACGAGCGCGGAGGTGCGCCTGCCAGCGTTCACGTCGTGGCGATGGGCGGATTTGTCGCGGCTCCGGTCGTCCAGGCGGCCCGCGTCGAGCGCTGCCCGGTGCTGCTGGTCAATCTCGACGCCGTGCCGGGCAAAGCCAACCGGTGGATCGCCCGGCGAGCCGCCGCGGCGGTGACAGCATGCCCGGTCGACGCGCCGTACGCCCGAGCGTGGAAGTCCGTCGGCCCGATCGTCCGCTCCGCGGCCCGCGCCGCCGTGCCTCAAGCACAGGCTCGCTCAGAACTGGGTCTCGATCCCGATCGACCGGTGCTCATGATCACCGGTGGCAGCCAGGGTGCGGGCTCCATCAATGACTTCATGGCGGCGTTCGTGCGCTCCGATGCCGACGTGCTGCGCGGCTGGCAGGTGCTTCACCAGGCTGGGCACGACCACCACCCGGCCCTGACGGACCACTACGCGCAGGCCGGCGTCCGGGCGATCGTCACCCCCTTCGTGCGGACGATGGGCCTTTGGTGGAGCGCCGCCGACGTGGCCATTTCGCGGGCGGGCGCGGGGAGCGTGGCGGAAGCGTGGGCGGCAGGCGTGCCGACGCTCTTTCTCCCGTATCCGCACCATCGCGACCAGCACCAGCGGCGCAACGCTGACGTCCTCGTCCGGGCCGAGGCCGCGGTCGTGCACGTCGATCACCTGGACCCCTCGGCGAACCTGGCCGACGCTGGAGAGGGGCTGCGAAGGCTTCTGCGCGACCCGGCCCGGCGTGCCGCCATGCGGGCCGCGGCCGCGAACCTCGGGCCGCCCGACGGCGCTCGATTGACCTCCCAGATTCTGACCTCATTGTGAGGCAGACTCGCGTTTTACCGGCCTCGATTGGCCCGTGTGGTAGACTATCCAGTGCCCATGACCCCGCCCGAACCCTCGCGGCGATATGATCAGCCTTCGAGGCTGATCGGAGACTCCGCGTGCATCCTGTGGCACCCTCCCGGCGCGCCGCCCCCGCGCGAGCTGGTGGAGAGTCTGACCAAACATGGTGCGAACATCCAGCCCTGCGACGACCCGTTCTCCGCCATGGCGCTCGCGTGCAGGCGTATCAGCCGAAGGCAGGGGGCGGGGGATCTCTCGAGCGGAAACCCCTCGCTTCCATCGCCGCCCAAGGCGGTGCTGTTGTTGTTGGTTGAGCCGGACGATCTGCCCCGTCCCGGCCCGGCGGTGTTCGTGCGGACGATTCAGAAGTACGCGCCGCGCTCGGCGTGCTGGTGGTACTCGCGGGCGTTTTCGCCGCCGTTTCGGGCCGTCACGTCGCAGGATCTGACGCGCTGGGAATCCCGCGACGCCGCGAGAACGGCCGCTGTGGCACCGGCGGGGTTCACCGTTCGAGGTGCCGGACAGGCAGCGCCGGCACTTCGCCTGGTCCAGGATCCGACGCCGACTCCGGCGCCCCCCACGACGTCGCCGGGGGACGGGGCAACGCCACAGGATTCGGCGACCACGGCGCAGGTGGAGTTCAAGCCCGACGTGTCGATGACGACCGTGCGCAAGGAGCCCAGGTTCGACGCGGCCGCCCCCGAGGCGCCGCCCGCGTCGGCATTGAGCGCTGATGAGCTGTCGATGCTGCTGGGGATGCAGGATCCGACCGCCGCTCCGCCCGCGCGCCCGGGGCCGAATCACGAACGAAGGAACGCACCGTGACGACGAGCGGCGAGAGCCCGGTGCGTGGAACATCGGCGGGCGATGCGCCGCGCGATCCGGATATGCGCGTGATCATCGTGGGCCGGAGCCGGCTGGACTCGTCGCTGCGTCGCGATCCGCGCATGGAGCTGGCGCGCGTGCGCACGCCGCTCGAAGCCGTGGGAGAGCTGGCCGACCCGATCGACGATCGCTCACCCGCGCGGGCGGCGATCATCCTCTCGCCGGGGAGCGAGCCGGAGATTGAAGGCGATTCGGCGGGCGACTTTGTGGACGCACTGCACCTGATCGACCCGGAGGCGGCGATCCTGATCGAAACGCCGGGCGTGTCGGGGCGGCCGGCGCCGCCGTACGACGCGACCATCCGGTCGGAAGCATCGGCGGAAGAACTTCGCGAAGTGCTGGAACGGGTGAAGCTGTCGCGCGCGGGCTGGATCGCACCGGGCGCGGTGCCGGTAGGCGACCCGGCCATCGCTGCGGCTCGCGCGGTCTCGGCCAATCGCCCCGGCGCGGCGCCGACGCCGGGCAAAGCGCCCGCATCGGCGCCTGTTTCCGCCCGGCCGCCGAGCGCGAGCCCTTCGCCTGCCGCGGCAACGGCGCCTTCCGGGGCTCGAATCGCGGCGGGTGATGACCTGCTGCTGGTGCGCGCGCTGCTTGCGGGGCGAGATCCGATCATCCCGGCGCTCGAGATCATCCGGGCGCGCGTCGGTGCGGGCGATATTTCGTTCGTGCCCGTTCCGGATTCGTCCGCTGGCGCGGGCCGGCCCGCGACGCCGGCGGGCGGGCATGCAGCGCCGGTGACGCTCGCGGCTCCGGGCGCGTCGCCGCGGGTGTTGGGATGGCTTCACAGCCCGACGCTTGACCCGGCGGGGCTTCGCCCCCACGCCGAGTGGATGGCGCTCTGGCTCGCGCTCGTCGAGCAGCAGGCGGCCCTTCGGCAGGCGGCGATGGTGGACGATCTCACGGGCGCGTACAACCGGCGCTACTTCGAGCGCTATCTCCAGCAGGCGATCGAGCACGCGCAGCGCCAGCGCCAATCGATCACGCTCATGGTCTTTGATATTGATGAGTTCAAGTCGTTCAACGATCGGTTCGGTCACTCGGCGGGTGATTTCATCCTGCGAGAGGTCGTGCGGCTGCTCCGGTCGGTGATCAGGCCGACGGATCGCGTGTGCCGGATCGGTGGCGACGAGTTTGCGGTGGTGTTCTACGACGCCGCCGGACCGCGCGATCCTTCGAGCAGGCCGCCCGAGGATCCGCAGACGATCGCGCGGCGGTTTCAGCAGCAGATTCGTGAGCACCGTTTCCCGAGCCTGGGCGAATCGGCGCCGGGGTCGCTCACGGTCAGCGCGGGACTGGCGACCTACCCGTGGGATGGGCGCTCGGTCAGTGAGCTGCTGGAGCGAGCAGACCAGTTCGCGCTCCAATCGAAGCGCGCGGGCAAGAACGCCATCCGCATGGGGCCGGGAACCGAGGCCAGCGGCGCGAGCGGAACGTCGCAGGCTCCGTCGCCGCCCATGCCGCCGATGGGCCCGGTTACTTCGGCGCCACCGTCTTCTCCGGGCCCGCGTCCGGGGTCATGAGCGTGCTGAGATCGGGGAGCCCTTCGAGGCTGGGCTTGGGTGCGTCGGGTCCGCCGGCGGGCGCGGCGATGGCGTGCACCGCCTGCGTCACGGCGGCGGCGGTGCGTGTCAGCCGCTGCAGGTCGAGCGTTTCGATCGTGTCAGTCGGCTCGTGATAGTGCGGGTTGCGGAAGTTCGCCGTGTCGGTGAGCATGACCGCCGGCAGGCCGCGAAGCAGGAACGGCGCGTGGTCGGAGCGGAGGATGTCGGGCGGGGCGATGGGCGAGAAATCGAAGACAAAGGTCCTGCACGCGGGCTCGGCGCGGCGCATCTGCTCCTCGAGCTGGCGGATGAACTCTCGCCCGCTCAGCACGCCCGCCAGCGCAATGAAGTCGCCGACGGTTGGCAGGCCCAGTGCGTCCAGCCCCTTGAAGGGCGCCTGCTGGCTGCCCGGCGCATCGCTGTAGAACCCGAGCATTTCGAGGCTGATCATGCCTACGAGATGCTCCGACTTGTCCGACACGCGCTCGGCAAACCTGGCCGCGTACTGCGATGAGCCGACCAGTCCGACTTCTTCGAGATTGAAGAAGATCAGGCGCACGGTCCGCTTCATCGGGCGATCTTTGAGCACGCGCGCCATTTCCAGCAGCGTCGCGACGCCCGTGGCGTTGTCATCGGCGCCGGGCGTATCCGGCACGGCGTCGAAGTGCGCGCCCACGATCAGCACCTGGTTCGGATGCTCCTTGCCCGGAAGTTCGAGGATGATGTTCTCCCACGTCCGCGCGCGGGCGGCGGCCTGCTCGGGCGTGGCGTCGGGCCTGGGGCGACCGCCGAAGACGACGCGCTGCGTCTGCGGCTCATAGCCGAGGGCACGGACCTGGTCCTTGATCCACGTCTGCGCGCGTTCGAGGCCGTCGATGTGCTCGAGGTCGCCCGCGGCGGACCGCTTGACGGGCAGCGCGCGAAGGGTCGCTTCAAGGCGTGCCGACTCGACGCGCGCCGGTTCGGGTGCGCCGTTTCCGGCAGCGGCGAGCGCCGAGAGCGCGCTTGCGGCGAGCCAGGCGATGGGAGTTCCGATCTTCATGTGATTCTCCAGCAGGTCGGCGGCGTGCGAGCCGGTCACGTCGCGTCGCCGATCCATGTGCCGACAATGGGCTGCGCGGCGCGGGTGATGGCGGCGCCCAGGAGCGCACCCGAAGCGCGCCCGTCGAGGATCGCAACGTGGCGAACCCCCGCGTCGAGCGCTTCGAAGCAGGAGCGGATCTTGGGAAGCATGCCCCCGGCGATCACGCCTCGGGTGATCAGGTCATGGGCGTCGGCGCGGGTGAGCCGCTGCGGGTAGGTGTCGCCGGTGGCGCGCACGCCGGGGGTATCGGAGACGAGGACGAACATGCTCGGATGGAGCGCGGCGGCGATGGTCCCGGCGGCGACGTCGGCGTTGACGTTGAGCCGGGGCCGGGGCTCGCGCCCGGCGTGGGGCGCGTGCGAGGCCTCAAAGGCCACCGGCGCGATCACGGGCACCTCGCCCGCTTCGCAGACGCCCAGGATCACGGGCACATTCACGCGCGTGACGCGCCCGACCAGCCCGAGATCGGCGCCCTGTCCGGGAGCGCCGCCGGCGCCGATTCGCTCGGCCTCGACGACGCAGTTGCTCGCCGGGTGCAGGCCCCTGGCGGCGCAACCCTCTTCACGCAGGTGCTCGACGAGCTCGCGATTGACCTCTTCAACGAGCACACGCTCGACGATCCGCAGCGTGGCGTCGTCGGTGTAGCGCTGCCCGTCGACGAAGCGAGCGACGAGCCCGGCGGCGTTCATCGCCGCGGTGATGGCCTTGCCCCCGCCGTGAATCACCACCGGCTTGCTCCCCAGCGACGCGAGGGCGGCGACGTCGCGCATGACGGCGCGCATCTGTCCGGGGTCATCCTGGATCGACCCGCCGACCTTGACGACGACGCCCTGCCCCCGAAGCCCGGCAAGACGGCGATGGTGGGAGGCAATCCACGTGTAGACCGCATCGGCGGGGGGGGCAGACATGCGTCGAAGCGTACGCCCAACGATCCGGAGAATCGGGCGCTCGTGCAGGACCCTGTGTGCGGAGGGGGCGTCGATGTGGTACCCTTGTCCCTCCGCGAGATACCCCATGCACACGATGAACCCCACCGACGTATTTGTCGCATGCTCGAATCGCCTGCCGCTCACGCCGCGCGGCACGCTGCCGTATTCGGTGGCGCTGGTCCTGCTCGCGGGCATCACCGGCGGGCTGGGCGGGTGCGCGAGCAACTCCCGGCCGCCGACGCCCGACAGCATCACCGGGAAGTACATCGCGGTGATGTGCGATGCGGACATGACCTGGTCGGCGTTCTCGTCGGGCATGCTCGGCGCGCGGGCCAGCGGGGTTGAAGATTCACTCACGGTGGTGGGGCTGCCCCTGGCCACCGCGCCCGACGCCCAGAGCCCGCGCTGGGAGACCACGGTGGCGCAGGTGGGCGTCTCGAACTCAGCGATGGGTCCGCCGGTCTCGCTCTCGGTGACGCGCGACGGATCGCGGGCGTATGTCTGCGAGACGCGCGGGCCGGCCTCTGCCGGCGCCCAGACGCTCGCCGATCTGCCCATCGGCTCGGCGTTGACGGCGGTCGATCTCTCGAACCCCGCGCAGCCCGCCGTGCTCGCCAAGGTTGATGTCGGCGAGGAGCCGACCGGCTGCGACGTGAGCCCTGACGGCTCGGTGGTGGCGGTCGTGACGCGCAAGGCCGGGCAGGAGCTGGTGCTCGTTCCCGTCACGCCCGATGCGGCGCTCGGGCAGCCCGGCTCGTGGCCGCTCATCGGCGTCGGCCCGGCGAGGCCGACGTGCGTGCAGTGGCGACCGGGCTCGACCGGCCGACACCTGGCCGTGACGGTTCCGGATGCCGGGCTGGTCGCGTTTTACGAATACACGCCCGACCGGGGCGACGGAATGCCCGGGCTCATCCAATGGGGCAATCCGGTCCAGGTGGGGAAGTACCCCGCCTCGGGCCGCTTCACGCCTGATGGGCGGCACTTCATCACCACCGATCTCCAGTGGGGCCCCGATGTCGAGGGCTTCATGGCGGGCGCGCCCGAGGGACAGCTTTCGGTCATCCGCCTGGCGGATGTCGACTCGGCGATCGCGTCTGACCAGTCCGTCGATCAGAGCCGCGTCGTACATGAAGTCGTTTCGCGGGCGTCGGTGGGGGTGAGCCCCGAGAGCATGGCAATCTCGCCCGACGGGCGCTTCGTCGTGACGGGCAACCTGCGCGGGTCTTATCTCGCCGAGGGCGCGGCCAACGCCACGCCGGGCGGGTCGCTGTCGCTGCTGCGGCTGTCGGGAGATGAACTGACGCCCGTGTCGGAGACGCCGATCAACTCGATGCCGCAGGGCGTCGCGTTCGACGCGGGGGGCAGGCACCTGGTGGTGAGCGAGTTCCGCACGTTCGACCCCGGCGCGCTCGACGGCGAGCTGGCGTTCTACAAGCTCGTCACGGGGGGAACGCCGACGCTCGTTCCCGCGAAGTTCTACGTCGGCGTGGGACGCGGGCCGCACGGCGTGCTCATCGTCCGGTAGCCCGCGGCGGAGCGTCAGTCGATCGCGCGCATGAGTTCCGCCGCCACGTGGTCGGCGCACAGAAACCCCGCGCCCGTGAGGCGCCATCGGCCCGATTCGAGGTGCAGGAAACCATCGTCGGCGGCACGCCGGGCGAGAGTTCGGAGGCGATCGCCCGCGCCGGCGTGAGCGTGCTCGGCGGCTTCGAGCAACGCGCGCTCGTCGAGCCCCTCGCTGATGCGCACGCCCATCATGATCCGCTCGCGCACGGCGCGCCCCGGGTCGGGCGTTTCGATCTCGATTCTCGGCGCGAAGCCATCACCGCTGTCGAGGTACGCGCGGAGATTCGCGGCGTTCTTCCATCTCCACCCGCCCCCCGGCACGCGCAGGTGCCCCGACGCGCCCGGGCCCGCCGCGAGCCAGGACTCATTGCGCCAGTAGACGAGGTTGTGCTCGCTCGGCCCGCCGAGCGCCCCGCTTCGAGCGGAATTGCTCACTTCATACCGCTCGAGCCCGGCGGCGACCAGCCGCTCCTGCGTGAGCCCATACATCTCGGCTTCGAGGTCCTCGTCGATCGGCTCGAACTCGCCGCGGCGGAGGCGGGCGGTCATCGCGGTGTTGGGCTCATAGGTGAGGTTGTAGCAGGAGAGGTGCCCGATCGGGTGCGCCAGGGCGGCATCGAGGTCGCCGGCCCACTCATCGAGCGTCTGCCCGGGAATCGCAAAGATCAGATCGAGCGACAATCGAGGAGCGGCGTGACGACCGGCGCGGGCGGCGTCGAGCAGTGTGTGCAGGGCGCGCCCGACGCTCGCGGGGTCGTGCCAGCGCTCCAGGGTCTTGAGATGCACGGGGTTGAAGCTCTGCGCGCCGAGGCTGAAACGGGTGACGCCCCCTGCGAGCAGCACGCCCGCCAACTCGGGCGTCACCGTCTCGGGGTTGCATTCGACCGTAAACTCCGTGCCGGGCTCGCGCCGGTCGATGGGCGTCAGATCGAATCGCTCGCGCAGCACGCGAAGGAGCACGCTCCACAGCGCGGGGCGGAGCAGGCTCGGCGTCCCGCCGCCGACGAAGATGGTGCGGAGCGGCCCACGGGCGGCCGGTCCGAGCGTGCGAAGCTCGGCTTCGAGGCGCCGGACAAACGCCTCCTGCCGGTCGTGCTCATCGACGATGGAATAGAAGTCGCAGTAATGGCACTTGTGAAAGCAGAAAGGGACATGAACGTAGAGCGACGAAACCGGTTCATGCTCGCCGAGCAGGGCGGCGGTCAAACCTTCGTCCATGCGCGTCCCGGCCGCGCGGACGTCATGCTGAGGCAACGAGCGGTCTCGTTTTTCCGGTCCCATCGATCAAGCGTACGGTCGCGCCCTCCCGTTCACGAGCGGCCCCGATGATGATCCACGATGACATCACGCTGGCGATCGAGGCGGCGAACCCGTCGATGCCCGAGGCGAGCGTCGCCCTCGGGTTCGGCGACGAGGTGCGGGCGTTCGAGCCGATCGCGCCGGCCACGCGCGAAGCGGACCACCTGGTCGCCGCGGTGGCGCGGGCGTGCGCGAGTTCCGGCGTGGCGCCCGGGCGGATCAACCGCGTGGCCGTTTCCGTCGGTCCGGGCGGTTATACCGCGGTCCGCATGGCCGTCGCCGCCGGCAAACTCATCGCGGAAGCGGCATGGTCGCGTCGGCCGTCATCGCACGGCGCTTCGCGCGCGGCGTGCGTCGCGGTGCCTTCGGCTTTGTCGGTTGCGCACGCCGTTCGGTCCTTGCTGCCCCCGGGTCCGTTCGCCGTGGTGCTCGCGTGCAAGGGCGAGACGGGGTACGTGGCGGAGTTCGCGCCGGACCTTTCGCCGGGGCCCGTGCGCGTGCGGCGCGCACGTGAGATCGAGACGCTGAACCCGCGTCCGGTCGCGCTCGTGCTCGATCCGGCGGTGGGCGGGGCGTTCGCGCCGGCGGCGGCGGGAATCGGAGCGCTCGTCGTGCCCGCGCGATGCGACGCGCGATCGTGCCTGGCCGCGGCCAGGGGTCTGCCCATCGTTGACCCGCTTGAGTTGCTCCCGATCTACGCCCGGGAACCAGAAGCGGTGTCGCTGTGGCGGGCGCGCCGCGCCCCGGGACCACCCGGCGCCCCCTGAAGTTCCCGGCGATCGAGTCGCGTGCAGGTCGCCTCGGTGGTGCGTATCGGGCCTCCGACCCGGTTTCTGGACGCGCGCCGAGCGCCGAGGCGTCACGACCCGCGCGCGGAACTGGGCGAAACAGGCGAGACGGGCACGATGGCGAATCCCTGCCGCCGGCGGAACCGATCGACTCGGGCACCTTCGCGCCGTTTGGCGGCGCGCCGGCAGGACCGAGAAGCAGCAGGGGACGCCCATGACCACGACCAATGCCAACCAGGCCATGATTCGCAAGTGGGCCGACAAGAAGATCTTCACGACCGGCGAGGCCGCCGAGGTGTGCAAGGTCAGCCAGCAGACCATCATCCGCTGCTTCGACTCGGGCCGGCTGGGCGGGTTCCGCGTGCCGGGGTCGAAGTTCCGGCGCATTCCCAGGGCCGAGCTGATCAAGTTCATGATCGATAACGAGATCCCCGTCGAGGTTCTCGAGACGGGCGTG
The DNA here is from genome assembly GCA_050182995.1 of Phycisphaerales bacterium. GTDB lineage: Bacteria > Planctomycetota > Phycisphaerae > Phycisphaerales > UBA1924 > JAEUIX01. Next base: position 301,593 of record JBFXBS010000001.1, on the reverse strand, counting down.
AAGCGCCTCCTCGTCGTCGACGACGAAAAGGCGATCCTTGACCTGTTTCAGGACCTGCTCGGACGCGACCAGCGCTTCGACGTGCGCACGGCCGCCACGGGCTATGACGCCGGGATGGTCACCGAGAGCTTCAAGCCGCACCTGATCATCCTCGACTACATGCTCCCCGACGTGAACGGGAACATCGTCTGCCAGCGGATCCGCGAGCGGGACATCTTCAGGGACACCAAGATCCTGATCGTCTCGGGCGTGGTGAATCAGCCGGAGATCGAGGAGCTGCTCAAGGCGGGCGCCGACGAGTTCATCAAGAAGCCCTTCAACGTTCAGCACCTGATGTCCCGGATCCAGGCCATGCTCGGAATCGGCGCGGCCTGAACGCAGCAGACGCGAGCACGGAGACCGGTCGATGCCCACGCAGCCTCGCAACTCCGCCTCGGCCCGGGGCACTCCCGGGTGGAGCGGGGGAGAGCGGCCTCGCGGCTCGACGGCCCGCCCGCTCGAATCGCTCATGGGCCTCGACGCTCCATCCGCCGCCCCCACCGCGGAGGCTCCTGCGCCGCGCACGCCCGAAGAGCGCTCGCGCCATGTTGAGCTGATCCTCGGTCGGATCGATTCGCTCCCGACGCTCAGCCCGATCGCCACGCGCTTGCTGGCGCTCACGAGCTCCGATGATGCTGACTTTGACGAGATCATCGCCCTGATCGAGGCCGACATGTCGCTCACGGCACGGATGATCGCGCTGTGCCGGCGTGCCGCGGCGGGCGTCGCCGAGACGGTCACAACGGTGCGCCGTGCCGTGGTCCTGCTGGGGCTCGAAGCGGTGCAGTCCGCCGTGCTCTCGGTGAGCGTCTTCGACGTGCTGCGAGGGGCGGGAGATGATGAGCGACCGGGTGCCGGCGGGCCCCGCCCGGGGACGTTCGACCGCGTGGGCTTCTGGCAGCACTCGGTTGCCGTCGCCTGCTGCGCGGAGCTGCTCGCACGCCAGCACCCCGGGCTCAAGGTGCGTCCGGACGAAGCGTTCACGGCCGGGCTCGTGCACGACGTGGGCAAGATCGCGCTGGAGTGGATCCTGCCGCAGGCCTATCCGCGCGTGCTCGAAGTCGCCGAGGCCCGCTCGTGGGACGCGGCGTCGGCCGAGCGCCTGATCCTCGGGGTGGATCATCACGTCGCGGGCAAGCGCCTCGCCGAGCATTGGGGGCTGCCCTATTGCCTCGCCGACACGATGTGGCTCCACGGTCAGCCGCTGTCGGCGTTGCCGGATGTTCCTCACCGAACGCTCGTCGCGCTCGTGACGGCCGCCGACGCGGTGTGCCGGCGCCTGCACCTGGGATGGTCGGGCAACTGCGTGCCTGCGCCCGATATGGCGTACATCGTGCAGTGCGCCGAGCTCGAGGCTGATCGCGTCGGCGCGATCGAGCCGCGTCTGCACGAGACGCTGGCGCAGCGATGCGCCGACCTGGGCCTCGCTGATCTCTCGAGCCCCGAGCTGATGATGCAGTCGATCGCGTCGGCGAACGCGCGGCTGCATCGACTCACGCAGTCGCTGGCGCGCCGGGCGCAATCGGCGCGCACCCAGGCCGCCGGCACCGAACTCGTCGCGGGCTTTCTCTCGCGGGCGCGCGATGCCGCGGGGGTCGAGGCGATCCTCGGTGCGATCGCGTGGAGCGCCGGCCGTCTGCTGGCCGGCGGTGCGGGTGGGCCGGCGCGCCAGGCCGCAGTCTCGACGATCTGGTTCGTCTGGCAGGGACGCAACGCCGATGCGTGGGCGATCACCGAGTCCACGACCGATGGCTCGCTGGGCGCCACGCGCCTGGCGCCCGCGCCCGGTTCGCTGGGGCAGATGGCGCGCGACCAGTCGATGGCCGCGGGCGCCGATCTGCTCGCGTGGGTGCGACAGCAGCAGCAGTCGCGTGTGCACGCGCCCGGGGCGGCACACCCGGAACGTCCGGCGCCGCTCGACCTGAAGAAGCTCCGCCGCGTCCCCGTGCTCATCGATCAGGAGGCGGCGGTGGTCATGCTTCTCGATCGTGACCTGCCCGAAGCGGTGACGGCGGCGTGTGCCTCCGGGCGCTCGGGTCAGCCCGCAGCCGACGCGATCGCGGCGGCGTGGTCGTGGTCGGCGGCCAACGGGCTGAAGCGCTCGGGCGACCGGCGCTTGAGCGAGGCCCTGGCGCAGGCCAACCGCGCGCTGGTGGACGCGCAACGCGAGCTTGCCGAGGCGCAGTCGCTCGCACGGCTGGGCCAGCTTGCCGCGGGGGCCGCGCACGAAATGAACAACCCGCTGACGATCATCAGCGGGCGGAGCCAGTTGCTCGCGACGCGCGCCCGCGACCCGCGCGACCGCGAAGACGCCCAGGCCGTGGCGACGGCGGCCACGCGCCTGACCGACCTCATCACCGGTTTGCACCTGCTCGCGAGCCCGCCCGCGCCGAAGCGCACCGCGGTCAACATGCGCGACTTGCTCGAACGCAGTGCCAAGCGTGCCCGCGAGCGGTCCGCGACCGACGCCGGAATCGATACCTCGATCATCCCGATCCGCATGACCTTCGGCTCGCCCATGGAGATCGCCAGCCTCGACGAGGGGCAGATCGGGCGAGCCCTCGAAGAGATCATCCTCAACGCCCTGCTCTCAGGCGCGAACGAACTCTCGATCAGCGTGGCCGCGCACCTCCCTGACGATCGTCTCACCATCGTCGTGCGCGACGACGGGCACGGCATGTCGGATCACGCGCTTCAGCACGCCATGGACCCGTTCTTCTCCGAACAGCCCGCCGGCCGGCGCACCGGCCTCGGGCTTTCGATCGCGCGCCGGTTCATCACGCTCCATCACGGCGACCTGCGGCTCCAATCCCGGCGCGAGGGCCGCGATCGCGGGACCAGCGTCACGATCGAACTCACCGGCTGGCGTCAGCGGCGCGAGGCGCCCAAGTCAGCGGCTTGAGGGCTTTCCCGTTCGGGCGGTTCGCGTGTCCGTGGTCAATGGGCGCTTCAGTCGGGGGGGTGGTTGACCGATGGCAGTGCAGCGAGCCCACCATGTCGCGAAGCAACCGTCAAGACGCCTCCAAGTTCGGATCATCCGGCAAGCCCGAAGCGTCGCCGCTCGTGCTCGTGGTCTCCGCAAACTCCGATCGACGCGCGACGCTCGCCTCGGCCATGCGGCGCGACAACCTCTCTTGCGCGTTTGCCGACTCCACCGAAGCAGCGCGGACCCTCGTTCGCGCACGAGTTGCGCGAGGCAACGAGTCGCCCTTCGAGGCGGTGCTCGTCGATCTCCCCTCCTGCACCGCGTCGGCGCTCCGGCTCGTCCGCGAGCTGGGTGAACGCCACATTCCCGCGGTGCTCGTCTGCCCGAATGTTTCGTTCGACGAAGCGGTCGAAGCCATGCGCGCCGGCGCCGCCGACATTGTCACGACCATGGGCGTCCTGCCGACCGAGATCGGCCGGCGCGTCCGATCCGCCATGGCCCAGCGCCGTGCCGAACTCGCCGCCGATGGTGAAGTGCTCGCGCAGTCGGCCGCGCACGCCGCGGCGGCAGACTACGGCGACGTTCCCGCCGCCCCCGCCGAAACCACCAGCGTTCCAACCGCCGCGCGGTCGAAGCGCTCCGCCAAGGGTGATGACGACCTGAGCGCCCGTGCCGGCGACACCCACGCGCTCGCCGAGCGCTTCGCCCGACAGATCCGCGCCGAGCTCGACGTCGAAACGCTCCTTCGCGAAGTGCTCGAGTTCATCCTCGTGCACGTGGGGCCGACCAATGCCGCCGTGTTTCTTCCGGGTCAGACCGGCGACTACAGCCTTGGTGCGTACGTGAACTACACCTGTCCGAAGGACGCCGCCGAGGTGCTGCTCGATCACCTGGCAAACGTCGCGGCCCCGCGGCTCGAAAGCACCATGGGCGTGCTCCACCTCCGGCGCGTTGAGCAGCTCCGTGAGCATGTGGGTGACGGCGCTCCCTGGCTCGAAGACAGTCACATGCTCGCGTTCACGTGCCGGAATGAGGGTGAATGCCTCGCGGTCTTCACGCTCTTTCGCGACCGTGCAAACCCCTTCAACGCCCAGATTCGCCCGCTCCTGCAGCGCGTCAGCGAAGTCTTCGGCGGGCAGCTCGCCCGCGTCGTTCGAATCCACCACCGGCATCTGCCCCGGGAAAAGTGGGGGGCGCTCGGCGATCCGCCGGCAGCCGATGACGAAGGCGGGCTGGCGGCGTAACTCCGCCCGGCGAAGCAAATTTTCGGGACTTGTGCGGATCGCTCATCCTCCGCCTCACGACGGGTACACTCCGCTCTCCCTTTGGGCGATCGGCGCGGCCCGCGCGGGCGTGAGCCTCGACCCGTGTTGAAGTGACGCGCGCACCCGATGCTTGTCAGTCAGTCGCGACCTCGGGACCTGGGCTGGCATCACGCCGGGCCGCTCCTCTTCGGGGATTGGGGCACCAGCCGCCTGTACGTGCTCGGTCTGGCGTTCTCGGCGATGCACTTCGCCTCGCCGATCTATCTGCTCGCGCTCTCGGTGCTCATGACCGGCGTCGCCTGGGCGTACACGATCATCTGCCGGTGCTTTCACACCGGCGGGGGCGTCTACACCGCGGCTCGGCGCATTCACCCGCTCCTGGCCGTCATCGGCGCCACGCTGTTGATGGCCGACTACATCGTCACGGTCTGCATCTCGCTGGTCGATGCGTATCACTACTTCGGCCTCCCTGAAGATGAAGGCAAGTGGGCGACGCTCGCCGCCTGCGTGCTGGCGATCGGCGTGCTCGGAGTGATCAACTGGTTTGGCGCCCGCAACGCCGGGCGCGCGGCCCTGGTCGTCGCGATCGCGGCCATGGGCTTCTCGGCGCTCATCGCCCTCGCGGCCATTCCGTTCATCCCGGAGGGCCTCCGCAGCATCAAGTGGGATTCGGGCGTGCCGCCGCTCGACCGCTGGATCAACTTCACCGGCATCGTGCTCGCGCTCTCGGGCGTCGAGGCCGTCGCCAACATGACCGGGCTGATGAAGGAGCCCGTGGCGCGCACCGCCAAGCGGACGATCTGGCCCGTGCTGTGCGAAGTGGCGATTCTCAACCTCGTGTTCATCGTCGCGATCTGCGGGCTCAAGGCCATGATGGCCGCGGGCTCGGTCAGCGGAGAGTGGACCGACTCGCAGATTCAGCACGCCGCGATGAAGGTCTTGGCGATCGAAGCGGGACAGCACTGGCTCGGCGCGACCGCCGGCTTCGTCCTGGGCAAGATCTCGGCGGTGGTCTTCGGGCTGCTCCTGCTCTCGGCGGCCAACACCGCCACGCTCGCGATGGTGTCGGTCATCTACGCCCTTGCGCAGGACCGCGAACTGCCCGCGCCCCTCACGAAGCTGAACTATTCCGGCGTTCCGTGGATCCCGCTGCTTATCGCCGTCGGCGCCACCACGCTCGTGCTGGTGTTCGTGCGCGACCTCGAGACGCTGGCGCATCTCTACGCCATCGGCGTGTGCGGGGCCATCACGATCGAGGTCTTCTCCGCCCTCGTGACGCGCGAGCTCGACATTTCGCGCTGGGAGCGGATCGGGCTGGGCGTCGTCGGTTTCGTCGTCGGCTCGGTGTGGATCACCATCGCACTGACCAAGTACCACGCGCTGCTGTTTGTTTCGGGGCTGGTGCTGGTGACCATGCTCACACGCGCGGGTGTGCGTTGGCGCGCCGCGCGCATCGCCGCCCTGAAGCTCCCCGAGCCCCAGATCGGCTGGCTTGCCGAGGTGCGTCGCGAGCCGCTCCAGCTTGATGCGAACAAGCCGCGCATCATGCTCGCCGCCCGCGGGCGATTCCAGGCCGAGTTTGCCGTGGACATGGCGCGCCGACGCGGCGCGACACTCTTTGTCATCTACGTCCGCACGCTGCGCGTTCTCGACATGCGCCCCGACGCCATGCCGCGCATCGAGGACGACCGCGCCGCCCAGGAGAGCCTGGGCACGGCCACCCTTCTCGCCCGCGAGCACGGCGTCCCGTGCGTCCCCATCTACGTCTGCTCGCCCAAGATCGCCGACGAGATTCTCGATTACACCGTCACCTACGGGTGCGACACCCTGATCCTGGGCAAGTCGCGTCGGCGCCTGTTCTCGCGCGCGCTCGAAGGCGACGTGATCTCCGAGGTCGCCAAGCACCTGCCCGACGGCGTGGCGCTGATCACGCGCGAGGCGACCCCGCACCCCCTCGCTCCGCCCGCCGAACGCGCGAGCCCGCGCACGAGCACCGAAGCGTGATCGCGGGGAGTATCCTCGGGCGATGACCGAATCGGACCACCTGCTCAACGACCTGACGCCCGCGCAGCGCGAGGCCGTGCTCTGCACGGAGGGCCCGCTCCTCGTGCTCGCCGGTCCGGGCTCGGGCAAGACGCGCGTCATCACGCGCCGGATCGCGCACCTCGTCGGTCCGGGCGGCGTGGGCGTTCCCGCGTGGCAGGTGCTCGCCGTCACGTTCACCAACAAGGCCGCCGGAGAAATGAAATCCCGCGTCGCCGCCCTGCTGGGTGAAGGCGCTCTGGCCCGCGGGCTGACCGTCACCACGTTTCACTCGCTGTGCGTGCGCCTGCTGCGGCGCTACGCCGAGCTCTGGGCGCTCGAAGCGCGCGACGCCGGCAGCACGGCCAAGCCCCCCGTCGAGCCGGGCTTTGCCGTTTTCGATGCCGACGATCAGGCGTCGATCATGAAGACCGTGCTCTCGGACATGCAGCTTTCGACGGCCAACTGGCCGCCGCGCATGATGCTCGGGGCCATCAGCAAGGCCAAGAACGAACTGCTCGACGAGAGCGCGTACGCGCGCGCCGCAGGCGACTTTCAGACCCGGACCGTCGCCCGCGTCTACGAGCGCTACGACGCCGCGCTCCGTCGCGCCGGCGGCGTCGACTTCGACGACCTGCTCCTCCTCACGGCTCGGATGCTTCGCGAGTCCTCCGCCGTGCGCTCCGAGGTTCGTCGGCGCTACCGCTACCTGCTCATCGACGAGTATCAGGACACCAACAAGGCGCAGTTCGTCATCGCCAATCTCATCGCCGGCGAAGAAGGGCAGGCAGGCCGAACCGGGCAGTCGTCTTCGATCCCGCGCGGCTCCGAAACGCCCGGAAGCCTCAACATCTGCGTGGTTGGAGACCCGGATCAGTCGATCTACGGCTGGCGCGGCGCCGACATCGCCAACATCCTGCAGTTCGAAGAGCACTACCCCTCGGCGCGCGTGATCGCCCTCGGCGAAAACTTCCGCTCCGTGCCGTCGATCGTCGGTGCCGCCGACAGGCTGATCCGCCGCAACGCCCGGCGCAAGCACAAGACGCTCGTGTCCATGCGCCCGGAAGGGTCGCACGAAGGCGGCCGTGCGGGCGCGGTCGAGATCGTTCTGTGTCGCGACGAGCACCACGAGGCGGCGCTCGTGCTCGATTGGCTCCGCGCGCGGCGCGAGTCGGGAGCGATCGAGTGGAAGGACGCCGCGGTCTTCTATCGAACCAACGCCCTTTCCCGCGTCATCGAGGACACGCTGCGCAACGCCGGCGTGCCGTACACGATCGTCCGCGGGACGGCGTTCTACCAGCGAGAAGAAGTGCGCAACGCGCTCGCCTACCTGCGTGTCGTCGCCAACCCGAGCGATGCCGTCTCGCTCGCGCGCATCATCAATACGCCCACCCGCGGGATCGGGCAGAGCACGATCGACAAGGTCGAGTCTGCCGCGGCTCAGCAGGGCATCGCGATGATGGACGCGCTCCGCGCCGCGCGAGAAGTCCCCGGCGTCCCGACACGCTCGCTGGGCGCGATCGCCCGGTTCGTCGAGATGCTCGATTCGTGGACGGCCGCCGCCGGACCTTTGCCGCGCGAACCCCGTGAGCCCGGCGACGAAGTGCTCGAGCAGGGAGTCTTCGCGGGCACGTCATTCGCCGGCCAGCCCGACGAGGCCGCCGCCGAAGGCAGCCTGGCCGAGCTCGTCGAGCGCGTGGTGCGAGAGTCGGGTCTGGAGCGCATGTACGAGAAGGAGGAGGAGCGAGCGGAGAACCTTGCGGAGCTTGTGAGCTCCGCGCGCGAGTTTGAAGAGGAGCTCCGAGCCGGCGGCACACCGATCGACCAAGAGGCCGACATGAGCGACCCAGACGCGCCCATGACGCGAGCGCCTCTGCGCCTGCGTGACGTCCTCCGTGCCTACCTCGAGCGCGTCGCCCTCGTCGCCGATACCGACGCGCTCGGCGCCGACGGCGCAGGTGGCGGCGGCGGATCAGTCACGCTCATGACGCTCCACGCCGCCAAGGGGCTCGAATACAGGGCCGTGGCGCTCATCGGCCTCGAGGAATCCATCCTCCCCCACGTGCGCAGCACCATGAGCGACGCCGAGGAAGAGGAAGAACGCCGCCTCTGCTTCGTCGGCGTCACCCGGGCGATGGACCAACTGCTCCTCACGAGCGCGACGTACCGAACGCTCCGCGGCATCCCCGAGCGGATGATCACCAGCCGTTTCGTCGACGAGCTTCGCGGCGAGGGCGTCCTCATCTCCGACCAGTCGGGCGGTTCAACCGGGTTCGAAGACAACGCGGGCGATCCCCACGTACATGACTTCGTCCGCCGCGGCGACCCGGGCGCCGCCCGGCGCAGCGGTCCGCCGCACGCCGATCCCGAGTTCGAAGTCGGCGCCCGCGTGCGCCACCCGCAGTTCGGCGTGGGCACGGTCGAGGCCTTCTCCGGCGGCTCCGACGCGCGCGTGCGTGTCAAGTTCCGCGACGTCGGCGTCAAGACCCTCGTCCTCGCGTATGCGCGACTTCAGCGGGCCTGAGCTGCTCATCCGGGCGTGCGTCAGGCGATCGTCGGGATGTACGCCGCGAGGATGTCGCGCGCCGCCGTCAGATCGGTCCGGTCGATCATCTCGGTCGTGGTGTGAATGTACCGCGTGCCGACGACGATGCCCACGGCGCGGGCGCCCTTGCCGGTCTGCTGAGCCGCGGCCCCATCCTGCCCGCCGCGCATCAGGATCGTCCGCTGGTGCGGAATGCGGTGCTTGCGGGCGCACGCCTCGATGTCGTTGACGAGCCGATGATCGGCGATGAACGACGAGTCCATCACGTGCAGGCCGAAGCCCTTCCCGTGCTCGGTCACCGCCTCATCCGCGGGCACGCCCGGCGTGTCGCACGATAGCGTCACGTCAATCCCGATCCCGATGTCGCAGTCGACCAGGTGGCTCGAGGTCTTCGCGCCGCGCAGCCCCACCTCTTCCTGGGTCGTGAACGCCACGATGATCTCGCACGCGTGAGGCGTCCCGGCGTCGTCGATCTTCCGCACGAACTCGATCCCCAGCCAGCACGCCACGCGGTTGTCCATGGCCTCGCAGACGAGCTTCTCGCCCATCGCGACGAACGGATCAGCGTACACCAGGTAGTCGCCGATCTTCACCTTCTTCTTCACCTGCTCCGCCGTCAGCCCCGTGTCGACGATGAGCTCCTTCACATCGGGGATCTTCTTCTTGTCCTCATCGCTGGCGATGTGAATCGGCCGCCCGCCCGGGTTCATGACCGCCGGCAGGTCGCCCGATTCAGTCACGAGCGTCATCCGGCGCGAGAACAGGTTCCGCGTGTCGAACCCGCCCGCGTTGTTCACGCGGATGAACCCCTTGTCGTCGATGTGCCGCACGTAGAACCCGATCTGGTCCATGTGGCACAGCACGAGCACTCGCGTCGCCCGGCCCGATGACTTCCCGCCTGACTTCTTCTTCCCCGCGCGCGGCAGCCGCCTGCAGATCAGGTTCCCCATCGCGTCGGTCTGCACGTCATCGAACAACCCTTCGATCTCGTCCTCGATCAGCTGGCGGACGCGTTCCTCGCGCCCGGGAACGCCGGGGGTTGTGCACAGTCGCTTGAGAAGATCCACATTCATGCCATGCTCCGCAGTATGAGGGAGGCAAGAATAGCGTTTCCCGTGGAGGGCGGAAGGCTCAAGACAAGCAGATGCCGAAACTCCCCAACGCCGCCATGAAACCGCTCATCGGCCTCATCCTGATGCTCCTCGGCGCCGCCATCATCCTCTTCGGCTTCGGCTCCGCCGTCACCGAGCTGGTCGGCATGTACCGGCACGCCATGGACGACGCCCTCGCCGACGGCAATGAGCAGCAGGTCGCCTCCAACATGTGGCGCGGCGCCATGATCGGGCTCGTCGGCGTTCCCCCGTTCCTGATCGGCAACTTCCTGCTCGGCCGCGGGCTGCTCGCGCGCCTCCGCGGGAAGTAGGCCCGCCCGTCGCGCGGTACCATCCGCTCATGACCCACGCCGCCCGCGCGACCAGATCAACGACCGGTGCGATTCCGCGTCTGCGCGTCGAGGGCATCACCAAGCGATTCGGCCCCACCCTTGCCCTCGATAACGTCTCTCTCACCATGGAAGCCGGCGAGGTCCACGCGCTCATGGGCGAGAACGGCGCCGGCAAGAGCACGCTCGGCAAGGTCATCGCCGGGATTCACATTCCCGACGCCGGCCGCGTCGAAGTCGACGGCGACGAGTTGCCCACCGGCTCCGTGCACGTCGCCGCCGCGCTGGGCGTGCGCATCGTCCATCAGGAACTGGCCCAGTGCGCCAACCTCAGCGTCGCCGAGAATCTCTGCCTGCACGATTTGCCCACGCGACTGACCGGCGGCGCAGGGAGAAGCCCGTCGGGGGGTGGGGGTCGGTTCGCCTGGCTGCGGTCGATCGCGCCGGTCGATCGCCGCGCGGCACGCGAGCGCGCCCGCCGCCTCCTGCACGACCTCGACCCGACGATCGAGCCCGACGCGCCGCTGGGCAGCCTGGCGCCCGGGCGACGCCAGATCGTGCAGATCGGCGCGGCCCTCGATGAGGCGCAGTCGCCCGCGCGCATCATCGTCTTCGACGAACCGACAAGCTCCCTCTCCGTCGTCGAGGCCGATCGCCTCATGAGCATCGTCCGCCGCCTCGCTGCCCGCGGCATCCTCTGCATCTACGTCAGCCATCGCATGAAGGAGATCTTCACCTGCTGCGATCGCGTGACGGTGCTTCGCGACGGGCGATTCGTGGGCACAGGCACGATCGGGCACGACCGGCCCGCGCCCGCGACCAGCCCCGCCCGCACGGCGCTCCCCTCGTCCGCGCCGCCGGTGGATGAATCCACGCTTGTCTCCTGGATGATCGGCCGCACGCTCAACGCGTCGGCTCCGCGCCGCGCTGCGAGCGTCGCTCCACGCGCTGCCGCCCTTGCTTCCGACTCCCCCGCGCTCGAAGTCCGCGACCTGCACTCCCCGGGCAAGCTCCGCGGCGTCGGCCTCGCCGCCCGCGCAGGCGAAATCGTCGGCATCGGCGGCCTCGTCGGCGCTGGTCGCTCCGAACTCCTCGACGCCATCTTCGGCCTCGACCCCCGCGCTTCCGGTTCGGTCGCCGTCGCCGGCCGCACGCTCCCGCGCCTCGCCGCACGCGACGCCATCGCCGCGGGCATTGGCTACGTCCCCGAAGACCGGCGCCTCCAGGGCCTCTTTTTCCTCCTCGGCGTCGACGAGAACGTCGTCATGCCCGTCATGCCCCAGCTCGCCTCCGCCGGCTTCCGCGTCCTCGGGCGCGAGCGCGACGCATTCCGCGCCGGCGTCGAGCGCTTCCGCATCAAGACCGCTTCACCCGCCTCGCCGCCGGGCGAGCTCTCAGGCGGCAACCAGCAGAAACTCCTCCTCGCGCGCTGGATGCGCGAGTCCACGCGCGTGCTCCTGCTCGACGAGCCCACCCGCGGAATCGACGTCGGCACCAAGTCCGAGATTCACCGCCTGATCATCAGCGCCGCCGACGCGGGCGCCGCGGTCATCCTCGTCTCGAGCGAAATGCCCGAGCTGCTCGCCCTCTCCGATCGACTCCTCGTCCTGGCCGAGGGCCGCATCACCGGTGAGCTCACCGGCGCGGCCATGACGCAGGAGAACATCCTCCGCCTCGCCGTGGCGAGCGCGGGTGCTGGGCCGATCGCCCCTCCCGCTGAGAAAGCGCAATAGCGCAAGAGAAAGACCGGTCGGAGTGGGCCCCCGACCGGTCCTGGCGATCTCGCGGGATGTCGCCGTTCAGCCCGAGGCCGAATCAGCAGCCTGTGCCCACGGTCTGGAAGTAGATGTTGATGAAGTCGCCCAGGTCGTCCGGGTCGACGTTGCCGTCGTCATTGAAGTCGGCGCCATCGCACGGCGGCACCGAGAAGTAGCAGTTGATGAAGTCACCCAGATCGTCGGGATCGATGTTCCCGTCGTTGTTGAAGTCGGCCGGGCACGGGGCGCTCGGCGCAAAGAGCGTGATGTGCTGCGTCCCGCCGATCATGGTGAAGTCGATCGATCGCGACGGCCCGCCCAGGTTCGCCGCGCCGGGGGGCAGCCCGCCGATCACCTGGTTGGAGAGTTCGCTGGCATCGGGGTTGGAGATGAAGCCGGCGAGCAGGATGGGGCTCGTGCCGTCCCAGCCGAGCTCGGTCAGGTCGATCGAGAGCTCGAAACCAGTGGTGACCAGTTCGCCGCCGGTCCCGTCGGTCCCGCTCACGCCGGCGGTGTTGGTGTTGTTCATGTTGAACGTGATCTTGTCCATCGCGCCGACCGGAACGTCAAACGGCGGCAGGTAGGGGGGCATGGTCTGCGAGGCGTAGAGCGTCTCGCCTGTGAGCCGCGGTGCGAAATTCGTGTAGATCGCGGCGAGCGAGCCGTCGGTGAAGTTCGGATCGATGAACCCCATCGGTGCGGCGGCAGAGTTCCCGTTGAACGTCGCCGGGTTGTACTGCATGTCAGACTTCGGCCCGCCGTAATACGCGCCGTAGTCGAGCGTGCCGCCCAGGAACGGCACAAGGATGCGCCCGTCGGTTCGGATGGTCGCGCAGTCGGAGGCGTGGTTGACGCTCCCCAGCGTGCCGATGTTCTTGTACTGGTACCAGTAGTCCGGGGCGAAGCCGTCATCCCATACGAGGCCGTTGCCGCTGCCGTCGTCTCCAAAGCGGTTGAGGTTGCCGAAGGAGATGTCGACGTTGCTCCCGAGCAGGCGGCTCTGCCCGCCCGCGGCACAGTCAAAGAACAGGTGCAGCTTGTTCCCACCGTTCGATCCGACGCCCCCCGCGCCCGTCTCGACATTGCCCGTCACGAGCAGGTACAGCCGGTTGTTGGGGATGTCGACCTGCGCGTACACCGCGTCGATCTCCGAGCCCGCGGCAAAGTCCACGTCGCCCGTCGGGGGCGGCGGGGGCGGCGGGCACGTCGGCAGCGTCGCATAATTCGGGAACATCGTCACCGGGTCGTTCCCGGCGCCGCCGCCGATCCAGAAATCAGCCGCAAAGCCCGCGTCAAACGTGAAGTTCGCCATGCGGTTCAGGCCGTTGAAATCCACGTCCACGTTGGTGTTGAACAGGCGGTTCTGCCCGGCGCCGTCGATGGTGTCGAAGAACACTTCGAGCTTGTTGAAGTTGCTCTCGACGTTGCCGGTGATGCACACGTAGAGCACGTCGTCGCTGCCGTCGCCCGGTGTGCCGTTGTCATGCCGAACGACATACAGCCCGTCGAGCTCCGAGCCGTTGGCCGGGCCGATCAGCCCGAGGTTCGAGTCGCCGAAGCCCGTCGCCGTCGTCTGGAGAGCGACCGCGGCGCCGTATCCGTCGCCCATGATCGAACCGTCGATCACCGGCGCCGTCGTCACCAGCGCGGGCACGAACGAGGCAAACTGATCGCCCGCGAAGGCGTTCAGGTCGCCCATGCCGGGCTCGCCCACGTTGCCCGAGCCGACAGGCAGGCCGGGCAGGAACTGGTTCGAGAAGAAATCATGCCCCTGGCCGTTGATCGCCGCGACCATGCGGATCGTCGCCCCCAGCCCGAACGAGCCGAGCTGCGCAACAGGGATCGAAAACTCAACGCCCGTGGTCACGAGGTCGGGCATCCCGACATCCGCGCCCGTCACGCCTGCCGTGTTCGAGTTGTCGAGCGTCAGGCGCAGCCCGGTCGAGTCGTTGCCGCAGTTGGTCAGCCCACCCGGGTTCCCCGCGGCGTAGCAGCCCTGGAACGAACCGGTGGAACCCGTGCTCCCGTCGCACGGCTCGGCCGGATCGCCGTTGTTGCCGTAACCCGTGACGTTGGTGTTGACCCAGACGGGGTTGCCGTACGAAACGTCGCGCACGCCGTCAATGACCGGCTGGGCGAGTGCGACGGTGGAACCGGCGCAGACCGCGAGCGCCGCAGCGCCGCGAACAGAAAATCGATTGAACATCCCAAATCTCCCTGTGTGTGTGAGAAATCGCTCGAATCCGCCTCAGAATGGTTTACAGTACCACATGAAAGCGGTTTGCACGAGCGTTTTCTTTGCTTCGCGTGCAGGTCGTTCGTAAAACGATAGGCGTTCTGTCCCGGTTGATCGCAAGCGATTACACTAGAGAAGCACCGACCCGCGCTTGAGGGGTCCGGAGACCATCATGACGCATCGCACATCGGCTCGGTACTCCCCCGCGTTCACGCTCATTGAGCTGCTGGTGGTGATCGCGATCATCGCGCTCCTGGTGGGGATCCTGCTGCCGGCGCTCGCCAGCGCACGCAAGACCGCGCGCCAGACCAAGTGCCTCACTCAGCTCCGCCAGATGGGCCTCATCTTCACCTATTACGCCAACGATCAGAAGAACAGCTACCCGGCCCTTCCGGTCACTCGTGCTCCCAGCACACCAGAGCCCGCCTCGCTCGACATGCAGTTCGTCCGCGGCGGCTTCGCCGGGTTCTTCAGCCTTTATCAAAACCCCGATGGCGGCGAAGGTTCGCCCACGGGGGACTTCTGCTCCGTCGGTGCCGGCACTCCCGCATCGGCCGTGTACCCACCACCCTTGATCGGAACGCCCGGTTCAGGGACGCCCCTCATGCGCCCATACATGGATTCCTTTGAGATCCTCACCTGTCCTTCGGATCGCGAGGACAAGTACTGGGGCCAGGCCGCGGCCTACACCGGCTGGTCGAGTGCCGCGAACTTCAACGGGCGCCCCTCCAAGATTCCCAAGCCCCCGGCCACCGAGTACGAGGTCATTCACTACAACATCTCCTATCTCTACATCGCCGGCCTCAAGACCGACGAGCAGGCCATCGTGAAGCCCATCCCCCTCATGGGCGACGAAACCATGGGTCTCGATGTCTCCACGCGTGCCTGGTATCGAGGTGCCGATCTGCTCCCCTCCGGCGCCATCCTCCCGGAGCAGAACACGTTTCAGACCTGGGACAATCACGGTGCCGACGGCGGCAACCACGTATTCAACGATGGGCACACCGAGTTCCTGAAGGGAAACGTGGAAAGCCAGTTCTTTACCCAGAACATCAACGTAGTGCAGGGTGGGCGCAGCGCCCGCACGCAGACGGTGGACTGACGCGCGTCCCAACTTTCTCGCCCGTTGGGGCGATCGGTCTCCATCTCGCCGCTCGGCCATTGATCTTTCCATCATGATCACCCATCCCCGCGTCGCGCTCCGTCGGCTCTCCGCCGCCTTTCTCATCGTGCTCGTGGTCGCTGGCGTCTCCCGCGCCCAAGTCGCCCAGCGCATCGACGAAGGCATCATCCGCTTCGACCGCGACGAAGCGGCTCGCGCCGCCGCCCTTCCCTCCTTCGCCCTCACCAAGCTCGCCCAGGGGCCCGAGATCAACCTCGCTCCCCCCGGCGGCATGCTCCTCGCCGCGCTTCCCGCCTCGGCCCCTCGCCCGGTCTTTGACACCCGCGCCGACGGCCGCCAACGCGTCCGCATCGCCATTCAGCCCGGCACATCGCTCTACGGCACAGGCGAGATCGCCGGGCCCCTGCTCCGCAACGGCCGCGTCTCCGAGTGCTGGAACACCGACGCCTACGCCTACACCGATGAGTTCAAGTCGCTCTACCAGTCGCACCCGTGGGTGCTCGCCGTCCGGGCCGACGGCTCCGCCTTCGGCGTCCTCGCCGACACCACCTGGCGCTGCGAGATCGACCTGACTGCCCCCGACGGCATCACCTTCGCCGCCGAGGGCCCCGCTTTCCCGGTCATCATCATCGATCGCGAGTCTCCCGCCGAAGTGATGAAAGGTCTGGGGACGCTCATCGGCACGATGCCGCTCCCGCCCAAGTGGGCGATCGGGTACCACCAGTGCCGCTACTCGTACAACCCCGAGTCGCGCGTCCGCGAGATCGCCCAAGAGTTTCGGGCGCGCAAGATCCCCTGCGATGTCATCTGGTTCGACATCGACTACATGCGCGGCTACCGCGTCTTCACCTTCGACTCATCGCAGTTCCCCGACCCCAAGGGCCTCAACGCCGACCTCGGCGCCATGGGCTTCCATCGAATCTGGATGATCGACCCCGGCTTCAAGCTCGAGCCCGGGTGGGACCTCTTCGACGCCGGCCTCAAGGGCGATCACTACGTCAAGACCGCCTCAGGCGAGCTCTACCGCGGCGAAGTCTGGCCCGGCCAGTGCGCTTTTCCCGACTACACCCGCGCCGAAACCCTCCAGTGGTGGGCCGGTCTCTACGCCGACTTCATGGCCCAGGGCGTGAACGGCGTCTGGAACGACATGAACGAGCCCGCCATCTTCAATGTCGAGTCCAAGACCATGCCCGAGGACAACCTCCACCGCGGCGGCGCCCTCGCCCCCGACGGGCAGACCCTCTCCGCCGGCCCTCACGCCCGCTTCCACAACGTCTACGGCATGCTCATGGCCCAGGGAACGTTCGACGGCATCAAGGCCGCCAACCCCGACAAGCGGCCCTTCGTCCTCACCCGCGCCGGCTACCTCGGCTCCCACCGCGTCGCCGCCACCTGGACCGGCGACAACTCCGCCGAGTGGGACGATCTTGAAGACTCCATCTCCATGGCCCTCAACCTCAGCCTCTCGGGACAGCCCTTCTGCGGCCCCGATGTCGGCGGGTTCAACGGCAACGGCCCCGGAGACGACAAGGCCAAGGCCCAGTTCTACGCCCGCTGGTTCGGCTTCGGCGCGCTCCTGCCCTTCCCGCGCGGGCACACCGGCAAGGGCAACATCAACAAGGAACCGTGGGCCTTCGGCCCCGCCGCCGAGGCGACCATTCGCCGCGCCCTCGAGCGCCGCTACCGCCTCCTGCCGTATTACTACACCCTCTTCGAAGAAGCGTCGCGCAACGGCATGCCCGTCATGCGCCCGCTCTTCTTCGCCGACCCGCGCGACCCCGCCCTCCGCAGCGAGCGTGGCTCCTTCCTCATCGGTGACGACCTCATGGTCATCTGCAAGACCAGCCCGCTGGGCGATCGCGTCCCCGCGATGCCGCGTCGCTCCACCGCCGGCCTTTGGCGAAGTGTCGAGATCATCGACGGCGCCGAGAACGATCCTGATCTTCCGACGCTCAAGATTCGCCCCGGGGCCATCGTGCCCGTCGGCCCGGTCATGGAATGGTCAGGCCAGAAGCCCCTCGACCCGCTCACGCTCATCGTCAGCCTCAGCGAAGAGGGCACCGCCAGGGGCGAGCTCTACGAAGACGCCGGCGATGGCTACGCCCACACCAAGGGCCAGTACCTGCGCTCCCGCTACGAGGCCATGCGCCACGCCGGCAATGTTCTTGTCATGCTCTCCAACTCCGAGGGCAACATGCCCCGCCCCAACCGCACCGTGGTCGTCCGCCTCATCATGCCCGGCGGCGGCGAGATCACCGCCAGTGGCATCGACGGGCAGGAAATCGCCATCCCCGTCGAGTGACCGCGCCTCGCGCCGCGCGCCCGCTCGCCTCTCCACCGAGCCCTCCTCATGAAGACTCGCTTCCGCCTCATGGTTCTCCTGCCCCTGCTCGCCGCGGCGTGCGCGCTCCCCGACTTCGCGCTCGCGCGACCCGCCGCTCCACGCGCCGCCGAGGGCGTTCAGCCCGAGAGTCTCGAACAGGGCTTCATTCTCCTCGTCACCGACAAGCCCGGCCGCGCCTCCTCCGACTCGCCCATCTCCGTCGCCAGCAACCACAACGGCTGGAACCCCGGAGACCCCACCCAGCGCCTCACCCGCCGCTCCGACGGCAAGTGGCAGATCGCCCTCCCCAAGCCCGCCTTCAACTCGCGCATGGCCTTCAAGTTCACCCGCGGCAACTGGGACACCGTCGAGTGCGCCGCCGACTTCAAGGACATCGACAACCGCAACCTCCCGCTCCTCGACGCCGCCTCGATCAAGGCCGGCGAAAAGCCCGTCATCGAGCTCTCCATCGAGCACTGGCGCGACGAGCGCCCCAACGAGCCCGTCCGTCTCGGCGTCAACCCCTATCGCGAAATCAAGGTCGCCGCGGGCCGCATCGCCCGCGTCGAAGTCTCCGGCGGCGGCGTTCCCGTCGTCCGCGATCTCCTCGTCTGGCTCCCCCCGGGTTACGACGACGCCGCCAACGGCGCCAGGACCTACCCCGTCCTCTACCTCCACGACGGGCAGAACCTCTTCGACAAGCTCGAAGGCGTCCCCGGCGAGTGGCAGGTTGATGAAACCGCGTCCCGCCTCATCGAGCGCGGCGCCATCCCGCCCATGATCGTCGTGGGCATTCCCGCCGCCGGCGCCCGGCGCAGCGTCGAGTATCTTCCGATCCCGGTCCTCGACAACGTCCCCGCCGCGGGCGATGCGTACGTGGATTTCCTCGTGCGCGAAGTGATGCCGCGGGTCGAAGCGAGCTTCCGCGTGAGCCGCGGGCCGGCGCACACCGCCGTCGGCGGCTCGAGCTTCGGCGCCGTCATCGCCCTTCACGCCGGCCTCCGCCACCCCGACAGGTTCGGGGCCCTCCTGCTCGAGAGCATCCCGCTCCTCTCCAAGGACCGCGCCCTGATGAAGTTCTTCGCCGCGTCCGCCGGAAAGCAGTCAGCCGCCGGGGCCCCCGCGCTCACGCGCCTGCGCGTGTTCCTCGGCATGGGCGCCAAGGAGGGCGGCGACGACGCGCCCAAGTCCGTGAACGACGCCTACGCCGCCTCGCTCGGCGAGCTTCGCGCCACCCTCGAATCCGCCGGTGTGCCCGGGAACCGCATCAAGACGGTCGTGGGCGCGGACGATGTGCACAACGAGATCGCCTGGGCCCGCCGCCTGCCCGAGGCGCTCGAATTCCTGTACGCCTCCGACTCCGGACGCTGAGGCCTGCTCCGGTCCCGGCCGCTCCCCCGACGGCAGCGGGGGTCGGCGCGTCGTCTGACCCTGGAGTTCTCCCGTCAGCGCCCGGCCCGCAACCCCGCCGCCCAGCCGCCGTATGGAACCCAGTCGCCGGGCCCCCCCGGCCGCTGTACCATTCGCCGCCCCGAACCCGCCCCATGCACTGACCTCTCCCCCGCGAGCTCCCCATGTCCACCATGCAAATGGATCGTCTGCTTGACACCGTCGTCAAGCTCTCCGCGTCCGACCTTCACCTCACCGTCGGCCGCCCGCCCACGATCCGCCTCCACGGGCACCTCCGCAACCTCCAGACCAAGGTCCTCGCCTCCGACGACATGGTCGCCCTCATGAAGGCCATCACGCCCGAGCAGCGCCAGCAGGAACTCCAGGAACGCGGCGGGTGCGACTTCGGCTTCTCCTATGGCGACCAGGCCCGCTTCCGCGTCTCCATCTTCAAGCAGCGCGGCGACATCGCCATCGTCTGCCGCCTCATCCCCAGCAAGCTCCTGACCTTCGAGCAGATCGGCCTCCCCGAGATCTGCAAGGAACTGATCCGCCGCCCGCGCGGACTCTTCCTCGTCACCGGCCCGACCGGCTCGGGCAAGACCACCTCGCTGGCGACAATGCTCGACTACATCAACGCGGCGTACGACAAGCACATCGTCACGATGGAAGACCCCATCGAGTACTACCACTACCACAAGAAATCGATCATGAACCAGCGTGAAGTCGGGACCGACGTCCCGAGCTTCGCCGAGGCTCTGAGGCGCGTGCTCCGGTCGGACCCCGACTGCATCCTCGTCGGCGAAATGCGCGACCTTGAGACCATCGAGGCCGCCATCCGCGCTGCCGAAACCGGCCACTTGGTCTTCGCGACCCTGCACACCACCGGTGCCGCCAAGACCATCGACCGCGTCGTCGACGCCTTCCCCCAGGCCCAGCAGAACCAGATCCGCGTCCAGCTCTCGACCGCCCTGATCTGCGTTCTGAGCCAGGCCCTCCTCCCCCGATTGGATACCCCCGGTCTGGTGGCGGCGTACGAGTTCCTCGTCGTCACCCCCGCCATCGCCAACCTCATCCGCGAGGCCAAGACCTACCGAATCGATTCCAGTATCCAGACTGGGAAGAAGTTCGGTATGCAGCTCCTCGACGACCACCTGTGGACGCTGTACATGGCGGGCAAGATCGCCGCCGATGAGATGATCGACCGGAGCAAGAACCCTGGGGACCTGCGCGACAAGGTCCACCGTCTGGGCCGATCAATCGGTCGGGCGGACCTCGATATCGAGGACGTGGACACGGGCGGACGGGGCGGCTGATCGTCTCGTTTTCGAAGTGTCGTAACAAAAAGCCGCGTTTTTTTGGCCTTCCTGCAGGAACAGGTCGGTTATTCTATGCGATTAGAGGTGGGGGGCTTTTCGGAGACGCTTCATGCCGGATGTGCCCGTGACTGCCGCCGACTTGCAGGACTTCAAGGGGCGGAAGATCGGTCGCATTTTGACCAAGCTCGGGAAGACCACCCGAGAGCGGGTTCACGAAGCGCTCGCCATTCAGAAAACGCGCAAGGTGCCGCTGGGCCAGTTGCTGGTCGAGCTTGGGTACTGCAAGCAGGAAGAGATTGACGAGGGCTTGGCGGCGCAGGCGGGGCTGGGGTACATGGACCTGCGCAACTTCGATGTGCCGGCGGACGCGAAGGACGCGATTCCCGCCGAGTCGGCCCAGGCGTACCAGGTGATTCCGATCGCGTACAGCCCGCAAGGGAAGCGGCTGAAGATCGCGCTCAAGAGCCCGGACAACTTCCGTGCCGTGGACGACCTGCGCCTGCTCATGGGGTTCAACGTGGAGGCCGTGGTCGGGGATCCGGCGGCGATCGACGCCCTCATCAAGAAGCACTACTCCAAGGGGGAGTCGATCACCGACGTGGTGAGCAACCTGGCCAAGGACGAGAAGCTCAAGCAACTGAGCAACGCGGCGAGCGCGGGGATCAACCTCGACGCGATGGACGACCTGGCCAACGACAACCAGGTGATCAAGCTGCTCAACCTGGTGCTGCTGCAGGCGATCAAGGACAAGGCCAGCGACATCCACTTTGAGCCGTTCGAGGACGAGTTCAAGATGCGGTACCGCATCGACGGCGTGCTGTATGAGATGGTGCCGCCGCCGAAGGAGCTGGGCCCGGCGATCACGAGCCGCGTGAAGGTCATGGCGAAGCTCGACATTGCCGAGCGGCGCTTGCCGCAGGACGGGCGCATCGAGCTGCAGGTGGGCGGGGCGCCGGTGGATCTGCGTGTGAGCGTGCTGCCGACGATGTACGGCGAGAGCGTGGTGATGCGCGTGCTCGACCGGAGCAACGTGAAGCTCTCGCTCGACCGCGTGGGCCTGCGCGACGACGATCTCGAGACTTTCCGGCGGCTCATCAACAAGCCCAACGGGATCGTGATCGTCACCGGTCCGACCGGCAGCGGCAAGACCACGACGCTCTACGCGGCGCTGCAGGCGCTCAATGACATCGAGACGAAGATCCTGACGGCGGAAGACCCGGTCGAGTACGACATCGACGGGCTCTGCCAGTGCCAGGTGAACGTCGAGGCGGAAACGACGTTCGCCAAGCTCCTGCGCAGCTTCCTGCGTCAGGATCCCGACATCATCCTCGTGGGCGAGATCCGCGACCTCGAGACGGCGGAGATCTCGGTGCAGGCGTCGCTCACGGGCCACCTCGTGCTCACGACGCTCCACACCAACGACGCGCCGTCGAGCATCATCCGCCTGGTGGATCTCGGGCTCGAGCCGTTCCTGCTCACGGCGACGCTCGAAGGGATCGTGGCCCAGCGGCTGGCGCGGACGATCTGCCCCAAGTGCAAGGCGTCCTTCACGCCGACCGAGGAGCAGCTCATGGAGCTGTCGCTCGTGCCGGAGGCGGTGGCGGGCAAGCAGTTCTTCCAGGGCAAGGGGTGCGACAACTGCTTCGGGTCGGGGTATCGCGGGCGGATGGCGATCTTCGAGATCATGGGCATGACCGACACGCTGCGGGACATGGTGATGAAGAAGGCGAGCACGAACCTGCTCCGCGACGAGGCGCGCAAGAACGGGATGCGCACGCTCCGCGAGTGCGGCTTGCTCGCGATCTATGAAGGGCAGACGACCATTGACGAGATTCTCCGGGAGACGCTCTCGGAGAGCGATTGACGTGAAGTGGTGCACGGGCCGGACGCCTGTGCACCGGACGGCAGAAGTCGGAAGCAGAAAGGAGCACGATTCAGTCCGCGAGATTCGAGCGTCGGTGACCGGCCAGGCGCGGGAGGCTTCAGGGCGGGGGCTCGGAGGTCTCAGGGGAACGGGGTGGGTGCTTGGGGGGACGGGGTGGAGGGTGGTCGCGGCGCCTCAGGGAGGGGTGCACGGCCGCGCAGAGTCGGAAGCCGACGCTCGAATCGCGTGGACTGGATGGTGCGGAAGAAACGGAACGGTTGATCAACGGGAGCCGGGGCGAACCCGGCGGGGCGGGCGTGAAGCGAGGAACCCATGGCGACGTTTACGTATGAAGCGCTGAATCCGAGCGGGAAGGCCCAGAAGGGCTCGATCGAGGCGAACTCGAACGAGGAAGCAATCGCCAAGATCAAGCAGCAGCAGCTGTTCCCAACCTCGGTGCGCGAGCAGAAGGGCGCTGGCAAGGCCGCCCAGGCCGACTTCACCGCCAAGAAGAAGAAGAAAGGGGCGGGGATCTCGTTCGGCGGTGTGTCGGCGAAGCAGCTCACGACGTTCACCCGGCAGCTCAGCACGCTGCAGGACGCCGGCCTGCCGCTGCTGCGCTCGCTGCAGATTCTCGAAGAGCAGCTCAAGCCCGGGAAGCTCAAGGGCATTCTCCAGCAGGTCTGCGAGGATGTTGAGGGCGGCGCAAGCTTGTCGGAGGCGATGGCCAAGCACCCGTCGGCGTTCAACCGGCTCTACACCAAGATGGTGAACGCGGGCGAGATCGGCGGCGTGCTCGACATCATCCTGCAGCGCCTGGCGGAGTTCATGGAGAAGGCGCAGCGGCTGAAGCGGAAGGTCATCGGCGCGATGGTGTACCCGGTGGTGGTCGTGACGGTCGCCGTCGGCATCGTCATGTTCATCATGGTGTTCATCATCCCGAAGTTCAAGGAAATCTTTACCGAGTTCGGCGTGGCGATGCCCGCGCTGACGCAGTTCCTGATCGACGCGTCGACATGGCTGGCCGGGAGCAACCCGGGTCAGTCGGTCCCCGGGTTTGTGTGGATGATCCTGCTGCCGTTCATCCTGATCGTGACGATCAAGGTGGCGCGAAAGGGGCGGCCCGGGCGTGCGGCGACGGACACCATGCTGCTGTGGATCCCCGTGCTCGGCGGGCTGGTCAAGAAGACGACGATCGCGAAGTTCACGCGGACGCTGGGAACGCTCATCAACGCGGGCGTGCCGATCCTCGAGGCGATCGCGATCACGCGCGACACGTGCGGGAACTTCGTGTTCGAGAAGGCGCTCAACAAGGTGCACGACAGCATTCGCGAGGGCGAAACGTTCGCCGTGCCCCTGCGCGAGAGCAAGGTGTGCGACGCGATCGTGGTGAACATGATCGACGTCGGCGAGGAGACGGGCGACCTGGACGCGATGCTCCTGAAGATCGCCGACAACTACGACGAAGAGGTCGACGTGGCGGTGCAGGCGCTCGTGAAGCTCATCGAGCCGCTGCTGGTGCTCTTCCTGGGCGGGGCGGTCGGGACGATCGTGGTGGCGATGTTCATGCCGCTGGTCGCGATCATCGACAAGCTGCAGGGCGGCAAGCTGTGAGAGTCGCGGGCGCGAGGCACGAGACGTGAGTCAGGAGTCAGGCATGCGTGAACACGAAACAACCCGAGGCTGCACGCCGGCCCGTCGCGGGTACACGCTCGTCGAGCTGGTCTTCACCATCACGGTGATCACCGTGCTCATGGCGCTCACGCTCGTGTTCATCGGAGGCTCGGTGCGGCAGGCGCGCGTGGTGTCGGAGCGGCTGTTCATGGCGTCGCTGCGCCTCGGCGTGGAGCAGTTCGAGCAGAGTTTCGGGTTCCTGCCGCCGCTGATCGATGACGGCAACCCCTATGTCGGGACCTTCGGCGGCGTGCAGGTGAACATCCGCGGAGCAGGCACGCCGAATGATCTGGGCCTGGCCGATCGATTCCTGCAGGATGGCGGGGGGGCGCGCTACAGCGTGCTCTCGCTCCCGACGTACCTGCTCGGGACGGCGCCGGCGATCGTGGATGGATACGAAGGCGTAGGACAGGGGAAGGCGCGGGCGGACGGGACCTGGGACACGGCGGCGCCCAGGAACGAGCCGTTTGTCGATGTGAGCCGAGACGCGGAGCGCCTGCAGCCCTTCGGCAGCTTCACCGGGTTTTCGACGCTCCTGGATCGGTGGGGCAACTCGATCCGGTATTACCGCTGGTCGCCCACGCTGGAGCCGAAGTATCTCGACGGCGGAGTGCTCAACCCGGCGGTGGGGGAGATTCTGTCGCACAACGTGCCGGCGGCGGTGCTCGACGCGGGCGAACTCGGTCAGACGATCGAAACCAACGCAGGCACGGGGATGCGGAGCGGGCTGTTCGCCATCGTGTCGGCCGGGCCGGACGGGCTGATCGGCTCGGCGGCGTGGTCGTCGCGCGACGCGGGCGGGCATGATCCGGTGCTCTCGTCGGCGCCGAAACCGGCGAATCGGGACAACATCGTGGAGGTGGGGCGATGAGCCGACGCCGCGCATTCACGATCATTGAGATGCTCGTGGTGATCACGCTTGTGATCCTTCTGGTGATCATCACGCTCCCGGCGTTCCGGGCGATGGTGGCGTCGCAGCAGCGCGTGTCGGCGGAGGCCGCGCTGACGCGAGCGGCAGCGCTTGGGCACAACCTCGCACTGCGCTCTTCGAACGGGCGTGACCTGGCGATCGTGTTCTTCTACGAGCCGCCGGGCCCGATGCTCGCGGTGGCGTGCGTGAAGGCGGCGGAGGTCGACGATGTCGATCGCCGCGACGCCGGTCAGGAGGGTCAGGTGCGGCGCGACGTGTTCGTGCCCGTCGGCGGAGCCGAGCCGATCGCGTTCCCGCCGGGCTGGCACGTCCGCGGCTACGCGCTGCCGGCGACGATCGACAACGAGTGGTATGAGCCGGCGCAGGGACCGATGGGCGGCGACGTGCGCTATCGCTTCGGCGAATCGGCGTGGGTCTTTCCGGAGACCGGGTTCTTTGATGTGAATCTTCGCGGCGATACCGGGCGCGACGGGCAGAACCGCCAGTCGTTCATGATCCGCTATGAGGGCGGGACCGGCCGGATGACCATGGCGAAGATGAACGCGGCGCTGGTGGTGTCGCCGCGGCCGTCGGCGGTGGCCCGGACTGAGCCGGCGCCGCTCCGAGCGGACCTGGCACAGGACCTGGAGCGCTGGGTGAACCGGGTGATCGTGACGTCGGACTTCAACTTCGACGGGATGATCGACGCGAACGACCGGATGATCCTGGCGCAGATTCTGGGCGATGAATCGGGCGACACGATCCTGGTGAAGCCGGTGTCGACGATGGCGCTGTACAACGAGCTCGAGCTCGCGTCGGGGCTGCGCTTGAACGTGGACCGGCGGACGGGCACGCTGTACGTGTACAACACGCCGTCGGCAACGACGCCGGCGCCCGACCCGCTGAGGCCGTCGTTCCCGCAGGTGCTGGCGCCCGATGTGGCGATCAACGCGTGGATCGAAGGGCAGTTGGGCGCGCAGCCGCAGGCGAAGGTGTTCACGATCGATCGGTTTACGGGGCAGACCAAGGGCGTATCGCTGGTCCCGGGGGCGACACCATGAATCATCGGGCGCGCACAACGTGGATGAGGGCGGGCGGCGGGCGGGCGATGGGCTTTACGCTCATCGAAGTGCTCATGGCGGTGCTCGTCCTGGGGATCGGGATGCTGGGGCTGGCGTCGGTGCTGCCGGCGGTGCTCAAGCAGCAGCGCGACTCGATCGACTCGGTGCTGGGGATCATCGCGGCGGACGCGGCGGAGCAGTATCTGCGCGCGGGGCCGACGCTGGCGGGGTATCAGGGAGGGAATCCGCGGCCGTACGCGCTCGATGAGCGATTCTGGTCCATCCTGCTCGAACCGGATATCGATCCGGCGACGGGCCAGGCGTGGAACCCGCCGCTGCAGAACCTGACGGTGACCTCGGTGGTGCCGACCAATGGCAGTTGGTACCGGGTGCCGGTGGTGGCCGACGGGCCGACGGGCCCGAACCAGAGCGAGCTTGGCCCGCAGCAGAACCTGACGCGGACGACCGTGGTCGGGCAGCAGGAGATCCTGCAGCAGCGGGTGTACCTGTCGCTGGCCGAGCGGCTGTACCCGGGCGATTCGTCGGGCGCGTCGGACCCGCTGTTCGTGTGGGACATGGCGGTGAAGCGCGTGGCGCGGGCGACGGGGAACACGACGCCGGGGGGCGCGATTCCGCTGGCGAACCGTCCCTCGGGCTTCAACCGGGCGATGGTGGCGGTGTTTGTGCGCCGGGTTGATCCGCGGATCAAGATTCCGCGCACGCAGACGCTCATGGCGACGATGCTTGACCCAACGCTCGTGCCGCCGGAACGCAAGAACCCGGTGTCGGTCGATGAACTCGGCCTGCCGACGTTCGACGGGCGCACGGGAAACAACGCGACCTATTCGCAGCTCCGGGTGTCGGCGGCGGATTTCACGCCGATCGTGAACCCCGGGAACTTTGAGGAGATTCGCGATTTCCTGATCATCGCGGATGCGTTCGATGTGGTGCAGATGGCGAGCCAGGTGGGCCAGAAGCTGGTGGACAACCTGGGCAATATCTACACGGTGACGGCGTCGCCGCACCCGCTGTTCGGGTTTGGCGTGCAGGTGTCGCCGCCGGTGCCGTCGAGCGTGGCGGCGTCGGGCGGAGGGGGTCCGGGTCCGGGCGGAGGAAACGTCGAGCAGCCGCCGCGGATCACGCAGGTGATTTTCTCGCCGCAGATTCCGGCGGCGGTTCGAGTGTTCGAGGTGAAGCCATGACCAGGGAACGGGGACATATGGGGATGTGGCTGAGCCAGGCCTCAGGGGCGCGGGCGCGTTCGGCGCCTGGCGCGGGGAACGGGGGGCGTGAATCTCGCGGGCGGGGGCGGGGCTTCACGCTGGTGGAGCTGCTCGTGGCGGCGGCGGCGGTGGTGATCGTCGCCGTCGGCATCGCCCAGGTTTTCCGCGTGACGGGCACGACCGTTTCGTCGGGTCGGAAGATCAGCGCGATCACCACGTACGCGGCGGCGATCGAGCGGCAACTGCGGACCGACTTCGCGTCGATGACGCGCGAGGGGTTCCTGCTGATCCGCTCGTCGGGCGTCGACGCGAACGGCGATCTGCAGTTCGACCCGAGCCGCGTCGGCGCAACATCGCCGGACGTGGTTCGGCTGTCGTCGTTCGATCAGGAGCCTCGTTCGCGTCGCGCCGACGAGATCATGTTCTTCGCCAAGGGGGATTTCACAACGGTGCGCGAGCCGCGCTATCCGACGCGCGTCGCCAAGTCGGCCGAGGCTCGGATCTATTACGGGCATGGTCGGCGCCGCGCCACGGCGTTCCAGGCGTTCGGCGAAACGAGCCTGAGCCTGTCCGACAACAACTCGCTCATGCCGCTGGCCTTCCCGCCCAACGGCGGGACGGATTTCTTCGGTATTCCGCTCGGGCTGGGAGTCGATTTCCCCGGGAACCCCAACCGCTACGCGGCGGACTGGGTGCTCGTCCGGCATGTCGCCCTGCTGGCGCCTCCCGCGGGCGTGGATCAGGATTCGATCCTGGCGACGGCGATCGGACCGCTGCCCCCGAGCCTTGTCGCGGCTCTCGGCGCGAATCTGCGCGACAGCGAGTATCAGGTGGCGCTGCAGCCGGCGGCGCCGAGCCTGTTCCGTCGCCTCAATGACGTTGCATTCCTGCCGGGTCCGTTTGACATGAGCCGCCCCGCGCCGGGCGCGCCGATCGGGCCCGAGGTGCCGTACTTCTCGTCGGGGATCGTCGACCTGGCGACGACGACGCTCTCGGAGATTCGTTCGATCGTGCTGGGCGCCAAGAGCCCGCAGGCGTTCACGACGGTGGGCGAGCGGATCGAGTTGCTGCCCTACCAGGGCCCGGCGAACCCGCCGCTGCTCAACCCGCCGGACCCGCTGCCGGAGATGGTGACGCTCGAGCGCATGCAGCGGTGGATGCTGCAGGCGATGCCGACCGACAGCGACGGGGTGGACACGAACCCGCCGTTTGCGCCGGTGATCGGGCTGGATCGGCGAATCCGGGCGGAGCTCGCGCCGCCGAACTTCGTCGGGTTCCCCGGGTCGGAGGACTACGACCGGGCCGACCAACTGGCGCTGGCGGCGTCGGTGTTCGTGCCGGGGTGCTCGGAGTTCATCGTCGAATGGAGCTTTGGCGAAACCGATACCGATCCGCAGTCGCCGACGCGCGGGCGGACGATCTGGTACGGGCAGGAGCGGCTGGTGGACGTGTCCCAGGATGGGTCGCTCCCGCCGACGCCCGGCTCGCCCGCGACGGACAACTTCGTGAACTACTGGATTCGTCCGTTTCCCGGGTATGACACCAACCGGCCGGCCACCGACGCGTTCAATCGGCAAAAGACGATCGAGGTCGCGCGGCGCGACGGGTCGACGTTCCGCCGTCCGATCGCCCGGGCGTTGATCCATCCCGATCCGTACTTTCTGCCGGCGTATCGGTATAACCCGGCGGCGCCGCCGGGCCAGGGGCTGTACCCGATGTACTCGCTCTTCGGGTATGTCGATCCGACGTATGCGCCGTTGACGCCGCTGGGCGAGATCGAGTTGGGCCGGCGCGGGCTGACCGGCGTGGTCCCGCGGGACGGGGACACGGTGGCGGACCTGGCGGAGATCGGATACGTGCTCGTGCTCGACCGCGACGGCGACGGGATCTACGACGTGGACCCATCGGACCCGATGCGGACGGACACCATCAAGTCGGCCCTGCTCAAGGACGTGAACCGCAACGGAGAGTTTGACGGGCCGGACGG
The DNA here is from genome assembly GCA_050182995.1 of Phycisphaerales bacterium. Classification (GTDB taxonomy): domain Bacteria; phylum Planctomycetota; class Phycisphaerae; order Phycisphaerales; family UBA1924; genus JAEUIX01. The sequence continues at coordinate 272,489 of JBFXBS010000001.1, read as the reverse complement.
CGACATCCTGCTCGAGCCCGACACGGTGCCGTGCCCATGGCCCAAGCTCATCCGCATCACGATGTCGATCGCGGACGCGACCGACCCGACGTTTGAGCGGGAGTACCAGTTCATTCTGCCGGTGCCGCCGCCGGCGAAGACGACGAACTACTAGGCGCGATGTGAACGGGCGCTGAGAGCGCACCAGAGTGGGGGGATCGGTGGGGAGTGAGGCTGGGGAAGCGGGTGGCGGCGAGACGCCGCAGGAGTCAGCGATGAACGCACGGATCCAGAACGTGGGCAAAGTGCTGCGAATCACGGCGTCCGAGCGCGGCTCGGTGCTGGTGATCGTGATCGGGGTGCTGGCGCTGCTGGCGATCCTGGTGACGATCTACGCGACGCTTGGGCAGGCGGATCGGCGCACGAGCAACGCGGTTCGGCAGAATCTCGACATTGAAACGCAGATGTCGGAGATCGCCAATTACCTGGGCTCGTTCATCGGCAAGGATCAGTTCAACGTCACGCGCGTCCCCGACACGCTCGACCCGACGCAGGCCAACCGCGACCGGTATATCCGCAGCGCGATGACCAACCCGGCGATCGATCCGAACCTGGTGTCGCAGACGACCGACGCGTTCCGGCGTTACCGCCCGGCGTACTTCTCCTCGGACAACCGTCCCGCCAACGAAACGATTCCGCCGAGCACGTTTGTGCCGGGGAGCATCCTGACGCGCTGGGACGACCCGGCGAATCCGGACGCGTTGTTCCCCGATCCGCGCGTGCCGGGCACGTCGCCCTGGCTGGCGCGGAGCGAGCCGACGTGGCTGCGCGAGCGCGTGAACGGCCGGATTCCCGATCACACCGATCCGCTTCGCCCCTGGCTGGACGAGCGCGACTGGGCGATGATTTCGAACTTTGCGCTGGATGGCCGGTTTGTGAACCTGGCGACGATCCGGAACAATTTCGGTGCCGCGCCGGGCGTGGGACTGGACGCGTTCGGCAAGCCGCGCACGACCTACGGGCTGACGCTGCTGGATGACCAGGGTCGCGCGACGCTGGACCTGGTGACGCCGCCGTTCTGGCCTTTCCAGCGGACGGAGATTGACTGGACACAGCCGGCGAATCAGCCGCCGGAGTATTTCCCGCACGACTTCACGGCCAACCAGCGCGGACTGGTGCGGAGCAGCCTGGACGCGCGCCTCGCCAACGCGCGCGTGACGGGCCTGGCGCCGGCGTATCCGGGGGCGATCCTGCCGGCGACGATCGTGCCGGGCGACTGGGAGTACCTGCTGAACCAGTACGCCGACGCGGACGGCGACGGCCTGCTCGACTCGCGCTACATCGAGTTGAAGGACGCGTCGGACCCGGGTCCGGACGGGCAGTTCGGGACCAATGACGATGTGATTCGGAGCCTGGTGCGCGACAGCGGGAACCTGCGGTACTTTGTGGCCGCGCGGGCGATCGACCTTTCGGGCAAGGTCAACGTGAACACGGCGACGCAGTTCCGCACCGTTCCCGACAGCCTGAATCCGGCGGGTCTGCTCCCCAGCCACGTCGATCTGGAGCGCGTGCTGCGGATGTCGGATGTGACGTGGTTCCTGCCGTCGGCGGGGTACGAAAGCTTCGTGCAGCCGATGCAGGTCTTCAATGGCCCGGGATCGATCACGTCGAACTACCGCCAGAATTCGAACTACGGCGGATTCTGGACGGAGAACAACCGCGACCACAGCATCGCCGACACGATCGGCGCGACGGCGTTCTCGGCGATCATCAACGCGCGAGCGCGCGGGCAGATCCCCGGGGTGAGCACGACACGGCGCCCCGCGCCGGAGAACGTCGACCTCGGCTGGAACTTCGGCGGGACGCAGGACCTGTACGCGCCGCTGACGGTCGAGGCGGGCGTGTGGCCGTTCGACGGCACGCCCGGCCGCGAGATTCACCAGTCGCAGTGGCGTCCGTCGTACCGGACGGAGCTGTACCGGATGTTCGCGCGCGACTCGGGCTCGTGGATGGTGACCGGCAACGCGCGCTCGGCCCAGTACGGCCCGTGGATCTCCACATCGCCCGACCCGCTCATCAACGTCGACGGGGTCAACATCCGCGCCCGCACGGTCAACCAGAACTCATACCAGGTCGGGGGCGTCTTCGGCATTCCCAGCGAGATCGACCTGCGCTCCTTCGAGCGCGTGAACAACCCGCTCACCACGTCGGCGCTCGAGCTGACGGCGGGCGGGCGATTCATCTCCGACGGCCCGGGGCAGGCGCGATTCGCCCACCTCTCGCCCCTGCGCGAAAACCGCCCGCTCGACCTCGAACGATTGGCGCGCGACTTCGTCACGGTCACGCCCACCGGCGTGACCAACAACCGGCCCGACGGCGACATCGACCCCGACGCGCTCCGGCAGGCGCACATCGACGTGCGCCAGCACCTGACCATGTTCAGCGGCGCTCGGAGCTTTTTCAGCACCGACGTCACCAACAACCTCACCACCATCGGCGATCACGAAGTCGCCGTCAACCTGCCCGAGCTCTTCTCCGTCCTCTCGCTCGACCTGGCAGCGCCGACCGACCAGGCTGTTCGGCAGGAGGCGATTCATCGCATGTTCGAGGCCGCGGCGGGGGCGCTCATGCCCTTTGCCGAGCTGCGTGACCCGGGCAACCGTCCGCGCAACGCCGCGTGGTATGTGCTCGACAACGGCAACTTCCTCACCAGCCCGGGCGGCTTCCGTATTTCGCGCCCCGAGCAGAAGCTCTTCTACGGCGCCGACCGCGAGTTCTACCCGGACACGACCGGCTACGCCTACACCGGCAACGCCGCGGAGCTGTCGCTGCGCCTCTCGGCGGCGTGGACGGCCAACCTGATCGCGGGCAACCGCGTGCCCAGGACGGCGCTTGATCCCGCGAACCCCATTCATCCTGATGACGTGGGCGATGACACCGACGTGCTCGATCGCCTCTGGCCGACGCTCACGATCGCCAACGACACCAACATCTTCATGTCTCCGCTCGACCAGCGCAACCCGGTGCGCGACACGGGGTACGAGAGCCATCCGCGCTTCCCGCGCGGCCCGGCGTCGGGCTGGCTGACCATCCCCAACAGCCTCAACCAGCTCGAAGACAGCCTCGTCTACACCGACGCGATCGAGTTCCGGCTGAACCAGAGCACCGGCGCGTATGAGCCTTTCCGCACGCGGAGCGAAGCGTGGGACGTGCCCGTCGTGCTCAGCGTGCTCGTCGACGAAGGCTTCCGCAACAAGATGGAGCTCGTTCTCAACGACGGCACCGGCGCGATGTACCGCGCCTTCCCGGGCTGGAGCCGCGGCGACGTGGCCCAGCGCGGCGAGCTCGCGCCGCGCGTCGCCGGGAAGCTTGACCTGGGCGAAGGCGGGAACGCGCCCAAGCTCCTCCCCGCCGATGGCAACCTGCCGGGCAACCCGCAGGCCACGATGGCGTCGGCACGCGACGGGCTCATCTCGGCCCGCGCGTTCAATCAGTACGGGATCGTCCCGCAGCCCTTCGTGACTGCCGCGACGGCGATCATGCTCTATCACGACACCCCTGACAGCCGCGGCGGCGACAGCGACGGCCAGGTCGCCGGCGGCAGCCCCACCGGGAACGGCACCTTCCAACCGGTCACGGTCAACGCCCAGATTCAGCCCAGCGGGCAGATTGATCCGACGTCGGGCGACGGCGACCTGCTGGCGGTGGGCAACAACCCCGACCATATCGTCGAGATCTTCGCATTTCAGTTGCACAACCCGTTTGACGTCCCGCTGTCGCTCTCGGCGACCGGCGCGGAGAACGTCAACGGCGCGCTCGACGGGCGCACCTTTCCCGATCAGACGAGGCAGTACGTCCGCCAGGATGACGAAGTGAGTTCGGCTCGACGCGCGGGCGAACTCGTGAGCGCCAATCGGCGCATGGCGGCGCCGAACGCCAACTCCATGTTCTACCCCAAGGCCGAGAAGACGCGCTACTACATCGAGTTCAGCGGGCGTTACTACGCCCTTGTGGGGACCGACGCGCGCGGCAACGAACGCCGCGCCATCACGCTCGAGCCCGGCGAGACGCGCTGGTTCTACGTGACCGACAATGACCTCGATACGGTCTATCAGCGGATCGCCGACACCGACCCGGGCGCCAGCGATATCAATGTCGGCGGGCAGCAGGGGTTCCAGTCGCTCGAGGCGTGGGTGAACAACCTGCTGGTGACCAACGAGCCGCTGGGCATGTCGTACGTGACGCCCGACGGGATGGCACGCCGAGCGAGCATCCCGACGTTTTCGACCAACCCGCCGACGCCGGGCGTCAGCTATCGCAATCTCAAGCAGCAGGAGCTCTACCAGAGCCCGCCGACGCGCCTGATCCGCATCAACCCGCGGACCATGGCGACGGTGGATGCGAAGATCCAGCCGATTCCCCGTCCGGGCGATGCGGCTCGTCGCAAGTTCTTCGATAACCGGCGTGCCGTCCGCCTGTGGCGCGTCAACCGCGAGATCTTCCTCAACGAGAACGCCCAGATCGGCGACGATCCGTTCACGGACGAGGGGCGCTATTTCCCCGGCACGGGGCTGGTGGACTACCAGGGCATGCCCAACCTCACGGCCAACGACCAGCTCGTCGACGTGCTGCGCGACCCGAAGCCGTGGCGCAAGCAGAACGGCAGCAACGGGGCGTTCTACGAGCTCGACCAGGAGGCTCAGTGGACGGCGCCCACGCTGCACCAGCGCCTCAGCGACCTGACCCCCAACATCGACATCCCCGAGACGGGAAACTTCCCCGGCCCGCGCGGCGGCACGAACCCGTACCAGGGCGTCGCGTTCATCAACTGGGGCCTGATCCGCCGTCCGTCCGACCCCAAGCTCGATCTCCCGCTCTACCGCGACCGGATCACCAATGACGTGTTGCCCGAGGTTCCCGACGGCGTGCTCCCGGCGTATTGCATCGAGGTCAAGAGCTCGCTCCCGTTCCGCGCGGGCATCATCGGGCCGAACGGGCCGGCGTCGACGCCGCACTCCTTCCGCACGTCCCTGAACTGGAACATCATCAACGGATTCCGCGGCGTGCGGACCGACTACACCGAGAACAACGATCACGATTCGCCGTTCGGGCCGTTTGCGCGTCCGCCCGAGGGGAGCGACTTCAACCGCGTGAACACCGGCACAAACGTGAACCTGTTCACGGTGTTGCCCGAGTTGTACTCGCGCATTGCGCGCCAGCCGATCGGCGGGACAAACGTCCCCTCGGCGGGCAAGAGCATGCTCAACGTGCTCATTTCGCGTGGGCTGGGCAAGCACGACTCGGCACAGAACAGCACGAATTTCATTCCCGCGCGCCTGCATGAGTCGGTGAACCTGCCGCCGCAGCTCCAGGACAACCGCGTGGGTGCGCGCCGCGCGCAGACCGAAGCCGACTTCGGGACCGCGGCGCCGACGACCGACTACCAGCGCACCCTGCGCGACCGGTTGCAGCGCCTCCGGAACGCCTCAGGCGTTTCCTTCTCGCAGCTTTACATGCGCCTGCCCATGCTTCTCCCGCCCTTCCGCAAGGCGACCGACCTCGCGGTGACCGTGCCGCCGATCCGGCAGGCCGACCTGCTCATGGTCCCGGCGGTGGGGCCGTACGAGATCCCGCTCGACAACGACGGGCTCACGTGGCACGACCCGTCGCGGATCTACGCGATCAACCGAGCCACGGCGACCGGCGCCCAGCTCGGGCTCACCCCGCGCGATCAGCGCGTGCTCGACATGCGCTGGACCACGCTCGCCGAAGCCGCCGCGGCGGCCCTCGACTTCGATTTCGACGACTCCTGGCGCCCGGAGAACGGCGGAAGCAACGCCATGCCCTCCGACTACCGCCTGGGCGCCAAGCTCCGCGACATCACCGACCCGACGCAGTTCGACGAGAACAGCCCGCGCTTCAACCCCAACAACGTCATCGGCGGCTGCCTCGACCGCGGCTGCTTCCGCACCGACCGCTTCGTCGCCTATATCGACAACTATGACCAGACCGGCGCGGAGTTCCCTGACGGGCGCTTCACCGCGCCGCGGCAGAACGGCATCGGCGGCCCGCTCGCCGGCGACCCGCGCCCGGGCAACGGCGTGCCCATGGCGCTCAACCTCCTCGACCGCTTCCGCACGCACAACTTCGGCTCCAAGACGAGCATGGTCCACGGCACCGTGAACCTCAGCACCGCGCCGCTCACCGTGCTGCGCTCCATCCCGATGCTCACGCCCGACGTGCGCGGGTGGATGGCCCAGTTCGGCGCCAGCTTCGAGGACTTCGGCCTCACGCGCACCGGCGCGGTCGCCGGGCTCGATGTCCACGACCCGCTCGGGGCGGTCTTCGAGCGCGACATCTATCGCATGACCGATCGCTCGTCGCTGGCGTTCGATCTCGAAGGCCAGATCCGCAGCCTCTACTCCAACTGGTTCGAGACCTTCGACCTCGCCGCGACCGTGAGCGCCTACGCCTCCAAGGGCCTGGTGACCACTCGCCCCATGCAGATCGACGGCGACCGGCGCCAGGGCAACAACTTCCCCATCGACGTCTCCTTCCGCTCCGACACCGTGGCCTACGAAAACAGCTCGCTCTCGCGCGGGCCGCAGCTCGGCGAACCCGAGCTCGGCCGCGGGTTCTACTCAGGCGTCACCGGCATCCGCGAGCACACCGGGTTCGCCTCGATCGGCGAGCTGCTCTGCGTGCGCCAGGATCCCAAGCAGTGGATCAACATCAACTCGCCGACCGACCGGGTGGCCTTCGACCCGGGGAGCGACGACCCCTTCAAGCTCATCAAGAACTGGAACGATCTCGACGCGCAGTTCGGCCCGCGGACGCGCGCGGGGCTCATGACCTACTTCGCCGACGTGAGCATCGACCGCTTCGAACGCGACAACACCCACAGCATCGATCCGTTCGATCCGAACCCCGACGTTCGCCGGCGCCTCGCGCCCGCGACCAGCATCGACGACTACGAATCCGACATCGACCGGCAGGGGTACTACACGGGCAAGCCGCTGCAGGGCGTGATGTCGGCGATGGCGCGCGACCGCGTGCACCAGCGCGGGCCCATGATGCCCACCGCCGCCCCCGACACGCTCGATGAGAAGTACGTCGTCGCCAACGCGGCCCTCGGCAGCGTGAGCGTTCGGAGCGACGTGTTCTGCGTCTGGTTCGTGGTGAAGGGCTTCGCCCCCAGCGACGTGCAGGGCCTGGCGCCGGAGGACCCGATGATCCCCAGCGTTGAACGCCGCTACGTCATGGTGGTCGATCGGTCCAACGTCACGAAGCTCGATGACCAGCCGCGGATCCTGTTCGTGCAGGAAGTGCCGATCCGCTGAGGCGAGAGTTCGCTCGCCCGCGGCAAGGCTCGATGGGAGGTTCGTTCGTACGGGGCGCTTCCGGCAGGCGCGCGCCGTGCTGACGCCCAGTGCCGCGCGAGCGCGCTCCGCTGCGTCCGGGCGTACAATCCGCCGCACAGGGTGTAGCTCAGCTTGGCTAGAGCGCGGGGTTTGGGTCCTCGAGGTCGCTGGTTCAAATCCAGTCACCCTGATTTCGATCTCGATGCCGCGGTCTTGGCGGCGGGGCGGCGTTGCGTGCGCGGCTTGGCCGTTGTCGAGCGGATGACGACCGACCCGCGTCCGGTGCGGGCGAAGGGCACGCGGTTGCGGGCGAGGGCCTCGTCGATCAACTTGGCGACCGCCGGACGGGCGAGTGAGGATGGGCCCTCAAGGCTGATCCATCGCGCCCGTGCGGAGCCCCGCAGCAGCTTTTCGGGGTCTGGCAATTCCTTGCCGCCATTGAAGTAGAACTTGACGCCGGCCGCGCTTGCGCGGAGGGCAAAGACGCCCTCATAGCCATGTTCGCTTGGCGAGAAGCTGATGACGAAGCAGTCGCGGTACTCATAGATCACTTCGTGGGCCGTGGGCAATCGCTTTCGAAGCGACCGCCGCGTCGACGTGATGAGCCGCGCGTGTGCGGGCGCAAACCGGACGGTCAGGGCGCTCAACTCGGCTTCGGCCGCCCGTCGCTCTGCCGCGGTTTGGCTGCTGGGCTGTGACTTGCTCATGAATTGGACTTCCATGGGAATGACGATCGACGCTGCCAGCGGCGACCGGCGACCAGCGACCGCCGAGGGCTCCGTGCTTCGGCGTCAGCGCATGGTACCATCCAAAGTCCGAGGGCCGGCTGTTCGCGTCGGGTCTTGCGTACGCCGCGCGCACGGACGTTCGTCGCGGGCGAGCGTCGTTTCGCCGCGGTCCGCTCGGTTGAATCATCGGGCCTGTCGATGCCGATCTCTGAGCCCCCAGCTAGGCCGAAGTCTTCGCGCCGCTCGACTTCGAGCCTGATGGGCGTTGTTGGTCGAACGGCATCGGGGCGTGTGGGGCTGGTCGTGCTGGCGCTCATGGCGCTTGCGTGCGTGCTCAGCGTGCCGTGGACGTTTGGCGCCGGCCCGGACGGGAGGCCGCGCTATGACGCGCACGACCGCTCGGCGCGGCTGCTGCCGCCGACGTGGTGGCCGATGAGCGTGGGAGCAGCGGTCGAACGTCAGCGTGTCGATTCAGGCGAGGGCGAGGTTCCTGACGGGGCTGCGGGTTCGGCGGCCTCGGCCCGCGTTCGCGGCGGGCTCATGGGGACCGATCTGCTCGGGCGCGACCTGCTCGTCCGCGTGCTCGCCGGCGGGGCGATTTCGCTGCTCGTAGGCGTGTGCGCGGCGGCGGTGGCGGTCACCATCGGCACGGCGTACGGGCTCATCGCGGGGTACGCCGGCGGGCGGATCGACGCGGTGATGATGCGGGTCGTCGACGTGCTCTATGGGTTGCCGTACGTGCTGCTCGTGGTGCTGCTTGCCGTCGCGAGCGACGCGATCGTGGAGCGCTGGTCGGCGGCGGGGCTGGACCTGAGCGAATCGGCGCGGCGCGCGTGGGATGTCGGCGCGCTGCTGCTGGCGATCGGGGGCGTCTCGTGGCTGACGATGGCGCGCGTTGTGCGCGGGCAGGTGCTGAGCCTGAAGGCGCAGCCGTTCATGGAAGCGGCACGGGCGATGGGCGTGCCGGTTCGGCGGCAACTGCTCGTGCATCTCCTGCCGAACCTGGGCGGGCCGATCGTGGTGTACGCGACGCTCACGGTGCCGCAGGCGATTCTGCAGGAGTCGTTCCTGAGCTTCCTGGGGATCGGGATCAAGGCGCCGCTGCCGAGCTGGGGGACGCTCGCGTCGGACGGCCTGTCGGCGATGAACGCGGTGAGCCCGGGGGCGCGAGCCTGGCTGCTGGTGTTCCCGTGCCTGGCGTTGTCGGCGACGCTGCTGGCGCTGAACTTCGTGGGCGAGGGGTTGCGCGAGGCGCTGGACCCCCGCCGGGCGCGCGACTGATGTGGTAGACTGCGCGTGATGCCGAGCCGATTCGGACTGAAAGACGGCGTGGTGGTGCTCCTGCTGCTGGCGGTGGGGCTGAGCATCTGGATCAAGATGGTGCAGGACGATCGCCAGTGGAGCCGCCTGGCGCGGATCGAGTCGCGCCTCGGCGAGATCGATCGGCGGATCGGCGAGCTGAGCCGCGTGGATGGTGCCGCGGCGCCGGGACCGGGTCCGGTCGGATCGTCAACGGCGACAGCGCCGGGCGCGAGCGCGCCGATTGAGCGCGATGAATCGTGGGCGATCGAGGGCGTGCCGATTCGCCGGCAGCCCGCGTTCGCGATGGCGACTGATCCGCGCACACAGCCGGGGTTCAGCGAGGGCGGCGAGCTTACGGAGCTGCTCGAGGGCGACCCGGTGTGCATCACGCCGCTGGTCTCGCGGACTTCGTACGCGCGGCGCGTGGTGGAGCTCGTGTGCGAGGGCCTGGCGGACTATCACCCGGCGACGCTCGCGCTCCGCGGGCGGCTGGCGGAGGCGTGGCAATTTGATGCGAGCGGCGAGGGCTGCCGCCTGCGCGTCAGGATCCGCGACGAGGCGCGATTCAGCGATGGCTCGCCTGTGACGGCGGCCGACGTGGTCTGGACGTTCGAGGAAGTCGTGCTCAACCCGCTGGTTGAAGGGGTCGGGGCGCGCGCGGAGCTTGGTGAGCTGCGCGAGGTGAAAGCGCTTGGCGAACGCGTGGTGGAGTTCGAGTTTTCGGGTCGCACGTTTACGCTCGAGGCGCTCGTGCTCACGCAGCCGGTGTTGCCGCGGGGGTACTACGGGCAGTTCACGCCGGCGCGGCTCATGCGTTCGACGGGTCTTCTCCGCGGGTCGGGGCCGTATCGATTGAAGGTCGAGGGTGACGCGGGGAGCGGGGGGGCCGCGGGCGACGAGTGGAAGAAGGACACGCCGGTTGTGCTGGAGCGCAACGAGCGGTACTGGGGGCCGCGGCCGGCGCTGGATCGCATCCGGTTCACGAGCGCGCGCGATCCGGTGGCGAGGCTGGAGGCGTATCGACGCGGCGAGGCGGACATGGTGACGCCGTCGTCGGCGCAGATGAGCGCGCTGCAGGCCGACGAGGCGTTCGGCAAGTCGCACCGTCTGCTCTCGTGGCTGGATGCATTCAAGGGACTGAACGCGATCGCGTGGCAATGCGGGACGCGCGGGAGCGGCGCGGGCACGCCATTCGCCGACGCGCGCGTGCGCCGCGCCATGACCATGCTGCTCGATCGCGAGATGATGCTCCGCGTGTTCTACCAGGGGCAGGGCGAGCTGGCCTCGGGGCCGTTCAACCCGCGTTCGCCCATGTCGAGCCCGACGCTCAAGCCCATGCCCTTTGACCCGGAGGGGGCGCAGGCGCTCCTCGCCGAGGCGGGATGGCGCGATCGCGACGGCGACGGCGTGCTCGAAGACGAGCAGGGTCGGCGCTTCGAGTTTGAGTTCACCCGCCTGGCGAGCCAGGAATCAGACCGGCTCACGGCGGCCTACCTCGTCGATCAGTGCGCCAAGGCGAAGATCATCTGCCGAGACAACCCGGTGGCCGATTCGGCGGCGGGGCAGATCGTGCAGACGCACGAGTTTGACGCGGTGCGCTGGTCGAACCGCTTCTTCTCGCCCGAGCCCGACCCGATGGCATACTGGCACTCGGCGTCGATCGCGGCGGCGAGCGGCGGGCGGAACTTCTGCGGGTGGACCAGCGACGAAGCCGACCGGCTGATCGAGACCGGGCGGCGCGAGCTCGACGCGGCGGCGCGCCGGGCCGTCTGGACGCGCCTGGAGGAACTGATCGCCCGCGAACAGCCGTGGACGTTCATTCGCTATGCGCCGGCGCTGTGCATCGCTCGGCGGACGATCGGCAACGTGCAGGCGTATCCGGTCGGGCTGCAACTGTGGGAGATGTACCGGGTGGCGGAGACGCGGAGCGACGCGGGCGCGACAGACGGGCGCGGCGCGCCGGCGCTCTCGATCTCGACCCGCGGGCGTTCGGACTCGGAGCCCTGATGCTCGCGTATGTTCTCAAGCGCCTGCTCGTGCTGCCGATCACCGTCATCGGCGTGACGCTGCTGGTCTTCGTGCTCGTCGCGGCGAGCCCGGGCGGGCTGAGCGGCGATGAAGAGCCCTCGGGCGAGATGCAGGCGTACATCGAGGATCGCTACGGGCTCGATGACCCGGTGCTCGTGCAATATGGACGGTGGCTGGCACGCGTGAGCCCGATCGTGCTCGGCGAGCCGGGGAAACTGGATCGCGACGGGCGCGTGATCCGCGTGCCGCGAGCGGTGCGCCCGCCCGAAGCGTGGCGCCTGTACGCCGATTCGCTGCCCGAGGTGGAAGAAGCAGGCGAGAGCGACGCGGCGGATGGCGCGAAGGCGTTGGACCCGGTGCGCGTGCGGGAGCAGGCGTTTCGTGACGCGCTCCGGGCTCACGAGGCGGCGCGCGTGCTGTACTTTCGCGCCCGGCAGGAGCTGCTCGGAGCACTCCGCGAGATGGCGCGGGCGGCGAAGGTCGCCGATGACCCCGCCGATGGGGAGTGGTCCGCGCTTGTATCGGTCGCCAGCACGCTTCGCGGACCGGAGCGGGAGCGTGTGGACACGCTTGGGCGGCGGGCACTGGCGGCCTATGTCGAGGCGGAACGCTCGCGCCGCGTGATGGCTCGCGCGCTCGACGCCGCGCCGCTCGAGCGCGAGGGCGCGACGCTTGTTCCCGGCGTGCTCTCGCTGCGCTGGCCCGATCTTGGCGACTCGCTCAGTCAGCGTCGCCCGGTGTCGGAGCTGATCGGCGCCGCCCTGCCCACGACGCTCCTGCTCAACCTCGCGGCGATTCCGCTCACGTATCTGCTGGCGGTGCCCGGGGGCGTGCTCTCGGCGGTGCGTCGCGGCACGTGGATCGATGCGGGCACGAGCGTGCTCTTCACGGCGCTGTGGTCGGTGCCGACGGCGTGGGCCGCGGTGATGGCGGTGGGGTTTCTCAGTGGTGCGCCGCCGCGGGGGCTGGGGTGGTTTCCGGTGACGGGCCTTCACGCGCGTGAGGCGGCGGACATGGCCTTTTTGCCGCGGATCGAGAGCGGTGTGCTGGAGCGCGGGTATCTGCTCGACACGCTCTGGCACATGGTGCTCCCGGTGCTGTGCCTGGCGTACGGATCGCTCGCGGTGCTGGCGCGGCAGGCGCGCTCGGCGACGCTCGAAAACCTGCGCGCCGATCACGTGCGCACGGCCCGGGCCAAGGGTTGCGACCCGCCCAGCGTGCTCTGGCGGCACGTTCTGCGCCCCGGCCTGCTCCCCATGATCACCCTCTTCGTCGGCGTCTTTCCGGCGATGCTCTCGGGCTCGGTCATCGTCGAGCGTGCCTTCGGCATTCCGGGGATGGGCTCGCTGGTCGTCGATTCGTTCCTGCGGCGCGACGCCGAGGTGTTGCTCGCCTCAACGACCATGATCGCGGTTGTGAACGTGCTGGCGCTCCTGCTGGGCGACGTGCTGTACGCGATGGCCGATCCGCGCGTGCGCGCGGGCGAGGGGAGGGCGACGTGAGCCCCTCGAGCGTGTCATCGCCGAAAGAAGCGGCGTCGCCGGGCGTGTGGGTCTCGGCCTGGCGCTCGGCGGCGCGCCGGCCCGCGGCCCGGCTTGCCCTCGCATGGCTGGGGCTGGTCGCGCTCCTGGCGGTGCTCGCGCCGGTGGTCTCGTCGGGCCATCCGCTCATCGAGCAGCAGGTTGACGCCGCGGGGAACGTGGTATCCACGGCTTCACCACTCGCGCGGCACCTTTCGCATGTGGACGTTCTGCTGCTGAGCCTGGGGCTGAGCGTGCCGGCGGCGTGGGCGGTCGGGTCGGTGGTCGGGCGGCGACGCATGCTTCTGGCCGGGGCGCTTGTGCTTTCGGCGCTGGCAACGGTGCTTCATCCCCGCCCGCCGGCGCTCGAGACGTTTGACCAATACGCTCGGAACAGGGCGGCCGGGACGCATCGACAGGTGTACGTGCTCAATCCGTGGTCGCCGCGCGAGCGGCACGCTGAAGCGCGTTTCACGCCGCCGGGCGGCGAGGTTGCCGGGCGGCGCGTCGTGCTGGGGACCGATGCGCTCGGACAGGACGTGCTGAGCCAGGTGCTGCACGCAAGCCGGCTGTCCATTTCAGTGGGTGTGATCGCCGCGGGCGTCGCCATCGGGCTGGGGGTGATCATCGGCGCGCTCATGGGGTACTTCGGCGGCTGGGTCGATGCCGTGCTGCTCCGCGTCGTGGAAGTGTTCATGAGCGTGCCGACCCTGCTGCTCCTCGTGACGGCGGCGGCGGTGCTCCCGCGGAACACGTACGTGCTCATGGCGGTGATCGGCTGCTGTTCGTGGACCGGCGCGGCGCGCTTCACCCGCGCCGAGTTCCTGCGCCTTCGCGAGCTCGACTGGGTCGCCGCGGCCCGGGCAACCGGTCTGCGAACCCCTTCGATCATCCTCCGGCACATGCTTCCCGCCGCGATCACGCCCGTGCTGGTCGAGGCGGGATTTGCCATGGCGTCGGCGATCCTCGCGGAGGCGTCGCTGTCGTACCTGGGCCTGGGCCCGGCGGAGCAACCCTCGTGGGGGCGGCTCCTCAGCGACGCCGTCTCGGGCACGGGCGAGTTTCACTGGTGGCTGGGCGTGTTCCCGGGCGGGGCGATCTTCGCGACGGTGCTGTCGGCCAACGTGCTGAGCGAGGCGACGCGGGCGGCGATGAGCCCCAAGGATGAAGCGTGAGCAGCGAACGGACGACAACCAGCGTGACACGGGCTGAAGCGGGCGCCGAGCCGAATCCGCGCGAGCCGCTCCTTCGCCTGCGCGGTCTTGAAGTTTCATTCGGCGTCGGACATGGTGAGCGTCGGCGTGCGGTCGATGGTGTGAGCCTCACGATCTACCCGGGCCAGACGCTCGCGGTTGTGGGCGAATCGGGATGCGGGAAGTCCGTGACGGCGCTCTCGTTGCTGAGGCTTCTGGCGACTCCCCCGGCGCGGATTGACGGAGGTGAAGCGTGGCTCGCCGGCCGCCAACACGCTCCGGGCGGCGCCGGCGCGCCGGGCGCAGCGCGCGATCTGCTCCGGCTCGACGAGCGGGCGCTGCGGTCCGTCCGCGGCGGCGAGATCGCGATGATCTTCCAGGAGCCGATGACCTCGCTCAATCCGGTGCTCACGATCGGGGAGCAGATCGCCGAGGCCGTGCTGCTGCATCAGCCCGTCTCGCCCGACGAAGCGTGGCGCGCCGCGGCGCGGGCGCTGGCGGATGTGGGCATCGGCGACGGTCCGCGGCGGCTGACGCAATACCCGCACGAGTTCTCCGGCGGCATGAGACAGCGCGTGATGATCGCGATGGCGCTGGCGTGCCGCCCGCGCCTGCTCGTGGCCGATGAGCCCACGACCGCGCTCGACGTCACGGTGCAGGCGCAGATCCTGGGCCTGATCCGCGGGTTGAAGCGCGACCGGCGGCTCTCGGTGATGCTCATCACGCACGCGCTGGGGATCGTCGCCGGGAACGCCGACGTGGTGTGCGTCATGTACGCCGGGCGCGTGGTGGAGTACGCGCGTGTGACCGATCTGTTTCGCCGCCCGCTTCATCCATATACGCGGGCGCTGCTGGAGTGCACGCCGCGGACGGGCCAGCGCGTCGAGCGGCTGCGCACGGTGGGCGAATCGATCGGCGAGCGGGCGACGTGGATCGCGCTCGATGGGCCCGATGCAAAGCCGGGAGTGCGCGTCTCGCCGTGGTGGCCCGCTCATGAGCCTCCGGCGGGCGCGACGCCCCGGCCGGGCGCCGTGCGCGGCGAATACGCGCTTGTCGAAGCACACCCGGGTCACTGGCTTGGCGTCTGGCGGACCGCCGACCTGCCCCCGGAGACCGAGCCCGACAGCGACTTTGCCCGAACCGACGCAGGCGCCGCAGCGCCGGGAGGAACCATCGCGTGCGCGTCCTGATCCTTCCAGATGCCACGATGGTGCTGCGAGAACGCTCGCTGCTGGCGCGCCTTGAGGTCGGCCTCGCCGACGAGGGGATCCGCGTGCTCCAGGGCATCCCGCGCAGCCTCGAAGGGCACGAGGCGTCGTCGACGCTGGCGCGGAGCGTGTTCGCGCAGGCCATGATGTTCGAGGACCGCGGGCTGCCCTTCACGGGCGGCGTGCGGGCGCGGCTGCTCGCACGCGACCTCATGAACGCGCTGCAGGAGGAACCCGGCGCGGAGGGGATTGACGCCGTGCTCGCGACCGGCGACGAGAGCTGGACGTTCGCGCGAGACGTCGCTCAGAGCGTCGGCGCGTCGCTCGTGCTCGAGATCCACGCGCCCCGGCAGATCACGCGGGCTGCGAGCCTGTGGCGCCGCGGGACGCGGGATACGCGCGCGGCACACCCGTGGTTCGTCGTCGCGGGTGAAGCGCTCGCCGCGATGGTCCGGCGCGAGCTGCCGGCGGACCGGACGATCACCGCGCCCTGGGGCGTGCACGCAGGTGAAGGCGTGCGAAGCGGTCTTTCGCCCGAGCCCACCGTGGCGATCCTCGCGTCGGGCCTCCACGCGGCACCGGTTCGCGCGGCGCTCGAAGCGCTCGCGGGCGTGATGCGAGAATTCCCCGCCATGCACGTGCTCGTCGACGCGCACATCGTGCGGACGCTCCCCGTGTGGCGCTGGGCCGGCGCCATGCCCGGTCTTCGCGAGCGTCTGAGCATCATCGCCGAGCTTGACGGACGCCACGACGTCCTCACCAGTGCCGACGTGCTGCTCGTCCCCGAGCCGCTCGGCGAGCATCGAAGCGTGGTCCTCCAGGCGATGGCCGACGGCATGCTCGTTGCCGCCGCGCCCGATCCGTGCCTCGATTGGCTCGTCCCGGAAACATCCGCAGCGCTCGGCGAAGCCCCGTCGCGCGGCGGCAGCGAACGCCCGCATTCGGATGCCTCGACCGGCACGAGCTCGCGGTCGTGGAGCGGCGTGAGCGCCGAGGCCATCCGCGGCGCGCTCATCGGCCCCCGAGGTCTGCTCACCGATGTCGAGCGTGCCGAGTCGCTGAGGCGCTGCGCCGCGGAGTACGTGCGCCTGCACTTCCCCGCGAGCGGGCATGTGCGTGCGATTCTCGGGGCGTGTGAGTCGGCGGTCGCCGAGCGCGACGCCGCCCCCGCGAGGAGGCTGTAGCCATGGGCCGGCTGCCGTTCGATCCGGACAGGATGAAAGCGAAGGAGGCGGCGGCTCGGCGCGCGGCACAGGGTGGCGCCGGCGTGCCGGGCGCTGGAGGCGAAGCGCCCCCGATGCGTGTGTCTCAACTCGCCGCGGCGGTTGATGAGGCGCTCCGCGCGGGGCTGCCGCGTCCGGTGCGCGTGATCGGCGAGGTGAGCAGCTTCACGGACCGCACGCACTGGTATTTCACGCTCAAGGATGCAGGCGCCGTCGTGTCCTGCGTGATGTTTCAATCCGCCGCGAAGCGGTCGGCATTCACGCCGGCGCCGGGGCAGGAGATCGTGGTGAGCGGGCACGTGGAGTACTACGCGCCGCAGGGGCGGCTCACGCTGCGCGTCGAGCGGGTCGAGCCGGTGGGCGCCGGTGCGCTGGAACTGGCGTATCGCAAGCTCTGCGAGGAGCTGCGCAGCCTGGGCTGGTTTGCGCAGGAGCGCAAGCGCCCCGTGCCGACGATGCCGCGACGCATCGGCGTGATCACCAGCCGCACCGGCGCGGCCCTTCAGGACGTGCTTGACACCGCGCGAAGGCGCGCGCCATTCGTCGAGATCGGCCTGGTCGATACGCTCGTGCAGGGTCCCGGTGCGGCGCCCGCGATCGCCCGCGCGATCTCCTGGGTGTCCGCGCACGCCGAGCGGCTGGGGATCGACACCCTCATTGTCACGCGCGGCGGTGGCTCGATCGAGGACCTCTGGGCGTTCAACGACCGTGAAGTCGCCGCCGCGATCGTGCGCTGCTCGATTCCGGTCGCCGCCGCCATCGGGCACGAGACGGACACGACTATTGCCGAGCTCGTCGCCGATCTGCGCTGTGCCACCCCGACGCAGGCCGCGATGCGATGCACGCCTGACGCCAGCGCCCTGCGCGAGCAGGTGGTGGCGGGCCGGTCGCGCCTGGGCGCGGCACTCCGCTCGGGTGCGCGCCGGGCGGCCGGCGACCTCGAGTCGTCGGCGAAGCATCTCGCGCGCGCCTTGCCCGCGCGTGCCGCTCGATCGGGACGCCTGCTCGAACGCCTCGCGGCGCGCCTGGAGGCCCATCGACCATCTACGGTCTACGAGCGCCGCCGGGCCGCTCTGCACGCCGCGGCGGGCAACCTCCGCCGAGCGATGCTCCGGCGGATCGAATCGTCGGACACCTCGCGCACGCGCGAACGACTGGGGCGGGCGGCGGGTGAGTTCGCCCGTCGGACGCGCGAGCGGCTCGAGGCCGTCGCTCGGGAGCTGGAGCTTGTCGGACCCGCCGGCGTCATCGCGCGCGGTTATTCGCTCACGCTCGGACCGGACGGAACGCCCCTGCGCAGCGCGAGCAGCGTGCGTGCGGGCGACGTGCTGACCACGCGCCTCGCCGACGGGTCGATCGATTCGGTCGTTCGCGAGGGTCGCGGCGCGCCGGTTCCGGGGCTCGATCGTCCGCCGCAAACGCGCCCGCCGCGCCGGTCGAGATCGGACAAGAGCGGCGCCCCCGACGGACCGGGCCTGTTCGGGCCCTAGGCCGGCGCGCCCGCGTCGTCGAGCTTCAGGTGTACGCGCGTCATTCGCGCCCCGACGGTAATCAAGTGCCTGTACGTGAGCATGCCCAGCGTGATGAGCGCCATGGGCAGCACCGTGTGCCACGGCGTGAGCTTGCCCGTGCGATGGTGATGATCGGAAGCTGAAAAGGCGACAAGATCCCACGCAACGTGCAGCGCCACCGCCGCGAGAAAGGCGCCGGCCGCCCACGCGGCGCCATGCGCCACCTTCAGCCGCAGCGGACCAAGGCCGAATCCCGCGATCCCGCCCATGATGAGATGTCCGGCGAGGCGGATCGGCTCCTGCGGCGGCAGATACTCAGGCGGCGCGCCGTAGTTCAGGTAGTAGACCGATTCATCCAGCGCGGCGCCGAGACCCGCAAGCGAACCGAAAATGATCCCGTCCAGCGGCTCGTCAAAGCTGCGTCGCGTGGCGATCACGAGCACCACGAGGAACTTGGCGGCTTCTTCCGTCACGCCCGCGAGCAGGGCCAGCGTCGTGTTCGAGACCTGCGACCCTGACGCGTTGATCGCCCGGATGAGAACGATCTGCAGCTCGCCCGCGCCGAACATGCCCAAGGCGCCGAGAGCCACCGCCGCGAGCACGAGATGCCACGGCTCGCGCCGGTAAAGGTCGTACTTGATGATCAGGACGCCGCAGAGCACGCCGCAGGCCGCGAGGGTCAGGTACAGGCAGATCGTCGAGAGCGTCACAGCCGCAGCGTACCACACCTCCGGACGGCGGCTCCGCGAAGGAGGGATCGCCGGGACGGGGGTGCGGCGTTTCAAGGCCGATCCGGGGCTGATTTGTGTAACCGAGGGGTCCTGGACAAGCCCCGGCGCGCGGACGATTGGCACTGATCGACCTACCATCCCGCCCCCATGCCTCACGTCATCGCCGAGCCGTGTGTTGGAACCAAGGACACCGCCTGCACCGAGGTTTGCCCGGTGGATTGCATCCACCCGACCAAGCACGAAAAGACCTTTGGTGAGACGCCGCAGCTCTACATCGACCCGAACACGTGCATCGACTGCGGTCTGTGCGTCGATGTCTGCCCGGTAAAGGCGATCTTCCCGGAGGAAGACCTGCCCGCCGAGTGGAGCAAGTACGTGCAGATCAACCTGGATTTCTACGCGGCGAAGTCGCGCAAGTGAAGCCCGCCAGAGCGGCGGCGATCAAAGCCCTTCCTGCACCTTCTCGAAGACCTTGCCGTCCTTGAACGTGACGACAATGTGCCGGTTGCCGTCGCGCCAGCGATAGACCTCGACCTTGACGCTTCGGCTGTCGGCAATCCCAGCGCCGGTGATGCTCGTCCCGCTGGGGGTCTCGTCGACGCCGCTCCCCCCGAGCAGCTTGCGCACCTGTGCCAGGCTCATCCCGGTGTCGATCTGGTCGTAGTTCTCCTTCGTGACCTTGGCCTCGCAGGCGCCGAGCACCACGGCGAGTGCAAGCATCGCGGAAAACCCGGCCCGGCGGGCGATGGACGTGCGCATGTCAGCTCCAATGCGTGAGAGTGACCGATTGGCTCGGCGAGATTACTTCCCGCCGGGCAGGAGTCCTTCGAGGCCCTTCTTTGCGTCTTCGAGGGCCTTCTTTCCCTCTTCGACCTTCTCCTTGACGGCGCCGCCCGCTTTCTCGAGGGCTTCCTTGGCCTGGCCGCCGATCGACATGCCCAGGTCTTTCAGATCGCCGAGGTTGGCGATGCGGCCCTGCAGGTCGGAGACGATGTCGGCGGGGAAGCCGCCCTTGTCGGCGGCGGCGGAGAGGACGGCCTGGACGATGATGCTGGAGAGCTGCCCGATGGTGACGCCCGAGCCGCCGACGCCGCTGCCGGTCTGGCCGACGTCCTTCAGTTGAATCTCGGGGATGGTGGCCTTGAACTTCGTGGCGTCATTGAGGACCTTGCCCACGTCGCCGCCGGCGCCGAGCATGTCGAGCTCGACGCTGACGTTTTTGATCGTGAGATTGCGGACGATGAACTTCTTCTCGCTCCCGGAGGGCGCAGGCGAGGGCGCGGGCTCGGGCTTGGCGCCGGGGTCGCTGCCGCCGGAGACTTTCTTGAGGTTGTCGAGAATAACGGAGTAGTTTGAGCCGTCGCCGGTGCGCTGGAGTTTCACATCGATCCCGGAGAGAGCGAAGGTCGGAATCTCGACGACGTCCTTTTGAAGGGTGCCGAGCGAGACGGCGACGGTGCCGTCGCCCAGCGCGAGGAAGTGGGAGCCGGTGAAGCCCTGCGGATTGGCGACGTTGAGCCCGGAGAGGCTGGCCTCGCCTGAGAACAGGCCGATGTCGACCCCCTTGACCGTCGTCGGGACGCCCAGCGCGTAGGTGCCGCCGGCTTCGATGCCCTTGCGGGCGATCGAGTTGACGTTCACGATGAGCAGGACCACGCCCGCGATGACGAGGATGACGAGCAGGACGCCCAACGCCAGCACGCGGCGAATCAGCTTCTTCATGGGAGCACCCCTTGCAGTGAGCGAACCAAACAATGCTAGGGCCGGGGAAAGCGGCAGCGGCAACCCCCAAAAAGGGGGTCGTAATTTGAGCATTGCGAGGGACCGGAAGCTGGTCAGGGGGCGAGATCGGCGAGGATGCGGGAGAGGGCCGCCGTGTCGCCCGTCGAGCCCTTGAGGGCGATCCACGCGGCCTGGATGCGTGTGCTTTCGGGGAGGTTGCCGGAGCCGATGGCGATGTGGCTGAGGCGTTCGATCTGCTCGGGGCCGAGGGCGGGAGCGTGTCGCGCGCGGAGGACGGTGGCAATGGCTTCAACCGCCGGGCTGGTCCAGGCGGGCAGGGGGGAGTTCTTCTCGAGGGGTGAGCGCCCGACGCCGGCAAGGGTCGCGGCGGCGGGATTCGTGGTGCGCAGGGCGGAGGCGAGGATGCGCCCGGCGGTTCGGTCGTCTCGTTTCTCGAGCGCGGTGGTGAGGAACGGGACGAGGGCGGCGGGGTCAGACTCGGCAAGGGCGGCGGCGGCCTCGCTCGCGGAGACTTCGATGGCGCGGTCGTCGGTCTGGACGGCCGAGCCGACGAGCGCGAGTCGGACGGCCTTGGCCTCTTCGGACGGAAGGCGGTCGCAGGCGCGAATCACCCAGGCGAGGATCGGCGCGCTGCGGCGTGCGACCAGGGCAGAGAAGGCGGGCACGGCGTTGGAGCGCGAGACGGCCGCATCGACCGCTTCACCGAGTTCGGCGATAAGGGGATCGGGGTCGCTCTTGAGCAGTTGGAGCGCCGCCGGTGGAATGCCGTCGGCGCGGTGGAGGGCGGCGGAGGCGGCGGCGAGGGCGAGGCGCGTGCGTTCGGCGACATCGGGCGCGAGCTTCATCTCGGCGGCGAGCAGGCTGGTGACGCGATCGCCCGAGGGTTCGATGACCAGGAGCGTCCCGACGGCCTCGAAACGCAGGAGGCGGTCGCTGCCCTGAAGCTCGATGGCGCGGCGAGCGAACGGAGCCCCGGCGGCGAGCTTCCGCTCGCGGATCACCATGAGAATCCGGCGCGCCGCGTCGCCCACACCCTTGGCCTTGGCGCTCAAGAGCCGGTCGCCGGTCGCGGCGGCAACGGCCTCCTTGCTCCCGAGCTGCACCTGAAGGATGGAGGCGACGACGGAGACGATCGGGTCGTTGAGATCGGTGGCGATCTGGCGGAGGCGCGTGGGATCGAGGCGCTTGCCCTCGGCGACGACGCGACCCGCAACCGAGACATACAGCCCGGGCTGAAGATCGGGCCAGCGGGCGAGGTCTTCGAGCTGTGCGATGGGGAGGAGCTTGCGTTCGAGAGCCTCGGAGAGGACCACGGCCTGGGCGATCGGCTCGAGCTTGCGGACGGGGAGCAGGTCGATGCCTGGAGCCGCGGCGCCGGCGCGCTCGGCGCGGACGGCCTCAACCTCGGCCATGCCCAGGATGCCCTCGGCGCGCAGGGCCTGGGAGGCGGACATGCTCATTTGAGCAAAGAGGGGGGCAAGCGCCGGGTCGCGAAGCGCGCGAAGGCCGCGCACGAGGCGGAGCTGTGCAGCGGGGTCCTTGGCGGAGAGTGCCTGGCGCAGGAGCTGGGCCGGGGGAGTGGGGCCGGTCACGGGCGCGGGCGGCGCGGGCGGAGGCTGGGTGGCCGGGGCGGAAGCGGGGGGAGGAGGAGTGGTTGAGGGCTCGGCAGGCGTGCCCGATTGAGCCGGGCAGGCGGACGAAAGGGCCCAGCACAGGGGGAGCGCGGCAAGCGCCGCCGCGACGGATCGGTGAGAAATCATCGCGGAAGTTTATGCGCCGTGCGTGACGCCTTCGCGACGAGGGGTCAGCGGGTGATGGCGGACTCGAGCGAACCCGGGGACTCAAAGGCGAGGCCGAAGGGGGTCTGGTTGAACTGCGCGAGGCTGCACTCTTCCTGGCGGATGAAGCCCGTGCGGGGGAGGACGCCCAGGCGGTGGAGATCGACCATGGCGCAGACGCCGGCGGCGGTGGTCAGCTCGATGGCGGGCCAGACGCGTCCGAAGATGGAGGTGGCATGGACGGCGCGCTTGAAGTTGATCTGCTCGCGACGGGTGACGGGTCCGTCCTGCTTCATGCCGATGCCGTTGATGAAGACGATGACCACGTCCTGGAGCGTTCGCGCGATGGCGTGATCGAGGAGATCGATCGCGAGGCGACGGTCAAAGACGCGTCCGCTGTCGGCGGGCTTGGCGTGCTCAACGCCCAGGCGGAGATCCTGGAGGAGGAACTTCATGAGGTCGCGGTGGCCTGGGTAGCGGATGGTCTTGTAGGCGATGCGGGATTCGGAGTTGGTCTTGGACTCGCCGACGAGGGTGTCGATGAGGCTTCCGACGCCGCCGGAGGTGTAGAAGGCTTCGTACTCGACGCCTTCGAAACTGAAGTTCTCAAGACCTTCGAGCGCGGGGAGCTTGGAGATGTTGCCGTCGAGCATGACGTTGCAGGGCTCGCAGTATTCGTTGACGACGCCGGCGGTGGACCAGGTGACGTTGTAGTGGAGGGCGTTGGTGGGATACTGGGGCAGCGCGCCGACGCGCAGGGTGAGCTCGTGGATCTCGGTGAACTGGCGTGCGATCTCGTAGCCGGCGATGGCGATGTAGCCCGGCGCGAGGCCGCACTGGGGGACGAGGGCCACGCGCGCGCGGCCCGAATCGGCGAGGCGCTTGACGGCGTCGGTGGTCTCGACGTCCTCGGTCACGTCGAAGTAGTGCACGCCCAGCTCGTTGGCGATCTCGGC
The DNA here is from genome assembly GCA_050182995.1 of Phycisphaerales bacterium. GTDB lineage: Bacteria > Planctomycetota > Phycisphaerae > Phycisphaerales > UBA1924 > JAEUIX01. The sequence goes on along the minus strand of JBFXBS010000001.1, from coordinate 249,228 downwards.
GACGCCGATCACGAGGTCGAAGGGGAGCATGCACACGACCGAGCCGCCGGCGCCGACGGCCTGGATCGCGGCGCGGACGGCGTTCTTGTCGGCCGCGTCGAGGCGCGACGTGGAGAACTGGACGGCGTGCGGCACGCGCGACTTCAGGCGATCGATGTTGGCCTGGGCTTCGCGAAGGTTGGACTCTTCGCGGTCGGCGAGGGTGACGCGATAGGCGCCCTTGCCGCAGGCGAGAAGGAGCTCCGCCACGGACTTGCCGACTTTGCCGCCGCCGAGAACGAGGACATTGTGCATGGGAGACTCGTGCTTTGACCGCGGGTTGAAGCGCGCGGGGAAGGGGAAACGGGGGGAAGAAGCGATAAGGGGCGGATGGTAGGGAGTGAGAGGGTGGGCGTCGGGCGACCTGCTCAACGGCGAAGTCCGTGCCCGAGCGAACGGGTTTCGGTGGCTCGGCCGGCGCGGCTGGCGCCCCCGGGCCTATCGCGCGTCGGCGGGGACCGGGACCAGCCCGAACCAGCGATGGAGGATGCCGTGGCCTGCGTAGATGAGCGGGGTGATGGCGACGGCGAGGGTGAACTTCAGCAGGTAGCCGGTGGCGGCGATCTTGAGCACGTCGATGAACGGGGCGGGAACGCCGGAGTCGGGCACGAGGTGCCGCCCGAGGCTGAAGGCGATCCAGCTTACGAAGAAGGAGTCGATGGCCTGGGAGATGACGGTGCTGCCGGTGGCGCGGAGCCAGATCATGCGACCGCGAGTCAGGCGCTTGAGAAAGCCGAAGATGGCGATGTCGCTGAGCTGACCGACGACGAACGCGCACAGCGAGGCGACGAACATCATTCGGCTCGACCCGAAAACGGCGACGAAGGCGGGTTCGTCAACGTTGTATGGCGCGTCGAGGCGGGGCATGACCAGCGCGAGGTTGAGGATCAGGAATGTGAATGCGCCCATGGCCAGGCCGATCCACGTGACACGCCGGGCGCCGCGCTTGCCGTAGTACTCGTTGATGAGGTCGGTGAGGAGGAAGGTGACGGGGAAGGTGAGCATGCCGCAGGTGTGCTCGACGGCGGTGATGGGCGTGCCGGCCCAGGGGAGGGGCAGCTCGAGGCCGAAGGGGAAGGGGATGCGGAAGAGGCGAACGCCGATGACGTCGGCGACCAGGAGGCAGGCGACGAAGGCGCCGGTGAGCCAGACGTAGAGCTTTTGCTGGAGGGTGAACTCGTAGGGCGCGGCTGGCGAGGGTTGAGAGCTCACACAGCTAGTCTAACCGAGCGGGTCAGGAAGCGTGCGTCGCCGGTACGCCGTCGCTCACAGGCCCATGGCCTGGAGCATGGCCGAGCCCATGTCGGCGGGGGTCTGCGCGACGCGCACGCCGGCGGCGGTGAGGGCCTTGATCTTGGCGTCGGCGGTGTCGTCGCTGCCGCCGATGATGGCGCCGGCGTGGCCCATGCGCCGCCCCGGGGGAGCGGTTTTTCCGGCGATGAACGCGGCGACGGGCTTCTTGACGTGTTCCTTGACAAACCGGGCGGCGACGATTTCGTCGGCGCCGCCGATCTCGCCGATCATGAGGATGCCGTGGGTGTCGGGGTCGTCAGCGAAGAGGCGGATGCAATCGGCGTGGGAGAGCCCGCGGACGGGGTCGCCGCCGATGCCGACGCAGGTGGATTGGGCGAGGCCGAGGTTGCTGGTCTGCCAGACGGCTTCGTAGGTGAGGGTGCCTGAACGGGAGACGATGCCGACGGCCTTGCCGAGGCGGGCCTGAGAGATGTGGGTGTGGATGTACCCGGGCATGATGCCGATCTTGCAGCCGGCGCGGGTGTAGGGGTCGGAAGGGCCGGAGCCGGCGCCGGTCTTGGGGCCGGGGGTGATGACGCCGGGGCAGTTGGGGCCGACGAGGGTGACGTGCGGGCGCGTCGAGCCGGGCTGGGGAGCGTTGATTTCGTCGAGGGCGGCACGCACACGGATCATGTCCTGCACCGGGACGCCCTCAGTGATGGCGCAGATGACGGTGATGCCCGCGGCGGCGGCTTCGAGGATGGCGTCGGCGGTGAAGGCGGGCGGAACGAAGATCATGGTGGCGGTGGCGCCGGTGGCGCGCACGGCCTGATGGACGGTATCGAAGATGGGCAGGCCGTTGTCGTCCTTGGTGCCGCCCTTGCCCGGGGTGACGCCGCCGGCGAGGCGGGTGCCGTAGTGCAGACAGCCGCGGGTGTGCTGGGCGCCGAAGGAGCCGGTGATCCCCTGGCAGATGACCTTGGTGTCGGCGGTGACAAGTATCGACATAGGACCGGAGCGTAGCGACCGGGTGGGCGAGGCTCAATCGCGGGCGGGCGGCGTGGCGTGCGCCGCCGGGCGTCGGTGGTGTGGGGGCGTGGGGGGGCGGGACGTGCGGGGGGTGCGGGGGGTGCGGGGGGTACTGGGCGTGGGGGGCGTCGAGTGGGGGAGGTGGCGATCACTCGCGGGAGTCGGTCATGCGCGGGTCAAGCTCTTCGCGCAGGGCCTGGCGGGCGCGGTGGAGGAGGATCTTGACGGCGTTTGCAGAGATGCCCATGACCTCGGCGGTCGCGGCCGTGTCGAGGCCTTCGATGTCGCGGAGCAGGAGCACGAGGCGGTGGCGCTCGGGGAGGTCGTCGATGCGCGCACGGACGTGCGTGGCAAGCTCGTGGTCGCTGAGGGCGTCGGCGGTTGGCCGCCACGTGGTGCTGCGGCGCGACGCGTGCCCGTCGGATTCGAAGGCGGGCAGGAGGTCGTTGAGATCGCGTTCCGGCCGGCGGCGGCGCGAGCGAAGCTTCATGAGAGCGGCGTTGACGGCGACGCGGTGGAGCCAGGTGGTGATGCGTGAGCGGCCGTCGAACGAATCCAGCGACTTGAGGGCGCTGACGTACGCGTCCTGGAGCGCGTCGCGGGCGTCTTCGTCGTTGCCGAGGATCCGTCGCGTGACGGCGAGGAGCCGGGGCCCGCTCTCGCGCACGAGGCGCTCAAAAGCGGCGGAATCGCCTGAGCGCAGGCCGCTGAGGAGTGAGGATTCGTCGGCGTCGACCGGGAGGGCGTCGGAAGGTGGGCGCGAGTTGGACGGCAGAGGTGTCATGGAGCCTCGTGAAAGGCGACGTGCCGCGAGGTCGTGAACAGCGGCAGGGTACGCGCGGCGGCCGCGGAGCCAAGCACGAAGCGCCGGCAGACGCAGGATCGGCCAAGCGACCTACGCTCGGGGCCGAACCATCGTTCGCTTCAGGAGGCATCATGGGCACGCCCAATCCGGTCGACGCGGCGGTTGATTGGCTCGATCAGCATCGCGGGCAGTCGATCGATCGGCTGGTCGAATGGCTCAGGATTCCCAGCATCAGCACCGATCCGGCGTACAAGGCGCAGTGTGCCGCGGCGGCGGAGTGGTGTGCGCACCAGTTGAACGACGCGGGCTTCGCGACGACGGTGGAGCGCACGGGCGACCCGGAGGGATCCGGGCATCCGATCGTGTGGGGGCGCAGCCCGGGGGCGCCGGGCACGCGCGGACCGCATGTCTTGTTCTACGGGCACTATGACGTGCAGCCGGTGGACCCGCTTGAACTGTGGGAGTCGAAGCCGTTTGAACCGACGATCCGGGACGCGCGGGGCGGAGAGGAGGGCGGGCGGCGGATCGTGGCGCGCGGGGCGGTCGATGACAAGGGACAGGTCGCGACGTTTCTCGAAGCGCTCCGCGCGTGGAAGAAAACGTCGGGGCTCGCGGCAGGGGGCGTGCGCTTCACGGTCATGATCGAAGGCGAAGAGGAGTCGGGCTCGGTGAACCTTGAGCGCTTCGTGCTCAAGCACCGGAAGGAACTCGAGCAGTGCGACTTCTGCCTGATTTCAGACACCGGGATGCTCGGGCGCGGGAAGCCGGCGATCACCTACGGCGTGCGCGGACTGGCGTACACCGAGATCACGCTGCACGCTTCGAACCAGGACCTGCACAGCGGGATGTGGGGCGGGCGCTGCCCCAACCCGATCACCGAGCTCACGCGCGTGCTCGCGCAGCTTCACGACAAGCACCGGCGCGTGACGATTCCGGGCTTCTACGACAAGGTCGTGCCGATCTCCAAGGGCGAGCGTGCCGCATGGGCGAAGCTCAGGTTCAACCAGAAGGCGGCGCTCAGGAAGATCGGTTTGCCGCCGGCGGGAGACATCGGAGAGAAGGGGTACACCGCGCTGGAGCGCGAATGGGCGCGGCCGACGGCGGAGATCAACGGGATCTGGGGCGGCTACACGGGCAAGGGCGCCAAGACGGTGATCCCCGCGCATGCGTCGGCGAAGGTGTCGTTCCGGCTCGTGGCCAACCAGGACCCTGCACGGATCACCAGGCTCTTTTTCAAGTGGCTCAAGGATCGCACGCCCGCGGGCTGCCGCTGGGAGCTGAACGATCATCACGGCGGGCACGGGGTGACGGTGCCGGTGGATTCGCCGCACCTGGCGGCGGCGCAGCGTGCGATCAATCGGGCGGCGGGGAAGGCGCCGGCGCTCATCCGCACGGGCGGGTCGATCCCCGTGGCGGGGATGCTCAAGAGCCGGCTGGGGCTCGACACGATCTTCATGGGGTTCGGGCTCGACGATGATCGGGTGCACTCGCCGAACGAGAAGTTCGAACTCGAGTGCTTCGATCTCGGCGCGCGCTGCCACGCGTACCTGATCGATGAGCTGCGCCGGTGAGAGCCGCGGGCGGGCGAAGCGACGGCGCGAAGGTGCGCGGGCCTGCCCGGCGATCAGTACTCGCGCGACCGCGGCATGAGGATCCAGAGGATGAGGTAGACGAGGATCCCGGGGAACGCCGCGCTGAAGAAACTCACGAGGACGTAGAGAATGCGGACGAGCCCCGGGCTCCAGCCGATCCATTCGGCCAGGCCGCCGCAGACGCCGGCGAGCACGCGATTTCGATTGGAGAGGTGCAGAGGCATTGGGGAGCGGTGAGCGTGCGAGGCGAACATGGGAATTGATTGGGAGAGCGCGTGACCGGATTGCAGGCGGGCGCGCGACCGGCGCTATTATTCCACCTTTGGACCGCGCCGCCGAACGCCGCCCTTCCGGGCTCGGAGCGAGGGTGTCCGGCACGTGGCGCGAAGCGATTGAACCTCATGCAGATTCGCAATTTTTCCATTATCGCGCACATCGACCACGGCAAGAGCACGCTGGCGGACCGCCTGATGCAGGCGACCAAGGCGGTGTCGGCGCGCGAGGCGCGGGCGCAGCTTCTCGACGACATGGACATCGAGCGCGAGCGCGGGATCACGATCAAGGCGTCGGCGGTGACGGTGATGCACCATCACGTTCCCGGGCAGTCGGTCGACGCACTCGAAGCCGACGACGCGACCGCCCCGGAAGGAGAAGCCGCGATCGGGCACGAGGAGGACACCAAGGCCGGGCACTCCTACATGCTGAACTTCATCGATACGCCCGGGCACGTGGACTTCAACTACGAGGTGTCGCGGGCGCTCAAGGCGTGCGAGGGGGCGCTGCTGGTGGTCGATGCGACGCAGGGCGTGCAGGCGCAGACGGTGGTGAACGCCTACCTGGCGATCAACGAAAACCTGCACATCATTCCCGTCATCAACAAGATCGATCTTCCGTCTTCGCGCGCCGACGACGTCGCGATGGAAATCGAGCAGGTGCTCGGGCTCCCGGCGGAGGATTGCCTGCTCGTCTCCGCGAAGACCGGGCAGGGCATTCCGGAACTGCTGGCGGCGATCTGTGAGCGGATTCCGGGGCCGCGAGCGCCTGTCATGCCGCAGACGCGGGCGCTGATCTTCGATGCGCAGTACGACGATTATCGCGGCGTGGTGGTCTACGCCCGCATCATGGACGGGCCCGCGCGCGATTCGGGCAAGGCCGCGCTGCGCGTCGGCGACAAGATCCGCATGATGGGCACGGGGCGCACGTTTCAGATCACCGACATCGGCAAGCGCGTGCCCAAGCCCGTGCGCGTCGGGCCCGCGGGCGTCGGCGTCGGCGAAGCGTGCTACATCGTCGCCGCCATCCGCTCGCTCGGCGACGTGCGCATCGGCGACACCATCACGCTGGAGAACGACCCCGCGAGCGAGCCGCTCGAAGGCTACAAGCCGCCGATGCAGATGGTGTTCTGCGATTTCTACCCCGCGACGAGCGCCGAGAGCAAGGGGGCGGACTTCGAGAAGCTCCGCGACGGGATCGAGAAGCTCTCGCTGAACGATTCGTCGTTCACGTTCATCCCCGTGCACTCCGAGGCGCTGGGCTTCGGCTTCCGCTGCGGGTTCCTCGGGCTGCTGCACATGGAGATCATCCAGGAGCGGCTGGAGCGCGAGTTTGAGACCGAGGTGGTGCAGACCGCGCCGACGGTGACGTACAAGGTGAAGATGCACGACGGGACGTCGCTCGAAGTGCACAACCCCGCCGAGTTGCCTAAGCCGGGGACCTTCGAAGAGATTCTCGAACCGATCTGCAAGGTCGAGATCATCCTGCCGAACGAGACGATCGGAGCCATCATGAAGCTCTGCGGCGAGCGCCGCGGCATCTTCAAGGCGCAGTCGGTCGTCGGCGAGAACCGGCAGATGCTCACGTACGAAGTGCCGCTGGCGGAGATCATCTACGACTTCTACGACAAGCTCAAGGCGATGACCAGCGGGTACGGGACGATGGACTACGAGATCATCGACTTCCGCACCGACAACCTCGTGAAGGTGGACACGCTCATCAACGGGGACGTGGTGGAGGCGCTGGCGCTCATCTGCCATCGGCAGGATGCCGAACGCCGCGGGAGGCTCCTGCTGCGCAAGCTGCAGAAGCAGATCGACCGGCACCAGTTCGAGATTCCGCTGCAGTGCGCCATCGGCGGAAAGATCATCGCGCGGGAGACGATCAAGGCCTTCCGCAAGGACGTGACGGCCAAGTGCTACGGCGGCGACGTGAGCCGCAAGCGCAAGCTCCTGGAAAAGCAGAAGGAAGGCAAGAAGAAGATGAAGAACATCGGAACGGTGAACATCCCGCAGGAGGCGTTCATGGCCGTTCTGGATCAGGGGGAGGAGTAGGCGAGAGAGCAGGGGCGCCGCTCTTTGCTTGTTAACAAGCTGTCGTCTATTGCCTAATGGGTGTGAATAGCTTGTCGGTTGCGTCGATCTTGCTGGATTGCGCTGACGCGATCGGTATCCTGCGGGCATGAGCCCCCGGCGCCTTTTCGCCCGCATCCAGACCGCTGCTCATAACGTCGCCTTCCGCGACCTTCTGCATTTAGCGCAGGCACTCGGCTTCACCCTTGACCGCACCGTCGGCAGCCACCGCATCTTCATCCACCCTCGCATTCCCGACGCGCAGCTCAATCTTCAGCCCGACGGCAAGGACGCGAAGCCCTACCAGGTCAAGCAACTCCTCAAACTGGTCGAGGAATACAATCTGACTCTTGAAGAGTCAGACTGATGCCGACCCCTCGTTACCACATCAACGTCTTTTACTCCGCTGAGGACAAGGCGTTTATTGCCGACGTCCCCGACCTGAAGTACTGCTCCGCGCACGGCAAGACGCCCGAGGCCGCGGTCCGCGAGGTTCAAGTCGCGATGCGCGCCTGGCTGAAGGCGGCCAAGGCTCACGGCAAGCGCATCCCCAAGCCGCGCTACCGTCCGGCGATCTATCAGGCCGCGTGTTGATGCGCGACCCCGGCGGGGACGCTCATGCCGAGGTCCGGGTTTCCTGGCCTGCGTCGGCGCGAGCACCATCGGCGGCGAGAGCGGGCGCGTCGTCGGGTTGAGCGTCGAGGTCGATGTCCTCGCCTGCGACGACCAGGGCCGTGACGGGGAGTGCTTCGAGAGCTTCTTCGAGCGGGAGCCCGCGCGGGCCCACCAGGCGGCGGCCGCGCACGCGCAGCGGAAAGAACACCAGCGCGGCTTCGGCCGAGTGCTTCACGATCTCGTCGGGCCCGGAGTACTCGACGGCGCACGCGTCGGCGTCGATGCGCGCTTCCTCCAGTTCCGCGCGCGCCACGGCGAGCGCTTCGGCCTGGTCCGCCGGTCCGCCCGCGAGCACGCGCACGCGGATCTTGGCGTCGTGCCACCCAGCGCTGCGCGTCACGAGGTGCGCCAGCAGGAGGCACAAGCGGCTGGTCGCGCCGGGACGCCACCACACATCGATCACGCGTTCCGGTCCCGGCGCGCGATCGGTGCGGGTCCAGGCCTGCGTGCCCGCCCTGAGGAGGATCAGGTTCTGTCCTTGCCGCAGGGCGGCGTCGAGCACTTCGGGATGGGGCGCGTCGCCGAGGCGCACCCCTTCGCCGAGCTGCTCTTCGGCACTCATGAGGAGCGTGTTGGCGCGGAGCGAGCCGAGGCCGTGGGCCTGGATGAGCATCGCGAGGCCCTGCTGAATGCTGGGGGCGGCGACGACGCGCGCGAAGGTGCCCAGCTCGGCCTCGCGGATCTGCTCGCGGAGCGTCTCTTCCGCCGCGGCCAGCCGTCCGGGGTCCTGGACTTCTTCGGGCGTGAGGATGCGCACGGCGGTGGTGAACCCGCTGTCGCCGTCGATCCACGAGGCGAAGGTGAGGAGGCGCGTGCGATCGGTGGGGTCGTTGCACAGGGCGAGGACGTGGGGGCGCCAATCGCGCGGATGCCTGGAGCCGTCGCGCATTTCGATCAGGTGATCGCGGACGCGGCGGAAGTGGTAGGCGTAGCGGCTGTCGGCCCAGGGCGCACTCGGGGCGGCACGACGCAGGTACTGGTGCAGGGCGACCATGAGCGCTCCGGCGACGGCGGCGGCGACCGGGCTGATCATCACGCCCGCGCCGAGGCAGAGGGCCGCGCCGCCAATGCTCGCCCAGGCGTTGAAGAAGCGGAATCGCGGGCGGAAGGACGGGCTGCCGGTGCGCGCCTCGATGAACGTGGCGTAGTTGATGAGGCCGTAGGAGAGGAGGAAGCACATGCCCACGACCGAGGCGACGGTGTCGAGACTGCCCAGTGCGATCGTCGCGAGCGCGACGGCGCCCGCGAGCAGAACGCCCGCGCGCGGGTTGTCGCTCGCGCCGCTGCCGGCGGCGAATCGGCGCAGCGGGGGCATGACGTTGTCGCGGGCGAGTGACTGGAGAATGCGCGGCGCCCCGAGGAACGAAGCGAGGGCCGAGGAAAGCGTCGCCGCGATCACCCCGACTTCGATGAGCCACGCCGAAGCGGCCACGCGTCGCATCGAATCGAGGTCCGAGGCGAGAGTCGCGAGCGGGAGCGACGCGGCAAGCAGCACCGCCGCCGCGACGTAGACGATGGTCGAGATGCCGACGGCCCACAGTGTGCCGCGGGGCAGGCTGCGGGCCGGGTCCTTCAGGTCGCCGGACATGCTCACGCCCTGCGTGAAGCCGGTGACGGCGGGAAAGAAGATGGCGAAGAGGGTCCAGAAGGGCGCGGCGTGCTCGGGCGCGGGCGAGGGCATCGCTGCGATGAGCGCGTCGACACGAGCGAGCTGGATGCCGCCCACGAAGAGCGAACCCAGCGCCAGTGCCAGGGCCGCCATGATGATGTACTGAAACTTGGTGGCGAGATCGGCGCCGAGAAAGGCGACAGCGCCCAGCAGAAGGGTCGCGCCGGCGGCGATGCCGGCGATCACAGACGTGTCGCCGCGGAACCCGATGATGCCGGCAAGCGCTTCGCCGAAGCCGATGCAGTAGAAGGCGACGGAAACGGACTGCGCGAGGAAGAGGACCAGGCCGATGGCGCCGCCGTAGTGGATGCCCAGTGTGCGGGAGATGAGGTAGTAGTCGCCGCCCCCTTTGACGCGCATGTTGGTGGCGATGGCGGCGAGGGAGAAGCTCGTGAGCAGGGAGATGGCGGTGGCGATGGCGATGATGCCCAGGGTCCGGGCGAGCCCGCCCGCGCCGACGACGTACCCGAGGCGCTGGAAGAGGATGATGCCGAGGATCGTGAGGATGCTCGGCGTGAAGACGCCGGCGAAGGTGCCGAGGCCTCCCGCCCGGCGGGCGCCGACGACGGGGCCGCCGGAGTCTCGAGCGGGGGCCGGAGTTTCACGCGTCTGGGCGCCCATGATCGACTGATGCAGGGTATCGAATCGACTGGGCCCCAGCGAAGCTCCCCGCCTATACTCTCCGCCCTTCATCCGAAGGGACCGTTTCGAAAATCGATCACCTGGCTTCCCGAGCCATATCGGAGACACGCACCATGCGTCACGGCAAAGCCGGCTACAAACTCGGCCGCACCTCGACCCATCGTCTCGCCACGCTGCGAAATCTGGCCTGTTCGCTCCTCGAGCATGGGCAGATTGTCACCACGATTCCCCGCGCCAAGGCGGTCCAGCCGTTCGTCGAGAAGCTGATCACCACCGCCAAGCAGGGCACGGTGCATGCGCGCCGGCAGGTGGTCGCCAAGCTGGGATGGGATCGCCCGGGCTTCGAATGGCTTTACCTTCCGAAGGGGGCGAGCGACCAGGAGAAGGAACACGTCCAGACGCTCGCCGACCGCGCCAAGAAGTACTTCGACATCCCCGAGGGTTCGGGAGTTGAGCGGAATCGCTACGGTGAGCTCCGCAAGGCGCCCAAGATCGTGAAGCACGTCTTCGATCACGTCGCGCCCCGCTTCCGTGATCGCGCCGGGGGTTACACCCGCATCGTCAAGCTCGGGCGGCACCGGATCGGCGACGCGGGCGAGCTGTGCGTGATCCAGTTCTGCGGCGCCGAGGACGGCCCGGAGATCGGCGGCAAGCCCAGCACGCGCCGGCGCATCGCCGACCGCCGGGCGGCGTTCGCGGCCAAGGTCCGGAAATCACGGGCCGGGGCGGCCGCGACGGCTGAGGGCGACGCGGGTGCGAAGGCCGATTGATCGAATCCGAACGAGACGCAAACGGAGAATTCCGCCTCACGATCGAAACCCAAAATGGGGTCAGACCGTAGACGGGGGTAGAATGATCGGATCGCTGCCGCGTGGCGGCGACGTCGTTTTCAACCCGGGGGCTCGGCGACGCCGGCTCCTGATGCAGCTTCGAGGAGCCCCGCATGCGCAATCTCGCTCGTATCGGTCTGGTCGCCGCCTTCGCTTCCTGTGCGATCATCGGCGGCTGCAACAAGTCCGCCCGCGTTGAAGAGTCGGCCTCGGCCACCAAGACCTGCACCACGACCTGCAGCGACAAGTCGGCGACGTGCGCTGACAAGGCCGCGACCTGCAGCGAAGGCAAGATGGCCCAGGAAGGCAAGACCGGCTGCTGCGCCGCCAAGCAGGCCGAAGCCGCCGGCCAGTGCCCGATGTCCAAGAACCAGAACTGATCGGCGTCAGCCCATCAACTGAGCAACCACGACCGGGCCCGGGAACGATTTCCGGGCCCGGTTCGCTTTTTGGTGCTTCGCGCGGAAGGGACCGGCGGCACCTGCTCGGGAGGTGTGAGGATGGCGAATGGGGGGGTTGGCCCGTTCGAGGGGTTGGGGCCTATGATTGAGGGTTACTGAGTCCGCCCCGGGAACGTTCCGGGGCCGCAGTTGCACGACCGCCGCTCGAGTCTGCCCGAGTTTGCGCACGGTTGGTGAGTCAGTGTTTCTCTCGGGCAGGACTGCTTGCGATGATCAAGATCTATGTCGGTAATCTCCCCTTCCGCACCACGGAGACTGAACTCCGCGGGATGTTCGAGCAGCACGGCGAGGTTGCGTCGGCCGCCGTCGTGCTCGATCGTGAAACGGGCCGTTCGCGCGGCTTCGGGTTCGTCGAGATGAGCAACGACGACCAGGCGCGCCAGGCCATCGAGAAGCTCAACGGGTTCCAGATCGAGGGTCGAGCCCTTGTCGTCAATGAGGCTCGTCCCAAGGAGGCGGGCGGCGGCGGCGGTCGCGGTGGCTGGGGTGGCGGCGGCGGCGGCAGCCGCGGCGGCTGGGGTGGTGGCGGCGGCGGCGGCGGTGGTGGCGGCCGCGGCGGCTGGGGCGGCGGCGGTGGTGGTCGCGGCGGCGATCGCGGTGGCAGCCGCGGCGGCGGCGGCGACTCCTGGTAAGCCCAGCGCCCGGCGCTCTCAACTCGTTCCAGTTCATTCCAGGCGGCGCCCCTTCGGGCAGCCGCCTTTTTTTCGCGCGCGGCACGGCCGGGCGGTTCAAAAGAAAAACGCCCGGGCGCAGGCCCGGGCGTGGGTGAGAGGCTCTCTGCTTCCGCGCTCGAACTGGATCACTCGCCGTCGGTCGGCACGTTGGTGAACTTCACGGGCTTGGCCGGCTGAGGCTGGTTGGGGAGGCGCAGATCCTTGATGGCCTTGTTGTTGAGGAAGTCGGAGTTGTCGACCACGGGGAGGGGCTCGGGCATGGCGAGCCGCGAATCCCAGTTGAAGTTGGCGGTGCGGGAGAACGATACGCCCGCCGCCTCGAGACGCGCCAGGGCCATGTTCGAGAGCTCGCGGTAGGCCTGGGCGCGGGCGAAGGCCTGCTCGCGGCGGGTGTTCTGCTGCTGCCCGTCGAGGTAGACCTTCGCGTAGGCGCGGTTGCGGTCGCTTTCGGTCTGCGTGATGCGCGAATCGAACCGCGCGAGGACGGCCCGGTCGCGGGCGTCGGCCGCGGTGAAGGTCGACTCGGCGGCGGCCTCGGCGATGCGGTTTTCAGTCTCGATCGCCGACCGCGTGATGAGGTCCTGGGCGTTGAAGGCGGCGATGGCGTGATCGGTGTCGGCGTTCACGCGGGCGATCTCGGCCTGGGCGAGGAGCTCGCCCGAAGTGGCGAGGTCGCGAACGAACTCGACGCTGGCCTGCGCGGTCTTGCGGGCCGCGAGGTTCTGAGCCTGGAGCTCGCCGGCGTTGGCGACGGAGATGCGCTCGAAGGTGTTGGCGTTGACCACGCCCTCGTCATAGTTGGCCTTGGCGACTTCGACGTAGGTCTGAGCGGCGCGGTCGAGGCGGGCGAGCTCGCTGTTGAGGATGCTCTCGGCGGAGCGGATCTCTTCGCGCATCTGGGCGACGACGGCGCGCTGCCCGGTTTCGAGGCTTTCGGCCTCGGTCAGGAGCTGCTGGGCCATGGCCTGCCCGCGGCGGAGCGTCGCATCGCGCTTGACGGTCAGGGCCTCGAGGCGGCTCTTCCCGTTGCGCTCGCTCGCATCGGCCTGCGTCGTGAGCAGCGCGATGCGCGCGTTTGCCTTCTTGAAGGTGGCGTCGGACTTGGCGCGGAGCACGGCGACCTTGGCGCTCGTCTCCTTCCGGAAGGCCTCCGCATCCACCTCGGCCTTGGTGCGGCCGGCGGTCGCCGCGGCGATCCTGCTGTCGGTGTTGTTGGTCATCTCGGCGAACGACGCCGTCATCTTGCGCTCGAGGCCGTCGATCTCGACCATCGACGCATCGTGCGCCGCGACCTGCTCCTTCCACCAGGACGTGACGCCGGCGATGCGCTGCTCGCTGTCGGCGATGGCGGTGCGCTCGGCGGCGTCGGACTGCGTGCGGAGCTTGGCGACTTCCGCGAGCGCGGTCTTGAACATCGCCAGGCGATCAGGCGGGATCACCGGCGGCTTGGCGTTGGCATTGGTGACTGCGGGGACCCCGTCGCCCGACGTGGCGCCGGGGTTCTGGGGGATGTCGTTGCCGGGCATCGAGATGCTTCCGGCGGCGGTCTGATCGGCCAGGTCCTTGGCGACCTGCGCCTGGATCGCGGCGGCGTGCGCATCGACCTGGGAGCGGACCTTCTGGAACTCGGCCTCGGCCAACTGGCTCTGGTGCTTGGCCTGCTCGCGGATGGCGGCGACGCGGGCCTCGATCTCGGCCTTCACGAAGCGGGCGCGGGCCTCGCGCTCGAGCCGGTCGGCCTGGGCGCGGGCGATGGTCACGTCGGCCTTGCTCTTCTGGAGCATCGTCTCGCTCTTGTTGAGCGCGTCGGTGAACTCGGTCCGCGCGTCTTCGAGCTGCTTCTTCGTGTCGCCGCGACGACGGTCGATCTCGGCGATCGACGCGGTCTTCATCGCACCGGCGGTCAGGCGGATCTGCTCGGCGTCAGCGACCTGGCGGTCGAACTCGCTCTTGGCGCCCACCATCTTGAGGTTGTAGAGCTGCTCGATGTCCATCTTCTCGAGGGCGTCGGCCTCGGCGGTGAGGTCGTGGACCTCCGCGGTCGACTGGATCTTGAGGCTCGCAGCCTGCTGGCGCAGGTCGTTGACCTCGGCCATGGTGCGCTCGTCCTCGGTCTTGATGGAGCTGTTGATCTCGGCGACCGTGGCGTCGGTCTGCTCGCTGATGGAGCGGCTCTGCGTGCGGAGCTCGCTCACGCGGGCGATGGCGCGCTGCTCGGTCAGGTCGCTCTGGCGGATCATCTGGTCGATGGTCGTGCGGCCGCGCTTCTCAACGGCGGCGCGGCGCGAGAGCATCTCTTCGTGCTCAGCGAGGGCCTTGGACCAATCCGACTCGGTGCGGGAGCGCATGCGCTCCACCTCGGCCTGCCACTGCTTCACGTTGGCGTCGAGCATCGATTCGCTGCGCAGGTCATCCGCCTCGTAGCGCTTCTGGCCGGCGACGGCCTGCGTCTCGATCTCGGAGAGCTTGGCGTTGAAGACCTCGCGCGTCTTGCGGGCGTTGGACTGGCCGATGGTGAAGTCGCGCTGGGCGGCCTCGCGGTCAGCCATCGAGCGGGCCATGGCCTCGGCGCGGTTGGCCTCGGCGCGGACCAGCGCGGACTGCGCCGCGGCGCGCTCGGCTTCGTTCTCCGCCGTGGCGATCTGTGCCTCGGCAACCCACTGGTCCGGGAGTGCCGTCTTGCTGCCTTCCTGCCGGAACCACTCGCCGGTCTGGCTGCCCTTGACCTGCGTCGGGTCAATGGAGACCGTCGCGCGGCTGGCCTTCGACTGGAGCGTCGCGTCCACCGTGTTCTGCGAGTGCTGCGCGCACCCGACCGCGAGGCCGGAGATCGCAAGCAGCAGGATGGGTTGCAGGGCCGTGAGACGAGCGGTGCGGTTTCTGGGGGTGCTGTGAGCCGACATCGATACCTCCTGGCGGTGGCGTGGACGCGAGAGCCCGGAAGCCGGCGACATCGACGGCCCGGAAGCTGTACCGTCTATCGAGGCGCGCCCGACGCGAGTTCACGCGGCGCGATGCTCCGATCGTCGCGGCGAGGCCGCATATGCGGGATCGATCGGCTGCACCTTTCCCGCCCGCTCCGATAAAAACCGAGAGCGCTCACATGCGCCCGCTGGCGCGAACCGAGGGATATCGATCGAGTCGCGCGGGCGACCCGCCGCACCGACGAGCATGGGAGTGGGGGCAGGATCGGCCGCGCGCAGACCGCCCGCGGGGCCCGGTCTCGGCCGCGCGCCGCACAAGCTCCAGATCATGAGCTGGCTGCTTCGTGGATGACTCAGTCCGCCGCGGCGATGTCGGTCGGCGTGAACTTGCGCATCGCGGCAATCAGGTCGCGCCGAAGCTGGAGGGCGTCCACGCGCCGGCGGATCGCCGTGCGAACGCGAGCATCCTCGGGCGACTGACCCAGCGTCGACTCGGTCCGTTGGAAATCGGCGATGACGACGGGAATCTGCCTCTCGGCGTCGCGATCGCCCAGCGCCATGGTCTGCGCGTAGCGGATCATGAGCGTGTCCAGGTCGTAGATGACCGGCTTCGGCTCCTCCCTGGGTGCGGTCGCTTCCGCGATCGAAGGTGCCGTCGACACGGCGCTGGTGGCGGGGGAATCCGTCGGCGCGGCTGGAGCCGTCGCCTCGACGACGACCGGCGCGGGCACATCGGTTCGTGCGATGAACTTCTCGGTTTCCTCGGGCGTTGCGGGGCGAAGAGCCTCGGCTTTGACATACCCGCGAGACGATGCGGGCGCCACGACGAGGTATCCGATGACCACTTCGTTCATGCCCTTGAGGGTTTCGCGCCGTTCGAGCGCGGTATCGGCCGGCAGGGCGTCGTCGAGCAGGTTCCACCAGTGCCCGCGGCCCGACGGCGTTTCGTTGAACGCCTGAAGACGCGAGGGCTTGTTCAGGCGCACCGTCTTGCCGTCGGCGTCGAGCGACGCGTCCTCGGCCTTGACGTGGGCGAGCATGCCGGTGAGGTACTCGACGCGACGCCAGGCGCCCTCCGCGCCATCGACGCGCAGGAGGTCGCCCGCGCTGAGGGTTCGCACGGCATAGAAGGGTGCGCCGGCGGCGCACTTCATGAGCGTGCCGTCGTGCTGCACGACCATGACGCGCGGCTCGGCAGCGGGCGCGTCGGCGAGGCAGGCCGTGGGTCGTCCCAGTGGCAGACCCGCCAGGAGCACGCACAGGACGGGGGAGCGCCCAAGAAGAATGGCGGCGGACCAGCGAGCGGCGTGGCGCATGGGGGAGTCTCCGGGTGCGGGAGGTTTTAATGTGATCGGACCCGGCGCGCGAAGACTTGACGGCTGCGTCGGCGGGTTGAAGCCGCACAACCGGCATAACCCGGAGAAGCATGCGCGCCGCACGCGCGCGCCGGTTGCCAAAACGGCCGCGGGCCCATGCTCTCGCACGGGCCCGCGTCTGGATCGGCGTGGACGTCATAAGCCGAGTTCTGTCGCGCCGCCGGTTCCTTCCCCTGGTCCATTGACGGGGGCTGGGGGAAGGCCTGTCGGTGCTGGTGACCATTTCTCTTGCCGCGCCGTTGCCGGCGCGATCCGCAGCGGTCTACCCGCCGCCATGCCCGTCGGACAGACGGTCGGGACCGGGAGACCCGGCCCCGCGGCGGCTGCGTGACCTTTCACGCGGCGGGGTTTGCCGTGCCTCCGCTGTCACCAGCGGAGCGGTGCGCTCTTACCGCACCATTTCAACCTTGCCTGATCCGCGGTTTCCCGCGGCCATCGGCGGTATGTTTTCTGTGGCACTGTCCCGCGCCCGCGATCCGAAGCGGGCGGGTGGGCGTTACCCACCGCCGTGTCCTGCCGTGCTCGGACTTTCCTCTGACGCCGCGGGTTGCCCCGCGTCGGCAGCGATCACCTGTCCACGCCGTATGCGATTGTCAGGAATTCATTGTAGCGCCGGCGCTGCTTTCGGGCCGACGCCGCAGGATCGCTCGTACCATGCGACGTGGAATCAAAGGCCCGGAGCGCCGCGGCATGGATCAGGCCTGAGCAGGCGGCGCTCGTCCGCGCCATCGCCGACCGTGCGGGGCTCCTGATCTCGACCGTGGGCACGAGCGCGTCCGGGCGCGCCGGGGAACTTGCGCAGGCCCTCGATGCGGCACCGTCCACCGATCTGCGCAACCTGCTCGCATCGACCGACGTCTCCTGCGTGCTCCTGCTCGCCGCCGATGGATTGGGTGAGCCGCGCACGAGCGACGATGCCGAGGTCATTCGGGCGGCGACCGAGCGCGGGGTCGAGGTCCTGACGCTCGAGCCGCTTCCCGCGTCGGTGCTCGAACTGGCGGATCTGCTGGGCCACGAGGCGGCGTACACCGAATCACTGAGCGGCTCGGCGACGGGAGCAGCGAGTGGTGGCGCGACCCTGGCGGGATGCCGGTTCATGCCGCTGACGCGTGCGGCACGCACGCTGCGCGACGCGACGGAGATGCTCGCCGAGTTCGGGCCGGTGCGGGCGGCGACGGTCGAGATGCTCGGCGCGCCGGTTCACGGCTCGCTCGGGGCGAGGCTGTTTGATGCGCTCGACCTGGCCCTGCACCTGCTCGGCGAGCCCGAAACCGTCGACGCGTCGATTTCGAGCGTGCTGCCGCGGTCGGGAAGTCCGGCACGGGAGTCGCTCCGCGGGCTCGATGGGCACTTGGGGGCGAACCTGCGCTATGCCGACGGGCGGGCGTGCACGATCCTCGCGAGCAACCAGGCGAGTTCGTGGGAGGGGCGTCTGACGCTGCTGGGCGAGAAGGGGTGCGTGCGCCTGACGCACGAGGGGTTTGAGTGGCGAGGCACCCATGGTGCGGTCGTGGACAAGTCGCGCCGGCGCCCGGCGCGCCGCCCGCGCAGGGGAGGGGTGGAGGCGGCGGCTACGGGCACGCTGAGGGCTGCCGCCTCGGGTGAAACCGACCCCGCGGGCGACCAGCACGGTGCGTTCGTAGAGGCGGTCGCGGAGCAGATCGGCGCTCGGCACGTGTCGCTGTTCCCGCCGGTGTTTCCGTCGGCGGAGTTGTCGCGCGTGCTGGCGATCGGCCAGGCGGCGATGCTCAGCGCGCGGACGGGCGTGGGGGAGTCGCCCGCGACCTTCCGGCGCATGGTCGAGCGGTGAGCCCGCGACCGGTCTTACTTGCTCGTGGGCATTTGGATCGTGATCGTTCGCTGCACGCCGCCGCGGGAGAGCGTCGCTTCGACGGCGCGACCTTCGTGGAACTTGGCCGCGGCGAGCACGCCGAGGAGATCGAGCATGTCGCGGACGGGGCGACCGTTGACGGCTTCGATGACGGTGCCGCGGGAGAGGCCCATTTCGCGTGCGCGTGATGCGGGTTCGACATCATCGATGGTCAGGGGCACGCCCGCCGTGAGCTGGCTGATCCCGAATTCCTGCAGCGCGGCGGCGACGGCGTCCTGGGCGCCGATCGACGCTTCGAGATCGGCGAGGGTGATGCTCACCATCTGCGTCTGCCCCTCGCGTAAGAGCCGCACAGACATCTGATCGCCCGGCCGGCGCGTGGCCACGATCGTGCGCAACTGCGAAACCGAGCGGACGGGCGTCCCGTCGAGCGCGGTGATGATGTCGCCGACGCGCAGGCCGGCGAGCTCGGCGGGGGCGGCCGCGACCACGCCGGTGAGCAGCACGCCTGTGCCGTTGAACCCGCGGGCGCGCAGAGCGGCCTCATTGCGCTCGTCGCTCTCGGGCATGTTCACGCCGAGGAACCCCTTGAAGACGTGCCCGTGCGCGATGAGTTGATCGACGATCGGTTCGATGGTGGTCAGGGGAATCGCAAAGCCCACGCCGCGCGATGCCACGACCATCGCCTGCGGAAGTGTTTCAGCAGCGATCGCGACGTTCATCCCGACGACGCGCCCGCGCACATCGCAGAGCGGCCCACCGGAGTTCCCCGGGTTCACCGCGGCGTCGGTCTGCAGGTAGTTCGTGTACGTGTCGCGCCGACTGGCGTCGCTCGGATCACGCGAAAGGCCCGAGATCAGGCCCTGGCTCATGGAGAAGCGGAAGCCAAAGGGCGACCCGAAGGCGTAGACGCGATCGCCCTGGTGCACCTCTTCGTTGGTGGCCCGCCGCGCGGGCACGAGCGGCGCCTGCTTGTCGACCGCGAGCACGGCGATGTCGGTCGGCGCGTCGATGCCCACCACCCGGGCCGGGTACGACGTGCCGTTGGAGAAGTGCACGATGATGCGGGATTCCGGGCCCGGGCCGGGGTTGCCGCCTTCGCCCCCGCGGCCGTCCTCCGCCTCGCCGGCTGGTGAGTCACCCACGACATGGGCATTGGTCACGATGTGCCCGGCGGCGTCATAGACCCAGCCGGAGCCGGAGCCCTGTTCGAGCTGGCGGATCGACCGTCCGCCGCGGCTTCGCGCGAGCACCACGCGCGACACCTGCAGGTGCACGACCGAGGGCTCGACGGCAGCGGCCACGCGGCGATTCACGGCGTTGAGCTTCGCCTGAAAATCATCGGCGTCGAGTTCGGCCTGCGCGGTCTGAGCGGCGCGGGCCAGGCGCTCGCGCTCGGCATCGGCCGCGGCATCGGCCTGGGCGCGCAGCAGCGCGTTGCCCGTCATGATCGCCGCCGCCATCCCCGCGAGAAACGCCACCCCGACGCTCAAGAGCATGCTCGGCTTCATGTGATGTTCTACGCACCTTTTCGAGCGGAAGGTTTCGCGGTCCTCCCGGATTTCGCTGCTGGTTTCGCTGCTGGTGACGATACGCGGGACGCCGTTCCCGATGCCTGCGGCGCGCCGCGGTGCGGACGCTCCGCCGGTCCCTCCATCGGCTGTTCCTCGCGCATCGAATAGGGCGAAGGCCCGACGCCGCGCCGGGCGACCAACCGGACCCACGCCGAGCCGGCCTGCTCGATCGCCTGGCCCATCGCGGCCACCGGCTTCACGAAGGGCGGCACGCGCTCGCTCATGCCGAGCAGATCCTGCAGAACGACCACCTGGCCGTGGCATGCCGGTCCCGCGCCGATGCCGATGAGCGGCACATGCGTCGCGTCAAGCACGCGAGCGGTCACGACCTCGGGAACCGCCTCGATCAGGAGCATCGAGCACCCGGCCTGTTCAAGAGCGATGGCGTCGGCCACGATCGCATCGGCCGTGTCGGGCGTCCGGCCCGCCGAGGCGTACCCCCCGGTCATCGCGGCGCGCTGCGGGCGGCTGCCCACGTGCCCGCACACCGGGATTCCCGTCCGCACCATGCGCTCGATGAGTCCCGCCAGCGTCGCGTCGGCCTCGAGCTTGACGATGTCAGCGAGCCCTTCGCGGATGAACCGGCCCGCGTTGCGGATCGCGTCGTCGGGCGAGGCCTGGTAGGAGAGAAAGGGCATGTCGCCCATCACGACGCACGCGGGCGCCCCGCGCTTCACGCCCGCGGTCAGGGCGATGAGCACGTCGAGGTCCATGTCGACGGTGCGCGTGTGCCCGAGGATCACCTCGGCCGCCGTGTCGCCGACCAGCAGCACGTGCACGCCCCCGCGGGCGAGCCAGCGGGCGGTGGTGGCGTCGTAACAGGTGAGGCAGGCGAAGGGGCGCCCCGCACGGGCCATGCGCGCCAGCGACGGCAACGTGACGCGCTCCGGACGCCGACCTGCTGAGCCCGGTTTCCCGTTGTGGGTGCTCACACGGAAGGGTACGCCGAGTTCCGGCGATCGAATACCCTGTGGGCGTGAACGGAAAGGGTCAATCCGTGCCGCGCGAGTCGGTGTCCGGCGCGGGGCCGGCCGCCCGCCCGGAACGATCCGCGTTCGTGGCGCTGGGCTCAAATCTGGGCGACCGGCGGGTCAACCTGGAGCGGGCGATCGACGCGCTCCGGCGGTTGCCTGAGTGTGCCCTGGTCCGCGTGTCATCGTTCATCGAAACGCCGGCGGAGCGCGTGCCCGGCGAACGTGCGGGAGATCCCGGACCGGACCCCGGGGGGGCGTATCTGAACGCGGTGGCCGAGGTGCGAACGACGCTCCACGCGCGAGCGCTGCTCGAGGCGCTGCATGCGATCGAGTCTTCGCTGGGTCGCGATCGCGCCGCCCAAGCGCATGGCGCGCCGCGGACCATTGATCTTGACGTGCTTCTGGTGGGCGACGAGATCCACGCAGAGCCCGGGCTGCGTGTTCCGCATCCGCGGATGCACGAGCGCCGATTCGTACTCGAGCCGCTGAACGAAATCGCACCGGAGCTGGTCATTCCCCGCGTTGGCGCGACACCGGCAGGATTGCTTGCGCGCCTTCGGTCGGTCGTGGTGATGGTGTGCGCGATGCTGCTCTCAATCGCCGCCGCGTCGTCGGGATATGCGCAGGTTGCGCCGCCCGTCACGGTCTCGGGGGAGACGGTGCTTGACGAGGCGGCGCGCTTCTACCGGGCGGCGCCGTGGGCCGAGCGCGTTTCGATCGTGATTCGCACGCCGCGTCCGCCGCCGCTGGAGGATCGACCGGAAATCCATCGCGGGTCTCTGGTGGTGCGCCTCGATCCGGGAGCGAGAGACGGGGCGCGAACGACCCGCGCGCCGGCGCTGGCGCTTGAGCTTGGGCCCTTGCGGGCGTACGCGAGCGCGGGCGAACTGACCGTCATCACGACCACGAACCCGAGTGCATTCTGGCGCGAGGAATATGCCCGCTTTGCCGAGGGTGATCGGCCGGTCCTTCCCTCGCCGGCGCGACTGGCGGAGCTGATTCCCCCCGTGCCCTTGCCGCAACTGGCGCTGGTGCATGCCGGCGCGAGCGCACCGCTCTTGCCGTGGCTCTCCGCGCCGCGTTCGGCCACGCCCATCGTGTGGGAGCCGGTGTCGCTCCGCCCGGATGAGTTGGGCGGCGGGCCGATCGCGCTGCGAGGCCGGAGCGAACACGGGCCGATCGCGATTGAACTCGCTTCCGCGGGGCGCTCCGGCGCGCCCGCCGGCGGCACCAGCGTCTCAGGCCTACGTCTGCGCCGGCTCTCGGCGACCCTTCCATCAACCCGGGGGCCGGCGGTCCCTGAGTCGCAGCGCCCTCGACTCGAGCTGACCTTTGACCCGGTCGAACCGGGCGAATCGTCGGCGTGGGTGATCGATGTCGCCGGGTGGGAGCGCGTGCCCGTCCTGAGCCGCCTGCGCGATCTCGGGACATCCATGATCGGGCAGAAATTTCCCGTGGGTTCGCTGCGATCAACGGGCGATAGTGCGAATGAATCGGTGCGTCTTGAAGCGTTCTTTGAATCCGCGGAGGCCGACGCTTCCGGGCGCAACACGCACCTGGCGCTGGTTCTTCTTCGGCCCGGTCTGGCCCTCGAGGGCGAGCCCTCACCCGCGGGAGCGCTGGGGATCGCCCAAGGGGCCGCGGGGCGCATGCACGAGGTCTGCCCGCCCGGCCCGCCGCCGGAGGGCGGGGGCCCGGCTGTTCCCAGCGTGCGGGCCAAGTCGGTCGTGGTGCTGGCGGACGGAGCGAATCCGCCGCCGGTCGCCGCGGATGGGCCACCACGAGAGTGGACGCACTGGGCCCCGGCCCCGCCGCTCGCGCGCCTCGCGCCGGGAGAGCCAGTCTGCCTGGTGGTGGTCGATCCGGAGCTGCGAATCCGCGCGGTCATTCCGGTGCACGCGGATATGGCCGTTGAGGAGATGCTGGAACTGCTGGCGGCGGCACTCTGCGCGAAGTAGGCCGGAGGGAGGCGGGAGAAGGAGAGGGGGGGGGGAAGCCGCGTGCCGGACCATCAACTCTTCGACAGGGCCTTGTGCACTTCTTCGATCAGCCGCTCGGCCTGGAACGGCTTGAAGAGCACGCACGACAGGCCTTCCTGGCTGGCGCGCACGATCGAGTGGTGCGGGTCGTACCCGAAACCGGTCATGAGGATCACGGGCATCCCGGGGTTGATCTTGCGGGCGCCCGCGAAGATGTCATAGCCCGTCTGGTCGGGCAGGCGGATGTCGGAGATGAGCAGGTCGAAGGGGCGCGGGCCTTCATGCGCTCGCTCGACGGCTCGCTCGGTGCCCGGGCCGCTCGGGCTTGTCGAGCCCTGTCCGGTGAGGATGGCGTGGGCGGACGCGCCGTCCTCGGCGATGTGCACCTCGGCGCCGCGCGCACGAAGCACGTCGCGGATGACCTGGCGGATGCGCGGTTCGTCATCGACGACGAGCACGCGCTTGTCCTTGAGCGCCGGGTCGATATGCACATCCGAGAGCGCCCGCTCGGCGCCGAGGATGTTCCGCGGGCCCGAAGCCACGTCCTTCACCCGCCGCCGGATCGAGTCGACGTCGGCCACGATGCGCTCGATCAGACGCTGCGCCGCCGGGTCCGTGCCCACCATCGCCTTGAGCTTGTCGGTGAGGGCGGAGAGGTCGTCGAGCGGCTCAGCGAGCTCGCCCTCCATCGTCCCGGTCACCGCCTGCCCCGTGGTGATCCGCTCGCCCACGAGCAGGTTGAGCATGTGCAGCGCAAGCGCGACGTGCGTCGCGAAGCTCTCGGCGAACTGGCAATCCTGGTCGTTGAAGGCGTTGGGCTGGGCCGACTCGACGTTGAAAATGCCGATCACCTTCTGCTTCAGGAGCAGAGGGACGGTGACGGACGATCTGGCCGCGACCATGCCGGTCACGAACATCGGATCGCGCTGCGTGTCGGTGCAGATGTACGAGCGGGCCGTCGCCGCGACGTAGCCCGAAATCCCGTTCCCCTCGGCCCGGGCAAAGAGCTCGAGCTCCATCGCTTCTTCGGGCAGTCCCTTGGACATCACCAGTTCGAGCTTGCCCGTGCGCTCATCGAGCAGGCGGATCGTGAAGTTGTCGAACTGGAGAATGTCGTGGGCGAACCGGACGATCTTCTCCTCCACCACGCGCAGGCGCTCGCCCACGTGCAGCTTCAGGATCTGGTCGGCATCGAGGCGAACAAGCTCAGCCCCCGCCGCATCGATCGCCGCCTGCTTGCGCTGATTCGCGCGCGTCGTCGTCACGTCCCAGACCACCGCCGCCACGTGCCGGGGCACACGCCGCCCGGTGTCGTCCGGCGCTACGCCCTCCTCGACCGGGGAAACGAGCACCTCGTAGAACCGCGAGTCTTCCGCGGCGGCCACGTCGTAGCGCCGGCTGGGCATCGCTTCACCCGCCGGCGTCGGATGCTCCTGGAGCCAGCGCCCCGCCGCCCGGCAGACGGCCTGGAGCCGCCCCTTGGTCTCCGGCGCGTAGTGCTGAAACCGCTGGTTCCCCCACACCACTTCGCCGTCGATCCGGCACAGGCAGACCGCTTCGCCCAGCGCGTTGAGAAGCACGCTGGTCTGCTCAGTCACCAGGTGACGTTCGAGTGGCAGAAAATCACCGGTGTCGGCGAGCACCGCCTGGAACCGGCGCCCCGAGTCGTCCCGCATCGCCTGGAGCGCCTCGCCCGCGGTCACGGCCGTCACCTCGAACGCGCCCCCGAGCGCCGACGCGATATCCGCGGGCACGTGCGGCCCGCCCACGAGCAACAACTTTGGACGCCCGCCTTGCATCCCGCGCTTCGATCCCGAGGAAACGGCTCGTTCCAGCACATCGGTGCCGCGGCTGCTCTCGGCTTCCCCGGGCCGAATTGGTTCCGGAGTCCCTGCCACTGTCCTGAAATCTCCTCCCCGCTTCATCGGTCCGTCCCAACCCGCTACGCTTGTTATCGTACCGGCTCGCTTCGCGATGCACCGCCCGAAGGGCTTCGTGGATCGCGCTCCCGGCCGCACCGGACCTGCCGACTGGGCTCGGCGGGGCGTCGGCAAGCCAGAGCGAGCGGGGACGGGTGCCGGTGCACACGATGATCGAAGCCGCCAACGTCAGCAAATCGTTCGGTTCCGGCCCCCGCGCGGTTCACGCGGTTCGTGGCGTCTCCATGACCGCTCAGCCGGGCCTGGTCACGGGGCTCCTGGGCCCCAACGGTGCGGGCAAGACGACGCTCATTCGCCTGATCACGGCCTACCTCGCTCCGAGCGCGGGCTCGATCCGCGTCTGCGGTCACGACAGCGTCGAGGCGGGCGACCTTGCCAAGCGGTCGCTCGGATACCTCCCCGAATCGGCGCCGCTCTATCCCGAGATGTCCGTGGACGGATACCTGCGGTTCCGCGCAAGGATCTTCGGCATTCCGCGCCGCGATCGACAGCAGGCGATCGATGTCGCCGTGCAACGCTGCTGGCTGACGGACATGCGCACCCGCCGGATCGGCACGCTGAGCAAGGGGTACCGTCAGCGCGTCGGCTTGGCCGCCGCGCTGCTGCACGATCCGGAAGTGGTCGTGCTCGATGAGCCGACGAGCGGGCTGGACCCGTCGCAGATCCGCGAGATGCGTGAGTTGATCCGGGGGCTTGCCGCGTCTCGCGGGAGAGCCGGTCGCACCTCGCCCACGACCGTGCTCCTCAGTTCGCACATCCTGCCGGAAGTTGAGCAGACGTGCGACCGAGTGGTGATCGTCGCCCGTGGCTGCGTGCGTGCCGACGGAACGCCCGATGAGCTGCTCGCGCCGCTCCGGCGCGTCGCGCCGTATGCGGTCGAGGTCGTTGGAACCGATCCGGATGCCTGCGCGCGAGCGCTTCAGGGCGTGTCGGGTGCGGCCAAGGTGGAGCGCGTGGGCATGGACGGCGTTGAGGAGCGCGGAGGCGAGCGGGGAGGGGCGCGGTTCATGGTGACGCCGACGCCCGGCGCGCCGGACCTGCGCGAGTCGATCGCGCGGGCCGTCACCTCGGCGGGTGGCGCAGCGGGCGGGAGCGGCATCATCCGCGAGCTGACCCGCGCGCACACTTCACTCGAGCAGGTCTTCCTGCGCGTGATCGAAGAGCCCGCGGGTTCGACCGATTCGGCCCCGACGACGCTCACGCCGCCGCGGAAGGGAGTGCCCGCATGAGCGCGCTCTCGGCGGTATTCCTGCGTGAGTTCGCGTCGTTCTTCCGAACCCCGCTCGGATGGGTCGTCGTCGCCCTCTTCCTGTTCCTGTCAGGAATCGTCTTCGCCTACGGCACGCTCTACCCGGGCGGCCCGGCGAGTCTCCGCGAGTTCTTCCAGACCTGCTGGAGCCTGCTCATCGTCGTGGCCCCGGCGATCTCGATGCGCCTGGTCGCAGAGGAACTGCGCACCGGCACCATCGAGCCGCTGCTCACCAGCCCGCTCCCGGAGATCTCGATCGTGCTCGGCAAGTACCTGGCGGGGGTCGCCTTCCTCTGTACCGCCCTCGCGCCGACGCTCGTCTTCGCAGGGCTCCTCATGGCCTTGAGCAGTCCCGACCCGGGACCGATGATCGCCGGGTACGCGGGGATCATCCTGCTCGGAATGCTCTATCTCGCGGTGGGCACGCTGCTCTCATGCCTGACGGCGAGCCAGACGCTGGCGTTTCTCAGCACGCTCTTCGTGCTCGTGCTCGTGGAGATGGGATCGCAGCGCCTGGCGGTGGTGCTTCCCGAACCGTGGAGCTCGCTGGCCATCGGCCTGTCGTCGGGCGTGCGCGTCGCCGACTTTGCCAAGGGCGTCGTCGACAGTGCGCACGTGGTCTATTTCCTCGCGGTTTCCGGGTGGCTCATCACGCTCGCGGGCGTCGTTCTGCGCATGAGGAGGTGGCGATGAGCACCAGCCCCGGCCACCTCGATTGCGCGGACCCGCGCGGAAGCACGCCCCCGCCGGCCAACCGGCGACTGCGCCTCCGCCTGGCGCTTTCGGCATCGGTCCTCGTGCTCGCGGCCACGATCTCCGCCCTGCTCCTGGTCGTCATCGCTTCGCGCGCCTCGCTCCGTCTCGACCTGACGAGCACGCGCGAACACCAGCTTTCGGCCCGTTCGCGTGCCGTGCTCGCCAGGCTGGACCGCCCGGTGACATTCGTGCTCGCGGCGGACTTCTCACAGGTTGATCGCGCCGTCGCGCGGCGCACGCTCGACGTGATCGATACGTTCCGAGCCGCGGACAAGAAGTTCTCCGCGACCATCATCGACACCTCTTCGCCCTCCGGCCTGGCGGAGTACGACGCGCTCCTTCGCCGGCTTGCCGAGGAATCCGCGCCGGCGATCGCGGCGCAGCGGGCCGAGGTCGATGCCGCGCTCCAGTTGGCTGGCGACGCTTCCAAGGAAATGAACGCCGCGGGCGAGTCACTGCACGCGATCCGCGATCTGGTGGCGGGAGCGACCGGCGCACCCTCAAGCACCCCGGGCGGTGCGCTCGACGCAATCCGGCGGTTTCTGGACGATCAAGCCGCGGTCTGCAGGGCGTTTGCCGGTTCACTCGACGCGGCGAGCACTCGCGCCCGCGAAGCCCTCGCCGCCCCGCCTGAGGGCATGCCCGTGCCGCCGCTCGACGGCATCGCGCGGGGCCTTCGAGTCGAGATCGGCCGTCTCGCGGCGGACCTGCCGGGCCTGAACTCCTCACTCGATCGCTTCGCGCTCGCCGAAGACGCCCCGGCCGAGGCGAGAGCGCGGGCTCGGCTCCTTTCAACGTCGGTCGCCGCGCTGCGAGACCGTCTCGCTCGGGCCATCAGTCGCATCGATGCCATGACCCCGCTGCCCGTCGTCACCGTCGCTCGCGCTGTCCAGCGAACGAGGGCGGCGATGCTCGTTGCCGAGCCCGCGTCGACAGGCGCTCAAGGCGCCGCCTCGCGTCGCGACCTCGCCGCGATCGACCCCGATGTGCTGCTTCCGGCGATGGTGTCGGCGGGCAGTGGCAGTGGGGGGGGCGGCGCGAACGTCACGCCGATTGACACTCGTGCCCGCACGGAGGAGTTGCTTGCCGCCGGCCTGGCGACCTTCGCGGGTGACGTGCGTCCGCGTGCCGTCTTCGTCCACGCGGGTGAAAAGCGCCTCGCACCGAGCTTCGCCCCGTGGTGGGGGAACGTCGCGGCCCGCCTCAGCCTCAAGGGCTTCGACCTCGACGAGTGGCCGGTGATGCTCGATGAACAGCCTCCGATCGCCCCTCGGTCAGGCTCGAGCGAAGCGGCCGGCAGCGGGGCAGTGGCGGAGCCTCCGGTTGTGTACGTGCTGGTGGGGCTGGAGGTCCGCCGCGCGGAAGACGCCAAGCGCATGAGCAAGCTCGCCGGTGCGGGCGAACGCCTGATCCGCGAGGGCCGCAGCGTGCTGGTGTCGTGCGCGCCTTCCACGCTCCCGGCCGGCGGAGCGCCCGACCCGATGGTCGAGTATCTCGAACCGCTCGGGCTGAGGGCGCGGACGGGTCTGCTGCTCATGGAGGAAGCGCGGAGCGTCTCGCCCGGCGGCGCGGTGCGGTTCGTCGCGCCCGATTTTTCGATCGTGAACGCCGGATCGGACCAGGCCATTGCCTCCGCCGTGACCGGCCTGAACACGTATCTGCCGTGGGTCGTGCCGCTGGAGCCGAGTGCCGAGCCGCCCAAGGGCGTGTCCCTCGAACCCGTGCTCACGGTCGGGACGCGCCCGTCAATCTGGGCCGAGTCTGAGTGGCTGACGTTCTGGCAGACGCCGATCGACCAGCGCGCGCGTGCGCCGCAGCCGATGAATGATTCTCCGCGCGACGTCGGCTCGCCCTGGCGCGGCGATCGCTGGCTGGTCGCGGCGGCGATCGAGCGCCGTTCCGAGGCGTTTGCGCGGACGCAGCGCGTGGTCGTGATCGGGTGCCCGGCGTGGTTCTTCGACATCATCGCCGACGCGCAGGCCGTGATCGACGGGCGTTCGTCCTACGCCGCCCCGGGCAATTTCGAGCTGCTCGCGTCCTCGATCGCCTGGCTCGCCGAACGCGAAGACCTGATCGCGCGCTCCGCCGAGGCGTCCTCGCTCCCGACGATTCCGTCGATCGAGCCGGGGCGGCTCACGGGCGTGCGCTGGGCCCTCATTGCCGGCTTGCCGCTGCTCACGCTCGTGCTGGGTGTGGTGTGGAGACTGCTGCGCGGTTGATCGCGCAGCTCGCGGATTCACTTGATGCAGGTGACCACGAACGCGGGCGGCAGGTTGCGCCATTCGAGCGAACTCCGCTCCACGCTGCGGAAGTACCGCGGAAGGCTCTTGTGGAAACGCTTGCCCGCGGGCGTGAGCAGGCCCATGCTGTAGCCGAAGGTCACGAGCCGCCCGCCCGGCTTGAGCATGCGGATCGTCGCGGTGAGGATGCCCGTCTGGACACGCTCGGGGAGCGACGCCCACGGGATGCCGCTGATGACCGTGTCAATCCCCCCGCCCGCTTCCGGCGTGCGGATTCCCTCGGCGGCGCACATCCGTTCGATGTCGGCCGCCGAGCCCTCGTGTACGCTCACGCCGGGGTGCGCGGCACGAACCAGGGCGGCGAAGCGCGGATTGATCTCGACGGCAAAGAACTTGTTGCCCGGCTTGAGAGCTCGACGCACGTGACCCGTAATGGGCCCGGTGCCCGGGCCATACTCAACGACAACGCCTGCGCTGGAGACGCGACCGAGCCGCACCATCCGCTGCGCCAGAAACCGTGAACTGGGAATGATCGAGCCGATCTCGGCGGGGCGCCGGATGAACTCCAGCAGAAAGCCGCGCTTGTGGCTCGAGTCTCGTCCGCTCTCGCGATGGGCCGGCGGGGGGACCGTGGCGGTAGGCGCCGCGCCTTCAGTGGCCGATGGTGCGGGCGCCGCCTCGGTGGCGGGCGGTGATGAAACGGCGGGAGCCGAGGCAAATGCGTTGTTCATGGCTTTCCGATCAGGGGCTCGGTCCTCATCTGAGGCAGCAGAGCACGGCGAAGGCCCGGACGCGAGGGTAGTAGATCAATCGGCTTTCGGCTCCGCGGAAGACGAACCGGGGCGGGGATGATGCGTTTCCGACGGATCGGCGCCCGCGGCAAGATCCGCCGGGATCGAAAGCGTAAACGTCGCGCCCTTGCCCGACTGCGTCTGAACGTCGATCCGCCCCGCGTGCAGCTCCGCCACGCGCTTGCTGACGGCCAGGCCCAGCCCCGTCCCGCGAAGGCCCTTGGTTGAAAAAAATGGCTCAAAGACGCGCGCCAGCTTCTCGCGCGGAATGCCCGGCCCGTTGTCGATCACCGAAATACGCAGCATCGGCCGCGATCCCTGCACGCCGCCACCTCCCCCCGGGCTGAACTCCGTCCGCACGGTCACGACGCCCGTCTGAGACTCCACGGCTTCCACGGCATTGGTGAGCAGGTTCATGATCGCCTGGTGCATCTGCGCCGCATCGATCATGACCGGCGGGACTTCCTGGTCGGTGTCGAGGATGAGGGCCACGCCCTTCGATTCACAGGTGTCATACATCAGGGCCGCACAGTCGTCAAGCAGCCGGCCCACCTGCGTGAGTTCAAGTTCAAGCGTTCGCGGCCGCGAATAGGCGAGCATGTTGATCGTCAGCGACACGATCCGGTCGAGGTTCCGCTTGAGGATGCTCCACCCGTTCTGCGCGACCTTGAGATCATTGCGTTTCAGACCCATTTCCACGACGTCCGCCCCCCCGCGAAGACCCTGCAGGATGTTCTTGATCGAGTGGCTCAGGCTGGCGACCGTCTCGCCGACCGCCGCGAGCCTCTCGGCGTGCAGCTTCTGCGTGTACAGCTCGGCGTTGGCAAGCGCCATGCCCGTGTGCTGTCCGATGGCGTTCAGCAGGGCGAGCTGCTGATCCGTAAACGTCGTGTTCGCCATCGACGAATCAATGTAGATCGCGCCGAACGTCCGCTCGCGGAACCGGATCGGCGAGCAGATCGCCGAGCGGATGTCGAGCTGCTGCACGCTGTCCCCCGCCTTGAAGCGCGGATCAGTCCGTGCGTTGGAGCACAACACGCCCTCGGCGTGGCGCAGGGCATGATTCAGGATCGTTCGCGACACCGCGATCTGCTCCGCTTCGCCGACAGGCGCGGCGGCGAAGCGCACCACGGCCGGCGCGGGCGTTTCGCCCTGTTCTTCACCGGTGAGGATCACGAAGCCGCGCTCGGGCCGCAGCTCGCTGAACACCAGGTCGAGCACGCCTTCGAGCAGCTCCTGGCGCGACGCCGGGCGGCTCGTGAGCGTGGTGACGCGGTAGATCACGCGCAGGTGCTCTCCGGCGGTCGTCGCCTGCTCCGGCGCGGGCAGGATCACCGAGTCCTCGTTGCTGGGCAGGGTTCGTTCGAATGCCGTGTCGGCTTCAGAGGCGCGGAGCAGGCGGATTCTTCCCGGCGCACTGGCCGACGGACGCTCCGACTTCCCGTACACCAGCAGCGTGGCGCCGACTCGAATCTGGTCTCCCAGCTTCAGTTGCGTGCGCTGCTCGATACGCACGCCGTTCACCCACGTCCCGTTCTGCGAACCCAGATCGCGGATCCACCATCTCCCGTCGTCGGGCGTGAGCTCGGCGTGCCGGCGCGAAACGGTGTTGTCCGTCATCGGGAGCGCTTCCGACGACCGGCCCACAAGCTGAGGCTCGTGCGCCGGCAGATCGAATGTCTTGCCCTTATCAGGACCCTGGATGACCGTCAGCGCAAGCACAGCTCGATCCAAGCTTATCGCATCCGCGAATTCCGCGGCTATCGGACCACCAAAATGGGGCTGGCTCCACGCGTCGCCCGGTTTGGCCGATACCGACCGAACATGCTCCCCAATCGCGAGAAGTTCGGAGCCAGTCTGCGGCGATGGTCGTCGCTTCTTCATCAGTCTCACCCGGGACTGGTGCTGGCGCTGGGCGTCGCGCTCGTGGCTCTTGTCGCCACGGGAGAGGAGTTCTCCAGCCCCCATGTCCCGCTCGGTCTCTTCTACTCCTTGCCCATCGCGCTCGTCACCTGGTACGTCGGCGGCGGCTGGGGTCTGGGCTTTGGGTGCTTCGCGGGCCTGGCGGCGGCGTTCTTCGCGCTGGGCTACATGCCCGACCGCGCCGGCGTCTGGATGATCGCCTGGAGCTTCACGGCCCGCGTCAGCTCCTTCGCCGTCACGGCCGCGCTCATCTGGAGCCTCCGCAACGCGCTCGAAAACCAGCGTGCCCTCGCCAACACCGACCCGATCACCGGGATCGGCAACGCCCGGGCCTTCCGCGTCACCGCCATCCGTGAACTCGCCCGCTGCTCGCGCCAGCACGTTCCGCTCACCGCCGTCTACCTCGATTGTGACAACTTCAAGGCGGTGAACGATCGCTACGGGCACGCCGGGGGCGACCGCCTGCTCCAGACCGTGGCGCGCGTCTTCACGTCGCACCTGCGCTTCACCGACCACGTGGCCCGCGTCGGGGGAGACGAGTTCGCCCTCATCCTCCCGGGCGTTTCCGCCAGCGACGCGGGCCCGGTGATCTCCAAGATGCACGAGTTGCTCCTCGACGAGATGCGCCGGCACAACTGGCCCGTGACGTTCAGCGTGGGCGTGGCAACGTTCAACTCGTCACCCCGATCGGTGGACGACCTCCTCGCCAAGATCGACGCGCTGCAGTACCGCGCCAAGACCACCGGCAAGAACAAGGTCATCTACGACGTGGTCGAGGCGCTCCCGGCGCTCGTGCCGGCCCCCGCCGCCGCGTGATCCGGACCGCGCCCTTCGCGCACGCAAAAGCCCCGGAGTGGCCGGGGCTGTTGCTTGAAGAGGAGGAGTCCACGTGGCGTGGTCGCCACATCACCCTACGTTGTCGGCAGGGGTGTTGTTCGCCGTCTTATCGCTTTCCGAGGGCGTGGACGCGGGCTTCTGGCCGGCGGGAACAGGGCGAATCTCGATCACCTCGGCCTTGCGGGGCTTCTTGTAGCGAGTGGGCTCGACGCGGGCGTCTGCCGCGCCCTTGGCATCGAGTTCGAGCTTGGCTCGCTGCTCATAGTCGGCCCGATCCTCGCCCGTCGCCAGGGCCGCAAGCTCGGCCTCCTGCTTGGCGCGGATGTCGGCCACCTTGGCCTGCAGGTTGTCGAGGCTCGCGGCCTTGTAGCGGCTCTGCTCCTCGATGCTCTGCTGGCGGCGCGAGAGGATCTCGATCATCCGGTCATTGCGGGCGATCGAGTCCACCTGCCGGTCGAGCTGCCAGAGCTGGGCCTGGAAGTCGCCTCGCTCGGTTTCGAGCTTGGTGAGCAGCCCGCCAAGACGCTCTTCCTGCTTGGCGAGATAGCCCAGGTCGCGCTCGACGTCGGCGCTGCGGCTGGCGTACGCCTGGCGCGTGTTGTTGATCTCGATCGTCTTGGCATATGCCTGCTCGATCGACATGCGCGACTCGTCGAACACGAGCTCGATGCGCCGCTCCGGCGCGTCGGGGTCGAAGTTCACGGTCTGGATGCCCGAGCGGGCCTCTTCAGCCTGGGCCAGCAGACCCTGCAGCGTGTCCAGATCGCGGGAGGTCATCTCGACCACGCGCGCCGAGACCGCCTGGTCGCGACGGAGCTGATCGATCTGCCCGCGGACCTCCGCCAGGTCGGACCGCACCGCGGCGATCCGCTTGGGATACGTCGCTTCGAGGTCGCGAAGCTGGGCGCGAAGCGCCACGGGATCGGTGATGGCCTTGTCGATCTTTTCATTCAGCGCGTCGCGCGTCTGGTGAAACAGGGCGCCGACGCGCTCGGGGCCGGCCAGCAGCGTAAGGCCGCCACCAGCGAGGGCGGTGATGACAACGACTCGCGTGACGGTGCGACCGAAGAACATGATCCGGCCTCCTTCGTGTCTCGCTGCGTCGCCGGGGCGTCCAGCCGGGGCCGATGAGCGAGCGGGTGCTTGGTTGCCGGTTTTGTTTGGAAACCCGCGCGGGCAATTTCAGCGGATTCCGTGTACCCAACCGTGACCCGAACGCCAGCCTTGGGTCAGGATCTGGCCGGCGCGATATTCCGGCAACCATCTTCCGCCGGGAATCGACCCTCCTGCACATGATCCGCTCCGCAGACATCGTGAGCGAAGAACTCCTCGTCCTGGCGGCCCAGGCAGGAGACGTGGCCGCGTTCGAGCGGCTCCTTCGGCTCTGGCTTCCCGGCATGCGCCGGCACGCCGTGCGGATGACCGGCGATCAGGCCGCGAGCGACGACGTCTGCCAGGACGCCTGTGCCGCCCTGGTCGGCGCCCTCGCGCGCGTCAATGACCCGGCCCGCGCGCGAGCCTGCGCTTATCGCATCGTGACCAACAGGTCGATCGACTGGATCCGCTCCCGGCGGCGACAGCGCCGGCTCGAACACGACTCACGCGCTGCGCCCGTGCCCGCCGCGCCGGTCCACCCGACAGGCGCACTCGACTCCGAACGCCGCGCCGAACTCATCCGCGGCGCGTGCGGGCGACTCCCGGCGGAGCTCGGCGCCGTGATCAGCCTGTACTACGGCGAAAGTCTCTCGATCGCTTCCATTGCGGTGGCGATCGGGGCGCCCATCGGAACGATCAAGTCCCGCCTGCACGATGCGCGCACCCAGCTCCGATCCATCCTCGAAAGGACCAACCCATGAACCCGAACTCCTTTGACGACGACATTCGGTCCGCGATGAATGGTCCGCACGACGACGCCGCCCTTGGGAGCGCGGGCGACGAGGGGCTCATCCGCCAGATGAGCGCCGCCTTTCGCGGGCGCATGCGATTCTGGATCGCCCTCACCTGGTTCGCGACGCTCCTCTGGACGGGCGCCGCGGTCTGGGCCGGCATCGCGTTCTTCCGCGCCGCCGAGGTGCGCGACTGGATCATGTACGCGGCGATCTTTCACTTCGCGGGCCTCGCCATCGCCATGCTCAAGCTGTGGAACATGATGGAGCTCAACCGCAGCACGCACTCGCGCGAGATCAAGCGGATCGAGCTGCAGATCGCCCGGCTCGCGGACCGATCGGGCCCGCCGCCGGGCCCGTGATCACACGTGCTCCTGCTCCGAACCGAACGAAAGCGGGTCGAGATCGGGCAGAGCCGTCACGCCGAGCTTCTTGAGCATGTGCTTGCACTGCGCGCGATGGTGCGCCCCGTGGTCGAACACCTGCGCGATCGCGAAGAACGCCGGGAGCGTCCCTCGCGCCGCCGTCGGCCAGCGCACCTGCGTCGTCGCGTCCGCCTTCTGCACAAACGGCAGCATCGCCCGGCTCAAGCGCACCGACGCTTCATCGAGCAGCGAGGTCAGGCCGTCGAGCGTTCGGCTGCGCGTCTCGAATTCCGCCGGGAGCGCCATCGTGCCCCCGTCGAAGTTCGCCGCGAAGATAAACATCGCGCCGATCATGTGCGCGATCGTCTCGCGCAGCGGGCCGGGGCCGATCCCGAAATCCTGCTCGAGCCCCGCGGCCGGCAGCGCGCGTGCCGTCCGGATGATCCGTGCAATCGCCCACGCATTGTGATCTATCTGCAGCTTGATGAGCACGTCGGCGTTCATGCTTCGAGCGTAGGAAGCAACCCGCGACCTGCCTCACCCGCCCTTGATCGTCGGCGGGCTCTCAACTTCGGACTGCCAATCGACGGCGCTGAGCTCGGGATACCCGCTCGTCACGCCGGGCACCGGCGCCCCGAGCTGCCGGAGCATGTTCAGGCACTGCGCCCGATGGTGATACCCGTGGGTTGCGACGTGCGCGATCACCGCGGCGCACGTGAACCGGTACACCTTCACTTCGCCCTTCGCGCCGGGCCATTCGAGCGTCACCATGCCCCCGAGCCCCTGCGCCGAGGCGAGCGCTCTCATCGTCGCGAGCAGGTCGCGCTCCGCCTCGTCCAGGAGCGCAAGCAACTCCGCCGGCGTGCGTTGCCGAGCGTCCCCTTTCAGATCGGGCCGCGCCGCGATGGCCTCGATCGGCGCCCGAACCGCGCGCTCGGCGAGGCGATCGGTCCAGCGCCGCATGGCGCTGATCATGTGTGTGATCGTGTCATGCAGCGACCCCGGTCCGATCTCAAAGCGCCGGTGAAACTGCTCCCCCGGCAACGCGCCGCACACGCGCAGCAACTGGCGAGTGCCCCACGCATCAGAAGCGATGAGGATGTCCACAACGTCGGCGGAGAGCGCAGGCATGACAGAGGATACGGCCGCGCGTATCCGCCTCGAGCGTGATCGGGCGCGCACGCCGGCTTCGCGCTTGGCACGGATCCAGTCCGAGCCGGGCGCGGCCCCGCGTGCCGAGAACACGGCGTAGAATCATGGGCTCCGGGGCCGATGTGGTTTCGACCGGGCGTGTGAAGGTGGATGTGGCGCGTCGTGGCGCCCGCTTGCCACGTAAAAAGCGGGCACAATTCAGTTGCCAACAGCAACTACGCTCTCGCGGCCTAATTAGGCTGCGACGAGCACCGGGAAGCGGCCCGACGACCCGGTGCTTGAAATCTCGGGCTGGTCCGCCGGCGGGTTCCCGGGGAAGGCGGACGAGAAACCACTGGGAACTAGGAACGACACGAGCCTGGCACGGGCGCGTGCGAACCGAATGCAAATCAGCGCCTACACGCGTAGAGGCGTCCACCTGACCGACCGGCACGGGGGTTCGATTCCCCCCGGCTCCATTTTGTGAAGTTGCGCTCACCCGCGCATCCTCGCGCACATCCGCGAAATCACAGGGCTTTTTGGCATCGGCCTCGGCGCTCGTCCGGCGCGTGTGCGCGGCCGTTCGCGTCGATTCCGCTCCGTGCTGCGCCCCTTTGTGCGCCCCTCCCCCTTCGCCCTCCTGCTCGCTCGCGCGGTTGAAGAGTTCGTCGGGGATGCTGTTGGCGCAGTGCCGCCCGCTGAGGTGATGCTGTGCCCGATCCAGCGGCTCTCGCAAGGCACTATGACCCACCGAAGATCGTCCCGCCACCTGCGTCGCGGTGGAAGTGCCGGGTGCGTCGGCCTGTCAGGCGGCGATCATGGGGTCTTCGGGGACCGCCGCGCGACCACCCCAACCGCACTCCCGCCCACACCCCCACCCGCACTCCCGCCCCCCGCGCGCGTCTTGAAGACAATCGTCGGCACGCCGCCGGCGAGCAGTGACCCGGTGGTCGCAACGAGCATGGTGAGCCGCCAGATCCATCGCTCGCCATCACTCATGGCGAGCCAGCGCTGGCGTCGCTCGCTGTACGACCGGCCCGTGCCCTGCGCCTCAAGGCGCAGCCTTTTGTCCGAATCCGCCGGGCCGCCGAGGATCGCGTCGCGCGTGTTCCAATCCCACCTGATCGCCTGTGTCACGCCCAGGCCGAGCGCGAGCACGCCCAGAACGGCCAGCGCGGTGCGGCGCGAGAAGCCCCGCGCCACCTGCACGCCCCCGGCGACGACGCCCAGGGCCAGGCCGATCACGAGCATCGCCCACAGCGGAACGATCGAGAGTGGGTCGAACATGCGGCAACAGTATCGCGGCCCACAGCGCCCCGGTCAGCGTGTGCATCGTGAGCGACGTGCGCACCATGCCCTCGCGGGCGGAAGGCGCGTCGATCCCCTCATGCTGCAACGCCGCGCGGCACAGGTCGAGCGTGCGGGCCACGCGGAGGTCGTCCGCCGCCTCCATGCGCGCCGGGCCAAGGGCCTTCTCCGCAAGCGCGGCAAAGCCCGCCCGCTTGAGGATGGCCGCCTCGATGATCCGTGCGCGCTGGATGTGCCCCGAGCCGCCGCCGGTGAAGATGGGACGGCGGGTCGGTTCGATCTCCTTCAACCGGTCGCGCCACGCGGCGGCGTTCTCGACCGGCGCGCTCGCCGCGCGCCGCTCACAGCGGGAAGCGCTCGCACAGGTCGCCGACTTTGCCGCGGACGCGCGAGGTCACGCCCGCGTCGCCGCCGGCCGACAGCACTTCGTCGATGAGCCCGGCGACTTCGTCCATCTCCCCGGTCCCCAGGCCGCGGGTGGTGAGCGCGGGGGAGCCGAGTCGCAGCCCGCTGGTCACGCGGGGCGGGCGCGGGTCGCTGGGGATGCCGTTCTTGTTGGTGATGATCCCCGCGGCCTCGAGCCACTTCTCGGCGTCGGCGCCCGTGAGCGCCTCGCTCTTGCGGCGCAGGTCAACGAGCATGAGGTGGTTGTCGGTCCCGCCGGTCGTGATGCGGTAGCCGCGCGCCGTCAGCCCCGCGGCGAGGGCCTGGGCGTTCTCCACCACGCGTTTGACGTAGGTCACGAACTCGGGCCGCAGCGCCTCGCCGAAGGCGACGCCCTTGCTCGCGATCACGTGCATGAGCGGCCCGCCCTGGACGCCCGGGAAGACCGCCTTGTCGATCTTCTTGGCCAGCTCTTCGTCATTGGTCATGATGAGCCCGCCGCGCGGCCCGCGGAGGGTCTTGTGCGTCGTGGTGGTGACGACGTGCGCGTGGGGGAAGGGCGCCGGGTGCGCCGCGCCGCCGTGGGTGCAGAGCCCGGCGATGTGGGCGATGTCGGCCACGAGCACGGCGCCCACCTCGTCGGCGATGGCGCGGAAGCGGGCGAAGTCGATGACGCGCGGATAGGCCGAGTACCCGCACATGAGCACGCGGGGCCTGTGCTCGAGGCAGACCTTCCGCACCGCGTCGTAGTCGATGCGTTCAAACTCGGGGTGGCTCGCGTCGTGGTGCAGGGGGTAGAAGACCGGCTTGTGGTAGACCCCGCTGAAGTTGATCGACATCCCGTGGCTGAGATGCCCGCCGTCCTTGAGGACCAGCGAGCAGAAGGTCTCGCCGGGCTTCATGAGGGCCATGAAGGCGGCGGTGTTGGCCTGGGCGCCGCTGTGGGGCTGCACGTTGGCGAAGCGGCACCCGAAGAGCTGCCGGGCGCGGTCGCGGGCGAGGTTCTCGATCGCGTCGTGATGCTCGCACCCGCCGTAGTACCGCGCGCCGGGGTAGCCCTCGGCGTACTTGTTGGTGAGCCACGAGCCCATGGTGTGCATGACGGCGGGCGAGACGTGGTTCTCGCTGGCGATGAGTTCGAGCGTGGTCTGCTGCCGCGCGCGTTCGCGGGCCATGAGTTCGGCCATGGCCGGATCGCCCCCTCCCCCTCCCCCCCCCCCCGCACCTTCGCGGAGCAACTGGAGCAGGGCGTCGGCCAGATGGTCGGGCGTGTGCGCAGGCATGGGGAGCGATCGTACCAGCGCGCCCTCGGCCCGGATTGCCCGGGCCGAAAGAGGCCATCGTCGCGCTACCATGCGGCGAACCGGCGCTCGGCCGCAAGGAGACCCTGCTTGGCACTGCTCAAGACCCCGCTCCATCAGTACCACCTCTCCGCCGGCGCCAAAATGGTCGAGTTCGCCGGGTGGGAGATGCCCATCGTCTACGGCCCGCCCGGGGGCAGCGGGAGCCTCGTCGACGAGCACCGGCAGGTGCGCACGAGCGGGGGCATGTTCGATGTCTCGCACATGGGGCGCGTGAAGTTCACGGGGCGGCACGCGCGCCGCCTCATCGAGCGCCTGGTCACGCGCCGCGTCCACGACATGAAGCAGGGCCAGTGCCGCTATGCGCTCGTACTCAACGAGCGCGGCGGCATCATGGACGACGTGATCGTCTGCCGCATGGATGAGGACGAGTTCCTCATGGTGGTCAACGCCTCCAACCGCGCCAAGCTCCTCCCGCACTTCCAGCGCGTCGCCGCCGAGGGGAGCCTCGTCTGCACCATCGCCGACCAGACCGAGAGCACCGCGATGGTCGCCATCCAGGGGCCGAAGGTCATGGACTTCATCGCCGGCTTCAGCAAGGAGGTGCCCAGCCTCAAGCGCTACACCTTCGCCGTCAAGAACCTGCTCATCATGAAGCTCATTGTGTCGCGCACCGGCTACACCGGCGAGGACGGGGTCGAGGTGATCCTGCCCGCGTCGATGGTGAGCATGGCCATGAAGCTCATCCTCAAGGACCAGGACCCCTCCAACCCGCACGCTATC
Organism: Phycisphaerales bacterium; assembly: GCA_050182995.1. Lineage (GTDB taxonomy): Bacteria > Planctomycetota > Phycisphaerae > Phycisphaerales > UBA1924 > JAEUIX01. The sequence continues at coordinate 209,682 of JBFXBS010000001.1, read as the reverse complement.
ATCAGGCCCGCGGGCCTGGGCGCGCGCGACACGCTCCGCACCGAAGCGGGCATGCCCCTCTACGGGCACGAGCTCACCGAGGACACCAACGCCCTGGCCACCGGGCTCGATTTCGCCATCGCCCTCGACAAGGACCAGGACCCCGACGGCAAGGGCGAGGCGTACATCGGCATGGAAGCCCTCAAGCGGACGCGCGACGCCGGCGGTGGCGGGGGTGGGGGTGGAGGTGGAGGTGGAGGGGGAACGCCCGAGCGCCTCGTGGGCATCGCCTGCACCGGCAGCAAGCGCTCGCCGCGGCCGGGAATGACCGTCCTCATCGGCGACCGCCCCGCCGGCAAGGTGACCAGCGGCTGCCCGAGCCCGACACTGGGCTACCCGATCGCGCTGGCGTACGTCGGCCGCGACCTCGCCGCCGAGGGGACCAGCGTCGAGATCGACACCGGCAAGGACCGGATCGGAGGGACCATCACCAAGCTGCCGTTCTACAAGGCGGCGAAGTAGGGAGGGTCAACGAAGGGAGGGAAGGGAGGGAAGGGGGGAGACGGGCTGGGGGAGGGATGGAGTGGGAGAATGCAGGTCTCGCTTCCTGCTCCGAGGACGGCTTCGGGCTCGCCGAGCATTCATCTGCTACACGCATGACCGGCTACCTGAGCAGATCGCTCTTGCACACAGCGGCGACGTGAGCGCACAACCCGCGAACGAACGGCTCGAATCTCAATTCATCGTCCGGCTCTAGGTAAGCCCCGTTGAGGCCCTCGGACAAGTTTGATACGAGCAGGCAAGCGCCGTCATAGAGGCGATCCCGTTGGAGTTTCTGGATCAGGATCGCATAGCGGCGCATGTATGACGCGCCCTTGAACTCGGAAAAGACCGGGAAGTGCGGCTGGCTGACCTTGACGCTGCCCCTCGATGCGTCGCAGTCTTCCAGCAGCATCAAGTAGCCCAGCCACGGCCGCGGCGCCGGCTTGAAGGCCCCCTCGCGATACGCGGCCCAGATGTCGGTCGCGCTCCCAAGCGCCTCTTCCGTGCGGTTGTTGAAGTTGTTGCCGAACGAGGGTCCGACCTGCGACTTGAACTCGACCGCCGCCACGAGTTGCTTGTCGTGCACCACGACCAGGTCCCATTTCTTCTCGGCACGGAACCAGCCCGGCAACTCGACACGCTTGCCGAAGTGAAGCGAGTTGCTCGGGCACCCTGCTTGGAGGAGCAGGTCGCGCACCAGCGAGACAAACCCGTCCATCTGCTTGCCGCCCGTGACCGCCGACCTCGCCCCCGCGTCAGGCGACCCCGTGGCGCCCTGTCTGGCGGTCTGCGAGGTTCGCGTCGACCAGAACTGCTTCACCGCGAGTGCCACTCGGGATTCCAGATCACCCACGGCGCGCGCCTCCGGAGGCACTGGCCGTCACCGCCGCCCCCGAGTAAAGCTCGGTGTCGAACGTGGCCATTCTCCGCCGAGCCGCCATGTAGTAGTCGGGATCGACTTCGATTCCGACGCTGTTGCGGCCCCAGCGCGCGGCGACATAGTTCGTGGTGGCGGTCCCCATGAAGGGATCGAGCACCGTGTCGCCCACGAATGAGAACATGCGGATGAGCCGTTCGGCCAGCACTTCCGGAAACGGGGCGGGGTGCTTCGCGGTGGAGGCGCCGGTGATGTCCGACCAGATCTGCCGGAACCAGACCTGGTACAGGTCCGCGGGCACGATGCTGAGGAACCGCTCGCGACGGGTCGGGCTGCGGTACCCGCCCGGCTTGCGCTGCATGAGAATGAACTCGATGTCGTTCTTGATCACGGCGTTGGGCTCGTAGGGCTTTCCGAGGAACCCGGCACCGCCTTCGACCTCGTACTTCGCGTTCGAAATCTTGTGCCAGATGATCGGCGCGAGGTTGTCGAATCCGATCCGCTTGCAGTGCTCCTGGATCGTGGCGTGCAGCGGGACGACGGTGTGCCGCCCGTTGTTCTTTCGCCGCGAGAGGCACACGTCTCCGACATTGACCACCATCCGGCCGCCGGGCACGAGCGCGTCGTAGCAGTGCTTCCACACCGTGTCGATCGCGGCGATGAACTCGTCATAGTCGCCGACGTGTCCGAGCTGATCCTCGCCATCGTTGTACCGCTTGAGATTCCAGTAGGGAGGTGAAGTGACAACCAGGTGCACCGACCCCGGCGCCAGATTGGCGCTGCGGGAGTCGCCGAGGATCAGGTTGTGTGACGTGTTCAGCCGCTGGACGACCGACTCGATCCGGCGCAGCGCCAGCGCATCGCGCGCCAATCGGGGGATGATGTTGTCGAGGTTCCCGGTGGCGTGGTACTCCGCGAGCAGCGATTCGGCCGTGTCGGCGGGAACTCCATTCCGTGTGATCGCGCTCATCTCGGGAGGATAGCCGTCACCGGCGAATCAGCCCGCGGGCCAGGGGACCAGCGTCGAGATCGACACCGGCAAGGAGCGCCTCGGAGGGACGATCACCAAGCTGCCGTTCTACAAGGCGCCGAAGTAGGGAGGGTCAACGAAGGGAGGGAAGGGAGGGAAGGGGGGGATGGATGTGGGGATGGATGTGGGGATGGATGTGAGTGTGGGTGTGGACGTGGGTGTGGGTGTGGATTCAGGCCGCGGCTCCCGAGCCGACGTGTGTGCCACGCTCACGACTTGTGCGTCACGCTCCCGAGCATCGCGGGGACGGTGGCGGGAGGTGAGGGGGAGGCGAGAGGGGGACGGGAGGGGGGAGGGCGGGGGAGGGGTGGCCGGTGACAATGCTCCGCCCGATCTGGCGCATGCAGTTGATCCTGACGGGGTGTCGGGAACGCTTGATCTCCGGACGACTGGAGCACACCATGCCTCTGCGCTTTCGCCCGTTCGTGTCCGCCCTGGCCGTCTCGACGCTCGCCGCCTCGGGGGTGCTGGCGCAAGCCCAGTTCTCCGAAGAGTTTGAGAACCTGGGGGAGGTGCAGCCGGGCCAGCATGGTCCGGCCAGCCTGGCCAGCCGCGGGTGGATCTTCCGCAACCAGAGCAGCCAGTTGAGCGGCTTTCCCGCCTGGTCGGCGACCGCGGCCAGCGGGTGGCCGAACTCCGGCGCCGGGTTCCTGCGCGGCTCATCCTCCGCCGTGGGGGGTTTCGTCGGTCAGCAGATGAGCCAGTGGGCGATCCTGCCGCCGGTGCCCAACATGCGGGGCGGCGACACCTTCTCGATCTGGGTGCTCGACGGCGCGCACGCGGTCAACACCTATCTCGACATCCGCTATTCGCCCACCGGCGGCACCAGCACCGGCGCCGGCGCCGCGGGCATCGGCGACTTCACCCAGGTCCTCTACTCCGGCGAACTCCCCATCAGCACGGGGCCGTTCACGTACACCCAGGTCACCTTCCCGATGCCGGGGAGCGGGCCGATCAGCGGCCGGCTCGCGATCCGCTTTCATGCTCCGAACATGCACGCCGTCGGCGGCGCGACGGCCAACCTCTATCTCGATTCGCTCACCATCGGCGCCCCGCCGGGCCCGCCGTGCGGGCTGGACGTGCCCGAGCCGGGCGAGACGGTCATCTGGAACGCCGCCGGTTCCCCGTACACCATCTGCCAGGACGTGATCATCCGCGCGGGCGCGACGCTCGAGATCGGCCCGGGCGCCCAGGTGCTGTTCAACGACGGCCGCGAGCTGTATGTCGAAGGGACGCTGCGCGTCCGCGGCACGGCCGGCCTGCCGGCCACGATCACCGGGAACGAAGTCACCGGCCTGCGCGTCTACGGCTCGGCGTCGCTCGAGCACGCCGACCTCGACGCGTCGGTCCTCGTGCACGAGGGCGGATCGTTCGAAGCCTCGGACTCGGTGCTGCGGGACCGGACCCGGTGTTCCGGTCGGCCCACATCGTTTGTGCGGCTCGACCGCTGCGAGGTCCGCTGCGAAGTGACATCGTTCTTCGGGTCCGCCGTGATCAACGACGTGGCCGTCACGCACCCGCAGACCTTTGTCACCTTCGGCGGCTTCTGGAATATCGGGTCGCTCGAATCGGCGTCACCGATCCTCTTCACCGCGTCGCTCCAGGACCGGACGATCGAACATGTCACGGTGACGGACGTGGCCGGCGCGCCCGCGCTCGAACTGCACGCTACCGGCGGCGCCGTCGATTTCCTCCTCGGTCCGGGCAACGTCCTCACCGGGAACCAGTACCCCGTCTGGCCGCGGTTCACCGGGCTCCTGCCCGACAGCACGATCCCCGTCACCGGCAACATCAACAACGCCATCCTCGGCGTCGTGCACGCCAATGCGGCCCTCCGCAGCCGCGTGTCCCTGCCCGACTTCGGCATCCCCTACCACTTCCTCGAACGCGCCCGCGTGACCGGCGACGTGCGCGTCGAGCCGGGCGCCATCCTCAAGTTCGGTCCCTCGGGCGGGCTCACCGTCGTCGGCGACAACGGGACCGACGGCACCCTCCGCGGCCTGCCGGGGCAGCCGCTCGTCTTCGAGCGCCTCGATCCGGCGCTCCCCTGGCTCAGCCTCGCCACCGGGCCGGGCTGGCAGATCTTCGAGCACCTCGATATCCGCGGCGCCGGCGTCGGCGTCGTCGGCAACGAGGCCGAGCTGTGGCTCCGGGACTCGGTCATCCGCGGCTGCGCCATCGGCGCGCACCCGGCCGCGGACGGGAACATCTACGGGAGCGGCGTGGAGTTCTACGCCAACGCGCTCGCCCTGCGCGACGACGTCAGCAACCCGGCGGGCCAAATCAAGACGGGCATCCACTTCAGCGGCGACGAGCGCCCCAACATCTTCGAGGGGAACACGCTCGCCGCCCGCAACTTCGGGGGCGGCCTCACCGGGCAGCACCACCCGTTCCCCGTTGACAACAACTGGTGGGGACACGAGACGGGCCCGTTCGAGCCGCTCTTCCACCCGGCCGGGCAGGGCGACGAGATCTCACCCTTTATCGATTTTCAGCCCTTCCTGGCCCAGCGCCCCGACCTTTCGGACGCGCGGCCGGTCGTGCGCCTCAAGACACGCATCCACCCCGTCGTCCTTCCCGGCGAGAAGATCATCATCGAATGGGAGGCCTTCGACGACGGCGCCCTCACGTCCTTCGACGTGGTGATCCTTGATCCCGACATCAACCTGCCGGCGGGCTTCTTCTTTCTCCCGCTCGCGCAGAATCTCCCGGGCACGCAGCGGTCGTTCGAGGTGCAGGTGCCGGTGGTCGGGCTGCACCCCTACGACCGGTTCCCGATCCGCATCATCGCCCGCGACGATGCCGGCAACTCCTCCTTCGAGCAGTTCTGGGTCACGATCCCGCACCAGACGCCCGCAGCCGACGTGACCTTCCAGACCCCGCTCGTCGAGTTTCGCGGCGGCGAGCACGTCGAGTTCTGCTACGTCGCCAACGGCCTGAGTTCGTCGTCCCCGCAGATCTATGTCGAGTCGGCCGCGGATGACCGCATCTCACTGCAGGGCGGCGGTCCGCCCGGCGGATGCGCGTTCGGCCCGGTCATCATGCCCCACGCCAGCAGCGACCGCGTGCGCATCGGCCTCCGCGCCCAGGACAACTTCAACCGCGACGAGTGGTACTTCACCGACTACTTCACCATCCGGCCCGATCCGCGCATCGGCGACGCGCCGCCGCAGATCGAGCTGACCGCGCCGAGTGACGGGCAGACCTTCGCCGGCGGGACGACGATCCCCATTCAGTGGACCGCCTCCGACGATCAGGGCCTGCGCGAGTTCCGGCTCCAGGCCTCATTCAACCGCGGATACACCTACCACACGATCGAATCCTCGATCCCCCCCGGCGCTCGCTCGTACGACTGGCATCTGCCCGCGAGCACCGGGATCGATGAACTCCGGCTGCGCATCGTCGCCGTCGACACCACCATGCAGAACTCCAGCAGCGGCGACGATCGCCGATACGCGATCCTCCCGGGCGAGCCGAACACCTGTCGCGCCGACTTCAACGCCGACGGCGCCCTCGACCCCGACGACCTCGGCGACTACATCAACTGCTACTTCGCCCAGCCTCCGTGCGGCGCCGCCGACTTCAACGCCGACGGCGTCAGCAACCCCGACGACCTGGGGGACTACATCAACGCGTACTTCGCCGGATGCCCGTGAGCCCTGCCTGATGCCTAATTCTGGTGCCTCGCGTCTCCCGGCCTCGCTCCGACCGCGCTCGGGTACCATCTCCCGTGAACCTCCCCGCGATCATCGCGCGTCGCACGCTCCATCACGGCCGCAAGTTTGACTACCAGCAGGTCACCGTCCGCCACGCCTCGGGGCGCGAGCACGCGCGCGAGTTTGTCCGCCATCCCGGCGCGGTCGTCGTCGTGCCCGTCCTCCAGACGCCCGGCGGCCCCGCCGTCGTCCTCATCCGCGTCTACCGCGCGGCGATCGACGCCATGAGCCTCGAGTGCTGCGCCGGGACGCTCGAACCGGGCGAAGACCCCGCCGCGTGCGCCGGGCGCGAGCTCATCGAAGAAACCGGATACCGCGCCGCGTCGATCGCGCACCTCGCGTCGTTTCGCACCTCGCCCGGCCTCTCCGACGAGCTCATGCACGCCTTTCTCGCCACCGGCCTCACGCACGTGGGCCAGGACCTCGAAGACGACGAGGAGATCGAAGTCCGCGTCGTGCCCGCCGCCGAGGCCCTCGCCCTCATCGACTGCGGCGAGATCGCCGATGGCAAGTCGATCGCCGCGCTCTGCCTCGCCGCCCGCCGCGGGCATCTCGACGCATCTTCGCCCGCTCATCCCCCCGCAAGCCGATAATCCGTCATGCCGCGGTTTCCCGATCCACCTCGTCCGCCTCGCCGCGGCTCGCCCTCGGGCCGCGATGGACGCGGGTTCGACGATGATGGGGGCGGGGGTGGGGGCGGGGGTGGGGGTGGGGGTGGGGGTGGGGGTGGGGGTGGGGGTTGGCGGCGGCTCTTTGCCGGCTTCAGCACTTCGAACCCCTTCGACTGGGCCTTCCCGCTCTACACCGCCTGGGGCATCCGCGTCCGCATCCACCTGATCTACGTCCTCATCGCCGCCACCGAGCTGATCCAGGGCCTGGTGCGAGGGAACGCCGGGTGGACCCTCTTTGCGATCGCGGGCCTCTTCGTGCTCGTGCTGCTCCACGAGTACGGGCACTGCTTCGCCTGCCGGGCCGTGCGCGGGCAGGCCGACGACATCCTCATGTGGCCCCTCGGGGGCCTGGCGTCGTGCAGTCCGCCGCGCACGTGGCGCGCCGAGCTCATCACCGTCGTCTGCGGGCCCGCGGTCAACCTCGTGCTCGCGCTCCTGCTCGCGCCGCTCGTGCTCGCCGTCGGCGGCACCACCGCGGCGCTGGTCTTCAACCCCTTCACCGGCGGCCCGTCGCTCAGCGGCCTCGACGCGATGTGGAAAGTCGGCCTCTGGTGGCTCTACTTCCTCAACGTCGTCCTGCTGCTCTTCAACGTGCTCGTGCCCATGTACCCGATGGACGGCGGGCGCATCCTCCAGTGCCTCCTCTGGATCCGCCTCGGCCGCCGCCGCGCCATGTGGATCGCCGCGACCGTCGGCCTGGTCGTCGCCGTCGCGCTGGGCGTCTTCGGGATCGCCTCCGACAACTTCCGCCTCGTGTTCATCGCGCTCATCGGCGGCCAGGTCTGCTTCATGGAGCGGCGCCGCCTTCAGATGCTCGCCGAGTCGGGAGACGACGACCCCGAGGACGATCCGTTCGCCGAGTCGCTCGCCTGGCGCGAGCAGGACGATGCGAGCTATCGCCGCGCCGCGGCACAGCAGCGCCGCCAGGCCGAAGAAGCCCGGCGCCTCCAGGCCGAGGAAGACCGCATCCTCGACAAGATCGCGCGCCAGGGCATGCAGAGCCTCACGCGCGGCGAGCGCCGCCTGCTCGACGAAGCCACCCGCCGCCGAAGAGAAGGCGGGGCGGGCGGGCGGGGGGGGAGGAGCTGAATGAGCCGCCCGCCCGGCCCAGTTCGAGCACCCGGCTCGCTCCTGGCCCGCGCGGTCGCGGCGATCCGGCGGCGCTTCCGCCCGCACGCGGGCCGACCGAGCGGGCCCAACTCGGGCCCGGCGCGCCTGCCCATCGACGAGCGCGCCGGCGCCGACGAACCCGACGCGCCCGCCTCGATCGTTGACGCGCTGCCGCCCGGCGCCTTTCCGCTCGATTCGCGCTTCGACTTCTACGCCGCCGCCGCGCCCGCGCGATCGGTCTCGGGCGATCTCGTCGACCTCTTCTTCACCAGCGACGCCCGCGTGATGCTCGTCCTTGCCGACGCCGCCGGCAAGGGCATCTCCGCCGCGATGTTCGCCTCGACGGCCCGCGCGGTCATCCGCGACCTGGCCACCGGCGGCGGCCCGCAAGCCGACGGCTCGTCTCCGCCCCCTCCGGCGCGCTCACACTCCCCCGCCGATGTCCTCGCCGGCGCGTCGAGGCTCCTCCTCGAAGCCAACCCCGCCGCCATGTTCGCCTCCGCCGTGCTCGTGAGCTTTGACCCGGCAACCGGCGCCATCGGATGCGCCAGTGCCGGGCACCCGCTGCCGCTCATCGTCGATGGGCGGGGCGCCGCGCGCACACTTGGGTCGCGCGACCTCGTCGCCGGCGACGCGGCGCTGCCGACTCGTGCCGGCACGGTCATGGGCGTCGTCGAGCAGCACGAGTTCCCCCTCGTCGCCGACCGCCTGGCGCCGGGCGAGATGCTCGTGCTCTTCAGCGACGGCGTGATCGAGGCCCGCGCGCCCGCCGCCTCCGCCGCGCACGAGTTTCTCGGCGTGGCGGGGCTCGCTCAGGTCTGCCGCCGGGCCGTGACCGATCACGCCGCCGGTCGCCGATCGCTCGACGCCGAGAGTCTCTGCCGCGACGTGCTCAAAGCCGTCGCCGCGTTTCAGCACGGACGCCTGCACGACGACGCCAGTGTGCTCGTGCTCCGCCGCGTGTGACGACGGCGAGCACCGCCCGGATGGAGATTCGCCATGGCCCGGTCTCTCGAACTGCGTGCCCGACGTTTACGATCGCTCCTGGTCCTGGGGGCGCTGCTCGCGTCCTTGCCGGGCACCGACCCAGCGCTCGCGCGCCCCGAGCCGCCGGACGAGCCGGCGCCCGTGAACGCGCCCGCGGCCCCCGCCGTTCGCGATCTCGCCGCCACGCTCGAACCCATCCGCGCCAAGCACGCGCTTCCCGCGCTGGCCGGCGCGATCATCACCGGCGACGGGCTCATCGCCCTGGGCGCCACCGGACGCCGGCGCGTCGATCACCCCGAGCCGGTCACCACCTCCGACCTCTGGCATCTCGGCTCGTGCACCAAGGCGATGACCGCCACGCTCGCGGCCCTGCTCGTCGAACGCGGCACGCTCACCTGGACCACCACGCTCGCCGACGCCTTCCCCGACCTCGCCCCCGACATGCACGCCGATTTCCGCAGGGTCACGCTCGAACAGCTCTGCACCAACCGCGGCGGCGTGCCGGGCAATCTCGATGCCGACGGTCTCTGGGACAAACTCTGGCGGCACAAGGGCGAGCCGCTCGAAGCGCGCCGCGAACTCCTGCGAGGTGTCGTCCGACGCGCCCCTGAATACACCCCCGGCACGCGCACGCTCTACTCCAACGCCGGGTTCGCCATCGCCGGTCACATGTGCGAGCGCGCCGCCGGCAAGCCCTACGAAGCGCTCCTCCGTGAGTTGCTCTTCGAGCCCCTCGGCATGCGCAGCGCCGGCTTCGGCGCCCCGGGCGCGCCGGAGGCGGACCCGCCCGACCAGCCGCGCGGCCATCGCGACGGCAAGCCCCACGAGCCCACCGCCGACGGCCGCGGCGCCGACAACCCGCCCGCCATCACCCCCGCCGGGCGCGTGCACGCGTCGCTGGGCGATTGGGCCAGGTTCGTCGGACTGCATCTGCGCGGCGCGCGCCGCCTCGATCCCGACGCCGCGCCTCAGCCCGCCGAGCAGGTCGGCGCGATCACCCTGCGCGACGAGACATTCCGCAAGCTCCTCACGCCGCCCGCCGAGGGAACCGACTACGCCTTCGGCTGGGCGCGCACGACCCGCCCGTGGGCGCGCACCCGCGAGCTCGGCGCGCCCGCCGCGAACACTCGCCCCGGCACCGTCTTCACCCACAGCGGCAGCAACACGCTCTGGTTCTGCGTCACCTGGATCGCGCCGGGCCGAGATTTCGCCGTGCTCGTGTGCACGAACCAGGGGGGCGACGACGGCGCCAAGGCGGCCGACGAAGCCGCGTGGGCGCTCATCCAGCAGGCCCCCTGACCCGGCAATCTGCAACACAGTTGCATCTGGATGCCGACGGGTGAACAATGCGCCCATGGCCCTCGCGCGCCGAGTCGTCGCCCACGCTCGCTTCAACGCCTTCGCCGCGCTCGGCGCGCTTGCGTGCGTGCTCCTGGCCTGCTCGCTCGTCGCCTGCGGCAGCTCGAACACGCCGCCCCCCTCCCGCGCGCCCTCGGCTCCGCGCGTCGTGGTCTCCATCGCGCCTCTCAAGGGACTCATCGAACCGCTTCTCCCCCCGGGCGCCGACGTGCAAATCCTCATCCCCCCCGGCGCCAGCGAGCACGGCTACGAGCCGCCGCCCCGCGCCCTGGCCGATCTCGCGTCCGCCGATCTCGTCGTCCTTGTCGGCCTCGGGCTCGATGATCGCTTCGCCCGCTTTGTCCGCGAGCGTGCGCCGAGGCACGAGGCGGCCCCCGCGCCGCGGCCGCTCGTCCTGACTCTTGCCGATCTCGTCGGCGCAGCACCCGCGAGCGCGGCGCCAGCGACACCTCATGACCACGGGCACGACCACGCGCACGACGATCACGACGATCACGCGCACGACGACCACGCCGACCGCGCCGACCACGCCGACCACAACCACGATCACGCCGGCGACGGCGGCGATCCGCACCTCTGGCTCGATCCGACGCTCGCCCTGAAGTTTGTGGAAGCGGCTGCCCAACGGCTCCGCGCGTCGGCGATCGTTTCGCTCACCTGGGATGGGCTCGACTCCGCCGCGGCCGCGCACGTCGAACGCCTCGCCCGCCTCGACGAGTCCTACCGCACCGGTCTCGCCGCGGTCCCCTCGCGCACGATCATCGTCGCCCACGCCGCCTACGGCTGGCTCGCGAGCCGCTACAACCTCGAGATGATCCCGCTGACCGGTATCGCCGCCGGCGAACCCTCGCCCGCCTCGATCGCTCGCGCCGCCGCCGCCCTCAAGGCCCGCGCCGCGCACGCCGTGTTTGTTGAGCCGCAACTGAGCCCCCAGGCCGCGCGCCGCCTCGCCGAAGCCTCGGGCGGCACGGTCCGCGTCCTCACGCTCGACCCGCTCGGCGACGGCGACTATTTCGCCCTGATGGAACGCAACCTCGAAGCTCTCATCGCCGGCCTGAGCGCCGGCGACGCCGTGCCCGCGGATGCACTCGGCCATCCCGTCCCCGGCGGAGAAGGCGCGCCGAAATGACCACCGCGCCCGCTACGGAAGCGACCGCCGCCGCCGCGCCGCCCGGCGAGCCCGCCATCCTCTGCGAGGATGTCAGCTACACCTACCCCGGCGCCGATGCCCCCGCCCTCGATCGCGTCAACCTCCGCGTCATGCCCGGCGAACGCCTCGGCATCCTCGGCCCCAACGGCGGCGGCAAAAGCACGCTCCTCCGCGTCATCCTCGGTCTGCTCACGGGCCATCGCGGGCGCGTTGAAGTCTGCGGCATGCCCCCGGCCCGAGCGCGAGCCAGCGGCCTCATCGGCTACCTCGCCCAGCGCCCCACCATCGAACGCGTCGCACCCTTGTCTGCACGCCAGCTCATCGAGGCCGCCGTCGGCTGGCGCATCCGGCCCTGGCGCTCCTTGCCCCACGCGGCGCGCCAGTGGGTGGCGCGCACGCTCGATCTCGTCGGCGCCTCCGCATGGGCCGATCGGCCCATCGGCAAGCTCTCGGGCGGTCAGCTCCAACGCGTGCTCATCGCCCGCGCCCTGGCCGGATCCCCGCGCATCCTTGTCCTCGATGAACCCGCCGTCGGAATCGACGCCGCCGGCCAGCAGCTTCTCGCCGATCTGCTCGCGCGCGTCCACCGCGAACTGAGCGTCACCATCGTGATCGTGAGCCACGACCTGCGCGCCATCGCCGCCGGCAGCGATCGTGTCGCCTGTCTGGCTCAGCACCTGCATTACCACGACAGCCCGCGCGGGCTCACGCCCGCCCTCCTCGCCGAACTTTTCAGTCATGACGTCATCGGCTCGCTGGGCACCCTCGGCCCCGTGCATGTCGACGCTCATGCCGCCGCCGACTGCACCGACCCATCGCACCACCACGGTCACGCGCACGGCTCCGATCTTCGCCGCGGGGGCGATCATGCTTGAGGCCCTCTCCGACCCCGCGCTCCGCGCCATCTACGCCCCCGGGCTCATCGCCGGCGTGCTCATCGCCCTCGTCTGCGGACTCGTCAGCCCGCTCGTCGTCGTCCGCCGCATGGGCTTCATCGGCCAGGGCATCAGCCACTCCGCGTTCGGCGGCATCGGCGTCGCCGCTCTGCTCGCCGCGTGGTCGGCCGGGTCCGCCGCCGGCTTTCTTGCTTCGGGCGGGCTCGGCGAGTTTCTCATCATCATGACCTTTTGCGCCCTCGCCGCCGTCGGCATGGGTGCGCTCGGAAGCGCCGACGCCCCGCAGGGCTCGGGCCCCGCCGCCGGTGCCTCTCGCGGCTCCGGCGCGGGGAGCGAAGACACGGCCATCGGCATCTATCTCGTCGGCTCCATGGCCCTCGGTGCCGTGCTTGTGCAACTTGCCCGCGACTACGCCCTCGCCGCCGGCCGCCCTGCCGACGTCCGCTCGTGGGAGTCGATCCTCTTCGGCTCCGTCCTGCTCGCGGGCCGGTTTGAGCTCGCACTCGCCTGGGGTTCGCTTGCCGTTGTCGGCATCACGCTCTGGCTGCTCCGCCGCCCGCTCGTGCTCTGGGCCGCCGATGAGGGCGGCGCCGCAGCGCTCGGCGTGCCGGTCCGCGCCCTTCGCGCCGCCGTGGGCATCCTGCTCGCCGGCGTCGTCGTCGCCTCGATGAAAGTCGCCGGCGTCGTGCTTGCGTCGGCCCTCCTCATCCTCCCCGGCGCCACCGCTCTCAACCTCGCCGACCGCCTCGTCCCAACCCTCCTCGGCTCCTGCGTCTCCGCACTCGTCGCGATGGTCCTCGGCCTCGCGCTGGCCATTGAGTTCAGTCTCCCCCCCGGCCCGAGCATCGTCGGCGTCCTCATCGCCCTCTTCGCGGCGTCGTCCCTCCTCGCGCGGGCGCGCTGATCGCGCGTAGCCTTCAGCCATGAAAGCCGAAACGCTGCTCGCCGAGCTTGACCGCCTCCGCAAGGACGCGCCGAAGGACCCGACGGACCTCGAATTCCTCACGCTCCATCACGTCTTTTGCTTCGTCTCGTACAAGATGACCGAGTTCCGCGCCTATGTCGCCGAGGAGGATCGCAAGGGCGCCTTCAAGGCCGTCGACGAGGCCGATTGACCCCGGATTCCGCCCGCTCGATGGGGCGGAACGCCACCGGACGCCGGCCTCCTGTTCGGCCATCGTCGGGGAATTGCACCCGGCGTTGTGCACATTTTGGCCGAACTGTTTGCAAAGCCGCCTCGAACAGACGATAGTAAATCATCGCTGAAGTTCTGACCGCGACGGACACACTTGAACCCGATCCCGGCAGGGCCAACAGCGACGACCGTGCGATTCGTCGCTCGGGCGATGGGCCGCGGATGACGATCCGCGGGTAAGAGTCGGGCGGCCGAGTTCCATTCGGTGGCGGCTCGATAGGTTCCCCATGAAAGGAGGTGATCCAGTGTCGATCAATGGATGTAGCAAGGGGCTGCGCGTTTAGAATGCGGCTCGACGGAGCTGCCAGCGCAGTTCCCTGCACAAGCTGAAAAGCACGACCCGCGGCGGCAACCCCGTCGCGGGTTGTTGTTTTTGCTCCCCAATCGCCGATCAAAGCGCGAGCCCCAGTGCCGTCCGACGGTCCCCGTCCGACAAAACCCGGGTTGCGGGGAAAGTGAGGAGGAGCCCGAGAGCAAGGAGTCGCCGAATGACCGTTTCGCTTGTCTCGCTCTGGCTTCCCGTCATCCTCGCCGCCATGGCCGTCTTCTTCGCCAGCTCGGTCATCTGGATGGCCCTGCCCATCCACAAGAACGACTACCACAAGCTCGGCGACAAGGAAAACGCCGTCATGGACGCCCTGCGCTCCTGGGGCCTGCCCCCCGGCCTGCACATGTTCCCCATGTGCGACCCCAAGACCATGAAGGACAACCCCGACGCTCAGGCCAAGATGAAAAGCGGCCCGTGGGGAACCATCACCCTCATGGCTTCGCCCCCGAGCATGGGCTCGTGCCTGGGCATGTGGATTGTCAACCTGGTCGTCAGCTCCCTGCTCATCGCCTATGTCGCCTCCATTTCCCTCCCCGCCGGATCGAGCTTCATGAACGTCTTCCGGCTCGTCGCGACCGTTTCACTGCTCACCTTCGGCGGCAGCGTCCTCACCGAATCCATCTGGCGCGGCCGCCCCTGGTCGCACGCGCCGGGAGCCCTTTTCGACGCTGTCGTGTACGCCTGCATCACCGGCGCCATCTTCGGCGCCATGTGGCCCGCGCCTTCCGGACCGACGCTGCCGCTCTAAGCCTCGTGCGCGCCGCGCGCGATCACTCCAGCGGATTCACCCACAGCCCCGTCGCCAGCTTCGGATAGAAAAACGTGCTCTTCTGCGGCATCAGTTCATTCGCCCGGCTCACGTCGCGCACCGCCTGCAGCGGCGTCGGGCGCACGATCACCGCAAGCTGCGCGAAGTTTCCGCCGCCGCCCGCACCCGTCTCCGCCCCGCTCCCGATCTGCTCCACCTCCGCGATCGTGTGCGGAAACGCCCACTTCACCGGGTTCCCGCCGTTGAGCGCGGGCTGGCAGATCTCCTCGACGATCAGGTACTGAATGATCGCCACGTCGAGTTCGCGCCACGCCTTGGGCTTGCCCGCGAACCGCGCCGCGAGCGGGTCCGCCGCCGCCGGCCTTCCGATGGCGCACTGACGCGTTGCAAAGTCGTACAGCCCGACGACGCCGCCCTGTCGTCCGCCCGTCGCGCCGCCCGCGCCGCCGGCCCGCGCCATCTGCGCTTCAATCTCCTTCAGCCCGCCCGGCACGCGCTCAACCGCCAGCTTCCCCTTCGCCGCGGCTTCAAACGCCGCCAGCGAGTACCCCGTCATCCCGCCCAGCACGCGATGTGTCGGCCAGATCACCAGCCCCGGATCCGACATGCCCACGAGCACGATCATGCACCGCCGAGCCGCGTGATCCGCCGGCACCGACCCGCTCGCCTCCAACCCGCGCAGATAGTTCAGCCCGGTCGTATACCGATGGTGCCCGTCGGCGATGAACACGTCCTCGCCCGCGAGCGCGTCCTGATACGCCTTGATCGTCGGGCCGTCGCTCACGGTCCAGACTTCGTGCAGCGTGCCGTCATCGGTGCGTGCCGTGTGGTCCGGCCCGCGCGACGCGGTGAGCTTGTGAAGCAGCGCCGTCGCCAGCCCCCGCTCGTCGGCGTGCAAGCCGAAGATCGGTGAAAGCTGCGTCCGCGTCGCCTTCATCAGCGCCATCCGGTCCTCCTTCGGACCGCTGAATGTCTCCTCATGCGGCAGGATGCCCCCGCCCGCGCGCGGGCCGAACGGCACCGTCTCCACCGTGCAGCACATCCCCGTCCGCCGCGTCTCCCGCCCGTCAGCGCTCTTGAACGTCTGCCGATAAGCAAACATCGCCGGCTGTTCGAGCCGTCGCAGCACGCCCGCGCTCATCTGCTCGCGCAGCCGCGCTGCCGCCGACTCATACGCCCCGGGTGGCCCAAGCTCCTTCGCCGGCGTGTGCGGCAAATCGATCGCGACAATGTTCCGCGCGTCTCGCGACAGCAGCCGCTGCTTCCCCGCGGCGTCCAGCACGTCATACGGCGGGGCGACCACCCCCGAAACATCAGCGCCCACGGCAAACTGCACCGCACGAAATGGATAAACGCTCGGCATCCACAACAGTATCCGGGCCGTTCCTCGATCCACGGCCGGCAGAATGGCACACGCTCCCGACGTGTGCGGGTGCCGCCCTGGGCGGTCCGACGGTTCCCGTCGGACATGCGCGCTCGTGGCCGCGGCGTGACTCGGTTTGATCAACCGGATGAAACAGTCACCCAAGCCCGCTCAATAGTTCGGCGTCGGCGCTCGAAACTCATCCAGCTTCGGCATGATCCCGCGGAAGTACTCGATCGTCCGCGTCAGCCCCTCGCGGAGCTGCACCTTCGGCTCCCATCCAAGCTTCGTCCGCGCGAGCGTGATGTCGGGCTGCCGCTGGGTCGGGTCGTCCGCGGGCATCGGCTTCTGCACCAGCCGCCCCTTGCTCCCCGAAATCTCCAGCACCATCTCCGCGAGCTGCCGGATCGTGAACTCGTTCGGGTTGCCGATGTTCACCGGGCCGACGAACTCGTCCGGCCCGTTCATCATGCGGATGATCACCTCGACGAGATCATCCACGTAACAGAACGAGCGCGACTGCTTCCCTTCGCCGAAGATCGTGATGTCCTGGTTCAGCAGCGCCTGCCGGATGAAGTTGCTGACCACGCGTCCATCGAAGGGGTGCATGCGCGGGCCGTAGGTATTGAAGATGCGCACCACGCGGATGTTTACCTTGTTTGATCGGTGATAATCGAAGAAGAGCGTCTCCGCCGCGCGTTTCCCTTCGTCGTAGCACGCGCGGATCCCGATCGGGTTCACGTTCCCGCGATACGACTCGGTCTGCGGGTGCTCCGTCGGGTCGCCATACACCTCGCTCGTCGAAAACTGCAGGATCTTCGCCCGGCAGCGCTTCGCCATGCCCAGCACGTTGATCGCGCCGAGCACGCTCGTCTTCATCGTCTTGATCGGGTTGTACTGGTAGTGCCCCGGCGCCGCCGGGCACGCGGCGTTGTAGATCTCATCCACTTCCAGCCACACCGGGTGCGTGACGTCGTGCCGCACAAACTCGAAGTTCGGCTTCCCGAGCAGGTGGCTGATGTTGCTCTTCTGGCTCGTAAAGAGGTTGTCCAGACAGATGACGTCATGCCCCTGCGCAACGAGCCGATCGCAGATGTGCGAGCCGAGAAAACCGGCCCCGCCGGTCACGAGGATGCGCTTCACTTTCGCCATATGAGCCTTCGCCGCGGTGTGCGTGGAGTGTCTGTCGGGATCGAGAGTTGGGTGAATGCAGGTGCCGGCGGGTGTGGAGTGGTGTGCGGGGGTGGGGTTGGGCGTGGATGGGGGAGAGCGTTGACCTCAATCAGCCGATTTCGGCGCCGGCGGGATCCGCAGCTTCATCCCCGGCCGCAGTTTCGCCGGATCGGTGAGCACGTCGCTGTTCGCCTCGAGGATCATCTCCCACAACGCCGAGCGCCCATACTTCGCCTTGGCGATCCCCGAAAGCGTGTCGCCCGGCTGCACGACATAGACCTCCGTTGCGCGCGCCGCGGGCACCGGGTCGGGCTGCTTCTCCGGCGCTTTCGCCGCCGGCGGCGCGATCGTCACCTCGCGCCCCTGAATGTTCTTCGGATCAAGCGGAATCCGCAAGACCGTCCGTCCCACGATGAGCTTGTTGGGCGACACCATCGGGTTCGCCGCGGCGATCGCTCCCGCCAGCCGCCGATCGCCGAACACCTCGGGCCGCGCCGCGATCGCTTCAAAGCTCACATCACCCTTCCGCACCAAATAGTCGCGAAACTTCGGCTTCTCGATCACCCGCACCGGCGCCGCATTCCCCGCCCCCGGCAGCCGCGTCGGCTCCACCTGCGTCAACACCGGCGGCGCCGACATCGCGCCTGCGTTCGACGCCGGCGCCGACGACATCACCACCGGCGGCCGCGCGTCAAACTCCACCGGCGCACGCGACTCGGGCCACGCCCAGTACGCCACCAGCCACACGCCCAGCAGCGTGGCAAACACTCCGACAAGTTTCCGCGGATTATCGGTCATGGCGCACGTGAGGGTACGTCCTTGAATCGGATCGCGGCGAGCCCCCGCAACACCTTCCGCCCTCGCCGCGCTCTGCCGCCGCCCCGCGCCCCGCCCGCATCCCCGGCACAGCCCCCACAATCGGACCCGCCGGCGTCTAGTTCCCCGCGGGTTCCCCGCTCGGCGCGGACGCACCGGGCGCCGGCACGGTCGCCGTCGCCTCCGCCGGCTTCACCAGCTCGTCCAGCTTCGGCCGCAACTTGCTCAGGCTGTCCGCGGCAATCACGTAGTACCAATCCGCAAACCGCCTGCTCAGCCCCTCCGCTCGCTTCTTGCCACGCTCCACTCGCTCGGTCCACGCCGACCGATCCGCCTGATGCTTCGACCGCATCTCCACCAGCTCCGGCGGCTCAACCGGCGCCGAAGCCTCCGGCTGGGGCTCTGCCGCGCTCGCGGGGGGGGTTCCTTCGGGCGAAGGCGCGGGCTCGCTCGCCGGCGGGGTCTGCGCTTTCGCCGCCTCAAACTCCGCTTTCAGTTTCGCAAACGCCGCTTCCGCTGCCACCAGCGCTTCCGGCTTCACCGGCTCCGGCACGAGGGCCGGATCAAACGCAACGGTGATCATCAGGTACCGGGCGTCACCCGGCGCCTTGGCGGTCTCTGACCCCTTCGTCCCTTCCGTCTCCCCGCCCACCTGTCCGCTCGCGGCGTCCTCCGTGTCCGGCACGATCCCGCCGAACCACAGCGAATAGACCACCCCGTCGGCACAGCGCACGCCCAGTTGCCCCTCGTTGGCCAGCAACTGCCCCGACGGCCCGAGATAGAACCCGCGCGATTGCAGGCTGATCTGGTCCGGCAGCGTGAGCGACACTTCCGCACCCGTCCCGCCCAGCGCCTTCGCCAGGTTCGCTGGCTTCGCTCGCACCCCCACGATCCGCAGCCCCACCAGCGTCTGCAGGGCCTCGTCAATCCTCGCCTGGTTCACCACCTGCCCCGCCGCGAGCCCGCCTCCGGGCGTCGCCTGCAGCGTCCACGATGGCGCGGGGGGCGTCGGCTGCGTCGGGTCCGGCTCCGCCGGCGCCGGCCGCTTCAGTTCGATCGATACCGGATCGCGCGTGATGCCCCGTTCCGGGTCCACCTGGTAGTGATCGATCACCAGCGACTCGATCTGGTCCGCCGTCACCTGCACGAGGTCCGTCTGCACCCAGTCCGCAAACTTCGTCGAGAATCCCGCCTCGAGCGTCGTGATGTACACCCGGTTCTTCCCCGCCTCGCGTACATACCGCTTCGTCGAGGGCGCCTGGAACGGCGACCCGCCCGCCTCGCTCGCCACCGGCTTCCCGATGATCAGGTCCACGATCGGACGCGACGCGTCGCTGAGCGTCACGCGCGTCCCCAGCGCTTCGGGCGCCGCCGCCGTCGCCGATTCATCGCTCGGATCAAGAACCCCCAGCGCCGCGTGCGCCTCCTTCGAGTCCGTGACCACGCGCTCCTTCACCAGCCCGGCGAACGCCGAGGCCGCCTCCGCCACCTTGTCCGCCGCGTCCGCCGGATACCCGTTGTGCGATGGAATCACCCACCGGTTCTTCTCGAACCGGACGCTGAACGCCCGCGTCTTCGCCGCCGACGCGTCGAACGAGATCACCTCCAGCCCCTTGATCGCGAGCGGATCGGTCAGCAGCGGCGCCAGCGCTTCACCCTGATCAGAAATGAGCGCCACCTCGCGCGCCACCGGCCGCGTGAAATACACCGCCGCGACGCACAGCCCCGCCGCTCCGACAAACGCCAGTGTCTTGTTCCAGGAGTTCATGCTCGCCCACTCACAGGTGCCCGGTTCGGTTCCAACGCCCACGCCCTACGCCGATTTCCGATACGCCGCCGCCGCCTGCGACCGCCGCCGCAGCGCAATGATCACGCCGATCGCCAGCGCCGGCACCGGCGGCAGCGACACCGCCGCCAGCCTGATCCGCATCTGGATCGCGTCGATCTCCTCTTTCGTCTTCAGGCGCTCATCCTCGATCCGACGCGCCTTCTGATCCTCGATCTGCTCCGCGGCCGCCGAAAGCTTCCGCTGCTCCGCCGCGCGCACCGACTCCGCCTGGATCCGCTTGGTCGTCTCGTCAAGCTCGGCATTGTTCTCAATCGCCGCCACCGCGTCGTCCAGCCGCTTCTGCGCTTCCGCAAGCCGGCTCGCCGCATCGGCCTCCGCCGCTTCGATCGCCTTGTACGTCTCGAGCATCTGGTCCGCACGCCGCTCTTCGATCTTCACCAGCGTCCGGAACGCCCGCCGCCGCTTGCGAACATCCAGCAGCGACTCCTCCGACGCCAGGGTGTCGATGCAGTTGAGGATGAACGTCACGTTGTCAAACTCCAGCCCCAGCGCCCCGCTCTCCCGAATGTTGAAAAACGTCTCGCTGAACGCGTCCAGGTCCGACACCAGGATCACGTTCAGCGGCTTTCCCTCCGGCCCCGCCGCGCCTCCGGTGATCCGCGCCGCCAGCGCCTGCGCCTGGTTGATCCGCGTCGGCCGCCGCGAAGGATTCAGCCCCGACACCCCAAACGGCGAACGCTGCAGCACGCTCGAATACGGCACCTGCCCGCTCGTCGGCGACGACCGCATGAGCGTCACAAACTCGCTCTGCACCCGCGGCTGCCCGTCAGGCCCCGTCCCCGTCGCCTCGATCCGCTCGATCCGTCCGGGGAACAGCAGCACGCACTCCTGCAGCCCGCTCGTCACCGGGCTCTCGTCATTGAACGGCACGTACGCCCCGTTCCCCGCGCCGCCTCCGGTTGCGCCGCCTCCCGCCGGCCGCGCCGCCCAGATGAACTCATTGGGCGTATCCCGAAGCGCCGGGTGCGGGTTGTTCACATCCCACACCACTGCGTCCCCGGGCACTCTCGCCCCCAGCGCCTCCCACAGCGGATCGATCGGCGGCTTCGGATCCGCCGGCGCCTGCTGCCCCATCATCGGATTCCGCGGCAACCGCGGCTCCGCCGTCGCAATCTCGGGCTTCACCAGCGGAAGCGGATCCTCCAGGATGAGCGCCGGCCGTCCCGACTTCACATACTCGATCAGCTTCGCCTGCTCCTCCGCCCGCAGCGCCGAAGGCTGCGCCGCGATCAGCACGTCGATGTCCGCAGGAATCGCCGCCGACGCCGCCACCTTGATCACGTCGTACTGCTTCCGCACCTCGCCCACGATCGGCCAGTCGCGACCGGGCTGAAATGTCTGGAAGTTGAACGCGCCGAACAACTCCGCCGGCGTGTCCAGAATCCCCACCTTCTTCCGTGCCGTCGCCGAGGTCGAGCGGATCGCCCGCGCCAGCTCATACTCCGCCGACAACCCCCGCCCCAGAAACTCCGTGATCGCCTGCTGCTGTCCCCCGCCGCCGGTCACCGCAAACGCCAGAAACACCGTGTCCACCGCGCCGATCTGCGTCTCGCTCGGCAAGGGCCGCGGCTTGATCCCATACGCCCGCTCCGCGTCCCGCGCCTCCGCCGAGTTCGGCTCGGGCTCCACGATCTTCACGCCCACCCGCCCGCGCGAAATCGACTCGATCTCCCGCAACAGCCCCAGCAGCCGCTCCCGCTGCTGCACCAGGCTCTCCGGCACCCGCTTCGACACGAACGCCGTGATCGCCAGCGCCCGCCCCTCCGGAATCGCCGCCACCAGCGCCCTCGTCTGCGGCGACAGCGACCACACCCGCTCCGCCGTCGCATCCGCTCGCAGCGCCGACCGATCCAGCAAGATCACCCCGCACACAAGCACCACCAGCGCCGACGCCCCCCGCAGCGGCACATGCAGCCGCTCCGCCGCCGGCCGATGCATCCCCGCGTGCCGCCGCCCCGCGATCACCGTCGCCGTGAACGCCATGCCCAGAACCGCCATCCCGACGAAGTACGCGATGTCCGCCGGGTCGATCACCCCGCGGTTCAGCGACTCCAGCCGCCGCGGCAGCGCGATCGCCCGCGCCACGTCCGCGATCGCCGTCTCGGGCACCACCGCCTCGATGAGCCCGATCGCCGTGAAGAACGCACACGCCACCGCCCCCGCGATGTACGACATCGTCGCCGAGCGCGACAGGCTGCTCGCCGCCAGCCCCACGCCGCACAGCGCCGCACCCGAGAGCAGATATCCCAGGTACGTCGAAAACATCAGCCCCAGATCCGGCCGGCCGAGCAGAAACAGCACCACCACGTGAAATCCCGCAAACAGCAGGCACACCGCGTAGATCGCCACGCACCCCAGGTACTTGCCGATGACCAGCTCCCACTCCGTCGCCGGGAGCGTCATGAGCAGTTCGTCGGTGCCCTGCTTGCGCTCCTCCGCCCACGACGCCATCGTGATCGCCGGGATGAGGAACATGAGCAGCACCCCGAACCACGCGTTGAGCGTGTCGAGGTTGGCCAGGTTGCGATCAAAGAACGCCGGCGTCCAGAACGCCGCCAGCCCGGACAGGAACACGAACAGCGTGATGAACACGTACCCCGTCGGGCTCGAGAAGTACGACGCGAGTTCCTTGCGAAGCAGCGAGGTGATGACGTGCAGTTGCATGGGTGTGACACCAGAGAGCCGTCGCGTCTACGCGGAATGCCGATATGACCGCCGCCGAGTCGCGCCAGAAAAGTCGTGCCCTCACGCCGCCTGCGTGAGCCGCCGGAACCGATCCTCCATCGCTTTCTCGTCGTCCCCGAGCGAGCCCCCCGGCCCGTCGTGAACCAGCCGCCCGCGCGACACGAGCAGTATCCGGTCCGCCACCGCTCGCACCTCCGACAGAATGTGCGTGCTCAGGAGCACCGTCCGCTGCCGCGCCAGCGACTTGAGCAGTTGCCGCACCTGATCCACCTGGTTCGGATCCAGTCCCGCCGTCGGTTCATCCAGAATCAACACATCCGGATCGTGCAGCAGCGCCCCGGCCATCCCCACGCGCTGCCGGAACCCCTTGCTCAACGTTCCGATCGGTCGGCTCGCCACCTCCGCCAGGCGGCACTGCTCCACCACCACCCCGATCCGCTCACGAATCTGACCCGCCCTCATGCCTCGTGCTCGACCCAGAAAACTCAGCAGCCCCAGCGGCGTCGCATCCCCATACAGCGGCCCGTTCTCAGGCAGATACCCGATCCGCCGCGCCGCCTCCACCCGCTCCTCCATCACGTCGATCCCCGCAATCCGGGCCTTCCCGGATGTCGGCGACAAAAACCCCGTCAACATCCGCATCGTCGTCGATTTGCCCGCCCCGTTCGGCCCCAGGAACGCCACAAGCTGCCCCGGCGAAATGGAAAAGCTCACCCGCTCGACCGCGCGCACCAAGCCGAACGACTTGGAAAGGCTCTCAGCGACGATGGCGGGGGGCGCGGGGGGAGCGGCAGGCGAGGGGACCGGTGAAGGAGAGGCAGGCATGGCGATCGAATTCATCCCCGGATCGGCACCCGCGTCAAGCGCGGCACTCGCCGCCCTCCCGGGGAGGTCGTTCGGAGCGCTCAGCTTTGCGCATCCTTAGCGCTCGCTCGCGCGGACTTTCCGACCCCTCCTTCTATCCTTTCCCCCGTCTGGCACGCTGCACGGTTGGTGCGGCAGGGCACGCGTGGGCCCAGCCCCTCAACCCCCGTCAGCGGCCTGAAAGGGTCCACTTTATGAAGGCACAGATCGCGGGCGCGGGCGTTGTCTGGTTGGCGGCGATGATCGGCACTTCCGCGCCGTCCCTCGCCGTCGACAACGTCGTCAAGATCGACGGCTCCAGCACGGTCTACCCCGTCACCGAGGCCGTCGCCGAGGACTTCCAGAACTCCAAAAAGGGCGCCATCAAGGTCACCGTCGGCATCAGCGGCACCGGCGGCGGCTTCAAGAAGTTCACCCGCGGCGAAACCGACATCTCCAACGCCTCCCGCCCCATCCTCAAGAAGGAAATGGATGACGCCAAGGCCAACGGCGTCGAGTACATCGAGCTCCCCATCTGCTTCGACGCCCTCACCGTCGTCATCAACCCCCAGAACACCTGGGCCAAGACCATGACCGTCGCCGAGCTCAAGAAGATCTGGGAGCCCGCCGCCCAGGGCAAGATCACCATGTGGAACCAGGTCCGCCCCGATTGGCCTGCCGAGGAAATCAAGCTCTTCGGCGCAGGCACTGACTCCGGCACCTTCGACTACTTCACCGAGGCCATCTGCGGCAAGTCCAAGGCCAGCCGCGGCGACTTCACCGCTTCCGAAGATGACAACGTCCTCGTCCGCGGCGTCGAAGGTTCCAAGTTCGCCCTCGGCTACTTCGGTTACGCCTACTACGCGCCCCACGCCAAGAAGCTCACCGCCGTCGCCATCGACAACGGCAAGGGCGGCGTCATTCCCTCCAAGGAAAGCGTCCTCACCGGCGACTACAACCCGCTCTCCCGCCCCCTCTTCATCTACGTCAACCGAAAGTCCGTCGAGTCCAAGCCCTTCGTCAGGGAGTTCGTGGACTTCTACCTCAAGAACGTCAAAAAGCTCAGCGAGGAAGTCAAATACGTTCCCCTCCCCGACTCCGCCTACGAGGCCATCGGCAGCCGCTGGGCCAAGCTCGAAACCGGCACCGTCTTCGCCGGACACGAAGCCGTCGGCCTGAAGATTGACGAAATCGTGAAAAAGGAACTGACCAAGTAATCCCCGGCCCGGCCTCAGGCCGTCCTTGGTACCATCGGGCGGGAGACGCTCTCGGGCTCTCCCGCCTTTTTTCATCCCCCTTCAGGTTCGCCCTCCACGCCCAGCCGCCCACGATCATGACGGCCCTGCCCGCCAACCCGATCCTGCCTGCGGCTCCTGGAGGAAGCGGGGGCGGCCCCGCCTTCACGCCCCTGGTGAAGCGCTCCGGCCGCCGGATCGGCGAGCGCGTCATCGAGTTCGGACTCCTCGCCGCAGGCCTCTTTTCCGTCCTCATCACCGCCGGCATCGTCTACACCCTCGTCGTCGAGACCATCCCCTTCTTCGCGCACGTCAGCATCTGGGAATTCCTCACCGGCACCGAGTGGATGCCCCTCTTCGCCAGCCCGCGCTACGGCATCCTCCCCCTCGTCTGCGGCACCCTCATGACCACGCTCATCGCGCTGGTCATCGCCATGCCCGTCGGCACCATCATCGCCATCTGGCTCTCCGAGTTCGCTCCCTTCCGCGTCCGCGAAGTCGTCAAGCCCGCCCTTGAGCTTCTCGCCGCCGTTCCGACCGTCGTCTTCGGGTACTTCACGCTCCTGGCCGTCACGCCGCTCCTCCAGAAGTTCATCCCCGACCTGCCGACCTTCAACATGCTCGGTCCCGGTCTGGTCATGGGCGTGATGATCGTGCCCTACGTCAGCTCGCTCGCCGAAGACGCCATGCGTGCTGTGCCCATGATCCTCCGCGAGGGTTCCTACGCCATGGGCGCCAACAGGCTCACCACCGCCTGGCGCGTGGTCTTTCCCGCCGCGCTTTCCGGAATCGGTGCCGCCTACACCCTCGCCATGGCCCGCGCCGTCGGCGAAACCATGATCCTCGCCATCGCCGCCGGGCAGCAGCCCAATCTCACCTTCAACCCCACCGAGCCCGCCGCCACCATCACCGCCTACATCGTCCAGGTCAGCCTCGGCGATCTCCCCCACGGCTCCATCGGCTATCAGTCCATCTTCGCCGCCGGCCTCGTCCTCTTCTCGATGACCCTCGTCTTCAACCTCATCGGCTCCGCGCTCAAGCGGCGCTTCCGCCAGGCTTATTGACCCGTGCAAAACGTCGCCGCCATCATCCGTGCTCGCAAGTTCAAGGACGCGGCCTTCTCCGCCGCGGGCGCAATCCTCACCGTCGCCTGCCTCACCGTCCTGGGCGCCCTCATCCTCAGCCTCGCCTGGCAGGGCCTCACGCGCATCGACTGGCAGTTCCTCACGTCCTTCCCCTCCCGCCATCCCGAAAAGGCCGGCATCCTCTCCGCCTGGGTCGGCTCACTCCTCATCATGTTCGTCACCGGCGCGGTCGGCGTCCCCATGGGCATCGCCGCCGGCGTCTACCTCGAGGAGTACGCTCGCAAAAACTGGTTCACCAATCTCATCGAAACCAACATCACCAACCTCGCCGGCGTCCCCTCCATCGTCTACGGCCTCATGGCCCTCGGACTCCTCGTCTACCAGTTCCGCCTCGGTCAGAGCATCCTCGCCGGCGGCATCACCCTCGCCTTCCTCATCCTCCCCATTGTCATCGTCGCCACGCGCGAGACTCTTCGCTCCATCCCTCAGCACATCCGCGAAGCCGCCTACGCCCTGGGCGCCAGCCGCTGGCAGGTCATCCGTCATCACCTGCTTCCCTACTCCCGCGGCGGCATCGCCACCGGCGTCATCATCTCCATGAGCCGCGCCATCGGCGAGACCGCTCCCCTCATCACCATCGGCGCTCTCACGTTCATCGCCTTTCTGCCCCCGACCCCGTTCTCGACCACCGACGCCGGCCGAGTCGTCGGCCCCACCGAGTGGCTCACCTCCCCTTTCACCGTCCTCCCCATCCAGATGTTCAACTGGGTCTCGCGGCCGGGCGATGAGTTCCTCGTCAACGCCGCCGCCACCGGCGTCGTGCTCATCCTCGCCACCCTGACCATGAACCTCATCGCCATCGTGGTGCGATTCCGCATCCGGAGGCTGATCAAGTGGTGACCCGGAGAACCACCATGGAAACCGGGCGACAGCCTCCCGTTTCGATCGACCTTTCGGCCCGCGACGCCGCGCCGCGCACCAATGCCGCGCCCTCATCGACAGGCGTTCCCGTCGCCGCCCCAACCGTCGCTCCTCACGCCGCCACGCTCAACGATCGCGATCCCTCCTCGCACCCGGTCAAGGCCGAAGTCCGCGGGCTTCACTTCCACTACGCCACCTTCCACGCCGTCAAGGGCGTCGATCTCGTCATCCGCCGCAACGCCGTCACCGCGCTCATCGGCCCCTCCGGCTGCGGCAAGACCACCCTCCTCCGCTGCTTCAACCGCATGCACGACCTCTACCCGGGCAACCGCTACGAGGGCCAGATCCTCCTGCAGCCCGACGGCATCAACATCGTCGACGCACGCGTGAGCGCCATGGAAATGCGCATGCGCATCTCCATGGTCTTCCAGAAGCCCAACCCCTTCCCCAAGTCCATCTTCGAGAACGTCGCCTACGGCCTTCGCCTCCGCGGCGTCCGCTCCCGCTCCGAACTCGCCGGCCGCGTCGAAGCCGCTCTCCGCGGCGCCGCCCTCTGGGACGAAGTCAAAGACCGCCTCAAAAAGCCCGGCTTCGACCTCTCCGGCGGCCAGCAGCAGCGCCTCTGCATCGCCCGCGCCCTCGCCGTCGATCCTGAAATCATCCTCTTCGACGAGCCCACCTCCGCCCTTGACCCCATCGCCACCACCAGGATCGAAGAGCTCATCCACCAGCTCAAGACCCGCGTCACCATCGTCATCGTGACCCACAACATGAGCCAGGCCGCCCGCGTGAGCGACTTCACCGCCTTCATGTACATCGGCAAGCTCGTCGAAGTCGACAAGACCCCCAAGATCTTCCAGAACCCCGGCAACCCCCTGACCGAGCAATACGTCACCGGCCGCTTCGGCTGACCGACCTCACGAGCCCCAGAGCCGCTTCAGCCACGACGAAAGCCCCGACTTCCCCTCGCGGGCCCCCGGCGACGCTCCGCCCTTGGCCCCGCCTTCTCCCGACGCCCCCGCCGGCGGCCCGGACCGCCCGTCCGACTCCGCGTCCACCGTGAACTCAAACTCCTCGCTCGCGCGCCGCGGCGGCGGCATCGCCAGCTTCCGCTTCTCTTCCGCCTTGCTCGCCAGCGTCTCGTACAGCGTGTGCGCGGTTGACGCCGCTCTCGCCGGCCGCGCGCCGCCTCGTGCCGCCACGCCGGCCGGCGCTTCACCTCGCGCCAGCGCCGACAGCACCTTCGGCGCCACCGCCTCGATCTTCGCCGCTCTGAACGCCTGCTCAAACAGGTCCTGCACCTGCGCGAGCGCCTTCGGCCGGAACAGCACGTTCCGGTTCGAGGTCCGCTCGATCGCCTCGATCACCGGCTCCGGAACGCCGCAATCAATCAGCGGCGTCCGATCCAGCTCTCGCTCCTTGAGCGCCGCACGAATCTCCGCCACGCTCCCCTCATACGGCAACCGCCCCGACAGGAGCTGATACGCCGTGATTCCGATCGCGTACACATCCGTTCGCGCCGACACGATCCCCTCGAACATCTCCGGCGCCATGTACGGGGGCGTTCCGGCCAGCGGCCCCGCCGAAGCGCCGAACACCGCCGTCGGCCGCGGACACGCCAGCCCGAAGTCCGTCACCACCACGCGCCCATCGAGCGTGAGCATGATGTTCGCCGGCTTGATGTCGCGATGCACCACCCCGTCATCCCCGCCTCCCCCGGTCCCGCCACTGCCCCCGCTCCCGCCGCTGCTCCCCCCGGCCCAGTGCAGCGCCGAAACCGCCGCGCACACCTGCTGCAGAATCGCCCGCACAACGCCCGTCGACAGCGGCCCCGTCGCCTTCAGCACCTCCGACAGGCTCGGCCCGTCAATGTACTCCATGACCAGGTACGGCACACCCGGCGCCGAAACCTCGGTCTTGTCAGCAACGCCCTCCGTTCCGCCCGCCGCACCCGCCGGCGTGATGTCCGCGTGAATCACCCGGTTCAGCCCCGGGTGATGCGTCGCCGCCGCCGCCTGCGCGCCGCGGATGAACGCCGCGAACTGCGGATCGTCCGCGTTCCGCGGGACATCCAGCAGGAACTTCACCGCGACATCAAGATTCAACAGCTCATGCCGCCCCAGCCACACCACGCCCATTCCGCCTTCGCCAAGCGGACGGATCAGCCGCACCGGTCCGAGCCGCTCCGGCAGGGTCAGGCGCTTCTCGCCGGGGGCTTCGGTCGTCGCGTCGGGCGCAGCCGCCGCGGCGCCGGGGTCCAGCCCGATGGTCGATGCAAACCGCGAGATGGTGACCGTGCGAGCCATGAAGTGGTGGGGGGCGGGGGGCTTCCAGATCGTCGGTCGGGCCGCGGCAATCGGGGGTCGGCGGACCTTCCACGCGGTCGAAGGCCATCGGCGGCGGAGGTTCGTTCGCTCCAAACTTGTTCGGAGTTCATCGTACCGGCTGACGCCTCTGCCGACGCTCAGAAGTTCGGTGTATTTCAGGATTCCCGGCTTCCTGACCTCCAGTCCCCGGCACTTTCGACTCCCCCGATGCCCACGCACCCCAAGGGTCCGTTCTCCGCCACCCTCCCCCCTCCCCCATCCCCTCCCCCCCCTCCACGCTGGCGGCCTGAGCGCCCTTCCGATAGGATGCTGCCGCCGCGGGTGTGCCCGCGCGCGTGCCCGCCGCTGCGAGCCTTTCACCCGGAGCCACGACCCATGGATCTGTACATCGACACCGCGAACCTCGACGAGATCAAGGAAGCTCACGACCTGGGCGTCCTCGACGGCGTCACGACCAACCCCTCCCTCATCGCCAAGGAAAAGGGCACCAACTACCACAAGCGCCTCGGCGAGATCTGCGAGCTCGTCAAGGGCCCCGTCTCGGGCGAAGTCATCTCCACCGACTACAAGGGCATGATGAAGGAAGCCGCCGATCTCGTCAAGATCGCCGGCAACATCGTCGTGAAATTGCCCATCACCGTCGACGGCCTGAAGGCCTGCAAGGCCCTCGCCGACAAGGGCACCAAGACGAATCTCACCCTCTGCTTCCAGCCGCTGCAGGCCATGATGGTCGCCAAGGCCGGCGCATTTCTCGTTTCGCCGTTCCTCGGGCGTCTCGATGACATCGGCGACGACGGCATGGACCTGATCCGCAACATCCGCAAGATCTACGACAACTACGGCATGAAGACCAAGATTCTCGCCGCCAGCATCCGCCACCCGCTGCACATGGTGCAGTGCGCCATGGCCGGCGCGGACGTCGCGACCGTCCCCATGGGCGTCATCAAGCAGGTCCTCAAGCACCCGCTCACCGACATCGGCCTCGAGAAGTTTGTGTCGGACTACAAGAAGGCCTTCGGCGGATAATGGTCAGCAGGATGATCCTCCGCATCGAACAATGCCCCGGCGCGAGCCGGGGTTTTTGTTTCGGCTCGTCTGGCCCGCCAATTTGAGCCGGTGCTTTGTGCGGGGCTGTTCAGGCGCGTGCGAGTGAGTTGACGATCGGGCGGAGTCTCAGGAATTCAGCGGAACCCGCGTGCATGGTCGTCGTAGCACCCTCTGGGGCGTCCGGGGCTCTCGTCGCCGCGTTCGCCGCCGCGGGTCGCACCCGTGGGGCGTTCGGCGCCGATTCGTCGAGTCGCGGAACCGGACACGCACATCAAGCAGGAACGCAAAGGAGGTCACATGCCGCTTACGACTCTGAAGCAGTTGCTCATTGATCAGCTCAACGGTCTGTACGCTGCGGAGATGCACAGCGCCGAGGTGTTGCCGCTGCTGGCCCGTGCAGCGACGAACGAGCGGTTGGCGCAGATGCTCCGCGGACACGCGGAAGAAACCACCGAACATCTGGGCCGACTGGAGGCGGTCTTTGACATGCTGGGCGTGTCGCCCGGGTCGCCCGATGGTCCCGAGGGGCTCGGAATCCGCGGGCTGTGCGCCGACTGCCTGAAACTGGCGAGCATGGACGAAGCCGAGCCGCGCGTGCGCGACGCCGCATTGATCGCCGCGGCCCAGCATGTCGAGCACGTGGAGATCGCCGGGTACGGGTGCGCGCGCACCTGGGCGGCGCTCCTGGGGCATGAAGACGCGGCTTCGCTCCTGCAGCAGACGTTGACCGAAGAGCGCGAAGCCGACGCCGACCTGACGCGTCTGTCACAGAATCTCAATCGCGAAGCGGTGGCCGCGGCGTGACGAACCGGTGCCGCTCAACTTCACCCGGAGCGCCCCGGCGGCCTGTCGCCGGGGCCGCTTTCTTTCCGGACGGCATCACGGACATGCCGCGGCGTCGAGGTACCAGCGCAGCTCGCCGCGCATCGGCTTGATCCCCTGGATCGGCAGTTCGGCGGGACTGTGCCGGCCGGCGGCGACCTTGGCGATCATCTCCTGCTTCTTCGTGCCGGTGCACAGCACCGCGATGAAGCGAGCAGCGTTGAGGAGCGTGTAGGTCATCGTCACGCGGTCGGGCGGAGTCACGCGCGGGCCGGTGTTCTTGAGCACCCATCGCCCGGCGTCTTCGAGCGCGGGCGAATGCGGGAAGAGGCTGGCCGTGTGTCCGTCGTCGCCCATGCCCAGGATCACAAAGTCGAGACGGTCGTGGCCCTTCTCGCGCCATTCGAGCGTCTCGTGCAATGTGCGGTCATACGCCTCCGCGGCGTCGTCCTGCATCACCATCATCGGATGGGCCTGCTCCGGCGGAATGCCGGAGTGCTGCACGAGGATTTCGTCGATCTGCCGCCAGTTGCTCTTCTCGTGATCGAACGGCACGCACCGCTCGTCGACGATCCACAAATGCGTGCGCGTCCACGGAATGGCGCGGCAGTCGGGGTCGATCATGAGGTGTCGATAGAGCGGGAACGGCGTGCTGCCGCCCGAGAGGGCGATGTGAAAATCGCCGAAGCGCCGCACGCAATCAATGGAGTGCGCCGCGATGTCGCGGGCGACGGTGTCGATGAGGTCTTCGGTCGTGGGGCAGACGACGACCGACCCGGGAAGCGCGGGCTTTCGGGGCTCGGGTTCGACGGAGTAAGGGACGGTCATGCGCGCCTCGCGGTGAGTGGTGGAGCGGGCAGTCTATCAGACGCGGCGAGGTCCTACGACCAGCGCGTGACGAACCAGTTCCGTTTGCCGCGGCGCAGCAGGATGACCGAGCCGTGGAGCAGGTGTCGGGGCGTGAGGCGCTCGCCGGGCCGGGCCTTGACGCCGTTGATGGAGATCGACTGATCGGCGAGGGCCTGCCGCGCTTCGGACTTGCTCTTGCAGAGCGTGCGTGCGAGGAGTTCGAGGAGGTCTTCGCCCTCGCCGTCGAGCCGGGCACGGGGTTCGTCGCTCGAGGGCGCGGCGGCGAAGGCTTCCGTCAGAAGGTCATGGGGCAGATCGGCGACGTCGCCCGAGAAGAGCGCGGCGGCGGCCTTCTCGGCGCGAAGGCGCTCGGGCTCGCCATGCAGCATGTCGGTCACGGTGCGCGCGAGCTCGCGCTGTGCGACGCGGGCCCCGGGATCCGTCTTGTGCTGGACCAGGATGGCTTCGATCTTTTCGCGGGGATGGAATGTGAAAGTCTTGAGGAAGCGCTCCACGTCCTCATCGGGGATATTGAGGAGAAACTGGTAGAACGCATAGGGGCTGGTGCGGCCCTCGCCGGCGGTGAGCCAGACGGCGCCGGACGCGGTCTTGCCGTACTTGGTGCCGTCGGACTTGGTGAGGAGGGGAGTGGTCAGGCCGAAGGAGGCAGACTGCTGCGGGTTGTGTGGCGGCTGAGAAGCGAAGCGCCGAATGAGATCCGCGCCCGCGACGATGTTGCCCCACTGATCGGTCGCGCCCATCTGGAGCGTGACGCCGAGGTGCCTGTGCAGGTGCGCAAAGTCGTATGCCTGCAGGATCATGTAACTGAACTCGGTGTAGGAGATGCCCTGCTCGCGGCTGTTGAGGCGCTCACGGACCGAGTCCTTCTGGATCATCATGTTGACCGAAAAGTGCTTGCCGATGTCGCGGAGCGCGTCGAGATAGGAAAGTTCGCCGAGCCAGTCGAGGTTGTTGACGATGGTCGCGGCGTTCGCGCCGGAATCGAAGCTGAGCACGCGCCCGAAGATGCGCTTCTGAGACTCCACGTTGGAAGCGACCTGCTCGCGCGTGCGCAGTTCGCGCTCGGCGGATTTGCCGGAGGGGTCGCCGATGAGGCCCGTGCCGCCGCCGGCGAGGACGATGGGCGTGTGCCCCGCGCGCTGGAAGAAGCCCAGGAGCATGATCGGGACGAGGTTGCCGATGGTGAGGGAATCGGCCGTGGGGTCGAATCCGATGTAGGCGCGGCGATCGGCCGGGTTGCCGGCGTGCTCGGCTTCAAGGAGATGCGCGTCAAGGCCCGCGGGGTCGGTGACCTGGGCGATGAGGCCGCGCCAGTGCAGTTCGCGGAGGAAGGCGGACTGATAGGTGTGTGGAGTGCCGGCGTCGGACATGGGCGCAAGAGTACGGAGGCTCGAGCGCGGAGGTGCAGCGAATGCCGGGGCACCGAATCGAAGCGCCCCGGGCACGTGCCACGGCGGATCGGGGAAGAGCCTGCCCGCCTTGGGCGAGTGGAGCACGCGTGCGAAGGCCGGGCGACGTTTCGCGATCGCGCGCCGGGAGGGTGTCGAGCCGTGCGGCGAAGGGTTGATGACGAAGAAGGCATCGAGGCATGAGGCACGAGGCATCGAGGCGAAGAGGCGGAAGGGTTGTCGAGCTGGGGAAGGGGTGAATCGGAATCGCTCCCGCCGGGCGCGGGGAAGGGTGAAGAACTGTCGGGCAGCGAGTCGGGCGGCGCGGTGAGCGGCGACTTCGGGCGGGACGTTGTCTGGCTGGCGCGGGGGATAAGCGATCAAGGTTTGGCTCCGAGCGTGCGGTGGGTGCACGGGGAGCAGTGTGCGATCGCGGCGGGGTCGCCGCCAGTGAACGCGGGGCGAGTACCGCCATTTCGCGCGCAAACGTGGTAGATCGAGGCGGGAATAGGGAAGGGGACCGGGGCCGGGCGGGCCGCGGGGGCGGGGGCTTACTTGAAGACGACGGCGGCGTCGGCGCGGGCGACCTTTGAAGCGCTGAGCATGCCCGCGAGCACGCAGACGATGAGCACCAGGAGGCCGGCGAAGACGAGCGTCGGCCAGACGAGGAGGAAGGGCTGGTCGATGCGCACCATGACCATGCCGAGGAGGGCCGAACAGCCGGCGCCGAGACCGAAGCCGATGGCGCCGCTGACGAGAGATTGCACGGCGACCATGGAGACGACGGTGCTGACGGGCGTGCCGAGCGCCTTGAAGGTGGCGTAGTAGCGGAGGTTTTCGATGGTGAAAAGGTAGAGGAGGAGGCCGGTCATGAGGGCGCCGATGGCGACGGCGATTCCGACCATGATGCCGAGGCGGACGATGACGCCGCCGTTGTCGGTGACGTACCAGGCGGTGTCGGCCTTGAACTGAGCGGAGGTGCGTGCGCGAAGGCCGGTGACCTCGCCGATGTGCTCGGCGAGAGCCCTCGGATCGATGCCTGCACGGGCCTTGACGAGCACGAAGGAAAGGAGTCGGCGTTCGGCGGGGGCGGTGGCGAGGGCGTGGCTGTAGGTCATGTAGATCGTGGGGCGGAACAGGAAGCGCGGGGCGACGCGCGCAAAACCGACCACGGTGATGCGCCGATCGTTGATGCTGAGTTCGTCGCCGATGACCAGGGGGCGCGTCGGCGCATCGGGGTCGAAGCGCCCGTGGCGCTGCGGGTCGATCGCCTGACGCAGGAAGAGGTCGGTGGCGGCGAGGTCGACGATCGCGGAGTCGGCGCGGCGGAGGTCGGCGGGCGTGCAGCCGATGAGGTTTCGCGGGGCGCCGATGAGCGATGCGTCATCGATGCCGATGACGGCGACGTTGCGAAAGTGCCCGCTGGAGAGTCGCGTGCGGAGGGTGCCGGTGTAGAGCGGGACGGCCCAGTCGACGCCCTCGACGCCACGGACGCGCTCGACCGTGGTGGGCGGGAGGCCGCCGATTTCATCGACGTACTCGACGGCGGCGTCCATCACCCAGATGTCGGCTTCGGGGATGTCGGTGATGACGGCATAGGTCCGGCTGATGAGGCCGATGAACATCGACAGCAGGTGCATGATCAGGAAGGTGGTGAGGAGGATTCCCGACAGCACGCCGGCGTACTTGGCCGGATCGCCCAGCAGCATCTTGAGCCCGAGGACAAGCATGAGAGGCGGCGTTCGAGCGTAGTCCGCAGCAACGGCGCGGCGGAGCGCGGAGTTGCGCCGCGGTCTCAACGCGCGGAGTGCTGAACTGACGCGACGAAGCGGTTACGCCGGCTGGGGGTAGGGGCCGGTCGGCGGCGCCTCGGGAGAGGGACGGGGATGATCGGGCGCGGCAGCGGCGGCGGCTTCGCGGGCCTTGCGCGCCTCGGCGGCGAGAAGGTCGCTTACGGTGGGCTTGCTCAGCGATTCGCCCCGCATGAGCCGGGCAACTTCGTCCCCGGTCAGAGTCTCGTGCTTCAGGAGCGCCTCGGCGACGGCGACGACCTTGTCCCAGTTGGCGAAGAGGAGGCGTTCGGCGTCGGCGTAGGCCTCGTCGGCGAGTCGGCGCACCTCTGCGTCGATGATGCGCGCGGTTTCGTCGGAGTAGGCCTTCTCAGGCACGAACATTTCGCGCGTGTCGGCGGCGGCGTAGCGGACGAAGCCGAGCTTGGGGCTCATGCCCCATTCCTCGATCATGTGGCGCCCGATCGAGGTGACCTGGGCGATGTCGCCCATCGCGCCGCTGGAGATGTCGCCCATCGCGCGGGCCTCGGCGATGCGCCCGCCGCAGGCGACGCGCATGGTGGCGTTGAGCCACTTGAGGCCGTAGCCCCAGCGGTCTTTTTCGGGGAGGGAGTAGGTGGTGCCGCCCATGGAGCCGCGCGCGATGATGGTCACCTTGTGGAGCGGGTCGCTCTCGGGGAGGAGCATGTGGAGCACGGCGTGCCCGGCTTCGTGGTAGGCGGTGAGCTTGTTTTCGTCGGCTTCGCGCACGCGGGATTTCTTGGCGCGGCCGAAGCGGACCTTGTCGCGCGCTTCTTCCATGTCTTCGTGCTCGACCCAGTCCTTGTTGGTGAGCGTGGCGGCGATGGCGGCCTCGTTGATGATGGCGGCGAGGTCGGCGCCGGAGAACATGGGCGTGGCCTTGGCGAGGCGTTCGAGGTCGACATCGGGGCCGAGCTTGACCTTCTTGGCGTGGACCTTGAGGATCTCGAGGCGGCCCTTGACATCGGGGAGGGGGACAGTGATTTGGCGATCGAAGCGGCCCGGGCGGATGAGGGCGGGGTCGAGGACATCGGCGCGGTTGGTGGCGGCGATGACGATGACGCCGTCGGAGGGGGTGAAGCCGTCCATCTCGACGAGGATGGCGTTGAGGGTCTGCTCGCGCTCGTCGTGCCCGCCGTGGTTGAAGCCGCCGCCGCGGCGCCGGCCGACGGCGTCGATTTCATCGAGGAAGATGATGCAAGGGGCGGCTTCCTTGGCCTGCTTGAAGAGGTCGCGGACGCGGGAAGCGCCGACGCCGACGAACATTTCGACGAAGTCGGAGCCGGAGATGGAGAAGAAAGGGACGTCGGCTTCGCCGGCGATGGCCTTGGCGAGGAGGGTCTTGCCGCAGCCGGGTTCGCCGACGAGGAGCACGCCGCGGGGGATTCGGCCGCCGAGGCGCATGAACTTTTTGGGCGCCTTGAGGAATTGGATGATCTCGTCGACTTCGTCCTTGGCTTCGTCGATGCCGGCGACGTCGGCGAAGGTGACGCCGGTTTTTTCCTTCATGAGGACTTTGTGCCGGGACTTGCCGAAGGAGCCGAGCATGCCGCCCGGGCCGCCGGCGGCGGAGCGGAGCCCGCGGAGGAGGAAGAACCAGACGATGGCGAGGATGAGGATGAAGGGGATGGCGAAGTTGAGAACCTGGACCCAGTAGTTGGTGGGCTGCTCACGGAAGTTGCCGTTGGTGAGCTCGTAGAGGCGTTTGAAGTTTTCGTCGCGCGTGGCGGGGGTGATGCGGACGTACACATTGATCGCTTCGGGCTCGGTGGCGGTCGGTCGCTGTCGCGCGGTGATGGCTTCATCGGCGAGGACGACTTCCTTGAGGTCGCCGTTGCGGTACTTGGCGGTGAATTCTTCCCAGGTGATTCCGGTGGACTTGGGAGAGAGCGCGGAGAAGAGGAGGAAGAGGAGGAGCCCCATCGAGAAGACGACAAGAACGGCGAACATGCCGCGGTTGGGGCGCAAGCCGCCGCCGGGTCCGGGCGCGCCGGGCCCGCCCTGGCCGCCGCCGCCGGGGCCGGAGTTGGAGTCGCCCGGGCCGCGCGTGTCGGAGGAGGAGTCGTGGCGTTTGTTGTCAGAGTGGTCGGGCATGGGAGGGGCGAGAGAGAATTCGAGCGGGGAAGCGCGTCGGATGTCTGTACGCACGGCGCGTGCCGAAGGATCACCTGTGGAAGGGTATCGGTCGGGTGAGGGCGGGGCGTGAGATTCTCGGCAGAACGCGGGGTGTCCCGGGCTATGCCTGCGCGGCGGGAACGCCCACGACGGCGACGCCGAGGCGGTCGGCGAGCTCCAGCACCGACGGCTTGTCGATCATGATGACATCGCCCGCGGCGAGCGCGAGGCAGCGCCCGCCGGCGGCGTGCAGATTCTCGATGGTCTTGACGCCGATGCTGGGGACGTCGGAGCGGCGATCGTGGCCGGCGCGGGCGCCCTTGCAGAGCGTCCAGCCGACGCGCCGGCAGAGGTGTCCGGAGCGCTCGATCATGCGGTCGGTGCCTTCGATCGCTTCGACGGCGATGATGTCGCGTTCGCGGACGCTGACGGCCTGGCCGATATCGAGGCGGAGCACTTCCTTGAGCAGAGGCCAGGCGAAGGCGATGTCGGCGCGCTGCTCGGCGTCGGGGTGCTGACGGCCCATGACGCCGGGAGACGCGATCTGCTCGGGAATGGGCGCGGTCGAATCCAAGAGGTGAATCCCGGACATGCTGAGCTGCTCGGCGATGACGCTCAGGACGGCGTGCGAGCGCTTGTCGTGGCGAAGGTGGCGGTACCAGCCGACGAGGGTGGCCCAGTCGGGGAGGTGGCGGACCATCCGCCACGGATCGTACATGAGCTTGGCCTTGTCGACCTTGCCGACCATGATGGCGTGCTGGACCTTGGACTGGCGGAGGTGTCGGCACCAGGAGCCGACGCGGAGGATGCCGACCTGCCGGAAGGTGGTGCAGAGGGCCGGCAGTTCGGCCTCGAACTGGTTGATGAGGCCCAGGGCGTGGATCGGATGGCCGAAGGAGCGGAGGCCCTCGGCGACCTTGATGGGCAGCCGCCCGCCCCCGGCGATGAGCCCGATGGGCGTGGGGGCTGGGGGCAAATCCGGGAGGATGGTGAGGACGCCGGCCATTGGGGGAGACGAAGAGGCAGCCTCAGTTTCGCGTCTGAAGCGGGATGAGAGTTTATCGGTGCGACAGCAGGTTTGACAATCGTACGAGCGGTGCGGACCGGGAATGTGGTGTCTGTTTGGTAGTCGGCGAGACTTGGGCCAGGTGGGCCCGTGTGCCGATATCGGCGTGCATGGCGGCGACGGACGGCAACGAGGACATTGTGGACCTGACGGTCGGGTCGCGGCGGGAAATGCCCGTGGATGGCGAGAGCGGGGAGCCGCGAGCGGGACGGCGGTACCTCCGGCTGTACTTCCGCTGCGCGAACCAGTACACGCGTGCGTACCTCAATCGCGAGGGGACGGGGTACCAGGGGCGGTGCCCGTCGTGCGGGAAGTGCATGAACTTCCGGATCGGGCCGGGCGGGTCGAAGGAGCGGTTCTTCGGGTTGAGCTGCTGAGGCGCCCGGCCTGCGAGCGCACGCCCGCGCCAACGCGCGCGGATCAATGCGTCGCGTACCATCGCCGCCCATGTCCCGGAACGGCGACAGCGAACGACGAGTCAATCACGCGCCGACGGCGCTCGCGCCGGTGCTGCTGTTTGCGTTTCTGAACTCGATCGGGTCGGCGGTGGCGTACTCGGGGCTGTTCTCGCTGGCGAAGTTTCAGTATGGGTTCGGGCGCGCGGAGAATTTTCTGCTCGCGCTGCTGTTCGGCGTGGCGTACATCCCGGCGGCGATGCTCGTCGGGCCGATGCTGAGGCGGCTGCCCGAGGTCGGTGCGGGGTCGCCGTTTCTGAATCATCGCGGGGTGCTGCTGGGGTTCATGGTGGCGATCGGCGTGCTGTGCTGGGTGCCGTGGATCGCGATGCAGCTCGGGAGCGGCCGGGACACGTGGCCGATCTGGCTGCTGTGCGCGGTGTACAGCGCGATGTCGGGGATGATGTGGCCGATCGTGGAGTCGTACGTGTCCGGGGGGCGTCGCGCGGGAGAGCTTCGGCGGGCGATCGGGCGGTTCAACATCGCGTGGTCGTCGGCGCTGGTGCTCACCCTGCTGGTGATCGCGCCGCTGGTGGAGGAGCGGGCGCTGCTGATCCTCCGCGCGGTGGGCGTGGTGCAGTGGCTGACGGCGATCGTGCTGGTCTGGTTCAAGGCGCGGCCCGGCCGGCACGTGCACGATCCGGAGCTGCCGGCGACGCCGACGGTTCAGAAGGACGTTTCGTGCCCGCATTGCCACTGCTCACTGCTCGGGGCGATGGTGGCGGGAAGCTGTCCCGAGTGCGGGAAGCCGGTGGCCGATGCGTTTTCGCTCGCGCATCCGCCGGTGTATGCGCGGCTGCTGGCGGCGCATCAGTGGCTGCTGCCGGTGGCGTTCCTGGGGATCAGCGCGCTGGCGCCGTATCTGACGATTGCGTTCGAGCGGCTGAAGGTGCCGCCGGTGTGGGAGACGCCGCTGATCGCGGTGTGGATGATCGCGCGGGTGGCGGCGTTCGGCGCAATGGAGCGGTGGCACGGGTGGCACGGGCGGTGGACGACGCCGGTGGTGGGGACGGCGCTGGTGCTGATGTCGCTGGCGCTGGTGATCCTGGTGCCGGTGTTCGTGCCGGGGGGCGGAGCGCTGGGGATCGGGGTCTTGTGCGCGGGGCTGGTCGGGTTTGGCGCGGGCGTGGGGATGGTGTACGCCGCGACGCTGTATTACACGATGGAAGTCGGCTCGGCGGAGCTGGAGGCAAGCGGGCTGTTCGAGACGCTCATCGGCGTCGGGTATGTGATGGGGCCGCTGTGCGGGCTGGTGGGCTCGGCGGCGGTGCGGCTGGGCGGGGCGCCGGTGGCGACGGGAGAATGGCTGACGGTGGGGATGGTGGCGGCGATCTCGGGGATCGGCGTGTGGGCGGCGCGTCGGCGGGCGCTGAAGGCCACGTAGGTGATGCGGAGTTCGCGTGAAATGAGCGCCAACGGCGCTCAGCGCTTTCGTGTGCCGGCGCGCGGGCGCTTCCTGGGCTGGGCGGCGCGGCGCCTGGCGGGGGCGCGCGTGGGCTCGGGCTCCCGCTTCGGAAGGACGAAGGAGCGCTCGTCGTACAGCTTCTTGAGGCGATGGCCGAAATCGTCGCCGCCGGGCGAGGCGGGGCCGGCGACGGGGGGCGTGCGGCCGAGCGCTACAAGGAGATCGACGAGGGCGAGGTAGTCGTGGGTGTGGATGAACTCGCGTTCGCAGCGGGGCGGGCCGAGCTGGGTGGCGTCGTAGGTGCCGGCCTGGATGCGCTCGAGGTGCGGCATGTTGTGGTAGTTGCCGAGGGGAAGGCAGAGGCAGGTGGCGGCGAATCCCTCGTGGCAGAACACGCTGGCTTCACAGGCGCCGCCGGCCATGAGCTTGCGCTGCCACGGGCGCTTGGCCAGGTGGCCCGCGCTCTGCAAGGCGGAGAGGGAGGCCGCACCACGAAAGAGGAATTCAGCGGCGTCGGAGCAGGCGGCGGTGAGCCAGGGCGTGAAGATCGAGAGGCGATCGCCGACGCGGACGATGGGCCCGCCGCCGACGGGGGATTCGGGGAAGGCGCGGCTGTTTTCGAGGGCGAGGACGACGGAGCCGCGAGGGATGGTCTTGTGCCGGCAGGCGGCGATGGCGCCGATGAAGCCGATCTCTTCGGCGAGGGTGAGGAGGACGCGGACGTCCGGTCGCGGGCCGGCGGGTCGCGGGCCGTTTGCGGCCGGGGGCTCGCGCAGTGCATCGATCGCGCTGAGCGCGGCGGCGACCGCGGCGAGATCGTCGCAGGCCGGCGCGTGCAGAATTCCCGCGGCGTCGATCTCCGGTCCGGGCATCGACCACGTGGCGATGTCGCCGATGGCGGGCAGGGCAAGTGAGACGGGGCCGTCGATCTCGGCGAGGTAGTGCGTGCCGGCGTGGGAGGATTGAGGAGCGGTGCCGACGAGGGTGGCGGCGGTCGGGCCGCCGGCGGAGTGGAGAATGATGGGCGCGTGGTCGAAGAACACTTCGTTCACTCCGCCGCGAAAGGAGAGTTCAACTTGGCGTGCGACGGGATCGACGCGCTCGACGACGAAGGCGGGATGATCAAGATGAGCAGTGATGAAGAGCGGGGGGGCGGCGCGGGGGCGGCGCGAGCGGGAGCGCCCGCGCGGCTTGGGCGAGAGATCGGCGAAAGAGATGACCACATTGCCGACAGGGTCTTCGCTGAGTACGAGGTCGGGGCGCGTGGCGAGCCACTGGCGCACAAAGGCGACGACCCGGTGCTCCCGTCCCGAAGCGGTGGGAATTCCCGTCAGGGCCTTGAGGAGATCAAGGCGGGCGAGGGTCTGCGCGGCCGCGGGGTCGGCGTCCAGGAGGGACATGCCGGAGCGTAGGGGCCTGACGAGTGGCCGGAAGCCGTTGGGGGCAGCGATCAGCGGGAGGTGACGCAGGTGACGACGAGCGCGTCGGGCTCAAGCTGAAGGCCGATGAGGTGCACGCGGCGACCGTCGGCGAGGCGAATCGACGGATCGCGGAGCGCGGGCGCGGCGTCGAGGAGCGCGAGGCGCAAGCCGGAAGGCGGGGATGTTGGCGATGCGTCGGCGGGTTCGGCGCCGGCCCGTGCGTCCTCGGCGAGGGAGACGAGCGCGCCGCCGCTCTCGGTGGGAAGGAGGAGGCGCAGGGGAACGGGGAGTCGGCCCAGTCCGGCGCGGGGAGCGTCGAGCCAGAGGGCGTGATCGCGAAGCACGGGAGAGCAGGTGATCCAGGCGACGCGGCCGGACCCGTTGCCGACGCGTGCGCCGAAGGTGATGGAGTCTTCGCGAATGACGAGGTGGAAGTCGCGGACGCGCTCGGCGGGCGCGTGCCGCGAGGCGGCGGCGGGGCCGCGGCCGTCGATCCAGGCGGGGAGCTTGGCGGCGAGCCAGGCATTGAGCTCGCGCGA
The DNA here is from genome assembly GCA_050182995.1 of Phycisphaerales bacterium. Taxonomy (GTDB): domain Bacteria; phylum Planctomycetota; class Phycisphaerae; order Phycisphaerales; family UBA1924; genus JAEUIX01. The sequence continues at coordinate 167,836 of JBFXBS010000001.1, read as the reverse complement.
GCGGATGCGCATGGCCCAGGGCTCACTGAGTGCGGGGGAGGAAGGGCTGGGCGGGCGGATGCGGGAGAGCTCGGTCACGACCATGTTTTCGAGCATGGTGGCCAGGCGACGCGAATCGGGGTCGTCCTGGGCGCCGGCGACGCGCGACCACCAGGGCGGGTCGGCGGCGCTGATGACATAGGCGCCGGTGCCGGCGATCACCAGCGCCAGGACCAGCAGGGCGACCACGCGGACGATGCGCGCTTCCCGGCGGCGGAACTCGAGCACCCTTCGGAGCGACTTGAACTGCTCGTGTGAGAGCATGGGCGGACGTTCGAGCGGCCGCGCGGCTCAGGCGATGGGTCCGGCGGGCCCGCCGCCCAGTGCTCCGGGGTCGCCGCCGGCGGCGCGCTTGGCCTGCATCTCGGCGACGGCGTGGGAGATATCGACGAAGCGGGCACGGAGCTCGATGATGGCCTTCTGGAGGTCGTCGGCTTCTTCAGGCGTGAGGTTGCCCTTGGTCTTGGCCTGAAGAGCGGTGAGCATGTCGATGTGGAACCGGGCGTGCTCGAGGGAGACGATGGCGCGGCCGGTTTCGGGGTCGGGAATGCCCCCGAGGTAGAGAACGGCCTGCGTGACGAGTGTGCCGACGAGCGTGGTGAAGTCGCCCGCGGGGAGGCGGCCTGAGCCGCGCTGCCCGCCGCCCGCATCGGCGGGGCGCTTCTTCTCGGCTTCGGCGTCGAGGCGTTCCTTCTCCGCCTGGGCCTGGCTCTTCCAGTCGGAATCGACAACGATGCCGGCGGGGCCGGGTGCACCGGCGGATTGGGCGGGTGGAGTGGGTCGGGCCGGCGCTGGCGCCGGGGAGTCGTCGCGCCGCTTCCAGTCGTCGCCGATGATGAGTTTGGGCTCGTCGGGCATGAGTATTGGTGTGGAATGAGGTCGGGGAGCAGCGGGAAGCCGGGGCGGATTGAGGAAGCCCCGAGCGACAGGGGCATGGTAGGCGGGCGCTTGTGGATTCCCGGGCAATTCCCTACGCTTTGCCATGCCATTCAGCGCGAGCGGTCAAGTGAATCGTCGAATGTGGAAGCGTGCCGGTCGCGTGCCGGGGACGGCGGCCTGTTTCATCGGGCTGGCGGTCGCCGCGCTCGGGGGCGGGTGTTCGAGCGGCGGCGGGGGCGATTCGAGCGCGACGGGCGGTGCGGGGAGCGGCGCGACGCGCGTGACGACCGGAGACTTTCGATCGGCGAGCGGCGGTGAGGGCGGGAACGCGACGGAATCGAGAGCGCCGGCGCGCCCGAGTGTGCCGCTGGTGGTTTCGGCGGGCCCGAAGCCCGATGACCTGAAAGATGTCGCGGTGATCGCGGGCGATCCCGTGAACGTGATCAAGCCGGAGGCGCAGGCGACGGCCGGAAGCGTCACCATCGATGCGCTGGTGGGGCAGATCAACGGGAAGCCGATCTACGCGGACAAGTTCCTGTCGCCGCTGGATGCGCGCCTGCGGGCGGACCGCGCGCAATCGCGGACGAGGGAAGCGTTCCTGCGGACGGCGCGCGACGTGATGTACGACCGGCTCCAGGCGATCCTGATTGACGAGCTGCTGACGGCGGAGGCGCGGGCGCAGCTCACGCCCGAGCAGCGACAGGGGCTGTTCTATTTCGTCAACCAGGTGCGCGACAACCTGGCGTCGCGCTACGGCGGGAGCCGGGAGGTCGCCGAGCAGACGCTGCGCGAGCGCGAGGGACGGGGGTTTGAGGCGCAGGTGCAGGAAGAGAAGAAGCTGACGCTCCAGCGGATGGTGCTGTCGCGGAACGTGGACCCGCGCGTGAACGTGTCGTGGCGCGACGTGCTTCGCGCGTATGAGAAGGAGTATCTGGAAAAGCTGGGAGATTCGGTGGCGCTCGTGCGGATGATCATCATCGAAGCATCGAACGCGGAAGCGGTGCAGGGCGTGGTGGACGGGCTCGCCAGCGGGAAGCCGTTTGTCGAAGTCGCGAACGTGGGGGCGAACATCCTGCCCAAGGGGGAGGAGGGAGTGTTCAAGTGGTCGTTCAAGGGCGACTTTGCGACGGCCAAGCTCGTCGAGGACGCCGTGCTCAACGAGAAGGTGCACACGCTCGACCCGGAGCGGGCGCCGCAGGTGGTGGGGCCGTTTGATTACAGGTTCGGCGGTCGGCGCGACACGAAGGTGTGGATGTGCCTGGAAGGCGTGCAGAGGCCGAAGCCCGCGCCGCTGGAGGACGTGCAGCTCAAATTGTACTACGACCTCGCCGCGCGGCGAAGGGTCGATGAGCAGACGCGGTTCTTTCAGGGCCTCATCGAGCGCGCGTCCTTTTCGCCGCTGGTGGAGATGCTCGAGCGATTGGTGCCGATCGCGGTGGAGCGGTACGGCGTGCCGCCGGCGGCGGGCGCGCCGACGACGGGTGAAGGGCGATGAGGCGGCGCAGGGCGGGAGAACCGCGGATTCCGGCCGGGACGCCGTGGACCGCGCGGGTTCGGCTGTGGCTGCATGAGTTGCGTCATGGGACGCGCCTGTCGAGCACGCGCGTGCTGGGGTTTGTGGGGGAGGACACGGCCGCGCGAACGCTGCGTCGCGCGGGGTATCGCTTGCTGGCGCGAAACGTGCTCACGAAAGAGGGGGAAGCGGACCTGGTGATGTGCGCGCCCGACGGGCGCACACGGGTGATCGTGGAGGTGAAGACGCGGCGGGTTGAGCTCGATGGTGCGGTGAGTGCGTACCCGCCCGAGCGATCGGTGCACGCGGAGAAGCGCCGGAAACTGGCGGCAATTGCGCGGCAGATCGCGACGCTCAACGCGTGGGGCGAAGACCCCGTGCGCATCGACGTCGTCGCGATCGACTGGCCGATCGGGGTCAGGAACGGGACGCGCGGAGCGTCGCCGGCGCCCGTCGTGCGGCACTGGAAGGACGCGGTGCGTTAGCCGCCGCGGGGAGCGTGCGGCCCCGGCAAATGCTCACCCCGCGAGGCATTCATCAAAGAGCGACTGCATGTGCCGCCATGAGCGGCGGTCGGCGGGCTCGTGGTACTTCACGCTGGGAATGTTCGCCTTGTCGGCGTTCGGGTTGGTAAAGGCGTGCTGAGCGCCGGCATAGGCGATGAAGATGTAGTCGACCCGGGCGTCGCGCATCTGCGATTGAAAGGTGTCGATCTCGCCCGGCTTGACAAAGTCGTCGTCGGCGCCGTGACAGACGAGCACCTTGGCCTTGATCCGCTTGTTGTCGTCGGGGTTCTTCGCGGAGATCGTGCTGGCATGAAAGGCGACGACGGCGCGGAGATCGGCGCCGGTGCGGGCGAGTTCGAGGGCGACCGTGCCGCCCATGCAATAGCCGATGGCGGCGAGTCGCGTCGCGTCGACGCGGTCGTGCCTGGCGAGGAGCTTGAGGCCTGCGCCCGCGCGCATGCGGAGCGACTCGGGATCGGCGAAGAGCTTGCCGGCCCATTCACCGGCCTGCTTCGGGTCGGTGGTCACGTTGCCCTTGCCGTACATGTCGAGGGCGAAGGCGACGTACCCGAGGCCGGCGAGCTGGCGGGCGCGCTCGGCGGCGTATTCGTTGCAACCCCACCACTCGTGGCAGACGAGCACGCCGGGGCGTTTGTCCTTGGCGGCGTCGTCATAGGCAAGGTAGCCGCGGAAGGTCTGGTCGCCGGTCCCGATCTGGTACTCCACGACCTCGACCTTGACGACGGCGAGGCTGCTGCACGCGAGGCTGAGCAGAGCGGCGAGGGCGAATATCAGGCTGCGCATCTTCGGTCTCCGTTGGTCTGGGTTCGCTCGAATGTTCGCCGGCCGCCGGTTTCATGACCGATACCTACGATGGGTGCATGGGCGGCCGGTGAGGTGGGTCGGGGCTGGAGCGGGCTCGGAGTCGAGACGATATTCACCCCGGCGGCACCCTGTCTGGTTTCGAGGCGAACATGCACATCCGCGACATCTTCGCCCGGCACAGCACGACGTTTTCCTTCGAGTTCTTTCCGCCGAGGGACCCGGCGTCGGCCGAGACGCTTTATGGAACGATCACGGAGTTCGAAGCGCTCAAGCCGTCGTTTGTGTCGGTGACCTACGGCGCGGGCGGGTCGACGCGCGAGCTGACGCGCGACCTGGTGGTGCGGCTGAAGGCGCAATCAAGTCTGCAGCCGGTGCCGCATCTCACGTGCGTGTGCCACAGCGAAGAGGAGATCCGGGCGATCCTGGAGCGGTATGCGGAAGCGGGAATCGGGAACATCCTGGCGCTCGGCGGCGATGTGCCGCGGAACCTGAACGGAAAGTGGGACCGGGGGCAGGATGCGTTCCGCTACTCGGGCGACCTGGTTCGGTACATCCGCCGGTTCAACGCGGAGCGGCCGGCAAGGCACCCCGACCCGCGCGGGTTCGGCATCTGCGTCGCCGGGTATCCCGAGGGGCACCCGGGGACTCCCAACCGCGTGAAGGAGATGGACCACCTGAAGGCGAAGGTGGACGCGGGCGCGGACTGGATCTGCACGCAGCTCTTCTTTGATAATCACGACTTCCTGGATTTTCGCGATCGGTGCGAGATCGCGGGGATCAAGGTGCCGATCGTCGCGGGGATCATGCCGGTGACGAGCGTGAAGGGCATGCTTGCGATGGCGGACATGGCGCTGGGGTGCAAGTTTCCCGCGCCGCTCCTTCGGGCGATCAACCGGACGGGCGGCGAGCCCGACGCCGTGCGGCGCGTGGGCGTGCACTGGGCGACGGAGCAATGTCGCGACCTGCTCGACAATGACGTGCGCGGGGTGCACTTCTACACGCTCAACAAGAGCACGGCGACGCGGGAGATCTACCTGAACCTGGGCGTGAAGGACTCGGAGGGGTTCGGGCCAAAGCGCGCGGTGGTGTGAGGTGCGGGGGCGAGCGGCGCAGAAGCGGACGCGGCCGGGGGAGATCATCCGCCGGGCGTGTCGAGCAGCGCCTGGAGTCGGGCGCCGAGTTCGCCACCGAGTCTGGCCGGCCAGGCCGAATCGATCAGCCCCACGTCGATCAGGTCGCGGAGGTGCGTGCGGTCCTTGTCGCGCCACGCTGTCAGTTTTACGCGGACGAGCGCCTCGAGCGAGAGCACCCGGAACGATGACGCCTGCTCGGAGTCAGTGACGTCGGGATTGGCCGCCGGCTCGTGAGGCCGTACCTTCTCGCGCGCATAGATCACGTGGACCCCATGCCTGGGCGAGGCTGCGGGCCCGTCGAGGAAGATATCGATCGCGGCGGCGTGACGGTAGACGAACCCGGCGGCTTCGAGCGCAGCGCGCGCTCGACCAAAGTCATCGCGACGGATGAGAATGTCCACGTCCTGTGTGTTTCTCACGGCCGCCTCGTCGACGGTCGATACCCAGGCGGCCACGGCATTTCCACCCGCCACCGCGTAGTTCACGCCGGCGGCGGAAAGGGCGCCGGCGGCGCGAAGCAATCGCTCTCTGACCTTTTCCACGGCCGACACCATCCGTTCCAGAGAGATGTTTCGAGCGGGGACGGACATGCACGCAATGGTAACGCGCGACCGCGAGGGATGAAAAAGGCCGAACCGGGAATGCCGGTTCGGCCTTGTGTTTCTCGTGAGACCGTCGCGCGGGACGTGCAGATCAGCCGCCCATGCCGGACTTGACCGAATCGGACAGACCCGGGAAGTTGCGTTCTTCTTCTTCGGTCTGGATGAGGACGGTGGGCTTGATGAGGATCATGAGGGTCTGCTCCTGCTTGGAGGAGAGACGGTTGGTGAAGAAGCGGTTGATGATGGGAATCTTGGAGAGGACGGGGACGCCCGATTCGACTTCGAGCTCGGTGACGAGGCGCTGGCCGCCGAGGAGGACGGTGCCTTCATCGGGAACCGTGACGGTCGTCTGCACGCGGGTGGTGTTGATGCTGGGGAGTTCGATGAAGGAGTTGGTGGCCTGCGAGCCGACGAGCTGGCCGCCGGCGACGGCGGTGACGCCGACCTGGCGGAAGGGGCGCTCGGCCTGAGACACGGACGTGTCGATGTTGAGCGTGACGTAGCGGCGGTCGGAGCTGATGACGCCTTCGACCTGCATGACGACGCCCTCGGTGAGGACGCCGGGCTGAGGATCGAAGCCGACGGCGGATTCACCGGTGACGGGGGTCAGGTCGGAGATGAACGAGCGCTGCGTGGCGACGTAGACGTTGGAGACCTGCCCGTTGGTGAGGGTCAGTCGCGGGGCCGTGAGCGTGCTGCTGCGGCGATCGGCCTGAGTGGCCTTGATGAGGAAGTCGACCTGGATGTCGTCAAGGAACTGACCGGCGATGCCCAGGGCCGGGGCGCGGCTCAGGATGTCGGCGGCGAAGGGGCTGAAGCCCGAAGCGAGGCTCTCGGCGACGCCGAGGGTGTTCGAGCCCACGCCGATGGGGGACCAGCGGTTGGCGGCAAGGGCGCCCTGGCGGATCTGGGTGTCGTTGGTGTTGCCCGGGGGCGAGACGCCCAGCGGGGTGGGCTGACCGACGATGTTGCGGCGGATCGGGCCCTGGGGGTTGCCGGTGGAGTCAACGACGAAGCTTCGGCTGAAGTCGAAGAAGTCGCTGGGGAGGACGGTGGGGTCGTTGAGCTGGGCGTTCTGAACGATGTTGGAGTTGGTGTTGAAGTAGACGTCGAGGTCGAAACCGATCTGCTCGAAGAAGTCCTGGTTGACCGTGAGGAAGCGGGTCTCGACGTTGATCTGCATCGAGCGCTGCTCGCGGAGCTTGCCGAGGAGGCCGGCGATCTCGCGGTGGTTGGTGGGCGTCGTGGTGATGATGAGCGAGCCGTTGAGCTCCTGGAGGGCGGAGGTGTCGCCGCCGCGGTCGCGCCAGCCGTCGGGATCGATCGTGCCGGTGATCACGGAGGTGATCTGGCGGATGCGATCATCGCGGTTGGGGGTGAGGTCGCTCTTGGGCTTGGATTGGAAGGGGCTGGCGGGCCCGCTTTCGCCGCTCGCCGAAGCGATGACCGAGCGGAGGTCCATGTTGGGGGCTTCGGTGAAGTTGGGGACGTCGAGGAGGAGGTCGGTGATGTTGTAGGGCTGGGTGACGGTGGTTCGGCGGAGGGAGGACTCGGAGCCGACGCTCACGATGCCGTCGATGACGGAGAAGCCGGCGCGCTCGCCCATCTCGATGCGGCTGGCCTTGGCGAGGGCGCGTTCGAGCACGACCGAAGCGCTGGCGTCGGTGAGGCGGAGGTGGATGGGCATGTCGCGATCGATGCCGATGGCGCGGAGCGAATCCCAGTCGACATCGACGTTCACGCCGCAGGTCTCGCGGACAAAGTCCATGACGTCGGCGAGCCGGTTGCCTTCGAAGTTCGCGGGGATTCGGCGTTCGAGGGCGGAGATGGCTCGGCGGTTGTCGGGAGAGTCGTTGTACGCGGCGGCCTCGCCGCGCTGGAAGGTCTTGGTGGGCCAGTCGTTGGGGTAGTTGATGATGCGGGTGGGGGGGATGGCGGCGCCTTCGTTCTCGAGCTGGATGCGCTGCATGTTGCGGTAGCGGGTCTCGTAGAGGGCGTCCTGTTCCTTGTAGATGATGATGTCGCCGATGATGTCGCGGAGCAGGAGGCCGGTGGGGTTGGTGGGATCGAGGAAGAGCACCTGGTCGACGACCTGGAGCGCGTCGCGGTACTTCTGCTCCTGCTGGAGGGCGCGGGCGCGGATGATGGCCTCGCGAACCCGGCGGTCCTTGTCCTCGCGGAGATTCTGCTCGGCACGCAGGGCGGCTTCCTTGACGGCGGCCTCGCGCGTGGCGAGGTCGTTCTGCCGGATGGTCTCCTCGGCGGAGGCGATCTGGCGGTTCATCTCGTCGATCTCGCGGCCAAACCCGTCGTTCTCGGCTTGTGAGAAATACTGGCGGGCGGAGCCGACGGTCACGCGGGCGCGGGCGGCGAGCTCGCGGGCGCGGGCGGTGTCGCCGGCGTCGAGGGCCTTCTTGGCCTGCTGAAGCTCGTTGGTGTACTCGGCCTTGGTCTTCTCGCGGATCGCGTCGGTCTGGACGCGCACGCTGCTGAGCAGATCGGCCCCGCCCGCGGCGCGGAGCTTGAGCCGGCAATCCGCCACGCGATCCTCGGCGTGCTTGACCTGCTCGGCAGCGAGCAGATTGCGCCCGGAGCTCAGCGCGACTTCGTACTTGCGGAGCGCCTCGGCGAAGCGCCCCTCGGTGTACGCCGCGTCGCCTTCGACAATGAGGCGCTCGGCGTCGGCCCGCATGGCCATGGAGATGAGGTCATCGCTCGAAGGAGCGGGCGCCGGCTGAGGCTGGGCCTGCTCGACCGGCGGCGGGGGAGAAGCGGCGGGCTGCTCCTGGGCGACGGGTTCGGACTCGCGCCGAACGGTGCCGGGCTGCATGAGCCCGAAGGTCACGGGCGATTCTTCAAAGCGTGAGCCGCGCGTGGTTTCGAGCTCGACGAGGCGCATCTGGTGAGCCACGACCGTGGAGCGCTGGGCGGGCGTGAGTTCGACGCCGCTGCGGGTGATCCCGCTGAGGGCGGCCTTCGCCTGGGCGAAGCGGCCGTCCTTGAAGTCGGATTCGGCGCGGGCGATGGTGTCGGCGACCAGCGGCGCGAGCTCGGCGCGGGCCGCGTTGAGCTTCCTGAGCATGGCCGAGGCCTGTTCGCGCTGGGTCGCCGGGATCTGACCGCGGGAGAGCACGGCGAGGAGCTGGCGCTCGGCCTGCACGAGTTCGCCGGTGGTCATGTCGAGGCTGGCCTTCTGCAGGCTGATCTCGACCACGTCGGCGGACTTGATGCGCTTGTCGGTGCGTTCGAGCAGCTCGGCGGCAAGACCGCGGGCTTCGACCGAGAGGTCGGCGGACTTGACCGCCTCGCGCAGCAGGCGCTGGGCCATCACGAGCTCGCCGTCATCGAGCGAGCGCTGCGCCTGCTGAATGATGCCGGGCCTGGCCAGTGGATCGCTCGTTCCGGCGACTTGAGCCAGCAGCGTGGTCGTGGCCAGACCCGCGAAAAACGTTCCCGCGAGAAGGCGAACCGACAGGTGTTGAACCGGCATGAAAGCTCTCCGAAGCAGGCGAGGTGTGCACTCGCCCAAACACGACGACCGCCACTGCGTCGCTTCGTCATGCCCCACAGCACGGCACGGAATCCGCTGGTGCACACGAGCGGAACCGAAGCCGCGGCCACGAGTGCCGACGAAGCGCCCAACGTCGTCCAGACGATGGGAGGGGGCCAAAGATAGCCGATCGCGTTTGCGAACGCAAACCCCAACTTCTCACTTTCCCTGCGCACAACTGCTCGTGGTCAAGGCACTTCCGCGCGTCAGGAACGTGTTCGGTCGGGCTGCGCCGGCGCTCGGCGAGCGGGGGACAGCCTCTCCGCCCCCCGCGGTCGCGCGGTTGCGGGCGTTCGTTCAGCTCGGTCCACTTTCGTCGCTTCCAGCGCGGATTCCCGCTCTCACTCGATCAGCCGCACCGCCCACACATCTTCGTGCGTCAGGTCGGGCTTCTGCTTGGAGGCGTCCTTGACCGCCTTGACGAACTCCTCCGGTTTCAGGCGGTCGGCCGTGACAATGTCGAGGGTGGGATCCCCCTCGTCGGCACCGGCCTTTGCCCGGGTAAGCTCTTCCGAGAGAGCGATCTCCGCCGCGTCCCCGGCCATGTCCTGGGCCGTGTTCAGGCAGTCAGCCGTGAGCAGGGCCTCGACGTATCGGCACTCCCCCCCGTCCAGGATCGCCCGCACGAGGCACCGCCACCCGCACACGCCCAGTTCCTCGCCGCGGTCGTCGAGGTTCCGCTCGCCGTCCACGTTGAGCGAAAGGCCCCAGAGGTCCTTCAGCTCCTCCACCGCCTCGTCAGCGTTGACCAGGTCGGGGCGGTCATCCGGCGCTTCGAGCACGGTGCGGTGTTCGTGCAGGGCGGCGTCAGCGCCGGCGATCTCGCGGACTTCCTCGAGGTCGAACGCGGCGAGGAGCCGCTCGACCTTTTCGCGCATCGACGTCTCGGCCCGAACGGTGCAGATCTTGTGCTCGTCCACGAATACATAAAGGAAGGGCTCATCGGCCATGGCCCCGAAGCCGACGAGGCCGTCTTCGAGCAGGAACCCGCGGAAGAGGCGGAGGCCCTCGATGACTCGTTCCTGCCCGACGAGCTCGTAGGCGACGTACGGGTCGATCTCGCGGTAGGCGTCGGAGCCGAGCACGTCGAGGATGGGGTAGACACGTCCGGGGAGCATGGCCAGGAGCGCGCGGATGAGCGCTTCGAGGCGCGACGAGCGGATCACAATGTCCCAGACGTAGCGATCGGGCCAGGCTTCGAGGTCGGCGCGGTCGGCGTGCGCGCCGGAGAAGGGGTCGTCGCGCCGGCCATCCTCGAGGGTGGAGCCGAAATCGCCGCTGTCGTCCGGGTCGGGGCGATCGATGGGGAACTCGGGAGCGTCGCCGCCGCCGTCAGCCTTTTCGAAGGCGACCGTGTACCCCTCGCGGGGCTTCATGTCTTCGACGGGGTAGACCCCGAGCGGAAACTCGAACCCGCCGACGACGACCCGGGTCAACGACCTGTCGATGCGACACCGCGGCACGGTCGATCGTAGGGGATTCGAGCCAGCGAGGGCCCGAGGCGGGCTTGCGCCGGGGCGACCGGTAGACTCCGGCGTGCCCGAGCTGCCCGACATCGAGGCGTACCTGCACGCGCTGCGCCCCCGGCTGTTGGGAAGCGCGCTCGAGCGCGTTTCGATCGCGGCGCCCTTCGTGCTGCGGAGCGTCGAGCCGCCGATCGAGGCGCTTGAGGGTCGGACCGTTTCGGGGCTGCGCCGCCTGGGCAAGCGTGTCGTGCTTGAGTTTTCGAGCGATGAGCGGCTGTTCCTGGTGGTGCATCTCATGGTCGCGGGGCGGTTCCAGTGGAAGGCGCCGGGGGTGAGGCCCCCGGCCCGCATCACGCTGGCGCGACTGCAGTTTCCCACGGGCTCGCTCGTGCTGACCGAGGCGGGGACGAGGCGGCGCGCATCGATGCACGCGGCCCGCGGCGAGGAAGGTCTGCGCGCGCACGACCCGGGCGGGCTTGAACTCTTCGACCCGGGCGCGAGCGCGACGAACCTGGCCGGCGTGCTGCGCCGGGAGAACCGCATGCTCAAGCGGGCGCTGACCGATCCGCGGACCATCAGCGGGATCGGCAACGCGTATGCCGACGAGATTCTGCTCGAAGCCCGGTTGTCGCCGATCCTGCTCACGTCGAAGCTCAGCGACGAGGCGGCCGCCGTGCTCTTTGAGACGTCGCGGAGCGTGCTCTCGCGATGGACCCGCACGCTGTGTGAGCGCTTCGAGCGGCGCTTCCCCGGGCCGGGCGACGTCACCGCCTTTCGGCCCGAGTTCGGCGCGCACGGCCGGTTCGGCAAGCCCTGCCCGCGCTGCGGGCCGCCGCCGGTCGCCATCCAGCGGATTGTCCACGCCGAGAATGAGACCAACTACTGCCCGCGGTGCCAGACCGGTGGCCGGATCCTGGCGGACCGCTCGCTCTCGCGGCTCCTGAAGGATCACTGGCCGAGGACGATCGACGACCTGGAATGACGCGGGCGGCCCGCGCGCCCGGGCATTTCGGAGGTATGCTCCTCGCATGCTGCGAACGATTCTGCTGGGTGTGCCGGCGTGGGTGCTGGTTGCCGCCTTGGGCCTTGCGGGCGGGTGCAGGCACGTGCCCGAGAAGCGGGCGGACATCACCAACATGCAGATCTACGTGCTCGTGCGGACCACGGCGGGCGAGTTCGTGCTCGAGCTCGACCCGGTGCGCGCCCCGGTGACGACGTCGAACTTCCTCGCGCACGCGCGGGCCGGGCACTATGACGGCACGATCTTTCATCGCGTCGTCCCCGGCTTCGTCGTGCAGGGCGGCGGATGGACGCCGGACCTCAGGGAACGGGCCAAGGCCGACGCCGCGGCCGGGTCGCCCGACGTGCCGATTCGCAACGAGTGGCAGAACGGCCTGCGGAACGAGCGCGGCACGATCGGCATGGCGCGGGACGAGCAGCCGGACACGGCCACGCGCGAGTTCTACTTCAACCTCACGGACAACTTCAAGCTCGACACGCCGCGCGCAACCACGGGGAACGCCGGGTACGCCGTGTTCGGGCATGTGCTCGCGGGGTGGGAGGTGATCGAGAGGATCAGCGCGGCCAAGACGGCGCCGCGGCCTGAGACAGGCGTGACCGACGGGAGCATGAACAACGTGCCAATCGAGCCCGTGCAGATCACCCGGGTCGAGCAGATCGAAGCGGATGAAGCGCGGCTGCGTGTGCCGCCTCAGTGAGTGACCTGCGCCTGGGCGCCGCGCCCCGCCGAGGGCGTGCGCGCGGCCGGGGCGGTTGCCGGGGGTGCAGCCGAGGCGGAAGCGGGGGCGGATGCGCTCGGCGATTTCGCCGGCGCGGTGCGGGCCGTCGCGGGTGCGGATCCGCCCGCCATGCCCATGATGACGCCGAGCCCGAAGAGAAAGGCCGTGGCCGCGACCACGCCGATTCCGACCACCACCGCCCGGCCCGAGGTAGCCTCAGCCGGGGCGTGGAAGAACTCATCGGCTTCGTCGTTCGGTCCTTTCGGCGATGATCGGACCGGCTCTTCCGGCTCGAACTCGATCCGGGGATCAGTGCTCGGATTGGCCGCGTGCGTCAACATCGATGTGGGCTCCTCGCGTTGAATCGGGCCCGCTTCCGGCCCCGAACCCTGACAAGGGTGCGATACGTACTCCTCGCGGGCCACGCCGGTCGCGCTGGCCGATGGCAGGCAAGAGGGGCGGTTCGGTTCCGGCAGCCTTGATGACCTTCGGTCGCCTTCCGTTCGCGTCCCGATACGCCCGGCGGCTTCGAGCATCCAACGATTGTCCGAGAACAGTCCGAATGGCGAGCACGCGGCGAAGAACCGGATCGGTGGGCCGATCCTGATGATGACCGCCCTCGCCGGGAGCAGACCATGAGAATCGGCGTTGCGAGTTCCCTGTTTGTCGTCGCGATGCTCGGCTCGGCGGCCCTTCTCGGCGCCGGTTGGTTTTCGCCCCCCGGAGAGACTCAGTCGAAGGAACCCATGAAGACCACCACGTCCAACGCGGGCACTCAGACCGATGCCGCCGCACCGTCAGCGCCGCGGTACTCCAAGTCCGGGCACGACATCACTTCGCTCACCAAGGCGCGGATCGATGAGCTCGCCCGGAAGCTCACGCCTGAAGAGGCGCAGGTGATCCTCGCCAAGGGCACCGAGCGCGCGTTCTGCGGCACGCTGACCGACAACAAGAAGGAAGGCGTCTACATCTGCCGCCTGTGCAGCCTGCCGCTGTTTTCGAGCGGGCACAAGTTCCACTCGGGCACGGGCTGGCCGAGCTTCTTCCAGCCGGTTGACGCGGCACACGTCGCGACGGAGCGCGACGAATCGTTCGGAATGGTGCGCGACGAGATTCTCTGCGCCCGTTGCGGCTCACATCTTGGGCATGTCTTCGACGACGGCCCGCGCCCGACGGGCCTGCGGTTCTGCGTCAACTCCGTTTCGCTCGAGTTTGTCGAGAAGGGTCAGGACCTGCCCAAGGCGGCCCGGCCCGTCGCCACCGAGTCGGCGTACTTCGCCGGCGGGTGCTTCTGGGGCATCGAGCACTGGTTTGAGCAGACCCCGGGCGTGATCGACGCCGAGAGCGGCTACATGGGCGGGCGCACGCTCAATCCAACCTACAAGCAGGTGTGTTATGAGGACACGGGGCATGCCGAAGTCGTGAAGGTGACGTTCGACCCCGCGCGGGTCACGTTCGCCGAGCTGCTCAAGGTGTTCTTCAAGATTCACGACCCCACGCAGCTCAACCGGCAGGGCCCGGACGTGGGCGATCAGTACCGCACGGCGATCTTTGCCGCGACGCCCGCGCAGGCCGAGACGGCCCGAGCCTTCATCGCCGACCAGCAGAAGAACAACGCGCGGTTCGCCGGGCGGACGATCGTCACGCGGGTCATTGACGCAGGCAAGGACGGCCCGGCTGATCCGTACTACAAGGCCGAAGACTATCACCAGGACTATCACGCCAAGCACGGCGGACACTGCCCGCTGCCGGAGCGATAGGCCATCGCCCGCGCCGCGTGTCCTATCGCGACACGCCCATTGGCAGGTCAAATCGATCCGCGGTTCGGCAGTAGCTGAGCCCGCCCATGCGCCCGATCGCGGCGAGCGCCGCGGGCAGTATGTGCAGCCTGGCCGGGTCGATCGCCTCGTCGCGCACCCACACGTGGACCACTTCGCCCATCACCAGGTTGCCGCCGGCGGGCTGTCCGGGGTTGAGGTGCTCGACGCGGATGGTTTGGCACTCGAAGGTCATGGGTGAGCCGCGGACGCGCGCCGGCCGCACGCGTCGTGAAGGCTCCATCTCGAGTCCCGCAAGGGCCCATTCGCTCTCGCCATAGTCGAGCGGCTCTGCACAGAGAGCCATGGCCTGCGCGAGCGCTTCCGGCACGATGTTGACGACGAACTCGCCCGTGCCACCCTGGGCTGCCGGCGCGGCGTTGCGGCAGGTGTCCTTCAGCGTGCCATCGGGTTTGTTGGCCGGGCAGAAGAGCAGCGTCATCGGGTTCGCCGACACGCCCGCGAAGAATGAGAAGGGCGCGAGATTGGGCTTGGGTTCCGGCCCGGGCGAGAGCGTCGAGACCCACGCGATCGGCCGGGGGACGATGCCGCCGATGAGCAGTTTGTAGCGGTCGGTCACGCTCAAGCCGCGCGGGTCGAAGTCCATGATTCAGTGTACGGGCGCGCCTATCCTCTCCACCCGCCGTTCCCCCGGGACCCCCCCCCAAGTCGGAGCCTTCGCTCCCCCCGGCCACGCGGAAGTCTGGAGTTTCGAACATGTACGCGATCATCGCCGAAGGCGGCGGCCAGCGCCTCGTCCGCAAGGACGACGTCATCCTCATCGACCTCATCGAAGGCGGTGCGGCGCCCAGTGGCAAGACCATCACGTTCGACAAGGTGCTCTGCATCGGCGCGGGCGACGGCACCCCCGCCAAGGTCGGCGCGCCCTACGTCGCCGGCGCCAAGGTCACCGGCGAAATCGTCGAGGGCGGCTCCGAGTTCAAGGGCGAAAAGGTGTTCATCATCAAGTTCCGGCGGCGCAAGCGCTACAGCCGTCGCACCGGCCATCGCCAGCGGTACACCAAGGTCAAGATCACGGCCATCGGCTGAGCGGCGCCGCGCCGGCCTGTCTCAGGTTGACCACGCCGCGGCACACCCGGCGACGGCTTCGACACGCGCGCTGATTCGCGCGCCGGGCGCCTGCGGCGCAAGCGATCGCGCGATGTCGTCAGCACGAGCGGAGTCGCACAGCACAACGACGCACCCGCCGAAGCCGGCGCCGGTCATTCGCGCGCCAAAGACGCCCGGGATCGTGCGGGCGCGCTCGACGATGCGATCGACTTCCACGCACGACACGCCGAGCGTGTCGCGCAGCGATCCGTGCGACGAAAACAGCAGCCGTCCGGCGATGGAAAGGTCGCCTTGCGCCATCGCCTCGATGAACTCGATGGTGCGGGCCTGCTCGCTCGTGGCGTGAAGCGCCGCGGCCCGCTCCGCGTCGCTCAGCGAGCCCGCGTGCTCCCTCGCGGCGCGGGCATCGGCATCGCAGAGGCATTCGACGCCCAGGCGCCTGGCCGCGCGTTCGCTTGCTTCGACAAGCGCCGCGTAGAAGCCCCCGGGCACTTCGTGGCGCACGCCCGAATCGATGACGACGATCGCCGCCGACGCGGGCAGAGGCACGGGCGTCACGGCTTCATCCCGGCAGTCGATGCGCAGGGCGTGGCCCGCGCGCCCGCCGGCGCTGGCGAGCTGATCCATGATCCCGCAGGGCGCGCCGGCAAATTCGCGCTCGGCACGCCGGGCGATCCGCGCCAGCTCATGCGCACTCACCTTCAGGCGCGACGCCGCTGCAACGCCACACGCCACGGCGACTTCGAGCGACGCCGAGCTCGAGAGCCCCGCGCCGAGCGGCACGTCGCTCGCGATCGTCACGTCCATCGGACCCGGACGACCGCCGACCCGGTGCGCGATGATGCGCGCCGCGTGCTCGACGGCGCCCGCGACATATGTCGCCCACGCCGGGAGCGTGGCCCGCACCTCCTCCGGCACGAGCGGCGCCGAGGCGTCAAACTCCGCCGGCGTGTCCGCTTCGAGCGACGCCACACGCCAGCGGCCCGTGCCCGGGCCGAACGCCGCGGCGGTCCAGCGATTGATCGCCACCGGCAGCACCGTGCCGCCGGAGTAATCGACGTGCTCGCCGATCAGGTTCACGCGACCGGGCGCGACGCTGATGAGCGAGGGCTCACGTCCGAAGCGGGCGAGATGGGCTGCCGCCGCTCGCCGAGCAGGCTCCCGCGCCCCCGGCCGCTCCGCGTCGTGCTCAAACCAGGGCGTCGTCACGTGATCGGCCGATTACGCGGGCGCTGCGGCCGCCGCGGCGGGATAGGCCACGCCCGAGAGCCACGCCTGGGCGGTGACGAGCAACTGGAACGCCAGGTACATCAGCAGGTGGATCCCGCCGAGCATGCCGGCCTCGGTCGGCGATTTCCAGAAAAGCGCCATCGCGATCGACCAGTACGCCGCCATCGCCGACACCCATTGCACAAAATAGATGCCGCCGAGCACGATGGTCGAAGCCTCGGGCGGCTGATACGAGAACTTGGTGATGAGGAAGAACGCCGAAAGCGCGACGAAGACGCGCGCGACGGCGAAATCGACGCGCCCGAGCGGCTGATGCTGGAGCACGGCCACCGCCGCGCACGCGACGAACCCCGTGCCCGTGTGCACGAGCGCTTCGAGAAAGAGCAGGCCGACGCGCGCGGCCCGAACGCCCGCGGTGGCGGACTCCGGTGCGTTCCATCCCGCGAAGAACGCCGCGAACGCGATGACGATCGCACCGATGATCGTGAGCGACATCGGTCCCAGCCGGCCCGGCTTGGAGAAATCGTTGCTCTCGGGCTGGGGCGGCGCTTCGACGGGCGCTCCGAGCTTGGTCGAACGCACGCCGCCGGTGGTCATGTCATACCCGCACTTCAGGCAGACGACCGCGTCATGGGCCATGTCGGCGCCGCACTTCGGGCAGGGCATGTTCTCGACGAGCTTGATGATCGATTCCTCGGAAAGCTTCGGCCTGACGACGTTGGGGCCGCGCGACGCCGAACCCGACGCGGGCACATCTGAGCCGGACCCCAGCGGAATTCCCGGGCGCTCCGGGCGTGACGGATCGGATGGCCTGGCCGGCTCCTGCGGCGTCGGGTTCGAGGGAGTATCGGTCATGGGTGCTCCGGCATCGCGCGACAATCAGCAGGCGCTCTCGAACGCGCACCCGCTGTGGATGAGCATACGCGCCGCCTCCCGACCATATGATTCGGCTTCGTCGCCCTCGGATTGTGGAGCACCCGCCGATGATCTTCGATCCCAACGCGGCCGCCGCGCCCGACTCGGGCATCTTCGGGCTGCCGCACACGCACGACGACGCGCAGGTGATCCTCGTCCCCGTGCCCTTCGACGCGACGACGTCGTATCAATCGGGCGCCGCGCTCGGGCCGGCGGCGATTCTCCGCGCATCGAAGCAGGTGGACCTGCTCGACCACCACTTCGGCGCGGTGCACGAGCAGGGCGTGTACCTGGCGCCCGAGCCGGAAACGCTCGTGAAGCTCTTCAGCCGCGCTCGTGTGCTCGCCGAGCCGATCATCGCCAAGGGCGGCGCCGACCAGGTCGACACCAGCGCCCTGGCGGAGATCGCGCGCGTGGGTGCGGACGTGAACGACCTCACGTACGGCGCGTTCGCCGCGCTGCTGTACAACGGCAAGTCGCCCGGGCTCATCGGCGGAGATCACTCGACCCCGTTCGGCGCGATCCGTGCGTGCGCCGATCTGGCCGAAGCCCTGGACCCTCGGGGCGGGCTGGGCGTCCTCCAGCTCGACGCTCACATGGACCTGCGCCCGGCGTACGAAGGCTTCACGTGGTCGCACGCCTCCATCATCTACAACATCCTGACGCAGGTGCCGGAAGTGCACAAGGTGGTGCAGATCGGGATTCGCGACTACAGCGAGGGCGAGCGCGACGCCGCCAAGGGGTTCGGCTCACGCCTGCTCACGTGCTTCGACGCGGACTGGCAGCGCGAGCTCCTGGACGGCGCGCGCTTCACGGCGCTGGCGCGGCGGGCCATCGCGGCCTTGCCCCGGCACGTCTACGTGACCTTCGACATCGATGCGCTCGACCCGTCGCTCTGCCCGCACACGGGAACGCCGGTGCCCGGCGGGCTCTCGTTCGATCAGGCCGCGATCATCCTGAAGTTGCTCGCCGAATCGGGGCGCGTCGTGCTCGGGTTCGACCTGGTCGAAGTCGCGCCCGGGCGCTGTGAAGACGAGCCCGAGCTCGACGCCAACGTGGGCGCTCGGCTGCTCTACAAGCTCTGCGGCCTCGCGGCGCAGCGTCGCCTCGCGCGGGCGCGACTCGACGCCCTCACGGCGCCTTCGGGGCGGAACGGCTCCCCGGCCCGCCCGCGCCGCCGCCCGACGGCAGCGCGCCCGGCGCCACGACGCGCAGCACCGCGTGCGTCGAGCGCTCGCTCACGCGCCCCGCGACGTCGAAAATGATCGGTCCCCCGCGCGAGAACAGCAGCACGATCGCCACCAGCCCCACCATCATCCCCGCGGGGGTCATCGTGAACGCGCGGAACGCCGGCACAAACGCCCCGATCACCCGCGAGCCATCCAGCGGCGGGACCGGCAGCAGGTTGAACAGCGCCAGCACGATGTTGAGCTTCACGCCGAGCGTCAGGAACACCTGCACGTTGGAGAACACCGCATCGGGCACCGCGATCGGAAGCCAGTAGCCGCCCGCGCCGGCGATCCACACGCAGTTGAGCAGCAGCGCCGCCGTCGCGAGCAGGACATTCATCATCGGGCCGGCGAGCGAGACGAGCGCGTCGTCAAATCGCCCGCGGAAGCGCGCCGGGTTCACGGGCATCGCGCCCCAGGCAATCCCGATGATCGCAAAGACCAGCAGGCTGGGCCAGCCCATGTGCACGACGGGGTTCCACGTCATGTGCCCGGTGTCGCGCGGCGTGTCGTCGCCGCAGGCGAGTGCCGCCCATCCGTGCCCCAGCTCGTGCAGCACGATCGACCCGATCACCCATACGACCCACGAAACGAGAATCACGGTCCCGCCGGGAACAGCCAGGATGTCTGAAACCCACCAGCTCGACACGGTGCGCTCCGGTCCCGCGATCGCGGACGCGCGCAACGCTCGCACGCGAGAGATCGCGATCGGCCGGAGAGCGTATCAGGTTCGCGCGGGCCATCGGGATCGATGCGCCGGGCAAAAAACAGCGGTCGCCATCACGAAGGATGGCGGCCGCTGGATGCAGGATACAGGTTGTCGCGGGGCGGGAGCCCCGGGATTCAGGCGCGACGCCGACGAAGAGCGGCGATGCCCGCGAGGCCCGCGAGGGCGACGGCGCCCGGAGTCGGGACGATTTCGCCCGACACCTGCGTGGAGTTGTTGAAGAAGCTGACGTCGAAGAAGCCGACGCCGGTGCGGATGAAGAGCTGAACGAGGGCGCCCTCGAGGACGGGCTGAGGCCCGCCGAGGCCGCTGATCTGGAAAGCCCCGTCGTTGCCGTTGAAGGTGTTGTCCTGCAAGCCGTTGTCGGTGAGGACGACGTTGCGCAGGTTGCCGTTGAAGAAGGTCCGGCCCTGAGAGCCGCGGACCCAGATGCCATCAATGGTGCCGCTGATGGTGTCGCCGTCGATGTCGGTCAGGACGAACTCGCCCAGACCCATCGCGCGGTTGGCCGTCTTGTCAAAGACGGAGATGTTGAACACGGCGTCAGAGGCGTCCAGGCCGCCCTCGAAGCCCGTGTTGAACGTCGCGGTGCCGACCCCCGAGGGGACCAGGCGGGTGACGTCGCCGGAGGTCTGGATGGCGCCGAGGCTGGAAGCCCGGGCCGTGAACAATCCGCCGAGCACGTCGCCGACGTATTGCCCGGACAGATCGGTATAGCCGAAGCTGAGGATCGCGTCCGCCATCGTGGTCTGAGCCACGCCGGCAACCGAAACCACCGCGGCGGCGACAAGATACTTCTGGGTCTTCACTGCATCTCTCCTCTTTCTCTTCCGTCCTTGCGGAACCCCGGCCGTGACTTCTTCGCTGAGCCCAAGGACCCTGCGCGTCTGCCACCTCCGGCCACTCTCATCCGTGAGTACATTGTGCGCGACGCCGGGCCGAATGCAAGACTCCACATGAAAAAATTTGGTCGCTCCATGTTCGCACCACGAATTGAGTGTTCGGGTTCCGATCGATATTCCCGCGATCCCATGAAAAAAGGGGCGGCAGGTGGCCGCCCCGGGTGGGTAGGGTGTTTTGCTGGTTTGGGAATCGAGGCAATCCCCGGCCTCGTCTGGATCACTTCCGGCGGCGGCGCGAGCCGACGATCAGGGCCGCGCCGAACAGGGCGGCCGTGCCCGGGGTGGGAACGATCTCACCCGAGACCTGCGTCGAGATGTTCGAGAAGCCGGTCTCGAAGAAGTCAGCGCCGGGTCGGAGGAAGAGCTGCACCAGGGCGCCTTCGAAGACCCCGGGGAAGCCGAGGTTGATATCGAAGCTGCCCGAGTTGCCGTTGAACTGGCCGTCGGCCATGCCGTTGTCGCTGAGGACCACGTTGGAGAGGTCGCCGTTGAAGAAGGTCTGACCGAGTCCGCCGCGGATCCAGGTGCCGATGATGTCGCCGGTGATGGTGTCGCCATCGAGGTCGGTGATGGCGAACATGCCGGCGCCGTCGGCGATCATGCCGTCGTTGTTGAGGATGGTGATTTCGATGTGGAAGTTGGCGACATCGAGGCCTGAGACGAAGCCGGTGTCGAAGCTGGCGGTGCCATTGGGCAGGCTCAGCCGGGTGACGTCGCCGGCGGAGCGGAGCTCCTGACCCTGTCCGAGGATCAGGTCGGCGGCGTCGGCGGTCATCAGACCGATGCCGAAGCCGGCGTCACTCGTCCCGGTGCGCGAGTACGCGCCGGCGAGGTCGGTATAGCCGAAGGACATGATGGGGTCGATCGCCAGCGCCTGGGAAGCCCCAAGCAGGGCGGGCACGGCAACCGCGGCGAGCATGACGTTCTTGCGATGGATCACGGGTCTCTCTCCTTGAGTTCTGATTCGGCCGCGAAGCCCACGACGCGAGTCGAGGGTGCGTGGCCTGTCTCTCCTGACGACCCGAAAGGTAAAGTGCGATCGCCCCGTGGGCCAGCGATTCACGTGGTTCAATCGCGGGCGCGCCCGCAGGGATTCGCCAGGTTGAACCTGTGCGGGGGGCGCGGCGCGTTATCGACCGAGGCGGCGCGTCGCCCGCGTCCGAGAAGCACTCGCGGCAAAAGCACAACCGCGGCCCGAGGGGGCCGCGGCTGAGTGCATTTCAAAGAAGAAGGCTGCCGGCTCAGCGGCGGCGACGGCGGAGGCCCGCCGCACCCGCGAGGCCGATCAGGGCCACCGCACCGGGGGTCGGGACGATCTCGCCCGAGACCTGGGTGGAGACTTCGCTGAAGCTCGCGTCGAAGAAGCCCGCACCGGGGCGGAGGAAGAGCTGCACGAGGGCGCCCTCGAAGATCCCCGGGAAGCCGAGGTTGAGATCGAAGGAGCCGCTGTTGCCGTTGAACAGGCCATCGGCCATGCCGTTATCGGTCAGGACGACGCTGGTGAGGTCGCCGTTGAAGAAGGTCTGGTTGAGACCGCCGCGGATCCAGGTGCCGGCGATGTTGCCGGTGATGGTGTCGCCGTCGAGGTCGGTGATGGTGAAGGAGCCGGCGCCGTCGGCGAAATCGCCGTCGTTGTTGAGGATGGAGAGTTCGATGTGGAAGTTGGCGACATCGGCGCCGCTGACGAAGCCGGTGTCAAAGGTGGCGGTGCCGTTGGGGGAGCTGAGACGGGTGACGTCGCCGCTGCTGCGGAGTTCGGTGCCGCCGCCGAGGACGACATCGACCGCATCAGCCGTCATGAGCCCCTCGCCGAAGCCGGCGCCGCTGGTGCCCGTGCGGGTGTAGACACCGTTGAGATCGGTGTACCCGAAGGACAGGATGGTGGTGACCGGCGCGCCCGCGAGCGCCTGCGACGCGAGCAGGGCAGCGGGAACAGCAGCCAAAAGTGCGTTCTTGCGATTGATCACGGAAATCTCTCCCTTCAAAGTCCTCTGGGCGGATCGGCGGGGCGATAAGTCGCCCGAAACCGGTCCAACTCTCCTCGAACTGAAAAATAACTCACATTCGGGCCGGTGGCAAGCGCGCAATCGGCAAATTCCGCAAAGTGTGCCTTGTTTCTCACCCCCATAACCTGTGGTGGACCGGGGGCGAACATCCCGAACAAATTCAAGATCGGCCACCGATTCGAGCGGATGAGCGACAACTCGCACGGAGGCCGGGGAGCGGAACGCTTGACGCTTCCTGGCCGTTGGGCATCTGTCCAGCGGTTTCCGGGTCCGGCAGGAGCACTCCGTCACCTCTGCCGGGGCGGGCTTCCTTGTCCCTCGCCATGGATGGCCCCCGGCCTCCGCGCGAGCTTGTCGATTACGAACAACCTCCTACCCCGGAGCCGCAGTTGACACACTTGTAGCAGGTGCCATTGCGGACGGTGATGGTCCCGCAGACTTCGCAGGGAGGGCCGTCGCCGGCGTTTTCCATGGCCCGTGCCAACGCGGAAACCGAGGAGACCGGCCCACAGGCGATCTGCGTGTCGACGTCGATGGTGGTGGTGGAGGGGCTGCCGGCCTGAAGGGCGCGACGCTCGACATGCACGTGCTGGTGCGTGACGGTCGCGGTGGCTTCGCCGAGGCGCGTTGAGCGGGCAGCGCCGAGGTCGGAGACGGCGTGAGGGTCTCCGACGGAGTCCGGCGGCTCGCCGTCGGTCCGGCCGGAGAGCACGGCGAGTTCGCGGGCGCGCACCTGGTCGGCGTTGACCGGCTCGAGTTCGCGGCGCGGCACATTGGCCTCTCGATAGCCCGGGACGAACTGGATGCCCATCCAGCGGAAGATGTAGTCAACCAGGCTCTTGGCGAAGGGGATCTCGCGATTGGTCGTCATGCCCGCGGGCTCGAAGCGCTGGTGGGTGAACTTGTTGACGAGGGACTCGACGGGCACGCCGTACTGGAGCGCGACGGAGACCGCGGTGCCGACGCAATCCATGAGCCCGCCGATGGTGGAGCCTTCCTTGGCCATGGTGATGAAGAGCTCGCCGGGCATGCTGTCTTCGTAGAGCCCGACGGTGAGGTAGCCCTCGTGCCCGGCGATATTGAACTTGTGGGTGATCGAAGCGCGCGTGTCGGGGAGCCGCCGGCGCATCGGGCGCTCGACGATCTTCACGACTTCGCGGACCGTCGGCGCGGCGGCTTCGATCAGCTCCTCGACGGCGCGCTCAGAGGCCGCAAGTTCCACACTCGCCGTGGCAGCGGCGGCGAGGGTCACGGAATCCGACGCCGCTTTTCCCGCGAGCGGGTCCTCCGCCTTGGAGTCGGCCGACGTGGAAAGGGGCTGACTGAGTTTGCACCCGTCGCGATAAAGGGCGTTGGCCTTGATGCCCAGCTCCCACGAGAGGCGGTACGCGGACTTGATGTCGTCGACGCTCGCCTCGGCGGGGAGGTTGATGGTCTTGCTGATGGCGCCGCTGATGAAGGGCTGAGCGGCGGCCATCATGCGGATGTGGCCTTCGGGAGCGATGAAGCGGACGCCGTGCTTTCCGCACTTGTTGGCGCAATCGAAGACGGGGAGGTGCTCGGGCTTGAGGTGGGGCGCGCCCTCGACGGTCTGGTGGCCGCAGATGGCGTCGTTGAGATCGGTGATCTGCTGGTCGCTGAGGCCCAGCTCGTGGAGGAGGTTGAAGGAAGGATCGGCCTTGGCGCGGTCGGGGTCGATGGCGAGGCGCTTGAGCAGGGCGTCGCCGAGGGTCCAGGCGGAGAACGCGAAGGAGAGCTCGAACACGCCGGGGAGGGACTCGTTGATGCGATCGATGTCGTCGGGGTTGAGGCCCTTGCCTTCGAGGAAGCCGCGGAAGGACGTGGCGGACTGAACGCCGGACCCGCCCAGGGGAACATCGACATTGAGCGTCCCGAGCAGGTAGGTCATGATGTCGCGGATCTGCTTGTCGGAGTATCCGAGGGCTTCGAGGGCGGGCCGGACGGAGGCGTTGGCGATCTTGAAGTAGCCGCCGCCGGCGAGTTTCTTGAACTTGACGAGCGCGAAATCGGGCTCGATGCCGGTGGTGTCGCAATCCATGAGCAGGCCGATGGTGCCGGTGGGCGCGATGACGGTGACCTGCGCGTTGCGGTAGCCGAACTTGGTGCCGAGCTCGAGGGCATCGTCCCACGCTTCGACCGCATGCTGAAGAAGCGAGCCGGAGTTGAGAATCTTGGCGCCGGGGCGGGCGAAGAAGGCGTGATCGATCGGCACCGGGCGCGTGGCGGGGTTGATCGCTTCGTACTCGGCGCTGTCACGGGTGACGCCCAGGGCGGCGCGCCGGTGATTGCGGATGACCCGGAGCATGTGGTCGCGGTCGGCGGCGAAGCCCGGGAAGGCGCCGAGGGCGGCGGCCATCTCGGCCGACATGCGGTAGGCGCGCCCGGTGAGGATGGCCGTCAGGCACCCGCAGATCGCGCGGCCCTCTTCGCTGTCATAGGCGATGCCCGCCTGCATGAGCGTGGCGCCGAGGTTGGCGTAGCCCAGGCCCAGCGTGCGGTACTTGAAGGAGAGCTCGGCGACTTCGTGGCTGGGGAAGGCGGCCATGAGCACGGAGATTTCGAGGACGATGGTCCAGAGGTCGATGGCGTGCTCATACCCCGCGACGTCGAACTGGCGGGTGACGGAGTTGTAGAAATGGATGAGGTTGATCGAGGCGAGGTTGCAGGCGGTGTTGTCGAGGAACATGTACTCGGAGCACGGGTTGCTCGCGTTGATCCGTCCGCCGCTGGGGCAGGTGTGCCAGGCGTTGATGGTGGTGTCGTACTGCACGCCCGGGTCGGCGCAGCGCCAGGCGGCGTAGCCGATGTCGTCCCAGAGCTTGCGGGCCTTGTACGTCCGCGCGGGCTTGCCGCTGAGGCGCCAGGTCGTGACCCAGTCGGCGTCGGCGTCGATCGCCTCGAAGAACGCATCGGGGATGCGCACCGAGTTGTTGCTGTTCTGGCCGCTGACGGTCGCGTACGCCTCGCCGTTGAAGTCGTAGTCGAGCTTGAGGCCGAGGCGCTCGGCGGTCTGGCCGACGGTTTCCGTGTCGGCGACGCTGGTGCGCTTGTCGCGGAGGGTCTTGAGCCCCTCGACGAGGGCGGCGACCTTGATCTCCTCGCGCACCTTCCAGTTGATGAACGCCTCGATATCGGGGTGATCCATGTCGAGGCAGACCATCTTGGCGGCGCGGCGGGTGGTGCCGCCGGACTTGATCGCGCCGGCGGCGCGGTCGCCGATCTTGAGCCAGGACATGAGGCCGGAGGACTTGCCCCCGCCGGAGAGTTTTTCGTTCTCGCCGCGCAGGCGCGAGAAGTTGGTGCCGGTGCCCGAGCCGTACTTGAACAGGCGGGCCTCGCGCACCCAGAGGTCCATGATGCCGCCGGCGTTGACGAGGTCGTCATCGATCGACTGGATGAAGCAGGCGTGCGGCTGCGGATGCGTGTAGGCATCGCGGGCCAGGCCAACTTCGCCGGTCTTGGGATCGACGACGTAGTGCCCCTGCGCCGGGCCGGTGATGCCATAGGCGAAGTTGAGGCCCGTGTTGAACCACTGGGGCGAGTTGGGGGCGGCGATCTGGTGCACGAGCATGTAGGCGAGCTCGTCATAGAACGCCTGCGCGTCCTCGGCCGTGTCGAAGTAGCCGTGCTTCTCGCCCCAGAGTCGCCAGCAGCCCGCGAGGCGATGAATGACCTGTCGCGCGGACTTCTCGGGGCCGGAGGTGCCGTCGGGCTGTCCGTCGGCGGCGAGGTTGGGCACCCCCGCCTTGCGGAAGTACTTGCTCACCATGATGTCGGTGGCGAGCTGGCTCCACGTCTCGGGGACTTCGGCGTCGTCCATCTGGAAGACCACCGAGCCGTCCGGATTGGAAATGCGCGAGGAGCGCTTGATCCAGTTGACGGAGGCGAAGGGGTCGGAGCCGGGGGTGGTGAACTTGCGGGTGATCTTCATGATTCAGCGTCCTGGCGGAAACGCGGGATGTCGGCGACGACGAAGAAGGCATCGAGGCACGCGGCATCGAGGCATCAAGGCGGTCAACGATCGAGGCTGCGGATGAGCCCGGCGAGCACGCGCTCGGACTCGTCGAGTTGCGATTTGAGAGGTGAATACTGATCGGCGTTGAGGTACGTCAGGTCGAACGAGAGCAGTAGTTGCGTGTCCAGTTCGTACAAGTGCGCACGGGCGGACTTGAGGTGCCAGAGGTAGTCGCTCGTACTGCCCTTGCCATAGCCCGCCGCAATCTGGCTCGGGATCGAGACCGAGGTCCGCCGGAGCGAGGCGACCATGCCAAACCGTTCGTGATCAGGCAGCGAAGCGATCGCGGCGTAGACGCGGCGGGTCAGGTCGTACGCCTTTTGCCACGCGATCAGGTCTCGGTATGTCTTGATCGTGTCTGACATTCGATGCCTCGATGCCGTGTGCCTTGATGCCATCCCTTGCTTAATACCTGCTGCTCATGTGGCGAGAGTCGACACCGTAACGGTCGCCGTTTCTTGCATGACTGGTCCGGGCACGAGCACGATTCTTGAATTCGACGGCTCATCGTCATCTTCACGCTGCGCGACTGCCTGAGAAGGACACATTCCGATCGCAGAAACCACTGCCGTGCTGGCGAGAGCGGCCTTTGCAATCGATGCCGGAGGCGAGCATGGTTTGATCACCTGAACTTGCATGGGGAATCCTCAATCAACCTTCGGCAGCGTGAGTCCAACCTGGTCCTGGTACTTCCCGCCCTTGTCGGCGTAGCTCACTTCGCAGACGGTGTCGGCGCGGAAGAAGATGAGTTGGCCGATGCCTTCGTTGGCGTAGACCTTGGCGGGCAGCGGCGTGGTGTTGGAGATTTCGAGCGTGACCTTGCCGCGCCATTCGGGCTCGAGCGGCGTGACGTTGAGCACGAGCCCGCAGCGGGCGTAGGTGCTCTTGCCGACGCAGATCACCAGCACGTCGCGCGGCACCTCGATGACTTCAACGGTCTCGCAGAGCGCGAAGGAGTTGGGGGGGATGATGACGTGAGCGGCGTCGGAGCCTTCGCCCCAGCCGCCCCGCGGCATGCGCTTGTCGGTGTCGATCTCCACAAACAGGTCCTCGCTGAAGGCCTTGGGATCGACTATACTCACGCCACCCGAACGAGGCGTTGGGGTAAAGATCTTGAAGCGGGTACCGACGCGGATGTCGTAGCCGTACGAGGAAACCCCGAAGGAGATTCGGCCCGGGCGCTTGCGAGCCGTTTCGAAGGGCTCGATTTTGACCAGTTCGCGGATTTGAGAATCGCAAAGGATCGACATGGAAATAAGCCTGATCGGATCAGATTCGACGACGATCGCGGATTTTGTCGGACGCTGGACCCTCGCTGGCGGTCCGCGTGGAACTGCGGGCCGGGGACGCGAGAATAACACCATTGGTCGGGCCTTCAAGGGGTCGGAGCCACAATTTGTTGTGTGAGGAATGCGGAGAACCTGTCGGATGCGCTCAAGTCCAGTCAAGACAGGGGTTTTGGGCCTCCTGGCGGAGCGCGGAAAAATGAAGGTGGCGTGAATGTCGCGGCGAACCAAGCGGAAGACCGGGGGTTTCGGATGTATGCAGCGGCTAACTTTGCGCGTGTCGGCGGCGCAGACCCGGTTTTCCGTGTGCGCGGCGGCGGTTTCGAGGATCGGCGGGCAATTGTGAAATCCGCGGAACCGAGCGAGTTACAATCGGCAATCTGTGGAAAACCCGTCGGTGTCGAAGCGGAGCGGGAAAGGGATCGGATGGCGGCGGGGGCGTGGGTGGCCGCGCGGGATTGCCGGGGCGGGGCAAGGAGCTGGAATGCGGAGCGATTCTCGACCGGCGCGACGTGGATTCAGGGCAATTCGGTTCCGATCGAGCGTGGCGGCGGCGCTGAGCGTCGTTGGTGTGCTGGGCGTGGCCGCGTGCGAAGCCCCGCGCAAGCCGCGCGAGGTCGAGCCGGTCGTGCGGGACGTGCCGGCGATCCTCCGCGGGCAGATCGGGAGCGAGGCGAGCATTCGCGGGGTTGAGCCGATCCTCGTATCGGGGTTCGGCCTGGTGGTGGGGCTCAACGGCACGGGCGGCGGGCCGATTCCGGTGCAGATCCAGGCGACGATGGAGCGTGAACTGGCGCGCGGCGGCGTGGGCAAGGGCGGGCCGCTGGACAGCGGGCCGCTGGCGGGGCGGACGCCGCGACAGGTGCTTCGCGATCCGAACGTGGCGGTGGTGATCGTGGAGGGGGTGATTGCGCCCGGGTCGCCGAAGGACTCGACGTTTGACGTGCGTGTGCGCGCGATCCCGACCAACTGCACGAGTCTTGAAGGCGGGATGCTGTGGACCACCGAGCTTCGGCTCGGGCCGGCGACGCGGTTCGGGGCGATGCGCACGCGCAAGCTGGGCGAGGCGCGCGGGCCGATCTTCATCAATCCGTTCGCCGACCCGAGCGGGGCGCCGACGTTTGTCTCGCCGGCGGAGATCGAAGAGCTCGAGCGCGTGCCCGCGGCGGGGGCAGGGGAGGCGGTCGAGCCGCCCGCGGAAGGGGAAGGGAACGAGCCCGCCGGCCCGCGCGAGGAGTTCACCGGCGCGACGCCGCGGCCGATCATTCCTGATCCGCCCAGTGCCGAGCCGGTGCGGGTGGTGTCGGACGCGGTGAACCGGCAGAGCGGGCGGATCCTGGCGGGTGGGCTGGTGACTGACCCGTTGCTGATGGAGCTGGTGCTGGACAATCCGAGCCACGCGCGGGCGGCGTCGATTCAGCAGGCGATCAACACGCGTTTCCCGCCCGGTCCTGGAGACGAAGGGCAGATTGCCCGTGGGCGGAACAACTCGAGCATCGCCGTGCGAGTGCCGCGGAGCTATCGCGACAATCCGATGGAGTTCGTGATGCTCGTGAGGTACCTGCAGGTCGATCCGAGCTTCCCGCAGGAGTATGCGAAGCGATACGCCGACGCGCTGCGTGTGCAGCCGGAGATGGCGGAGGAGCTTTCGTGGTCGCTGCACGCGGTGGGTCGAGCGGCGGTGCCGTTTCTGCCGCCCTTGTATGACACGGCGGAGTTTCTGCCGCGGATCGCGGCACTGCGGGCGGGAGCGAAGCTGCGCGACCCGCGGACGGCGCCGCACCTGATCGCGATGGCGCGGCGCGGGCCGACGGCGCTGCGGACGGAGGCGATCGAGCTGCTCGCCGACCTCGGGCCGGACGCGCAGACGAACATGGCCCTTCGGCAACTGGTCGACGACGCGGAGCTGGAGGTGCGGGTGGCGGCGTACGAAGCGCTCGAGCGGCGGGGCGACCCGACGATCGAGCGGTTGTCGGTGGACGACAAGTTTGACCTGCACGTGGTGCCGGCGCGGGACCAGCTTGTGTATATCACCCAGCAGGGGAAGCCGCGGGTGGTGCTCTTTGGAACGGACATGTCGCTGCGGATGCCGATGCTGGCGTCGGCGTGGCAGGACCGGTTCATCCTGAAGAACGAGGGCCTGACGCCGCGGGTGTACTTCCGGGATTTCCGCAGCGAGGCGATTATCCAGGGGCGATGCCCGGGCCGGGTGCGCGACCTGGTGCGGTTCATGGCGACGCGCACGACGCCGGAGAACCCCGAGCCGGGCCTGGGGCTGACGTATTCAGAAGTGGTGGGAGCGCTGTACGAGATTCAGAAGCAGGGGGGGATCGACGCGGCGTTTGCGACCGAGCGTGACCGGCTCATGGCGCGGCTGGTGGAGGCGCAGGACACGTCGCTGGTCGAAGAGCGGCCCGAGAGCAGCGACCGGCCTATCGAGGGGGCGAAGGATCAGCTCAAGCCCGCGTCGGCGAAGCCGCTGCCGACGGCGAAACCGGTGGAGCGCCAGCCGATGGTTGTGCCGCTGAGCCCGAAGCCGAAGAAATGATGCCGCGGCTGGTAGGATGAGCGGAGCGGGAGTGCACGGGCGGGATGGCTGTGCGACGGGGGCTACGGGAGCGCGGCGTGGGGCTGATCCTGGTGGGCATTGACGAAGCCGGTTACGGGCCGCTGCTCGGGCCGCTGTGCATCGGGATGAGCGCGGTGCGCATCGAGGATTGGAAGCCGGGCGATCCGGCGCCGGACCTGTGGAAGCGGCTCTCGGGGAGCGTGTGCCGAAAGGGGAATGATGCGCGCGGGCGCGTCGCCGTCGAGGACAGCAAGCGACTGAAGCTCGCGAACGACTCGACGTCGCGGCATCCGCTGACGCACCTGGATCGCGGCGTGCACGCGTTTCTTCGGGCGCTGGGGCGCCGGCCGACGACGGACCTGGAGCTGCTTGAGTGCCTGGGCAGCGTGCCCGAGCCGCACGCGTGGTATGCCGGCCCGGCGCTGGATGCGCCGGCGTCGGGTACGCCCGAGCAGATGGACATCGCGGGCAACGTGCTCGTGCGCGGGCTGGCCGACGCGGGCGTCACGGTGCTGGAACTGGCGTGCTGCGTGGTGGGGGAGGGGGCGTTCAACGCGGCGGTACGGGCGCACCGGACGAAAGCCGCGGCCAGTGCGGTCGGTCTCGGTGCGCACTTCCGCGATGCGTGGGAGCGCTGGGGCCCCGATGGGCTCGGGCCGGACGGCGGCGCGCGGATTGTCTGCGACCGGCAGGGCGGACGGGTGGACTACGAGGCGACGCTTGTCGGGCTGGTGCCCGGGGCGGAGGTGCGAGTGGTCGAGCAGCGGCCCGAGCGCGGCCGGTATGAACTGTCGGGGGACGGGCGGGCGATGAGCGTGATCTTTCAGCCGGAGGCCGAGTCGGCGTATCTGCCGGTGGCGCTGGCGTCGATGGCGGCGAAGCTCGTGCGCGAGACGCTCATGGCGCGGTTCAACCGGCATTGGTGCGCGCTGCTGCCCGAGCTGAAGCCGACGGCGGGCTACACGCAGGACGGGCGGCGCTGGCTGCGCGAGGCGCGGGCGGTGCTTTCGGCGCAGGATAAGGACGCGATGATCAGGATCGCGTGATGATTCGGGTGGGTCGCGGGCCGAATCGGGCGCATAATGAGGGGGCCGGGCAGGCGCCCGGCGGTGCTGGGAGCAAGTGCATGAAGATTCTTCGTCTGGCGGCGCGGTGCGTTCCGGTCCTGCTGGCCGCGAGCGCGTGGGCCCAATCGTTCACGAGCGTTGAGCGCGCGCCGGAGGCGGTCGAGGCCTTGCCGCCGTTCGTGCGCCCGGCGGATGGGAGCGTCTTCCGCATCGACTGGGCGCGGCTGGAGGATGAACTGCGGGCGGCGGCCGCGGTGCCCGGCGGCGAGCGCGCACCGGCGGATCAGCAGGTGGTGCTCATGCTGCCGACGCCCGAGGGCGGGCTGGCGCGGTACCGGGTGGTCGAGTCGTCGATCCTCGCGCCGGAGCTGGCGGCACGATTCCCGTCGCTTCGCACCTATCGCGTTCGCGGCGTGGATGACCCGATCGCGGTCGGGCGGCTGGATATCACGTCTCACGGGTTCCGAGGGATGATCCGCACGAGCGCGGGGACGACGTTTATTGACCCGTATGCCGCGACCGAGCGCGAGCACGTGAGCGTGTACGACCTCGGGCGGTTCGTGGGCGGGAGCGACTGGGCGTGCCACGTGGGGGCCGAGCATGGCGCGGGGCCGATCGCGCCGGGCGCGGAGGAGCCGCTGGAGGGCGTGGCGGGCGCTTCGGACGGGCTCCCGCTGCGGGTGTATCGCATGGCGATGGCGTGCTCGGGCGAGTACGGCGCGTATCAGGCGGAAGTGCAGGAGCGCGCGCCGAACATCGACGATGCGCTCTCGGCAATCGTGACGGTGGTGAACCGGTGCAACGTGGTCTTTGAAGCGGACGCGGGCGTGCGCTTCGTGATGATCGCCCAGAGCGATCAGCTCGCATTCTTCGACCCGGCGACCGACCCGTACCCCGACGCCGACCCGATGTGCACCGCCGACCCAGCCGCGAACTGCTCGGGCGGGTATCTCGGCGCCAATATCACGGCGCTCAACACGATCATCGGTTCGCCGAACTTCGACATCGGGCACGTGCTCACGCGCGTGCGCGGCGGCGTGGCGTACCTGCGCTCGGCGTGCACCGCCAACAAGGCCGGAGGCGTTTCGGGCATTCCGCGCGGCGGCGAGATCGAGCCCGTCTCGGCGCTGGTCCCGCTCCACGAGCTCGGGCATCAGTACGGCGCCAACCACACGTTCAACGGCGTCCTCGGGCGCTGCAACGCCAATATCAACGGCACGACCAACTGGGAGCCGGGCGGCGGATCGTCGCTCATGGCGTATCCCGGCGCGTGCCCCGTCGGCGGCACGATCGGCGAAGGCGACACGGACAATCTCGTGCTGTTCGCCGATCCGCACTTTCACACCGGGAGCGTGATGGAGATCCGCTCGTTCCTCAACGGGCAAACGTCGCGGTGCTCGACGACGGAGGACGTGGGGAACATCGCGGAGCCGCAGATCACGGCTCTGACGCCCAGCGGGCTCTCGGTGCCCCCTCTCACGCCGTTCGAGCTTACGACGGCGGCGAGCGATGACGGCATGGGGCTCTCGTATCAGTGGGATCAGCTCGATGTCGGCGCGGCTCAGCGGCTGACAGGCCCGACGAGCGAAGACAACGGCGCGTCGGCGCTCTTCCGGACAAACCTGCCCTCCGCTTCGGCGACTCGCACGCTGCCGCGCCTGAGCGATCTGCTCACGGGCACGGCGTACATCGGGGAGCGCATGCCGACGCTGGCCGGCGCGGTGCGGAAGTTCCGCGTGACGGTCCGCGACGGCCAGGGCGCAACGGCGGTTTCGTCGCGCGTCGACGTGAACATTGCCGCGGGAAGCCCGTTCGTGGTCACGGCGCCCGGCGCCGGGGCGGCGGTCGCGGGTCCGATGTTCAATGTTGCGTGGAGCGCGGCGGCCATTGCCGGCGCGCCGTTCAACGGGCCGAGCGTGCGCATCACGCTCTCACTCGACGGCGGCCTGACGTTTCCGATCGTGCTGGCTGAAGCCGCGCCGAACACGGGGATGGCAATGGTGAACGCGGGCGCGGCGGCATCGCCGAGCGCGCGAGTGAAGGTCGCGCCGACGGGGCAGATCTTCTTCAACATCTCCGGGCCGTTTGCGCTCCTGCCGGCGTGCCCGGCGGACTTCAACGCCGACGGCTCGGTTGACCCGGATGATCTGGGCGACTTCATCAACTGTTACTTTGGCTCGCCCCAGCCGCCCATGCTCCCGTGCCCCGGTGCGGACTTCAACGCGGACGGTTCGGTCAACCCTGATGATCTCGGTGACTTCGTGAACGCGTACTTCGGCGGGTGCGGCGGATGATGGGCGATCTTATCATGTGCCGAACATGCTCTCCGTCCTGTACGTTGACATGAACTCGTTTTTCGCGTCGGTGGAGCAGCAGTTGCGCCCCGAACTGCGCGGCAAGCCCGTCGCGGTTGTGCCGTCGGAGGTTGATACCACCTCGTGCCTCGCGGCGTCGTACGAGGCGAAGGCGTTCGGCGTCAAGACCGGCGTCAAGGTCGGTGACGCCAAGCGCCTGTGCCCGGGGCTCATCCTGGTTCAGGGCAGCCACGACCAGTACATCCGCACGCACCATGAGATCCTCGCCGCGGCGGACACGGTGCTGCCGGTGCACCAGGTGCATTCGATCGACGAGTTTGCGTGCCGATTGCTGGGCGACGAGCGCCGGCCCGAACGGGCGGAGGAACTGGGGCGGCGGATGAAGCGGGTGATCCGCGCGCGCGTGGGTGAATGCCTGACGTGCTCGGTCGGTGTCGCGCCGAATCGGTTCCTGGCGAAGGTGGCCGCGGACATGCAGAAGCCCGACGGACTGACGATCGTTCGCCGGGAGGAGTTGCCCGGGCGTCTGCTGGGGCTCAAGCTCAACGACTTTCCGGGGATCGGTCCGAAGATGTTCGAGCGGCTGCGGCGACTGGGCATCCCGACGGTCGAAGCGCTGTACGCCCTTGATGAGCAGGCGCTGGGCAAGGCGTGGGGGAGCGTGGTCGGCCGCGAGTGGTACTACCAGCTCCGCGGCCTGCCCAGCCACGACCCCTTTGAAGGCGAGCGGCCGCGCCGGACCATCGGACACTCGCACGTGCTCAGCCCGCAGCGTCGGACCGAGGCGGGCTCGCGCGAGGTCGCGCTGCGCCTGCTCATGAAGACGGGGCAGCGGGCCCGCTCGCTCGGGTATGTGGCCGAGCACATGACGGTCTTCGCGCGGTTCGTCGGCGGCGAACATGACGAAGGGCCCAAGCTCGGCTGGGGCCGGCACGGATGGTCGGCCCGGGCGGCGATCGGCGGCGCCAACGACGTCGACGGGCTCGTCCGTGCGTTCACGGCGCTGTGGGCCAGGAAGCCCGTGGGCCGGGTGATCCAGGTGGGCGTGACGCTGCACGACCTCACGCCCATCACGGGCGGCACGTCGTCCCTCTTCGGCGCGCAGCGCCGGCACGACAGCCTCTCGCGCGCGATCGACTCGATCAACAGCCGCTATGGCGCCGACGTGGTGTATCCCGCCGCGATGCAGAACGCGCGCAAGTCGGCCCCGCGGCGGATCGCCTTCGGCAATATTCCGTCGCTCGACGTGCCGGACATCGACAGCGCCGATCGCGATTGATGTTCGAGTCTCCGCGGCGCCAAACTTTGGTCAGCACCCCGCGAAGTACGCGTTGATGAAATCGCCGAGGTCATCAGCGTTTATTTCGGCGTCGCCGTTGAAATCCGCCCCGTCGCAGGGCGGCAGCGAGAAGTAGCAGTTGATGAAGTCACCCAGGTCGTCGGCGTTGAGCGTGCCGTCGGCGTTGAAATCAGGCGGGCAGGCCGGCGGAGTGGGGGGCTGCCAGGAGGCCAGGGCGCTGGGCTGATTGGCGCCGGTGCGCGCCAGCGGCGGCGCCTGGGGCGGCGCGGGCGGGATCATCGTGAACGTCGGCTCGCCCTCACCCGTTTCGACTCGGAAGGCGTAGACGCCCGCGAGATTGTCGGTCGCCGTGAAGTTGTCGGTGACGTACATGTAGCAGAACGCGGGCTCGGTGGGATGCGGCAGCGTGACGATGTCGCCGAGCGAACCCTGCAGGCCGACGTCGAAGATCGTGCTCGTGAAGCCGGGGACGCCGGACTGCTCGTCGATGTTCATGACGCGGACCGTGGCGTCGCGCCCGTGTCCGACGAAGAGGAGGCGCGAGTCGGGCGAGGGGACGCAGACCTTGGGCGCATCGCCGCCGGGGATGAACGGCCCGGGCTGGATGTAGGTGAGCCCGCCGACGGCGCCGGTCATGCTGCCGTCGGCGTCGATGGCGTGCCCGGTGATCCAGCTTCCGCCGCCGCTGATGCCGCCCGCGGCGTAGAGATAGCGACCATCGGGCGTGATGCCGAGGCCGAGGGGGTAGTAGGGGGTGTTGGTGTAGGCGCCAGCGGGGTCGAGCCGGCCCTGGTCGTTCAGGTGGAACAGAAAGATCGTGTTGGTGTTGGTTTCCTGCGTGTAGACCCAGCGCTGGTTGGGATGCACGGCGATCGACGTGCAGAAGCCGACGACCGGTTCGCGATCGACTTCCGTCAGCATATTTGCGTCGCGGTCGTAGCGGTAGAGGATGAGGTGGTTCGTTCCGGAAATGGCGGTGCGCGTGACGGCGAGGTATTCGTCGGTCACCCAGCGGCAACCCAGCGGGCTGTTGGGCGTCTGGAACTCGCCGGCGAGGGTGAGCGAAGCATCGGGCCCGACGCGCATGATCGTGACCTGTTCCAGAACCTCGGAGGCGGTCGCGTGCGTCGTCGCGAGGAAGCGCCCGTCGGGCGAGATCGTCATGGTGTAGGCATTGGTGCCGGGGACGGGCTGCGCGGAGCTCGGCGTGATGCCGATGATGAGCCGCTGCACGAAGCTCAGGGCGCCGTTCGGCCCGACCGTGAAGCTTGACACGCTGCCTTCGAGGTTGCCGTTGTTGGCGACGAAGACCGCGGGGAGCGTGGATTGGGCGCTCGCGCCGGGGGCGGTACCGGCGACGGTGGCCAGCGCCACGCCGAGCCGAACGGAGACGGAGCGGACGCGACGCGAGGCAAGGCCGATGGGCATCTGGTGATCTCCCTGGATCACAAGAATACACCGGGATGAGCGGCGCGGCACCCGCACGATCGAGTGAAATCGCCCCGCGCGCAGGCCGGTCTTCATGCGCCGGGCACGCCGATGTCCTCGTTCCAGACGTCCGGCCAGCGGGCGATGAACTCGCGCATCAGGGCGATGCAGCGCGGGTCGTGCGCCAGCACGATCTCGACCCTCTCGGCGGCGAGCCAATCCTCGCGGCCGCGGAAGGTTTCATGCTCGCCGATGACCACGCGCGGGATCCGGTGCAGGACCGCCGTCCCGCTGCACATGGCGCACGGCGAGAGCGTCGACGCGAGCGTGAGCGCGTGCCAGTCGCGCCGGCGGCCGGCGTTGCGGATGCAGACGACCTCGGCGTGCGCGGTCGGGTCGCCCGTCTGCACGCGCAGATTGTGACCGGCGGCGACGATCGTGCCATCAGGCGCCGCGAGCGCCGAGCCGATGGGGATGCCCCCTTCGCGGCGGGATTTCTCCGCCTGCTCGATCGCGGCGTCCAGGGCTCGGGCATCGATGGAACTCAGCATGGGCATGCCCAAGCCTACCGCGCGGGCCGGGCGCGCGTCGCTCGCCGCGGCGCCGCCCGGGCTTTCAGGTGAACGTCGGCGCGTTCGGCTACGCTCGTGCCATGGGCATCGCCACGCTCCTTCTTCAGCAGGGCCTGATCAGCCGGTCGCAGGTTGATGCGGCGGTCGCCGAGCAGCGCCGCAGCGGGGAGCGGCTCGATCGCGTGCTCGTTCGACTCGGCCTCGTGAAGCGGGAGCAGGTGCTGGCGGTCATCGGCGACCAGTTCCAGATGCCGGTGGTCGACCTCGCGGCGATCACGCCGGAAGCGTCGATCCTCGCGACGCTTCCACCGAAGCTGGTGCACAAGCAATCGTGCGTGCCGATCGCGCGGCGCGAAGGCGTGCTGACGGTCGCCACGTGCGATCCGTTCGAACTTTCGATGCTTGACGAACTCAAGCTGCTCACGGGATGCTCGATCGAGGTCGTGCTCGCCGACGAGGAGGATCTGCGCGGGTTCATCGCGAAGCACTACGGCGTGGGGTCCGACACGCTCGACGCGCTGTCGGCGGGACTTGAGGGCGCGCCCGCGTCGGGCGATCGGCGTCTGGACGACCCTGAGCAGGCCGAGGAGGCCTCGGTCATCAAGCTCGTGAGCGACCTGCTCGCCGATGCCATCGCCGACCGCGCGACGGATGTGCACATCGAGCCGTATGAGCGCGAACTCGTGGTGCGCTCGCGCATCGACGGCGTGCTGCAGCGCGCCAACGTGCCGGCGACCATTCACCGCTTCGCTCCGGCGATCATCTCGCGCCTCAAGATCATGGCGAACCTGAATGTCGCCGAGAAGCGCGTCCCGCAGGATGGGCGCATCACGTTCCGCACGAGCGCGGGCGCCGGCGGGGGCGTGGGGAACGCGCCGACGGAATCGCACGGTGCGACGGTTGAGTACGACCTCCGCGTGAGCGTGATTCCCATGCTCTTCGGCGAGGGGGTCGTGCTCCGCGTGCTGAGCAAGTCCGCCGTGATGCTCGGGCTCGATCAGCTCGGCATGCCGCCGGGCGTGCAGGCGGATTGGGACGCGCTCATCCAGCGCCCGCACGGCATTCTGCTGGTCACCGGCCCGACCGGCAGCGGCAAGTCGACGACGCTCTACGCCTCGCTCAACCGCATCGTGAGCCAGGAGATCAAGGCCATCACCGTGGAAGACCCGGTCGAGTATCACGTGCCGGGCGTGAACCAGATCCAGGTGAATCACAAGGTCGGGCTCGATTTTGCCGCCGGGCTCCGGTCGATCCTGCGCCATGACCCCGACGTCGTGCTCGTGGGCGAGATTCGCGACAAGGAGACGGCCGAAACGGCGGTGCAGGCCTCGCTCACGGGTCACCTCGTCTTCAGCACGCTGCACACCAATGACGCCGCGGGCGCGACGACGCGACTGCTCAACATGGGCGTCGAGCCGTTCCTGGTGAGCAGTTCGGTGGAGGGCATCATGGCCCAGCGGCTGGTTCGGCGCGTCTGCGAACAATGCGCGGCGGTGCTGAGCGCCGAGGACGTCGCGGCGATCAAGCCGCAGGACCTTCCCGAAGGGTTCTTGCGCAAGGGCGAGTCGCTCGCGGGAGCGGGCATGCGGCTGGTGCGGGCGGCGCCGGCGGGGTGCCGGGCGTGCCGCACGACGGGTTACCGCGGCCGGGTGGGGATCTATGAGTTGCTGCGGATGAGCGATGATCTGCGCGAGATGGTGATCGAGCGCGCGCCCGCGCCGCGCATCGCGGCGAGCGCGCGGCAATCGGGCCTGCTCGCGACGCTCCGCGAAGATGGCTTCACCAAGGCCCGCGCGGGAACGACCACGCTCGAAGAGGTTCTGCGCGCGATCGCGATGTAGATGGAGGCCTGAGCGGGCGGGAGCGGCGGCGGGGAAGCCCGGACCAAAAAAGAAA
This sequence comes from Phycisphaerales bacterium, assembly GCA_050182995.1. Lineage (GTDB taxonomy): Bacteria > Planctomycetota > Phycisphaerae > Phycisphaerales > UBA1924 > JAEUIX01. The sequence continues at coordinate 129,218 of JBFXBS010000001.1, read as the reverse complement.
AGGCGGGAGAAGGCAAACGAGTACCTTCCCCCGCGGTTTGGGAGTGCGCTCTTTTTTGGGGGGGCCGGCCCGTGCTCAGTCGCAGCCCGCGAAATAGGCGTTGATGAAGTCGCCCAGGTCATCGGGGTCGATCGCGCCGTCGCGGTTGAAGTCGGCGCCCTCGCACGAAGGCACGGCGAAGTAGCAGTTGATGTAATCGCCGAGGTCATCGGGGTTCAGATCACCGTCGGCGTTGAAGTCCGCCGCGCACGACGCGCCCGGAACGAGCAGCACCGCGATCGGTCCGGTGGGCGAGCCGATGGTCCCGGCGATGAGCCCGGCGGGCGAAATGTCGCGGGCCTCGGTGATCGGCCCGGGCAGTTCGGGCAGGGAGGCGGAGAGATCCGTCGTGACGCCGCCGGACGACGCGAACGCGCGGAAGATGTTCTCGTCGGGGTTGGAACTGAGGAGGAACATCGCGCCGACGACGACGTGATCGTTGTTCATGTCGTAGCCGAAGCCCTCGGGCAGGCCGTCGATGAGAGGAATGAGCGAGAAGCCGCCGGCGTCGGACCAGGTCGCGGGACGGAACGCGCCTTCGGTGAGCGAGCCGGAGACGTAGCCCGCGAGCGTCTGGTCATCAGCCACGGCGTGCCACTGCGCAAGACCGAAGCGCTCGACGGGCGTGATGTCGCTGGCGCGATCGCCGAAGCGGGCGAGGCCGTGCTCCGGGCCGCCGAGCACGCGATAGGCATAGCCCGAGACGTGACCGCTCTCACTGACGCCCAGCGCCTGCGAGTACGCGAGCGAGCCGGAGTATTCGAGCGTGCCGATATCGGTGCGAACGCCGCCGGCGAGCAGGAACCCGTGGTAGGACGGGCTGCTTTCAGCGGTCGCGTACCCGACGATCTGCCCGGCTTCGTTGATGCGCGTCGCCACGCCGAAGCCGGAGTTGTCGAGTGCAAACGTCCCCAGGTCGGTGATCTGCCAGAGCCCATCGCCGTCGACGGTCCACATGACCGGACGAAGCGTGTTGTTGATGTCGCGGCACTGGCCGACGATGATGCCGGCGTTGTTGATGGCGTTGGCCTGGCCGTCGCTTCCGCCCTCGAGCAGGGGCAGCGCCTCCGTGACGCCGTGGCGGTACACGAACCCGACCACGCCTGAGAAGCCGTCGGCCTGCCCGACCACCCAGCCCGAGTCGTTGCACCCGAAGGCGACGGTGCCGGTTCCAAACGGCAGCGGCGGGACGAGCACGGCGGTGTAGTCCGTCCCGGCGCTGACGGAACCGGCGACCAAGGCCACGGCGAACACGGCGGAAAGGGGTCTCATCAAAATTCCTCCTGGGGACTTGCGGACAGGTCGACAATCAGCGATACTGTCCTTGTTCGAAATGCCAGAACAGTTCTGAGAACAGATGATACGCTGTATTCTTCCGGCGGATGCCCAAGTTCTTTCAAGAATGTGGATCGAATTTCGCCCTACTTTGTGCCGGCGATTTGTTAGGAAAGCAGTAGGATGTTGCCAGCCTCGTTGACACCAGATCGCGTGCGCCTGCCGTTGACGGTCAGCCAGCTCGAAGAAGCGGGACAGGTCGCGGCGCGCCTCGCGGCAGACTTGGGCAAGCTCATCGCCTCGTTGCCTCCCGAATCGCGCGGGGCAAGCGCCATGGCCCGGGTCACCGGGTCGCCCCGGGTGACGTGCCAGCGCGTGGTGGGGGCCGTGGCCGATCCGCACCCGGCTCCTCAGATGCTCGCGCGGCTTCCGGGTATCGAGGGTTTGAGCCAATTCATCGACGGGTTCGAGCGCTCGGAAGCCAGCCGGGAGGATGTCGCTCTTGCCCGGGCGGCGGTCGAGGCGTTTCGTCGGCTCATCGAAAGCGCCGGCGGGAGTCATGCGCGACTGGTGGAGCGGCTGACGGCGCCCGTGGCGCGCGGCGCGTCGGAGGGGCGGGTCGGGACGATCGAGCAGCGTGAGGCCCTCTTCCGCGCCGCGGCCGCCGCGACAGGGAGGCGCTGCCGGGTGTCGTTTTCGAGTTACGCCTTTCGCCCGCGCCCGGGCTCGACGGACGTGCTGGAGCGCGTGCTGGTGAAGGGGTTGATGGGTGGTGAGGGGACGCCGGGCGGGATGCCCTTCGTGCTCGCGTCGGGCCAGACTGTTGAACCCAGCAGCACGGGCGCCGCGGGGCCGATCACGCTCGGGCGCGGCGCGCCGATCGCTGAGAACGCGCCGGAGGCCATCCTGGCCGCGTTTTCGAGCGATCCCCTGCCGACCGTGGCCGCCCGCGGGCGCGCGGGAAACCTCTACCAGGTGATCGACGTGCCGGCGCACGCGGTGGTGCCGCCCGTGCCGGGTCTGGTCGACGGCGAAGCCGGTTCAGACGGGACGAGTCCGCGTGCGCTCGCGCCCTTCGACGTGGTGACGGCACTGCGCGCGTCGTCGCCGATGATCGATCCCACGACGGGCCGGCCCTCGCTCACTTCGGTCTGGTCGCTGGCGAGTTGTCCGGCCGAGGCGCTCATCCTCGACGTGTGGCTGCACGAGTCGATCGAGCGTGACTTTCGGCCGGGGCTGGAGTGCCTGCTGTGGCAGGCCGAGCTTGACATTCCGCCGGAGCGGCGCTGGATGTCGCGGGTGCCCGGCGCGCCGCGCCTGCAGTTGCTGGGGCACGGCCTGCGCCTGGCGCGGAGCGACCTGCACGCGCGGCACGCCGAGGTCACGGCCGCGATGTTCGAGCAGGCCGGCATGGAGGCCGAGCGGTTCATCGGGTTCCGCTGCGAGGTGCGCTATCCCGTGTGGCGCGCGGGATACTGCATGACCTTCGACCCGCCCGAGCCTCCCGGCGAGAGCGCGTAGTTCCTCGGCCGGCGCCGCGCCCCAAAGAAACAGGGCGACCCGAAGGCCGCCCTGTCTGAGTTCAGGCTGTCCGGCGCGTCGTGCGGGCCGGGCGAATCGGCTCAGCAGCCGCCGCTGAAGTAGGCGTTGATGAAGTCGCCGAGGTCATCGGCGTTGACGTTGCCGTCGGCGTTGAAGTCGGCGCCGTCGCAGGGCGGGAGGGCGAAGTAGCAGTTGATGAAGTCGCCGAGGTCGTCGGCGTTGACGGAGCCGTCGCCGTTGAAGTCGATGGAGCAGGCCTCGGTGATGACGATGTTCCCCACGCCGGCGCCGGCGCCGAAGCCGGAGACGCGGATGAGGACGGTCTGCCCGACGGAGTTGGAGAGCACGATGCGGGACTCGAGCCCGCAGGTGTCGTCATTGCAGACCGAGGCGGGGTTGCCGCAGGCGTCGGTGGCGGCCAGGACGGTGTCGAAGCCGGTCTGCCCGCAGGTCTCGATGGTGGCGATGCGTCCGATGGTGCCGGTGAAGGCGAACCAGACGCTCCCGCTCCCGTTGCCGGTGCAGTAGGCGGGCCCGTCGGGCGTGGCGTTGGTGGTGTCGAAGGCGAAGATGCCCGGGCCGGAGATGGGCGTGGCGTTGGCGCAGGCGTCGTTGGCGGGCGGGGGCGGGGGCGGCGTGACGACGCTCACGCAGATCGTGCCCATCCCGGTGCGGCCCTGGCCGTCGCTGTAGAAGTAGGGGAAGGAGAGCTCGCCCGTGGCGGTGGCCGCGGGGACGGTGAAGTCGAGCCCGAAGCGGTTGTCGCCCGCGGCACCGTCGTTGTGGAGGCCGTCGTCGAACATCATCGCGCCCGGGTCGCCGCCCGCCGAAGAGAGATCGACGGTGACCATCGCGCCGCTGCCGGCGGGGTTGGTGCCGGGGTTGATCGACACGTTGAGGGAGGTGACGCCCGCGCCGTCGTTGCCGACGGTCGAGGGCGTGGACGAGGCGGTGGCGACCGGCCCGCACGAGGGCGCGGGGTTGGCCGAGGCGGGGTCGCGGACGGTGACGGCGTAGATGCCGTGGCCGACGGGGTTGAGCGGGTTGGAGAAAGCGATGGAGGTGAGCTGGCGGCCGCTGATGTCGAAGCCCAGGCCGTTCTGGAGCGACTCGCCCGAGACGACGGCCTCGACGACGTTGAGATCGGTGCCGGGGTTGGCGATGTCGGTGTCCTGGCTGCCGAAGAAGACGCCGAACTGCTCCTGGTAGGCGACGCCGAAGCCCGGGTCCATGGGGACCTGGTTGCCGAACCAGTCGGGGCCCTGGAGCGAGACGGTGGCCGAGGAGCCGTCGGCGAAGTTGAGGGTCATGTCGAAGAAGCTGCCCCCGTTGGTGATGTTGTAGAGGACGCCGATCTGCGACGACGCCGAGAGGACGAGCCCCAGGCGGCAGACGTCGGTGATCTGCGCGGCGGTCTGGTCGGTGCAGCTCAGCCAGTCGGGCTTGACGCCGATGTCGTTGACGGTGTTGGGCGGGTCGATGGCGCCGGCGACGGTGTCGAAGGCCCAGCGGGCGTTGTCGGTGGCGTTGCGGTTGCCCAGGTGCACCATGTCGAGCACGCCGGGGGTGGTGACGACGGTGTAGGGGATGCCCGCGCCGCCCTCGGTGCCGACGTCGATGGAGCCGGCGGTGCCGGTGATGCGGAGGCCGCGGTCGGACATCGAGCGGAAGCCGGTGCGGTCGTCGGGCGCGCCCGACTCGCCGGCGTGAGCCATGCCGTTGAAGTTGGCGGCCAGGGGGATGAACACGTCGTTGTGCTGCACCGGGTTCTCGTCGATGGTGAGGGAGAACGCGCCGGTGGAGGACCCGACGCCGGCGACGCGGATGAAATAGTCGGTGCCGCCGGCGGCGGTGAAGCGGACGCGCGAGGCCGAGCCGCGGGCGTTGTCGTTGCAGGCGAGGGCCTCGCCGCCGCAGACGCTGTAGACGGCCAGGGTGGTGTCGAGGGCGGGGGTGCCGAAGGTGTTGACCTCGATGAGCCCGGAGAAGGGGGGCGGGGGGGCGGTGTAGCGGAACCAGACGTCGGCGTCGTCGGCGTCGCCGCAGGCGGTGAGGTCGGTGCCGGTGGCGTTGAAGTTGAGGCTGCTGGTGGTGCCGGCGCCGATGAACTGGGCGGTGGCGCAGGTGTCGTTGGCGGGGGGGGCGTTGCTCACGGTGCCGAAGATCTGGACCTCGGACATCTGCATGAACGTGGCGCCCTGGGTGGGCCCGAGCTCGATCCGGTAGGAGGTGTAGGCGGTCGAGTTCTCGAAGAAGAACTGCTGGTCCTGCCAGTTGTTGGAGGCGCCGGCGAGGAACTCGGTGAAGATCTGGGTGAAGTCGACGCCGTTGGTGGAGCCGGAGAGGGTGACGTACTGCGGGGTGCGCCCGGGGAAGGCCAGGTCGTCGTTGGCGCTGAAGAGGGAGAAGCCGGTGGCGACCGAGGCGCCCAGGCCGGGGGTGACGTCGATGATGATCGGCCCGATGTTCCCGCTGAAGACGCCCATCTTGGTGCCGAGGCGGTTGTCGAAGAGGGCGGCGGGGCCTTCGTTGGGCGGGCTGGTCTGGCCGGGGGTGTAGGTGACGGTGAAGGCGTCGCCGGGGGTGAGCACGTCGGTGGCGGTGACGAGCTGCACCTCGGCGACCTGCATGCTGTTGGCGGCGGCGGCGTTGCGGACGGTGGGGAAGGTCACGCGGTAGACCATGTAGGCGGTGGCGTTGTTGAAGCGGACGGCCTCGATCGAGCGGCGGTCGGTGGTGGGGTTGAGCGCGCCGCTGGCGATCATGGTGAAGTTCACGCCGTCGTCGGAGCCTTCGAGGATGAAGCTCGTGGGGTCGCGCTCGGGGGCGTCGTTGGCGGTGACGATGAGCAGGCCGCGGACGATCCCCGTGCCGGTGGGGGTGACGGTGAAGCCGGTGTTGAGCTCGTCGAAGTGGAGGTACTTGGTGGCGGCGGTGTTGTCGATGGCGGCGGCGGGCGGTTCGCCGGCGGGGTGATTGGGGGTGAAGGGCGCGATGGCGTCGCCGGGACGGGTGACATCCTGGGCGAAGGCGGCGGGCGCGAGCCCGGCGGCGGCGGCGAGGGCGGCGGCGGCGGCGGCGGCGGCCGGCGCGCGGCGGACGGAGCGGAAACCGGTGCGTGGATTCATGATCTGCTCCCCTGGTGAAGGAACACCGCGCGTGCCCTCGGCCCACCGGGCCGATCACGTTGACGGGTGGTGACTGGTTCAAGACTAATGAATGAGCAGGGCTTGTCAAGAGCGGCCGGGCTCGAATGACGGGCCGGGCCGGACCGCGCATCACCTCATGGCGCGGGGCGCGTGGAGGAAGGCGTCGCCGCGCGCCGATCGCGGGCTGCATGCCGCGTGCATATTGATCGACCCGCACTCGGGCGGGGCGGCATGCGACGCCCGGCGCGGGGTCCGCACGGCGGCGGGGCCGACCCGTCGGATGCCGCCGGTCGTACCATCGGGCATGACCAGGACTCGTCGCCCGCGCGCGTGGCTGGCCGCGCTGGTGCTCGGGCTGCCCGGGGGCTGCGCGGCGCCGCCGACCGAGCCCGCCGGGAGCGCCGCCGTGAACCCCCCCGCGAACACCGCTCAGCCGACGATCGAACTGCTCGGCTTCCCCGACTGCCCGAACACCCCCGCGCTGCGCGCGAGCCTCACGGCCGCGCTGGCGTCGATCGGCCGCGGCTGGACCTTCACCGACACGAACCAGGAGGCGCTGCCGGAGGGCGACCGGCGGCGCGGCTGGCCCGCGCCCACGATCCTGGTGAACGGCCGCGACCTGTTCGGCCTGCCCGCCCCGGCCGCGGCGAGCATGGGGTGCCGGCTGTACCCCGGCGGCGTGCCCGACGCGGACGCCATCGCCGGGCGCCTGCGCGCGAGGGCGGAGGCGCGCTGAGCGCCGGCGAGTCCCCGCCGCGCGGGGATTCCTCACGATGGCGACCAAGCCAACCCTCCGCGCCGACTTCAACGCGGCGACGGCGGCAGAACCGCGATCTTCATGCTCCGCTGGGTCAACACGCAGGGCGAGAATGGGCCGTGGTCGGAGGTGACAGCCGCCACCATCGCCGCGTGAGTCGCGCGAGGGGCGCTCGATGGCGGTCGCGCGCCGTCCGCAGGACTTGACACGCCGTCCGCAGGACTTGACACGCCGTCCGCAGGACTTGATATGCCGTCCGCAGGAGTTGATATGCCGTCCGCAGGACCGGCGGCGGGGGCGTGAGCGGGAGGGGTGGCGGCGTGGTGTTCCCGCCCTGCCCCGATACAATGGCCTGAATCATGCTTGTCAACGGCGTCGCATTCCCGATGGACCGGATCGCCGAGATCGCTCGCCGCTACGGCGCGGCGAGGCTTTCGCTGTTCGGCAGCATCCTGCGCGACGACTTCCACGCCGGGAGCGATGTGGACATCCTGGTGGAGTTCGCCGCGACGACGCGCATCGGCCTCATCGGGGTCGCCAAGATGGAGGCGGAGCTGGCCGAAGCGATCGGGCGGAGGGTTGACTTGCGATCGGCGGGCGACCTCTCCCGGTACTTCCGCGACGAGGTCGTGGCGGGCGCGAGGCTTCTGCATGCCGCGTGACCCCGCCGACATCCTCCGCGGGGACCGCATCCGGATCACGCACATGGTCGAGTCGGCCCGGCGGGCGGTGCGCATCGCGTCGGGGCTGACCGCCGAATCGCTGGCGGCCGACAAGGTTCGCATGCTCGCGGTCGTCTAGTCGATCGAGGTCGTCGGCGAGGCGTCGACCAGGGTCAGCGCGGCGACGCAGGGGCGATTCCCGGCGATCGACTGGCAGGGCGTCCGGCAGATGCGCAACCGACTCATCCACGGCTACGACACGATCGACCCGGCCCGGGTGTGGGATGCGCTGTCGATCGACGTGCCGCCGCTGATCCGCGAACTTGAGAGTGCGCTGGCGGCGTGGCCGCTGCCCGCGCCGCCCAAACCATGACTCAGGATCCGCCGCGGCAAGCCGCCGGGCACGGCGGGCGCGGAAGCATGGCTGGCGCCCGCCCCGGCCGCGGCGGGCATGGGGCGCCGGATGTACCCGGGCGGCGTGCCCGACGCGGACGCCCTCGCCGGGCGCCTGCGCGCGAGGGCGGAGGCGCGCTGAGCGCCGGCGAGTCCCCGCCGCGCGCGTGAACGTCCCCGCGCGGATCGGAAAGGCCCCCGCGCGGGCCGGGGATCTCCGCGACCGGGCCGGGAGCGCTCACGGGCCGCCCGCCGACCCCCCCGCGTTACGCGGAACACTCCCCGCGCCACCCGGGACGACTCCCGCGCCACCCGGGACATCTCCCGTGCGGGGCGGGAACACCCCCCCTCGGCGCGGGAACACCCCCCCTCGGCGCGAGAACACCCCCCCTCGGCGCGAGAACACCCCCCCTCGGCGCGGCGGGCTCCCCCTTCGCGGCGGGAGCCTCCGAGCGCGGCCCGCGCGCGTCCCCCAAGTCGCCGGGGCGATTGGCCGATGAAGCGGGAGCGGGCCGGGCGCCCGGGCGCGCGGGACCGGGCGATGCCCCGGGCCGGCGCCCGCCGCGCGGCGGGCGCGAGCGCCGCCCGCGCCGCCGCCGGGGCGCACACCCCGGCGCCCGGCCCCGCGCCCGAGACCGAGCCCCCCGATGACGACCGACCGAACATAATATTACGTTTCGCGCCGCCCCGGCCCGCCCGTCGCGCGCCGGGCCCGGCCCGTCTGTGCGCCGGCGGCGCCCCTCGCCCGCGGCGCGCGAACCCTCCGGAGCCCCTCCCCATGCCCAACGACTACATCCCCCGCCCCGACGCGGCGTTCGCGGCCTACGCGGGCCAGTTCGTCCCCCGCGCCGACCAGTTCCTCGACTCGCGCGGGCTGGCGCCCGAGCTGCTCGACGCGATGCTGGCGGCGTCGGCGGCGTGGTCGGCGGCCTGGCCCGCGCACGTGTCGGCGCAGGCGGCGGCGCAGGCGGCGCGGCAGAGCAAGGACCAGGCCCGCGCCGCGCTGGAGGCGGTGATGCGCGCCGTGGCGGCGGTGATCCAGACCTACCCGGGGACGACCGACGCCGACCGCGCGATGATCGGGCTGACGGTGGCCGACGGCGTGCGGACGCGCGCCGCGACGCCGACGAGCGCCCCGCGCGTGCTCGTCGAGAGCGGGCAGCGGCTGACGCACACGCTGCGGATCAGCGACGAATCAACGCCCACGCGGACGGCCAAGCCGCCGGGGACGGCGGGGGCGGAGGTGTGGCTGGCGCTGGCCGAGCCGAACGCGCCCGCGCCGCCGCCGCCGTCGGCACCGCCCCCGGCCGCGCCGGCGAGCGCGGGCGGCGGGGATCCGTACCGGTTCGTGGCGCTGAGTTCACGGGGGCGCGTGCAGACGGGCTTCACCAGCGCCGACGCGGGCAAGACGGCGTACTACGCCCTGCGCTGGGTGAGCACGCGCGGGGAGAAGGGGCCGTGGTCGGAGGTGACAAGCGCGACGGTGGCGGCGTAATTCCGCTACGCGGTGAGAAACACGGAAAGGCGCTCGGCGAGTTTGATCGGATCGCGTACCCGACACTCCCATATGACCAGCACGCGCCATTTCGCGCGACGAAGAGAGGCAAGTGTGCGCCGATCGCGCTCGCGGTTCTTGTTTCGCTTCGCTCGCCAGAACGCGGCGTTCGTGGTGGGCGTGCTGCGGCCTCGCTTGCAGACGTGCATGTGCCAATAGCAGCCGTGAACGAACACGACGGCTCGGCGGGAGCGGAACACGAGATCGGGCTTGCCCGGAAGGTCGGCGGCGTGGAGCCGGAAGCGGTAGCCCAATCGGTAGGCGATGCTTCGCACAATCAACTCGGGCTTGGTGTTCTTGCCGCGGATCGCGGCCATGCACTTGCTGCGCTGCGCGGGCGTGAGGGTGTCGGCCACGGCGCGGCCCTCAGTTCTCGTCGGGCCTAGGGCCGAACTTCTTGGCGAGGAACTCGTAGACTTCCAACTGCACGTTGCGGGGTTGGCGGCGGATAAGCCCCATCGCGCTGATCGCCTCGCGAGACGTGGGCACTTTCAGATTCGCCTTGTCCTTGTTGTACCACACGCAGACAGCGCGCAGATTGTGCTCTTCGTCTGTTCCGCCCTGGATGATCGGGATGGTGTGGTCGATTTGCAGCCGGCACGTCTTGCCCGGCTCGCCGCCGGACTGCCCTTCCTTCGCGTTCTTCGCCCCGAAGGGGCGCCGGAATGTAGCCACGGGTGGAGCGAAGTCCGCCGACAGGCGGACGGAGCGGAACCCGTGGAGGCTGGTGTGTTCTTTCTCTCCTGCCCCGAAGGGGCAGAGGAAGCGCACGCAGACGTTGCGGCTCAATCGAACACGTACTGCTCGTCGAACTCAATCTCGTGCAAGCGGAGCATCCGCAGGAGTTCTGACTTGAAGTCCTCCTTCTTGTGATGCTCGTGCTGCCCGGCGATGTATGACTTGACCGCGCCTTCCTGCGACTTGCTCACGGTGAAGACGCTGTAGCCCTCCTGCCAAGCGAACGCGCCGAGCGTGGGGAACGTGTCATGGATCCACTTGGAAGAGCGCGCCTTGACCGTGCGCATCAGGTCCGAGATCGTCGCATCGGGCCGCCACCGCAGATACATGTGGACATGGTCTTCGATGCCGCCGATGTCGTACAGCACGCCCTTCTCGGCCCGGACGATGCCGCCCATATAGGGATAGAGCCGCTCCGCGATGTCGGGCGTGATCCATGCCTCACGGTGCTTGGTGCTGAAGACGATGTGCAGGAGAATCTGGGAGTAGGTACCGGGCATGTTGGGCCTTTCTGTGGTGCGTGCGGTCCCTCCGCCCCTCCGGGGCGGGGAGAGAGTACGGGGACCACGCTTTTACGGGTTCCGCGTCGGCGGGCTTCGCCGCGCCGCCGCTCCACCCGTGGCTACAGCCCGACGCCCCGTTGGGGCGCTCAGAGCGGATCACAGTCCGGCTTCGCCGTCCTCAATCTGCATGGCGGATGCGAGCGCGAGCGCGTTCCTGAGGATGCTTGTCCCGTACTTCCGGGCGAGGTGGAGCACTTCTTGAGCGCCCTGCTCGGTCCAGTCAGCATCCTGCACCAGCGCAGCGACGATCCGAACATCGGTGGCGTCATCGCCCACGCGGGCAACCAACGCTTCATACTCAGCAACGAGCGGCTCGGTGATCAAATCCGGCATAGGTTCTTCTCCGCGTCTGCGTCGTGTGAGGGCCTGGAGCATGTTACCCTGGTGGAGCATGGCCGATGCCCCGCCGTCGCAAACCTCGCACGCACTCGCCCGCGCGTACTACGCGGCGAGTATCGACGCGTTCCGTGCCGAGAGCGACGAGACGATCCTTGGTCGTCTGGCCGCTTCGTCGTCCTTCGCCATCGAACCGACCCAACGGGACGCGTGGCTGTCGCAGATCACCATCATGCGTGCCGCCCTCGCCCAAGCCCCGGGGCAGGGCCTGATCGCCTTCGAGTTTGCCGTGCCGCGGATGGGCAAACGGATCGACGTGGTGCTGGTGCTGGACGCGGCGGTGTACGTTCTGGAGTTCAAGGTCGGCCAGCGCGAGTTCACGTCCGAGGCGCTCAATCAGGTGTGGGACTATGCGCTGGACATGAAGAACTTCCATAGCACCAGCCACCAGGCGACGATCGTTCCGGTGCTGGTGGCGACGGCCGCCGAGGATCGCGGCGTGCAGGCGGTCATCACGAGCGATCACGACGGGGTCGTGCGACCGCTGCGTGCGACAGCCGGGGCGCTGACCGAGTTGCTGCGCACGGTCGGGGCGTGGTGCGCGGGGACCCCGATCGACGCGCACCATTGGGCCGCGGGAAGGTACAGCCCCACGCCGACGATTATTGAAGCCGCGCTAGCTCTCTATGGAGGGCACAGGGTAGAGGACATTTCGCGGCGTGAGGCTGAGGCCATCAACCTGACTCAGACGACGGCGCAGATCGACGAGGTCATCCGCCGGGCTCGTGCGGGCCCGCACAAAGCCATCTGCTTTGTGACGGGGGTTCCCGGTGCGGGCAAGACGCTGGTGGGACTGGACGTGGCGACGAAGCACCACGACAAAGCCAGCGAGCTTTACAGCGTCTTCCTCTCCGGCAACGGTCCGCTGGTCGCCGTTTTGTGCGAGGCGCTGGCTCGGGATAGCGCGAGGCGCTCAAAGAATGCGAACGAGCCAATGACGCTCAAGAAGGCTCGCAGCAGAGTCAAGGCGTTCGTCCAGAACGTTCACCACTTCCGCGACCAGTGCATCCGCGATGCACCAGCGCCGCCACCCGAACACGTCGCGCTGTTCGACGAAGCCCAGCGCGCGTGGAACAAGGAAAAGACAGCGGCATTCATGCAGCGGAAGAAAAGGCACGCCAACTTCACGATGTCGGAACCGGCCTTCTTGATTTCGTGCATGAACCGGCACTCAGACTGGGCGGTGATCGTCTGCCTCGTGGGAGGCGGTCAGGAGATCAACACCGGCGAGGCTGGGATCGGAGAGTGGCTCAGGGCTATTCGCTCCGATTTCCCGGATTGGCACGTGCACCTGTCGCCCCACCTCACCGATTCGGAATACGCGGCGGGCGACGCGCTCGGCCTCCTCGCTGGGCACGCTCATGTGCAGACGCACGAAAGCCTGCATCTTTCCGTGTCGATGCGGTCGTTCCGGGCCGAGCACGTGTCGGCGTGGGTCAAGGCCGTGCTTGATATCGACCGCGCAGCGGCAGTGAGGTCCATTGAAAGCATCCGCGATCGGTACCCGGTCGTCCTGACGCGGGACCTCGCCAAAGCTAAGGCGTGGCTGCGGCAGCGTGCCCGTGGCAACGAGCGCTACGGCCTGGTCGTGTCGGCCCAGGCGCAGCGGCTCAAACCGCACGCGATCGACGTGCGCGTGGACATCAATCCGGTGCATTGGTTCCTGCACCCGCGTGAGGACGTGCGAAGTTCGTACTACTTGGAGGATGCCGCGACGGAGTTCGCCGTACAGGGGCTTGAGCTCGACTGGGCCTGCGTGGTGTGGGACGGAGACTATCGCTACTCGAACGGCAGCTGGCAGCACTGGAACTTCGGTGATTAGCCCTTTGGTGCATCAAGACTAGGAACTACCGAACCGCCCCGTCGGTCAACGCCATGTACGTGAGGCGCTTTCCGACGATGAGCCGCATGGCCTTGTCGAACCGCTCCCACTCTGAGAGTTCGCGCACGTTGAAGCGGAACACCGCCTCATCGACGTACGCGCCAAGATGCTCCTGAGTCGGCTTGATGTAGATGCCCTTCACGCTCCTCCTGAGACAGTTGAAGAAGTTTTCGCAGCCGTTGACGTGGACGTTGCCCTTGGCGACGTACTTCCCGCGAGAGTGGTTCACCGCGCGGTGCTTGTAGTACGAACCCTTGGCCCAGTTGTAGATGGTCGATTCGTCGGTGTGGAGTTCCGAACCGGGCGCGGCGTGTTCCATGATCGCATCGCGGACGTACTCGGTGTTCGCGGCGGGGATGACTTCGGCTCGGACCTTGCCGGAGCGGCGTTCCTTGACAGCGTGTACCACGGCCTTCGCCTCACGCCCGCGCACCTGGGCACGACGGCGGCGCTCGGCTGACATGAACTTGAAGAGTCCGCCGACGAAGGTTTCGTCGCTCTCGACGATCCCCGAGAACTGTTCATCGTGCGAGGCCGCAAGAACGTGACGGATGCGATGGAGCAAATGCCACGCGCTTTGCTGCTTGCACCCGATCGTGCGGGCAATCTCGCACGATGACACGCCGAGTCGGCAGTTGATGATTTGCCACACGGCGATGCACCACTGATCGGCCCGGAGGTGGGTGGCTTCAAGGATCGTGCCGGTAGTCAAAGAGAACTGCTTGCGGCAACCCTTCTCACGGCACTGGAACCGCGAACGGGACGGGATGCTGCCGACGTTGACGCTGCCGCACTTGGGGCAGCACGGGCCGCTAGGCCACTTGATGCCCGCGATGTACGCGCACGCCGCATCGGGCGTGAAGTGCTGGACGGCCTGCATGAGAGTCCGGGGACGTTCGACAAGCGCGACCATGTATGATCCCTTACCGCGTTGCGGCGGGGTCAGCGCTATAATCGAGTCCTACGGCGACGTGGCGCTAACCCGCCTCGTTGTCAGCCGGGTCGGTGTTACTAGCACCGGCTCGGCCTTGAAGCCGGGACAACGCTTTTCGGCGATGCCCCAGCGGATTGGGTTGGCCGGCGCGTCCGGCTCTCCGTCTCACCATGCCCCGCCTTGCTCGCGGGGCTTTTCATTTCAGGACCGACTCGCCGGTGAGCCGTGCTGCGGTCCTACGGACCCTTGTCATTCCGCGCTCCTTTCAGGACCATCTTATCGTATCTCTCTATCGCCAGTCGTCAATAGGAACCCGATAAAATCGTCGATTGGGAGTTGCACAGTGGCGGTAGGCGGGGTACGATTTGGCGACAGGAGCGAACTATGGCAAAGCAGACGGACCAGAAGCCCGCAAACGCGCCGCCGCCGGACACCAAGGTACCAAAGCACCGAAGCCCCAATCACCCGACCATCGGGCTAGAGGCTTCGCTTGCGAAGGCCAAGACAATCTACGATCAGTTCAAGCAGCACGCCGTACCCGTGAAGGCGGCTACCGAGGCCATTGGCTACAAAGCGGGGAGCAGTTCGGGAATGCAGGCTATCGCGTCACTCGCGTATTTCGGGCTGCTGGAGATCGCGGGAAGCGGCGACAAGCGACAGGCCAAGGTGACGGCTGAGGGCGCGAAGATCATCGGCAACCACTCCGATCGACTCCGCTTGCTGCGCGAGGCGGCGCTGAAGCCAGCGATTCACCAAGAACTGTGGGAGAAGTTCTACGATGCCGCGAACGGCCTAGCGCCCGACGCGAGCATCAACCAGTACCTTCGGTGGGATCGGGAAGACGGCACCTTCAACCCCGAATCTGTCGAATCGTTTATTGAGCAGTTCAAGGGCAGCGTCGGGTTTGCAAACCTCATTTCATCGGATACACTTTCGGATGAAAAGGCCGATAGCGGCCTTGAGGAGCAGCCCGTGGTACTGCAACCAGAAATCCAAAGCCCCAAAGGCACTCAGCCCGGCGTTCGTGAGTTCACGTTCCCCCTGATGGATGGATCGGCGGTGCTACGGGTACCTCATCCGATGGGTGAGGAGAACTACAACTTGCTCAAGGCCATTCTGGACGCAACCAAGGTGGCACTTATCGGCCCGAAGAAATCGGATGCCGCAACCGAGCCGCCGGGACCATACTCCGATGAGCATGTCGTTCGTCGCAAGCGGCTCTCTGACCCATGATCCCACGGCCCGGATTGCTCTCCGGGCCTTTTTCTTGCACCGCCCGATGCACCAAAGGGCTAATCGCCGGAACTTCAAGGGAAGTCGCTGGCAACGTATCAACAAGGCCGATCGCAAGGCTTACTTGAAGAACGCGTACCGTGTGCTGCTCACACGAGCGCGGCAGGGCATGGTGATAGTGGTCCCCGCTGGCGATACAGCCGACCCGACACGGACGCCCGGGATGTACGACGCGACGTTCGAGTACCTGCGGGAGTTGGGCGTGCCGGTACTGGCGTGAGCCGCCCGGGCTACCGCCCCCGGCACCCCCGCTCAAGGCAGTCGGAATGCACGACAAGCCGCGAGCGGGTCTTTGCCTTCAGCGGGAGAGGTGCCGGAGAGGGCAGCAGCCCTCTCTGGCATCAGCGGATCAAACGTCCAATGCACCGGGGGTTCCGCCCGTGATCGGCGGGCGCTGGTCGTCTCGATCTTCCTCCGCCCCTGCCGGGGCGGGCCGATCCGTTTCTCGCTCTCCACGGGTTGCGCTTCGCCCGCGAGGACGCGGGCTGCGCTCCACCCGTGTCTACAGCCCTGCGCCCCTCCGGGGCGAAGACGGCGCGCGGTCCATCCTTTTCTATGTTCCGTCTCTGTGTGCTCTGTGTCTCCGTGGTGAAAAGTCCGCGCGCTCGTGAAGTCGCGCGGTGAATCGGTCGATGCGCGCTCCAGTGCCCCCCGCGTGCCGATCGACGGCCCGGGTAGCGGTCGGGCTTCTCCCTGTGCGGGCCGACGAATCCAATATAAGGTAGAACAGAACATGGCTGACTATTTCCCCGGACCGGACGCCGACTATTAGGCGTGGGTGACCAACTTCGTCACCTATGCCAACGCCAACCTCGCCGCCCTCGGCCTCGTCGCCGCCGACTTGACCCCCGTCACCACGAATCAGACCACCTTCAACACCAACTTCGCCGCCCACATCGCCGCCAAAGCCGCGGCCCAGGCCGCCAAGCAGAGCAAGGACGAGGCGCGATCCGGCCTCAACGCCGCCATCCGCCCCCTCGTCCGCCGCCTCCAGGCCTCCAGCGCCGTGAGCAACGCCGAACGCGAGGCCCTCGGCATCACCGTCGCCGATGCGCCCTCGCCCATCGGCCCGCCCACCACCGCGCCCATCTGCTCCATCGAGTGCGGAAACCGCCTCCAGCACACCCTCCGCTTCGTCGACGAGACCACCCCCACCCGCAAGGCCAAGCCCCCCGGCGTCCTGGGCGTCGAGATCTGGAACAAGGTCGGCAACGCCCCGCCCACCAGCGAAAGCGAACTCCGCTTCGTCGCCGTCGACACCAACGCCCCCTTCGTCGTCAACTACACCAGCGCCGAAGGCGGCCAGAACGCGTACTACTGGCTCCGCTGGGTCTCGCCCACCGGCGAACGCGGGCCGTGGGGCGAGCAGTCACAGGCGACGATCGCCGCCTGAAGCTCGATCGCGCGGCTTCACCTCGGCGCCGCGCCGACCACGCGCCGCGAACATCCTGATCGGAAACGACCGCGGGAGGCGCTTCGAGCGCCTCCCGCTTTCACGTGTATCCAATCATCTCTCGGCGTCCGGGGAGCTCGGCGGTGCGGCCGCCCGGCTCACGTGCCCGGCTTGAACCCGCTCTTGAACGCCTTCACCGCCTCGTCGAGCTTCTTCTCGACCGGCTTGATGTCCCGCTTCTCGGCGAGCTCGTCGCGCACCGGCTTGCCCAGGCCCTGCATGTAGTCGAGCAGCCCGCGCTCGAACTCGCGCACCGCCGACACGGGGATGTCGTCCATGTGCCCCTTGCTCGCCGCGAAGATCGAGATCACCTGGTCGATCACGTTCATCGGGACGTACTGCGGCTGCTTGAGCAGCTCCACCATCCGGGCCCCGCGGTCGAGCTGGCGCTGCGTCGCCTTGTCGAGCTCGGTCCCGAGCTGGGCGAAGGCTTCGAGCTCGCGGTACGCCGCCAGGTCGAGGCGGAGCGAACCGGCGATCTGCTTCATCGCCTTGATCTGGGCGTTGCCGCCGACGCGGCTGACCGAGATGCCGACGTTGATGGCGGGGCGCACGCCCGCGAAGAACAGTTCGGGCTCGAGGTAGATCTGCCCGTCGGTGATCGAGATGACGTTGGTGGGGATGTACGCCGAGACGTCGCCTTCCTGCGTCTCGATGATCGGGAGCGAGGTGATCGAGCCCCCGCCGTTGTCGTCGGAGAGCTTGGTGGCGCGTTCGAGCAGGCGGCTGTGGAGATAGAACACGTCGCCGGGATAGGCCTCGCGGCCCGGGGGCCGCTTGAGCAGCAGGGACAGCTGGCGGTAGGCGACGGCCTGCTTGGAAAGGTCGTCGTAGATGCACAGGGCGTGCTTGGGCATCGGGGCGCCGCTGGCGAGCTTCGCGCCGGCGTTCTTGCCCTGCCACATGAAGTACTCGGCCATCGCCGTGCCCGAGTAGGGCGCGACGTACTGCATCGGCGCGGGGTCCGAGCTCGCGGCGTTCACGACGATCGTGTAGTCCATCGCGCCGTTCTTGCGGAGCGTCTCGACGGTGGCGGCGACGGTCGATTCCTTCTGCCCGACCGCGACGTAGATGCACACCACCGCGTCGGGCGTTCCCCAGAACTCGCGCTGGTTGATGATCGTGTCGATGGCGACGGCGGTCTTGCCGGTCTTGCGGTCGCCGATGATGAGCTCGCGCTGCCCGCGGCCGATGGGGATCATGCTGTCGACGGCCTTGATGCCGGTCTGGAGCGGCTGCATGACCGGCTGGCGCTCGGCGATGCCCGGGGCGATGATGTCGCACTTGCGGAACTCGGCGGGCTGGAGCGCCGGGCCGTCGTCGAGCGGCTGGCCGAGCGGGTTGACGACGCGCCCGAGCAGGGTCTCGCCGACGGGCACCTCGAGCAGGCGTCCGGTGCCCTTGACGGTGTCCCCTTCCTTGACGGAGAGGTAGTCGCCGTAGATGACCGCGCCGACGGTGTCGAGTTCGAGGTTGAAGACCTGGCCCATGACGCCGCCGTGCTGGGTCTGGAACTCGAGGAGCTCGCCGGCCATGGCCTTGGAGAGCCCGTAGATGCGGGCGATGCCGTCGCCGACCTCGACCACCCGCCCCACCTCGGAGACTTCGAGCTGGGTGGAGAAGGAGGCGATTTCCTGCTTGATGACGGAGGCGATTTCGTCGGTGCGGATCTTCACGGGGGCGGACTCCTGGAGCGAACCTGTACCCCCGGCGCTCGGCACGCCCTGAGGGGAGGCAAGGGTAGGAATCGGAGAGGCGGGTGTCGAGCCGTGCGCGCCCGCGCTCCGAAACCCCGTCCCCGGGCCGCGTCAGGGTTCCAGGTGCCAGACGGTGCGGATCGCCGTCAGCAGCTTGTCGATCTTGGCGGGCTCGATCCCGCGGCGGTGCATGATGTGCCGGGCCAGGGCGACCCCGGCTTCGCCTTCCTCGAAGATCGCGGCGTTCGCCCCGGCGGCGCGGAGGGCGGGCTGCTCGCGCAGATACCGCGCCCGGACGGTGATCTCGATCGAGGGGTTCAGTTCGCGGGCGGCGAGCACGAGCGCGTGCCGGTCGGCCGAGTGGGGGAGCGTGACGACCAGGTGCGCCGCCCGGGTGATGCCCGCGTCGCGCAGGACCTCGGCGCGCGTGGCGTCGCCGAAGATCGCCGAGCGCTTGGCCCGGTTGAGCTGCTGCACCGTGTCCAGGTTCATCTCGATGATGACGGTGTGCAGCCCGGCGTCACGGAGGAGCGCATCGACCACGCGCCCCACCGGGCCGTAGCCGACGATGAGCGCCAGCGGAGCGGAGGATTGGGCGATCTTCGCGGCGGCGTCGGCGTTCATGCCGGCGACGCGCCGGTCGGCGCGCGCGTTGAGCAGACGCCAGGCCCACGGCCACCCGCGGAGCCACCCTTCGATCCGGTCGAGCCGCCCGAAGAGCAGCGGGTTGATCGTGATCGAGATCATCGCGCAGGCGACGAGCACGTTGTGCCCGTCGTCGCTCATGAGCCGGTGCTCACGGGCGACCGAGGAGAGGATGAACGAGAACTCGCCGATCTGCGCCAGGCCGATGGCCACGGTGAGGGCGGTGCGGGCCGAGTAGCCCAGCGCCGCCACGATCACGATCGCCGCCGCGGGCTTGGCGAGAAGCACGATCGCGGTTCCCGCGGCGACCAGCCAGGGGTGCGTGAAGAGAAACGAGGGGTCGAAGAGCATGCCCACGGAGACGAAAAAGAGCACGGCGAAGGCGTCGCGCATCGGGAGTGCGTCGGCCGCCGCCTGGTGGCTCACGGGCGACTGGGCCACGACCATGCCCGCGAGGAAGGCCCCCAGCGCCACCGACGCGCCGAAGAACACCGCCGAGCCGACCGCGATCGTGACCGAGAGCACCAGCACCGTGAGCGTGAACAGTTCGTGCGAGCGGAGCCGGGCGACCTGCGTGAGCACCCACGGTACGAAGCGCGAGCCCGCGAGGAAGACGATCGCCACGAGCGCGCCGAGCTTGGCGATCGCCCACACGATCGCCATGACCCCCGCCGGACCCGCGCCGCCACCGCCCGCGGCTTCGCCCGTCCCGGTCCACCCGCCGATGACCGGCACCATCACCAGCACCAGCACCGTCAGGATGTCCTCGACGATGAGCCATCCGACGGCGACATGCCCGTGAACGCTCCCCAGCATGTCGCGATCCATCAGCACGCGCAGCAGCACCACCGTGCTGGCGACCGCCATCGCCATCCCCAGCATCAGGCCCGACAAAGCGCTCATGCCCAACTGCGAAAAGATCAGCATCCCCAGGAGCGCGGCGGCCAGGCTCTGCCCGATCGCCCCGGGCACGGCGATCTTGCGCACCGCGAGCAGGTCACGCAGGCGAAAGTGCAGCCCGACGCCGAACATGAGCAGGATGACGCCGATCTCCGCGAGCTCGGCCGCGAGGGCGATATCGCCCACAAACCCGGGCGTGTGCGGGCCGATGACAACGCCCGCCAGCAGATATCCCACGATCGGCGAGAGGCCGAGGCGCTGAGTGATGAGCCCGAGCACCCAGGCGGCGGCGAACGCCGCGGCGATGGTCGTGAGCAGGGGATAGCTCGCGGCAGCGAGGGACGGGTGCAGGAAGGTTGCAGGCACGCCGACAATACGGTTCGAGCCCGAAACAGTTCAAGCACCGCGCGCGGACGGAAGCGGCGATCAACCGACCGGCGGCCCGGACCGCACGCTCAACGTTCATCCGCGCTCGGGCAGCTTGAACCACGTGTTGTACGCGACCATCGGCACCGGATACTGCACGCGGAAGCGGAACGCCCGGAATCGCCGCGGATCCCACTGGCTGCGCTCGAACACCGCCGAGAGCATCTCGGAATACGCCGGGAGCTCGCGCAGGCGCAGATCCCACCGCCCGACGCTCATCGATTCGAGCGGGACGGAGAGATCGACTTCGTCGAGCTTGAACGCGGGCTGATCCGGGTGGATGGTCTGGTTGCTCAGCCCGTAGAGGCGGGCGCTCACGAACGGCATCACGCCCTCGTACACATCATCGCGCACGAGCACGTCGCCCACGAGAATCTTCGCGGGGATGCGCGGCACGATCCCCTCCCATTCGTAGTGCTGGGCTTCGCTCGCGTAGCGCGCCATGCCGTTGCGCATGATCATCGCCGTCGACACCGTCGCGGGGACGTTCACCGGCGGCTGATTCTCGTCAAGCGTGTACAGGAACAGGTTGCGCTGGCGGAGCACGCCCAGCGAAGGGAAGGGGCGCGAGCAGTAGTCGTCGAGCAGGCAGGGTTCGCCGTCCTCGGCGTGGGTGCCGTCGACGCGGAGCATGGTGGAGGCGTCAGGGTCGTCGGGCTTGCGCGGGGCGACGGTGCGCCCGAAGGCGGTGATGGGCACGGTGGCGCGGATGCGGCGCAGCCCGTGCTTGATCATGAGGTGCAGGGTGTCGCACATGCGCCCGCTGGGCGAGGGCTGGATGATCACCGTCGAGACGTGCGCATCGACCTGGTAGCCCAGCAGGCAGGACATCGACTTGAACATTGCCTGTTTGGCCGTCTTTTCGGTGCGCTCGCGGATTTCGGGGACGTCGTCGGCGATTGCCGCATCGAGGGCGGCGCGCCCACCCGGAAACTCGTCGATGAGCGATTCGAACTCGCGGACAAAGTCCGCCGCCGCTTCGGTGAGGGTTGCCGCCGCGCCGGCCCGTCGTGCCGCTTCGAGGAAAATGCGCAGGCCCGGAGGCGCGGGGATCTCCTGGAGCACGAGCAGCCCATCGCGCGAGCGGATGGAGCGCAGGATGCGCGCGCCCAGCGTCCGGTCAATGTCCAAGGCCCGGCAAAGCGACGCCGGCCGGGCCGCCGGCCCGACCAGGGCGGTCACGATCGGCGCCAGTGATTCGCGGAGCCCCCGGGCGACCCGCAGACTTCGTCCTCGCAGCGATACATCGATGGTGCTGGCTGGGGCCATGGTGCGCTGCTCCACGACCACCGGCTCCCGGGCGATTCGGTTGTCGTTCATGAGAAAGCTCACCATTATGCGTGTCAACCACCAACGCCACAATCGCCCACAGAGCGGAAAATCTGCCCTTGGGCCTTGAATCGGTCTGAGACTAGTGTCAGACTACACTGGTTGAAGCTCGGCGTCAACGAATCTCTCGGATACACCCTTCAGCTCCCGACCGCTTTCGCGCGGTTTGCGTGCCCCTCGCACGTTCCCTGTTCCCTCTCCGCACACACTCCTCCAAGGATTGTTCCATGAAGAGCCTGGCGCAAAAGGTCGTTGGTCCGGTGGCGGTCGGGTTTGCGGCCCTCGGCGCCGGGTTCAGTCTGGCTCACGCCGCCCCTCCGTTCAGCGTGTCGTCGCTGGCGACCAGCGGCGACCCGATCGCCGACGTGGGGATCGTCAACAGCGCGTTCTACAACAACAACCAGGTGACTCCGTGCACGGGCGGGCGGGGGGTGCTGAAGGTCGCGGTGAACGACTCGGGCCAGTGGCTGATCCAGACTGATTCTCCCAGCATCGCGACCTTTCAGGACACCGCGCTCATTTCGAGCCTGTTTCCGCCCACGTTTTTTGGGCATACGCCGTACCTGATCGAAGGGACCGACGGGTACCTGACCGCGCCGACGTTCTCGTTCATCGCCGCGCCGTTCGGCATGACGGCCAATGTCTGCAGCCCGCCCAATCCGTTCTGGACTGACAACGCGGTGGGGGGCATCGCCGTGGGCAACAGCGGCGTGAACGCGATGATGCTCCGCGTGCTGCCGGGGCTGAACGCTGACCCGGTGGCCGATGCGGGCTCGGCGATCTATCACAACCTTGGCGCGGTCGTCGCACGTGAGGGGCAGCTTGTGAACTGCCCGGGCCTCGACCCCGGCACGGTCTGGGGGCCGCTCACCAGCGAGACGGCGACCATGAACGTGAACTCGTCGAACCAGTACGGCATCGTCGCGCCGGTGGTCGAGATGGGAGTCTCCAAGCGTGCCGTGATCGTCGTGAGCGTTGACGGCGCCGGTAGCGTGCTCGGTTCGCAGCTCGTGGCGGTTGAAGGTGGACCGGTCGGCGCGGGCCCGCAGACGTGGGTCACCATTGCCGCGGCGCCCTACACCGCGGCCATCAACGACAGCGGCACCATGATCTTCAGCGGGCAGACGTCGACCGGCGTCACAGGCCTGTTCATGAACGGCGGGTTTGTCGCGTTCGAGGGCGGTCCGACGCCTGATGTGACCAAGACGTGGGGCTCGCTGCTGGGCGTCCCGGTCGATCTCAACAACCGCGGCGACTTCGTCTTCCGCGCGCTCACGGGCGACGGCATCGGCATCTGGAATGAGCTTGCGCCCGATGCCGGCGAGCAGTATGACGGGCAGAACGGGCTCGCCAATGTTCCGGCCGACTCGACCGTCGGCAACGGTGCGCTCAACACGATCGTCGGCTCGCTGTCCTCCGACACCGACGTCGACATGTACCGAATCCGCATCACCGATCCGATGGCGTTCTCGGCGACCACCGTGCCCGATGGCGGCATCGGCTTCCCCGGCGCCGCGTTCGACACCGTGCTCTACCTCATCCGCGAGCCCGGGAACGGCACGGCGTGTGTCGAGCGCAGCGACGACGTGTCACCATCGGTTGTGCAGTCGACGCTCACCGGGCAGTTCGTGCCGGCCGTGGGGGACTACTACCTCGCCGTGGCCACGCCCAAGACGCGCCCGCTCATCAACCGGTTCTACTTCGGCGCCCAGATCCGGCGCGACGAGCCGGCGTGGATCGAGGACCCGGGGTTCATCGGCGTGGCGAACAGCCGGGTGCTCTGGTCGGACCCGAGCAACGGAATCATCGGACGAGCGCTGACGACGACCGGAGCGATGGAGTTGGCGGCGCCGGTGGGCACGCCGCAGGTGCCGACGCCGGGGGCCGGTCAATCGAACATCACGGGGCCGATCTGCGTCACCGGCGGCGCGGGCAAGGTGTACTGGATCTCGAGCGAGTCGGGCGCGACGAGGCTCAAGAACGCGAATTTTGATGGAAGCGGGGTGACGAATCTCATTCAGAGCAACGCCCTGGCCAATGTCACGTCCGTCACGGGGCTGGCGGCCGACGCGGGCGCCAACCGGCTGTTCTGGTGCCGCGCGGCGCTCGGCGAAATCTGGCGCTCGAATCTCGGCGGCGGCTCGGCCGAGCTCATGATCAAGTCGCCGGAAGAGATCACGGTCGGAATCGAGGGAACATTCGTGCCCAGGCGGATCGCCGCGGGCGGCGGGTTCGTCTTCTGGACCAACCCGGTTCATGGCGGAGGCTCCATCCAGCGGGCGTCGCAGACCACCATCGCCACGAGCGGCGAAGAAGCCGTCACCACGATCATCTCCGGCGTGCAGGCCGAGCAGATCGCCGTCGACGCCGCGGGCGGCAAGATCTACTGGACCGAGACCACGGCGAACCTCATTCGCCGGGCGAACTTCGACGGCACGGGCGTGGAGACGTTTGTGAGCACGCCGCGGCCGCTGTCGATCGCACTCGACGCGACGACGGTCTACTGGTCCAACGGCGACGACCGCGTGATCCGGCGGGCGCCGATCGCCAGCCCCGGCTCGGCCAGCACGCTGGTGAGCCTCGGTGCCGACACGGGCGTGACGATCCAGGAAGTGCTGGCGCAGGGGAACGGCTTCAACGGGTGGGAGCGCGTGGGCGCGAGCGTGCCCGGCGCGCTGCCCTACCAGGTGCGCCTCACGGGCGCCTCGCCGCGCATCCCCGACGCGATGATCGCCAAGAACAACAACGTCAAGGTGGTCGGAACCTACGACGAAGTGCCGGGGCGTCCGGGCAGCCGGATCACGGTCATCGGCTCGACGGCCGACGCGTTCAAGATGAGCGATCGCGGGGACGTGCTGTGGCGCGGGTCGTACTTTGAGCCGACGGTCTTCATCAACTACCAGACCAGCGCGCTGTTCCTGAACAACGAGGCGATCCTCATCGCCGGTCAGATCCCGCCGACGTTCTCTGATCGCCTCGTGTTCTTCTACTCCGGACCCGGCAACGTCGACTTGTCGCGGAACGGCGAGTGGGCGGTGGTGTCGGCGAACACGCAGGTGCCGCCGTTCAACTTCACGTTCCAGCCCGATCGGGCGCTGCTGCTGCACTTCGACCTGCCGCCCGAGTGTGCCGCGGACTTCAACGGCGACGGCAATCTCGACCCCGACGACCTGGGCGACTACATCAACTGCTACTTCGGCGTCCCGCCGTGCGATCAGGCCGATTTCAACAACGACGGCAACATCGACCCCGACGACCTGGGCGATTTCATCAACGCCTACTTCTCCGGGTGCTGAGCAGCCGGAAAGTTCTGACGAATCTCCTCACGATTGAATCGCGCGGGAGCCTCCCCCGCGAAGACCAGTGTTCCCGTTCGAGGCACGAGCACACCCTGAGAACAACCATGATGAAGAATGCGATCGTTTCGGTTCTGTTGGCCGCCGCCGCTGCTTCCGCCGAGCCGGGCCCGGTGACGGCGAATCTCGAGATGAAGGAGCGGCTGCTCGACCCGGAAGGCAGCCGCAAGATGGGGATGATGTACATGCCCAGCTCCGCCAAGGTCACGGCGGATAAGCCCGAGATCGTGAAGAAGGAGCCCGCGTATCGAGGGGCCGCGAAGTACGCGACGATCACCCTGGGCAACGGCCCGAATAACACCTACGCGCTCGCGTTCGATGAACCCGAGGGCCAGGACGCGCGCATCTACATCGACACGAACGCCAACGGCGACCTGACCGATGACGGCGACGGGCACTGGCCCACTTCCACCCCCGGCAAGGAGGGCGGCGCCACCAACTACAGCGGCACCTGGGTGTTCGACGTCACCTGGAAGAACTCCGACGGCAAGGCGACCAAGGGTCGCTATGGGCTCAACATGTACCGCTCGCCCGACCGCGAGACCATCAACTACTACCGCGCCTCCGCTCGCGTCGGCACGATCACGTTTGAAGGCAAGAATTACGACGTCCAGCTCATCGAGAACGACAACGACGGCGTCTACAGCAAGCCCGTTGATCCCGCCGCCCCGGCCGTCGTCGGTGCGCCGGCGTCGAAGCCCGTGTGGCTGCAGCTCGACGGCGATCGCTTTGACATCCGCGGGACGTTCGGCTTTGCCGACCTGAACTTCCACGCGACCGTGAGCGAGGACGGCTCGAAGCTCACGATGACGCCGACGATGAAGACGATCCGCGTGCCGCGCGCGGCGGAGCGCCCGGCGATTCTCGGCGCCGGCGTCGAGGCGCCCGACTTTGAAGCCATGCTCTGGAAGGGCGAGGCGGAGTCGGCCTTCAAGCTCAGCGACTACAAGGGCAAGATCGTGGTCATGGACCTGTGGGCGACGTGGTGCGGACCCTGCCGGGCGAGCCTGCCCCACCTCAGCCGCCTCGCTGAGTCGGTCAAGAGCCAGGGCGTGGTGGTCATGGCGCTCAACGTGTTCGACGAGCGGCCGGCGTACGACCGGTTCGTGGCGGAGAACCAGACCAAGTACAAGTTCCTCTTCGCGCGCGACCCCGCCGGGCGTGAGTCCGCCGCGAGCATCGCCCGGCGGCTCTTCAACGTGAGCGCGATCCCGGTGACGTACGTGATCGGCAAGGATGGGAAGATCGCCGCGGCGATCTCCGGGTATCGCGAGGGCGACAAGGAGATCGAGAAGGCGCTCAAGGGCCTCGGCGTGAACGTCGAATGAAGCACGCCCTTCGGCGCTAGTGTTCGGCATGCCTCACGTTCTTCCTGCGGATCGTCTGCGCGCTCTCTGCTCCCGCGGCGTCGTGGCGATGCCCGGATCGTTCAACGGGCTCTGCGCTCGGGCGGTTGCTCAGGCCGGGTTCGAGGCGACCTATGTCTCCGGGGCCGCGACGAGCGTGTGCGCCG
This sequence comes from Phycisphaerales bacterium, assembly GCA_050182995.1. GTDB lineage: Bacteria > Planctomycetota > Phycisphaerae > Phycisphaerales > UBA1924 > JAEUIX01. The sequence goes on along the minus strand of JBFXBS010000001.1, from coordinate 102,721 downwards.
GCGTGCCCGATGTCGGCCTGCTCTCGCTCGAGCACTTCTGCCGGGTGATCCGCGAGGTGCATGAGTCCTCGGGCCTCCCGGTCCTCGCCGACGCCGACACGGGCTTCGGCGAGGCGGAGATGGTGCGCCGGACCGTGATCGACTATCACGCCGCCGGCGCGGCGGGACTGCATCTTGAAGATCAGAAGTTCCCCAAGCGCTGCGGGCATCTCGACGGCAAGGAGCTCGTGTCCCTCGACCACATGGTCGAGAAAATCGAGTGGGCGGCCAAGGCGGCGCGTGATCTCGGGACGCCCGGCGGCACGCCCGGGATCATCGTCTGCGCGCGGACCGACGCCCGCGGCGTCGAGGGGCTCGAGGCCGGCGTGAAGCGAGCGGTCGCGTATGTCCGCGCGGGCGCGGAGATGATCTTTCCCGAAGGGCTCACGTCAGAGCGGGAGTTTCAGGCCTTCGCGGAGGGCCTGCGCGCCGAAGGAACCGGTGCTTCCGGTGCCCTGCTCCTCGCCAACATGACTGAGTTCGGCAAGACGCCCATCATCCCGCTGCAGCGCTTCGGCGAGCTTGGCTATGACGTCGTGATCTTCCCCGTATCGATGCTCCGCGTCGCCATGGGCGCGGTGACGCGGGCGCTCCGCGAGCTGAAGAGCTCCGGGAGCGTGCAGCCGCTGCTCGAGGGCATGCAGACGCGCGAGGAGCTTTATCGCCTGGTCGGATACACGCCCGGCAAGCCGTGGGAGGCGCCGGCGCGGCACCCGTGAACAGGCGCGGCCCGGCACACTTCGAGCGTCGATCCGAAGACGTGGACATCGAGCCCGGACCAGTGAATCGTCGCGCGCCTGCCCGCGCGAGCCGCGCGCAGCGCAAGCTCGATCTGCCGCGCTCCCAGTCGATCGGCCCCGGCGCCCGTTCGGAGACGGATGCCGGCGCGTCGAAGCGCTTCCCCGGCGACGGCGGTCGGAGCGCTCACAAGCTCGCCCACGGGCCAGGCCAGCGCCACGAGCGTGCCGTGCTCATCAAGCCGCGGCTCGGCGTGCCGCTCGAGGGCGCACGCAGCGGCGCTCACCACGCGCTGAGCCGCGTGCGCCGCCCGGGCTGACGCGGCGATCCGCTCGCCGGCACCCGCGCGGGAAGCGAGCAACTCGGGCATCACGTTCCGCCGGAGACGGGCGCGCAGGCGCGACACGTCGGCGTTGGTGGCGTCCTCACGCCAGGTCCAGCCGCCCGCCATGCACAAGCGGCGGGAGTCCTCGGCCGCGATGTCGAGCATCGGCCGGATGAGCGTGACACCGGGGGAGCCCGCGAGTCGCCGGCGCGGCGCGATGCCGCTAACCCCGCGCGGGCCGGCGCCCCGGAGCAGCGCCATGAGCACCGATTCGACCTGGTCGCCCCGATGATGGGCCGTCGCGACAAAAGCACACCCGTGCTCGCGGGCCAGGTCGGCGAGCCGGGCGTATCGACCTGCGCGGAGCAGGCTCTCGGTGTTGCCGCGCTTCCCGCGGGCTGTTGCCGCGCCCGTGACAAACGGAACTCCAATCGCCTCCGCCAGCATCCGGGCGGCGTCGCGGTCCGCGTGCGCCTCGGCCGGCGCGCGCTGATCATGGACGATGTGCGCGATGACAAGCTGCGACCGAACGGCGCGATCGGCCGCCAGCGCGAGCGCGAGCGCCGACGAATCCGCCCCGGCGCTGCAGGCGATGAGCGTCCGTCGATTCGTGCGTTCGCGCGTGTGCCGCCGCCAGGCTCGCAGGATGCCCGCGACCGCCGGGTCGCGCCGGGAGAGCGGCCTGAGCGCATCACCAGTCATGCCCACAGGGTACGGTGGACGATATACCCGCGATGCCCGGTTCATTTCCGCTCGTGCCGCTGATCTGTGCCCAGATTCCCGCGTGGGGGCTGTGGGCCGCAACGCTCATCGGGCTCGGCGGCCTCGTCTTCGCCGTCGTCCGCAACTCCCGCCGGCTTGCGCGCGGGTCGGCAGACGACGCCGGCTCGCTCCTTCCCGGGAGCGCCGGCTTCACGGGCTCCGCCGGTCGTGCCACGGCAACCGACCCGGCCGATCCGCTCCGCGCGCGGGCCGAGCGGCAGATCGCCGAGTTGCGTGAACTGGTCAGCGCGGCGGACCGGCGAATCGAAGAACTCCGGTCACTCTCGCGCGCAAACGCGGGGCGGACTGCCGGCGCGCCTCGAGCCCCGCGCGCCGCTGGTCCGGGCTCGGCGTCCGACGACGAATCCGTCGCACCAAACCCGGCCGACCGCGTGTTCGCGCTCGCCGACGAAGGCTTGACCCCCATGCAGATCGCCGCGGAAACGGGCCGATCGGTGAGCGAGATCAGCCTGATCCTCGCGCTGCGCTGAGTCGGCCGGCGTGTTCAATACGATTGCCGCGGCCCGTCGGCATCGAGATCGACGACCCGAGCGGCGCCGAGCGCGCCGATCAGCCGCTCGAACTCAAAGGCCCCGGCGTCCCACGTGCGCGTCCCGTCCGTCGCCGCGGAGAGATACAGGCGAATCTCCGTGCCCGACTCGGGGTGCCCGATGGAAATGCGCGTGGGGATGCGCGGCCCGCCGCCGCCGCCGGTTTCGAGCACGACGTTCTCGTATTCCGACAAGTCGGCCGCCAGCAGCGGGCGACGCTGCTCGTCCCACAGTTCGATCTTGGTCGGTTCGAGCGTCGCGGGGTTGAGCCAGCGGCGTTCAAAACCGCCTTCAATCCGCGTGGTCACGCTCAGGAGGCGATGGTCGGCGGACGGCTGCACGACTCCCGCCGTGCCCACGGGCAGGAGCCCCATCAACCGAGGCAGGAGCCTTGGGCTGATGAGCGTGGCGAGTCCGCCGCGGCTCGCGCCCGGCCCGCCGTGCTCGCCCACCGTCGCGACGCGATCGTCGCCGGTGAGATCAAACCACCAGTAGCGGCGATCGTCGCACCCGAGCCAGAAGAGCGTCTGTCCGATCTTCCCGGCCGAAAGCGCCACGTGCGTCGGGAACTCGATGCGCAGGTGCCCCTCGCCCTGCTCGAAGCGGCGCTCGTTCTTGTTGTCGGTATAGCGAATCTGCACGGTCGCGCGCGACCAGAGGCGATCGAGTCCCGCCACGCGCTCTCGCGACGCGCCCTCCACCCGCGCGTACTCGGGTACATCCAGCGGCTTGGCCGGCCCGCAGCTCGCCAGCGGCACCGCGGCGATCAACAGAATCACCCTCGCGCCGATCGCCCGCGATCGACCGGTTGCCGCGCGCCGGGTCACGAGCCGCTCCCATCGGCCGCGCCGCCCAGCCCCAGCAGCGGCTCCAGTTCGCTCATCACGTCGGCGACCGTCGCCTCGTCCAGCCCGACGTCCGCAACTTCGATGTGCGGCGGACCCTCCGGCGGCCGCGGCGAACTCCGCGGTCGAAGCAGCAGCCGCCCGTTCGAGACGCCGTCGCTCGCGAGCGTCCGGTTGCGCAGCAGGAGCATCGCCAGCACGAGCCGAACCGCGTCGCGCCGCGCATCGCCCGGCTCGATCTGCTGAAGCAGCTCCACCATCGACTCAGCATCGAGCGCCTGTCGGCGCGGGTGATCGGCGCTGGAAACCACTGCGCGCCACGTCCCGATCATCCGCGCGCCCGGCGCCGCCTCGGGCCGAGCGCCGGCGCTCCACGCGTCGTGGCAGACATCGAGCCGATGAAGCTGCCCATCGCCCGCCGGCGGCGGGGGGCTCTCGATCAGCACCGACATGCACCGCTCACCCTCGGCGAGCGGGCGGTCGGTGGCGGCACAGCGGCGGGTCGATCGGCCGAGCGAATAGGACGAGGCAAATCCCGACATGCCCGAGCATATGCCCCGGACCTGTCTGCGATCCGAGTGCGCAGGACCCGCGCGCCCGCGGGAATCGGGCGCGTAGACTTCCCTTTGCCGGTCTCCGCTCGATCGAAGGACGTACGCCGCATGCACTACGACGCCCACCAGCCCGTGATCGCCGACATCGAGGCGCGGATCTTGACGATCCGCGACTCGCTTTAACTACCCCGCCAAGTCGAGCCGGCGCTCGGAAATCAAGCAGCGAATGGAGGCGACCGATTTCTGGGAGAACCAGGCCGTTGCCAACCGCCTGGTTTCGGAGTTTCGGCTGCTGAACTCGCAGCTCGACCCCCTCGATGATGCCGCCAGGCGCGTCGAGGACGCCAAGGTCGCCCTTGAAATGGCCAAGGAAGCCGGCGCCGACCGCTCAGGCGGGCCCGACAAGGAACTTCTCGCCGAGGCCGACGAACTCCTTTTCAAACTCTCGGGCGACATGGACGCCATCGAGCTCCGCTCGCTCCTCTCCGGCAAGCACGACCACCGCAACTGCTTCCTCTCCATCTCGGCGGGCGTCGGTGGCACCGAGGCCAACGACTGGGCCGAGATGCTCTTCCGCATGTATCTCAACTACCTCGAGAAGGCCGGCTTTGCGATCGAAGAAGTGGAGCGCGGGTTCGGCGCCGAGGTGGGGATCGACTCGGTCACCCTCCACATCAAGGGCCCCTACGCCTTCGGGTATCTCAAGTGCGAGCGCGGCACCCACCGGCTCGCCCGCGTCTCTCCCTTCAACGCCCAGGGCAAGCGACAGACCAGCTTCGCAACCGTGGACGTCACCCCGGAGATCGAGGAGACCGAGGTCAAGATCCCCGACAAGGACCTCGACATTGTCGTCTTCGCGCGTTCGAGCGGTCCCGGCGGGCAGAACGTCAACAAGGTCGCCACTGCCGTGCGCATCACGCACAAGCCCACCGGCATCCAGATCACCACCAATACCTACAAGGAAATGCTCCAGAACAAGAGCGCGGCCCTCGCCCTTCTCACCGCCAAGCTCGAGCAGATGGCCGAGGAGAAGCGCGAAAAGGAAATCGCCGCGGCCAGCGGCGGCCAGCTCGAACAGGGCTGGGGCACGCAGATCCGCTCCTACGTCGTCTACGACTCGCGCGTCAAGGACCACCGCACCGGGCACGAATCGGGCGATGTTCAGCGCGTGCTCGACGGCGAACTCCAGCCCTTCATCGACGCCGAGCTCAAGCGCCGACGCCGCGAGCAGGCCGACCGCGCCGCCGCCGCCGCCAAGGGTTGATCGCCTCGGACGGGCCCGCTCACCGTCCCGCATGCAGGCGGCGATAGCGCGCCAGCGCCTTGAGCGGGAAACTGTGCCGATACAGGTGATACCGCAGGTAGAAGACCTTGGGGAAGCCCGTGCCGGTGAACCAATGCTCGCACCATCCGCCGGGGAAATCAACCACGGGATCGCGCGCGAACTGCTCGGGCGGATCGCGGCGAACATCGCGGCGCCGCGCGGCATGCTCGAACGCGCGCTTCGGCTCAACGAGCTGATCAGCCGCCAGCCACTCGATCGCCCGCGCGATCGCCGGGTGATCCGCCGGGAGCAGGTTCATGAGCGTCATCGCTGCCCATGCGGTCTGGCTCGCCGTGCTTTCTCCCTGGCCCATGAGCGTGCGGTCGAGATACGAGTTGGCCGATTCGCCGAACCCGCCGTCGGGGTTCTGAATGCTCAGGAACCAGTCGCGCGCCCGTCGCAGCGCGGCACGCGCTTCAGCCGGGCATCGCTCGTCCTCATGCCACACGCGCCGGCTTCCGGTTGACCCGGGCGTGCAGCACGGCCGATACGCGGCGCTCAACCCGTTCACCGCCTGCCACGTCCCGTAGATGTAGTTCACGCCCCAGCGCCCCCACCAGCATCCCTCGGGCTGCTGCGTCCGCACGACATAGTCCATCGCGCGGGCGATCGCCGGATGGTCGTGCGGCAAGCCCGCGCTGATGATCGCCTCGGTCACGCGCCCGGTGATGTCGCTGCACGACGGATCCTGCATCGCGTTGTGATCCGCGAACGGGATGGCTTCCATCCAGCGCCGATCGCGCGTGCGGTCGAACGCCGCCCAGCCGCCGTCGTCGTTCTGCATCGCGAGGATCCACTGCACGGCTCGGCGCGCCGTTTCGCGATTGATCGATTCGCCCGGGCGGTCGCCGGCCTTGTAGAGCGCCTTGGCCGTCATGCACGTATCGTCGACGTCGGGGTACCAGTCATTGCGATACTCAAACGCCCAGCATGCCATGTCGACGCCCGGGCGGAGTCGCCGGTGCTCGGGGCGCAGGTTCTCGAACCAGTCGCCGACGAGCTTCACCTCGCGCTCGCGCAGCCAGTCGCACGCCGCCGCCACCTGCGGGTTGTTCGCCGCGGTTTGCCCCGCCTCCGTGAGCGCATCAAGCGCAATCGCCGTGTCCCACACGGGCGAGAAGCACGGCTGCAGGCGGATGTGGTCCAGCTTCGGGTCGGGGTTCGGCTCGTCAATCATGAACGCGTCGAGATCAGCCTCGGCCTGCCGCATCACCGGGTGCTCGCGCTCGTACCCGCCCAGCGCCTTGAACGCGACCTGCACGTACACCATCGGCGGGAAAATCGCCCCCAGCCCCTCGGTCGTCTTCGGGTCCATCCGCTCGAGAATCCAGCGCTCCGCCTGCCGGAGCGCCCGCGCCCGCCCGGGCGTGAACCCGACACGCCGGCACCACTTCAGCACACGATCAACCATGAGAAAGAAGTTGTTCCACGTGACCGGCTCTTCGTCGAACGGCTTGCTCATGCGCCGCTTTGCCGATGGATCGACAAACAACTCATCGATCCCCAGCTCGGCCGGCAGCTTTCGCACCGGCTGCAGTGCCGAGCAGATCGCCAGCGGCAGGATCATCGTCCGCGTCCATGCCGCCACTTTGCGCAGGTGAAACGGGAACCACTCCGGGAGCAGCACGATCTGCGGCGGGATGGCCGGGCACGCCTCCCAGCTCACCTGCCCGAGGCACGCGAGATAGAACATCGAAAAGGTATTGATCTTCTCAGCGCCCCCCGCCGCGCGGATGCGCTCGCGAGCCGCGCGCATGTGCGGCGCCTCCGGGCTGTCGCCGAAGAGCTTCAGGCAGAAATACGCCTTGACCGTCGCCGAGAGGTCCATCGGCGCGCCGGGGTACTGCCCCCATGTCCCATCCGGACGCTGCGAGAGACGCAGTTGATTGGCGATCCGCTTGAGTCGCGGCCACTCGGTCCCGCCGCCGGCCTCGATAGAAAGCGGCGCGTCTTCCTGCCCGAGGATGAACTTCATGAGCAGGTACTCGCTGCTCAGGATCGAGTCGCCCTCCAGCTCGCCGCACCAGTGGGCCCCGTGCCCGGACCGCTTGCCCCAGGGCTTGGAGCGCTGCTTGGCAAGGAGTGCCGCCACCGCGTCTCGCTCCGCCTGCCCGACGAGCTCCAGGAATGAAATCGGCGCCCCCGGGCCGGAGTCTGGCTCCGCAGGCATCTCCGAATTCGGGTTTGACGTCTCGTAGGCAGTGGTCGACATGTGGGCGGTGGGGAGGGGGGGAGGGGGGGAGGGGTGATTCGACCGTTCGGCGGGGCGGAAGCTGGTGGTGGGTGGTGGGGGGTGGGGGGTGGGGGGATAGGGCAGGTCCACACGAGGCGGGATCGCCGGGGTCTTGTTTGGCACGCGGTTCGGATCAGTGTTGGATGCAGGGTAGGTGCTTGAAGTTCGCATGGCGTTCGCTTTCAGCCCGAGAACATGCACGAAGAACGAACGATCTGAACCGAACAACCGAATAGACTCCTGTATCTGAAGGGCCGGGGTGCTCCCCAGGTCCGGGCATTGAAGGGAATCAACCCATGGGCGAAATCCGACGCGTCATCCGCCGAGCCGGGCTGCGACTCATGCTCTCGGCGTTCCTGCGCAGCGCGGTCTATTCGCTCACGGTCGCCATCGTCGCGGTCATGGCTCTGCGCGTCGCCTCGATCGTGCTGGGCTTCGGCGTCGATTGGGCGCTGGTGGCTCGCTGGGCGCCGGCAGCGGTGCTCGGCGCGTCGCTCCTGTGGACGCTCATCACCTACCCCCGCACCCAGGCCATCGCGCGCCGCGTCGACGAAGGCGCCAACCTCAAGGACTCCATCAGCACCGCGCTTTCCGTCCAGGGCATGACCGATCCGTGGTGCCAGACGGTCGTCGAGTCGGCGGTCGCCAAGGCTCGCGGCGTGGACGTTTCGCGCGCTGTGCCCGTCGAGGCACCGCGGGCCTGGCCGCTCCCGATGACCGCCGCCCTTGCGTGCGTCGTCGTCTGGCTGCTCCCGCTTCCGGCCGACGTGCTGGGTCGCCTTCAGGCCAAGGAGAAGACGGAGCAGCAGCGCAAGGAAGTCGTCGCGGCCAAGGTCGAGGCCAAAGTCGCAATGTCCAAGATCGAAGACGCGATGAAGAAGTTCGACCCCGAGGCCGCCAAGGACCTCGGCCTCAAGGACCTCGACAAGAAGGACCCCGAGGCGACCACCCCGGAAGAGATCCGCCGGGCGGCGATCAAGCGCGTTGAGAGCATGCAGGACAAGCTCGAGCAGTTGCGCTCGCAGAGTGACGCCGCGCAGACCGCCGACGCGCTCAAGGACATGCTCAAGCAACTGAAGAACTCGCCCGGCCCGATGGAAGACGTCGTCAAGGCCATGGCCAAGGGCGACATGGGCCAGGCGCTCGAAGAGCTCCGCAAGCTCGAAGAGAAGATGGCCTCGGGCCAGATGTCCGACAGCCAGAAAGAACAACTCGGCAAGCAGCTCAGCAACCTCAAGGGCCAGCTCGAAAAACTCGCCCAGAGCCAGAAGAGCCTCGAAGACAAGCTGCGCCAGGCCGGCCTCGACCCCAAGCTCGCGGGCGACCCCGAAGCGCTCCGGAAGGCGCTCGAACAGAACGAGAACCTCTCCGAGGAACAGAAGCAGGCCCTTTCCAAGGCCGCCAAGGCGCAGGAGTGCGCGGGCGAATCGTGCCAGTCCATGGCCCAGGCGATGGGCAAGATGGCCACGAAGATGGGCCAGCAGGGCCAGGGCGAGCAGGGCGAAGGGTCCGAGGGCCAGCAGGGCATGCAGGAACTCTCAGAGTCAATGTCCGAGATGGAAATGATGATGGCCGAGGCCCAGCAGATGGACGCGGCCATGTCCGAAGCTCAGCACCAGCTCAAGCAGCTCTGCGAGGGCATGGGTCAGTGCCAGAATCCCGGCATGGGTCAATGCCAGAACGGGCTCATGGACAAGCCCTGGTCTCCCGGCGACAACCAGGCTCAGGGCAATCGCCGCGGCGGTCACGGCCAGGCCCAGGGCGGCAGCAACACCGAGGAAGTCGCCGACGAGAATTGGACCAAGCGCAAGGTCTCGCCCAAGACCGGCCAGGGGCCCATCATCGGGAGCACGCTCATCCAGGGCGAGCAGGTCAAAGGCGAGAGCACGGCAACGTTCGCCGCGGTCGCCGAGGCCGCCGATGCCAACGCCAGCGAAGCCCTCGAAAACAACGTCATCCCGCGCGAGTACCACGACGTCGTCAAGCACTACTTCGGCCGCCTCAAGGCCAAGAGCAAGGCCCAGGCGCCCGAGAAGGCCGCCCCCGCAAGCGAGAGCAAGGACGCCGCCAAGGACGAGAAAAAAGAAGAGCCCAAGGACTCGAAGTAACCCCGGCCGGCCCGCCACTGCATAGGGTCTGCCATGCGCCTCCCGACGGGCATGCTCCAAACATCCGCATTCCGGCTCGCCGCGCTGTTCTGCGCAGCGCTCGCGGCTCTGGTCGCGCCGTCTGCGTGCTCGCGCGACGATTCGGCCCAGACCGTCGTGCTCTATTCGAGCGTCGATGACGCCGTGGCCCGCCCGCTCATCGCCGCGTTTGAAAAACGCACCGGCCTGCGCGTCGTCCTCGTGGGCGACACCGAAGCCACCAAGACCACCGGGCTCGTGCAGCGCCTCCTCGCCGAGAAGGACGCCCCGCGCGCCGACGTCTGGTGGTCCTCCGAAGCCCTCGGCACCGCGAAGCTCTCCAACGCCGGCATCTTCGCACCCTACTCGAGCAAGCCCAACGAAGGCGACTTCGAAGGCGGCTGGCCCAGGCCGCTCCGCGGGATCGACGGCGACTGGTACGGCTTCGCCCTCCGCCCGCGCGTCTTCGTCTATCACACGCAGCGCGTCGTCCCCGCCGATGTCCCGCGCACCCTGGTCGATCTCACCCGCCCGCGCTTCAAGAGCCGCGTCGGGATCGCCTCCCCGCAGTTCGGCACCACGCGCGGGCACTTCGCCGCGCTGCGCACCCTCGCGGGCGAGTCGCCGTTCGACGCCTGGTACGCGGCGCTCAAGGACAACGGCGTCCGCCTCTACGACGGCAACGCCTCGGTCGTCCGTGCCGTGCATCTCGGCGAGATCGACGTCGGCCTCACCGATCACGATGACGTGCTCGCGGGCCAGGCCAACCAGTGGCCCGTGGCGGCGGCGTACGAAGCCGCCGGCGTGCAGGCGACGCCCGACGAACTTCAGCGCTTCGGCCCGATCGCCGGCGGCATGGGCACGCTCATGATCCCCAACACCGTGGCGCTCGTGCGCGGCGCCCGTCACCTGCAGAACGCCTGTCGCCTCATCGACTTCCTGCTCTCGCCCGAAGTCGAGCGCGACCTGGCCCGTTCGAGCTCGGGCAACGTACCGGTGCGCCCGGCGCTGGCGACGGAGTTTCCCAACCTCGCCGTGCCCGCCCCGCTCGTGATCGATTGGGAGGAAGTCATCAATCCTTGAGCGGCGCGCGAAAAAAAACGCCGGGGGTCGCCCGGCGCTCAAGGACACATCAGGTTCGTCGCCAAGCACTCAAGCGCGGCGGCGCCGAGCGGCGCTCAGCATGCCCAGGCCCAGCAACGCCGCGGCACCGGGCGTCGGAATCGTGAAGAACTGGTTGCCCGGCACGTTGTTGAGGTCGAGAGAGCCCACGCCGGGGTAGCTGTTGAAGGGCCCTTCCTGCCCGTTGACCGGACCGAGATACTGGTTCGAGGTCGTGGACCCGTCGCCGCCGAGGATCATGGCCATGACCCGGAAGGTGCTGAACTCGTTGACGCCGATGGCGGAGAGCGGAATGCGGAAGCCCGCGCCGGTGGTGGCGCCGGCATACGCGGCGCTCTCCATCGGGCCGAGCATGCCGAAGCCGAACACCCCGCCGCCGAACGCGTCATTGAAGGAGACGCGCAGGTCGGGCGCGCCCATCCCGCCGAAGTTCAAGGGCGTGCCGCCGTTGCTGCGGGCATTGAGCCCGGCGAAGACGCTCATCGGCGCGCCGCCGATGTTGGCGTTGAAGTCGACGAAGATGTCCGTGGCGTTGCCGTTGGCGACGATGCAGGTCTGCGGGGCAAAGCCCATGTCGAAGACGAGGCCCGTGGCTCCGCCGCCCAGACCGAAGAGCCCGCCCGGCATCGACGTCGCGCCGCCGCCCAGGCCGTTGTCGACGAGGATGACCAGCCGCTCATTGCCGTCGTTCATGCGACCGGTGATGAGCAGGTCGAGGTTGCCCCCGCCGATCGACGCGAACGCGCCCGCAAGCACGTTGTTCCCGCCGAACGACGACTGGGTGTTCTGAGAAGCAAACGCGCCGTTGACGGCCTGGGCCATCGTGAGCGTGTCAATCGCCGACGCTGACGAAACGCACCCGGCAGCCGCGACGAGGGCAAAAACACAACGCATGGGTCTCTCTCCAAACAAAGGTGGGGCGCGACTCATCGCGCCGTGAATTTGAGTATACCGCGCCCGCCGCCCGCTGCAACCGTTTACTCGGGCTTGCCCAGGTTCACAGGCCATTCCCGATACCACACTCGCCCGGACAAGGGCGGCACAACCTTTCCCTCGCCTTCCGGCATTGCCGCCCGCCACCCCGCCCCCCAGCATCGCAGGCTCGACGCGTCAAACTCTTTCCCGCCCCGGTTCACGACGGAGAGCACCTCGACCCTGTTCAGCCCCCGCCGAAAGGCGAGTACTTCGCGACCCTCCGACGGTTCGAATCGCAGGTTTCCGAAGCGCACGGCATGCCCCGCCACCGGGTGAGCGCGGAGTCGGAGCCATGCTTTCACCTCGCTCCGAAAGGCCAGGTCCGGCCCATGCCCTTCGGCATACGGGCCAAGCTCAGGCCACGGGTAGGGCTTTCGGCAATGAGGGTCGGTGGGCCCAAAGACCCCCACCTCGTCGCCGTAGTACACCATCGGCGCGCCCGGCATCGTGGCCTGCAGCGCGAATCCGAGCAAGGCCCGGCGATACGCCTCGGGTCCGGGCCGCGCATGCCGATCGACGGGCGTCTGGAACCACGGCGCGGGCTCGTATGCCGAGCCGGGGTCGTGCATCATCGTTGCGAGCCGGGCGGTGTCATGAGATCCAAGGAGGTTGAGTTGCACGAGGTCGGTCGCCGGATGATTGGAGAACACGCGCTCGAGCGCCAGAGCGAGCTCCGCGCCGGGCATGTCGGGGTCGCCGGCGATGAACCGCACGATGGGCATGGCGGCCGGGTAGTTCATCTGCCCGTCGAACGCCGCGCCGCCGAAGAACGACCGGGCGGGGAACCATACCTCGCCGATGAGCAGCGCCTCGGGATCGATCGACTTGACGAGCGCACGCCACGATCGCCAGAAGCCCATGGGCAGATCGGGCGCGACGTCGAGCCGCCACCCGTCGATGCGCCGCTCGCGCGGGCCCTCGGGGTTCATCCATCGGCGCGTGACGGCGAACACATGCTCGCGCACCGGCGCGACCAGGTCATCCGCCCCGCGCGCAAACACCGGCAGTTCGCCGTTGCGACGATTCCACCCGCGCCAGCCGATGAGCGCGCCCGGCTCCAGCGCCGCGGCACCCGGCGGAACTCCATCGCGCTCCGGGTCGCCCGTGGCGAACTGCGCGTCAAACCACGCCGCAAACGGCGACGCCGCGCCGCGCTCGACGACATCTGCAAACGCCCAGTGCCGCACACCGACGTGATTCCACACGCCGTCGAGGATGATCCGCATCCCCGCATCGTGCACCGCGGGAAGAAACTCGTCCTGGAAGTACGCGTCGGCGGGCGTGCGCGTCCAGGTCTTCGGGTCGGGCGACTCGCGCACGGCCGCTCGCTCGGCGGCCCGCCCGCCGCCCGTCGCGGGCGCGAACGTCGGGTCAATGTGCCGAAAGTCGCTCGCGTCATACTTGTGCGACGAGGGCGCCTCGAAGATCGGGCACAGGTACAGCCCCTCGACGCCCAGTTCGCGCAGGCCCGGCAGCGCTTGGGCAAGTCCGGGCAGATCGCCGCCGTAACGCCGGGCCGACCGTGCCCACGCCGCGGGCGAAAACCGAAGCGGCCGAGCCGCGCGCGCAGGCGTCGCCCGCGTCTGTGCCCACGCCTGCTCAAGCTCGTCGGCGCTCAGTGAGTTCCACGGCTCATTCCACGCTCGCGTGTGCTCGAGCGGGCCCGCGGGGTCGTTGCCCGGGTCGCCGTTGCGAAACCGCTCGACAAACACCTGGTACCACACGCGCCCCTTGGCCCAGTCCGGGGTGCGCTCGTGCTCCGGAGGCTCCGCGGAGACTTCACCGAGGTCGACCTGTCGCAGGCCGCCCGCCGCCATCCAGCGCGCCTCAAGGCGGAACGACGGCTGTCCGGTCATCAGTCGAGCCGACCGGCGCGCCGAGTCGCGGGCGTCGGGAAACAGCAAGGCCGTCGCCAGCGGCGCGCCCGCGCCCGGCGCCAACGCCCGAACTTCGACCCCCTCGCCTTCAATCACATCGAGCGTGCCGCGAAGCTCCACATCCACGAGTCCCAGCGCGCCGGAGATGGGCGTGATTCCATGCGCAAGGCCCCGTGCTTCCTCGACGCGCTCCGTGTCGCCGCCGACTGAGCCCTGCTGCTCGTGCGCATGGAGTCCCGCCCATGCCGCCGGCGCTGCGAGCGCTCCCATGCACATCCAGCGCGCCGCTCTCATGCCCGGATGGTACGAACGATTGCTTCACGGCGCGGCGTTCGATACGCTTTGCCCTCCCCATGCCCAGCGCCGCCAACTCACCCACCGCGAAGGCAACCCCGCGCGCCGGGCGGCGCATCTGGACCTTCCTCGCCGGCGCGCAGGAAATCGGCCTGCTCGTGGTCATCGCGCTCATGTGCCTCGGGCTCTGGCTCTCCGCCGGCACCTTTCCCCGCAAGGATCGCCAGCCTCAGCCCCCCGGCACCACTGTCCAGGATCGCGGCGACATCGGCTTCGCCCTCATCGCGCCCGGCGCCGGCCCGCGCGAGTTCACCTACGCCAACGGCTGGTCGTACCTCGAGCCCGAACCCGGCGCCTTCCTGCTCGTCCGCGAGCGCGAAGCCAGCCGCTTTCTCAACGCTGAAAACCTCATCAACCTCCTCACCTACGCCTCCTTCATCGCCATCATGGCCGTCGGCATGACCGCCGTTATCATCCTCGGCGGGATCGATCTCTCCATCGGTTCGGTCTACGGCCTCGCGGCGGTCGCCGGCTCCGCCGTCCTCTCCATGCTCGACCCCGCCAGCAGCGTGTGGATCGCCGTGCCCGTCGGCGTCGGCGTCTGCATGCTCGTCGGCGCCGCGTGCGGCGCGATCAACGGGCTCGGCACCGTCGGCCTCGGCGTCCACCCTTTCATCATCACCCTCGGGGGCATGGCCGTCTACCGCGGCGTCGCCTTCATCATCTCCAAGGGCCAGACCATCGGCGGCCTGCCCGACTCCTACCGCGACGCCATCCGCGCACCGATCTGGGACGCCAACGTCGTTCCCTCCAGCGTCATGATCCTGGTCGGCGCTCTCGGCGCCATCGCCCTCGCCCGCACGGTCTGGGGTCGCCGCGTCTTTGCCATCGGCGGCAACGAGATCGCCGCCCGCTACGCCGGCGTACCCGTCGGCATCATCAAGATCAGCGTCTTTGCCGTCGCCGGCGCGCTCGCCGGGCTCTCCGCCGCGCTCATCGCCGGTCACCTCGGCGGCGCCAGCAGCGACACCGGCCGCGGCTACGAACTCGACGTGATCGCCGCCGCCGTCGTCGGCGGTGCGGCCCTCTCAGGCGGACGTGGCTCCGCCCTCGGCGCCGTCCTCGGCGCCATCGTCATCCAGCTCATCAACAACGGCTTCGATCTCGTCGGACCACGCTTCGGCGTCGATCAGAACTACCGCCAGATCGTCATCGGCCTCGCCATCGTCCTCGCCGTCGTCGTCGACCAGGCCAAGCAGCGCCTGCGGCGGTGAGCGCTCAGTCCCTCCGATGCCGCCTCGATCCAGAGGTCCCGCACGTGCCACAGAAGTCGGCCCTGCGACTTCTGTGCTCCGGAACGCTTCTCCCGCAGAGTCACGACATGATCCGATCTCCGGCGTCGGGTGCCATCAAGTCTGGCCCTTCGCCGCACACACAAGTCGGCGAGCCGACTTGTGTGCCACGCTCCCTCGACCCAGAGGTCCCTGCACGTGCCACAGAAGTCGGCCCTGCGACTTCTGTGCTCCGGAACGCTTCTCCCGCAGAGTCACGACATGATCCGATCTCCGGCGTCGGGTGCCATCAAGTCTGGCCCTTCGCCGCACACACAAGTCGGCGAGCCGACTTGTGTGCCACGCTCCCTCGATCCAGAGGTCCCGCACGTGCCACAGAAGTCGGCCCTGCGACTTCTGTGCTCCGGAACGCTTCTCCCGCAGATGACATGATCCGATCTCCGGCGTCGGGTGCCATCAAGTCTGGCCCTTCGCCGCACACACAAGTCGGCGAGCCGACTTGTGTGCCACGCGCCCGACTTGTGTGCCACGCTCCCGCACACACAAGTCGCCGAGCCGATGTGTACGCCACGCTGCCCGGTTTGCAGGCCGCCGAACAGGTCGACGACGCGAACCCGAACTGGATTGAAGTGGTATACTCTCCCGCTCCGATACCTCATACCGATGCCCACTGCCCTGGTCAAACTCGTCGCCGTGCTGCTGATGTGTGTGCAGGGCCTGGTCGCGGCCGCTCCTGGGCAGGTGCTTTGCATTCCCGTGCAAAGCTGCGGGATGCACGAACATGATGGTCACGCTGTGTGTGGGCGCTGTCATTCCGGCGGGAGCGATGACGAAGGTGTCGTCGACCAGCGCCGAGAGCACGAACTCGACCACATGAGTGCGGCGGTGCACCTGTTCGACGAGTGCGGCTGCTACCTTCATGTGCCGGTGCCCGATCGCGAGCAAGTGCCCGTTTGCCCACGGGGCGACAACACTGATCTTCGCCAGAGTGTGTTGCCTCTGCTGGTTGCCTCCGTCTTGGTTTGGGACATTGAGCCTGCACCTGTGGTCGTGGCGCGGTTCAAGCCGCCGGACTTGAGCGTCAGCGATCAGGTTCTCGGGCTGAAGGCCACTCGCCTCCTCATCTAGCACCAGCGTCTTCGCCTGCCGACGCTCGGGTCAACGTCCCGCATGCGGTGAGGGGTGTCGCTTTGCTCACCGCCGACCCCTCAGGTTCGGACGGCGCCCGGCGCGTTCACCCTTACCAACCAGATCTGAATTCGACTCGCGTCGCCATGCACCCGCCCTTGGGTTGCGCGGTGACCGAGCACCCATTCGTCGGAATCCCACATGATGCGACCGTTGAACGACATCCCCTCCGCTCGACTGCGCCGGCGACCCCGATTGGGTCACCTGCGCCTCGCACTGCCGGCGGCGCTCGCCATGATCGCCGGAGGCTGCCAGTCGTACGAACGCCGTCCCCTGGACATGACCGGACATCAAGCGGCATTCCTGGCTCGAACGCCGCAGAGTCCCGAAGTCCAGCAGTTCGCCGCGGGCCTTGCCGCGCGTTCGACAGGCGATGCTGCGGGCGGTCGCGAGTTCGATCCCGCCGACGGCATCTCGTGCGCCGAGGCTGAGCTCATCGCACTTGTTTTCAACGCCGACCTGCGGCTCGCCCGGCTGCGGGCGGGCGTCACGCGGGCGACGGCGGAGAACGCCGGACTGTGGGAGGACCCGACGATCGGCGTCGATCTGACCCGCATCGTCGAGAGCACTCCGGAACCCTGGAAAGTGTTCACCAGCGTCGGCATCACGATCCCGATCTCCGGACGGCTTGAGATTGAGAAGCAACGCGCAGGCGTGGAACATGCCGCGGAGCTGGCGCGGGTCGCTCAGAGCGAGTGGTCGGTTCGAATGTCGGTCCGCCGGGCGTGGACGGAGTGGTCGGCGCTGGATGCGCAACTGGCGGCGACGCGAGCGTTCCTCTCCCGCGTCGATCAGATCCTCGTCGTCG
Source organism: Phycisphaerales bacterium (assembly GCA_050182995.1). Lineage (GTDB taxonomy): Bacteria > Planctomycetota > Phycisphaerae > Phycisphaerales > UBA1924 > JAEUIX01. Next base: position 85,668 of record JBFXBS010000001.1, on the reverse strand, counting down.
TGGACAAGATGGAACAGGCCGGGGAGATGGCACGGACTGAGGCGCGGCTCTTCCGGATCGAGAAGGCCACGAAGGCCTCGGAACTTGCAACCCTGGAATCACGAGCACGCGAGGCCGACCTGCGCCTTCGGCAACTCATGGGCATGTCGCCCGATGCTCCGCTTCGGTTCCAGGCGACCGGCTTCGGGCCGACGCAGGTGCGCACGATCCACAGCGCGGACGCCGCCGAACTCGAGCGCCGGAGCCCGGCGATGCTGGTCGCGGCGGCCGAGTACGAGGCCGCCGAGAAGGCGCTCGAACTCGAAATCCGAAAGCAGTACCCGGATCTGCACATCGGGCCCGGCTTTGGCCGGGAAGACGGCCAAGACCAGGTGCTGCTCGGGCTGTCCATCCCGATCCCGATTCTCAACGCCAACCGGCAGCGGATCGCGGAAGCGAGGGCTCAGCGGGCACTCGCGCAGGTTGGCGTCGAGACCACGTTGGAACAGACCATCGCGGCTCTCAGAACGGCGGAAGTCAGGCTCGCAGCAGCGTCGCGGCGGCGTCAGACCCTCGAAACGGAAATCGTCCCGCTCGTCGATGCCCAGTACAGCGACGCGAGGCAAGTGGCCAGGCTCGGCGAGGTCAACACGCTCGTGCTCCTCGAGAGCCTGACACGCCAGCAGGAGGCCAAGGTCGGGCTCGTCGAGGCGGCGCGCGACGAGGCCCTCGGGGCTATTGACCGAGACGAGCTCGTGGGGCCGCACCCGGCGCCGCCTGTTCCTCCGAGCGGTACGGCCCAGCCCGCGTCAACAACCCCGGTTCCCGAACTCCAACCAACATCCATGCCGGCCGCCGGCGGCGAAGGCCGCTGATCGGCCTCACGCAAGGAATCGACCCATGCACGCCATGCACAAGTCCATCACCTCGATCCTGATCACCTGCGGCCTGGCTCTGACTCTGCCGCTCCCGCTCACGCTCACCGGCTGCGACCAGAAGCCCGAGAACCACGCCGAGGGTGACGGCCACAACCGCGGCCCCGAATTCGGGTCTGCCGCGCCAGCCCCCACCAACCGCGTGGACATCCCCGCGTCGGTACGGCAAAACCTCGGCATCACCTTCGCCAAGGTGGAGACTCGGAACGTCGCCAAGACGCTGCGCGTGCCGGGCCGGTTCGAACTGCTCCCCACGGCCCGGCGCGAATACCGCACACCCCTGTCGGGGCGAGTCGAACTCCTCGTGAGCCAGTATCAGAAGGTCGAGCCGGGCACGCCGCTTTACCGGGTTGACGCTACGGGCTGGCGCGACCTGCACGAGCAGATCGCGGCGACGCGGGCGCGGGTCAAGTCGATGGTCCCGTTGCTGGCCGCGCAAGCCGAATTCGAGAAGAGCCTTGCCGACAAGGTGGCCTTGTGGCAGGAACGTCTCAAGCAACTCGAAGCACTTCGCGACGCGGGGGGCGGGAGCGCGACGCAGTTCATCGAGGCCCGGGGAGCGCTCAACGCCAGCCAGGGCGAACTGGCGGTGGCCCGGGGCCGCGGCGCGGAGCTGGCGGCCCAGAAGACGCAGGCCGAGTCCGAACTTCGCTCGCTCACGGCCCGGCACGAGGTGCTGACGCGCGGCGCGGGGTGCGCGCACGAGCACAACGACGACGCCCCCGGCTCCATCTACACCGTCTGCGCCGTGGCCCCGGGGATCGTCGAGAGCATCGGGATGACGCCGGGCGGGCTGGCCGAAGAGAACGGGTTGGTGCTCTCGCTGGTCCAACCGGAGCTCATCCGCTTCCACGCGCGGGGCTTGCAGGCCGACCTGGGCCGCCTGCGTGACGGGTTGCCGGCGCGGATCGCCCCGCCTCAGGGCGGGAGCGTTGACCTGCAGGACGCGATGACGGGCGTGCTGCAACTGGGCCTGCGGGCCGAGGCCGACGAGCGGACCGTGGATCTCCTGGTCACCCCCGAGGCCCTCGCGGGCTGGGCCCGCGCGGGCGTGTCGGCGCACCTGGAAGTCACGCTCGCGGGCGGCAGCAAAGAACTCGCCATCCCGCTGTCGGCGGTCGTGCGCGACGGGGCCCGAGCCTTCATCTTCCGCCGCGACCCGGCGGACCCCAACAAGGCGATCCGCATGGAGGCGGACATCGGCCTCTCCGATGGGCGCTGGGTGGTGATCAGCAGCGGCGTCAAGGAAGGCGACGAGATCGTGCTGGGGGGCAACTTCCAGTTGATGCTGGCAACCAGTGGAAGCACCGAGAAGGCCGGGCACTTCCACTCCGACGGCACGTTCCACCAGGGGAGCCACTGATTCATGCTCGCCAAACTCATCGCCTTCTCCCTCAAGCACTCGTCCCTTGTCGTCGTCTTCGCGGGGGCGCTGCTCGTCTTCGCCGGGCTCAAGGTCAAGGACATGCCCGTCGATGTCTTCCCCGAGCTCAACGCGCCCACGGTCGTCGTCATGACCGAGGCGGGCGGGCTCGCCGCCGACGAGGTCGAGCTCAACGTCACCTTCCCCATCGAGACGGCGGTCAACGGCCTGCCCGGCACGCGGCGCGTCCGCAGCGCCTCGGCCACCAGTTTGTCCATCATCTGGGTCGAGTTCGACTGGGGCACCGACATCTACCGCGCCCGGCAACTGGTCTCCGAGCGCTTGTCCGCCGTGCGGCAGTCGCTCCCCCCGGGCGCGCACGCCGAGATCACCCCCGTGACCAGCATCACCGGCGAGATCATGCTCATGGCCCTGTCCTCGCCCGACGGGTCGGTCAGCCCGCTCGACATGCGCTCCTTCGCGGAGTTTGACCTGCGGAACAAGATCCTCGCGGTGCCGGGCGTGGCCCAGGTGGTCGCCATCGGCGGCGAGTTGCCGCAGTACCAGATCAACGTGCGGCAGGACCAGCTCGCCCTGTACGGGCTGACGATCTCCGACGTGGTCGACGCCGCCAGGGGCGCGCACAGCACGGCCAGCGCGGGCTCCGTCCCCAACTGGGAGAACCAGGAACTGCCCATCCGCCAGACCGCCCGCGTCACCAGCGCGGAAGACATCAAGAACACGCTCGTGCGGATTCACAACGGCGCGGGGGTCACGATCGGCCAAGTGGCCGACGTGCAACTGGGCGCCTCGCCCAAGCGCGGCACCGCGACCGACCGGGCCATGCCCGCCGTTGTCATCAGCGTGCAGAAGTCCCCCGGGACCAACACGCTCAACCTGACGACGCAGATCGACGAGGTGCTGGACCAGATGGAGAGAGCCATGCCCGCGGGGATGGTCCTCAACCGCGACCCCTTCCGGGCCTCGCGGTTCATCGAGCGGTCGATCAACGGCGTCGTCAAGGTCCTGATCGAGGCGTCGGTCATCGTCGCGGTGATCCTGATCCTCTTCCTCCTGAATGTGCGGGCGACCATCGTGACGCTCACGGCGTTGCCGCTGTCCCTGGCGGTGGCGATCCTCGTCTTGTGGGCCGGGGGGCTGTCGATCAATGTCATGACGCTCGGCGGCCTCGCCGTGGCGATCGGGGAACTGGTGGACGACGCCATCATCGACGTGGAGAACGTGCTGCGCCGGCTCAAGGAGAACGCCGGGCTGCCCGAGGGGGAGCGCAAGGGGCTGATCGAGGTCATCTACAACGCCAGCAACGAGATCCGCTCGTCGGTGGTCTTCGCCACCATCATCATCTGCATGGTGTTCGTGCCCCTGCTGTTTCTGCAAGGGCTGGAAGGGCGCTTCTTCCAGCCGCTCGGGATCGCGTACATCATCTCAATCATGGCGTCGCTGCTCGTGGCGCTCACCGTCACGCCCGCGCTGTGCAAGTGGCTCTTCGCGGGGTCGTTCGGCAAGAAGACCATGGACGGGCACGCGGCCGGCGGGCACGGCGAGCACGACGGGTGGCTGGTGCGCTGGCTCAAGCGGCGCTACGAGCCGGCCCTCCGCGCCAGCGTCCGCAACCGGGGCCTGGTGCTCTCGGGCGCCGGGCTCTTGACCGCCGCCTCGCTCGTGCTCATGTCCACCTTCGGCACCTCGTTCCTGCCCGCGTTCAAGGAGGGCACGTTCACGGTGTTCCTGCTCGCGCCCCCGGGCACGTCGCTCCAGGAGAGCAACCGCCTCGCCACGGGCGTCGAGGCCCAGATGGCCTCGATTGAGGGCGTTGCCAGCGTCACGCGGCGCACGGGCCGGGCCGAGCGCGACGAGCACGCCGAGCCGGTGAGCAGCAGTGAGATCGAAGTGACGATGAAGGCGGGCGTGGACCAGGACATCGTCCGCGCGAGCATCGACCGAATCATCGCCAACATCCCGGGCATCACCACGATGGTGGGCCAGCCCATCGAGCACCGCCTCAGCCACGTCCTGTCCGGCACGCCCGCGGCCATCGCCATCAACGTCTACGGCGACGACCTCAACGTCCTGCGATCGCTCGCCAAGGAGATCGAGGCGGCGATCAAGCCCATCCCCGGGACGCGCGACGTCGCGGCCAACCGCGAGATCATGATCACCTCGCTCCCCATCCGCTACCGGGCCCAGGACCTCGTGGCCGCCGGGCTCTCGCCCGCGTCCGCCGCCGAGCAGGTGCAGCAGGCCCTGTACGGCGAGACGGTGGCCGAGGTGAACCAAGGCGTGCGCCGATACGAGATGGTCGTACGCCTGGCCGAGAGTGAGCGGGAGCGGATCGACCAGATCATGGACCTGCAACTGCGCGGCGTCGGCGGGGCCATTGTGCGCTTGCGCGAGGTGGCCGACATCGGGCCGGAGAAGACCAGCAACCTCATCGCTCGCGAGAACGCCCAGCGCAAGGCCGTCGTCTCGACCAACGTGGCCGACGGCTACAACCTCGGGCAGTTGGTCGCGCAGGTGCGAGCCAGGGTGGACCCGATCGTCCAGAAGGCCGGGTACACCGTCCACTACGGCGGGCAGTTCGAGGCCCAGCAATCCGCCAGCCGCACCATCCTCATCATGGGCGCGGGCGTGGCGGTCTTCATGTTCCTGCTCTTGCAACTGTCCACGGGCAAGGCCCGCGTGGCCCTGCTCGTCATGCTCAACCTGCCGCTGGCGCTCATCGGCGGCATCGTGGCGATCTACCTGACCGAGAGCCCGTCGTTCGTGGGCAACACGCTGTCGCTCTTCGGCCTCTCGTCCGGCCGATACATCGCGCCGGTGATCTCCATCGCCAGCATGGTGGGGTTCGTGACCCTCTTCGGCATCGCCGTCCGCAACGGCATCCTGCTCGTCAACCACTATGACCATCTCCAGGAGCACGAGGGCAAGTCCATCGGCGATTCGATCATCCAGGGATCGCTCGAACGCCTCGTCCCGATCATGATGACGGCCCTCGCCGCGATGCTCGGGCTGGTCCCGCTCGCGCTCGCCAAGGGCAAGCCCGGCAGCGAACTGCTCGCCCCGCTGGCGATCGTCGTGCTGGGCGGGCTGGTCTCGTCCACATTCCTGAATCTCTTTGTTGTTCCCGCGGGCTACGCGCTCGCGTTCAAGGTCAAGCGTGAGGCCCCGGATGGTCCGGGTTTCCTCAGCCGCTTGCTGAGTCGTTTCTCATAGATGTCGGTGTTCACCAACACCTGACAGGGAGCTCGCATCATGAAGACCCATCGTTCGCTCACGCTCACGTTCGCATGGCCCGCGCTCGCGCTTGCCCTTTCCATGACCGCCTGCGAGAAGAAGGCCGAAACGACCAGCAACCCGGCCGCCAGTGGGGGGGCGGGCTCGGCGGCGAAGCACGACGACCACGACCACAAGGCTGGTGACAAGCACGACGACCATGACCACGACCATTCCGACGACGCCGCGCTTGGTACGGTCACGATCGGTGCGTGGACCGTGGCGGTCTCCGGCGAGATCAAGGCGGGCGAAGAAGCCCACCTGGACATCACACTTTCGGGTGCCACGGCCACGGTCTCCGCGGTCCGCTTCTGGGTCGGCGCGCAGGACGGCAAGGGCGCGATGAAGGGCAAGGCCGACGGCGCGGGCCCCGAGTACCATGCCCACGTGGAAGTCCCCAATCCCATTCCGGCGGACGCGAAACTCTGGATCGAGATCGAGGACGCCCAAGGCGTCAAGCTTGTCGGCGGGATTACCCTGAAGAAGTGATCGCGTGTGGAGACGCCCGGCGCGGGCCACCCAGCCCGCGCCGGGTTGGAGCACGGCATCGTCGCCCGCACGCACTGATGCGTCGACCAAGGACGCACACTCGCCGCAATGGTTGAAACCATGCCCGAGTCCACGACCACCATCCGCGTTGACCAGCTCGACTGCGCCGCCGAGGAGCAGGTGCTGCGCAAGGCCGTCGGCGGGATGCCGGGCGTCGTGTCGGTCGAGTGCAACGTGGTGACGCGGCGGATGACGGTGACCCACGACGCGGCGGCAACCACGCCCGCGCGGCTCGCGGAGAAGGTGCGCTCAGTGGGGATGACGCCGACGGTGGTTTCGCCGAGGGGCGGGGGCGGGGGCGACGCGGACGCGGCGCGCAGCGCGACGCTTGCCGGGGCCGACTGCGGCGGAGAAGCGTGCGCGGACGCCGACCAGCTCGCCGCGGCGAACCAGGACACGCGCCCGTGGTGGAAGAAGCACGGCCTGTTCATGCTCGCGGGGTTGCTCGCGGGCGGCGCGGAAGCGATGTACTTCGCGGGCGTGAAAGAAAACTCGTGGCCGGTGATCGCGGCGTCGGTTCTCTCGATCCTGCTCGGCGGCCTGCCGACGCTCAAGAAGGGCTGGATCGCGCTGCGGACCTTCACGCTCAACATCAACTTCCTGATGACGGTGGCGATTGTCGGCGGGGCGGCGATCGGCGCGTGGCCCGAGATCGCGCTGGTCACGTTCCTCTTCGCCCTCGCCGAACTGATCGAGGCCAAGGCCCTCGACCGCGCCCGCAACGCGGTCAAGGGCTTGATCGCGATGGCACCCGATCAGGCGAACGTGAAGCAGCCCGATGGTTCGTGGAAGATGACGAGCGCGGCGGAAGTCCCCGTCGGGGCGGTCGTGCAGGTCAAACCCGGCAAGCGGCTCGCGCTCGACGGCGTGGTCGTCGCGGGCGAGTCGAGCGTCAACCAGGCCCCGGTCACGGGCGAATCCGTGCCGGTGGACAAGAAGGTCGGCGACAAGGTCTTCGCCGGGACCATCAACGAGTCGGGCGTGCTGGAGTTCAAGACCACCGGCGGCAAGGACCAGACCACCCTCGCCAAGATCATCAGGACCGTGCAGGAGGCGCAGGGGAGCCGCGCGCCCACGCAGCGCTTCGTCGATGCGTTCGCGCGGGTCTACACGCCCATCGTCTGCGTCGTGGCCGTGCTCATCGCGGTCGTGCCGTGGCTCGCGTTCAACCAACCGTTCTACCCGTGGCTCTACAAGGCCCTCGTGCTGCTGGTGATCGCGTGCCCATGCGCCCTGGTGATCTCGACGCCCGTGACGGTCGTGAGCGGCCTGACCGCCGCGGCGCGGCGGGGCATCCTCATCAAGGGCGGCGTCCACCTGGAGAACGGGCGAAGACTGAAGGTCGTCGCGCTCGACAAGACCGGGACGATCACCGAGGGCAAGCCGCGCGTGACGGATGTGGAGCCGGTGGGGGGGGGCGGCGCGGACAAGGACCAGGTGCTGCGGATCGCCGCGAGCCTGGATGCGCTCTCCCATCACCCGGTGGCGCTGGCGGTCGTGGCGGCGTGGAGCGGCGAGCGGGCGGGCGTGGAGAACTTCAAGTCGCTCACGGGCCGCGGCGTCGAAGGTCGCATCGAAGGGGTCGCGTACTTTGTCGGCAACCACCGCCTCGCCGAGGAACGCGAGGTCTGCTCGCCGGAGGTCGAGGCCGTGCTGGGCCGCTTCGAGGTGCAGGGCAAGACGTCGGTGGTGGTCGCGTCGGAGCGAACCGTGCTCGGCGTCATCGCCGTGGCCGACACGCCCCGCGAGAGCAGCGTTGAGGCCATCAAGTCGCTGCACGACCTCAAGATCAAGACGCTCATGCTCTCGGGCGACAACCAGACCACCGCGTCGGCCATCGCGAAGGCGGTCGGCATCGACCAGGCCAAGGGCGGGATGCTCCCCGAGGACAAACTCGCCGAGATCGAGCGACTGACGACGCAACACGGCGACGCGGTCGGCATGGTCGGCGACGGCGTGAACGATGCCCCGGCATTGGCGAAGTCCACCATCGGCTTTGCGATGGGCGCCGCCGGAACCGACACCGCCCTCGAAACTGCCGACGTGGCCCTCATGCAGGACGACCTGCGCGGCCTGCCCGAGTTCGTGCTTCTCTCCCGCCGCACGGGCGCGATTCTGACCCAGAACATCACCCTCGCCATCGGCATCAAGGTGGTCTTCTTCGTACTCACGGTCGCGGGGCTGGGGACGATGTGGATGGCCGTCATCGCCGATGTCGGCGCGAGTCTCCTGGTGGTCGGGAACGGACTCCGGTTATTGGGGCAGCCGGCGTGGGCGCGATCCGCCGGAGCAGCGAACACACCCTGAACTCGCCGAACCATGAATCCCGCGTGGTTTCAACCGATATACTGAACGGACATCATGCGTCACCCCGTCCTCCGAATCCTGGTTGCCTTGTTCATCGGCGTCGTCTCGCCGCTGTGCTGCTGCCAGGTCATGGAGCTGACCGGATCCGCCTGCGGCGGCACGCACGAGGTCACCGCGAAGTCCGAATCCTGCTGCTCGGGATGCTCGAGCGACCCCGCGCCCATCCACGACCAGCAGGCCCCGGCCGACGACGATGAGCATTCCCCGGGCAAGTGCCCATCGTGTCCGTCCTGCCAGGGCACTTCGGTCGGCGCGGGCGTCAAGTTCGAGTCGAAGACTCCGGTGCTGAACCACCAGTTGCACGCGCTGGCGACACTCGCGCTCGCGGTGGTGTGGAATCCCCCGCTGCCGGCCGCGCAGGCGGTGCCGTCCTTGCCCGCGTGGGCGTTCGACCCGCCGTACCTGAAGGCCAACCGCGAAGCGCTCCGGTGGCACTGCGCGCTGCTGGTGTAGTTTCATCCTGCAACGGGCGGCTTCCGTCCGCACGGTCCCAGCCTGAGCGGCTCCGCATCGCTCGCGCGGGGTTTGTGTCCGATTGGCGCGCTCGCCGCGCGCACCTTGCAGGAACAACCCATGTCCACTCCGCAGACCGACCCGCGGGCGCTCCGTCGAGGCCCGCGGGCGACCGAACAGTCCGCATCGCCCTCGCCGGCCCCGCATGGAGCGAACGCAGTCGTTCCACGCCCCAAGGCCCGATGGGCGACGCGGCTCCTCGTTCCCGCCGCCGTGCTCCTCGCCGCCGTCAGCCTGCTTGCGTATGCCGCACGCGATGCGCTCCAGCCCCGGCTGGCAGTCTACGTCGCCGCCGCCATCCCGAAAAAGAACGCTTCGGCAACCGCGACCACGGCGAACGCCGCCGCGCCCGAGCCGACCAATGAGAATCCGGCCGATGCGCCGCTCGGCCCCGTCGTCGTGCAGGCGCCGGGGTGGATCGAGCCCGCGCCGTATGCGGTGAGCGTGCCCGCGCTCGCCGAAGGCGTCGTCAAGGAGGTGCTGGTGCTCGAGGGCGAGCGCATCGAGGAAGGGCAGGTGATCGCGCGGCTCATCGACGACGATGCGCGGCTGGCGCTGCGGGCCGCCGACGCCACCGTCGCCGAGCGCGACACCGATGTCGCACGGGCCCGCGCAGCGCTGGCGACCGCCGAGTCGCAGGTCCAGGTCGAGCGCACCGCCGCCGCCGAACTGCGTGACGAAGTCACACGCAAACGCGACCTGGTCGCGGCGGGCGCGCTGAGCGAAGGCACGTTCCGCCGCATGGAGATCCGCCTCTCCGGCCTGGAGGCGAAGATCGTCACGGCGGAGAAAATGGTCAGCGAAGCCCGCGCGGCCCTCGCGCAGGCCGAATCGGCCCACGCCACCGCCCATGTGCTCCACGATGAGGCCGTGCTGCGTCTGACACGAATGGACGTGCGCTCGGCGGTGGCGGGTGTCGTGCTGGCTCGCCTGGTCGAGCCGGGCTCGCGGATCAGCATGAGCGGCAAGAGCGGCGACACGGGGCCGGGCGGAAGCATGATGGGCGCGGTCGTCCGCGTCTACGACCCGGCAAAGCTGCAGGTGCGCGTGGATGTGCCCCTCGCCGACGCGGCCAAGGTGAGCGTCGGCACGCCGGCGACAGTCAGCACCGAGGCGCTCCCCGATCAGACCTTCAGCGGCGTGGTGTCCAGGGTTGTCCACGAGGCCAACATTCAGCGGAACACCGTGCAGTTCAAGGTCGCGCTGGATGCGCCCTCGCCCATCCTCAAGCCCGAGATGCTCACCCGTGTCAGACTCCACGCGCCCGCGTCGGCATCGCGGCAGCGCGGCAGGAACGCCCCGGGAAGCCCCGGTTCCGGCGAAGGCGTCGGCGGCGAGATCACGCTGCTGGTCCCGACCGCCGCCGTGACTCTGCTCGGCGACGACAAAGGCCAGGTCTGGGTCGTGGACACCAGCGGCGGGAGCGCCGTCGCCCGTCGCCGAGAGATCACCACCAGCCCCTCGACCGACGAAGGGTTCATCGCCGTCACAAACGGCCTGCGCCTCACCGACCGCGTCGTCCTCGACCCGCCCGCGCCGCCCGCGATCAAGGACGGCACACGCCTCAACGTGCTCGGCGAACGCACCGGCGCCGCGGCCCCCACCACCCCGTAACCCACCACTCCCGAACACCCAGGCGGCGCGACCCCCGCACGAAAGACCACGAACATGACCACCAACCACACGCACGCACGAATAGCGCCCTCCGGCCCGCCGCTCATCCAGTGCCGCCGCCTCACCAAGACCTACAAGAAGGGCGACAACACCATCACCCCTTTGCAGGAACTCGACCTCGACGTGCCCTCGGGTGACTTCCTCGCGCTCATGGGCCCCTCGGGCAGCGGCAAGACCACGCTGCTCAACCTCATCGCCGGGATCGACCGGCCCAGCGGCGGGCAGCTCATCATCGGCGGCACCGACATCGCCACGCTCTCGCGGTCGAAGCTCGCCGACTGGCGGAGCACGCACGTCGGCTACGTCTTTCAGCTCTACAACCTCGTGCCCGTACTCACGGCGTACGAAAACGTCGAACTCCCGCTCCTGCTCCACCGCATGTCGGCCCGCGAGCGGCACGAAAAAGTTCAGACCGCCCTTCAGCTCGTCGGCATCGCCGACCGCCACGACCATTACCCGCGTCAACTCTCCGGCGGCCAGGAGCAGCGCGTCGCCATCGCTCGCGCCATCGTGACCGACCCCACCATCATCGTCGGGGACGAGCCCACCGGCGACCTCGACCAGGAATCGGCCGCGGCGATCATGGACCTGATGACCCGGCTCTGCGACGACCTGGGCAAGACGCTGATCCTCGTGACCCACGACGCCAAGAGCGCGGCCTACGCCAAGCGCACGCTGCACCTGGAGAAGGGCCGCCTGATCGAAGCCGCCGAACTCGCCGCCCGCCGCTCCAACCTTGTCCCGCAGGAGGCCTGATCCATGATCGCCCCCAGGTTCCTACCCGTCGTCTTCAAGCAGCTCTGGCGGCACCGCGTCCGCAGCGTGCTCACGCTCTCGGGGGTCGCCATCGCCATGTTCCTTTTCATCGCCGTGCAGACGCTGCAGGAGGGCGTGCGCCAGTCCACGCAGGCCGCCGCGGGCGACACGACCCTGGTGGTCTACCGCGAGAACCGCTATTGCCCCGCCGCCAGCCGCCTGCCGCAGTTCTATGTGGACCGGATCGAGAAGATCCCCGGCGTGGTCTCGGCGGTGCCGGTCAAGATCGTGGTCAACAACTGCCGGGCCTCGCTGGATGTCGTCACGTTCCGCGGCGTGCCGCGCGAGAACATGGGTGGTCCCAACGGTTGGGCGAGCAAGTGGCAGGTCATCGCCGGGTCCGTCGCCGAGTGGGAGAAGCGCTCCGACTCGGCCCTCGTGGGCGAAACGCTCGCCACGCGGCGGGGATTCAGGGTCGGCGAGTCCTTCGATGCCTCCGGCATCACCGTCACGGTCGCCGGCATCATCCGCTCCCCCGAGGCGCAGGACCGGAACGTCGCCTACGTCCACCTCGACTTCCTCCAGCAGGCCGCGGGCAAGGGCGGCGGGCTGGGCATCGTCACGCAGTTCACTGTGCGCGTCGATGACCCGGCGAAGATGGAGGCCGTGGCCGAGGCCATCGACGCCGAGTTCCGCGCCGAGGCCGACCCGACGATGACCAGTCCCGAGAAAGCGTTCGTCGCACAGGCCGGGGCCGACATCGTGGAGATCGTGAAGTTCACCCAGTGGCTCGGCTGGGGTTGCCTCGCCGCCGTGCTCGCGCTCGTTGCCAACGCCATCGTGCTGAGCGTGCAGGACCGCATCAAGGAACACGCCGTGCTCCAGACCCTCGGCTTCCGCTCCGGTCTCATCGCCCGCCTCATCGTCAGCGAAGGCTTGCTCATCGGCCTGCTCGGGGGCGCCATCGGCACCGGCCTCGCCCTCACCATCGTCCACTTCGGCAACTTCAGCCTGTCGCAGGAGGGGCTGTCGATCGGCGTGAGCGCCTCGTGGTCGGTCCTGGCCGGGGGCCTCCTCATCTCGGCGGGCGTCGGGATCGTGGCGGGCCTCGTCCCCGCGTGGCGGGCCGGACGGCGCGAGATCGCGTCGTGCTTCAGGGCGGTGTGAGAAAGAAACCCATGAGACTTCTCCCCTTCACCTACGCCGTCCGCAACCTGGGCCGCTCGCCCACGCGGCTGTTCCTCTCCGTCGCCGGGGCGGCGATGGTGGTGCTGCTCATCCTCGTCGCCGGCGGGTTCGTGCGCGGCATGAGCCAGGCGCTCCGCGCCACCGGCGGCGAGCACAACGTCATCCTCATGGGCGCGGGGAGCGAGGAGAGCGTCGAGCGCTCCGAAATCGAAGCGGGCGTGCCGGGCGTGCTCGCCGCCAGCGTTTCAGGCGTGCGGACACGCGCGGGCGTGGCCTATGTCTCGCCCGAGGTGCACGTGATGCTGCCGGTGGGGGTTGGCTCGGCTGCGCCGCGGAAGAGCGACGCAGGCCCGAGCCATGCTGGCAACCCATCCGCCGCTGGCGCACCGCAGGCGCCCAGGGCTGACCTGCGCCAGGTCATGCTGCGCGGCGTCACGCACGCCGCGACGCTGGTCCACCAGTCGGTGTCGCTCACCGACGGCCGCTGGCCCGCGAGCGGCGCGGACGAGATCATGGTCGGACGCATGGCGGCGACGGTGCTGGGCGCGGCTGAGGGCGATGTCGCAGTGGGCAAGTCGTTGATCATCGACGGCCGCCCGTGGACCATCGTCGGGCGCTTCAGCGCGCCGGGCACCGTCGTCGAGGCCGAGGTCTGGCTGCCGCTGGCGGACCTCATGACCGCCACCAAGCGCGAGACGATCTCGTGCGTGGTCCTCACGCTTGACCCCTATAACGAAGCCACCGGCGAGGGGGCCGAGTTCGAGGATATCGCGGCCTTCACCAAGACACGCCCCGACCTCGAGCTCGTGCCCATGAGCGAGCGCGAGTACTTCGGCAAGCTCGCAAACTTTTTCGGGCCGATCAAGATCGTCGCGTGGGTGACGGCGGGGCTGATCGCCGTCGGCGGGCTCTTCGGCGGGCTCAACACGATGTACGCCGCGTTCGCCTCGCGCATCCGCGAACTGGGCACCCTGCAGTCCATCGGCTATCGGCGGCTGGCGATCGTGTGGTCGATGATCCAGGAATCAACGCTGGCGACGGCGACGGGCGGGCTGATCGCGTGCGCCATCGGCGTGTTCGTGCTCGACGGGCTCGCCGTCCGGTTCTCGATGGGGGCCTTTGGATTGATGATCGATGAGACGGTGATCGGGCTGGGGCTGCTCACGGGCCTGGCTCTGGGCGTCGTGGGCGCGTTGCCCCCGGCGATTCGATGCCTGAAGCCGACGATCCCCGTCGCGCTCAAGGCGGTGTGATGGCGTGATAGGAATTCCGCGCGGCGCGTGCCGCGAAGTCGGAAATGTCCACGCGGTCTTGCAGGGAGTTGCGACATGATGACGACGATGACGAATACGAAGAGTGCGATCAAGGCGATCACGCTGGCTGCAATGCTCATGGCGGGCGCGGCGGGCGTCGGGGCGTTCACGCCCGCGGCAGCGCTGGCGCAGGTCAAGAGCATCGCGGACGTGGGGACGCTCATCAAGCCCGAACTCCCCGCAAATGCGATGGAGATCTCCGCCGCGATGAAGGCCGCCAAGGTCGGCGAGACCATCACCGTGCGCGGCAACGTGGCGATGTCCAAGGACGCCTTCGTCGAGAACCGCTCGATGTTCACGCTGGTGGACGAATCGGCCCGCACCAGCGCTGCGCCCGCCGCTGACAGCCTCCCAGACACGAGCGGCGACATCCCGGCGGCTTCCAAGGCGACCGTGCAGGTGGTGGACGACGGCGGCAAGCCGCTGAACGCCGGGCTGAGCGGCAAGCACGGGCTCAAGCCCGGCGCGGAGGTGTTCGTGACCGGCAAGGTCGAGACCGCCAACGGCACCGACGCGCTGGTGCTGACCGTGGTCTCGCTGCACGTGCCCAAGGCCCCGCTGCCGACAGGCTTCTTCGTTGACAAGCAGCCGGAGAACGCCAGGGACGTGTCGGAGGCCCGCAAATCGGGCACGCTGAAGGTGGGCGACAAGGTGGTGCTGCGCGGGCGCATCGGCGGGAGCAGGCAGCCATTCGTCGCGGGCCGCGCGGTCTTCACGCTCATGGGCCGCGGACTCAAGGCCTGCAACGAGAATCCCGATGACAAGTGCTCCAGGCCTTGGGACTACTGCTGCGAGACGAGGGAGGACATCCTCGCCCACTCCGTAACGGTGCAGATCGTGGACGCCAGGGGGCAGATCCTCCGCACGGACATGAAGGGGCGCCGCGGACTCAAGGAACTCTCCGAGATGGTCGTGGTCGGCACGATCGCCCTGGCGGATGGAAAGGCGGTCGTGGTCAATGCGACGGCTGCTTATGCCACTCCCTAACCGTTGCTCGGCACAGTGACAGCGAAGTCCGAAACCTGCCACAGAAGTCGGCCCGGCGACTTCTGTGCGCTGAGATCTCGTCCCGCAGAATCACGGCGTCAGCCTACCTCCCGAGCCGGGCTCGGGCAAGGCTCGCCCCATCGGCAGGGTGGCACAGACGTCCGGCCGTGGCAGGGTGGCACAGACGTCCGGCCGTGCCACAGAAGTCGGCCCGGCGACTTCTGTGCGCTGAGATCTCGTCCCGCAGAATCACGGCGTCAGCCTACCTCCCGAGCCGGGGCAGGGTGGCACAGAAGTCCGGCCGTGCCACAGAAGTCGGCCCTGCGACTTCTGTGCGCTGAGATCTCGTCCCGCAGAATCACGGCGTCAGCCTACCTCCCGAGCCGGGCTCGGGCAAGGCTCGCCCCATCGCCTCACACACAAGTCGCCGAGCCGACTTGTGTGCCACGCTCCCGACTTGTGCGCCACGCTCCCGGCATCGCCGTCCGATTGCCGGGAGTCGATGCGCCGGGGTCAAAACTGAAAACCCCCGAGTCCTGCGACCCGGGGGTTCTTCGAATAGGGGGTGCGCACCGGCAGTCGAGCGGAGGCTTTCGCCATGCACACCGGCGGAGTTTCCGGGCCGGGAAACCGAGAGTTTTGCTTGCAAAACAGAGGCTTTGGAGTTCGGGTCTTGCGCGATTCCGGATACGTTCTATGCCGTTTCGGGGCGTGCTGCGCGGGCTATTCGGCCGCCAGCCACGACGCCATCAATCCATGAACGTGTCCGCTCGCACCTTGAACTTCGCCGCCAGGAGCTTGAGGTGGTCCACGGTGAGCGCCCGCTCGCCCTTGAGGATCTTCGACCCCATGCTGGCGTGGATGCCGAGCACCCGCGCCAGAGCGGAGGCGCTCATGTTGTGCTCTTCCAGAAGGTGCCGGAGCGTGTCGATGCCCTTGGGCGCCTCGATCGCGTGGCGCGCGGCCTCGTAGGCCTGCACCAGCTGCACGAGCGTTTCCAGGTAGCTCTCCTGGCCCTTGGTCAGCTTCCCGCTCGCCATCAGGCGGTTGATCATCTCGACGGTGTTGTCGTAGTGCACCTCGTCCATGATGGCCTGCGGGGGCATCTGGCGGACCAGCTCCTCGAACTTGCCGGGCAGCTTCGTCTTGTGGTCGTGCTTGGTCGCTGGCATGGTCCTATTCCTTCCACTTGCCCTTGTCGTACTCCGCGTGCGTCAGAACGATCCGGATGTTCACGAGCTGGTAGTCGTACCGGATGCGGGCGATCAGCCGGTACTTGTTCCCGCCGATGTTGAAGACGGTCAGCGTTTCGCCGCTGTCCGTTTCTACGCCGTCGGCGTGCGGGTAGGTCGCCCTCGCGTCCTGCAGGTTCTTCCACTCGGCTCCCAGCACGGCCTTGTACCAGGCACGGAGCGGCTCCTCCGCGTCTGCGTGCTGTTCCCAGAACTCCCGCAGGCGTTTGAGGCTGATCACCCGCACATAGACATTTTGTCTAACATCGGGTCGGAAGTCAAGCCGGTGTAGACAAAAAGTCTAAATGCACCGGTACCCCTGGGAAACCGTACGGCCGTCGTAGAGATTCCCGGACGGACCGAGCGACAGTACGGGTTCTGAGCGGGTCCGCCGAGGGGGCCGTCCCACCTTGCCGGTGCACAGACAGAACAGAGCCGTGCCGGTGTCGGGTCGGTCAGAACAGCGTGTTGGGTCGTTCGCGCAGCAAGAGGCCGAGTTTCTCGAGGCGGATGCGCATCGCCTCGGCGGACACTTCAAACCGCTCGGCCAGCGGCTTCGAGAAATGATCAAGCGTGGCATCGGCCGGATCGCGGCCATCCGAGACCGTCACAGGGCAGGGTGGCACAGACGTCCGGCCGTGCCACAGAAGTCGGCCCTGCGACTTCTGTGCGCTGAGATCTCGTCCCGCAGAACCACGGCGTCAGCCTACCTTCCGATTCGGGCACCGGAAAGGCTCGCCCCATCGCCTCACACACAAGTCGCCGAGCCGACTTGTGTGCCACGCTCCTGATTCATGTGCTTGCACCGACAGCAAGCGCGCGGTATGTTTCCAAAGGAGGCTTCGCGGCATGCCCTTGGTGTCCAGTAGAGACTATGAAATAGAGAAAGTAGAGGGAACACCTTGCGAACAATGGCATGCCACTTCGTTCTCGCGGTGAGTCTCGCATCAGCCGCCGTCCACGCAGGAATCATCCACTTCACCAATCCCGCGCCGGGTGCGCCGGGACACTACGACTGGTACGCGGCGGTCAGTGGAGACGGGTTGTCGCTCGACATTGCCGCTCCGCCGGAGGGGCAGACCAATGCATTCAATGGCTCTTCGCTCACCCAAGCCTTCTCCGGGGTTCCCACGGGCGGGACTTTCAGTGTGCTGGTCGGTGTCGCCGGCGCGGAATTCGTCAGTTCCGACCATGAGGACTCGACCTTCGTTACCCCCTTGAACGCCGGAGAAGCGTTCTCAAGCCTCGACTTCAACTCGGGCGCGCTCATCGCGACCATCGTTTACCCCGAGGGGCAACCGACCGCGGGCTTCTCACTCTTCCCAGAGAGCGCCCGCAGGTACGTCGGTGTGCGGACCAGCGATGGTCGATTCGGGTGGATCGAGGTGCAGCGCTCGGGATACAGCATCGCGGCCCTCAGTTGGGCCTACGAGACCGTCCCGGGCGTGCCGATCAATGCCGGTCAAATTCCGGCGCCGGGACCCCCGGCGCTTCTGGCGATCGGTGTCTATTGGATAAGTCTGCGGCGAAGGTTGCCGCATTCTTGACGGCAGGGTGGCACAGACGTCCGGCCGTGCCACAGAAGTCGGCCCTGCGACTTCTGTGCGCTGAGATCTCGTCCCGCAGAATCACGGCGTCTGCCTACCTCCCGAGCCGGGCTCCGGCAAGCCTGCCCCATCGCCTCACACACAAGTCGCCGAGCCGACTTGTGTGCCGCTCCCTCGGACAGCTTGATGTAAGATCTTCGTCACGGCTGCAGGCACACGCCTCTGGGAAGCACGCGATGACCCACTCCGGCGCCGACCCCGCGGCATGCGGCAAGCCCTCCGGGCGGGAGGCCGCGCAGACCACCGTGTCGTCCGGCACACCCGTCTCCATTGGTCCGTTTCGGGTCGTTCGGGAACTCGGCCGCGGCGGGATGGGTGTGGTCTTTCTGGCACAGGATTCGCGTCTTGATCGTCTGGTCGCGATCAAGGCGATCATCCCCGACGTCGCGAAGGACGCCAGGAGGCTGGCGATGTTCCGGGACGAGGCTCGGTTGATCGCCCAGATGAACCACCCGCATATCGCGCAGATTCACCAGCTCGTCGAGGATGGCGGGCGGTTGTACCTGGTGATGGAGTATGTCCCGGGGCGATCCCTGCGCGAGGCGATCCGGGCGGGGCTCGCGCAGGACGATTCCATCGCGCTCCTGTCGCAGATCGCCGATGCGCTCGAAGCCGCGCACCGCAAGCAGATCGTCCACCGTGACCTGAAACCGGAGAATATCCGGTTGACCGAGGACGGAACCGTCAAGTTGCTCGACTTCGGCATCGCGCAGACACTCCCCGTACCTCCCACTCCCGCGCCAGAGATGGTGGCTACCTCGACGCACCGCAGTTTCACAGGCGGGGTCGTCGGTACGCCGGGGTACATGGCTCCGGAACAATGCCGTGCGGAACGGGTCGATGCGCGGGCGGACGTGTTCGCATTTGGATGCCTGATGTACGAGTGCTTCGGCGGTCAACCGGCGTACAGCGGCGCCTCGGCGGCGGAACTCATTGAGGCAACTCTCACCACCGATCCGGACCTGGGCCGGCTGCCGCGCTCCCTGCCCCAGGACCTCGTTGATCTCGTGAGGCATTGCCTCCAGCGCCACCGGGATCTCCGGCGGCCGGACCTGGCGGGTGTGGCACGCCTGCTTGGAGGAGAGTCCGCGGAGCGCAGGGACGGCGCCGCACCGACCATTCCCAATAACCTCCCTCGCGAACTGGATTCATTCATCGGTCGGACGTCCGAGATCGCGGACCTCGCTCGACTGGTTCAGGAGCACCCGCTCGTGACGCTCACGGGGGCCGGCGGGAGCGGGAAGACGCGTCTGGCGACCGAGCTCGGGCGACGGCTCCTCGACCGCTTCGACGCCGGAGTCTGGTTCGTGGAACTGGCGGCGGTGGGAGACGGCGCGCTGGTGCCCGGGGCTGTCGCGGGCGCACTGGGCCTGAAGGATGATCCGGGCACGCCGCTCGCCGCGGCGGTCGCCCGAAGGTGCGGGCCATCCAGGGCGCTGCTGCTGCTGCTCGACAACTGCGAGCACGTCCTCGCGGCGGCGGGGTCGCTCGTGTCGTCCCTGCTCGCGGCATGCCCAACCCTGCGGATCGTTGCCACGAGCCGCGAGGCGCTGGCCGTTTCGGGCGAGCATTCTTGGCGTGTGCCCGGCCTTGCCGTCCCGGCGATCGAGGGCCCGCTCCCCACCGGCACGACCGAAGGCGGGCGCGCAAAGCCCACGTCCGACCCGGCGCGCGCGGGCGCGCCGACGGCCCCGGCCGAGGATCTGCGGGCCTTTGAATCCGTGGCGCTGTTCATCGATCGGGCCAAGGCGGTTCGTCCCGCCTTCGAGCCCAAGACCGCCGGTCTGAAGTGCATCACCAGGATCTGCCAGCGCCTTGACGGCCTTCCACTGGCGATCGAGCTGGCCGCAGCACGCGTGAAGGCGCTGACCCCCGAAGAGGTCGAGAGGCGGCTCGACCAGCGTTTCAAGGTACTGCGCGCCGGGCACGCCAAGTCCGATCGCCACCAGACCCTGCGGGCGACCGTGGACTGGTCATACCGGCTGTTGTCGCCTTCCGAGAAGCGGACGCTCCGCTGGCTCAGTGTCTTCGCGGGTGGATGCACGCTCGAGGCGGCCTGCCGTGTCCTGCACGGCGCGGACGCCGACCAGTTCGAGACCCTGGACCTGCTGACGCAACTGATCGACAAATCCCTGGTGATCTCCGACGACACCGGGGGATCGACCCGCTTCCGCCTGCTGGAGACGATCCGGCAATACGGACTGGAGGAACTGGACCGCGAGAACGAGACCACCAGTGCCGTGGCCGGACACCTGGACTACTACGCGTCCCTGGCCGCCGAGTGGGCCCGAAGGATCGAAGGCCCGGACCTGGCCGTCGGGACGCGCCTCCTGGCCGCCGAGCACGACAACTTCGCGGCGGCCCTCGCTGGTGCGCGCGTGGTGCAGAATCCGGCCGCAGCGCTGCGCGCGTGCGCAGGGCTTCATCGCGATTGGGCGGCGCGCGGGTGCTTCGCATTCGCGCGGGAAGCCTGCCGCGCCGCCCTGAGCCTTGCCGGCGCCGATCAACACCCCGTGGAGCGGGCGGGTACGCTGGTGACCGCCTCCCTCGTCGAGTGGCGGCTAAACAACTTCGTGCAGGCCAAGGCGGACGCGACCGAGGCGTTGTCGCTCGCCCGCTCCTTCGCCAACGGGGGGGATCGGATCATCGAAGCCCGCGCCGAGCACTGTCTGGCACTTATCGCCGCGGCGGAATCGGATGCCGACGCCACGGAGCGGCACGCGACCAACGCGTGCCGCATCGCGGAAGAGGCGGGCGATGAGTTGACCCTCGCCATAGCGCACAACGCACTGGGCATGTCCCGGTGTTTCCGGCGGGACCTCGACGGCGCGCGGGCGGCGTTCGAGCACGTTGTCGCCCTGGGCAAGCGGCTTGGGCACCCGCTGGTTCAATCGATGGGCATCAACAACGCCGGGTTCGTGGCGCACCAGCAGGGTGATCTGTCGCACGCCTGCGCGTACTACCTGCGAGGGCTGGACCTCAGTTGGCAGGGGGGCGACCGCATTGGGCTCGCGTTCTTCCTGGAGCGGGCGGGGATGCTCGCCTCCACGCTCGCCGACCACGGGCGGGCCGCCCGCCTTTTCGGCGCCGCCGAACGGGCGCGGGCGGACATGGGCGTTCCCCGGCAGACCTCACCGTTTGCGGACAGCGGACCTTTCGTACGCACCAGCCGTACCGCCCTGGGAGACCGCGCTTACGAACAAGCCGTGGCGAGTGGGGCTGCGATGAGCACGAGTGACGCCGTGGCCGCGCTGCGGACGTGGCTGCAGGAGCAGAACGCGGACCGGTCCAAGGGTTGAATCACCGGCAGGGTGGCACAGACGTCCGGCCGTGCCACAGAAGTCGGCCCTGCGACTTCTGTGCGCTGAGATCTCGTCCCGCAGAATCACGGCGTCTGCCTACCTCCCGAGCCGGGCTCCGGCAAGGCTGCCCCATCGCCTCACACACAAGTCGCCGAGCCGACTTGTGTGCCACGCTCCCGGCATCGCCGTCCGATTGCCGGGAGTCGATGCGCCGGGGTCAAAACTGAAAACCCCCGAGTCCTAGCGACCCGGGGGTTCTTCGAATAGAGGACGGTGGGTGGTCTGACGACCTGCGTTTCAGAGATCCAGAGACAGGAGGAGCCGAGGTGATCCGCCGGCAGGGCCATGCCACGTGTGCGGGCAAGGGCGGTGATTGTCAATTGGGGGCAACGAAATGCTCCAGGACATCCGGCGATTGTGGCGCAGCAGGGAGTGCGGCATCGAGATGCGGTAGACTTTTTTTGTGCCAGGTCGCATCGGCCGCATCATGATTCGGGTCGCGCTCGGACTCGTGCTGGGTCTTATAACAACACTAGGGGTTGCGTGGGCGCGGCGTGGCGTGCGCGAACGTGGTCGACAAGCGAGGCGCCGCTGTATTGGTTCGATGCCAGCGGCACATGGCTGATGCGGTCGCACGTGGAAGTGAGCGTGACGCGGGTCTTGGTCGTTCCCGGCGGGGGTGTGCTCACGCCTGACCTCGTACCACAGGAATCGATCGCGACGGATCAGGAATTGCCGCAGGACCTGCGAGAGGCGGTGCGTGCGAGCGGGCCAGCGGGGCGGGAAGCGCTGATGGCGTGGCGCGTTGGCTGGCCGATGCGTGCGCTCTCATGCGTTCAATACTCGTGGCGCTCGACGAAGCACCATACGCGGCTACCTGGGCCACGTACGCCGATGGCCGAGGGTGGACTCGTTCTTGTGCGTTCGGGCGAGCCGCTGACAGTACTGCCACTGCGCCCCATCGCCGGCGGATTGATCGGGAACATGCTGGTGTATGGCGGGGTGTGGTTTGGAGCAATCTTGGGAGTAGGTGCGGCGGCGCGGCGGAAGCGGCGTGCGCTGGGGCTGTGCCCGGCGTGTCGATATGACCTGCGCGGGCGTCCGGACAGGGTGTGCCCCGAGTGCGGGATGGGCAATACCTGACATTCCGATTGCCAAGGTCCCTCTCGACGCAGCGCGCAAAATGGGCCCGCGCGCAAGATCGGGCAAAGCCTGATCGCCCCGGACTCGCCGCGACGTCAGGCCCGATCGGTTGCGCCAGAGAGTAGTTCGGTCAATGGTCTCGCGAGCGACTCCGGTAGTACTGAGATCGCGCGCCGTGTCGAGCTGCGATCCTACCATGCCTCAAGACGCCATGATGAAGAAGAGCATCAACGTTATTCTCGTGCTCGCCGTCGCCACCGGTGTCGTTGTCGGGGCTATCTACGCGTGGCGGCGGCTCCAGCCCCAGGGGACCTCGGCGGGGTTCATCTCGGGGAATGGGCGACTCGAAGCGACCGAAATCGATGTCTCCACCAAGCTGGCCGGCCGTATCGAGGAGATGCTGGTTGACGAGGGGGACTTCGTTGCGGCATCGCAGCCACTGGTCCGGATGCAGACCGATGTCTTGGTCGCCTCACGCGCCGAAGCGGTTGCGCAGCTGCAGCAGGCAAGACAGGGCGTCGCGACCGCGATTTCGCAGTTGGCGATGCGTGAAGCGGATCTTGCTGCATGTCAGGCTCTGATCGCTCAACGAGAGAGCGAGCTGAGCTACTCGCGGCGCAGGTTGGCGAGGTACGAGGCCGCGGGTGAAAAATCCGCGGTCGCCCTTCAAGAGATCGATGAGGAACGCACCCGGTCGCTGGTTGCGGAGGCAACCCTGACTGCGGCCCGGGCTCAGGCTACAGCCGCGCAGGCGGCGATCGAGGCGGCTCGGGCCGAGATTGCCGGGGCAGAAGCGACCGTCGCTGCTCGGGAGGCGACGGTGCAGCGGATCGAGGCGGACATCAAGGACAGCACGCTGGTGTCGCCTCGTGACGGCCGCGTGCAGTACCGGCTCGCCCAGCCCGGCGAGGTCCTCGCGGCGGGGGGAAAGGCTTTCAATGTTATCGATCTCAGCGATGTGTACATGACATTCTTCGTGCCCGAGCAGACCGCCGGCCGTGTCGCACTGGGCACCGAGGTGCGGCTCGTGCTTGACGCGGCCCCGCAGTACGTCATCCCCGCCGAGGTCTCGTTCATCGCCAGCACAGCGCAGTTCACACCCAAGACCGTCGAGACTGCGGAGGAACGACAGAAGCTCATGTTCCGGGTGCGGGCGCGCATCGCGCCGGACCTGTTGAAGAAGCACCTCCACCAGGTGAAGACTGGCGTCCCAGGCGTCGCGTGGATCAGGCTCGATCCGGCGACCCAGTGGCCGCAAGAACTCGCCATCAAGGTGCCGGAGTGACGCGTGGATCGGCACCCCCTTACCTCCATGGTCGCTCGGCTCCGCGGTGTGAACCTGCAGTATGGGCGGACTGCCGCGCTTTCGGATGTGAGCCTGGACATCCCTGCCGGAGCGATGGTGGGATTGATCGGGCCCGATGGCGTCGGGAAGTCCAGCCTGCTGTCCCTCATCGCCGGCGCCCGCCGCGTGCAACGGGGGACGGTCGAGGTGCTTGGCGGAGACATGGCCCGGGCGCGGCACCGACGGGACGTCTGCACTCGCATCGCGTATATGCCGCAGGGCCTCGGGAAGAACCTCTATCCCACGCTGTCCATCGAGGAGAACTTGCAGTTCTTCTCCCGGTTGTTCGGGCACAATGCGGCCGAAAGCCGCCGGCGCATCGATGACCTGACTCGAAGCACGGGACTCCACCAGTTCCTTGATCGGCCAGTCGGCAAGCTCTCCGGGGGCATGAAACAGAAGCTCGGGCTGTGCTGCGCGCTCATCCACGATCCCGATCTGCTCATCCTCGACGAGCCAACCACGGGCGTGGATCCCCTGGCGCGTCGGCAGTTCTGGGAGCTGATCGCTCGATTGCGCGCGGAACGCCCGGGCATGAGTGTGATCGTCGCGACGGCGTACATGGAGGAGGCCGAACAGTTCGAATGGCTGGTCGTGATGAACGACGGGAAGGTGCTGGCCACTGGCGCACCGGCAGATCTGCACCGGCAAACCGGCATGGGCTCGCTCGAGGCCGCGTTCATCGCGCTCCTGCCCGAGGAGAAGCGTCGGGAGCATACCGATGTGAAGCTCGTCCCCTTCGTAACCGCCGACGGCGATGAGATCGCCATCGAGTCACGGGGGCTCACCAAACGGTTCGGCGACTTCGTCGCGGTCGACCATGTCACCATGCGGATCCGCCGCGGCGAGATATTCGGTTTCATCGGCTCCAACGGTTGCGGCAAGACTACGACGATGAGGATGCTGACCGGGCTGTTGCCGCCGACCGAGGGAGAGGCCGCCCTCTTCGGGCACCCCGTCAACGCCCACGACATCGCGACCCGCCGGCGCGTCGGATACATGTCGCAGTCGTTCTCTCTCTACAAGGAACTCACCGTCCGTCAGAATCTGCTCCTCCACGCAAGGCTCTTCAGCGTGCCGAAGAAGGACATCCCGGGTCAGGTGACGGAAATAGCCGAGAGATTCGGGCTGAGCCGGGACATCGACGCACTCCCCGAGAGTTTGCCCCTGGGAGTACGGCAGCGGCTATCGCTCGCCGTGGCGATGGTGCATGGACCGGAACTGCTCATCCTCGACGAGCCCACGTCGGGGGTCGATCCGATCGCACGCGACTCCTTCTGGGCGTTGATGATCGAACTGTCGCGCCGCGACCGGGTGACGATCTTTGTCTCGACCCACTTCATGAACGAGGCCGAGCGCTGCGACCGCATCTCCTTCATGCACGCGGGCAAGGTGCTGGTGAGCGACGCGCCCGCAGAACTCAAGCGGAAGCGGCAAGTAACAACGCTGGAGGATGCGTTCATCGCGTACCTCGTCGACGCGGGCGCCGAATCCCCTGTCAAGACTGCGGCTGGCCCGGCCACGCGATCCGAGCCGCTGGTGGATCAGGCCGCGACCAGCGAGACCGCGGCTCGCCCCTCGCGACTCGGCGGTTTCAGCGTGCAACGCGCGCTGAGTTACTCGCTGCGCGAAGCGCTCGAGCTGCGCCGGGATCCTGTGCGCGGAGCGCTCGCGCTCGTCGGCTGCATCGTCCTGATGTTCGTGATCGGCTTTGGAATCACCATGGACGTGGAGAACCTGTCCTTTGCGGTGCTCGATCGCGACCAGACGGTGCTCAGCCGCGACTACGCCCTCAGTCTCTCCGGTTCTCGCTACTTCACCCAGCGTGCGCCGATCGCCGACTACGCCGAACTCGACCACCGCATGCGCACTGGAGAACTCTCGCTGGCGATCGAAATCCCGCCGAACTTCGGACGGGATCTTGAGCGGGGTGGTCCGGTGCAGATCGGCGCGTGGGCGGACGGAGCCATGCCGCAGCGTGCCGAAACCGTACGAGGATACGTGCAGGGGATGCACCAGCACTGGCTGGCTGAGCAGGCCCGAAGGCGCGGCATCGATCTCGCTTCCAACGCCACGGTGGAGTCTCGGTATCGGTACAACCCGGACGTTCGAAGCCTCCCGGCCATCGTGCCAGCCGTCGTGCCCCTGCTGCTCTTGATGATCCCCGCGATGCTCGCGACCCTCTCCGTGGTACGGGAGAAAGAGCTGGGCTCGATCATCAACTTCTATGTCACACCGACGACCCGCGCCGAGTTCCTGCTCGGCAAGCAGCTCCCGTATGTCGGCCTGGGGGTGGCGAACTTCCTGCTCATGAGCGTGCTCGCGGTCACTGTGTTCGGCGTAGCGATGAAGGGGAGCTTCCTCTCCCTCCTGCTCGCTTCCGTGCTGTTCATCGCGTTCGCGACGGGGTTCGGTCTGTTCGTGTCCACGTTTGTCCGCAGCCAGATCGCCGCGATGTTCGCGACCATGCTCGGGACCATCCTCCCCGCCGTGCAGTACGCCGGCCTGATCAATCCGGTCTCGTCGCTCCAGGGAGCGGGCGCCGTCATCGGCCGGCTCTACCCGGCGACACACATGATCACCGTGAGCCGCGGCGTGTTCAGCAAGGCGCTGGCCCTCGGTGAGCTCCGCGATGCGGTCTGGGCGATCGCCCTCTCCGTCCCCGTCAGCTTCCTCGCCACGGTGCTCTTGCTGCGAAAGCAGGGCCGGTAAATGCGCCTCCACCCTCTCAAGGCCATCCTCCACCTCGGCGTCAAGGAGCTCCGGGGTCTTGCACGCGACCCGATGATGCTCTTCCTCATCGTGTTCACCTTCACGTTCTCGATCTACATCGCCGGGTCCGCGATGCCAGACACTCTCCACAATGCCCCGATCGCCATCGTGGACGAGGATCAATCGGCTCTGTCGGCGCGCATCACGGCGGCCCTGCAGCCTCCGTACTTCGCGCCGCCGTCACACGTCTGGCTCACGGAGGCGGACAAGGGCATGGACGCGGGCATGTACACGTTCGCCCTGAACATTCCGCCGAACTTCCAGCGGGACGTGCTGGCGGGAAAGAGCCCCTCGATCCAGCTCAACGTGGACGCGACGCGCATGAGCCAGGCCTTCACGGGGAACGGGCACATTCAGCAGATCGTCCTGAGCGAGGTCGATGAGTTCGTGCGGCACGTCCGGGGCGCGGGGGCCGCCCCCGTGGAGCTGGCCCTGCGCATGCGCTTCAACCCGAACCTCACCCAGTCGTGGTTCGGCTCGCTGATGGAGATCATCAACAACGTCACGATGTTGTCGATCGTCCTGACCGGGGCCGCGATCATCCGGGAGCGCGAGCATGGCACGATCGAACACCTGCTCGTCATGCCGGTGTCGCCCTTCCAGATCATGGTCGCGAAAGTCTGGTCGATGGGCGCGGTGGTCCTGGTCGGCGCGGCGCTGGCGCTGACGGTCATCGTCCAACGCGTTTTGCACGTGAGGGTGGACGGCTCGATCGCGCTGTGGCTGTGCGCGGCGGCGCTGCACCTGGGAGCGACCACCTCCATGGGGATCTTCATGGCGACGCTGGCACGGAGCATGCCCCAGTTCGGGCTGCTGCTCGTGCTCGCGATCATGCCGCTGCAACTGCTCTCGGGCGGCATGACGCCCCGGGAGAGCATGCCCGAGTTGGTGCGAACGATCATGCTCGCGGCGCCGACGACGCACTTTGTGTCGGCGAGCCAGGCCATCCTCTACCGCGGCGCGGGGCTCGGCGTCGTGTGGCCCCAGCTTCTGGCCGTCCTCGGAATCGGGGCTGTCTTCTTCGTGATCGCGCTCCGCCGCTTCCGAAGCACCTTAAGCCGGATGGCATGAATGGCGAGCTGATTCGCTGCGCAACTCCTCGCGCGGAGGCGGCCGATGTCGATTTGTCGTTTCGCATTGCGGGACGTAAGCCGGAAGGTGAAAATCGGGGTCGCGAACAATAAGTGGTCCTGGCGCTAGCGCAAAGGCCGATCAAGTAGCGGGGTCGCTTTGGGACCGTCGGAACTTCCCGGCCAGTCCGCGGCAACTTGCGGCGACATCGATCAGGGTCGTAGTTTGGGGCGCATTTCAGCGAAACGGCAAGGTGGGACAAGGTCTCCTGCCCAGAGACGATGGGGCGCGACCCACGCGTCAGGAACATCCGGCCGGGATGGGTTGACACGGTAGTTGCCCGCCATACCATCGGGGGCCAAACCGATCGTGGAGCGCCCTCAGAGTGAGTCACCTTCCTCCCTACGTGCCCGACCATCAGCGCCTGCGGGAACTCGCCGAGCGCGTCCCGGGGCTGCACCCCGATGATGTCATCGCGGCGGCGTTGCTCCGGGCCGTGGCGGCCGAACTGACGGCGCAGCTCCGGTTGAACCTGGACAGCTTCGGGATCAGCGAGGGGCGGTTGCGGGTGCTCGGCCACATCCTGTACGTCGGTGGCCCGGCCACGCATTCGCAGCTCGCGCTGGCCGCCGAGGTGACCAAGGGGACGGTCACGGGGCTGGTGGACGGACTCGAGCGAGACAAGTTGGTGCGTCGCTTTCCGAGCGCGGAGGACCGCCGCGTGTCGCTCATCGACCTGACCCCCGCCGGGAGACGCCTGCTCGACAAGATCCTGCCCGGGCATCTGCGCCGGCTTTCAGAGCTGATGCGGGGTCTCAGCCCGGCCGAGCAAAAGACACTGACGCGGCTGCTCGGGAAGGTCCGCTCCGGGCTCAATGCACCACTGGGCGCGGATGGCCGGGCGCCGCGGGAGAAAGCATGAGCCGTATGCCTCCACGAACCCTATTGGTGACGACGGTGCCGCTCACCGCGCTTCTGGCCGGTTGCCTCTCCGTGCCGGCGCCGCCCGACAACATTGCCGCGAGGCACGTGGGCACGCCCGGCGAGTTCGCGGAGCTCGCTGCCGGCGCGAACGCAACATCGACCGACGTCGGCGCGAGCTGGCTTTCCGACCTCGGGAACCCCACGCTCGAAGCACTCGTGCGCGAGGCCTGGGTCAACAACCCCGACCTCTACGTGACGGCGGCGCGGTTCGAGGAAGCGGCAGCCAATCTGCGCATTGTCGCCTCGTTCCTTTATCCGCAGGTCGCCGGCTCCGGCGGGGCTCGACATACGAACTTCGACGACGGGTCCACGGATGAGGACGAGTACTTCGCCGCCCTCCAGGTCTCGTGGGAGGCCGACCTCTGGGGCCGCCTGCGGGCTGATGAGTCGGCCGCGCACAGGGTGGCCGAGTCCGCGGGGCTGGACTTCGTTCAGGCGAGGCACTCCCTCGCGGCGGCTGTCGCGCAGGCGTATTTCGCGATCGTGATCGCCAAGCAGCAACTCGCGATCGACAGGTTGCTCCTGGAAGCCGAGAAGTTCACGGCCGTGACGACCAGCCAGCGCGTCGAAGCCGGGCTCCTGACCACCCTTGACAGAGACCTGGCCGAGTCCAGCGTTCGCCTCGCGGAGGCGGCCGTACGCAACGATCTCGCTGCCCTGCAGGAAGCTCGCCGGGCGCTGGAACTCCTGCTCGGACGGTACCCTTCGGCCGAACTCGATGCCGCCCCTGAGGTACTGCCGGGGATCTCGCCCGCTCCCTTTGCGGTGGGCGTTCCGGCCGAGTTGCTCGAACGCCGACCGGACGTTCGGAGCATTGAGCGGCTGGTCGATGCGGCGTACTACGACGTCCGCTCGGCGCGCGCTGCTCGGCTTCCTCGGCTGATCCTCACGGCCGACGCGAGGACCCTGATTGATCCGTCCGACTTCATTACCTCTGTCGCGGCCGACATCCTCGCTCCGCTCTTTCAAGGGGGACGATTGCAGGCTCAGGAAGCGGCGGCGAATGCCCGTCAGCGGCAGGCGATCGGGCAGTTCGCCTCCGTGGCGCTCCGCGCCTTTCGCGAGGTCGAGACGGCCCTTTCGAACGCACGCTTCCTCGAAGAACGCGAAAGGAGCCTCGCGGAGGCGAGCGAGCGCCTGCAACGGGCCAGCGAGGCGGCCATCAACCGCTACGACCAGGGCCTCATGACCATTCTCGACCTCCAGCAGATCCGCCGGCAGGACTACGACACGCGGTCGCTCCTGCTTGGCGTGCGTTTCGAGCAGATCCGACAGCGCCTGAACTTGTACCTGGCCCTTGGCGGCCCCCCCCTCCCTGACGGTGCGGCACCGCCCGTTCCCCTCAATGGCCAGTTCGCCGACCCCAACGACGCGCCGGTGAGCGGCGACCTCCACGTGGGCGTGCCGGTCGAGCCGAAGCCCGATCCAACCCGGAGAAGCGACAATGGCGGATGAGACCCCACGCCCCGAAGACCTCGGACCGCCCGCGCCGGCCGACGAGGCCGGCGGTAAAGAAACTCTCTTGCTGCGGCACGTCCTCTGGCGCGGCCTCATCGTCCTGGTGCTCCTCGGCATCCTCGGGTTCGCCGCCTTCTACCTGACGCGCGCCGGACATGGGCCGGCCCCGCGCTCCGCCCCGCCGCCGTCGGGCCCGCTGGCCGTGAACATCATCACCGTCGAGCCCAAGGACGTGCCGATCACCGTGGAATACCTGGGCCAGACGGAAGCGTCGGAGACCGTGCCGATCCGCGCCCGAGTAAACGGAGTCCTCATGGAACGAGGGTTCGAGGAGGGCCAACTCGTCACGGAGGGACAGGTGCTGTTCCGAATCGACCCCAAGCCATTCGAGGTAGCGCTGCGGCGGGCCGAGGCTGGTCTCCAGTCGGCACAAGCCGTGCTCACCCGCGCCCAGCGGCAGGTCCGCCGCTTCGAGGAGCTGGCGGCGCAGCAGCAGGCGGCAGCGAATGAACTCGAGCAAGCACAAGAGGCACTCGGGGTCGCGGCGGCCGCGGTTGAGACCCAGCGGGCCCTCATCGAGCAAGCAAAGCTCGACCTCGGTTACACGACGATCGCGGCTCCGATCACGGGCGTCATCGGCATGCGTCAACAGGATGTCGGCAGCTTTGTCGGCCCCGAGGCCGAGCCGCTTCTCGCGACCATGCGCAAGGTTGACCCTCTCTATGTGCGGTTCAGCGTAAGCGAACGCGACCTCCTGCGCTGGCAGCGGATGACCGAACAGGGAATGGTCGGTGATGTCGGCGTTGAAGACCTCACCGTGACCGTGGTCCTGCCCGACGGACGCGAGTTCCCGCACCCGGGCCGCATCAACTTCGTTGACGTGGCCGTGGATCCCTCGACCGGCACCGCGGTCGTCCGGTCCAGCGTGCCCAATCCGGACCGCGCCCTGCTCCCCGGCCAGTTCGTGCACGCACGGATCGGCGGGGTATCGCGTCTGGGGGCGCTCGCCGTGCCGCAGTCGGCGGTGCTCCAAACGCCCGCCGGGGCGTCGGTGTACGTCGCCGACGGCGGCGTCGCCCACATCCGGCCCGTGACCACGGGCGCATGGTCAAGCGGCGAGTGGATCATTGAGTCCGGCCTCCGCAGCGGAGACCGGGTCATCACCGATCATCTCGTCCAAGTTCGGCCGGGCACCCCCGTGGAAGCCGCGGTCTCGCCCGGGGCGCCCGGACCCATGAAATAGGAGCCGCGATTGTTCTCCAGATTCTTCATCGAGCGCCCGATCTTTGCCACCGTGCTGTCGCTGCTCATCCTCATCGCGGGAAGCGTGGCGATGGTCGTACTCCCGATTGCGAGATATCCGGAGATCACGCCGCCGACGATCCAGATCAACGCCACCTACCCCGGCGCGGACGCGGCGACGGCGGCGACGGCCGTGGCGGCGCCCATCGAGCAGCAGCTTTCGGGCATCGAGAACCTCATCTACTTCAGTTCCACGAGCGCCAACAACGGGTCCGTGACGATCACCGCCACCTTCGAGATCGGGACCGACCAGGATCTCGCGGCCGTCGAGGTTCAGAACCGGCTGAGCGTCGCGGAGCCGCAGCTACCCTCGGAGGTCGTGCGCAACGGGATCACGGTGCTCAAGAGCTCGACCAACATCCTCACGGTCGCCACGCTCCAGGCGGAGGAGGGGGCCGGCTACGACGACATCTACCTGAGCAACTACGCCACCATTAACCTGCTCGATTCGATCCGTCGGGCCGAGGGCGTCGGTGACGCCACGGTCTTCGGGGCCAAGGACTACTCGATGCGGGTCTGGCTGGATCCCGACAGTCTCGCGGCCAAGAACCTGACCGCCAGCGACGTGGTCGCGGCCCTGCGCGAGCAGAACGCCAACTTCCCGGCGGGCACGGTCGCGCAGCGCCCCACCGACCAACGGGTTGAACTGACCGTCCCGGTCCTGACCCGCGGTCAGTTGAGCGAGGTCCGCGAGTACGAGAACATCATCGTTCGCGCCGAGGAGGACGGGAGGATCGTGACGCTCGGGGATGTGGCCCGGGTGGAGCTCGGCAGCCGGAGCTACGACCTGTTCGGGCGGGCCAACGGGCGATCCACCACGCTGATGCTGGTCTACCTCCAGACGGGCGCCAACGCGCTGCAGACGATGGAGAACGTCCGCCACGTGCTCGAGGAGGCGTCCGCGAGCTTTCCCCAGGGCGTGCGCTACACGATCCCTTACGACACCACGGAGTTTATCAGCGCCTCGGTCGAGGAGGTGATCCACACCCTCCTGGAGGCCGTCGCGCTGGTCCTGCTCGTGGTCTTCCTGTTCCTGCAGAGCTGGCGGGCCACGCTAATCCCCCTGCTCGCGGTGCCTGTCGCGATCATCGGCACATTCGGCGGGATGCTCCTGCTGGGGTTCACGATCAACACGCTGACGCTCTTCGGCCTGGTGCTCGCCATCGGCATCGTGGTGGACGACGCGATCGTGGTCGTCGAGAACGTCGAGCGGATCATGGAGGAGGATGGGCTGAGCGCCCGCGCGGCGACGATCAAGGCAATGGACCAGATCAGCGGCGCGCTCATCGCCATCGTGCTGGTGCTGTCGGCGGTGTTCGTGCCCGTGACGTTCCTGGGAGGCCTGACCGGGCAGCTCTACAAGCAGTTCGCGGTGACGATCGCGTTGTCGGTCGCGATCAGCGGCCTGGTGGCGCTGACGCTCTCGCCGGCTCTGTGCGCCCTGCTCCTCAAGCCCCACCACGGCCGCAAGAAGTTCGTGCTCTTCCGGTGGTTCAACTCCCTGTTCGCCGGAGCGACCTCCTGGTACGTGCGCGGCGTTGCGGCGGCCGGTCGGCACCTTGTCGTGACGCTCGCGGTCTTCGGCATCCTGGTGTTCGCGCTCTGGCGCCTCCAGGATCGCGTCCCCGGCGGCTTCCTGCCCGATGAGGACCAGGGGTACATCCTCGCCGTCGTCATCCTGCCCGACGGCGCGTCGCTCGACCGTACTGACGCCCTCTCACAGCAGGCCGAACGGTTCCTCATGGACCATCCGGCCGTCGAGAACGTCACGCTGCTGGGCGGCCTCGACGTGGTGTCGGGGCGCGTCAACTCGACCAGCGCGGCGACGATGTTCGTCACGCTCAAGCCCTTCGAGCAGCGCCGCGACCCCGCGCTGAGCGCGCAGGCCGTCGCGCGGGACGTGCTCATGCGGTTCGGCCGCTCGGGCGAGGGGCTGGTGCTCGCGTTCAATCCCCCTGCGATCCAGGGCCTGGGCGTCACCGCAGGGTTCGAGATGCAGCTGGAGCAGCGGCAGGGCGGCACCATCGAGGAACTGACCCAGGCCAGCGGGGCGCTCGTGGGCGCCATGGCGCAGGACCCCTCGCTGGTGGGAATTCGCAGCAACGTGCGCGTCACCGTCCCGCAGCTCTACGTGGAGCTCAGCCGCGCGAAGACCAAGATGATGGGCGTGTCCATCGCCCAGGTGTTCGAGACCCTGCAGGCGTACTTCGGTTCGCTGTACGTTAACGACTTCTCGAAGTTCGGGCGCGTGTGGCGGGTGCTCGTGCAGGCCGAGCCCGGCTTCCGCGACGATCCCGCGGACATCAACCGCGTGTTCGTCCGCAACGCCAAGGGCTCGATGGTGCCGCTCTCGGGCGTCGTCGACGCGAGCTTCCGCGCCGGGCCCAACATCGTGACCCGCTTCAACGGCTTCCCCGCGGTGCAGATCAACGGCGCGCCCCTGCCGGGCGTCAGCAGCGACCAGGCGATCCAGCGCGTGGCCGCGCTCGCCGAGAGCACCCTCCCCAGCGGCTACGCGTTCGAGTGGAGCGGCGAGACCTACCAGGCCATCAAGGCCGGCAACCAGGCGCCCATCGTGCTCGCCTTCGGCCTTGTCGTCGTCTTTCTGGTGCTCGCGGCCCAGTACGAGCGCTGGTCGCTCCCGATCGTAGTGCTCCTGAGCATCCCGATCGCCGTGCTGGGGGCCTACGTGGCGGTGTCGCTCCGCGGCCTCACGGAGGACATTTACTTCCAGATCGGGCTTCTGACCCTGGTCGGGCTGGCGGCCAAGAACGCGATCCTCATCGTCGAGTTCTGCGTGAGCGCGATCCGCGAGGGGCAGAAGCCCTTAGAGGCGGCGCTGGGGGCCGCGAGGCTGCGCTTCCGGCCCATCGTCATGACCTCGATGGCCTTCGTCCTGGGCGTGCTCCCCCTGGCCATCAGCACCGGGGCGGGCGCATCGGCGCGGCACAGCATCGGCACCGGCGTGATCGGCGGCATGCTGGGCGCGACCTTTGTCGGCGTCTTCTTCGTGCCGGCGTTCTTCGTGCTCGTGCAACGCACCACGGGCGCTTTCCAACGGCGGCGTCGCGGAGCTCGCTCGCACGGCCATCCCCAGCAGCCGCCCGCGGCGGGCGCATCGGCGTAACACACGCTCCGCGGGCCCGCACGGGGAGGCTCCGCGGGGAGTTCATGGGGCCGGCGTCGGCGGTGGGAATTCTCCACCCGCGGAAGCATGTCCGAGCCTGACTTGGCCGTCGTGCAAGCACAGCGGTGCGCCCTTACGGCGGAAGGCGCCGCATTGTCGCGTCCAAAACTCGGTCGACAGGGCCAAGTTCCATGACGAGTCGGAGGTTCGCATCGGGAGCGATCGCTTGGGATGCGGCGGACTTTCGTCCGGTGCGCCACGGCTTCGGGCCGTCTATCTGCCTGTCGGGGGCCGGCTCAGCATTTGGAATGCTCCGGTGGCGAGGCTGCCTACCGGTCCCCGCGTCGCCGACGGCGGTTCCGAGTACCATCAGACGCCGTGGACATACAGACGACGCTCGCGGATAAAAACTTGAAGGCCAAGGCCAAGGTCGAGGCGATCGCCAAGATGCTGCTCGACGCGCAGATATCCCTTGCCGAACTGGTCCGCGCGGCGCGGGGCTCCAAGGACAAGGAAAAGGGGACGTGCATCGAGGCCCTGGAGTTCGCGACCCGGGCACGCCCGGAGATCGCCTCACCGGATTGCCTCGACTTCGTGACCGAGGCTCTGCTCGACGAGGCGCCGCGGGTGAAGTGGGAATCCGCGAAGGTCGTGCGGAACATTGCCCATCGGTTCCCGGAGAGATTGGTCGAAGCGATCAAAAACCTCCGCGCGAACAGCACGCACGAGGGCACGGTCGTACGGTGGAGCGCCGCCGGAGCGTTGGGCGCGATCGTCGAACTCAGAACCACCCACAACAAGGAACTGGTCCCCGTCCTTCAGGCGATCCTTGAGCGCGAAGAAGACCAGGCGATCAAGAAGATATATCTGGCGGCGCTTAGGAGAGTGGCATTGCCACCTCGGCCAGCGCGGAAGGTCTCCGGAAAGAGCGGTTGAGTTGCGGGCGACGTGCACGCTGGCTCTGCCGATCGCGAAGGCAGAAAGAGTTTCCGCACCCCCAGCGCCTCCCCTTCGGGATTACGAGCGTCACGAGCAAGAGCAATCTCGCGGGTGCGTCGATTCGGGCCGTGTTTTGAGGGCGGCATAGGGGCCGGAAGCGTCGGAGTGGCTCAGACTCAAGATGCGGCGGCCTTTCGCCCCTTCGCCTTTTCTGCTGTCAGGCTTGGCTGCGAAACCAGCCGCGCGGCCTACTCCAGCCACCCGAGCAGTTCCTCGTCTCCGTCGTTGTCGCTGGACAGCTGCACCTCACGGTGACAGTTCGCGCAATCGTCTTCGCTTTGGCTAGATTGAAAACGTTCCGGTGCCACCGCCGCTCGCGCTCGACCCGCTCATGCTGCCCGAGCCGCTGCCGGAAGAGGAGGACGAGCCGGAGGTGGACCCAGAGGTCGAGAACGAGGACGACCCGCTGGACTTGCTGCCGGAAGACCCGCTGCTGGACGAACCGCTGCTCGATCCGGACATAGACCCAGATCCCGACCCGGAGCCGGACCCACTCCCGGAGCCGGAACCTGATCCCGACGACGCGCTGCCCGACCCGGAACTCTGGGCGGTCGCGGGCATGTCGTTGTGGACCCACACGCCTTCCGCGAGCAGCGTGTTGGTGCCGGGAATGTGGATGGCCACGGTGCGGGTGGGCGCGTCGATGCGCACGGCCGACTCGACTTCCTCCTCGTTCAGGTGTTCGTCGATCAGGAAGTCTCCGGGCTGGACGAACTCGGCCGATGCGAAGCCCCACTCGTCGCCGCGGCGGATCATGAACGGGTGCTCGGGCGTCGCCTTCAGGCGGCGGTTGATCACCATGAAGCCGTGGTGCTCGCCCAGGCGGATGCTGGCAACGCGGGCTGCGACGGGCGTCGCGCCGTGCAGGCCGTGATGCGAGAGCCAGTTGTACTGGGCGCGGTAGGGCACATCGACCTCGAGGCCGGGCACTTGGATGGAGGCCACGCGATCGCCGGGCTTGAGGTTCTCGATCGGCGTAAGGCGGCCGTCCTCGAGGCGCACGAGCGTGCCGAAGAGGAGGCAGTTGCTGCCCGGGCCGGAACCCGGACCGCTCCCTCCCGGCCCCGAGCCGCCCGGGCCAGACCCACCGGGACCGGAGCCACCCCCGCTCGAACCACCACCGCCGGACGAGCCGCCTCCGGATGAACCTCCGGAGGACGCGCCGGACGAGGCTCCGGAACTCATGCCGCTGCTGGCGCCGGATGAAGCGCCGCTGGACATTCCGCTGCTTTGTCCGCTACTGCCCGAACCCGATGACCCCGATCCGCTCGAAGAGCCAGACCCGCTGCTGGAGGACCCGCTCGACGATGACCCCGACGAAGATCCCCCGCTGGACGACATCGAGCCTGACGATGATGTCGGCGTGCCGCTGCTCGAACCCGATGACCCTGAGGACATGGAATCGCTCGACCCGCTGCTCGACGGCGTGTGCGTCGTGCCAGACGTGTTGCTCGTGAAGGCGCCGGTGGTGTAGAACGTGAGCGTGGGCGTTCCGCTCGGGCCGGTCGTGTAGATGACATCGCCGGTCGTCGAGTAGCTCGACGGCATGCTCGGCGTGCTGGTCGGCGTCGAGTAGGTGCTCTCGGGTGTCGAACCCGAGGGCGTGGAGTGATTGCTCGACCCGCCGCCCGTGGGCGGACGGCCCGTGGCCCACACGGGGATGTATAAGTAGTATCGGGCCGGGCCGTCGCTCATTGGGCGGCCTCCTTCGGCACGGCGGTCGGCTTCGGGTTGGGCTCGTACCAGCCCTGCGTGCTCACGGGCTTTCCGCACTCGTCGGACGCGGCCTTCACCGCCGCCCCATAGTCCATGCGGTCAAACGCCTGAAGCTCGCTGCCCGGGGAGCAGTTGATGACGCGAAAC
Source organism: Phycisphaerales bacterium (assembly GCA_050182995.1). Lineage (GTDB taxonomy): Bacteria > Planctomycetota > Phycisphaerae > Phycisphaerales > UBA1924 > JAEUIX01. The sequence continues at coordinate 48,545 of JBFXBS010000001.1, read as the reverse complement.
CGGTGCCTGTCGAAGTGCGGCCGCAGGGCCTCGAAGCGGCGGGCCAGCGAGTCGTACAGCACGTTGTTGTGCCGGATGGCGTTCGGGGCGCGGTGCTCCTCGAAGGCGTACCTGCGGTCGGCCGCCATCTTGAAGTCGCACCCGAGCAGGTACACCGTGCCGAAGCCCAGGTGGTGCAGCAGGCGCAAGGCGACGAGCATGACGCTCCGCTTGCCCGTGATCCCAAGCGAATCCGCGTGCTTGGCGTCGTTCCCCCACGGGACAGAATCGCCGGTCAGGAACCGCTCATGGTCGAAGTGATCGGCGCGGCGGAACAACAGGACACTGGGCATCTGACGGACGCGGAAGGCGCTGTTGCGCATGGTGCCGTCGGGGTTCTGGATGCGGAGCCGCTTGTCCACGCAGCATGTCGGCACGAACTTCAGGATGCCCGGGTCCTTCCAGCCGGTATCGATGAAACGGCCGGGATCATCCACGCAGGTCCAGAGCGTCGGGCGATGCACGGACCATGAGTTGTTCACCCCCATCGTGACGATGCCGCGCTTGTTGAGCTGCGTCAGGTCCACCTGCGTGAGCGACGGTCCAGAGAGGATGAGGAACGCCGAGCGCCCCCGATAGAACCCGGCCAGCGACACCGAATCGAAGTCGGCGGTGTAGAGGCGCAGGCCATCCCGCGCGGGTTTCCTCGCCTTGAGTCCCGCCTGCAGCGCCGCGATGTCCGACTGGTTCTCACGCACAGCCGCAACCCTCCTTGGCAGCGAATCGCCCGACGATGTACCGGCCTTCGGCCCTCGGTGCCGTCACCGTTCCAACCTGACCGATGCGATCCAGCCACCACGCCAGCGGTCGCACCGTCGGGTGCAGACCCTCACCGGCGACGGTGGTCCGGCTCGGGCGCATGCAGATCGAGAACACGAAGTGCGCCCGCGGGCGTGCCACTCGCCGCATCTCCGCGAGCACCGCGTCCACGTCCTCCGGGAGCAGGTGCTCAAGGGCATCGAAGCTCGTCACCACGTCGGCAACCCCATCAACCAAGCCGGTCTTGTGCATCGCCCGCGGGATGTCCGCTTCGGGGAAGGCGAAATCGATCCCGAGGCCGTCCATGCCGATCCGCCGCAGAGCGCCGATGAAGTCGTTCCGGCCGCATCCGAAGTCCACCACGAAGCGGGGCTTGAGGCGTTGCACCATCGGGAGCGCCGCCGCGCCGTGGTTGGTCGCGCCGTAGCCAGTACCCGGCACAGCGGGCCGCGATGCCAGCGTGACGTACTTCTTCCGCTCGTACTCACGGCGGGCATCCAGAGTCGGTGCGGTTGCAGTGACGGGAGCCGTGGTCATGCGCCCCCCTCGATGTAGATGTTGAACTTGCGGTCCTCATCCGCTGGGTCGGCGATCTCGATCAGGCTCATGGCCTCGAACACCCACACCGGCCTGCCCTTGCTGTTGCGCTCGCAGGTGAGCTGCACGCAGACGCCTTCGGGGATGGGCACGAGCTTTGGCTTGAGTGACCGCGCAGGCGGGCACTTGGGGAGCACACCCGGCAACTCGCACACCGGCCCAAGCCCCAGTAGGCCGCCGAAGCCGGACCCGGCCTCGAAGTTGTTCATGTGGTGGGCTTCGAAGCGGTTGATCGCCAGCCGCGTCGGGTCCTCGCCGCCACCGGGCAGCTGCGAGGTCAGACCTTCCGGCACGGGCACGTACCGGAGATAGGTGTCGCTGCCGGGATCGCCGTCGATCCGGGCCTCGACCCACGGGTAGCGCCAGCGGTTGTTCTCGGTGGGGATCGGCTGCGCCGCGCCGAGGATCGCGGTGACGCGCCCGGGCGAGGGCTGGCCCATCTCGATGACCGCCCACTTCTCGCCAACACCCTCTTCCTTCCACAGGATCGGGATGCCGCCCATGGGCGTGCTGGCCAGCACGGTCTCCTCGGGGGCGAGCTCGCAGGTCGTGTCCGTTTCGTTGGTAATGAAGACCCGCGCGGGCGTGACGCCCGTGAGCACGCAACGCCCGAGGTCGCCCGGCTTGATCGGCTGGAGCGCCAAGACGAACGAGAGCGATGGCGACTCCTCCGTTGCGACCTCGGCCGTCAGCGGCGTCCGGCTATGAAACGTCCGCTCCTGGTCCTCGCTATCGGGCAGGACCAGCACGCCCGTGATCGCCAGCGCGTGGTACGGTTCGATCTCGTCGTCGGAGTCGTTGCGGACCAGCACGATGCCGCGCTGCGCGGGTTCGAGCGCCGGGCCGGCGTTGGTGGTCCGTTCCCGCCGGCGCAGATCGACCGCCGCATCAACGAAGGCGTTGTACGCCGCCGCGGGGATGCGGAGCGGTGAGCCCGATCGGACTTTGCGGAACACGTCACCCATCGTTCAGATCCCCAGCCCCGCGAAGTTGCCCTCGTCATACACGCGCTCGACATACGCCGCGACCGGGCGCTTCACGATCGCGTGCGAGCCCGTGTCTTCCTGGTCGGCGTACCGCACCCACAGGTACTCCCACCCCTTCTTGCTGATGCCGCTGATGCTGCCGACGGAGATGCCGGTGGCGTTCGGGCTGGCGGCGAACCGGAAGGAGATCTCCCAGTCGTCGTCGGGATCGGTGCCGCGTCGCGATCCCGAGGCCCCGAGGAACAGGACCTCGCCCGGCTGGAACCCCTTGAATGCGCCGTTGTTCACCTTGCCTGTGAGCGAGAAGAGCGTGCCCTTGTACGAGGGCGTCACCTGGGCGTTGGTGAAGTAGTGCGTCTCGGAGAATTGGTAGATGGGGACGGTGATGTCCACGCCCTCGACGCCGTCGGCGGTAACACCGATCGCGCCGCCAAAGTCCGGGGCCGACCCGCCCGACGGCGCGTGCGACGACACCGTTTCCTTGCTCTGGGTGATGTGCTGCGTGCCACCGCCGGTATCGAACGAGAAAACGCTCTCGCCGGGCTCGGGGAGCGATCCGCCCGGCGCCTTGCCGTAGCGGACGACGGCCTCCCAGAGTTCGTCGCCAACGGGCTCCACAGACACGGACTGCCGGGGCTGGCTGTCGTAGGTCGCAGGGCTGGTGGTCTCGGCGGCGTTGCGGGCCGCGAGGTCGTCGTTGGTTCCGCGCACGGTGTAGACGAGTTCCGCCGAGGGATTGTCGCCCTTGGTGGACTTGCGGCTCTCGAACTTCTCCGTCACGGTGATCGGCACGAACGACTCTCCTTACGCGAACGTCAGCCCACCGCTCTGCGCGGCGTCGGCCAGACGCTTGGTGTGCTTGGCGGTCTGTTCCGTGGCCCGGGCGGTGCGTTCGGCGGCCCCGCCATCGGACTCGAGCCCCTGAGCGGCGCGGGCGTTGAACGTACCTCGCACGCTGATCCCTTTGCCGATGACCTCGCCCAGCCCGGCAAGCCGGTCTTCGAACTCAGCCATCAGGTCGCGCGGCGTACGCGCAGGTCCGCGCTCGGCGTCGGCCGCCTCGCGCTTCTGGCGGGCCTGCTCGATGGCATCGGCGAGCTTCTGCTTGGCGGCATCCAGCGCCGCTTGCGATTCCGCGAGCCCCGCCTCCGTGTTCGCCTTGAGCGCGGCCTGGGCCTCCTCAAAGTCACGACCGATCCCGGCGAGCGTGGCCTCGTGCAACGCGGCGGCCTGGTCTCGCTCGGCGGCACGCTGCCCTTCGCGCTCGGCCACCTGCCGTTGGGCCGCGCTCTCCAGTTCCGCCAGGCGGGTTTCGAGTTGATCATCGACGGCCCTCTTCGCGGCGTCCACGTCGAGCCCGGAGTCGAACAGCCCCTGGATCTCCAGCATCCGCTTGGCGACCCACGACGATGCCGACTCCCACACCTGCTGGAAGCCGGTGGTGAAGTTGGTCCAGGTCTTGGACAGGAACGCCGTCGTCTCGATCCATGCAACTTCGAGGGCGTGGAAGACGACCTCCGCGGCCGCCAGCGCCCCATACCACATGCCGTAGGCGGTGGAGACGAAGAACTCCTTGGCCTCGAGCCAGACCTTGTTGAGGGCGGCGACGCCCTGCTGCCAGACCACCTTCAGCGACAGCCACAGGATTTCGGCGGCCAGTGCGATGTCGCCCGCCGCGAGAGCATCGGAGATGCCCCCGACAACCTTGGCCACCCAGTCCCGCAGGCGGGTGAACTGCTCACCGAGCCAGGCGAGAGCCTCGCCGCCAGCGCCGGTGGTGCCGATGAGCACGCCGCCGAGCGCCACGATCGCCGCGATCGCCAGCCCGACTGGCGACAGGATCGCCGCGATGGCGGCCCCGATGAGGCTGAACGCCGTGCCGATCCCGCCGATGACCCCGGCGACGAGGCCGAGGGTCGCGCCGATGCCGGAGATGATGTAGCCGAGGGCGATGATGGCGACACCCGCGACCGCGACCGCCGCCGCGACCTTGAGCGCCCACACGACGGTCTCCCGGTTGGCCTTGATCCAGGCCGTCGCGCACACGATGATGCGGGTGATGCGCTCGGCGAGATCCTTGAGGAGCGGCGAGAGCGCCCCGCCGATCGTGAACACGCCCTGCTTGAGCACCTTCCAGAGGGTGCCGAGGGCATCGTTGAGCTGCGCGGCATCGCGGGCGGTTTCGGTGCTAACGGTCAGGCCGAGGCGCCTGGCCTCCTCCTGCATCGCCTCGATCCCCGCCGCGCCATCGGCCATGAGCGGCAGGAGCTTGGTCCCAGCCTTGCCGAAGACCTCCATCGCGATGGCGGCCCGCAGCGTTCGGTCCGAAACCTTGGAGAGCCGATCGGCCAGAACCTTGAACTGCTGCTCCGGAGAGAGCCCGGCCAGTTGCGCGGCGCTGAGGCCGAGTCGATCGAGGGCCTCGACCGCGGTGCTCGTTCCCTGCGCCGCCTCTCCCAGAGTGCGCTGCATGATCCGGACGCCCGATTCGAGGGTCTCCAGGTCAGCCCCCGAAAGCTCGGCCGCATAGGCAAGCTCCGACAGCGCCTCGACGCTGACGCCGGTGCGGATGCTCATCTTGTCGAGCACATCTCCCATGTCAGAGAAGACCTTGGCCGTGCCGAGGAGACCGGTGATCGCGGCGGCTCCGATCCCGGCCAGCCGCGTGCCGATCGAGCGCAGCCCCGCGCCGAAGGCTTCGAGCTGTTTCTGGGCGCGGCGAAGCCCGGCGGTGAGCTTGTCGCTCACGCCCAGTTCGACGAACGCCCGTCCAGCCCGGATGCCCCGTGTGTCGGCCACCGATCAGGCTCCCTTCCGAATGGAGTTCCGCCACAGCAGCGGCAGCTTCGGCCGCTCCTGTTCGAGCGCCGGGGCCATGTACGGCCGCGCGGCGATCCTGACCCTTTGCGATGTGAGCCGACCGCCGCGTCTGCGGAGCACGACGGTGTCGCCGCCGTACTCCAGCACGTTGGGCGCGACGCTCTTCTTGAACCCCACCGGGCCGACGACCACGGAGTCGGCGGCCTTGTCGTACCCAAACAGGATCAGCCGGCGCAGGCTCCCTTCGTGCGAGTGGGGAGGCTTGCCCGCGGGCGCGGAGCCTTTGCGCTTGCGGATGCTTGTTCGGGCAGCCGTGCGGATGAACGCGCCGGCCTTGCTGAGCACCTTGCGCTTGGCCCGATCGACGGCGCGGACAACCGCCGCGCGGTCGAAGAACATGTCCTTGATCCGCATGGTGATCACGCGCCGCCCCCCGCGCTCCCGCCCGGAGGCGTGCCGCCGGCCAGGTCGCTGCCCTTCTCCAGGCCCTTGTTGAAGGACGCCTCCTTCTCCTTGCGGAGTCGGCCCGAGCCGATGAACAAACCGACGATGCCCGTGAGCGCTGGCAGCGCGGGGCCGAGCACGGGGAGCCCCGCGACAGTCGGCCCAACGGTGTCCAGCGCCGAGAGCGTGAGCTGGCTGAACAGGCCGCGAAGTTCGCCGGCCTTCTCGATGTTGTTCTTCCACTGGGCGCCGGTGGTCTGCGTCTGGTTGAACCAGTTCTGGTACTCGACCTCGGCCTCGTTCAGGCTGAGCGTCGATGGCAAACCCGTTGTCTGCTGGATGTTGTTGGGCGTCTTGACCTTCACCAGGTCGCCCAGATCGAATCCGGCGCATGACGCCAACACGAGCGCCATGAGCACCAGGCCGACGATGTAGACGTAGTGGCGGGCGGAGAGCGAGCTGAGGAACTTCATCCGTGGGCCTCCTTGGGGATGGGGGGCATCTTGCCGTCGATGAACACGGCCTTGAGAACCGACACGCCGACCGGGATCGGCCGCTGGCGCTTGGCGAAGGGGTCGAAGTCGCTGGGGTTGAGTCGGCGGGATCGCTTGGGATCGCGGTGGATGTTGGCGATGAGCGCCATGACGGCGGACGCGATCGACCAGTCGTGGCGCTGCCTGCCGTCGAGCATCGCCACCAGCTCGCGCAGAGTCAGGGGGCCGGGATCGACGCCGAGGATTCCGGCGCACTGATGGATGAGCTTCCAGCAGTCGCTTCTGGTGAGGCTTCGGCCAGCAGCCGATCCGCCAGTCGATCCAGTTCCCCGCAGTCGAGCTTCTTCTCCACCAGATCCCTCGCCCGGTCCATCACCTTCCGCGTGGCCTGAAGCACCCGCCCGAGGTTGGCCCGGTCCCTCGGGCTCGGGCAGAAACCCACGAGCTCCTCCAGCACCGCTGTCGTCGCGGCCTCGATTGCGTCGCCCGCCATCGCCTTCCCGAAGTCCTCGTCGGAGATGCTGAGGCTGTCGGCCTCGGGCTTGCATATCGCGTAGACCACATCGCACAGCAAGACGGGGTCGCGGATCAGCTTCTCAATGAGCGTTCCCTCGATGACCTGCATGAGGTCCTCGCCGGTAAGCCCGCGCACGCGCTTGATGGCGCTGACGTTGATCTCGACCGACCACTGCCGCCCCTGGTTGTCCTTGAACGATCGCATCCGTGCCTCCATGACTCAGGACCCGTCAGCAATCCGACGCCAATCCGACGGCGATCCGACAGGCTCAGCCACCAATCCATGAAGGCGCCGTCGCCGAATACGTCACCTTCGCAGTGACCGAAACGGTGATCGCCTCCTCCAACGCCTCGTTCCGCGAGAAGTTCGTGATGGAGAAGTCCGCTTGGAGCCCCTGTCCGCTGGTCTCGTCGAGGATCTGGAGGCCAATCGGGGCGTTGTTGAAGAACGCGTTCTTGATGGCGGTGAACCCGGCATCAGCCGTGTCCCAGACCATCTCGAAATCGACACTGGCCTCCTTCAGCGTGGCGACGGTGGCCCGCCAGCCGCTGTTGGCGCGGGTCGTCACGTCCGCCTCGCCAGCCTCGAGGTTCAGCGTGACATCGCGGGTGTTGCCGAGTTCGGTCCACGCCCCGCCGCCGGCCTGCCCGCCGGTCTTGTAGAGGAGCTTGGCTTCCATGCCGAGTTTGATCGCCATCGTCGTTCTCCTTGATCCGTCTCACCCGGCCGTGTGGCCCACCACGAACACCACCTCGCCCGCCTTGCTCCGAACCAGGAGCTCGTTGAGATCAACCCGCTCGAAGCGGAACTGCATGCCCGCCGGGATGTCGACCTCCGGCCCCTTCCCGTCCGTCAGGATCGCGTCCTGCGTGTTCTTCTCCGAGGCGACCAGCGTGAACGTCGCGACGAGTCGCTCGTCGGAGAGCGGCTTGAGTTCCTCGGACAACTCGACCTTGAGGAGCACGACGTTCCGCACGGTTACCTCCGCACCCGATAGGTGACGCTCAGGACACTGGTGAACACGCGGTGCTGTTCGAGCGACTCGCTCGACACAACGGGCTCGTGGGCAATCCCGGCCCACGCCGCCTCAGGCGCATCAGGCAGCCGGCTGAGCCGCAGGTGATCGGTGATCTCCTCGACGAGATCGAGCAGGGCATAGATCTCAGCGTCGGCCCCCTCTGCAGGGAGCTTCTTCTGCACACCCACATCCACGACGCATTCGAAGAGGCTGCTGTCGCGGGTGGCGGCCGCGATTCCGACCGTGCGGGGGACGACCGACACCCGGAGGTCGGCCAGGTCTTCCAGCGTGAACGCGGGCTGGTACATCCTCTCAGCGCTCACCGGCTGCGAGAAGGTCCCGGCGTTGATGTGCGCGGCGACGGCGTCGGCGATGGCGGCGATGGTGCTCACGGGTTGCCACCCTTCTGGGCCGCCATCCCCGCGACCTTGCCCTCCAGGAACGCCACGCGGCGCTCCATCGCTTGATACTCGGTCCGGAGCGATCGGGCCTCGACGATGAGCTCATCGAGCCGCTTCTCCACCTGCTGGAGGTTGGCGGTCACGACGCCCCACTGCACGGTCATCGCGCCCGCAGCGATGACGATGGTGACGAGCACACCCGCCCATCGGGCCTTGGTCCCGTTCTGCCCGTTGCCATTGTGGGAGTCCGCCATCATGTCTCCGTGCCGGTGTGCTTGGTGTGAACTCGAAGAACCCGGCGATAGGGGTCGCTGTACCGGAACGGGGGCTGGCCACCCGGCGCGTTGACCTCGTACACGAACACCTGCGTCCCGCTTGTTTCACGCACCTGATCGCCGGCCCGCGGGAGCGTCGGGCCAGCACCGAGGTCCAGGTCCGCCGCCCGGATCAGGAAGTCCCGTGACTCGACGCGGTGGATGAGTCCCGCGTCGTCGGCCTGCTCGAACTCGGTCTTGCCGATGGTGGCTTGGACCTCCTTCTCCTCCGCGCCTCGCCGGTAGAGCACGGTCCGGCTCAGGTGCCGGTGCCGCTGGTCGTCGAGGAACGCGGAGCCACGGTCGAGCAGGTCGCCCACGGGTGCCTCCTCACTGCAGGAGGCGGATGCGAACGACCGTGTCCGCATCCACGGTGGTCTTCACCGCTTTGCCGATGAGTTTGTTGGCGCCCGCCGCGGCGTTCTTCGTGGCGTTCTGCGCCGCCGCGTCCCAGTAGGCGCTGGTGCCCACCGGGATGGCGCTGCCGGCGCCGGTCGCCTTTGGGAACTCGAAGACGCCGGACACCGCGAGCGAGCCGAGCTGGTTCGCCTTGATGGGCATCGACGCGACGCCCACCAGTTCTGCCTGCACGACGACCGCGCCGGCGAGCACGTCGGCGACCGGGGTGTAGTCGATGCTGTTGCCGTCCTGCACGTACTTTGCTGACGCGCTGGCCATGCTGTCGTCTCCTTCGCCGGGTGTGACCCCGGATTGCTCTTCCTCTCCGATCCCGCTGCCAATCTCGATGTCACCGCCCACGGGATTACACCTCGCCCTTGCTCTTCACCCCGCCGCGCGGGTCCTGGAGAGCGACGCCGAAGTCGTGGTACCCGCGCATCCGGACGCCGAGCTGGCTGAAGTCCGCGTCGGAGGTCTCGATGGTCGGGGCCTCCTGCCCGTTGAGGAACGCCATCTCGATGACGGGCAGATCGCTCGGGTCGGCGAGGAGGTACCACGCCTTGGCCGAGTTGCCCGTGTAGAGGGCGTTGGACAAATAGCGGCTGACCTCGATGCGGAACTTGCCCTGGTGCGGGTTGGCGACGGGGAACTTGGTGTTCGCCGTGGTGTCCCGCATCTCCACGCTCTTGTAGAGCTGCGTGCCCACCGCCGAGAGCGCCGTGGGAACGAGCAGGATCGACGGCATCACGCCCGTGGGCTTTCCGTCAGAATCCACCAGGTCCATGAACGTGACCTCGCCCTTGGTGAGGCCGTCGATGCCGAGCGCCGTGTCCGCGCCCGAGATGAAGTTCTTGTTGCCGGCGCTGAAGAACGCGGCGTTATTCATGAACGCCGCCCAGAAGACGTCGTTGATCTTGAGGCCTGAGCCGCGGCCGAGCTTGCGGGGCACGGTCGTGATGGCGCCCAGGTCGTCGTTGATGATGTCGCGGCGGTCGATCGCGAGCATCAGGCCGTAGGTGTCGGCCTTGTTGCTGTAGGTCTCCTCGCCCAGCGTCCCGTGCTTGAGCTCGCCGCCGGGAGCGACCTGCTCGTACTGGTCCTTGCCGACCAGGCGGTAGCTCGTGACCGTCTTGAAGTCGGAGACGTTGCGGACAGCGCAGATGCTCCGCCACACCCGCTCGACGCTGAAGAAGCCCTCGAGCAGGAACTTGTTGGCGACGTTGGAGAGGATGCCGCCGACGTCGATGATGGTCATCCCCGCCTCGATGCCGCGTCCGAACGCGGCCTCGAGCACACGGCGGCTGTCGCGGAACGTCCGGCCCGTGTAGCCGTTGGCGATCGCAGCCTCGATCAGCAGCTCCTGCAGGCCCAGCCCGCTCTGGAAGCGCTTCGCCGCGACCTCCAGCGCCTGGGCCGAGCAAACCTTGTCGAGTCCTTCGAGCTTGGCGCTCTGGAAGCACGCGGCCTCCAGGACCTCGCTGGTGATGCTCGTGTCGGGTGCATGGATCGCGGGCGCCTTGGGGCGGCTAGCGCGGAGCACTTCGAGCTCCGTGCGCGTCGCGTCCCAGCCGTCGCGGATCGCCTGGGCCTCGATGTCCAGATGCTCGCCGCCACAGACACGGCGCACGGCCGCGATGCGATTGGTTTCGGCGAGGGCCTCGGCACGGAGCGCCGCGGCGCTCGGGCCCGGATCGACATCGCCGCCGTTCGGACCGCCGCCATCACTGCCGCCCCCACCCGCGCCCTGCTGCGCGGCGATTGAAGCGCTGGTGCGCCCGTCGGCCCCGAGATCGACGAAGCTGATCTCGCCGAGCGTGGCCTTGCGGACGACGTTGATGGGGCCGCTGAACTCCAGGCCGTTCACGATCGCCTTCTGCGACTCGCGGATGAACTCGAACTCCTCGACGCTTGCACCCACCGAGGCCTGCCAGGGGAACCCGTTCCGTGAGGATGCAACCACCTCGCGGGCGGTCGCCGTGTCGCGCGAGATCACGCCGGTGGCGACGAGCTGCCCGCCCTCGACTCTGATTGCATCAGTGTGACCGACACCCGCGGCCGGGTCATGGGCAAACCGGATCGGGCGGTTCTGCGACGGGACCGAAAGTCCGGCGAGGTCGAGCACGACCGGGTGCCGCCACCCGGCGACGCGCATCGCACCGCCGGTGTACGCCAGCATCTTGAAGCGCGGGAGCGCCTTCTCACCCTCCGTTCCGCCTGCGCCGGCGGCGATGGCGGTGATCTCCGCCGTGCCGGTCAGCGTGAGCGGAGACGTGCCCGCGGGTGCGGGATGGGTGGCGGCGGCCTCAAGCCACAGACGCTTCGGCGCGCGACGGGTCTTCGGAGCGGTCGGGGTCTTCGTTGCCATCGGTGTCGTCCTCTTGAGGTGCGGGCGGCGAGCCCGTCGGGGTCGTCGGAGTCGGGGACAGGCCGAGTTCGTCCATGAGCGCCCGTTCCTTGGCGCGCTGGCGGAGCTCTTGCTCCCAGTCGCGTCCCTGGCGGGCGTACTCGGCGGCGAGCGTGGTCGTGTGGTTGGCCAGGCGCGTGGCCTGGGCGGTCGCTTCCTTGGCGGGGTCGACGTGCTCGACGCCATCCCAGAACCACGCGTGCGTGGGCAGGAGTACGCCGCGCTGCCGCATCGACTGCGGGAGCAGCCCTTCGACGAGCACGGCCTCGTTGAGCCAGGCGGTGAGGATTCGGTCGAGCACGGCGAGCTGCAGGTGGTGCTGATCGACGCGCAGGCTCTTGAAGTACACCTGGTGGTCCAGGCGGCCGCTGGCGTAGTTGTAACCGGAGGAGTTCCCTGCCGCGACGTTGAACGGCATGTTCAGGCAGCGGGCGATCTCGTTGAGGATCTCGCGCTTGAACTCGCCGAAGGTCGTGGTGGGCTGCTCGGCGTGGACCTGCCCGAGTTTCCAACCGCCGGGGAGAACCGTGGCGAGGCGCTGCTCGAGCTCGACCTCGTCCATCGGCTCGAGCGGATCGGCCTCGCCGTTGGGGGGAGCATCGGTGTAGATGACGGCGGCGAAGTTGGCGGCGGTCTCGGCGGCGGCGATGGTCGCCAGCGTGTACCGGCGAAGCTGCGCGAACAGCGGGAGCGCCGGCGTGATGTCGGGAATGCCGCGGAGCTGGCCCGGCCGATCGGCGCGGAAGTAGTGCACCACGGCCGACGCGGCGTAGGTGTCGTACGCGGTGAGGTCGTCGATCGGGGCGCGGAGAAGGCCGCTGTCGCCCGGGTGCCGCTTGAGCACGCGGTACGCCGACGGGTTGCCCCACTGGTCAAGGACAATCCCGTCGACCTCGTCCGAGCGACCGCGCCGCAGGAGCGGCGTGCACACCTGGTCCGCCTCGATGAGCTTGAGATCCAGCGAGACCGGAGATCCGATCGCCGGGTTGCTGACCAAGAGCGCGAAGGCTTCGCCGCTCTCGGCCCGTGCCAGCCGCATCGTCCGGAGCTTGCCCGCCAGGTCCACGGCCCGGGACCACTGCTCGAACGCGTCCTCGATCCGGGCGTTCGCTTCGGCATCCTCGGTCAGCATCTGCAGCCGGGGACCGGTGCCGATGGTGTCGTTGGCGAGCGTGAGAACGATGCCCTTGGCGTAGGAGTTGTTGGCAACCTCGTACCGGGCCCGGTTGCGCAGGATCCGCCGCACCTCCGGGTTCACCGCGGCGTTGGGCGAGAGCCCGTCCGCGTTCGCCCAATGCTTGCGGTTGTCGGGCGTGGTCTGCGCCGAATCGAACTTTGCGACGAGCACACGACGGCCGCCGCGCGTTCCGCCTCCATGCGGAACTCGCGACGCCGTAGGGGAGGGTGAGGCGTCTCGCGTCCCACGCCCGACCCGGCTCATGATGTTGGTGATGGCTTTCAACATGGCGGGTCAGACAGAGCCGGGGGGAACGATCTTGGCGAACTTGATGCCGAGGCCGGGCTTCCTCGCGGCGTCCTTGGACGCGAGGTAGCGGTCGGCCTCGATCTGGTCCTTCAGCGGGTGCTGCTCGACGGACTGACCGTCCACCGCCGCCTTTGCGGGCTGCGTCGCGTTGTCGCGGATGGCCTGCTCAAGTTCGGGGTCGGGCATGAGGGCACTCCGGAGGGCCGCATCGAACGGCTCCACACGGGCTCCCTATGCAGCGGCCGAGTGATCTGCCCGCTTCGCGGCACCAATGGGCCGGTTTGTTCCACCGGTAGAACCTGGACGACCGTGTCAGGCTCCCAGGCGCTCGGAGGTCGTGACTCGACGACCGCAATGGCGACACTGCCGGCGCCGGCGGATCGTGCCCATGAACGTCGCTCGCGTGTACAGCACCTCGAAGTGACGGCACCCGCAGGTGGGACACGCAAGCCCTTTCGGTTTGCCATCAGCCACTGGCTTTGCGGGCGGTGTGCGCTTCATCGCGGCCGCTCCTTCAGCGCCGAGAGTTTCAGACGCGGGCGGGCCGCGACCTTCTGATCGGTGCCGAAGAGCACCGCGCCCTGCATGGACGCCGCGACCGCACAGCCCACCAATCCGTCGAGCCAGTGGTTGTCGAGCCCATCGACGCGCAGCTTCCACTCGTCGACCGTGCGGCCGCGTCCCTCGGTGCGAACGCGGTACTCGCTGGTCAGGTGCTCCGACAGCAGCCGGTGATGCTCGGGCCGCTGCCCGAACAGCGACAGGCCGCCGGGATCGCCCATCGGCACGCTCAGCCGAGCATGCACGAATGACTTCCAGAAGTTCGTGTCGAAGAGCACGTGCCGCACGGCCCGCTTGCCGGTTACAACGGGCACGCGCCAGTTCAGCCCGATGCGCTCTCCGCGTTTGCGCTTGTAGTCGCTGAACGGCACGCTGCTCGCACCGACATACCGACCGTGGCTCGGCGTGAGCACGCTGGCGTGCGGGCTCTGGCGGCAGAACTGGTACACCACATCGGTGGAGGAGCCCCAGTTGGCGTCGATCAGGCAGCGATCAATCCGGACCATCGCGCCGTCGTCGCGCCGCCACTCGCGGCCGACCGTCCCCTCGATCAGCCGCTCCAGTCCGCCGTAGATCGCGCCTTCCACACCCGCGCGAGGGGAAGCGGACCCGAGCGTGCGTTTGAGGTCGCGGAGCGTTAAGTATGCCCCAGGAGGGGTCTTCTGATCCGGCTCCGTGCCGTACTCGATGACGGAGCCGGTGAAGTCGTCTTCCCACGCCGCGACGACGTAGAACAGGGCCTTGCCCTGCACATCCACAAACATCGTTAGGTGTGAACAGCCCAGGGGCACCAGGCCGCGGGCATGCCCGTTGACACGCCCGGCAATCTGATCGGCGCTGAGCAGGTCGTCCGCGACTTCGATCTCGGGCAGCGGCTCGTTCTGGTACTCGGCGAAGAACGCGGCCTCGTTCTGCAGCCGCAGGTTCATCGCGTGCTGCACGGCCGACAGTTCGTCGTGGTTGAATCGCTCAGGCCAGGCAATCGCCGCGCCGGCATCCATCTCCGCCCGGTTGGCCTTGTAGAACGCCGTCGCTTCCGCGCCGCCCCGGTCTGCCTTGAGTCCCTCGGCCCGCAGGCGGGCGTACTCAATCCACATGCGGTCGGACGTGGGGAACGAGTACACCATTTTCGTCCGTTCGCCCTGCCACTGCGGGTGCTTGTCCCGATCGAGGATGCGATCGGCCAAGTCGTCCGGACGGACCACCGTCAGCGTCATGAGCCCGGCGATCTTCCTGCCCGGGCCCGCCAGGCCCAGGATTGCTCCGGCGAGGATGCGCTCGCGGTTGGCGCATTGCGAGGGTGACCGGGCGCTTTCGTCGGTCTGCGGGTCATCGATGAGCACGAGCGAGGGCCGGACGCTCACGCCGTCGACCCGCTTGTGCTTCATGCCGCGGATGCGACCCGTGATCCCGGCGACACGGATGATGGCGCCCGATGCCACTGAACCGGCAATAGTCGGGAGGATGATCTCCCTTGCCGTCCAGCCGATGTGCGTCTGCCGGCCCTGGTAGAGCTGCCCCGAAGCCCGCTGGTGGATGCCCTCCAGGGACCGGATCGGGTGGCAGACCTCGGGGAAGTCAGCCCCGAGGATCTCGCTGTTCTCCAGCTCTGCCTTGATCGAGTCGAGCATCCCCGCGGCGTGCTCCTCATCGGAGCCGATGAGCGCGACGAACTCCCTGTGGCCGTAGAGCAACGCCCAGAGGCACGCGACCTCGCACAGACTTGTCTTGCCGCTGCCGCGCGGCATCGCCATAGCGAAGAGCCCGCCCTCAAGCACCGCCTGTTCAATCTTCGTGATGACCTTCAGGTGGTCGTCGGACCATTTGAGGTGGAACGTCTGCCCGAAGTACGTCTCGCAGAAGTACCGAAAGTCCCTCGCGGCCCGCGCCCTCCGAGCGGGGTCGGCGATCGCAGGCAGATCGCCGATGTCGCGCCCCGACAGCGAGAGCATGGCGTTGCGGAGCCGGGCCCGCTCCTTCATCGCCTCGTAACCGGTGAGCCCCTCCGGCTGACGGGCCGCCTCGGCGAGCGCCGCGTGCCGCGTCGTCACCAGCCAGGCGACGTAGCGGAACAGATCGACCCTGCCCGCGTCGCCGTCGGCGGCGACACCGAACCCCGCGCGCGTGCGGTGACGATGCAGCTGCCGCTCGCTGATCACCTCGCCCAGCGGCGTGCTGTTGAGGAGCCGCGCGAGCTCACCCGGCTTGAGTTGGCGTGGGTCAATCGCCACCACCATCCCCTCGACCATCGGCCTGCGCGTTCATCTCCCGCACCAGCCATGCGGCGTAGTGCACGAGATTGATCGTGCCGTCCGCGTTCGTCGGCGCGCCCGCGTCGAGATCCGCGCGCAGCATCTCCTCCGTCACGGCCTTCCCGCCCAGACGCGTGAGCACCCGCGCGGCATCGGTCACCGGCAGCGCGGCCGGGTTCAGCCGGGACATTCCCTGCCCGGCGGCATGTGCGGCATGGGGGTCGGGACTAGGCGCGTGTTCGGGAGTCATCGCGGACCTCCGGCGCGGAGTTGCCCACATGCAGCGCGAACTTGCCCACATGTCGCCGAATGACGACGAAACCGCTGCGGTTTGCCTTGCCTCGCGGCGGATGTCATGGCTTCATGTGTCACGACGCGGGGCGGAAGCCCGCGACGGCGACCACGACGATGAAAGACCCGCAGAAAAGCAAAACGAACGCCAGGCCAAGCCTCGACGGGATCAGCAAGGGGAAGGCGCTCGACGCCGAGATGGAATGGGCCAAGGTCGAGTTGCTGCTCGAAACGCTCGACACCCGCAAGAGCGACAGCCTCGACTTCCACGAGATCCCGGTGTGGTCGATCCGCGACCTGGTCCGCCACGCCTTCGAGGCCGGGTACCACGAGGGCCTGCACACCGGGTACCGCCAAGGCCGGAGCGACGTGGCACGAGAGGCCGCCCGCGAGGAGGCCCCGACAAGCCCGCGAAATCCCGAACTGCCCGCTCCCTGAAGCCCGCGAAACGCGGGCTTCGTTGTTTACCAGAGCACCCCATCGCATAGGAGCACGTAGATGAACGCACCCAAGCACAACCCGAAGCCAGAACCGACCGCCGCCGAGATGTACGCCTCCCGGCGCAACGACATCGCACGCCTGCTGGACGTCCTCCAGATGGAACTGGACAAGCACGCCGACCGCGCCAAGGCCGACGCGCGGAACTGGGGGCTGACGGGCGACCTCGGGAAGGTCCGCGAAGACCTGATCAACCTGGTCGGGTTCATGAGCGGGATGGACCCCGAGCAGGTCATCGAGTTCCTGAACGACGCCGAGTGAACAAGGAGCACACCCATGAACATCAAACGCATCGTGATCGATGGGGCCGACGAGAGCGTGAAGATCTCCCGCACCGACGCGGGAGCGCAGGTCAGCGTCGAACGCTTCACCCGCCGCGACGGAGTGCACGACCACATCATCGCCGAGTTCGGCCGCGATGAGCCGCGCGAGGAGCGCTACGCGAAGGCCCTGGAGGTCGCGAAGTTCGTGTACGGCAAAGACCGCCAAGGCCGGGCCGCCGCCACCAACTCGATGGTCCACGACGTGCTCAACGAGATCGAGCGCGTCGCGGGCTGCTGATCCGACCCACGCGGCGTCGCGGGGAACCGCGACCGCCACGCTTCCCCGCCGCAGCGTGCGGCGGAGTTCCGCACCACTGTTTCGGAGATGACCATGAGTACGAAGACCAAGAAGAGCCCGAAGACCCGCACGCCCGCCAAGTCCAAGAGCGCCGCCCGCGCCGATGGCGCGGCCAAGACCGAACGCCTCCGCAAGGCGGCGCTCGCCGAGATCAAGGACCGTTTGGACGGGAAGCCCGCCGAGCCCGCCAAGGGCAAGGGCGAGAAGGCCGCGAAGACGCCCAAGTCGCCGAAGGCTCCGAAGCCCGTAAAGCCCAAGCGGGTCAGCGCCCTGGACGCGGCGGCCCAGGTGCTCGCCGCGAGCGAGGTGCCGATGCGGGCCAAGGAGATGATCGCCGCGATGGAGGCCAAGGGCCTCTGGAAGAGCCCGGGCGGAAAGACGCCGGAGGCCACGCTCTACGCCGCCATCATCCGCGAGATCGCCGCCAAGGGCAGCGCCGCACGCTTCAAAAAGTACGAGCGCGGCGTGTTTGTGGCGGGGAAGGGGGCCTGAGCCATGACCGCGACGCCCACCCCCAACCGCGAAGCGCAACTCGAGGCCGTGCTCCAGGCCGCGCTCTACCTGCTCGGCGCTCGCCAAGACCAGATGCTCACCATCGAGGAGTGGGCGGACCTCGCGCGGGCGGTCGCCGCCTGCCAGGAGCGCAAGACCGCCGACTACCTGACCGAGCATGACCTCGAAGACATCGCCGAGCTCTACGCCCTTGAGTGGGACGAAGCGACCGACGGCCCACTCCCCCCCGCCCCGAACCTCGACGAGTGAGGCGAGCATCACGCCCCGCTCCCAGCCGCGACGCTCGTCGCGGCTTTCTCTTCGGCCACAGCGCTTGAGCCAATCCGCTCCGCCTTGCGGCCCGTGAACTTCTCCCATCGCTGCACGATGACATCGCAGTAGAGCGGATCGAGTTCCATCAGGAACGTCCGCCGCCCGGTCATCTCCGCGCCGATCAGCGTGCTCCCGCTGCCGCCGAAGAGGTCGAGCACGTTCTCGCCCGGCCGCGACGAGTACTCGATAGCCCGCCGCGCGAGCTCCACGGGCTTCTCCGTCAGGTGGACCATGCTCTGCGGGTTCACCTTCTTGATGCTCCACGTGTCGGGCACGTTGTTGGGACCGAAGAAGCGGTGGGCCGCGCCCTCTTTCCAGCCGTAGAAGCACCACTCGTGGTTGCCCATGAAGTCCTTGCGCGTCAGGACCGGGTGCTCCTTGACCCAGATCACCGCCTGCGAGAAGTACAGCTCCATCGCCTTGAGCACTGGGGGGTAGTTGGCACAGTTGGCGTAGCCGCCCCAGATGTAGAACCCGCCGCCGGGGATCAGCACGCGGGCGATGTTCCCGAACCACGCCGCGAGCAGGCGGTCGAACTCCTGGTCCGACACGAAGTCGTTGGCCAGCGGGCGGTCTTTGGCCCGGAGCTTCTTGTGCGTCGGCTTGGACTTCTCCGGGTAGCGGTGCAGGTCCGCCGACTGCTGGTCGCCGGCGCTCGCGTCCTTCCGCTGCGTGGCCGTGAACGACGACAGCCCGGCCGCGATCGCGTTGTTGCTCCGCGGCTCGACCTTCACGTTGTACGGCGGATCGGTGTTGACGAGGTGAATCGGCTGGCCGTCCAGCAGACGATCCAGATCCTCGGGTTTCGACGAGTCGCCGCACATGAGGCGGTGGTTGCCCAGCACCCAGATGTCGCCCGGCACCGTCGTCGCCGCGTCCGGCGGCGCGGGCACATCGTCGGGGTCCGTCATCCCTTCGGTGCCGGCGGGAGCCATGATCGCCGCGAGGTCCTCGGCGCTGAAGCCCAGCACCGCCAGGTCGAAGTCGACGCCCTTCAAGTCGGCGAGCTCGATGGGCAGGAGTTCCATGTCCCACGACGTCAGCGACGCCACCTTGTTGTCGGCGATGCGCAGCGCCTTGACCTGATCAGGCGTGAGGTCATCCGCCCGGATCGTCGGCACTTCCTTCAATCCGAGCGTCCGCGCGGCGCGGAGCCGGGTGTGGCCTGCGATGATGACGCCGTCGCCATCGACCAGGATCGGGATCTTGAACCCGAACGCCTGGATCGACTTGGCGACCGCGTCGATCGCGGCGTTGCTGATCGTGCGGGGGTTGCGGTCGTATTCCTTGACCGCGTCGATGGGCAGCATCTCGATCTTCACGGCGATCTCCGTCGAAGCGCGCGGCGGCATGCGCCGGCGCGGGGGCGTAATGGCCCGCGGCACACGCCGACGGGTCCGGGGATCGCTTGCTCGATGGATCGCTCGGGCGACGGGCCCGTCCGGGGCGGCTCATCCGCCCGATTCCCCACCGCTACGGGCCACGCCCGTTGGCCACGGGTTCGCCCACGTTGGCCCACGTCGCGTCCTTGGCGGGGCGGCGTACCAATCCCGCCACCGGGCCGCCCCGCGCCCGGACGCGCGAAACAAACTCTGTCGCCAAGAGCGGCTGTTCCCGCGGGCCAAGCCTCGCGACCTGGCCCGGGAAGTACCTAACGCCATCCACCTCCCCGCCGTTCGGCTTCGGGCTGTTGGGCTGGTGGTAGGCGCGGCCTGGCACGCGACCTGCATGGGCGCGGCGGATCGGGAGGGGGGAAGTACATGATGAAAGAGAGAGATCTTTCAATCTTTCAATACCTCCCTTCCGCCCGTGCGCGTGCCCACGCGTGCGCGTATCGCCTACGCGCGCGGTGACTAGTTGAAAGATTGAAAGATCCGGTTCAGGCAAGGGCATACACCACCTTCGGCCGCGTCGAGGAGGATTCCTCTTCCTGCCGCAACTGCTGTGTCTCCAGCAGGTTGTCGATGACTTCCTGCCGCTCCCGCTGGGTCAGCCACTGCGTCTTGCGGCAGAGTTCACTGCGGGAGATCTTTCCACCCGCCTTGCGCACCACCCGCACGACGCGCTTCTGCCGGGCGTCGAACACGCCGTCGGCGACCCACTCGTGGGCGATGTAGAGCATGCGGCGGGTGAGGTACGACGACAGGTCGCAGGCCCAGCGGGCGGCGTCGGCGTCGATCACGGGCTTCTCGGCGTTCGCGGAGCACGCGTAGATCAGCGCGAGGCGGCACGCCTTCTCCTCGGCGCGGGCCCACAGCGACCGCCCCGTCTCGTCGGGCTTGCCCAGTTCGGCATCCACCGTTGAGGCAAGCGCATCGAACACCTCGCCCGCCTGCGGCGTGGTCTCGACCACGATCGGCTTGGGGTGCTCCTTGAAGAGGTTGCCACCGGGCTGCTGCGCTCCCCACCATTCCGCCGCCTGCTTCAACGGTTCGGGAACACTCAACGCCTTGGCCCGCTGCCGCGCCGGCGTCTCGGCCGACTCGAACACGAGCAGGCGCGCGATGAAGCCGTCGCTGAGGCTGTCGGCGGTGAGGGACTCGAAGAAGTGCTCGGGGACGGTCGTGCCGTAGACGCTGACGCACGGCTGGTCGACGACCTTGTTCCGCTTCTTGTCGGCGTAGGCTTTGCCCCGGAAGACCGTGTCGGCGCTGCTGTAGAGCTTCATCAGCGCCGTCAGCACGTTGAACAGATGCGGGGCCTTCTTCGGGTCGCCGATGGTGCGCAGGAAGCGCCCGAACTCGTCGATCTGGAACAAGACGGCCGGCTCGGCCTCCACAGCGGTCACCAGCCCGGCGTCCGACGCCAGGTCCTCGTTGCCCTCGTGCTCGACCAAGTCGGCGGCGAAGAGAATGTTCTTGTTGACCTTGCGGGCGTTGTCCTTGCCAGCGCCGGAAGGTGCGACGCCGACGCAGTAGACGTTCGTGCGGTTGCCGCGCTCATCGCGGACCTTGCGGGCCGCGAGCACGGCCTGGAGGCAGATAGCTGCCGCGAGGGCGAGCACGGGCTGCGGTCGCGTCGCCGTCGCCAGGTTGTACGCCACGACCTGCTCGATGAAGCCGGGCACGCGGAGCAGGTGGGCTGGGAACGAACCCGGGTCTGGCGGACGCTCCGAGCGGGGCCGCTCGACTACTGCGCGCCGCGGCTCAGGGTTGAATCCCGACAGATCAACGTCACTGGCTTCGGAGGGGCCTGCATCGCGCAACCAGCCGTGCGGCCGATCGTGAGGCTTGCTGGCCGCATCGCTGACCTTGTGCCTCAACTCCTTCTCGCTCCACGGCGGCTCGCACCGCGGGTTGTACCGATCCCGCAGCAGCGAGAACGCCGCCTCGGGATCGAGGCCGAAGCCGTGCACCATCGCCGTCGCCGCCGCGTACGTCTGGCTGTGCCCGCCCGAACCGGAGATCGCTGGCGGGATGCGATCGAGGTACGCCGCGGCACGCCGCAGCACGGCGTCGCCCGCTGGGAACGTCGGCGTTCCGAGCGCCTCTGGCTGTGAACGTGGACGTCCCGTGCGCCCGTGCCGCGCCTCGGTCACGGCCTCGGCCAGCGCCGCAACAGCCTCGGCGAGTTCCCCGGCGTCCACGACGGCGGGCTCGCCTTTCAGCGGGTCGTACGGCTCCCCGCTGGGATGGATGCTCGGGCCGACGACGGTCTGGGCCCCGGTGCTCCGCAGCTCGACGATCATCTTCTTCGACACCGGATCCTGGTGTTTGCGGGTCTTGATCCCCTCGCAGATGTACCACCAGTGCGACGCGGGTTTGCCGGGCCGCCCGGACGTCGCGCCGGTCGGCGGTAGGAACTTGGGCGCAAGCGCCACCGCCTCCTCGCAGTCCAGGTCCACATCCACCAGCCACCCGCTCGGCTCGCCCAGGAGCACGCCGATGTTGCCGGTGCCGTTGAAGTGCGCTGGTAGGTCGCTCTCGGAAAGGCGCAGGTCCGTCCACCCCTTGAGCACGGGTATCTTCTTCCGCGCCGGCACAGGGATGACCGCGTACCCGCGTGCGAGGTACGTGCGCGCCGACTCGAGCAGGATGGAGGATCCATCGCTCATCAGAAGGGAATCTCGTCTTCGGGGATGCCGTACGTCATGCCCGCGGGCTCCGGCGGCCGGTCCGGCAGGCCTTCCTCGCTGTCCAAACGCGGCGGCTTGTCGCCGAGCACGTGCTGCGTGACACGCTCGAACTGGTCGCCGGCCTTCTTCTCAACGGTGATCGAGAGCGTCGGGGCGACCGCCCCGGCCTTGGCCATCTCGACCGCTTCCTCCGTCCCGCCGGGCACCGGCTCGACCGATCGTGCCCGCCACCAGGCTTCCGCCTTCGTTCGCGCGTATCCGGAGTGGTCGAAGCAGACCCACTCGCGGAAGTAGCGGTTGAAGCCGACGCGGTATTCGACCCGCATGGTCAGGGGCGCGGAGGGATCGCTCCGCTTCATATGGACGTGATACGTCGTCTCGCTGACGCGGTGCTCTTCCCGGGTGGTCTGGCCGCTGAGGATGCCCTCAGTGCTCGCCTTCGCCTCGTGCTGTTGGCGGTTGGGCTCGGGGAACTGGTGGCCACACTGCGGGCAGGTTTGGTAGCCCGCCGCAATCAGGGCCTGGCAGTTCGGACACTCTTTCGCGGGCGCCTCGCCGTCGCCGCGATCGTCGGTGGCGATGCGGATCGCGTCAACTGGGCCGTGGCGGAGCACGTTGCCGCCGAAGTCCAGCACGAGGCAGTCCGCCTTGCCCGGGTGGAGCCGGAAGCCCCGGCCCACCATCTGGTAGTACAGGCCCGGTGACATGGTGGGCCGCACGAGCGCCACGCAGTCGATGTGCGGAGCATCGAAGCCGGTCGTCAGCACGTTCACGTTGCACAGGTACTTGAGCTCGCCTAAGCGGAAGCGGCCGAGGATCGCCGCACGCACGCCGTCGGGGGTGTCGCCGGTCACGAAGCCGCACTCGATGCCGTGCTTGGTCTTGAGCACATCGACGATGTGCTGCCCGTGACGGATGCCCGAGGAGAAGATCAGCGTGGCGCTGCGGTCCTTGGTGTGCTGGGCGATCTCGGCGCACGCCCCCTCGACCAAACACTCTTTGTCCATCAGGTCCTCGACCTCGCTGGCGACGAACTCGCCGGCGCGGACGTGCAGGTCGTCGGTGCTGATCTTCTGCAGGCCCGCCTTGGTCTTGAGCGGCGACAGGAAGCCCTGCACGATGAGCTCGCGGACACCGACCTCGTAGCAGACGTGGTTGAGGATGTTCTCGGGGGCGCAGATCGCGCCCGACTTGAGGCGGTACGGCGTGGCGGTCAGCCCGATGATGCGGACATTGGGGTTCACCACCTTGGCGTCGGCGATGAACTGGCGGTACATCCCGTCGTCCTCGGCAGGGACCATGTGGGCCTCATCGACGATGATCAGATCCACCGGCCCGAGGTCGCACGCCTTCTTCCAGATGCTCTGGATACCCGCGACCGTGACCGCATAGCCCAGGTCCTTGCGCTTCAGGCCCGCCGAGTAGATGCCCATCGGCACGTCGGGCGCGATGACGCGGAGCTTGTCGGCTGCCTGTTCGAGGAGTTCCTTCACGTGTGCCAGCAGCACGACGCGTCCGCCCCAGTGACCGACGGCGTCGCGGCAGATCGTCGCGATCACCGGCGTCTTGCCGGATCCGGTCGGGAGCACCACGCACGGGTTGTCGTCCCGGGTGCGCAGGTGGTGGTAGATCGCCTCCACCGCTTGGAGTTGATAGGGTCGCAGTTGCATTTCAATCCGCCGACGCGGCTTTCGCCGCGCCGGCGCTCACGCCAGTCCGAGTCCCGCCGCGCCTTGCCCAGCCGATCCGCGCCGCACCACGCCGAGCCGGCTCATGCCCAAGCACGCCTCGCCTCGACCCGCCCGGCCTCAACATGCGTGTCCATGCCGCGCCGTGCTCAGGAAGTGGTCGTCGTTTCCTTCAGCTCGCGGACTTCCACATGCACTCCGCCGCCCCGCGTGCATGGCCCGCGGCGGATGTCGATTCGATCGATCAAGCTGTCATCGCGGTAGAGCCCTCCGTGCTGTAGCGAGTCCAGCAGGCATTTGAGAAGGTTGTCAAGGTCGCGACGCCTCCGGTCCGGTGGATACACCGTCACCAGCACCGTGAGCGGTCCCGCGACCGACGGCGACCCGATGACTAGCAGTGCCGCCTTCACCGCCGCGCGGTACTTTCTTCCGGCACGGCTGATCAGCGTCGCGCGGCCGACGCGCCGGTAGTAGTGATTGGCCGAAGGTGGGAGTGGGAGAGAGAGTTCCATTGGTCTTCTGCGTGCTCGTACCGAACAGCCAATCCATGCCTGGCCCCGCCGTGCCTATCCGCGCAGCTGCACGCCCTTCCATTCCATGTGCGGGCGAACTCAGTCCGTCAGCAACTCGTATCGCGTCACGCGGAATCGCCCGTACGTCGGGCGGAAGTCCGCCAGGCCCACCAGACGACCCGCGTCGGTGAGCAGCCCGTGCAACATCTCGGGCGACACGTACTCCGGCAGGTTGACCATGAACACGAACGTGGCGGACCAACCGGTCTTGAGCGCCGGACGCACTCGCGTGATGCCGTTGCGCTGCACCTGCACGCGGCACTTGTGCTCGTAGTCCCACCGGGTGGTGCCGAGGCCCGCCAGCGGCGTCAGGCTCACGACCGCCGCCTTCACGAGGTCCTGCGCGCTCTTGCGCGGCGAACGAGGATCCTGCCGGAACTTCGCTGCTCCGATCACCGCTTGACGGAGGTACTCGCCCGGCAGGCAGAGCTCTCCGTCGTCGTTGCGGTAGACGTACGACTCGATGTCGTCGGTCTTCTTCGCCGCCGATCCCTTGGCCGAGCGAGCCTTGGCCTCGACGGCCTCGCAGTTCCAGCGGTGGAACAAGAGATCCGCCTCGCCCTGGATCTCGACTTCCACGCGGTACGGGATGGTCGCGTCGATGATCCGCTTGCCGCCGTTGCTGATGTCCGGACCGATCGCTGTTGCCGTGCTCATTCGTGTGCTCCTTTCGTTTGCTTCGGTGAATCCCGCCGCCGCGCTCTCGCCCGGCGGCGGCTGCATGCCTTACTCCACCGCGCCTGACCCGTCCCAGCCATGCCGTGACCGACCGCGCCTTGGCACGCTGCTATCTCTTCCAGGGCGGCGTGCTACCCGGGCCGGCGCCGACGGGGGCGCGGGCGCTCACCGGCGAACCGCCGCCACCCTTCTTGGCGTAGCCCTTGATGACGTTGGTGAACTCGCCGTTGTCGTCGCGTTTCTTCAGCCCGACGTTGATCTCCAGCGGCACGTTGTGGAGCTCGACCGAGTCCTTCGGCTGCATGACGCCGATGGCGCGGCAGATGGCCGACAGCTCGCCGCGAGCGATCTTGACCGTCATTTCAGACTTGTTCTCGAGGTTGAGGCGAGCCCACACCAGGCGGCCCTTGAACTCGCCGTCGATGATCTGGAAGGTCAGCTGCAGGTACTTGCCGCCCCCGGTCTTGGTCGGCTTGAGCTCCGACTCGGAGACGACGGCGAGGTACTTGCCCGCGGGGATCGGATCGAGAGCGACGGATGGGTCGACTTGGTGTGCGTCAAAGTTCAGGTTTGCCATTGATGAGTCTCCAGTGTGTGATGAGAAAAGGCCATGCCGTGCCGCAGCTCGCCAAGGCTTGACTTGGCAGGCGGTGCCGCGCCATGAATCAGTTGGTGCCGGCGGTGTCGGAGGTGGTGGCAGGTGCAGACGACTCGGCGAACGGGTTCTCGCCCCGGGCAAACGCGCCGTAGACGCGGTAGTCGAGCGGGATCTCCTCGGGCAACCCCAGGCGGTTCTTGGCAACGTGCGCCGGCCGCTCGACGGTGCGGATGATCCGCTCGCCGGTGGAGACGCCGTTGTGCTTGGCCTTGTTGAATCCCTCGTCCACCTTGACGGTGTGGACCTTGTACGTGGCGAAGAGCACCTCGTCGGCCCACTCTTGCACCAGCGCCGACGCGAGCTTGTGCAGGCGCGGCGAATAGCGGTCGTATGGCACGGTCTCGGGGTTCTCGAACTTCTCGATCTTGGCGTGGGCGATGAGCACGACCGTCATGCCGCGATCGCTGCGGAGCGCATCGAGGGCACCGAGCACCGCCCGCCACTTGTCGATGGCGAACGAGAAGCCCTTCGCGTAGCCGATCTTCTCGATGTTCTCGACGTTCTCGTCGGCGCACACCTCGGCCCAGATCAGGCGCTCGAGCCAGTCGAGGCTGTCGATGACGACGGTGCGGTAGTCGTGGTCGCCCGAGTACAGCGACTCGAGCGCCGCCATGACTTCGCCGAGGCTGCGGGCCAGCGGGAACGACTCGCAGTCGATGTCGGCCAGGCCGTCCTCGGTGGGGACAAAGATCGGCTTCTCGGCCATCGCGCCGAACGTGCTCTTGCCGATGCCGTGCGTGCCGTACAGCATCACGCGGCGGGGACGGGCCTTGCGGCCCTTGCTGATCTGGTTCATGAGGGTGTGGGTGGTGGCGGTCGCGGTTGCGGGCATGGGATCTCCGTGCTTGGGAAATGAGGGATCGAGGTCGTGGGGCCAGATCTGGCGGGTGAACGCACCCTGGCCAAGGCGGACGAGCGGGAGGTGGTCGGTCACGCGGCAGCCGCCGCGGGCTCGGCGGTCGGCTCGCGGCGAACGCGGAACGACTCGCGGCCGAACTCGTGCGTGAGCAGGGAGGTGAAGATCTGAACGACGTGGTCAAGGGTGAGACCGCGTCCGCTCACATGGATCTCCGAGCGGACGGGATCGACCGAGTACGCCACGTCGGTTCGGACCTTGGCGTCGCCGTCCAGCCCTTCGGCCGCCAAGAGCGACAGGCCGAGGGTGCCCTGTGCCTCCGCGATGTCCACATCGGCTGCAAACTCAAACCTGAACTGGGTGTCTCGCATGGTGTGCTTCTCCGAGTGGGGACCGAATCTGTCGAGCCGCCGGTTGGCGGAGCGCCCAGCCCAGAGGGGAGAAGGGGTTGGGCTGGGCGCTCCGCTCCGACGGTTCCGCAGCGTGCCCACGCATGGGCCTCTGGTGGTTCCCTATGCAGCGGAAGAGTCATCTGCCCGCTTTTCAGCGAATCGCTCGCGGATGGACTTGAGCCGGGCGAGCACTTGTCGGCGAGAAACGCGGCGTTTGCGGGCAGCGCCGGCAATGCCTCGATCCACGACATCACGCATGAACCGGAGCTCTGCCTGCGTGAGCCGCGCGTGCACGAGAGCGAGCGCCTCGCGGAACTCCAGATCGCTCGCGAGGTCTCGTGAGTCCAAGCCCAAGCGCTGAGTGGCCTGGTCGGCAGCGATGTTGGCGATCATGGGAATGCACTCGCCATCGCCGCAATCGACCGTCGTGCTGTCGAGTGAGATTGCCTCGACGCCGGTGAACCGCATCTCGGCGCGACGTCGGCGGACCTCCATGTCCATCCAGCTGCGGAGCGCGGTGACGATGAAGCTCTCGACGTTCCCGCGGGCGGGG
The DNA here is from genome assembly GCA_050182995.1 of Phycisphaerales bacterium. Classification (GTDB taxonomy): domain Bacteria; phylum Planctomycetota; class Phycisphaerae; order Phycisphaerales; family UBA1924; genus JAEUIX01. Next base: position 21,347 of record JBFXBS010000001.1, on the reverse strand, counting down.
TCGAAGAGACGGGACGCCGACCACAGGTACAGGCGCATGCCCTGCTTCAGGTCGTCCTCGTCGGAGCGGCTGAAGCCGGGGCGCTGGCAGAGCTGGCGGGCCTTGCGGCGGATGAGGCTGGCGGCGAATGAGTTGCTGACGATGTCGCTGCGGCTGGTCATGGGACCTCCGAGGCCGGAGGTCTGCTCGCCAACCAGTCACGGGACCGCACGCGAAGGACTGCGCCGCGGCAACACGCCGCGAGGGATGCACAGGTGCGCCCGTGACTGGCCGGTTATGAGCCGACCGGCCTCGGACGGAGGGCCCGGTGTCGCGGAAGTCGCGGGTCCGCACAGAGAGCGTCGCGGAGTGCGACGCTCCTAAGCCCCTGCAATATCGCTAGTTGCGGTACTGATCCATTTTCTTTCCTCTGTCGCAGCGCTGCGACGCGACAGATCGACTGACGGAGCCGGAGTCATCCGTCCGTGCCAGCACACCCGCCTCCTCCGCTCGCTTGACGGCCCGCCACACCTTGTCCCTCGAGACCTTGGTCTCCATCTGCTCAGATAGGGCTTCTGCGGCCTTGTCGATGGAGTTGTGCTCCTGATATGCCGCGACGAGGATGTCGTCGGTGAGGTGCCCCTTGAGCTCGGCCTTGACCTGTGCGCGGACGAGCTTCTTCCCGCGTGCATCAAGCGACACGCCACCCGCCTGCTCTGCGAGGCGATCCGCCGCATCGATGGCCTCAATAACTCCTTGCGGATCGAGCACGACGTTGTCGTCGGCCATCGCGGCTACGTCATGCATGGCGATCACGGCGGGGGCCCTACCTGGCCATCGGCCCGGGTCGGGCACTCGGTGCGGGACAAACACCACCGCACGTCCGCCGGTGCCGACGTGCCGCATCAGCGCCTCCGCGTCGTCATCGGCAAGTCGCGCCGCGAAAACGACCTCGCGTGTGGTGTCGCGCAGCTGCAGCCGGCCGAGCCGCCAGAAACGCCCAGGAACAACCGGCTTCGGCGTGGAAACGGCGAGAGCCGATGCGAGCGTGACTGCCAAGCCGTCCAGGTCAACCGACCAGCCACGGCACATCTCCTCGGGGACCTCGACCTTGAGCGACTCCGGGCAGGAGATGAAGTACCGCGGCTTCTCGGTGTCGTCCGACGGCGCGACGACCGTCACCGATTCGACGTGGCCGTCGTCGCAGTGGGGACACGGCGCGGTGAGCCCCGTCTGAGCGGGGCGCACCAAGTGTGACCTCAGCAGGTCGTCGAGCGCCCCTGTGGGCCAGCGCGACACTTCTGAGTGGTCGAAGAGTGACCCCGGCATGTCCGCCGCGACGAGCAGCATCCGGAAGAGATCAGCCTTGGTCATCGGTCACCTCCCAACGGCGCAGGCACCGCTCGCCGATGACGCGAACCTCGTCGGGCTTGCTCTTGAGGTTGCTGGAGTGCGGGACCGAGACCTCGAACGTCAGCGTTGGCTGGCGACCGACACCGTTGTGGACGAAACGGAGGGAGAACGTCGCCTGGACGACGCGCAGCCATTCGACTGGCAGGTTCTCGCGTCGCAGCCAACGGTCCATCTTGCGGTAGATGTCGTTGCGGTCGCCGCGCGGATCGGCCTTGATCTCGATGTGTCCGCCTCCGCCGCGCGGCACGATGCGCAGCCGCGTGATACGGGCGTCCTCGACGCGATCGGCAGGATCGGTGGGAAGCGGGAAATCGTTCTGGAGCAGATGGTCGAGGCGATACGACGGCTTGAGCGGGTCCGCCGGCGGGATGTCCTTCTTGAGCACGGCCTTGCAAAACGCCACCTGCAGCGTCGTCCACATCTTCCCGCCACCGGGCGCGACGATCTCGAGGACTCCCTCATCGCCGCTGTAGACGAACACGTTCTCGAAGGCGTACCGATCCCAGCGCACGATCGGCTGGCTGTCGTTGCCGTCGAAGACCAGGTGCTTGTCGGGGTAGTCGTCGAGGTACGCGAAGAAATAGTCCGCGCCGTCAGCACGGCGGTAGTGCTCCACCATGCACTGTTTGCCGCGCAGCTGGGCCGGCGCATACACCGATGAAAGTGCTTCACCGAGCGGGCCGCACAACGACTCGGGATTGTCGAGCTGGCGCTTGGGCAGGCCGTTGCGGCGGTTCCAGAGGCGGCCTCCGGTCAAAGCATCGGCGCGGGCGAACATCGCCGCGTCATTGAAGACCTCCGGCGCGTACAGGTACGACCACATCGCCTTGTCGGCCTTGCTGCGCTGCGCGGAGAAGTCCTCGGCCCGGTCGGGGTGGCGAGCGAGGATGCCCTCCGCAAGCACGGCCACGCCGCGGTGATCGGCGAGTTCGTTGACGTCGCGGATGATCATCTGCACTTCGCGCTGCTTGGCATCCGAAAGCGCGAGCCAGCCCGCGAACACCGGCTCGATGCGGTGCTCGCTAAGCTGGTCCCACGGCACGTCGGCGAGTTCGCCGCGGCGCGTGAAGAACTCGCGGAGCAGTGAGTTGGCGATCTGCTTGAGGACTTTGCGGGGATCAAACGGCTTGGCCATGTCTGCGATTCCTTGTCTGTCGTTTGCTAAATGGTTGACACTCGGGACGTGACAGGGCCGTGCCGGTGTCGTGGCATACGGGGTCAGAACAGCGTGTTGGGGCGTTCGCGCATCAGCAGGCCGAGCTTCTCGAGGCGGATGCGCATCGCCTCGGCGGACACTTCAAACCGCTCGGCGAGCGGCTTCGAGAAACGATCGAGCGTGGCGTTGGCAGCGTCGCGGCCATCGGCGACCGCCACAGGCGGAAGATCAGCGAGGACCACAGGGTCCAGGTTGCCGCGCCAGTCCTTCCACGCCGCGACGACGATCGCCTTGGGCATGAGCAGGTAGCTGGCGAACGTATCGGCCTGCCACTCGACTGGGAGCTTGTCGCCGGCGCGGCACACAAAGGCGGGCTGGCCGCGCCCGTCGAACAGAGCCGCCTGCGCCGGATCCTCCCGGTAGTACGTGCGGTGAAGCCGCCAGTGACCGATCTCGTGCGCCAGCGTGAACCGGTAGCGCCCGAGCCGCGACGGGTTCTCGGAAGGTTCGAGCCTGGTGTCGATGCGCACGAGCTTCTCGTTGAACCAGATCGCGCCGAGCACGCCATCGGTTCCGAACAGCGCCGCGAGATCCTCGATGGCAAACGTCAGGCCGAGATGCAGTTCGAGGATGTCCTCAACGGGCACCGGCGCGACGACGGGCACGCCGCAACGCTGTGCATATTCAGCAACAAGGACATCCGCGTCCCGCTCGATGCGGACTTCCGGCAGGTACGGCACATCCGTGATGGCCCCACGACCACTCACGACGGATCGCCCTCCTTGCGCATCTTGGCAGCCTGATCCTGGAGCTTCTTGAGCTGCTCGGGCGTCAGGCCTTTCACGGCGCGCAGCAGGGCGGGCATCGCCTCGGGCTGGCTCTGGATGATCTGGGGCAGGTCTTCGGGGACACGGCCCGCCATCGCGATCAGTTCGTCGGCGCTCTCGCCCAGCAGTTCCGCCATCTTCTGGATGCGGTCCGCTGTCGGGGGCGAGTCCACCTTGTCCTGCTCGACGTGCGACAGGTAGGTCGGGCTGATGCCGACGAGCTCGGCGAAGCGGCGCAGGCTGTACCCTCTGGCCGTGCGGCGCTCGCGGATGAAGGTGCCGAACTTTGGCTTCTGGGCGGTCATGACGGTTTGACGCTCGCTCGTTCCCTGTTTACTGTACATGGACATAACCGGCGGGTCAAACGTCGACCGGCCACAGACGTCCGGCAGCAGGCACCCGATGAACGTACTCGAAGTCCACAAGAGAATCGTCGAGGACTACGAGCAGTACATCCGCTCGTTCATCAACATTGCCGACCCCGCGATCGAGGAGGTCGTACGCGAGGAGCTTGAGAAGGGCAAGCTGTGGCCAGAGCCACTGCTGCAGTTCAACCCCGGGTACCGCAAGTCGGGCGTGGTCGCGGACCTGGTTCGAGACGGAGCGCTGCACCGCGACCTCGCGGACATCTTCGCCGGCTACTCGCTGTACCGGCACCAGCTCGAGGCGATTAGGCTCGGGGTCGCCGGCAGAGACTTCGTCGTCACCTCCGGAACCGGCTCGGGTAAGTCCCTCACGTACATCGGCACGATCTTCAGCCACATCCTGGCGAACCCCGGTGCGCGCGGCGTTGCGGCGGTCGTGGTGTATCCGCTCAACGCGCTGATCAACAGCCAGACCGAGGAGTTCCGGAAGTACCAGGACAACTACAAGCGGCAGACGGGACGGGACTTCCCGATCACCTTCGGCCAGTACACCGGTCAGGAGGACGAGAGCGCCCGCGCCGCGCTCCGGGACTCTCCCCCTCAGATCCTGCTGACGAACTACATGATGCTCGAGCTGCTGCTGACCCGGATGCACGAGCGCCGGATCCGCGACGGCATCTACGAGAACCTGCGGTTCCTGGTATTCGACGAGCTTCACACCTATCGGGGGCGTCAGGGCGGCGACATAGCGATGCTGATCCGGCGGATCCGCGCCAAGTGTGCGAGTGACGTGGTTTGCATCGGGACGTCGGCGACGATGGTCTCGGGCGGTCTTCCAGAACAGCAGCGGCAGGCAGTCGCGGGAGTCGCCAAGACGCTCTTCGGGAAGCCGTTCGGCCCGGATCAGGTCGTGACCGAGCAGCTCGAGTACTCGCTGGACCACTCCGGGCCGGTTCCGTCCGACGGCGCGCTCGCCGCGGCCGTCCGCGCCGGCGTTGAGCCCAGCGACGACTACGGCTCGCTTCTGCGCCACCCTCTCGCCCTGTGGCTCGAGGCCGAGGCCGCGATTGAGCAGATCGGTGACGACAAGGTCCGCCGGCGGCCGCGCCCGGTCGGGGAGTTGGCCAGCCGACTCGCGGAGCAGACACGCGAGCCGGTAGAAGCGTGCAGCTCGGCGCTCGGCGGGGTCCTGCTGTGGATCAGCCGGGTCAACGAGTCCAGGCGGCGCGCGGGGCATCGCGAGACGGTCTTGCCCTTCCGGCTGCACCAGTTCATATCCCAGACCGGGTCCGTGTACACCACACTCGACCAGGGCGCGGACCGGTTCATCACCCTCGAACCCGGCATCTACAAGTCGGACGAGGAGAACCAGAAGCCGATCTACCCCAACGTGTTCAGCAGAAGCTCGGGGCATGCTTTCATCTGCGTCTCGCGGCATGGTGACCTGCTTCTGCCGCGGGAGTTCATGGAAGCGTCGGAAGACGACGACCAGCGGGAGGACGGGTACCTGATTATCGGGGAGGACGTGTGGGATCCCGACAGCGACCTAGATGCGCTGCCGGACAGCTGGTTCCGCGCGAACAAGAGCGGCCGGAAGGCGCTGCCCGAGAAAGCCGAGTACTTCCCGCAGCGGATCTACTTCGACGAGCTCGGACGGTGCTCCGACTCACCGCCGGGTAAGTACCAGGGCTGGTTCATGAGAGCGCCGCTGCTCTTCGACCCCACCAGCGGCACGTTCTTCGACCCCAAGACCCGCGAAGGCACCAAGCTCGCCAAGCTCGGAAGCGAGGGGCGGAGCACGTCGACGACCATCGCGGCGTTCGCCATCCTGAACCAACTCCGGGAGGCGGGCTACCCCCTGTCGGACCAAAAGCTGCTGAGCTTCACGGACAACCGCCAGGACGCCGCCCTGCAGGCCGGCCACTTCAACGACTTCGTGCAGGTGGTGCGGCTCCGAGCCGGCATCCACAAGGCCCTGCGCGACGCCCCGAACGGCATTCTCACCTACGCGAGGCTCGGCGAGGCGGTTTTCAGAGCGCTGGAGCTCCCGTTCGCAGACTTCTCGAAGCTCGAGAAGGAGCCCGACCTCGCGCCGGTGCGCCGCCGCTATGAGGCGACCTTTCAGAACTTCCTCGTGTACCGCGCGCTTGCCGACCTACGGCGCAGCTGGCGCATCGTCCTGCCAAACCTGGAGCAGTGCGCCCTGCTCTCGATCGACTACGTCGACCTGGATGAGACGGCCGCGGCAGACACATTCTGGAAGGACACGCCGCTCGTGAGCGCGATGTCCGCCTCGCGGCGTCGCGAATTCCTGGGCACCATCCTCGACTTCTTCCGGCTCGAGTACGCGCTCCACAGCGAGAACTTTCTCGAGCACTCTCGCATGAAGGAGAACGAGCGGGACTTCCGCGAGCAACTCCGCGCGCCCTGGACGCTTGACGAGCGAGAAGACCTCCGGCCCCCGACGGTCGCCCGCCTCGAACCCCTGGCGCGTTCCGCGCACCTCGCCTCCGTCAGCGTCGGGCCCGCCAGCTCGCTCGGGAAGTTCATCAAGCAGGCGGCCAAGGAGAACGGCTTCGATCGGAGCGACTTCGGAGGGCAGCGGTACCGCGATCTCGTCCTCTCGCTGTTGGAGCGACTCGCCGACGCCGACTACCTGCACCGGCTCAAAGCGCGGAGTGAGGCCGGGGACGAGGTCGACGTCTATCGCCTGAAGGTCGACAAGATCCTCTGGAAGCTGGGCGATGGCCGGACCGTCAAGTCCGATGTCATCAAGCAGCGGAGCTTCCGCGCGACGGCGCAGCGGCCCAACGCATTCTTCGCTTCCATGTACGCCCGTGAGTTCGCGAAGACCAAGCGACTGGTCGCAGCAGATCACACGGGTCAGTTGGACGCCGAGACCCGGCTCGACCGCGAGGACCGCTTCAAGTGCGACTGGTGGCTCGACGCGGCGAAGAGAACTCGGGATGAGGCCAGGATCCGCAGCCAGGCGGTGAGCGCACTGTTCTGCTCGCCGACGATGGAGCTCGGCGTCGACATCGGCGGTCTGAGCGTCGTCCACCTTCGCAACGCCCCGCCGAACTCTGCGAACTACGCGCAGCGTGCCGGGCGAGCGGGCCGCAGCGGTCAGGGCGCCCTCGTCTTCACCTACTGCTCGAGCTTCTCGCCCCACGACAGGCACTACTTCCAGCACCAGGCCGAGATGGTCGCCGGAGAGGTCCAACCACCCAGAATCGACCTCTTCAACAGGGAACTCCTCCAATCGCACCTGCACGCGATGGCCGTCTCCGAGGTAGGGCTGCCAGGGCTCGAGTCTCAGAATGGCCGGGCGGCATCGCTCATGTCCTTGGTCGACCCCAACGGCCGCGACCTGCCGCTCTCCGAGACAACACGCGCCGGGCTGAAGCTCGGGCCGTCCGCCTTCGCCTCGGTCCTGGCAACGTTCGCGCGGGCGATCCACGACTTCGCTCACGACCTGCCGCGCCGTGGCTCGGGTTGGTTTTCGGACTCGTGGAGCCAGACTGTGCTCGAGAAGCTGCCCGATCAGCTCGACAGAGCGCTCGGACGTTGGCGGAAGCTGCATCAGTCGGCCCGCACCAGCCTCTCTCGCGCGACGCAGAGGATCGAGAGCGGTACGCTCGCGGCGTCGAGTGACGACTACAAGAAGCTGGTCAAGCTACAGAACCAGGCGACCCGCCAGCTGAATCTGCTCGTGAACGATCTGGGGAAGCGGACCTCTGATCTGTCCGAGTTCTACCCGTACCGCTACCTCGCGTCCGAGGGTTTCCTCCCAGGGTACAACTTCACGAGGCTGCCCCTGCGGATCTTCGTCCCCACGGGCGCGAGCGCCGGGGAGTACATCTCGCGTCCCCGCGCGGTCGCGCTGAGGGAGTTCGGCCCACTGAACATCATCTATCACAACGGGCGCAAGTACCGCGTCGACCAACTGGTGGTTCAGGACGCCGAGGAGGCGCTAACCGAGGCCAAGGTCAGCCTCAAGGCAGGCTACTTTCTTTCGGGCGAACAGGTGGACCTCGAGATCTGCCCGTTCACCGGCCTCAACCTTTCCGACAACGCGAACAAGGAGCCGCTCCTCGACCTTCTGGAGATGGGCGAGTCCCGCGCGACAGAGGTCGATCGCATCTCGTGCGAGGAAGAGGAAAGGGCGTCGAGGGGCTTCGAAATCGACACCTATTTCTCGGTCGACGGCTCGCTCGACCGGATCCGCGCGGCGGTGGTGAAGGTCGCGGACTCACCCTTGCTGAATCTCAGGTACATCCCGGCGGCTCGACTGGTCTATGTCAGCCGGAAGTGGAGGGCGACGCAGTTCGCCGGCTTCCCGCTTGCGCTAACCACCGGGCTTTGGCGCTCGTCGATGCCGCCCCAAGACGAGCAGACGGAGCCTCACCGAATCGTCAACTTGTGGACGTCGAATCTGGCGGACGCGCTATACATCGAGCCGGTGCAGCCCCTCGCTCTCCAGCCCGAGGGCGTGATCACGCTCCAGTATGCTCTGAAGCGGGCGATCGAGGCGGAGTTCCAGGTTGAGCCGAACGAGATCGGGGCCGTCACCATCGGTGATATCGAAGCGCCGAACATCCTGCTTTACGAGGCGGCGGAGGGCAGTCTGGGCATCCTGTCCCGCTTCGCTGACGATCCGCAGACGCTTCACGCCGTCGTCTCTCGCGCCGTGGCGATCTGCCGATTCGACGACCCGGAGTACAAGGCCCCGGCCTCGTACGACGACCTCCTCAGCTACTACAACCAGCGAGACCATCGCTCCATCAACCGCTTTTCCATCCGAGACGCACTCGAGAAGCTCAGCGCATCGCAAGTCGAGGTGCGGACCAACGCGGGTTTCCGCGACTACGACGACCACTATCGCTCGCTTCTGGAGGCTATCGATCCAACGTCCAGCACGGAGCGCAAGTTCATCGACTTCCTTTACGCCAACGGACTGCGGCTGCCAGACTCCGCCCAGAAGCGGACGCCGGGCATCTACAGCCAGCCCGACTTCTACTACGAGCCTCGCATCTGGGTGTTCTGTGACGGGTCCGTTCACGACCGGCCCGAGGTGCAAGACGCCGATCGGCGAAAGCGGGACGAGATCCGAGCCGCGGGCGACGAGGTCATCGTCTACTACTACGCCGATGATCTCGCCGAGCTGGTTTCTCGCCGCCCGGACGTGTTCCGGAGGGTCCGATGAGTCAGGCTCTCCTGCAGCCCGGCAAGCTGGTGCGGCTCCGTGGCCGCGATTGGGTCGTGCTCCCCTCCGAGTCCCCCGACCTCCTCGTCGTACGTCCCCTTGGAGGCGGCGAGGAGGAGACTACGGCGATCTTCCTGCCCTTGGCCATCGATCACGATCGGCCCGAGGACGCCAGGTTCCCCGCGCCCAGCGCCGAGGATCTCGGCGACCTCGCCACGGCCAGGTCACTCCATGACGCCGCGCGTCTGGCGTTTCGCAATGGGGCGGGCCCGTTCCGGTCCCTTGCCAAACTCTCGTTCCGACCCCGGTCGTACCAGATTGTCCCCCTCGTGATGGCGCTCCGACAGGAGATCGTGCGGCTGTTGATCGCCGACGACGTCGGCGTCGGCAAGACAGTCGAGGCTCTCCTGCTCACACGGGAGTTGATCGAGCGCCGGCGCGTGCGGCGCTTTGCGGTCGTCTGCCTGCCACACCTCTGCGACCAGTGGGAACGCGAGATCCGCGAAAAGCTTGACCTCGACCCTGTGGTGATCCGCTCCAGCACGCAGGCACGTCTTGACCGTCAGATCCAGGGCGACACGAGCGTGTACGAGTACTACCCGCACCAGATCATCTCCATCGACTACATCAAGTCGGACACCCGAAGGGATGTGTTCATCGAGCAGTGCCCGGAGCTGGTGATCGTGGACGAGGCTCACACCTGCGCCCGACCCGCGGGCGCCGCCGCCGCGCAGCAGCAGCGGTACCACCTGGTCAGCAGACTCGCCGCCAAACCCGGCCAGCACCTCGTGCTCCTCACCGCGACACCGCATAGCGGAAAGCCGGAGGAGTTCCAGTCGTTGCTGGGGCTGCTGAAGCCGGAGTTCGGATCGCTGGACATCCCGTCGTCCACGCAGGCCCAGCGGCGCGAACTCGCGAAGCACTTCGTTCAGCGCAAGCGAGCGGACGTTGAGCGGTGGCTCGGCGAGGACACCCCATTCCCCCGCCGCGAGGCCTTCGAGTGGAGTTACTCGCTCGGCGATCGATATGCGTCATTGTTCGACGAGATCCTCGACTTCGCCCGCAAGCTCGTGGCTCCCGATCCGAAGGCCCCCGGCCGACGCAAGCGTGTCCAGTACTGGACCGCGCTCGCCCTGCTCCGCGGCGTGATGTCGAGCCCCGCCGCCGGCGTCCAGATGTTGACGACGCGACTTGACAAACTGGCCGCGGCCAACCCCGGCGCGGACGAGCCTGAGACGGCGGAGAACCCCGTCGCCGACTCAGAGGAGCTCGCCACTGCCGACACTGCCCCAACCCAGCTCGTCGAGACCGGCGACTGGTCTGAGCATCAGCGCCGCCAGCTCCGCGACTTCTCGGCCCGCCTCGGGGCGCTCTCGGGCCAGGAACACGACGCGAAGCTCACCAACCTGGTCGCGGTCATCGAGGATTGGCTCGACGCGGGCATCAACCCGGTCGTGTTCTGCCGTTACATCCCGACCGCCAACTACATCGGCGAGCAGATCAAGCCTCTCCTCTCCCGAAAGTACGGAAAGCTGGACGTGCAGGTCGTCACAAGCGAGGATCCCGATGAGGTGCGCCGCGACCGGATTGCCGGGATGGCACCGGCAGCCTTGCGAGTGTTGGTGGCGACCGACTGCCTGTCGGAGGGCATCAACCTCCAGGAACTGTTCACGGGTGTGCTCCATTACGACCTGCCCTGGAACCCCAACCGCCTGGAGCAGCGAGAGGGGCGCGTCGATCGCTTCGGCCAGACCGCATCCGTCGTCAAAGCGTGTCTGCTCTACGGCGAAGACAACCCGATCGACGGGATCGTGCTGGACGTCTTGCTGCGCAAGGTCCGCGAGATCAAGCGGGCCACCGGCATCAACGTGCCGTTCCCTGAGGACTCGCAGTCCATCATCGACACCATCACCCAGGCCCTGCTGCTCAACCCCGACAGGAAGATCTCCCGCCGGAAGCAGAACGAGGCGACGCTCTTCGACTTCAGCGATTTCGGCGAGGCGGCCGAGGCAAAGCGAAACGTCACCCGGAAGGTCGACGAGGCCGCGGAGCGAGAGAAAGCCTCACGAAGCATCTTTGCCCAGAACGCGATCCAGGCGTCGGAGATCGAGCAAGATCTCAAGGCCGTCGACGAGGCGATCGGCGATCCCCGCGCGGTCGAGGAGTTCGTGACCAACGTCCTGCAGGGCGTCTTCGGCGTTCAGGTCATCAAGGACCGCACTGACCCCGGCTACACCATCGTCACGGGAAACCTGCCACCACAGCTGCAGGGCATCCTCCCGGATGGCCCGGCCGTGAGGGTGTCTTTCGCGTCCCCGCCGCCAAAGGGCTTCCGATACATCGGGCGCAACCACCGGTTCGTGGAGCAGCTCTGCCAGCTCGTCATGGCCAACACCCTCGCCCGACAGGGCAAGCGCGCGGCCCGCGCGGCGGTGGTGAGGACGCGAGAGGTGGGCGTGAAGACCACGCTCATGCTCTTCCGGTGCCGCAACGTCATCGAGCAGGCTCGCGACGGCATGCGTCAGCCACATCAGATCGTCGCCGAGGAGATGCTGATCTGGGGATGGCGTCCCGCGCAGGGCGGCCGCGAGTACCTCGGGCACGAGGAGGCTAAGTCGCTCCTCATGCGCGCGCGTCCATCGAGCGATCTGTCGCCTCAGTCCAGGGCCAACTTCCTGCAGGCCGAGCTCGAGCAGGCCGCCTCGTTCGGCCCGGAGTTCGACCGGGTCGCCGAGCAACAGTCCAAACGGCTGGTCGAGGCCCACGAGCGCTTCAGCGCCCTGATGGACAAGAACCGCTACCAGGTGGTGTATCCCGTGCTCCCGATGGACCTGCTCGGGATCTACGTGCTGCTACCGGAGGTGGCGTCGTGATCTACCCCAGCATCCGCATCGAGGGGTCGATCCTCTCTCCCGACCTGATCGATCGGCTTGAGGAACTCCCCGGCCAGCGTCCCGCCGACTTCGGCCTCGACTCAGGCACGAAGGTCAAGGACGAGATCGCCCGCGCCTGGGCGGACGCGCAGGACTATTGGCGGATCTTCCACCGAAAGCTCGAAGCCCTCCGCCCGGACTCGCCGGCGACGACCGAGACCCGCAACCTCTGGATCGTCCCCCTCCTCGGCCTGCTCAAGTACGACCTGGAGTTCCAGAAGGCGGGTGCCGAGCTCAACGGCAAGACCTACGCGATCTCCCACCGCATCACCAACCGTGGCCAGACCCCTGTTCACGTCGTCGGCTACCGCGACCCTGCCGGGCTCGACCGCAAGCCCGCCAACGCCACGCTCCGCATGTCCGCGCACGCCGTCGTGCAGGAGTACCTCAACCTCTCGGAGCAGCTCTACGGCCTGGTGACCAACGGCCGCGTGCTCCGCCTCCTCCGTGACAGTTCGCGGCTCATCAAGCAGACGTACGTCGAGTTCGACCTCGACCGCATCTTTACCGACGGACTCTTCGCCGACTTTGCCGTCCTCTTCCGCCTGCTCCACGCCTCGCGCCTACCCCAGTCCACAGAGTCCGCAGCCGAGAGCATCGTCGAGCGATACCACCAGGACTCGCTCGACTCCGGGGCACGCATCCGCGAGGGGCTCTCCCGAGCCGTCGAGGAGGCGATCCGCTGCTTCGCCAACGGCTTCCTCGCGCACCCCGCCAACAACGCCCTCCGCAACCGGCTGGCCGACGGCTCCCTCAAGCCCGACGCGTTCTACAAGTCGCTCCTCCGTCTGATCTACCGCCTGCTGTTCCTGATGGTCATCGAGGAGCGGGGACTCGTGTTCCCCACGTCGGCCAAGCCGTCGCAGCGCAGCACCTACGAGCAGTACTACAGCGTCCAGCGCCTCCGCCGGCTCGCGGAGAAGCGGTACCTAGCCGACGGCCGCCACAACGACCTCTGGCTCGCTCTCGTCTCCGCGTTCCGCCTCTTCGATGCCGACGGCCCTGGCCCCAAGCTCGGCCTGAAGCCGCTCGCCGGCGACCTCTTCAGCTACGGGGCCATCGGCGAGCTCGAGTCCGCCCACCTCTCCAACGCCCACCTGCTCTCATGCCTCCGCTCGCTCGGGCTCTACACCAATCCTGTCAACGGCCAACTCATCCGGGTCAACTACGCCGCCCTCAACGTCGAGGAGTTCGGCTCCGTCTACGAGGGACTCCTCGAGTACGAGCCGTCCATCGATCTGTCCGGCACGACGCCCGTCTTCGACTTCAAGCCCGGCGACGAGCGCGCCGCCACCGGCTCGCACTACACCCCCGACGACCTCGTCCAGCCGTTGATCAAGCACTCGCTCGACCACCTCATCGCCGAACGGCTCAAGGCCAAGGACCCCGCCGCCGCACTGCTCGACCTTCGCGTCGCCGACATCGCCTGCGGCTCCGGCCACATCCTCCTTGCCGCCGCCCGCCGCATCGCCACCGAGCTCGCCATCGTCCGCACCGGCGAGGAGCAGCCCTCGCCGGCCTCGTACCGCGCCGCCATCCGCGATGTCATCCGCACCTGCATCTACGGCGTCGACCTCAACCCCCTGGCGGTCGAGCTCTGCAAGGTCGCCCTCTGGCTCGAGGCCCACAACCCCGGTGAGCCGCTCAACTTCCTCGACCACCACATCAAGTGCGGCAACGCCATCGTCGGCTTCGTGAAGCGCGAGGAGGTCGACGCCGGCGTTCCGGACGAGGCCTTTGCCAAGCTCCCCGGCGATGATCCCGACATCGGCAAGGAAGTTCGCGCCCGCAACAAGCGCGAGCGCAAGGAACGTGCGACGGGCCAGGCCAAGCTCGCCTTCACCCACCAGCGCGAGACGGAACTCGCCGCCGTGCTCGACAGGTGGGGGGCTGTCACCGCTATGCCGGAGACGTCGCCGACGGAGATCGACGCCAAGAAGAGAGCATTCGAGTCGTTCTCGACGTCCGGTGCTGCGTTCACGCTTCGCAACCTCGCCTCGATTCCGATCGCCCAGTTCTACGTCGCACGCACACCGGAAAACACCGACAAGCTGATTACTGACGAACGGTTCCGCGACTTCTGGTCGGGCCGCATAGCTGCCCAGGGCCTAGCACCCGCGGCGTCGTTTGCCCTCGCCCACCGCAAGCGTTTCTTTCACTGGTTCCTTGAGTTTCCCGAGATTGTTAAACGAGGAGGATTTGACTGCATTCTTGGGAACCCTCCGTATCTTGGCGGAAAGATACTCAGCACAGTTTATGGCCATTCGTTCTGTCACTACGTAGTGCGGCAATATGCGCCGACCGGTCTGAGCGATCTGGTTGTGTACTTCCTCCGCCGAATCGTCAACCTCCTTGTTCCAGGAGGAATGATGGCCATCATAACGACCAATTCGATCAAGGACGGAGACACTCGCGAAGACGGCTTGCAACGTGTGCTTTCAGACGGATCGCGAATTGTTATGGCAGTGCGTGGAGTACGTTGGCCTGGCCAGGCCAATCTCGTCGTGTCCTTGATCTCCCTGCGACGCGGGGAATGGACGAAGTCGTGCATTTTAGATGGGCGTCACGCCAGTCAGATTAATGCATTTCTCGAGGATGATGCTGTCAACGATTCGCCGCCAGCACGCCTCTCAGAAGCCGCAGAACGAGGGTCGGTGGGGTCCTTTCTCCGAGGTGATGGATTCATGCTGTCTCACGAGGAGGCCGACGCGATTGTTGAGTGCGACCCCAAGTGTCGCGAGGTGATCCGGCGAATTCTGAACGCCCGAGAGTTGAACTCTCACCCGGAGCAATCGCCATCGCGGAGCGTAATTGACTTCGGTGATCGGTCGGAGGCAGTTGCGCGAACGTTTGGCCCGGCGTGGGAACGTGTGGAGCAGGCCGTGCGACCAGAGCGACTGGCGCTCGATCCAACGTCTCCGGCAAACATTCAGCACATAAAGCAGTGGTGGCGGTTTGCGGCTCCCAAGACCAGCTTCTTTAACCGGGTCCGGTGCCGTGCAACCGTTATGGCTATTGCACGTACCACCAAATATCTGTCTGTTGTGAAGTGTCCTAGTTCGCTTGTATTCTCGGATGCACTGTTTGTGTGCGACAGTGAACAGTGGAGCGTTTTCTCGACCCTTCAATCCAGCATCCACGAGTGGTGGGCTAGAAAGTACAGCGGCTCTCTCAAGCAGGATTTGAGATACTCGCCGTCTGATTGCTTTGAGACGTTTCCATTTCCGGGCAGACTCTGGCACGCTGACGACTTGGCTCTTGTGACCGCGGGCGAGCAGTACCACGAGCACCGCCGCTCGCTCATGCTCTCGCTCTGGCTCGGCCTGACCGATGTCTACAACCTCTTCCACTCCCGCGACGTCGAAGCCGAGCTGAAGGCGCATTTTGCCGCCCGGGCTAAGAAGGACCCGCGTGGCCTCTCCATTCCGTCCGAGCACCGCGAGCGGGCGCTCGCCTTCACGTACGATCAGGCCCTCGCTGGTTTGCTCGAACTCCGCCGTCTGCACGTCACCCTCGACAACGCCGTCCGCGACGAGTACGCCTGGCAGTCTCTCGATCTCCAGCACGATTTCTACGAGGTTGAGACCCTCCCGGAGAACGACCGCGTCCGGTACACCATCAGCCCTGTCGCCCGCAAGGAGGTGCTCAAGCGGCTCCTCGCCCTCAATCACGAGCGTGCCAAGGCCGAGCAGGCGGCCGCAGCCCCGGCGGTGGCCAAGCCCGCGCGGGCAAAGCGTGCCTCGGCAGCGGCCCCCATCGAAGAGATGACCGTCTTCGATCAGGCCTTCCCGAACTCGTCGGTCGACTGGGAAACGGCGGCGTGGATGCTGGCTCTGGTCCGCGCTGCCCCGCGCCGAGGCATCGCGTTCTACATGGCGTGCATGACCGCCGCGACTTCCCCGGACCTGTGTGAGCAGATCCTCGGGCAGAGCCGCAAGCAGGAGACCAAGCGGCTGATGTCCAAAGCGCCGCTGGCGAAGCTCCCAGACGGCACGCGAGTCCCGTTCGCCGCCGCACTCCGCTGGGCATCAACTACCAAGGCAATCGGTACTTCGGCCTCGATGGATGACGCCCAGCCGGGCCCCACGTTCCCTCGCGCAGTGAAGGAGCCTGAGATGCCCGCGCTCGATGCGGCGCTCGTGGCTCTGGTGATCGAGGTGGCCGAGCACGCCACCGACGCGACTCACGCTACGCAGCCTTGGCGGCAGGTGTTTGATCAGAGGAGGTTGCTGGTGGGATGACCCCGACCGCCCTCGACCTCAAGCCGTCGCGGAGTGAACCGGTCTTCTGGATCCGGCGGATCGTCATTCTTCAGCAGCTCGATCCGTTTGAGAAGGTGAACGACTTCCCGTTCAAGCGGGGCCTGAACATCGTGTTCGGCGAGGAGAAGGGATCGTGGCAGGACATCAAGGCTTCGGGTCACGGCGTCGGCAAGACGTCGCTCTGCCGGTTGATCCGCTACTGCCTTGGCGAGCCGCACTTCGGGCGTCGGCGCGTCGTCGCCGCAATCCGGCAGGACTTTCCAGCGGGTTGGGTTGGAGCGGAACTGAACGTCAATGGCCAGGCGTGGGCGGTCCTTCGGCCATTCGCCATCGGCCCTTGGTCCCGAGCGGCCCGCGATATGACGGTGGAGGATCTTGCGCTCCAGCGACAGCAGGCGGTTCCGTACAGCGACTTCGAGGCTGCACTGGCTTCGGCACTGATGGCGAGCATGCCGCGGCAGGGACAGGTGGTCCCCGGTTTGAAGCTGACCCACAGCCACCTGCTGCCGGCGTTCACACGCGACCAGGAGTGCCGTCTGGAGTCCGTCTGGAAGTGGAGATCAGAGCGGAGCGACTCCGAGGCCCCCAGCCTGCCCCGGCCCAAGATCGATGGCAGCCGCGTCATCCGCGCCATCCTCGGCGTGCTGGACACGGAAGAACTGGCTTTGCAGGACCAACTCGATGGCATCTCCATCGAAGCCGACAAGATTCGAGGACAGATCGAAACGCGGCTCAGTGAGCCCCGCTATTGGGTCGCCAGACTCAACCAAGCGCTGCTGGACCAAGGTCTTCCGGAGATCGCACAGGATGCGGGAGAGCTGTTCACGCCAGCGAATCGTGTCTCGTCGTTCGTTGGAGGTCTCCGGGACGACTTGCGGCAGCTCGAGGGAGCGTTGGAGGCGGATAACCGCGAACTCCGAGGTCTTCTGGCACGCATCGAGCGCAGGGAGGCAGATCGGAGAGAGTGGGTTGCGCTGCAGGGTTTGCAGGCAAAGCGCGGCAATGCGGCTGCCCAGTACACACAGGACGAACGAGATGTGATGGCCAAACTGAAGGCACTGCAGTCGGGGCTCCAGACATGCAACTACGGCGGTATTCCATTCCGGGACTGCGGGCACATCGATGATCATCTGGGGCGGCTTGAGGGCTCGCGAGATATGGCACTCCCGGTGATCGCGGAAGCTGATCAGACAGCAGCGAGGTTCGCTGCGGATATCGCTGCAATAGACCAAGAGCTGGCCGAACCGAGAGCACAAGTGCAGGCGATAGAGAAGCGGATCGCGGAACGTTCTGCCAATCAACGCTCGCTTGAACGCCGCATCGAAGCGATTGAGCGATTGAGCCGCGAGCTTGATCGATACTCTGCCTTGGTTTCCGGGACTGAGCAGGACGCCGACCTCGCGAAACTGCGGAACGAGCTAGCCCTTAAAGAGGAGAGCCGAGCCGGTGTTGCCGTTAAGGTACAAGGCGTGCGATCTCGCACGACCAAACAGTTCGACCGAGTGCGGCGTCTTTACTCAGTGGTCGTCGGGGCAGCGGTGTCGCCCGACTACTCCGGTGAGATCATCGTGACCGAGGAGGAGATCGAGTTCGAGATCAGGCGGAAGGCGGCGATCGGCGGCGAGGCGGTTGAGTCGCTGGCCGTGGTGCTCGCGGACGCCTGCGGTCTGCTGGCATCGGTCGAGGGTTCCGCCAACCACCCCGGATTCGTCCTCCACGACAGCCCACGTGAGGCGGATCTGGGTTCTGCCTTGTACCACCGCTACATCTCGTTCATGCTTGATCGCCACAACGCTCTTGGAGGCGACGATCGTGCACCGTTCCAGTACATCATGACTACCACGACCCCGCCACCACCAGAGTGCGAGGGGGCGATCCGGGTGCATCTGTCGGATGACGATGACGCGCAACTGCTGTTCAAGCGTCGGCTCGGATCAATGCCGTCCGGGCTGTTGTAGCGATCGCTGGTCCGAATGCGGCAAGCCAAGCCGCGCCCACAAACGTCGTTGCTCTCGCCATGCGACCTTGGCGGTAATCTGCCGAAGCGATCGCTCGTGAATCGGATCATGGCCCCGCTCGACGGCGGGAAGGTGCAGAATCGCCTCCTGGATGTCCGGCGCGAGGTGCAGCAGGTTCATGATCTGCGTCATCCGCGGCTGCGTGACCTGGCAAAGGTGGGCGAGCTCGGAGAGATCTGCGACGACGCCCTTCCGGAGGAGCCGGTCGTACTTGATCGCCAAGGCCATCAGGCGGGCCACTCGGGGCACACGGCCCGGCAGTTCGGGCTTTGGGGCCTCGGGGCCGAGGACCACGCGCTTGCGGCGGGCCTTTCGGGTGATATGGATGGTCCGAACTACGGTGGTCACGCGGCTTCCTCCAGTTGTCGGGCGCACAGGGCGGCGATCCCGCTCGCTCGGAACGTCACCGCGACGGTGGCGTTCTCCGCGTCGTACTCGATCTTCGAGAAGAGCAACTTCAACACCCGGCCCTGCTCGCGGGGCGAGAGTTGCGCCCAGACCCCGTCGAACTCTCTCAGTGCCTTGCGGGCCTCCTCACGGGTGATGGCCTTGGCTCCGATCAGGTCCAGCCGTGTCTCGACCTCGGCAAGACGGGTGCGTGCGCCGCTGACCCGCTCGTGGGCGGCGGCGAGCCGGGCGGTCGCGGCGGCGGTTCCGCTTCGGTCCGCCACCAGTTCCCGCAGCTCCTGCTCCAATCGGCCGAGCGCAGCGTGAATCGATGCCCGCTCCGTCTTGAGCGCCGTAAGTTCCTGGTCGACGTTCACCTGGGCCTCGGCGAGAATGCGATCCAGCAGCTCGCGGTCGCCGCCGAGGGTGCGGATCTCGTCGACCACGAGCTTCTCGATCTCCAGCCCGGGCAACGACGACGCCTCGCAGGTGTGCGCCCCGTTCTTGATGGCTTCCAAGCATCGGTAGTAGCGGTACTGCTTGTCCCGCTTGCCGTAGAACGTGTGGATCATCGCGCAGTCGCACTTCTTGCACCGCAGGAGCCCACGCAGGAGCGCCCCGTACTTGTTGCGCATCTCGATCCCGCCTGTCCTGCCGTTCTCGAGGAGCTGCTGACGGACGCGCTCGAACAATGCGGGATCGACGATGGCCTCGTGCTCGCCGTCGTAGGTGTTGCCCCGGTGGACGATCTTGCCCGTCAGGAGCGGGTTGGTCAGGAGAACGTGGAGGGTGCCCGTGTTGAAGGGCTGGCCGCCGACGCTGACGCCCTTCTTGGTCACGCGGCGCTTGTTCTTCCACTCTCGGTGCCGCAGCTCGGTCACGGTCCGCTGGAGCGAGCCCTTGTCGAGGTACATCTGGAAGATCGCGCGGACCTTGGCCGCCTCGCGCGGGTTGATCACCAGGCGAGGGCTGCTGCCGGACCGATCGACGTCATAGCCCAGGATGGGCACGCCGCCCGCCCACTTGCCCCGGCGCTTCTGGGCGGCGATCTTGTCGCGGATTCTCTCGCCGATGATCTCGCGCTCGAACTGGGCGAACGAGAGCAGGATGTTGAGCGTCAGCCGCCCCATCGAGCTCGTGGTGTTGAACTGCTGTGTCACCGAGACGAACGAGACGCCTTTGCGGTCGAACGTCTCCATGATGCGGGCGAAGTCCATGAGCGAGCGGCTGAGGCGGTCCACCTTGTAGACCACGACGCAGTCGACCTTGCCCGCCTCGATGTCCTTCAGCAGCTTCTCAAGCGCCGGCCGCTCCATGCTGCCGCCGGAGAACCCGCCGTCGTCGTAGCGGTCTGGAAGGCAGATCCACCCTTCGTTCCGCTGGCTGGCGATGTACGCCTCCGCCGCTTCCCGCTGGGCGTCGAGCGAGTTGAACTCGAGTTCAAGTCCCTCCTCACTGCTCTTGCGGGTGTAGATCGCGCACCGGATTGGCCCGGGTGCTCCCCCGCCCCGATCCCGCGCTGACGGCACGTTGGCCGATTTTCCCCGCTTGGTCATCGGCCACCCCGCAATCCGAAGAAGCGGTACCCGTTGATGTGCTGGCCCGTCACCTTTTTGGCGATCACCGACAGCGTGCCATACCGCTCGCCGTCGAACTCGAAGCCTTCACCATCCCCAAGCACGATGACCCGGATCGTCCGCCCCTTGTACTGGCGGACGATCGCGGAGCCGGGCGGCGGCAGCCGGGGATCGCGGCGGTCGCGCGTGTCGAGCGATCGCACCCTGGTGCGGATCTCGCCGGGCTGCGGCGGGGAGGTGTACGAGCGAGGTGCCATCGTGCGGATCTCTGCGTCGTCGGCCAGTTCGGCCGCCCGCCGCTTGGCCCGCTCGCTCAGGTCGCCCTCCGCGTTGGCCTGGATACGCCACGCGATCTTGCGGATCAGGTAGGCGCGGTGGCGTGTGCGGCAGGCGTGGCCGTGGAGTTCCTCGTAGCGGTCCACCAAGTCGCTGGTGGTCATCCGCTGAAGCTCGCCGAGTTGTCGTTCGATCGCATCAGACATGGGGATTCCTCGTCGCATCGATCCGGAGCCCTAACCCCGGGGCCGTGCGGAGACACTGAGGTCTGCATGCTGCGGAAGTTCAAGTCGATCGGCGTCAGATTTCGCCAGGTCGCTTGGCTCCCGGGTGGAACGCGAAGCGGGGGAGCGTTCCGCATGGATGGCCCGTGCGAGGCCGAGCGCGAGGATGCTCGCGACTTCGGCGTCGCGCTCCGCGGGCGTCATGGACTCGGGTCGGGTGTTTGAGATCACGGTGAGCTCCGTACCGGAGAGAATGGCCGCGACGATCGCAGCCGCATCACCGAGTGCCTTTATGCAAAAGTCGCGCGCCGCGTGGCGCGATAGCCAGCGGATCGCGGTTGCAACCGCATCAATCCCGCCCTCGCGAGCAAGAACCCCTCATAACCCGGGCACCCGGCGACGAGAGACGCGGAGAGACTTTGGGCCAAAATCGCGCCCGTGAGGCCCGAGTGGGCCGGAGCCGGTTATGGCCATGCGGCTCGGCAGAGACCCGACCCGCGGGCGTCCGGTCTGGCGAACCCTTCGGAACGTGGGCCAAAAAGCGAAAACGCCGCCGAGGTCTCTCGGCGGCGTTCCCTGAAAACCAAAGGGCCGGCTGCTTTCGCAACCGGCCCGGCAATAGCGGGGGCAGGATTTGAACCTGCGACCTCCGGGTTATGAGCCCGACGAGCTACCAGGCTGCTCTACCCCGCAATCAGTGCTGCTTGTCGTGCCCGCCGGCGGC